>NZ_CP047895.1:442500-1642500 GCF_009913435.1 Sphingomonas changnyeongensis | reverse complement strand
TGCGCTCAGGCCGCGACCGTCGCCAGGCGGTAGTCGCGATACTGGTCGCGCAGTGCGGTTTTCAGCAGCTTGCCGGTCGCGGTGTGCGGCAGGCTGTCGACGAACAGGATCTCGTCCGGCAGCCACCATTTGGCGACATGGCCGGCCAGATGGGCGAGGATCTGGTCGGCCGTCACCTCCGCTCCCGGCTTGCGCACGACCAGCAGCAGCGGCCGTTCATCCCATTTGGGATGGTGCACGCCCACCGCCGCCGCCTCGGCCACGCCGGGGCAGCCGACCGCGGCATTTTCCAGCTCGACCGAGCTGATCCATTCACCGCCCGATTTGATCACATCTTTTGCCCGGTCGGTGATCTGCATCGTGCCATCGGGGTGCAGCACCGACACATCGCCGGTGTCGAACCACTGATCGGCATCGACGCTGTCGGCATCGGCCTTGAAATAGCGCTTGATCACCCAGGGGCCGCGCACCTGCAGCCGCCCGCTCGACCTGCCGTCGCGCGGCTGCACCCGGCCTTCATCGTCGACGACGCGCAACTCGACACCGAACGGCACCCGCCCCTGGCGGACGACCAGATCGACCTGCTGTTCAAAGCTGAGCGCGTTCCAGTCGGCCGGCGGCGCGCCCATCGTGCCGATCGGCGACGTTTCCGTCATCCCCCAGGCATGGCCGACGCGGATGCCCATCTTCATCAGCCGTTCGATCATCGCGCGCGGCGCGGCCGATCCGCCGATCGTCACCAGTTCCAGATGCCGGGGCGCATCGCCGGTGGCGTCCATATGCTGGAACAGCGCCAGCCACACGGTCGGCACGCCGGCCGAATGCGTGACCTTTTCCGCATTCATCAGATCGGTCAGCACCTTGGGATCGTTGATCGCGGAGAACACGAACTTGATCCCCGCCAGCGCGCCGGCAAAGGGCAGGCCCCAAGCGGCGGCGTGGAACATCGGCACCACCGGCAGCGCGACGGCCAGCGGCGACAGGTTGAACACCGCCGGCGCCACCTCGGTCATCGCGTGCAGCATGGTCGAGCGATGCTCATACAGCACGCCCTTGGGGTTGCCGGTCGTCCCGCTGGTGTAGCAGAGCATGCAGGGATCGCGCTCATCCCCCTCCACCCAGGCATAATCGCCGCTGTGGGGCGCGAGCATCGCTTCGAAGCTGCCATCGTCGAACACCACATAATGCTCGATGCTGGTCAGCTGCGGCTTCAGCCGTTCGACAATCGGGGCAAAGGCGCGGTCGTAAAACAGCACCCGGTCCTCGGCATGGTTGGCGATATAGACGATCTGTTCATCGAACAGGCGCGGATTGATCGTGTGGATCACCCCGCCCATGCCGATCGCGCCATACCAGGCGATCAGGTGATTGACATGGTTCATGGCCAGCGTTGCGATCCGGTCCCCTGGCTTCATCCCCAGCGCCTCCAGCGCCTGCGCCAGCCGCCGCGCATCATGCGCAACCCCGGCCCAGTCGGTGCGCGTCTGCCGCCCATCGGCCCAGTGGGTGACCAGCTCCTGCCCGCCGTGCTCCCGCGCGGCGTGATCGATCAGCCGCGGCACCCGCAACACGAAATCCTGCATCCCGCCCAGCATATGACCCTCTCTCTCTTGGATGGTTATGCGGCGATGATGCGCGAACAGGGCATCGGGTGACAAGGTGCGGCGGACAGGTGGCGCACAGGCGACGGGCGGTCGCCGGAGCGCGCCCCCGCCCCGCCCCGAACCCCGCGCGATGCGAAAAAGCGCAAATTCCCCGCTTGACGCGGCGGCGCGAATCCGACACATGCGCCGCCTGCCAAGCGTGGACGCATAGCTCAGTTGGTAGAGCAGCTGACTCTTAATCAGCGGGTCCTAGGTTCGAGCCCTAGTGCGTCCACCAGTTTATCCATTTAAATCGGATAGTTAGTTGGATAGCCCTCCGGGGTACGGAACCGGATTTCTGTTACAGGTTCCGACTAGGTTCAGGTGCGCGTTCGGCGCGATCCACGGTGCAAATATATTTGTGATCGGCCCAATCGTTGACCGCGTGTTTCGGGCATGTTCTCTGTTGACGGCGAATCGGAGAGCGTGAATGCAGTTGAGCCTTCAGTTTCCATATCTGTCGATCAAGGCGTTCCCGACCGTAACCCTGCCCGCGCTAACAGTTATCGTCGGCATCAACGGAAGCGGGAAGTCACACCTGCTACAAGCAATCGCTGGTGGCCAGGTTCGCAACTCAATTGCCGCCGCAGATAACGGTCAAGGTGCGCGGCCGCCCGGTGGCGCGACACCGCAAGCGCAAGAGATCAGACTGCTTGTGAACGACGGCGGCTTGGGCGCCGCGCAACCCGCCCAACAATATATGTCCATGCAAGGCCAGCCGATGCCCGGAATGCCCGGCGGTGGCTTTGAGCACGCGCGAGCGACCGTGACCCTCGATCAACGGACACGAATGGCCCAGGCGACGGCAAATCGATACGAAAGCGTTCTTAACGGTGACGATGTTTGGCGCATCGGGCCGGCCGCCCTTATCGAGCGTCTTGGTGAAACCGACCCGGATGCTATTCAGCACATCGAAGAGCTTTACCGAATTGCGGAGGATCGACTAATCCACGGGTCGGTGAATGGGAGCGCAGAGCAGCATGGTCCGCAGCATCCGGTTTTGATCCCGGTGCGACAGGTGGCCGAACGGCTCGGCATCCCGCCTCTTGAAGTCACCGCAGAGCATATGGAGCAGTTCTCGCCGTGGGGTGAAGCCGACCAGTTCGGTGCGAATATGGCTTTGGTGTTCGGTCGATATCGTGACGCTTTGTTGGCGAACCGCCTGAAGCAACTCGAAGATCAGCATAACGGATCGAACACAGCCTTCACGGAAGAGCGGTTTCGAGAGTTGTTCGGCGCGCCTCCGTGGGACCAACTCAACGCAACGATCGAGGCTTTTGGCCTTCCTTATGAGGTGGCGGCTCCCGACACGCTCAAGTTTACGCCGGTATCCATCAACCTTTTGAAGAAGCCAGCAGGTGAAGCGGTCGGCACGGCCAATCTATCGTCGGGCGAGAAGGTTCTATTTCAATTTGCGCTCTCGTCCTTCGAATATGACGAGCAGCTTATGAACGTAAAGCGACCGAAGCTGCTCTTGCTGGACGAAATGGACGCGTCCTTGCATCCCGAGATGGTGCATCGGTGGCTAGGAGCAATAAGCAACGGGCTCGTCGAGAAGCAGGGTATTTACTGCATCATCACTACGCACTCGCCGACCACCGTTGCCCTGGCCCCGAAGACGCTCTTTTCGAAATGAGCGACGGCCTCTCGGGACTAACCAAAATCTCCAAGCAGGACGCTCTTAATAGGCTCACCTTTGGTGTCCCTACGCTGTCGATCGACTATTCTGGCCGGCGACAGGTCTTCACGGAAAGTGACACCGACGCGGCGATATACGAGCGGGTCTATTCGCTCATTAAATCTCGTATCGAATGCGCCCGCGAACTCAACTTCCTGTCGACCGGAATGCGGAACAAAGATGGCGGCGAAACGAACAGCGGCTGCACCATCGTCACGAACATAGTTCAGCGGCTCGACGAAGCCGGCAACAAGAGTGTGTATGGGATAGTCGATTGGGATGGCACCGCCACCTCTGTCGGTCGCGTGCGGGTCATAGCCGAGGGATCGCACAACGGCATCGAGAACCTTTTGCTCGATCCGCTCCTGATTTGCCTATTGCTCGTCAAAGAGCGTCGCGCACCTGAAGAATTGCAAGATATCGCGCGCTTCGCCGGCGTGGACACTCTGGCTAATGTCGAACTTCAGCGCATGGTCGATGCGATCCAGCACAAGGTTGTCACGACGGGCAGCGGGACTCTAGCCCCGGTCAGCTATCTGGACGGCACGACGACCAATGTCCTTCGCGATTATCTCGTTATGGACGACCACGCGCTCGAAGATGCGCTTCGCGCGGCCTTCCCGTATCTGCGAAAATGGTCGAACCGCGGGGCGCTCGTGTTGGCCGTAGTCGAAGAAGTTCTTACCGAATACCGCGGCTTCTGCCCGGCCCGCTGAAGGCAATGTTCGAAGAGGTAGCGAACGCCTAGCGCTGCTCGTCCGTCGTGAGAAGATCGAGCGCCTGTCGCATCCCGATATGGCTTTGGAACGGCACGAGTCGCTTCGCCGCTTCGGCCTGACTGTCGGTGATCGCGTCGCCGGTGGCCGGTCAGGGGAAGCGCTGACTTTCGTTACCGGCGACGGTCAATACATCAGTCCCTCGCCCGATTCTCCCCCCCTCAAGGAACCCTACCGAATGACCGACACCCCCGATCACGATGCCGGCGCGCACAAGGTGCGGATGCAGGCGGTGCAGCGTGCGCAGCGGGAGAAGACGCGGGAGGCGCGCGATCCGGAGCGGGGGCTGGTGCTCGTCCATACCGGCAATGGCAAGGGCAAGTCGTCATCGGCGTTCGGGGTGATTGCGCGGGCGCTGGGCTGGGGGCAGCGGGTTGGCGTCGTCCAGTTCATCAAGGGCAGCTGGAAAACCGGCGAACGCGCGTTCTTTGCGCGCTTTCCCGACGAGCTGGTGTGGCACACCATGGGCGAGGGTTTCACCTGGGACACGCAGGACCGTGACCGCGATGTCGCCGCCGCCACCCAGGCGCTGGCGCGGGCCGAGGCGATGATCACCGGCGGGGATTTCGATCTGGTCGTGCTCGATGAAATCAACATCGCCCTGCGCTACGACTATCTGGATATCGCGCGGGTGCTGGACGTGCTTGACCGCCGCGCCGCGCGCACCGGGGTGATCCTGACCGGGCGTGACGCAAGGCCGGAGCTGATGGACTATGCCGATCTGGTCAGCGAGATGCGCGAGGTGAAGCATCCCTTTGCCGCCGGCATCCGGGCGCAGCGCGGCATCGATTTCTGATCCGGCACCGCCGGTTCGTCGCCGCCGTTAGCCCCTCCACCTGCCCCGCCCACCCGCCGTCCCGTCAGCCCCGGTTGACAGCAGGCCGGCCGATGCGCGACACAGCCGCGCAGATGGTTCCCGTGAGAGCGGGGCGAAGAGGGAACCCGGTGCAAATCCGGGACTGTGCCCGCAACTGTTAGCCGGGAGCTGACGGCCACCAAAGTCACTGGGACATCCGTCCTGGGAAGACGGCCCGAAGCGGTGATCGGCGAGTCAGGAGACCTGCCATCGCGTCGTTCGCGGCTCTGGCCGGGTCCAGCCCGGGGCGCGGGAGGATGTGTCTTCCCCAGAAACGACACCCGTAAGGGGCTGTCCAGGCCGGCGTGCATGCGCCGGTCGGCCCTTGTCGTCGTTTCAGGACCGCCGGGTGCAGGACACCCCGGCGCAGGAAGACTTATGACCAAATCCCATGTGTCGCGCGCCGCCCTTGCCGCCGCGCTGGCAGCCCCTGCCATCATCATCGCTGCCGCCACCCTTGCCGCCCCGCTGCCGCCGCCGAACTGGCCGCGGCAGAGCCCGACAAATCGCCCGATCTGGCCGTCGCCACCGCCGATCGCGACATCGTCGTCACCGCCAACCGCGCGCCGCGCGCGCTCAGCGAGGTGGGTGAATCGGTGACGGTGATCGCGACCGACGAGATCGAGACGCGGCAGAGCAATGCCGTTGTCGATCTGCTGCGCACCGTGCCCGGCGTCACCTTTGCCCGCAATGGCGGCATCGGCACGTCGACCGGGGTCAGCATCCGCGGCGCGGAGGCGGACCAGACGGTGGCGCTGATCGACGGCATCCGGCTGAACGATCCGTCCTCGCCGGGCGGGGGCTTCAACTTCGGCAATCTGCTGACCGGCAACATCGCCCGGATCGAGGTGGTGCGCGGGTCCCAGTCGGTGATCTGGGGCAGCCAGGCGATCGGCGGCGTCGTCAACATGATCACCCGCGCGCCGACCGACACATGGGAAGTCAATGCCCGGGCCGAGGGCGGCTGGCGCGACACCTATCAGGCGGTGGCCAATGTCTCGGGCCGCGCCGGGCCGGTCGCGGCCAGCTTTGGCGCCGGCTACTTCACCACCGACGGCCTGTCGGCGTTCAGCGAGGCGCGCGGCGGCACCGAGCGCGACGGCTATGAGAATATCGGCGCGAACGGCAAGCTGCTGATCGACCTCGCCGCCAACATCGCGATCGATCTGCGCGGTTTCTATTCGCGCGGCGAGACCGACATTGACGGCTTCCCCGCGCCGCTGTTCGCCTTTGCCGACACGCTGGAGGTGGCGAAGACCGAAGAGTTTGTCGGCTATGCCGGCATCAACGCCACCTTCCTTGACGGGCGCTTCCGCAACCGGCTGGCCTTCACCTACACCGATACCGACCGCGACAATATCGACCGCACGGCGGCAACCCCGGTCAACACCTTTGCCGGGCTGGGCCGCAACGAGCGCATCGAATATCAGGGCATCTTCACCGCCAGCGACCGGCTGGAAGCGGTGTTCGGCGCGGAAACCGAAACATCGCGCTTCTCCACGTCCAGCTTCGGGGCCGCGCCGTCGACCGCGCGGGTGGGCATCGACAGCGTCTATGCGCAGCTGAGCGGCGCGCCGGTCAGGGGCCTCAGGCTGACGGGCGGCGTGCGCCATGACGATCACGACACGTTCGGCGGCGCGACGACCTTTGCCGGCAGCGGCGTGTTCACCCCCAATGGCGGCGCCACCACGATCCGCGCCAGCTATGGCGAAGGCTTCAAGGCGCCGACGCTGTTCCAGCTGCGCAGCAACTTCGGCAATCTGGCGCTGCAGCCCGAACGGTCGAAAAGCTATGACGTGGGCGTGGTCCAGCGCTTTCTGGACGGCCGGCTGGAACTGGGCGCGACCTATTTCCGCCGCGACACGCAGAACCAGATCGATTTCGTGTCCTGTTTCCAGAACAGCGCGGCGATCTGCACCGGCCGCCCGTCGGGCACCTATGACAATATCCGCCGCACCCGCGCGTCGGGCGTGGAGGCGACGGTCACGATGACCCCGGTCGATGCGCTCACCTTCCGCGCCCAGTACAGCCTGATCGACACCGAAAACCGCGACACCGGGCTGCGCCTCGCACGGCGGCCCGAACAGACGGTGAGCGCGCTCATCGACTATCGCTGGGCCTTCGGGCTGGAGACCGGCGCGACCATCGCGCATGTCGGCGACAGTTTCGACAATGCGGCGAACACCCGGCGGCTCGACGGGCATGTGCTCGTTGATCTGCGCGCCAGCTATCCGGTCACCGAAACGGTCGAACTCTATGGCCGCGTCGAAAATCTGTTCGATGAAGTCTATGAAACCATCTTCCGATACGGCACGGCTGGCCGCGCGGCCTATGTGGGTGTGAGGCTCCGGCTTTGATCAGACGCTTTCTGCTCGCCTGCCTGGTTCTGCCCGGCCTCACCGCGTGTGAGGCCGGGTCCGGTGCATGGAGCAGCGCGGCACCGCGCCCGCCGGCGGTGCCGCTGCGCGTCGTCAGCCTCGATTACTGCGCCGATCAATATGTGCTGGCGCTGGTGCCGCGAAACCGCATCGCCGCGCTGTCGCCCGATGCCCGCAAATCCTTCTCCTATCACCGCGCCCGGGCGGCGGGGATCGCGCAGGTGCCGTCACGGGCCGAGGATGTGCTGGTGCGCCGCCCCGATCTGGTCGTGCGCTCCTATGGCGGCGGGCCGGATGCGGCGCGCTTCTTCGCCCGGTCGGGCGTGCCGGTCGTCCAGATCGGCTATGCCAATGATCTGGCCGGCGTCCGCCGCACGCTGATCGAGGTGGCGGACGGCCTTGGCGCGTCCGCGCGCGGCGCGGCGCTGGCGCGGGCGATGGACGCCCGGCTCGCCCGGCTGCGGGGCGACAGGCCGGCGCGACAGGCGCTCTACATGACCCCGGCGGGGGTGACGACCGGGTCGGGCACGCTCATTCACGCGATGATCACCGCCGCGGGCCTGGCCAACTTCATGGACGCGCCGGGCTGGCGGCCATTGCCGCTCGAACGGCTTGCCTATCAGCGCCCGGATCTGGTGGCCGCCGCCTTTTTCGGCACCGAGACCGACCACCGCGACGGCTGGAGCGCCGCGCGCCACCCGGTCGCGCGCGCGCAGCTGCGCGAACGCCCGGTCGTCAATCTCGACGGGGCGTCGACCGCCTGTGGCGGCTGGTTCGTGCTCGACGCGGTCGAGGCGCTGGCGCGGGGGGCGGAATGACCGACTTTCGGCTCAACATCGCGCTGGTCATCGCGGTCGTCGCGGCTGTGCTTGCCGCCTGTTTCCTCGGCTCGACCCCGCTGCCGCCGGCGCGGCTGGCGGCGGCGCTGATCGGCGCGGGCAGCCCGGGCGACATGACGGTCGTCTGGGCGATCCGCCTGCCCCGCGCGCTCGCGGCGCTGGCGGTCGGTGGCGCGCTCGGCATGAGCGGGGCGGCACTTCAGGGCCTGTTGCGCAACCCGCTGGCCGAACCCGGCGTGCTCGGCGTGTCGGCGACCGCCGCGCTCGCGGCGACCGTCATGCTCTATTACGGGCTGGCGGGGGTTGCCGGCTTCATGCTGCCGATGGCGGCGATCGGCGGGGCGATGGCGGCGACCGCGCTGCTCGCCATCGTCGCCGCGCGCACCGGATCGGTGGTGACGCTGATCCTGGTCGGCGTCGGCCTGTCGAGCTTTGCCGCCGCGGCGATGGCGCTGCTCCTCAACCTTGCGCCCAACCCGTTCTCGCTTGCCGACATGGTAACATGGATGATGGGATCGGTCGCCAATCGCAGCTTTGCCGATCTGGCGCTCAGCGGCCCGTTCCTGATCGCGGGGCTGACGCTGCTGCTGCTGACCCGGCGGGGCCTGTCGGCATTGACGCTGGGCGAGGAAGCCGCCGCCGGGATCGGCCTTGATGTCGCGCGGCAGCGGGTGCTGGTCGTCGCCGGCACGGGGCTGGCGACCGGGGCCGCCGTCGCCATTGCCGGATCGGTCGGCTTTATCGGCATCGTCGCCCCGCATCTCGTCCGCCCGCTCACCGGCCATGATCCGGCACGGTCGCTGCTGCCCGCCGCCCTGCTTGGCGGCTGCCTGCTGGTGGCCGCCGACATCGTGGTCCGCCTGCTGCCCACCGATGCCGAGCTGAAGCTGGGCGTGGTCGCCGCGCTGATCGGCGCGCCGGTCTTTGTCTGGATCGCCGCCCGCCGCCGGAGCGTGCAATGACCGCGCTTCATGCCGACGCGCTTGTCCACGCGGTGGGTGGCCGCCTGCTGGTCGATGGCGCGCATCTCCGGCTGGGGCCGGGCGAACTGGTCGTGCTGCTCGGCCCCAATGGCGCGGGCAAGACGACGCTGCTGCGCCTCGCCCTCGGCCTCATCGCCCCGTCATCGGGATCGGCGATGATCGGCGGCACCGATGCCCGGCAGCTGCCGGCGGCGGCGCGGGCGCGCCATGTCGCCTATCTGCCGCAGGGCCGGGCGCTCGCCTGGCCGGCGCGGGTGCGCGACGTCGTCGCGCTTGGCCGCTTCGCCTTTGGCGGCCCGCTCGGCCGGCTGCGCGCGGCGGACGGAGACGCGGTCGCGCGCGCGCTTGCCGCCTGCGATCTGGTCGGGCTAGCCGACCGGCGGGTCGACACATTGTCGGGGGGCGAGCTTGCGCGTGTCCACATCGCCCGCGCGCTCGCGGCGGAAGCACCGCTGATCATCGCCGACGAACCGGCAGCCGCGCTCGATCCGCTGCACCAGCATCAGGTGATGGCGGTGCTGCGCGCTGCCGCCGATCGCGGCGGCGGCGTGCTCGTCGTGCTGCACGATCTGGCGCTCGCCGCCCGCTATGCTGACCGGCTGGTGTGGATGCAGGACGGCCGGATCGTCGCCGACGGCCCGGTCGCGCAGACGCTGACCCGCGAACGGGTGGCGGCGGTCTATGGCGTCAGCGCGCGGATCGGCCCCGGCCCCGCCCCGATATCAGCATCGACGGGCCGCTGTGACGGCGCGCGCGCTGATGATCCAGGGCACCGGCTCCGACGTCGGCAAGTCGCTGCTGGTCGCCGGTCTGTGCCGCATCGCCCGGCGGCGCGGCATCCGCGTCGCGCCGTTCAAGCCGCAGAACATGTCTAACAATGCCGCCGCCTGCGCGGATGGCGGCGAAATCGGCCGCGCCCAGGCGCTGCAGGCGCGGGCGGCGGGCCTGGCCCCGCACACCGATTTCAACCCGGTGCTGCTCAAACCCGCAAGCGACCGGCGCGCGCAGATCGTCGTCCATGGCCGGGTGCAGGACGCGCAGGACGCCGCCCGTTACATGGCCGGGCGCGGCGCGCTGATGCCGGCGGTGGCGGAAAGCTTCACCCGGCTGGCGGCGGCGTTCGATCTGGTGATCGTCGAGGGCGCGGGCAGCCCGGCGGAGATCAACCTGCGCGCCGGCGACATCGCCAATATGGGCTTTGCCCGCCGGTTCGACGTGCCGGTGATCCTGGCCGGCGATATCGACCGGGGCGGCGTCATCGCGGCGCTGGTCGGCACCCAGGCGGTGCTCGACCCTGAGGATGCGGCGATGATCCGGGGGTTTCTGGTCAACAAATTCCGCGGCGATCCGGCGCTGTTCGACGACGGGCTGGCAGAAATCGTCCGCCGCACCGGCTGGCCGTCGCTGGGCGTCATTCCGTGGATCGCCGCCGCGTCGCGGCTGCCGGCGGAAGATGCGGTGGTGCTCGAACGCGGGATTGCGGGGCAGGACGCGCCGCTCACCATCGTCGCGCCGATGCTGTCGCGCATCGCGAACTTCGACGATGCCGATCCGCTCAGGCTCGAACCGGGGGTGGATTTCCGCTTCGTGCCGCCGGGCCGGCCGCTGCCGCGCAATGCCGATGTCGTGCTGCTGCTCGGCACCAAATCGACGCTCGCCGATCTGGCCTTTCTGCGCGCACAGGGGTGGGACACCGATCTGCTCGCCCATGTCCGTGGCGGCGGCCGGGTGCTAGGCCTGTGCGGCGGGTTCCAGATGCTCGGCCGACGCATCCGCGACCCGGACGGCATTGACGGGCCGGCCGGTGCCGCCGACGGGCTGGGCCTGCTCGATATCGAAACGGTGATGACGCCGGGCAAGCAGGTGCGCCCGGCGGCGGGGCGGTGCGCGCTGACCGGTGCGCCGGTTCAGGGCTATGAGATCCATGCCGGCAACACCCATGGGCCGGGGCTGGCCCGCCCGCTGCTCAACCTCGATCACGGCCCGGACGGCGCGGTCAGCGCCGATGGCCGGATCGCGGGCAGCTATCTGCACGGGCTGTTCGGCAGCGACGCGTTCCGCCGCGCCTGGCTGAACCGCGTGCGCCCCGGCGTGGCGGGCGATCTCGCTTATGAGGCCGAGGTCGAAGCCGCGCTGGACGGGGTGGCCGATGCGCTGGAGGCGGCGGTCGATCTGGACGCCCTGTTCGCGGCCGCGCGCACGCCGCTTCTGGGGGCATGACCGGCATGCTGACCGCATCGTCCGCCGGGGTGATGCTGGCGGCGCTCATGATCGAGGCGGTCTTTGGCTGGCCCGACCGGCTCACCCGCCGCATCGGCCATCCGGTCATCTGGATCGGCGCGCTGATCGCGCGCGCCGACGCGCAGGCGAACCGGCCCTATCTCAGCCACCGCAGCCGCTATCTGACCGGGGCAGCGGCGAGCATCGCCGTCATCGCCGTGGCGGCAGCCATTGCCGGGCTGATCGCAGCGGCGGTTCCGGGCGGCTGGCCGGGGCTGGTGATCCTTGCGCTGTGCGGATCGAGCCTGATCGCCGCGCGCAGCCTTTACGATCATGTCGCGGCCGTCGCGGCACCGCTGGCCGCCGGCGATCTGGCGGGCGCACGGGCGGCGGTTGCGCGCATCGTCGGGCGCGACCCGGCGCTGCTTGACGATGCGGGCGTGGCGCGCGCGGCGATCGAGAGCCTGGCTGAAAACATGTCGGACGGGGTGGTCGCCCCCTTGTTCTGGGGCGTGCTGTTCGGCCTGCCCGGCCTTGCCGCCTACAAGGCCATCAACACGCTCGATTCGATGATCGGCCACCGCACCGCGCGGCATCTGGCCTTTGGCGGGTTCGCCGCGCGCCTCGACGATGTCGCCAACCTGGTGCCCGCCCGGCTGACCGGGCTGCTGCTCGCCCTCGCCGCGCTCAGCCCGGCGGCGCTGGGCGCGATGCTGCGCGACGCGCGACGGCACCGCTCGCCCAATGCCGGCTGGCCCGAAGCCGCAATGGCAGGCGCAATCGGCGTCCGCCTGTCGGGTCCGCGCGCCTATCAGGGCCGTATCGCGCCCGAGCCTTGGCTGAACGGTACCGCGCCCGACCCCGATGCCGGGGCGATCCGCCGCGCGCTCGGCCTCTATGTCCGCGCGCTGGCGATCATGGCGCTGGCGCTGCTCGCCCTGATGCTGGCGCTGGGGTGGCGATGACCGACGCGCTGCTGCGCCATGGCGGCGCGCTCGACCGGATGCGCGCGGCCTTTCCGGACGCGCCGGTGCCTTGGATCGACCTGTCGACCGGGATCAATCCCTGGCCCTATCCGGCGGACGCGATGCCGGCCGACCTGTTCGCGCATCTGCCGACCGAGGGGGAACGCATGGCCTGCCACGCGGCGATGGCCGATGCTTTCGGGGCGTCAGCCGAGGCGCTGCTGGTGACGCCGGGGACGGAGCTGGTCATCCGCCTGCTGCCGTATCTGCTGCCCGGCATCCGGCGCATCGCCGTGCTCACCCCGGCTATGGCGATCATGCCGCCGCCTGGCGCGTCGCCGGCCGCAATGTCGTCGAGACCGCCGATCCGGTCGCGGCCGCAACAGGCTGTGACGCGGTCATGCTGTCCAACCCCAATAATCCGGACGGACGGGGCTTTGCGGCGGCAGAGCTGGCGGCATTGGCCGAAGATCTGGCGCAGCGCGGCGGGGTGCTGATCGTCGATGAAGCCTATGCCGATGCCGCGCCGGACCAGTCGCTGGCGGGGCTGGCGGGCCGCGACGGGCTGGTGGTGCTGCGTTCGTTCGGGAAATTCTATGGGCTGGCAGGCGTGCGGCTCGGCGCGCTGCTCGCCCCGCCGGGCCTGATCGCGCGCTGCGGCGATCTGCTCGGCTGCTGGCCGGTCAGCGGCCCGGCGCTGTGGCTGGGGCCAGAGCCTATGCCGATCATGGCTGGGCGGCGGCGACGCGGGCACGGTTGGCAGAGGCCGCTGCCGGCCTGGATGCGGTGCTGGAGCGGGCCGGGATCACGCTGTGCGGCGGGACATCGCTGTTCCGCTATGTCGCCCTGGCCGACGCGGCGAGATGCTGGCGGACGCTGGCCGAGGCGGGCATCTATGTCCGCCGGTTCGGCTGGAGCGACCGGCATCTGCGGATCGGCCTGCCCGCCGGCCCGGCAGAATGCGCGCGGCTGGCGCAGGCGTTGCCGGGGCAAGCGGCGGGATAAGCGCGGCCTGATCACCTGACCGGTGCAGGCCTGACCATGCGGAATGCCGCGGTCAGCCCGCGTGATACATTTGTTTTTGTCATGCCAGCATTTCGTTTCGCATATGTTATCTTTGGGCACCGGCGGTTCGAGACACCGGGCAGGGGCCCGATGCCGATATCGCCGCGCCGGGGCGGGAGGCCCTTATTCAATGTCCCACGCAAATCCTGTCAGACAGCTGGCCTTTATGCTGACCGTCGCGATCGGCATGGCCGGGCCGGCCTATGCCTATGAAGCGGCCCATGCCGTGGTTTCGGGCAAGCATGACCATGTTCATGCCGCAGCCTGCGGCCATGCCGCCGTCCAGCATGACGGCCACACCGATTATGTGCATGACGGGCATCTGCACCACATGCATGGCGATCATGCCGATGAACATGGGGCCGCCCCGGCCAGCTGATCCGCCGGGCGGTCAGCCGAACAGCAGCACGATCAGGGTCGCCCCGCCAATCGGGGCGACCAGCAGCAGGATGAGGTTCAGCGCCACCAGCGCCATCAGCCGCCGTTCGCGTGGACGGGTGATGCGCGGGCCGGGCAGCGGGCCGCGCGGCGGCGGCCAGGAGGCGGGCGGCGGATCGCCCCGGAAATCGACGAACATCGCGCCTCACATCTCCGGCTGCTGGCCAAGTTCGCGGTTGAGCCACAGTGCGACGAGCGTCGCCACCGCCCCCGACAGCAGATAGGCCCCGGATGCCATCAGCCCGTAATTGGCCGAGATCCACAGCGCAGCGAGCGGCGCGAAGCCCGCACCGAACAGCCATGCGAGATCGGAGGTGAGTGCGGATCCGGTATAGCGCCGCGCCAGCGTGAACCGCGCCGACAGCGCGCCGGAGGACTGGCCGAAGGCGAGACCGAGCAGGGCAAAGCCGATCAGCATGAACGCGGCCTCGCCCGCCTCTCCGGCACCGAGCAGCTGGGGCGCAAAGCCGCTGAACGCCGCAATCGCCACCGCCGTGCCGGCCAGCACATTGCGGCGGCCATAACGATCCGCCAGCCGCCCGGACAGCATGATCGCGCCGACGCCAAGCGCAGCGGCGGCCGCCTCGATCAGCAGGAAGCGCACCGGCGATTCGCTGGTGAACAGGAACACCCAGCTGAGCGGATAGACGGTGACCATATGGAACATCGCAAAACTGGCGAGCGGCGCGAAGGCACCCAGCACGATGACGCGCCATTCATGCCGCACCGTCTCGACGACCGGCGCGGGGTGCAGCGTCCGGCGTTCGAACAGCCGCGCGTAATCGGGCGTCACCACGATGCGCAGCCGCGCAAACAGCGCGACGACGTTGATCGCAAAGGCGACGAAGAACGGATAGCGCCAGCCCAGCTGAGGAAATCCTCCGCCGGCAGCGCCCAGATCAGAAATGCGAACAACAGGCTGGCGACGATCAGGCCGAGCGGCGCGCCCAGCTGCGGGATCATCGCATACCAGCCGCGCCGGTCGCGCGGCGCATTGAGCGCCAGCAGCGAGGCCAGCCCGTCCCACGACCCGCCAAGCGCCACCCCCTGCCCCATGCGGAACAGCGCGAGCAGCAGCGCCGATCCGACGCCGATGGCGGCATGGCCGGGCAGAAAGGCGATGGCCGCGGTCGATCCGCCGAGCAGGAACAGCGCAACCGTCAGCTTCGCCCCGCGCCCATAGGCGCGGTCGATCGCGGTGAAGATCGCGGTGCCGACCGGCCGGGCCAGAAAGGCGAGCGCGAAGATCGCAAACGAAGCCAGAGTGCCCTGGAGCGGATCCAGATAGGGAAACACCAGCTTGGGGAACACCAGCACCGAGGCGATCGCATAGACGAAAAAGTCGAAAAACTCCGACGTCCGCCCGATGACGACGCCGATGGCGATCTCGCCGGGGGCGACCGCATGGCCATCGGCATGGATCAGGCGGGCGTCCTGTTCGGCCCCGGTCGTTGGAATGCTGCTCGCTGCCATGATGATGCCCGGTCCTGCTGTCTCGCACCATCCTTATGCCCGTTTGATGCCGGTCAATGCATTGGACAAAATGTCCTATGTTCGACGCGGCGCGACAGGCGTAGCTCGGCCGGCATGAGCATGCTTTCCCGGCGTCGCCGGCGCCTCGCCCTCATGCCCGTGCTGCTGCCGCTGCTTGGCGGCTGCAACATGATCGTCCTCGATCCGGCCGGCGACGTCGCGCGCCAGCAGGGCAATCTGGTGATGATCTCGACCGCGCTGATGCTGCTGATCATCGTGCCGGTAATGGCGGCGACGATCTGGTTCGCGTGGCGCTACCGCGCGTCAAACAGCGCAGCGACCTACCGGCCCGACTGGGATCATTCGACCCAGCTTGAACTGCTGATCTGGGCGGCCCCGCTGCTGATCATCATCTGCCTGGGCGCGCTCACCTGGGTCGGCACGCATCTGCTCGACCCTTATCGCCCGCTCGCCCGCACCGCGCCGGGGCGTCCGGCGGCGGCGGCCCGCCCGCTTGAAGTGCAGGTCGTGGCGCTCAACTGGAAATGGCTGTTCATCTATCCCGAACAGGGGATTGCGACGGTCAACGAACTGACTGTGCCGACAGACCGGCCGATCCGGTTCCGCATCTCCTCCTCCTCGGTGATGAACAGCTTCTACATCCCGGCACTGGCCGGCCAGATCTATGCGATGCCGGGGATGGAAACCAGGCTGCACGGCGTGTTCAACCAGACCGGGCGGTTCACGGGTTTCTCGGCCAATTATTCGGGCGCGGGATTTTCCAACATGCGCTTTGCGGTCAACAGCCTTGACGCTGCCGGCTTTGACCGCTGGGTCGCGCGCACCCGCGCCGGCGGGTCGTCGCTCGACCGCGCCGCCTATCTGAAGCTTGAGCGGCCGAGCGAAAAGGAACCGGTGCGGCGTTACGCGGCGGTCGAGGCCGAGCTGTTCGACCGCATCGTCAATCTGTGCGCCGAGCCGGGCAAGATGTGCATGCACGACATGATGGCGATCGATGCGCGCGGCGGCATGGGGCTGGCCGGGCTCTACAATGTCCGCGCGCTCGCTTATGACAAATTCGCCGCGCGCGGCACCGGTGACAGCGCCAGCGACCGCTATGTCGCCGAAGCCTGCGCCAATCCCGCGATGTTGGGCGCAAGCCTGGCGCGCACCGACGCCGCGCCGGTCAGCCCGGCACCGCTGATCGGCGCGGGGCTCAGCCGGCCCGGTGCCGCGCCGATGACGCCGATTGCCCTTTCCCGCCTTGCGCCCCCGCCCGGCCGCGCCCCTGCGGCTGCGGACCGCCCCTGTGACAGGATCTGCCGTGATGAGCGCCCTCCCCGCCCCCGCAACCTCGCCGCTGCTCGGCAAGCTGTCGCTGGCCGCGCTGCCGCATGATCCCATCGTGCTTGCGACCATGGTGGTCGTCATTCTGGGTGGGCTTGGCCTGGTCGCCGGGATCACCCGCTACCGGCTCTGGGGCTATCTGTGGTCGGAATGGTTCACCACCGTCGATCACAAGAAGATCGGGATCATGTACATGATCCTCGGCCTGGTGATGTTCCTGCGCGGCTTTGCCGATGCGGTGATGATGCGGCTGCAGCAGGTGATGGCGTTTGGCGGTTCCGAAGGCTATCTGAACGCCCATCATTACGATCAGATCTTCACCGCCCACGGTGTGATCATGATCTTTTTCGTGGCGATGCCGTTCATCACCGGGCTGATGAACTATGTCGTGCCGCTGCAGATCGGCGCGCGCGACGTGTCGTTCCCGTTCCTCAACAATTTCAGCTTCTGGATGACGACGGCGGGCGCGGTGCTGGTCATGGCGTCGCTGTTCATCGGCGAGTTCGCGGCGACCGGCTGGCTGGCCTATCCGCCGCTGTCGGGCATTGCCTACAGCCCCAGCGTCGGCGTCGATTATTACATCTGGGCATTGCAGATCGCCGGGGTCGGCACGACGCTGTCGGGCATCAACCTGATCGTCACCATCCTCAAGCTGCGCGCGCCGGGCATGGGCCTGATGAAAATGCCGGTGTTCACCTGGACGTCGCTGTGCGCCAACATCCTGATCGTCGCCAGCTTCCCGGTGCTGACGGCGGTGCTGACGCTGCTCGGCCTTGATCGCTATGCGGGCACCAACTTCTTCACCAACGACTTTGGCGGGTCGTCGATGATGTATGTGAACCTGATCTGGATCTGGGGCCATCCGGAGGTTTACATCCTGATCCTGCCGCTGTTCGGCGTGTTCAGCGAAGTCACCTCGACCTTTTCGGGCAAGAAGCTGTTCGGCTATACCTCGATGGTCTATGCCACGATCGTCATCACGATCCTGAGCTATATCGTCTGGCTGCACCATTTCTTCACCATGGGATCGGGCGCGAGCGTCAACAGCTTTTTCGGCATCACGACGATGGTGATCTCGATCCCGACCGGGGCCAAGCTGTTCAACTGGCTGTTCACAATGTATCGCGGCCGCATCCGCTTCGAACTGCCGATGATGTGGACGGTCGCATTCATGCTGACCTTCACCGTGGGCGGGATGACCGGCGTGCTGCTGGCGGTGCCGCCGGCGGATTTCGTGCTGCACAACTCGCTGTTCCTGATCGCCCATTTCCACAACGTCATCATCGGCGGCGTGCTGTTCGGCATCTTTGCGGCAATCAATTACTGGTGGCCCAAGGCGTTCGGCTTCCGGCTGGAAAAGCGCTGGGGCACGGTCAGCTTCTGGTGCTGGGTCACCGGCTTCTGGCTCGCCTTTGCGCCGCTCTATGTGCTCGGGCTGATGGGCGTGACGCGGCGGATGCGGGTGTTCGACGATCCCGATCTGCAGATCTGGTTCGCGATCGCCGCCATCGGCGCGGCGCTGATCGCGGTCGGCATCGCCGCGATGCTCGTCCAGTTCGCGGTCAGCATCTGGAAGCGCGACGAACTGCGCGAGGCGAGCGGCGACAGCTGGGACGGGCGCACGCTTGAATGGGCGACGACATCGCCGCCGCCCGCCTATAACTTCGCCTTCACCCCGCGCATCCATGCGCTCGATGCCTGGTACGACATGAAGGCGGCGGGCGCGCAGCATCCGGTGACGGGCTTCAAGGACATCCACATGCCCGCCAATACCGGGGCCGGGGTCATCCTGGCGGGGATCAGCACCGTATGCGGCTTTGCGCTGGTCTGGCACATCTGGTGGCTGGCGGGCTTCAGCCTGGTGGCGCTGATCGGCACCGCCATCGCGCACACGTTCAACTACCGGCGCGATTATCACATCCCGGCGGCCGAGGTCGCGGCGACCGAGGCGTGGCGGACCCGCCAGCCCGTCACGGCAGGAGCCTGAGCCGATGCACGCGACACCCATGACCGCCCCGGCCAGCCGCGCGTCCATTACGAGCTGGACGAGCATCCCCATGCCGAGGGCCACAGCACGATGCTGGGCTTCTGGATCTATCTGATGAGCGACTGTCTCATCTTCGCGATCCTGTTTGCCTGTTACGCGGTGCTGGGCGGCAATCTGGCCGCCGGGCCGGGGCCGAAGGATCTGTTCGACCTGAAGCTGGTCGCGCTCAACACCGCGATGCTGCTGCTGTCATCGCTGACCTACGGCATGGCGATGATCGCGATGCAGCAGCGCCGGCTGGGCCAGACCCGGCTGTGGCTGGCGGTCACCGGCCTGTTCGGAGCGGCGTTTCTGGCGATCGAGCTGTATGAGTTCGCGCATCTGATCCATCTGGGCGCGACGCCGCAGCGCAGCGCCTTTCTGTCGGCCTTTTTCACACTGGTCGGCACGCACGGGCTGCACGTCACGTTCGGGCTGGTCTGGCTGGTGACGCTGATCGTCCAGCTCGGCCGGCACGGGCTGGTCGCCGCCAATCAGCGGCGCGTCGCCTGTCTCAGCCTGTTCTGGCATTTCCTCGACGTCATCTGGATCGGCGTCTTCACCTTTGTCTATCTGCTGGGGATGGTGCGATGAGCGCGCAGCTGCACGGCGACACGCATGACGGGCATGACGGGCCGGGCGGGGCGGAGATCCCGCACGCCTCGATGCGCGATTACACGATCGGCTTTGTCCTCTCGGTGGTGCTGACCGCGATCCCGTTTGCGCTGGTGATGACGGGCGCGGTGTCGGCCGCGCTCACGGCCGTGCTGGTGATGGCGCTGGCGGTCGCGCAGATCATCGTCCACATGGTGTTCTTCCTGCACATGAGCCCCAGGGCCGAAGGCGGCTGGACGATGACCTCGCTTGTCTTCACCATCATCGTCGTCGGGATCATGCTGGCGGGATCGCTGTGGGTGATGAGCCATCTGAACAGCAACATGATGCCGATGGCGCACGACACGGCCGCCATGCCGTGAGCACGCGCCCGCCAGCGGCGCGCATCGTGCTGACCGGCGGGCTGCTGCTGCTGATGCTCGCGGGGCTTGGCCTTGGCGTCTGGCAGTTCAAGCGCATGGTGTGGAAACACGCATTGATCGCGCAGGTCGAGGCGCGGCTGCGCGCCGATCCGGTCGCGGCCCCCGGCCCCGCCAGCTGGCCCGCGATCAGCGCCGGCAAGGACGCCTATCGCCGCGTCACCCTGTCGGGCCGGTTCCGCCATGACCGTGAAACGCTGGTGCAGGCGGTCACCGAACGCGGCGGCGGCTATTGGGTGCTGACCCCGCTTGAGGCGCCGGGCTTCACCGTCATCGTCAATCGCGGCTTCGTGCCCGCCGGCGCGCGCGATCCGGCGCGGCGGCGCGCGGGCAATCGCGCGGGGCCGATCACCGTCACCGGCCTGTTGCGGCTGAGCGAGCCGGGCGGCGGCTTCCTGCGCGCCAATGATCCGGCGCGCGACCGCTGGCATTCGCGCGATGTCGCCGCCATCGCCACCCGGCGACGGCTGGGGCCGGTCGCGCCCTATTTCATCGATGCCGATGCCGCGCCCAATCCCGGCGGCCTGCCGGTCGGCGGGATGACGGTCGTGCGCTTTGCCGACAATCACCTTGTCTACGCGCTGACCTGGCTGGCGCTGGCGGCGGGATGCGGGCTGGGCGCGGTTCTGCTATGGCGGCGCAGGTGAACCTGGCCACCCCGGACCCCGCACCCCCGGACCCTGCACCCGATGCGGGGCTGCGCAACATGGCGCTGCTGGTCCAGCTGCGCTGGCTCGCGGTCGGCGGGCAGCTGGCGACGATCCTGGTCGTGCACGGCCCGATGGGCATTCCCCTCCCGCTCGCGCCGCTGATCGGGACGATCCTGCTGCTGGTCGCGATCAATCTGGTCAGCCTGCCGGCGCTGCGCCGCCGCCAGTCGGTGTCGGAACCGGCGCTGCTCGCCGCCTTGCTGTTCGATGTCGGCGCGCTGACCTGGCAGCTGCATTTCACCGGCGGCCTCGCCAATCCGTTCGTCTGGCTGTTTCTGCTGCAGGTGGTGATCGGCGCGGTGCTGCTGCCGTCGGGCGCATCATGGGCGGTGGTCGGGGCCAGCCTGTTCGCGCTGTTCGTGCTGGCGGTCGATCCGGTGCCGCTTGCGCTGCCGCCGCCCTATGATGCCCAGCCGCTCGGCCTGTATCTGCAGGGCAGCATCGTCAGCTTCATCCTGATCGTCATCCTGCTCGTCGCGTTCGTGACCCGCATCGCGCGCAACCTTCGGGAACGCGATGCCGCGCTGGCCGCGATCCGCCAGCGCGCGGCGGAGGAGGATCACATCATCCGCATGGGGCTGCTTGCCTCGAGCGCGGCGCATGAACTGGGGACGCCGCTCGCCACCCTGTCGGTGCTGGTCAATGACTGGCGGACCATGCCCGAAATCCAGGGCCAGCCGGCGCTTGAGGACGATATCGACGACATGGATGCCGCGATCCGGCGCTGCAAGACCATCGTCAGCGGCATCCTGATGTCGGCCGGCGAGGCGCGCGGCGAGGCGACCGAGCGCACGACGCTGCGCGCCTTTCTGGCCGGTATTGTCGATGAATGGCAGGGCGTGCGCGGGCTGCGCCGGCTGGAGCTGTCGGACGATCTGGCCGCCGATCTGCCGATCCTGTCCGATCCGGCGCTGCGCCAGGTGATCGGCACCGCGATCGACAATGCCGCCGAGGTGTCGCCCGACTGGGTCGGCCTCAACGCGACGCTGGACGGCACGGCGCTGGTGCTGAGCGTGACCGACCGGGGACCGGGCTTTCCGGCCGATCTGCTCGATGGCTTTGGCCGGCCCTATCGCTCGACCAAGGCGCGGCCGGGGCCGGGCTGGGGCTGTTCCTGCTCGTCAATGTGGTCCGCAAGCTGGGCGGCACCGCCAAAGGCGCGAACCTGCCCGAAGGCGGGGCGCGGGTGACGATCCGGCTGCCGATCGCGGCGCTGAGCGTGCCGGACAGGGCGGGCGGATGAGCGCGCCGCCCGTGCTGCTGCCGCCCTGCTGCTGATCGTCGAGGACGATCCCGCCTTTGCGCGCACCCTCGCCCGCTCGTTCGAACGCCGCGGCTATCAGGTGGCGACCGCGACGGGGCATGACCAGCTGGCGGCCCTGCTTGCCACGGGCGCGCGGCCCAGCCATGCGGTCGTCGATCTGAAACTCGCCGGCGGCGCATCGGGGCTGGCCTGCGTGCAGACGCTGCGCCACGCCCTGCCCGAGGCGCGGATCGTGGTGCTGACCGGCTTTGCCAGCATCGCCACCGCGGTCGAGGCGATCAAGCTGGGCGCCGACCATTATCTCGCCAAGCCATCGAACACCGATGATATCGAGGCGGCGTTCGCGCGCATGGGCGGCGATGTCGATGCCCCGGTCGATGGCCGCCATTCGTCGATCAAGACCGTGGAATGGGAACATATCCACCAGGTGCTGGTCGAGACCGACTTCAACATCTCCGAGGCTGCACGCCGGCTGGGCATGCACCGCCGCACCCTCGCCCGCAAACTCGAAAAGCGCCAGCTGCGCTGACCGGCGCCAAACAACCGCTATGTAGCGCGTTTTTTTGTTCGTCTTTCCGGCCCATGCCGGACAAGACATGCAAGCCCGTCGGTCGTTAAGGGGCCGGAGCCCAGAAAGACCAGCGCTGATCGCGGACGAAGAACGTTCTTGTGGTCAGCGCGACGGGGGGCAAGGCGATGGCGGGGCCTCAGGACAGAGTGGATGCGGCTTCGCGCCTGTGGCCGGGCTGAGGACACGCAGCAGCGGGCCGGTCAGCAGCGTGCAGGCCAGCGCCATCAGCACGAGCGGGGCAAACAGTGCCCCGCCGATCACGCCGCGTTCGACAAGGATGGTCGCGACCAGCACCTCCATCAGCCCCTTGGTCTGGAGCGCGACGCCAAGCGCCAGCCCCTCGCGCTGCGTCAGTCCGGCGATGCGCGCGGCCAGCGCGACCCCGGCCACCTTGGCGATCACCGCCGCGCCGGTCAGCAGCAGTACCAGCGCGACCAGCGCTGGCGACAGCAGGTCCGCCGTGATGCGCAGGCCGGTTGCCATGAAGAAGAACGGCATCAGCAGGAACAGCGCCGGCCATTCGATGCGGGCGCGGATGTCAGCGCGCAGCCGGGCGGGAACGATCATGCCCGCCGCGAACGCGCCGATGACCGCACCCAGCCCGATCATGTCGGCCAGCGCGGCCGACAGCGCGGCAAACGCCGCCGCCAGGATCAGCGGTGCCGCCATGTCGCCCCGCCCGGCCAGCCAGGCCAGGCCGCGCCCGGCCGCCCAGAGCAGCAGGCCGTAAGCGGGCAGCCACAGGATCGATCCCACCGTCGCCGCCCCGCCGGCCACCAGCAGGATCGCGGCGACACACAGCCACATGCCCGCATCGGTGATCGCAGCGAGGCCCAGCGCGCGCTGACCAAAGCCGGTGCCGATCAGCCCAAGCTCGTCGAGCAAAGCTGCCAGCACCGGCAGGGCCGTCACCGACAGCAGCAGCGCTAGTGCGGCTGCATAAAGCCCGAAAGGCGTGCCCGGCGGCAGCGTTTCGGGCCAGACCCGCGCCAGCGGCACTGCAAGGGCAAAGCCGGCGGCGAGCGGGACGAGGAACGATCCGGCGGCGATCAGCGCCAGCCCGCGGCTGCGCCGGAGCACCAGGCTGTCGAGATGCATGCCCGTTGCAAAGGCGTAGAGGACGACGCCGATCTGCGCGACCGTGCCGATCGCCGCCGCCGAACCGGGCGGGAAGATCGCCGCCTGCACACCCGGCGCGATCCGCCCGAGGATCGCCGGGCCGAGCAGCACCCCGGTCACGATCTGCAGCACCGCAAGCGGCACGATCCGCGCCAGCCCGAACAGCCGCCACAACAGCCATGGCCCCGCGATCAGCAGGGCCGCCTGGACAAGCAGCTGGGCACCCGCGCTCATCGGCGCGTGGCCCGGCGGGCGAACAGGCCGAACCCGGCGATGACGGCATAGCAGAGAGCCGGCACCGCCAGCGCCGCACGCAGCCCGGCCAGATCGGCGACATGGCCGGTCAGCGGCGGGATCAGCGCGCCGCCGACGATCGCGACGCAGATGATGCCCGACCCATCGGCGGCGCGCGGCCCCAGCCCGTCACAGGCAAGGCTGAAGATGGTCGGAAACATGACCGCGTTGCACAGGCCGATCGCAAGCAGTGCATAGCCCGAAATCGCCCCGCCCGCGACCGCCGACACCAGCAGCAGCGCTATCGCCCCCGCGGCCACGCCCGTCAGCATCCGCCCGGGGGCGATCCGGCGCATCAGCGCCGCGCCGACGAACCGGCCAAGCAGCGCACCGCCCAGTAAAGCGGCACGTGCTGGCCCGCTGCGCGTTCGCCAAGCCCCAGAACATCGCCCTGCATCAGATAGTTGACGATCAACGATCCGATCGCGACCTCTGCCCCACATAAAGAAAGATCGACATGGCACCGAAGCCGAAGCGCGGCCGGGCGAGCAGATCGATCCCCGCCGGCATCCTGCCCGTCTGTGCCGGCGCGCCCGTCCCCGACATGGCCGGGCCGTCAGCGCCATCCCCCGCCAGCCGGTCCCGCCGCCGCCAGACGAGCAGCGCGACGACCAGGATGCCGGCCGCCAGCGCCAGATAGGTGCGCACGATGATCTGCGTCTCGGCAGCGCGATAGGCGGTGAGCGCATCCCCGGCCAGTCCGGCGGGATCGACGGTCGCAAGCGATCCGAGGATCAGCGACGCGCCCAGCAGCGGAAAGACGGTCGTGCCCAGCGCGTTGAACGCCTGCGCGAAGGTCAGCCGGCTGGGGGTCGAGCGCGCAGGGCCGAGCAGCGAGATCAGCGGGTTGGCGACCACCTGCACGGTGGTGATCCCGCTGGCGAGCACGAACAGCGCAGCAAGGAACAGCGCGAAGCGCCCCGACAGCGAAGCCGGGATGAACAACAGGCAGCCAGCCATCATCGTCACCAGCCCGAGCGCTGCCGCGCGCAGATAGCCGATGCGGCGGACCAGCGCGGCAGCCGGCAGCGACACGACGAAATAGGCGGCGAAAAACGCCGACTGGACGAGCATCGCCTCGGCATAGCTGAGCGTGAACAGTTCCTTGAGCTTGGGGATCAGAACGTCGTTCAGGCTGGTGATCCCGCCAAAGATGAAGAACAGCGCGAACACGAACAGCCGCAGGTCCGGCGCGTCCACGCCGTCCGCGTGCGGGGGGCTGCCCGATGCCGCCTGTGCCGTCATCGCTGCGCCCGCCATACCCCGTCCTTCCCGGCCGCCGCGGCCGTCTGCGCCAGCCATGCCTTCTGGCCGCCAAAGTTGCGCGCCGCGCGGCGCAGGAAATCATCGACGCGGTCGAGCCGCGCGGCCAGCCCCGGCGGCGGTGCCGCCCGCGCCGGTCCGGCAAAGGCACCATAGCCGGCCAGCAGGCAATACCATGACATGGGCGCATAGATGCCGCCAATGCCCAGCCCGTCGATCACCGCCCCCAGATCCTCCCCCGCCGTCCAGGCGGCAAGCACCGTTTCAAGACTGTCCGACAGGCCGGTCAGCGCCGCCGCGTCGCGCCAATAGGGCGTGTCCCGCCGGCCGTTCATCCGGTAATGGCAGACGATGTAATCGCGGATGCCGTCGATGCGCGCGGCGATGCGGCGGTTGAACGCGTCGCGGTGGCGCGGCGTGAAGCCCCCGGCCTCGAACGCCTGGATGAAGCCTTCGACCGTCGCCTGGACGATGTGCAGCGCCGTCGCCTCCAGCGGTTCGACAAAGCCCTGGGCCAGCCCGATCGCGAGACAGTTTGCCGCCCAGCTTTCAGCCAGCCGGCCAACCCGCATCGTCAGGTGCCGCGCGGGCGGCGCATCGCCGCCGTCCAGCCGCAGATGCGCGCGCAGTTCCGCCTCAGCCGCTGCCCCGTCGAGATAGCGCGACGCATAGACATAGCCATGGCCGGTGCGGTGCTGGAGCGGGATCGCCCAGGCCCAGCCGGCGGACAGGGCGGTCGCGCGGGTCTGCGCGTCCGGGCCGTCGGGCGCGACCGGGCCCGGCAGCACGACCGCGCGGTCGTTGAACAGCGTGTCGGCAAAGGACAGGAACGGGACCCCAAGCGCATCGCCGGCCAAAAGCGCGCGAAAGCCGCTGGCATCGATGAACAGATCGCCGGCCAGCGGTTCATCATCGGCCAGCACCAGCCGGGCGATGCGCCCATCCTCGATCTCGGCGCCACGGACATTGCGGGCGACATGCCGGACGCCCAGCCGCCGGCCCGCATGTTCGGCGAGCACCCGGCCGATCAGCGCGGAATCGAAATGATAGCCATAGCCCGGATCGAACGGGAAGCTTTCGTCCGGATGCGGTGCCTTGCGTCCGGCGGCCAACAGGGCCGACAGGAAGAAGCGATCGGGATGGGCCGGAACGTCAACCCCCTGTTGACGGGCGTGGCACAGGTCGAAGAACAAGGGCGCGCTGTGCATGTCGAGCGGCCCGGCAAAGGGGTGGAAATAGCTGGCATGGCCCGGCCGGTCGGACCAGCCGTCAAACCGGATGCCATGCTTGAACGTCGCCTGGCAGCGCGGCATCCAGTCGGCCTCGGCAATGCCCAGCGTGTCGAACAGAGCCTTGAGCTGGGGGGTCGATCCCTCCCCGACCCCGATGATGCCGATGTCCGGATCCTCGACCACGGTCACCACCGCCCCGCGCCAGCGGCGGGCGATCAGACAGGCGGCCATCCAGCCCGCGGTGCCGCCCCCAGCACGACGATACGCAGGCCCGGCGGGACGGCGCTGCCCCCCGGCCCTGCCATCGGCCCGGCAGCGGTCATCGCCGGGCGGCCCGGATCAGCACCGCATAGCCGCCGCCCGGTGCCATCGGGATCGCCAGCGTGTCACCGCGCCTGACGGTGCGGGTTTCGACGATCATCCGGTGGCGGCTGTCCGCCGCAGTCGCGCTGGCGTCGGGCGCGTCGCGGTGGATCACCGCCTCGTAACCGCGCCCATGCTCGAGAAAGTCGAGCGCGACGGGCACCGTCCGCGCGGTGGCGTCGGTCACCGCGCCCAGCACCCAGTCATCCCCGCCCGCGCCCGGCGGGCGATCGTCACATGCTCGCCGACCGCGCCCGACAGGACGCGCGTTTCCTCCCAGTCGGTCGGCACCGCGCGGATGAAGGCGAGCGCGGCGGGCGCGCGCGCATAGGCCTCGGGCGTGTCGGCCACCATCTGCAACGGCGAATAAAGGACGATGTAGAGCGCCAGCTGCTTGGCGAGCGTCGACATGATGGCGCTGCCATCCTGCCCGGTCAGGCTGACAATGCCCGGCGTGAAGTCCATCGGCCCTTCGAGCATCCGGGTGAACACCAGCGCGGCCTCATGCCCCGGCGGGTTCTTGCCGCCCCAGGCGTTATACTCCATCCCGCGCGATCCCTCGCGCGCCAGCCAGTTGGGATAGGTGCGGTGCAGGCCCGTGCCCTTGACCGGTTCGTGCGCGTCGATCGCCACCCGGTGGCGCGCCGCCGTCTCGAGCACGCGCAGATGGTGGCCGACCATCCACTGGCCCTCATGCCATTCGCGCAGCACGCGACCGTCCGGCATCCGGCGTTCGATCTGCCCGGCATCGGTGACATAGCCGGTCTTGACCACCGCCTCGCCGTGCCGCGCGGCAAAGGCGAAGGCGCGGTCGAGCTGGTCTTCATAATGGCTGACCGCGCCGCCGGTCTCGTGATGGCCGATCAGGCGCACGCCGCGCCGCCGCGCATGGGCGGCCATCGCCGCCAGATCGAAATCCTCGGTCGCGCGGGTGAAATCCATCGCATTGCCGTTGCCGAACCAGTCGCCGTCCCAGCCGATGTTCCAGCCTTCGACCAGCACGCCGTCAAACCCGTTGTCGGCGGCGAAATCGATATAGCGGCGGACATTGGCGGTGGCGGCCCCGTGGCGCGGCCCGCGCGCCCAGCTCCATTCGCCCTTGATCATGTTCCACCACACGCCGACGAACTTGCCCGGCCGGATCCAGCCGATGTCGGCGATGCGCGCGGGCGCGTTCAGGTTGAGCATCAAATGGCTCATATACAGGCCGGGCGCATCATCGGCGATGATCAGCGTCCGCCACGGCGTCGCCCAGGGGCCGGTGCGCACCACCTTCGCCCCTTCCGCCGCCGGCGTCAGCACCGCCCTGAACCCGGTGCCACCGGTGCGCATCACCGCCATGCCGGCATAATCGACCAGCGCCGCCTCGTGCAGCGCGACATGGGTGCCATCGGCCAGCCGCACCGTCAGCGGCGTCGCCGCCGTGCCGACCGCATCCAGCGGCGTGCGTTCGTAAAGATATTCCTCGCGGTTCCACAAAAAGGCCGGCTTCCACCAGGCGGTACCGGGCTGGGCGAAGTTGAACTCGGTCAGTTCCTCGGCGATGCGGGTTTCGCCGGCGCCCGGCTGCTCGGGCATTTCATAGCGCAGGCCCAGCCCGTCATCCTGCACGCGGATCACCAGATCGATCGTGCGGCCGGGTGCCGCCGCCTCGCGCATCCGCACGCGCAACTCGTTATGATGGCTGCGGATCACCCGCCATTCGCCCCAGGGCTGCTGCCAGCTTTCGTCGCGGGTCGTGCGCCCGGCCTCGGCCAGCACCAGTCCGCGCTCGAACTTGCGCTGATCGGAAAACAGGAAGCCCAGGCGCGAGGGCGCGATGATCGCCGCCCCGCCGCGGCGGACGGCATAGCTCGCCCGCCCTTCATTGTCGGTGTCGACCACCACCTCGATGCGCCCGTCGGGCGAGGTGACGCTGAGCGGCGCGGCCGCTAGCGCGGTCGGCGCGGCGGCCAGCAGCATCGCCGCCAGCAGCCGGCGCAGCATCGGACGCGCGCTCATCCGCCGATCACCATCGCCGCATAAGCGCCAAGTCGACCGGGGGCGGCATCGCCGACGCCGATCAGCACCGGTCCGGGCGGCGTCTCGACCAGCACCGGATCGCCGCTCAGGTTGAACAGGCAGGTCAGCCGGGCATTGCCATGCCGGCGGGCGATGACGAGCACCCGCTCATCGGCGCGCAGCACCTCCAGATCGCCCCAGCGCAGCGCCGGCTGGGCGGCACGGAACCGGATCAGCCGCCGCGCAAGGTTGAGGAGTGAGCCCGGATCGGCATCCTGCCGGTCAACGGCAAGCGGCGCATGATCCGGCCCCAGCGGCAGCCAGGGCCGCGCGGTCGAAAAGCCAAGCCCCGGTTGCTCCGCCGCCCAGGGCATCGGCGTGCGCGCCCCGTCGCGCGACAGCGTCAGCGGCCAGTTTGCGATCGCTTCAGGGTCGCGCAGATCGGCAAAGCCGATTTCGACCTGGGTCAGGCCCAGTTCCTCGCCCTGATACAGGATCGGGTTGCCGCGCAGGGACATCAGCAGCAGCAGCGCCATGCGGGCAAAACCGTCCCGCCCCTCGGGCGCGACCCAGCGCGAGACGCAGCGCGGCGCGTCATGGTTGGAAAAGGCCCAGCTCGGCCAGCCCAGCCCCGGCGCGTCCGGCCAGCGCGTGACCGCGTCCGCAACCAGCGCGGGGGTCAGCCGGTCGGCATAGAGAAAATCGAAGCTGTAGGCAGAGTTCAGCCGCCGGTCGCCGGCGGTGAACGCCTTCATCTCGGGATCGGGATCGGCGCCGCCCACTTCGGCGACGGTGAACCGGTCCGGATAGTCGTCGACCGCCGCGCGCAGCCGCTCGATAAAGGCCGGGATGTCGGCATGGCTCTGATTGTGGCGATGCTGCTGGAAATCGAACGGCCGGGTGCGCGGCCGGCCGCTGTCGGGCGCGGGCGGATTGTCGGTCAGCGCCGGGTCGTGCATCGTGAAGTTGAGCGCATCGAGCCGGAAGCCGTCGACGCCGCGGTCGAGCCAGAACCGTGCGACACCGAGCAGCGCCGCCTGCACTTCGGGATTGTGGCAGTTGAGATCGGGCTGCGACGAGAGAAAGTTGTGCAGATAATATTGCCCGCGCCGCGCATCCCAGGTCCAGGCCGGGCCGCCGAACACCGACTGCCAGTTGGACGGCGGCGTGCCGTCGGGCCGGGGATCGGCCCAGACATACCAGTCGGCCTTGTCGGCCCCGCGCCCCGACCGGCTGTCGGCGAACCAGGGATGCTGGTCGGAGGTATGCGAATAGACCTGGTCGATAATGACCTTGAGGCCCAGCCGGTGCGCGCGGGCGACAAGCGCGTCGAAATCGGCAAGCGTGCCGAAAATCGGATCGACATCGCAGTAATCCGCGACGTCATAGCCGAAATCGCGCATCGGCGAGCGGAAGAAGGGCGACAGCCAGATCGCGTCGACACCCAGCCTTGCGACATGATCGAGCCGCGCGGTGATGCCCGGCAGATCGCCGATCCCGTCGCCGTTCGAGTCCGCAAAGCTGCGCGGATAGATCTGGTAGATGGTTGCGCCGCGCCACCAGGGCTGGCCGGTCACGGGGATGATGATGGGGGATGTCGACATCAGGTGGCCTCTGCCGCGCAGATCACCGATCCGAGCGGCGCGATGGTGAGCAGGATGCTGCCGGGCCGCGCGGCGGCCGCCGGACAGTCGCCAAGCAGCGGGGTGAAACGGGCGGACCGGGTGTCGACCTCGACCGCCGCGGTCAGCGGGCGGGTGGAGGTGTTGAACGCGAGCACATATTCGCGCCCCGAGTCCGGATCGAAGCGGGAGACGGCGAACAGGCCGGGGCCGTCGTCCCCGGCATGGCGCAGCCGCTGCGCGCCGCGACGGAGTGCCGGATGCGCGGCGCGCAGCCGGGCGAGCGCGGCAATCTCGCGGTAGAGCGGATGGCCGGGATCGAAGCCGCCATCCCCGACCAGCCGGTCGGTGCCCAGCCGTGGCTCGCGCGCGTGGGCGGCGACCCGGGTGGGGAACATGGCGGCGCGCGCATCCTGATCGCCGCCGGTGCCGACATAGCCCTGTTCGTCGCCGGCATAGATGGTCGGCACACCGCGCAGCGTGAGCAGCATCCGGTGGGCAAGCAGGGTGCGGCGGTAGAGCTCGTCCGGGGTCGCGCCCGGATTGGCGCGCGCGACGAACCAGCCGAACCGGCCGATATCGTGATTGCCAAGAAAGGTCGGCAGGGCGAGCGCCGCCGCCGCGCCGCCTTCATAGAGCGGATCGCCGAAGAACAGCCGCGCCAGCCGCGCCGTCGGCCGCCCTCTGCCACGGTTTCGGTAATCGCCGCCTGGAAGGCGAAATCGAGCACCGACGGCAGACCGTCGACCCGGGTGTGGCGCGCGCTGCGCCCGGGATCGACCTCGCCAAAGGCGATTTCGCCGAAAATATGGAAGTTGGGGATGCCGCGCGCCGCCGCCCGCGCGCGCATCGCCGGCACGAACGCCGCCCAGAATTCGGGGTTCACATGCTGGGCGGTATCGATCCGGAATCCGTCAATCCCGAACCGGTCGATCCAGCTGCCATAGATCTCGATCATCCCGGCGACGACGCGCGGATGCTCGGTCATCAGATCGTCAAGGCCGGCAAAATCGCCCATCGTCGAACTTTCGCCCTGAAAGGTCGAGTTGCCGCGATTGTGATAAAGCAGCGGGTCGTTCAGCCAGCCGGGCACCTTCACCCGTTCCTCGCCCGCCGGGACATAGGGGGTATAGGCATAGCCGGGATCGGTCAGCCGGGCGAAGTTTTCGGGGCTGCGGACATGATCGCCGGCAAAGCCCGGATTGATCGCCAGGCCGGACAGCCCGCCCTTCGCCTGATAGGGATAATCGGCGCGCGACCGATAGGCGCAGGGCGCGCATTCGCGGTACAGGATGACATCGGCCGTGTGATTGGCGATGATGTCCATATAGACCTTGATTCCGCGGCGGTGGGCGGCGTCGACCAGCGCCCGAAACTCCGCCTCGGTGCCGAAATGCGGATCGACGGTGGTGAAATCGGTCACCCAATAGCCGTGATAGCCCGCGCTCTCGCCGCCCTTTGGCCCCTGCACCGGCTTGTTGCGGAAGATCGGGCCGAGCCAGATCGCCGTCGCGCCCAGCCCCTCGATATAATCGAGCCGCGCCATCAGGCCGCGCAGATCGCCGCCATGGAAAAAGCCCTTGTGCGCGGGATCGAACCCCGTGACCTCGCGCGGGCCGGACAGGCCGCCCCGGTCATTGGCGGGATCGCCGTTTTCGAACCGGTCGGGCAGCAGGAAATAGATCAGCTCATCCCCGGGCGGGCGCGCGCGCAGCCGGGCGAGCGGATCGGTGTCCGCCGCCCCCGCGCCGGACCCGAGCAGCGCGAGCGCCGCGAGCAGGTGTCTGAGCGCCCTCACGCCGCCTCGGCCCCGACGGTCGTCGCGCAGGTTGCGGCGATAAAGGCCGCGTGATCCGGCATCTGCGCGGCGACATGAGCGGCATGGGCGCGGTTGAGGGCGATGAACTCGGCCAGCTGCCCCGCATCCAGCCGGTCGGCAAAGGGATGATAGCCGGCGGGCATGATCCCCTGCCCGATCATCACCTGCAGCCACGCCGCCTCGGTGAACAGATCGTGCGGCTGGCGGGTGATGCGGCCATTGGCGCGGAACAGCGCGATCCGCGCGGCCAGGCTGTCGGGCACGGCCATTGCCGCCATGTCGCGCCAGAACGGCTCGGGCCGCTGATTGGCGTGATAATGGAGGATCAGGAAATCGCGGATCGCCTCCCACTCGGCTGCGGTCTCGCGATTATACGCGTCGATGTCGGCCGGATCGAAGCCGCGGCGCGGGAACAGGTCGACCAGCCGCGCAATGCCCGACTGGACCAGATGGATGCTGGTCGATTCAAGCGGCTCGAGAAAGCCGCTCGCCAGGCCCAGCGCCACGACATTGCGGTCCCAGGCGCGCCGCCGCCGCCCGGCTTTGAAGCGCAGCTGACGCGGGGTGGCGAGCGGAGCGCCATCGAGGCTCCGCAGCAGGATATCCGCCGCCTGATCGTCCGACATGGCATGGCTGGCATAGACAAGGCCGTTGCCGGTGCGGTGCTGGAGGGGAATGCGCCACTGCCAGCCCGCCGCCCGTGCGGTCGACCGGGTGAAGGGCAGCAGCGCCCCGGCAGCCGCACAGGGCACGGCCAAAGCCCGGTCGCAGGGCAGCCAGCGCGACCAGTCGTCAAAGGCGGTTTCAAGCGCGCGGCCGATCAGCAGCGCGGCAAAGCCCGTGCAGTCGATGAACAATTGTCCCTCGACCTGCCGGTCCCCGTCGAGCGCGAGCGCGGTGACGAAGCCGGTTTCGGGATCGCGCCGGACATCCTCCACCCGCCCCTCGACGCGCACGACGCCGCGTGCCTCGGCCTCGCCGCGCAGAAACGCGGCATAGAGCGCGGCATCGAAATGAAACGCCCAGGCCATGCCCGATGCAGGCGCGCCCGGCCGGTCCTCGATCCGTGCGAAGCGATTGGCGTCGGCGGCCTGTGCGCAGGGTGATGCGTCCCACAGCCCCGCCGTCCCGCCCTCGGCGCGGTGGCGCAGCCAGTAATGATGATAGGGCAGCACGCCCAGCCCGCGCCCGATCGCGCCAAAGGCGTGGATGTAGCGCGACCCGGGCGCCCCCCAGCCGTCAAACACGATCCCCAGCTTGAAGCTGCCGCCGGTCGCGCGCAGGAACCGGTCCTCGTCAATGCCGAGGCTGGCGTTGAACTGGCGGATCGGCGGGATCGTCGCCTCGCCCACCCCGACCGTGCCGATCTGGTCGGATTCAATCAGGGTGATCGCCGTTGGCTGGGGCACCAGCCGGCTGAGGGCGGCGGCGGCCATCCAGCCCGCCGTGCCCCCGCCCAGAATGACGATCGAGGTGATCCGCCCGTCCATCGCGCCCCTCCCCGGCCGATCAGAAGCGGTAGGTGAAGCCCGCCTGGAACCGCCGTCCGAACGACTGATAGTCGATGACCTCGTTGGGCGCGCCCGGATTGATCGTCACGAACGGCTCGTTGGTCAGGTTCTGACCCTGGATGAACAGGGCAAGGCCGTAAAGCGGGCTGCCTTCCTGGAAGTCATAGCCGATCTGGCCGTCGATGATCGTTTCGGCGAGCGCCCGGCGACGAACCCGATTGGCACCGAAACCCGACACTTCGCCGATGAAGCTCGACCGGTAGCGGACGCTGCCGCGCACGTTCAGGCCCCATTTCTCAAAATAGGCGGTGCCGTTCGCCACCCATTTGGAATAGCCGGGAATGGCCGTCGACGGCTGGCCCGGCGCCGGGCTGATGCGGCTCTTGGTAAAGCTGCCGCCGCCGGTCAGGCCAAAGCCGTCAAGGGCGGAGGTGAACACGCTGAACGGCAATGTGCCCGCCAGTTCGATGCCGTAAAGCTCGCCGCCCTGGCCGTTGATCGGGGCGCGAACATCGCCCGCCGTGATGATGGTGATCGGGCGCGGTGGCAGCGGTCCGGTCGGCCCGTCGGGATCGATGGTGCCGGCCGGGGGCACCGGCAGGCCACTGAAATCGAACGGGATATTCTCTTCGTAGATGTAGCTTTTCAGATCCTTGTAGAAAAGCTGGGCGGCGACATAGCCCTTGGTCCCGCCAAAGTATTTTTCCACCGTCAGGTCGACGGCATTGGCCCGCCACGGCCTGAGCGCCGGGTTGCCGGAGTTGCCGCGCACCACCGCTGCCGGCAGGCCCTGCGCATCGACCGCGCCGGTATTGAACTCGGTGCCATAGCTGAGGCTGGCGCGCAGATCGTCGATCCGCGACCGCACGATCTCACGCGCCGCGCCGAAGCGGATGACCAGATCGCTCGGCAGGCGCAGCGACAGGTTCAGGCTGGGCAGGATGTCGGTGTAGCTGTCTCCCTCGCGGCGCGGGATGCCGGTGACGTTCGGCGAACCATTGGGGTTCGTGCCGAGGAACGCTGCCTGCGCGCCCGAGGATTTCTGGTCGGTGAAGATCGCCTGCACCCCGACATTGCCGGTCAGGCGGCTGGCGCCGATATCGGTTTCGATGTTGAGCTGGGTATAGCCGATCATCAGCCGTTCGGAGATGTCGAACGACTTGACGATGACGTCGCCATAAGGGTTCGGGACGCGCTGATAAACATTGCCGCGGTTGAGCAGCGCGACCGGATCATAGCTGATCACCGGGCCAAGCCCCAGAAAGCCGAGATTGGTCGGTGCCAGGCGGAACGCCTGCGGCACCGGCACGCTGACCGTGCCGTCGGTGTTGGCGATCAGGCCGATAAACGCCTCGTCCGGGGTCAGCGACTTGGACCGGTTGGTGTAATTGAGCCCCAGCTGGACGCTGCGGAACAGCCCGCCCAGCTCGCGCTCCACCTCGCCGCGGAACTGCATCAGTTCGTCATCGATGATGCGGTTGTTGTAATAGCCGTCCTGCCCGCCGACGATCCGCCGCCCGTCGACCGCCGTCTGGTCGCCGCCCCAGCCGAGCGGGCTGGTCAGCTGAATGAGGCCGTAATCGCCATAATTCAGCCCCGGACGGAACTGGGTGCCGCGCGGCCCGCTGGTGAAGGAAATGGTATCGGTCGCGCCAACGCCCTGGCCGCGCCCGGTGCCGGCATTGGTTTCAAGCACCAGTTCGTTTCGGTCGGTGCGCGAATAGCTGATGTCGAGAAACGCGTTCCAGCCATTGTCGCCCTTGTAGGTGCCGTTCCAGCCGAACGAATAGAGCTTGGCCTTGCGCTCGAACGCATCGTTGCGCACCACGCCTTCCACCCCGGCAAAGGTGCCGGCGGTCACGAACCCGCCGGCCGACTGGGCGCCGGTCAGCGGCCGGGCAAAGCCCAGCGGCAGTTCGATGCCGCGCTTGATCTGGCGGTCCTCGAAATCGGTGTAAAAGGCATCGAACGAGGTGGTGAAGCTGTCCGACACCCGCCACTCGACCGTGCCCTGCAGGCCGAGCCGCTTGAGCACCGTCGAGGTCGCATAGGATTTGGACCCGCCGATCACATTGCCCGACGGGGTGCCGGCATAGCCCCAGGCGTTGAACTCCTCGATCTGATACGGCTCGTCGACATAGGAGGCCGACAGCACGATCCCGATCTCGTCATTCTTGAACTGGTCGACGAAATAGCCATTGACCCGGTAGCCCAGCTCGCGCGAGCCGGAGTTGAGCTTGCCGAGATCGGTGTAATTGCCGCGCGCACCGACCGCGAGCACACGCTTGCCGAACTCGAGCGGGCGGATGGTGCGCAGATCGACCGTGCCCGACAGCCCCTGGCCGACCAGCGACGCGCTCGGCGTCTTGTAGATCAGCACCTGGTTGATGATTTCGGACGGATACTGGTCATATTCGACCGCGCGGTTGTCGCCGGTCGAGGTCTGTTCGCGGCCGTTGAGCAGCGTGGTCGAAAAATCGGGGGCAAAGCCGCGGATCGAGATCACGTTCGACCGGCCCGACACGCGCTGCGAGGTGATGCCGGGCAGGCGCGCGATCGATTCCGCGATCGACGCATCGGGCAGGCGGCCAATATCCTCGGCCGACAGCGATTCGACGATCTGGTCGATATTCTTCTTTTCCGCGACCGCGGATTCGAGCGCCTGGCGGAAGCCGGTGACGATGATATCGCCTGCCGGCGCATCGCGGCCGGCAGCCTCCTGCTGCGCCTGCGCCTGCACATCGTCGGGCGCGGCCACGGGCTGCGCGACGCCGGGCACTGCCCAGGCGAGCATCGCCGCCGCGACGACGCCGCGGCTGGTGCCTGCGGCAAGAATGGCCTTGCGGCCCGCGCGGGCGCGGTTTGCGTTCGTCATGATCTTCCTCCCCTTGGGCCCCGGCCTCTGGCGAGCCGGCGGCCGGCGTCGCGGCCGCCCCCGGCCGATCGACGCACAAAACCGTCACAACAGGATGCTATGTGACGCAGACCCGGCCGCCGCAGAAGCCAAGCGAATACGTATTCAAGCCGGCAGACGGCAGCGGCGCTTTCCCTTCCCCTTGCTGCTGGCTAGTCTTGGCCACGATCCGCGCACAGATGCGGGCACAGGGCAGGAGCGCCGGGGACATGCAGGAAAAGCTGACGTCGTTCGACATCGCCCAGCGCGCGGGCGTGTCGCAGCCGACCGTGTCGCGCGCGCTGCGCGGCGACCCGGCGGTCAGCGAGGCGACGCGCAAGCGCATCGAGGCGATCGCCCTGCAGCTCAATTACACCGTCGACAAACATGCCTCGAGCCTGAGGCGGCGGCAGAGCAACACGCTCGCGCTGCTCTTCTTCGAGGATCCGACCTCGGACGATTCGCTGATCAACCCGTTTTTCCTGTCGATGCTCGGCTCGATCACCCGCACCTGCGGCCTCAGGGGCTATGATCTGCTGACCTCGTTCCAGCAGATGTCGAGCAACTGGCATGTCGATTATGAAGACAGCCGCAAGGCCGACGGGCTGATCCTGCTCGGCTATGGCGATTATGAAAGCTATCGCAGCCGGCTGGAACAGCTGGTCGCGCAAGGGACGCGCTTTGTGCGCTGGGGGTCGGTCGAGCGGGGGCAGCCGGGGCTGACCATCGGCTGCGACAATGTGCTGGGCGGACATGAAGCGGCCGCCCATGTGATCGCCGGGGGCGGCGGCGGATCGCCTTTGTCGGCGATGCATCGCCCCATTATCCCGAGTTTCACGACCGCTACCGGGGCGTGTGCCGGGCGCTTGCCGCCGCCGGCCTGCCCGTCGATCCAGGGCTGCAGGTCAATGCCATCACCACCGAGGCGGCGGGCCATGACGCGACCTGCCGGCTGATCAGGCGCGGCATCGCCTTCGACGCCATCGTCGCGGCGAGCGACCTGATCGCGATCGGCGCGCTCAGGGCGCTGGCCGAACACGGCATCGACGTGCCCGGCCAGGTCGCGGTCACCGGTTATGACGATATTCCGGCCGCCGGGCTCGCCAGCCCGCCGCTGACCTCGGTCGCGCAGGATTATCGCCGCGCGGGCGAGCTGCTGGTCGATACGCTGCTGCGCCAGGTGCGCGGTGAAAAGGCCGAAAGCCGCGTGCTGCCGCCGCGGCTGGTCGTGCGGCGGTCAAGCGGGGCCGCCCGGTGACGGGCGGACCGGCGGGCGCGACCGCCCCCATTCTTGCGCCGCCCGCAGGTCGGGCCGCCGGTCCGAGTGTGGATCGGCCTGCCGACCGGCACGAACGCCCCGCCCAGCGCTGGACCGGGCTGTGGAACATCTCGTTCGGGTTTTTCGGCATCCAGATCGGCTTTGCACTGCAGAACGCCAATGTGTCGCGCATCTTCCAGTCGCTGGGCACGGCGATCGATGATCTGGCGATCCTGTGGGTGGCGGCACCGCTGACCGGGCTGATCGTGCAGCCGCTGATCGGCCATTTGAGCGACCGCAGCTGGACCAGATTCGGCCGGCGGCGGCCGTTTTTCCTGCTGGGCGCGGTGCTGGCCGCGCTCGCGCTGGTCGCCATGCCCAATGCCGGCGGGCTGGTCGCCGCCGCGCTGCTGCTCTGGCTGCTCGATGCCTCGCTCAACATCAGCATGGAACCGTTCCGCGCCTTTGTCGGCGACATGCTGCCGCCGCGCCAGCGCGCCGCAGGCTTTGCGTTCCAGACCGGGTTCATCGGGGCAGGCGCGGTCGCGGCATCGCTCGCGCCGATGCTGCTCAACAATGTGTTCGGGCTGAGCAACACCGCCCCGCCGGGCGAGGTGCCGGATTCGGTGCGCGTCGCCTTTTATCTGGGCGCGGCCGCGCTGTTCGGCGCGGTCATCTGGACGGTGGCCACAACCCGCGAATATCCGCCCCCTGCCCTGAACGGCGACGCGCGGGGCGCCACCATGCCCGAACCCGACCCGGCCGGGGCGGTGACGCCCGCCGTCAGCGGCGCAAAAGCCTGGCTGTGGACGCTTGCCGGGCTGGGCGGTGCCGCCCTGGTGTGGCGCGCCGGGCTCGACCGGCAATTGCTGCTGCTGTGCGGGCTGATCGCCGGGTTCGGGCTGCTGCGCCTCCATGCCGCAAGGGGGAGCAGGCGCGGCGGCGCGGCAGCGATGATCCTTGGCGATCTGGACCGGATGCCGCCGGCCATGCGGGCGCTGGCTCTGGTGCAGTTTTTCACCTGGTCAGCACTGTTCATCATGTGGATTTTCACCACACCGGTGGTCACGCAACGCTTTTTCGGCGCGGCGGATGCGGGCAGCGCCGCCTATCAGGACGGGGCTGACTGGGTGGGCGTGCTGTTCGGCGTCTATAACGGGGTCGCAGCGCTTGCCGCCTTTGCGCTGCCCCGCGCGGCACGGCGGCTGGGCGCGCGCAACGCCCATATCGTCTGCCTGACGCTGGGCGCGGCCGGATTTGCGGCCTTTCTTGCCGTCGACCGGCCGATGGCGCTGATCGTGCCGATGGCGCTGATCGGCATTGCCTGGGCGGCGATCCTGACCCTCCCCTATGCGATCCTCGCCAACGCGCTGCCGGCGGCGCGGCTTGGCACCTATATGGGGCTGTTCAACATCTTCATCGTGCTGCCGCAGCTGATCGTGTCGAGCGTGATGGGCCCGGTCGTGGCGCGGTTTTTCCCGTCCGATCCGGCCCCGGTGATGCTGATCGCGGCCGGGCTGCTGGGGTGCGCGGCGCTCAGCATGGCGCGGCTGCCGCGCGACTGACCGGGTGCTGCGTCATGCCAGGTCGCGCTACGCGCGGCCCATGGCTCCCGCCCCGCCTCCCTGCCCGGCCGGGCGGGGAGACGGGGCGGGAGATGCAGGGGTTCGCATCAGCGAACCCTGGTGTCAGCCGGTGGCGCGGCCGAAGCTTTGCGGGCGGCGGCCGAACCCCGACCGGCGTTCGACCAGCGGATTGGTCTCGCGGTCGAACAGCTCGAGCGTCTGCTCAAACAGCGGGCGCAGCCTGACGACCTGGGGGATCAGCTCGTCCGGGCTGGTGCGCAGCTCGACACAGCGCCGGGCAACCATTTCGATTTCCTCGGCAATTTCAGCGAGCGGATCGGCCCCGAATTGTTGCGCCTCGCCCTTCAGCGTATGCGCCGGCCGCACCAGCGCGGCGGCATCCTTGGCGCGCATCGCCGCCTCGATCGCGGCGACCGATTTGACGCCATCCTCGCGGAAATAGCCAAGGATGCGCACGAACCCCGCGCCCAGTTCCTGCCGGGCACGGGCAAAGGCGGTCCAATCAACCAGAATCGGGCCAGCATCGTCCATGCACCGGGGCTTAGCGCCCCGATCGTTACCAGCGGGTTGATGATCGGGCCGGCCCGTCTGCGCCGATCACCTGCAAAGCATTGCATCGCCGCGACATTCGCGGCCCCGCAGCGGCTCAGCGGTCGAACGGATTTTTGGGTGCGCGCACCGTCAGCCGCACCGGCACCGCGCCAAAGCCCAGATCGCGGCGGATGCCGTTCACCAGATAGCGGCGATAGCTTTCGGGCAGCAGATCGACGCGGGTGCCGAACAGCACGAAGCTGGGCGGTCGCGTCTTCACCTGCGTCAGATAGCGCGGCTTGATCCGCTTGCCGCCGGGCGCGGGCGGCGGATTGCGCTCCATCGCCGCTTCGAACCAGCGATTGAGCTCCCCGGTCGGCACGCGCCGCGACCACGCCTCGCGCGTTTCGAACGCGACCTTGATCAGCGTGTCGATCCCCTTGCCGGTCACCGCCGACACGGTCAGCACCGGCAGTCCCTTGACCTGCGCCAGCCCTTCTTCGAGCGCCGCGCGCACGCCGTTGAACAATGACGAGGCGTTTTCGGCGACATCCCATTTGTTGAGCGCGATGATCAGCGCCCGGCCTTCCTGCAGCACGGCGTCGGCGATCTTCAGATCCTGCGCCTCCAGCCCGCGCGTCGCATCGAGCAGCAGCACGACCACTTCGGCAAAATCGACCGCGCGGCGCGCATCGGCGACCGAGAGCTTTTCCAGCTTGTCGGTCACATTGGCGCGCTTGCGCATCCCCGCCGTGTCGATCAGCCGCACGGGCCGCCCCTGCCAGTCCATGTCGATGGCGATCGAATCGCGGGTGATCCCGGCTTCCGGCCCGGTGATCATCCGGTCTTCGCCAAGGATGCGGTTGACGAGCGTCGATTTGCCGGCATTGGGCCGCCCGACGATCGCGAGCTTGAGCGGGCCGGAGCGCGCCTCCTCCTCCTCATCGACATCGACCTCCGGCTCGTCGTCCGGGCGGTCGATATAGGGCAGCAGCGCGGTGAACAGATCGGCCACCCCCTCGCCATGTTCGGCCGACAGCAGGATCGGTTCGCCAAAGCCGAGCGCCATCGCCTCGATCGCGCCCTGTTCGCCCGCGCGGCCTTCCGCCTTGTTGACGGCAAGCACCACCGGCGTGTCCTCGGCGCGCAGCCAGCGGCCGATTTCCTCGTCCAGCGGCACCAGCCCGGCACGCGCATCGATCAGGAACAGCGCGACATCGGCCTCGCGCACCGCCGCCTCGGTCTGCGCGCGCATGCGACCGGGCAGCGACTGGGGGTCTTCATCTTCGAAGCCGGCGGTGTCGATGACCTTGAAATCGACGCCCAGCAGATGCGCATCGCCCTCGCGCCGGTCGCGGGTCACGCCGGGCCGGTCATCGACCAGCGCGAGCTTCTTGCCGACCAGGCGGTTGAACAGGGTCGATTTGCCGACATTGGGGCGGCCGACAATCGCGACAACGGGAAGGGTGCGGGACATGGCGCTCGTTAGCGCGTGTGCGCCCGAAACTGAACGCCTAAATCCCCGGTGGCCGGGACAGTGCGGCGCGGCGCGGCGGAATCAGCCGATGGCGCGCTTGTAATAATGGAACGGGAACCAGGTCGACACATGGGTCCAGCCGCCCTCGGGCGCACGGCCGAGCGTGCGGCAATATTCCCAGCACTGGCCGGTGCGGCGGAAAACCAGGTGCAATGCGCCGGTGCGCAGCAGCTCCATGCCCTTGCGGCCCTCGGCCTCGAGGATCGCCAGTTCGTTGAACGCGGTCGCGCCGATGCGGACATGCTCGATCCCGTCATCGCCGCCAGCCGCTGCGGCTTCGGCACCCGGATCGCCGGGGCTGCGGAACCGCTGCTGGGCTGCCTGTTTGCTGATGCCGAGCACCTCGCCCACCTCGCTCCAGCTCATGCCCGAACGCCGCGCCGCCTCGATCCAGCGGTGCAGCGCCAGCCGCGCCTCTTCGGCAACGACATTGGCGGCTGAAATCAGCGCCGGAAAATCATCCTTGCGGTCGCCGGTCAAAGCCGGCGTCTTGGCCATCGCCCAGAAAGGCACGATCCCTGCCGTGCGCGCGCGCAGCCGTGTCTGTTCGTCCTCGGTCATCGCCATCCCGTCAACCATGCCATGACATTATAGACAGGTTCAGGTTGACGCCCAAATCAACCGGCGATTGACGTGTGTGTCAGGCGATCCTTGACGGCCGCCGGCAAGCCGCGATTGACGCGATCGTCAACCAGCGCCTGACCGGACCGTCAACGACATGCTGACCCCAAGAAAAAGGGCCGGGGGAATGCCCCCCGGCCCCTTCTGTCGGTCAGGCTGACCGGATGGATCAGAAGTCCATGCCGCCCATGCCGCCCATGCCACCGGCACCCATCGGCGCGGCCGGCTTGTCTTCCGGCAGTTCCGCGATGGTCGCTTCGGTGGTGATCAGCAGACCGGCGACCGAAGCCGCGTTCTGCAGCGCCGTGCGGACGACCTTGGTCGGGTCGATGACGCCGGCGGCGACCAGGTTTTCATAGGTGTCGGTCGCGGCGTTGAAGCCGAACGAGGTGTCCGACTGGTCGAGCAGCTTGCCCGACACGACGGCCCCGTCATGGCCCGCATTGGCCGCGATCTGGCGGACGAGCGCGGTCAGCGAACGGCGCACGATGTCGACACCGCGGGTCTGGTCTTCATTGCCGCCCTTCAGGCCTTCGATCGCCTTGGTGGCATAGAGCAGCGCGGTGCCGCCGCCCGGAACAATGCCTTCTTCCACGGCCGCGCGGGTCGCGTGCAGGGCATCGTCAACGCGGTCCTTACGCTCCTTGACCTCGACTTCGGTCGCGCCGCCGACCTTGATGACGGCCACGCCGCCCGCAAGCTTGGCCAGCCGCTCCTGCAGCTTTTCGCGGTCATAGTCGCTGGTGGTCTGTTCGATCTGCTGGCGGATCGCGTCGCAACGCGCCTTGATCGCGCCTTCGTCGCCCGCACCGTCGACAATGGTGGTGTTGTCCTTGTCGATGGTGACGCGCTTGGCCTGGCCGAGCATGCCGAGCGTGACGCTTTCCAGCTTGATGCCCAGATCTTCCGAGATCATCTCGCCCTTGGTCAGGATCGCGATGTCTTCGAGCATCGCCTTGCGGCGATCGCCGAAGCCCGGCGCCTTGACCGCCGCGACCTTCAGGCCGCCGCGCAGCTTGTTGACCACCAGGGTCGCCAGCGCTTCGCCTTCAATGTCTTCGGCGATGATCAGCAGCGGACGGCCCGACTGCACGACCGCTTCGAGGATCGGCAGCATCGCCTGCAGCGACGACAGCTTCTTCTCGTGGATCAGGATGAACGGGTCGTTGAGTTCGACCTGCATCTTTTCCGGGTTGGTGATGAAGTAGGGCGACAGATAGCCACGGTCGAACTGCATGCCTTCGACGACATCGAGTTCGAACTCGAGGCCCTTGGCTTCCTCGACGGTGATGACGCCTTCCTTGCCGACCTTTTCCATCGCTTCGGCGATCTTCTCGCCGACTTCGCGGTCGCCATTGGCCGAAATGATGCCGACCTGGGCGATTTCCTTCGAGTCAGCGACCGGCTTCGAACGCGACTTGATGTCTTCGACCACCTTGGCGACGGCCAGATCGATGCCGCGCTTCAGGTCCATCGGGTTCATGCCGGCGGCAACCGACTTCATGCCTTCGCGCACGATCGCCTGGGCAAGCACGGTGGCGGTGGTGGTGCCGTCGCCAGCGAGGTCGTTGGTCTTCGACGCCACTTCGCGCACCATCTGGGCGCCCATATTCTCGAACTTGTCCTTCAGTTCGATTTCCTTGGCGACCGACACACCGTCCTTGGTGATGCGCGGCGCGCCGAAGCTCTTGTCGATCACGACGTTGCGGCCCTTCGGGCCGAGCGTGACCTTCACCGCGTCGGCGAGAATGTCCACGCCGCGCAGGATGCGCTCGCGCGCGTCACGCGAAAACTTGACGTCCTTGGCTGCCATGTGACTGCCCTTTCAGTTTGTGGATTGAAGTTGACTTGTTGAACGTGCCGGAAAAGCTCAGCCGACGATCCCGAGGATGTCGGATTCCTTCATGATCAGAAGGTCTTCGCCGTTGATCTTGACTTCGGTGCCCGACCACTTGCCGAACAGGATGCGGTCGCCGGCCTTGACGTCGAGCGGGGTCACCTTGCCATCCTCGGCCTTGGCGCCCGCACCGGCGGCGACGACTTCGCCTTCCTGCGGCTTTTCCTTGGCGCTGTCGGGGATGATGATGCCGCCGGCCGTCTTCTCTTCAGCTTCGACGCGACGGACGAGCACGCGGTCGTGCAGCGGACGAAAGTTCATGCGTCACCCTTTCCAAATAACGCCCATGGGGCCACGGGGTCGAAGTGCCGCCGCGCCCTGCCGGGCATCTGGTCCAAAAAGTGTTGGCACTCACCTCCCGCGAGTGCCAGCGGCGGCGATATGGGTGGGCGTTGATCGAGCGTCAAGCGCGGCTGGCAGAATTTTCATGAAGCGGGACGCCACCCTGCGCCACTGGCTCGGCCATGGACCGCAGGCCGCGCGCGGGAAAGGCTTGCAAAGACCCGCCGCGCGGCCAAGTCTGTCCGGGCAGCTTAGCAGAAGGGCTCGTTTTCGATGAAATTCATCGCCGGTTTCTGGCGGCTTCTGGTCGGGGTGAAGGATGCGCTCGTCCTGATGGCGATGCTGCTGTTCTTCGGTGCCCTGGCCGCCGCGCTCAACTCCGCGCCCAGCCGGGGCATTGGCGAAGGGGCCCTCGCGCTCGATCTGGCCGGGGTGCTGGTCGAACAGCCCGCCGCGGTCGATCCGCTGGCGACGTTCGGCAGTGGCGCGCGGCTGAGGGAACACCGGCTGTCGGATCTGGTCCGCGCGCTCGACCGGGCGGCGGGCGACAAGCGCATCAAGGCGGTGACGCTGGAGCTGGACGGCTTCATGGGCGGCGGCCAGGTGGCGCTGCAGACGCTGGGCGACGCCATCGACCGGTTCCGCAAGCAATCGGGCAAGCCGGTGCTGGCCTATGCGACCGTCTATTCCGACGACAGCTATGCGCTCGCCGCCCATGCCAGCGAGATCTGGCTCGATCCGATGGGCGGCACGGGCTTTGCCGGGCCGGGCGGCTCACGGCTGTATTACAAGGGGCTGCTCGACCGGCTGGGCGTGACCGCCCATGTCTACCGCGTCGGCACCTATAAATCGGCGGTCGAGCCTTATGTGCGCAGCGACATGTCGCCCGAGGCGCGCACCGCCGCCCAGACGCTCGCCGATGCGCTGTGGGAAGGCTGGCAGCGTGACATCGCCGCCGCCCGGCCCAGGGCAAAGCTTGCCGCCGCCATCGCCGATCCGGTCGGCAATGGCGATTTCGCGCGCACCGCGATCGCCCAGGGGCTGGTCGACAGGCTGGGCGACGCCCAGGCCTTTGCCCGCCGCGTTGCCGAGCTGGCGGGCGAGGACAGGAAAACCCGCGGCTATCGCAAGGTCCACGCCGCCGACTGGATTGCCGCCAATCCCCCGGCCACGGGCGATGCGCGGATCGGCATCGTCACCATCGCGGGCGAGATTCGCGACGGCGATCACGGCCCCGGCGTCGCCGGTGGCGACACCATCGCGCGGGCGATCCGCAAGGGGCTGGCGCGCGGCGACCTGAAGGCGCTGGTCGTGCGGATCGATTCACCCGGCGGCTCGGCGCTCGCCTCCGAACAGATCCGGCTGGCGCTGATCGAGGCGAAGCAGGCGGGCCTGCCGGTCATCGTGTCGATGGGGTCGGTCGCGGCATCGGGCGGCTATTGGGTCGCGACCGCCGGGGACCGCATCTTTGCCGAGCCGGACACGATCACCGGGTCGATCGGCGTGTTCGGCGTGCTGCCGACCTTTGAACAGACGCTGGCCAAGATCGGCCTGTCGGCCGATGGCGTACGCACCACCGCCCTGTCGGGCCAGCCCGACCTGCTCGGCGGCACCTCCCCCGCCTTTGACCGCATGGCGCAGGCCGGGGTGGAGAGCGTCTATCGCCGGTTCATCGCGCTGGTCGCCAAGGCACGCGGGCTGACGCCGGCACGGGTCGATGAAATCGGCCAGGGCCGGGTGTGGCATGGCGGCACGGCACGGCAGATCGGGCTGGTCGATGCCTTTGGCGGGCTGGATGCCGCGATTGCCGAGGCCGCGCGGCGGGCGAAGATCGATGCCGGCAAGGCCGGGATCGTCTATCTGGAAAAGCAGCCCGAATGGTTTGAAAAGCTGCTGGCCGATGCGATGCGCCCGGCCGACGACGGCGCGGGCGAAAATGGCGGCAGCGGGGCGGCGCGCGACATTCTGGGGCGCATCCATGCCCGGCAGCAGGCGATGGCGCTGACCGCGCTCGACGATGCCCGGCGGCTGGCCGGTGGCGCGGCGATCCAGGCCCGCTGCCTCGAATGCGCGGCCATGCAGCCGCCGCGCCCGGTGGATGGCACTGGCATGATCGCGGCGTTCGGGGCATGGCTCAGCCGATGATCCGCATCCGCCCTGCCCGCCCCGCCGACGCCCCGCAGCTGGCGGCGATCTACGCCCCCTATGTCGCGACCGGCATCGTCTCGATGGAGGAAAGCCCGCCCGGCGCGGAGGAGATGGCGGCGCGGATGGCGGCGGCTGGCGATTTATACCCCTGGCTGGTCGCGACCGGCGGCGATGAGGACACGGTGCTCGGCTATGCCTATGCCACGGCGTTTCGCGCCCGCCGCGCCTATCGTTGGGCGGTCGAGACGACCGTCTATGTGGCGGGCGACCTGCACCGCCAGGGCGTCGGCCGGCTGCTCTACGAAGCGCTGATCGACACGCTGCGCGCCCAGCGCTTCACCCAGGCGATCGCCGCCATCGCCCTGCCCAATGACGCCTCGATCGGCCTGCATGAATCGGTCGGCTTCCGCCGGGCCGGGGTTTACCGCGAGGTCGGCTGGAAGGACGGGCGCTGGGTCGATGTCGGCCTGTGGCAGGCGAGCCTGGCCGAACCGGAAACCCCGCCGGTCGAGCCGCGCCCGTTCAGCGAGATCGGGCTGGTGCGCGAACCCTGACCGGGATTTACGCCCGAGGCGGCGCGGGGGTGTTTCGTTTTGTCGCGGCACCGGCCCGCTCCCCCACCTCCCCCTCACCCGCGCCCATAGCCGGGCAGCTTCAGTCCCTTCAGAATCGCCAGTGCCCTCAAGGCAAAGCCGGTGGCGGCGGCGATCGGCGCGGCGACGGGCGCGCCGACCCCCAGCGCCATCAGCAGCACGAACAGCCCGGCGGCCAGCGCGGCTGCCGTCACATAGAGTTCGGGCCTGAGGATGATCGACGGTTCCCCGGCCAGCACGTCGCGGATGATGCCCCCGACACAGGCGGAAATCACCCCCATCAGCATCGCCGGCACCGGCGGCACGCCGACACCCAGCGCCTTGCCGGCCCCGAACACCGCATAAGCCGCCAGCCCCACCGCATCGAACCAGTCGAGCGCGCGGCCCTGCCACCAGCCGGCGGGCGTCAGCCAGATCAGCAATGCCGTGCCCAGACAGACGCCGGCGACCAGCGGATCATGGACCCAGAAAACCGGCGCGCCGATCAGCACATCGCGCACCGTGCCGCCGCCGGTGCCGGTCACCAGCGCGAAAAAGGCGAAGGTGACGAGCGTCTGGCCCCGGCGCGCCGCCGCCAGCGCGCCCGAGGCGGCAAAGACGGCGATGCCGAAAAGATCGATCGAAGGCAGCAGAACCGCGAGCGAGGGTTGCAGGTCGGGCGACATCGCCCCAGCTATCGCGGGCAACCATTTCGTCTGCAAGTGAGGGATGATGACACGCAGCGCCGGCTATCTTCCCGCCGCCGCGCTGGCGCTGACGGCGCTGGCCGGCTTTGTCGATGCGGTCGCGCTCAGTTCGCTGGGCGGGCTGTTCGCATCGGCGGTCGACGCCAATGTCGTCCGGATCGGCACCGCGCTGGTGTGGGGCGACGGCGCGACGTTCCGGACCGGGATCGCACTGCTGCTGGGCTTTGTCGCGGGGGCGATCGGCGGCCAGGTGCTGCTGCGCGCCGCGCCGGTGCGCGGCCCGGCGCTCGCCGTGCTGCTGGCCGCGCTGCTGGCGCTTGCCGGCTGGGCGGCGGCGCGGCTGCCGCTGTTGATCGGCGATGGCGGGGCATCCGGCATTGGCGGCTGGGCCGGGATGTTTGGCGGGGTAACGATGCCGGCGCTGGCAGCGGCGATGGGGGCCGTGCATCTGGTGCTGCGCAGCACCCCCGCGCTGGACGTCGCGCCCGGCACGGCGCTGATCGGGCTGGCGCGCGGGCTGGCGGACCGGCTGCTCGGTCTGGCGCCGCCTGCCGGCCATGACATGGGGATTTACGGGCCGGCGCTGCTCGGCTTTGGCGCGGGCGTCGTGCTCGGCGCGCGCCGGTTTGGCGCACAGGGCCTTGATGCGGTTGCGGAGGCATCAGCCGCCGCCCTACTGATCGGGCTGCTGCTGCTCGCCGCCCCGTCCCGCCGCCCTTCCAGCCACCCGGCCTGAGCGACCGGGAAGCCGAGGCCAAGGCTGGGACACGCAGGTGTCCCAGCCCGTCACTTTCAGATGTGGATCGGCTTGCCGGTCACCGCCATCGCCGCTTCCTTCAGCGCTTCGGCATGGGTCGGATGAGCGTGGCAGGTATAGGCGATGTCCTCGCTCGTCGCGCCGAACTCCATCGCCTGGGCGGCCTGGGCGATCATCGTGCCGGCAAGCGACGAGATGATGTGCACGCCCAGCACCCGGTCGGTGCGCGCATCGGCCACCACCTTGACGAAGCCGTCGGTGTCGCGGTTCGTCTTGGCGCGGCTGTTGCCGGCAAAGGGGAATTTGCCGACCTTGACCTCGCCGCGCTCGCGCGCCTGCTCCTCGGTCAGCCCGACCCCGGCGATTTCGGGATGGGTGTAGACGACCGACGGGATGACATCGTGATTGATGATCCCGGTCTGGCCGGCGACATATTCGGCGACCGCAATCCCCTCATCCTCGGCCTTGTGGGCGAGCATCGGGCCGGGAACGACATCGCCGATCGCGCGGATGCCCGGCACGGCGGTGCGGAACTCGTGATCGATCTCGATCTGGCCGCGCGCATTGGTCGTGAGGCCAGCCGCCTCCAGCCCCAGCCCGTCGGTATTGGGCTTGCGGCCGATGGCGACCAGAACGGCGTCGGCCGCGATGGTCTCTGCCGCGCCGCCCGCCGCCGGCTCGACGGTCACGGTCGCCCGGCCGCCATCCACCGCCACGCCGGTCACCTTGGTGCCGGTGCGGAACTCAAAGCCCTGCTTCTTGAAGATCTTGGCCGATTCCTTGCGGATCTCGCCGTCAAAGCCGGGCAGGATCTGGTCAAGATATTCGACCACCGTCACCCGCGCGCCCAGCCGCCGCCAGACCGAGCCAAGCTCCAGCCCGATCACGCCGCCGCCGATCACCACCAGATGCTCGGGCACGCGCGGCAGCGCGAGCGCGCCGGTCGAATCAATGACCACCTCATTGTCGATGGTGACGCCCGGCAGCGGGGTGACCGACGACCCGGTGGCGATGACGATGTTGCGCGCGCGCACGCTGCGCCCGGCCACCTCGACCGTGTCGGCGGCGGTGAAGCGGGCATAGCCCTTCAGCCAGTCGACCTTGTTCTTCTTGAACAGAAACTCGATGCCGCCGGTCAGTTCCTTGACCGCCTTGGCCTTTTCGCCGTGCATCGCGCTGAGGTCGAGCGTCGCGCCGGCGATGTTGACGCCGAACTTGGCCAGCGCGCCCGAATGCGCTTCCTCGAACAGTTCGGAGGCGTGGAGCAGCGCCTTGGACGGGATGCAGCCGACATTCAGGCAGGTGCCGCCCAGCGTTTCGCGCCCTTCGGCACAGGCGGTCTTCAGCCCCAGCTGCGCGGCGCGGATGGCCGCGACGTAGCCGCCCGGCCCCGCACCGATCACCAGCAGGTCATAATCATAATCAGCCATGTCGCGGCTCCTTAAAGGTCGATCAGCAGGCGGGTCGGATCCTCGATCGCGTTCTTGAGCGCGACGAGGAAGGTCACCGCCTCGCGGCCGTCGATCAGCCGGTGATCATAGCTGAGCGCCAGATACATCATCGGCCGCACGACGATCTGCCCGTCGCGCACCACCGGCCGGTCCTCGATCCGGTGCAGGCCGAGCACGGCCGACTGGGGCGGGTTGATGATCGGCGTCGACAGCAGCGAGCCGAACACCCCGCCATTGGAAATGGTGAAGGTGCCGCCCTTCATCTCGTCGATCTTGAGCGTGCCGTCCTTGGCGCGCTTGCCGAAATCGCCGATCGTCTTTTCGATCGTCGCGACCGACATCTCCTGCGCGTCGCGGATCACCGGCACCACAAGCCCGTTGGGCGCGGACACGGCCACCGACACATCGACATAGTCGCGGTAGACGATCTCGTCGCCCTCGATCGAGGCATTGACCGCCGGCACGTCGCGCAGCGCCTGCACCGCCGCCTTCACGAAAAAGCCCATGAAGCCGAGGCGGACGCCATGCTTCTTTTCAAACAGGTCCTTGTAGCGGGCGCGCGCCTCGATCACCGCCGTCATGTCGACATCGTTGAACGTCGTCAGCATGGCCGCAGTGTTCTGCGCCTCCTTGAGGCGCGAGGCGATCGTCTGGCGCAGACGGCTCATCCGCACCCGCTCCTCGCGGCGCGCACCGGCGGGCGCAGGCGCGGCAGCGGCAACCGCCGGGGCGGCGGCGGGCGTCGCCGGGGCCTTGGCCTTGGCGGCCTCGGCTGCGGCGAGCACATCTTCCTTGGTCAGCCGGCCATCCTTGCCGGTGCCGCGGATCTGGGTCGGATCAAGCCCGTGTTCGAGCACCAGGCGGCGCACCGACGGCGACAGCGTGAGGTCGCCGGCCGGTTCGTCGGCCACAGCGGCAGCGGCGGGGGTGGCGGCGGGGGCAGCGGCCGGCGTCGCCGGAGCGGCGGCAGCGCCACCTGCTTCCAGATAGCCGATGACCGCGCCGACGGCCACGGTGTCGCCCGGCTGGGCGGCATGGGCGCCCATCACGCCGTCAGCGGGGGCCGGCACCTCGACCGACACCTTGTCGGTTTCAAGCGACGCCACGGGTTCATCGGCCTTCACCGCCTCGCCGGGCTTTTTCAGCCATTCGCCGATCGTCGCTTCGGTGATCGATTCGCCGAGGGTCGGCACCTTGATTTCAACGCTCATGATCAGCCCTTTTTCTGGCGCTTGATTTCGTCCCGCACGCTGTGGCCGAGAGCATCGGCGATCAGCGCGCCCTGTTCGCTCTGGTGCCGCTTCGCAAGGCCCGTGGCGGGCGACGCGGCGGCGGCGCGGCCGGCATAGCGGGCGCGGGCAGGCCCCACCCCGGCATCGGCCAGGCACTGTTCGATCAGCGGCTCGACAAAGAACCACGCGCCGTTGTTCTTCGGTTCTTCCTGCGCCCAGACCACGTCTTCCAGCCCGGTCATGCGCTTCAGCCGCACGGTCAGCGGCTCGCCCGGGAACGGATAGAGCTGCTCGATGCGGACGATGGCGGTGTGCTTGTCGCCCGCTGCGTCGCGCGCCTCCATCAGGTCATAGGCGACCTTGCCCGAACACAGCACCAGCCGGCGCACATCGGCATCGGCGGGGGCATTGGGATCCGACAGGATCCGCATGAAATGGCTGGCGCCCTGGAAATCCTCAGCCGCCGACACCGCCATCTTGTGCCTGAGCAGCGACTTGGGCGTGAAGATGACGAGCGGCTTGCGGAACGGCCGCAGCATCTGCCGGCGCAGGATGTGGAAATAATTGGCCGGCGTCGTGCAGTTGGCGACCTGCATATTGTCCTGCGCGCACAGCTGCAGATAGCGCTCGATCCGCGCCGAGCTGTGCTCCGGACCCTGGCCTTCATAGCCGTGCGGCAGCAGCATCACCAGGCCGTTGGCGCGCAGCCACTTGGCCTCGCCCGAGGCGATGAACTGGTCGATCATGATCTGCGCGCCGTTGGCGAAATCGCCGAACTGGGCTTCCCACATTACCAGCGTCTTCGGGTCGGCAAGCGCATAGCCATATTCAAAGCCGAGCACGCCATATTCGCTGAGCGGCGAATCCAGCACCTCGAACCGGCCGTGCGGCAGCGTCGTCAGCGGAACATATTTGGCCTCGCTGCGCTGATCGACCCAGACGGCATGGCGGTGGCTGAACGTGCCGCGGCCCGAATCCTGGCCCGACAGCCGGACGCCATAGCCCTCGGTCACCAGGCTGCCGAACGCCAGCGCCTCGCCGGTCGCCCAGTCAAACCCCTGGCCGGTGCGGAACATCTCGCGCTTCGCCTCGATGATGCGGGCAAGCGTCTTGTGGATGGTCACGTCCTCGGGAACCGTGGTCAGCGTGCGGCCAAGGCTGTCGAACAGCTTGGGCTCGATGCCGCTTTCCACATTGCGACGCGCGCTTTCCGAATCCGCGGGCGAATGCAGGCCGGACCAGCGGCCGGCAAACCAGTCGGCCTTGTTGGGCCGGTAGGATTTGGCAGCCTCGAACTCTTCTTCCAGATGCTGGGTGAAGGCGGATGCGGTCTGGTCGGCAAAGGCCGGATCGATCACCCCCTCGCCGCGCAGCCGGTCGCCATAGACCTGGGCGACGCCGGGCTTGTCCTTGATCCGCGCATACATCAGCGGCTGGGTGAAGCTCGGCTCGTCGCCTTCGTTATGGCCGAAGCGGCGATAGCACCACATGTCGATCACGATGTCGCGGCCGAAACGCTGGCGGAACTCGATCGCGATCTTGCAGGCAAAGGTGACGGCTTCGGGATCGTCGCCGTTCACATGCAGGATCGGTGCCTGCACCCCCTTCGCCACATCCGACGGATAGGGCGAGGAGCGCGCGAATTGCGGGCTGGTGGTGAAGCCGATCTGGTTGTTGATGATGAAATGGATGCAGCCGCCGGTATTGTAGCCGCGCACCCCGGAAAAGCCGAGGCATTCCCACACAATGCCCTGGCCGGCAAAGGCGGCATCGCCATGGATCAGCACCGGCAGCACCTGATTGTGCTTGTCCAGATCGTCGCGCGCCACCTGGGTCGCGCGCACCTTGCCGAGCACGACCGGATCGACCGCCTCGAGATGCGAGGGGTTGGGCACCAGCGACATGTGCACGCTGATCCCGTCAAACTCGCGGTCGGTGGAGGTGCCGAGGTGATATTTGACGTCGCCCGATCCGCCGACATCCTCCGGATTGGCCGAACCGCCGGAAAATTCGTGGAAGATGACGCGGAACGGCTTGGCCATGACATTGGCCAGCACGTTCAGACGGCCGCGATGCGCCATGCCATAGACGATCTCGCGCACGCCCATCTGGCCGCCATATTTGATGATCGCCTCAAGCGCGGGGATCATCGCCTCGCCGCCGTCAAGGCCGAAGCGCTTGGTGCCGACATATTTGCGGCCCAGGAACTTTTCGAACTGCTCGCCGCGGATGACGGCCGACAGGATCGCCTTCTTGCCCTCGGGGGTGAACTGGATGACGGCGTCCTTGCCCTCCATCCGTTCCTGCAGGAAGCGCCGCTCCTCGGTGTCGGCGATGTGCATATATTCAAGGCCGACCGGCCCGCAATAATTGCGCTGCAGGATCGCGACCAGCTCGCGCACCGTCGCGGTTTCGAGGCCGAGCGTGCCGCCCAAATATATGGGCCGGTCGAGATCGGCACCGGAAAAGCCGTGATATTCGGGCGTCAGATCGGCCGGCAGCTCGCGCTTCAGAATGCCGAGCGGGTCGAGCTGGGCGGCCAGATGCCCGCGCACCCGGTAGGTGCGGATCAGCATCATCGCGCGGATGGAATCGGCGGCGGCACGGGCGACCGCGCCCGGATCGGCCGGCGCGGCGGCGGCAGGTGCCGCCTTGCGCGGATCGGCCTTGGGCGGCACCGCCATCTGGGTCGGGTCGAGCGCCGCGGTCAGCGCGTCGGTGTCGGCCGGCGGCCAGTTGCCGCGCTTCCAGCTCGGCCCGTCGATGCTGGCTTCAAGCCCTTCGAAAAAGCCGCGCCAGCCGGCCTCGACCGAGGCGGGATCGGCGACATAACGGCGGTAAAGCGCCTCGACGAACGACGGCGACACGCCCTCGATATCGAATGACTGGCCTTCAAAACCCATGATCTTCATCCGTCCATGTCGAGCAAAGTCCAGAAACGCCCCGGTCCGGCCCCTCTCGTGCCGGCCAGACCGGCCGGCACGAACGGATGCAGGGTCAATCGGCTCTCGCTCAGCCCTTCAACACTTCTAGCAGGGTCTGGCCCAGTTCGGCCGGGCTGGGGCTGACGCGGATGCCCGCCGCCTCCATCGCCGCGATCTTGTCTTCCGCGCCGCCCTTGCCGCCGGACACGATCGCGCCGGCATGGCCCATGCGCCGCCCCGGAGGCGCGGTGCGCCCGGCGATGAAGCCGACCATCGGCTTCTTGCGGCCGCGCTTGGCCTCGTCGATCAGGAACTGGGCGGCCTGCTCCTCGGCGTCGCCGCCGATTTCGCCGATCATGATGATCGACTTGGTGTCGTCATCGGCCAGGAACAGTTCGAGCACGTCGATGAAGTTGGTGCCGTTGACGGGATCGCCGCCGATGCCGACCGCCGTGGTCTGGCCAAGGCCGGCGTTCGAGGTCTGGAACACCGCTTCATAGGTGAGCGTGCCCGAACGCGACACGACGCCCACCGAACCCTTTTTGAAGATGTTGCCCGGCATGATGCCGATCTTGCACTCATCGGGGGTCAGCACGCCCGGGCAGTTCGGGCCGATCAGCCGCGACTTGGAGCCAGACAGGGCACGCTTCACCTTCACCATGTCGAGCACCGGAATGCCCTCGGTGATGCAGACGATCAGTGGCACTTCGGCGTCGATCGCCTCGAGGATCGAGTCGGCGGCGAAGGGCGGCGGCACATAGATGACCGAGGCATCGGCTCCGGTCGTGGCGACGGCTTCATGCACGGTGTCGAACACCGGCAGGCCGATATGGGTGGTGCCGCCCTTGCCCGGCGTCACGCCGCCGACGACCTGGGCGCCATAGGCGATCGCCTGTTCGGAATGGAACGTGCCCTGGGCACCGGTAAAGCCCTGGGTGATGACCTTGGTGTGCTTGTTGACGAGAATCGACATGGATGCGCTTTCTTTCTTCGTCACGCCAGCCGCGGCTGGCCCTTGGCCGCGCGCCCGGCCGGGCGCGCGGCCGGATCTCAGCCCTTCAGGCTTTCATCGATGTTCTGGCAGGCCGCGACCAGTTCCTTCACGGCGTCGACCGACACCTGCAGATTGGCCTTGGCTTCGCCCGACAGCTGGATCTCGACGATCTTTTCAACGCCGCCCGCGCCGATGATCACCGGCACACCGACATAGAGGCCGTCCTGGCCATATTGACCGTCCAGATAGGCCGCGCAGGGCAGCAGGCGCTTCTGGTCCTTCAGATAGGCCTCGGCCATTTCGATGCCGCTGGTCGCGGGCGCATAAAAGGCCGAACCGGTCTTGAGCAGGCCGACAATCTCGCCGCCGCCCGAACGGGTGCGCTGGACGATCGCGTCGATGCGCTCCTGGGTCGACCAGCCCATCTTGATGAGATCGGGGATCGGAATGCCGGCCACGGTCGAATATTCGACGACCGGCACCATGGTGTCGCCATGCCCGCCGAGCACAAAGGCGGTCACGTCCTGCTTGGCGACGCCGAATTCCTCGGCCAGGAAATGGCGGAAGCGGGCGGAATCGAGCACGCCGGCCATGCCGACGACCTTGTTGTGCGGCAGGCCCGAAAACTCGCGCAGCGCCCAGACCATCGCATCGAGGGGATTGGTGATGCAGATCACGAACGCGTTCGGGGCATGCGCCTTGATGCCCTCGCCCACCGCCTTCATGACCTTGAGGTTGATGCCCAGCAGGTCATCGCGGCTCATGCCCGGCTTGCGGGCGACGCCGGCGGTGACGATGCAGACATCGGCACCGGCGATGTCGGCATAGTCGTTGGTGCCCTTGAGCGCGCCTTCGCGCGCCTCGATCGGGCCGCACTGGTTGAGGTCGAGCGCCTTGCCCTGGGGAATGCCGTCGACAACGTCGAACAGGACGACATCACCCAGGTCGCGGGTGAGCGCGAGATGCGCGAGAGTGCCGCCGATATTGCCCGCGCCGATGAGCGCGATCTTGTGCCGTCCCATATTGAGCCTTCTCCCGAATGTTTGCGGTCCGCTTAGGCGCGATTCGTTAAGGCTTCAACCTCGGGAAAGTGATTATTTTTGCAAATGAGAACGATGTGCAATAACGTCAGCGCACGCCATGGCCCAGCGCCATATAGGCGTCGGACTGCATCTCCATCAGCCGGCTGACCGTGCGTTCGAACTCGAACCGCCCGTCGCCCTCGACATAAAGCTCGCCCGGCGCGGCGTCGGCGCCGGCGATCAGCTTGACCCGATGTTCGTAAAGCGCGTCGATCAGGGTTACAAACCGCGCCGCCTCGTTGCGGTTTTCCGGGCCAAGCCGGGGAATGCCGACCAGGAACACCGTGTGATACCGCCGCGCGACCGCCAGATAATCGGCCGCGCCGCGCGCGGTGCCGCACAGTTTCCTGAACGAAAACACCGCGACCCCCTTCAGCGATTTGGGCACGGCGAGCGTCCGCCCGCCGCCGAGCGGCAGCTCCTCGGCGGGCACATGGGCGCTGTCTTCGGGCGGATAATCGGTCAGGCGGAAAAACGCCTCGCGCAGCCGCTCGGTCGTCTCCGGGCCATTGGGGGTCAGCCAGGTCGTCACCCCGGCCAGGCGCGCGCGCCGGTAATCGACCGGGCCGTTGAGCGCGATCACGTCCAGCCGCGCGCGCAGCAGATCGATGAACGGCAGAAAATGCTCGCGGTTCAGCCCGTCCTTGTACAGATCCTCGGGCGCGCGGTTCGATGTCGCGACCACGGTCGTCCCACCGGTGATCAGCGCGGTGAACAGCCGCGACAGGATCATCGCATCGGGCGAGTTGTTGACGACCATCTCGTCAAACGCGATCAGCCGCGCCTCGCCCTTCAGATCGGCGGCAACCGCCGGGATCGGGTCGCCCGTCTCGCTCTGCCGCGCGATGCGCAGCCGGTCATGCACCTCGAGCATGAACTCGTGGAAATGGACGCGGCGTTTCACGCCAATGTCCAGTTCGTTGAAGAACAGGTCCATCAGCATCGATTTGCCGCGCCCGACCCCGCCCCACAGATACAGGCCGCGCGGCGCCTCGGGCTGGCGGCCGGCCAGCCGCCACAGCAGCGAACCGCGCCGGGGGCTAGCCTCAAGCTGGTCGGCAAGCTGGCCGAGCCGGGCGGCGGCATCGGCCTGGGCGGGGTCGGGACGCAGCTCGCCGTCGCGGACGAGCGTCTGATAACGGGCAATGATCTTGTTCACTGCCGCGCCGATATCTGCCCGGAGGAAGCTTGAAAAGCCGCCGTCGCCCGAAACCGCTGCCGGCGGGCGGCACGACCGGCCGGGCCGCGACATCCGCAACAGGCCTTATTCCACCCCCATGCCGACACCGCTAAGCCGGGGGTGCGGGGGATGAAAAGGGGCGCGCAATGACCAGCCGGGCGATGCTGACGGGCCTTGCCATTGCCGCTGCGGCGGCGATCGGCCTGTGGGCGCTGTTCGGCCGCGCGCCGGCGGTGAACGGTGTGCGCGCCACCACCGGCCCGGCGCTCGACCTTGTTTACGCCACCGGCTTTGTCGAGCCGGAACGGCCCGTGACGCTCGCGAGCCGGGTGACCGCACCGGTCGTCGCCGTGCTGGCGGACGAAGGCATGGCGGTGCGCGCCGGCCAGACGCTCGTCCTGCTCGACGATGGCGAACAGCGCGCCCAGATCGCCCAGCTTGCCGCCCAGACGCGCGAGAGCGATGCCGCCGAACAGCGCGCCCTGACGCTGTTCGCCCGCGGCTTTCTGGCTGCCGCAGGCCGCGACCGGGCGGTCGCCGCCGCACGGTCCGCCCGCGCCGCCGAAGCCGGGGCGCGCGCCCGGCTCGGCCAGTTCGCGCTGCGCGCCGGGCTGGACGGGGTGGTGCTGCGCCGCGATGTCGAGCCGGGCGATCTGGCAAGCCCCAGCCGCACGCTGATGACGCTGGGCGATCCCGCCCGGCTGCGCGTGACCGCGACGGTCGATGAGCGCGACATTCCGCGCATCGCCCCCGGCCAGCGGGTGCTGATGTCCACCGCCGCCTATCCGGGCCGGATCATGCGCGGGCGGGTGCGCGCGGTCACCCCCGGCGGCGATCCGGACCAGCGCGCCTTCCGGGTCAGGATCGCGCCCGATGCCGGGCCGCCACTGCCGGTCGGGCTGACGCTTGAGGTCAACATCGTCACCGCCGCGCGCGACAATGCGGTGCTGGTGCCCAGCCGGGCGCTGCGCGACGGGCAGATCTGGACCGCGGAGGGCGGCACTGCCCGGCCGGTCCGCGTGACGGCGGGGATCGAGGGCGGCGAGCGGACCGAAATCCGGCAGGGCCTGACCCGCAATGCCTGTGTACTGCCCGATCCGCCGCCCGGGCTGCGCGCCGGCCAGCGCATCCGGCTGGGCGGATGCTGAGCGGCGCGGACCAGCCGGGCGGCGCCCCTGCCCCGCTCTCCGCCCGCCTGCCGCTGCTCGCCGGGATCGCCGGCACCCATTTGGCGAAACGCGCGCGCCAGACCCTGGTCGCGGTGGCGGGCGTCGCGGTGGGCGTCGGCTTTTTTCTGGCCGTGTCGGCGCTGATGATCGGCAGCCAGAATGATTTCATCGAAACGCTGATCGATGCCGCGCCGCATGTGGTGATTTCAGACGAGCTGCGCAGTCCGCCGCCCCAGCCGGGGCTGGCGGCGATGCCGGGGGCGGCGATCCGGCTGCGGGGGTTCAAGCCGCGCACCGAAGTGCGCGGGCTGCGCGGCTGGCCGCAGATCGTGGCGGCAGCCGAGGCCGAGCGCGGGGCCATCGCCTCCCCCTCGCTGTCGGGGGCGGTGACGCTGCGCGCGGGCGGGCGCGAGGAACCGCTGGCGCTGGTCGGCATCGATCCGGCGATCGAACGGCGCATCTCGACAATCGAGGAGCTGCTGGTCGCCGGGCGGCTGCGCAATCTGGAAACGACGCAGGGCGGCGTGATCATCGGCGAGGAACTGGCCGGGCGGCTGGGCGTGGGCATGGGCGACATTGTCGGCGCCACCTCGGCGCGCGGCGGCACAAGGTCGCTCAGGATCGTCGGGCTGTTCGGCAAGGGCCGGGGCGCGCTGGGCGCGGCATCGGGCTATGTGCTGCTGCGCGAGGCGCAGTCGCTGACCGGCCAGCCCTTCGTCATCAACCGCATCGGCGTCAGGCTCGCCGATCCCGCCCGTGCCCGCGAAAGCGCCGCCGCGCTGGAGGCGCGGTTCGGCTACAAGGCCGAAAGCTGGCAGGAACGATCAGCGGATTTCCTGGCGCTGCTGCTCACCCGCAACGTCATCATGTACAGCGTCGTCTCCGCGATCCTGCTGGTCGCCAGCTTCGGCATCTACACGGTGGTGTCGACCGCCGTGACCGACAAAAGGCGCGACATCGCCATCCTGCGCTCGATCGGCTTTTCGCAGGGCGATCTGCAGACGGTGTTCGTGATGCAGGGGATCGCGATCGCGCTGATCGGCGTGGTGGCGGGCTTTGCGCTCGGCACCGGGCTCATGGAGATATTGGGCAGCCTTGAGTTCACCATCCAGGGCAAGACCGAGCATCTGCCGCTCGACCGCAGCCCGCGCCAGTTCCTGATCGCGGGCGGTGCCTCGCTCGTCTCGGCCACGATCGCCGCCTGGCTGCCGGCGCGCAAGGCGGCGCGGGTGGACCCGGTCGACATCCTGCGCGGCGCGGCATGACCGGCCCCGCCGCCACCCCCCTGCCCGCCGGTCCGGCAGAGCCACCGCCGATCCTGAGCGCGCGCGGGCTGGGCCGCGTGCTGCCCGGCGACCCGCCGGTGGCGCTGGTGACGGGCGTCGATCTCGACATCCGGCCCGGGCGGTTCGTGACCGTGATCGGCCCGTCGGGCTGCGGCAAATCCTCGCTGCTCTATCTGCTCGGCCTGCTCGACCGCCCGACCATGGGCACGCTGACGCTCGACGGGGCCGATACGGGCGGCATGTCGGGCGATGCGCGCGCGCGGGCGCGGCTGCGCCGGTTCGGATTCGTGTTCCAGTTCCACTTTCTGCTCGGTGAGTTCAGCGCGCTCGACAATGTGCTGCTGCCGATCCGGCGGCTGGGCGCGCTTGCCCCCGCCGCGGCGCGCGCGCGGGCGATGGCGCTGCTCGAGATGATGGGGCTGGCCGATCAAGCGGCGAAGACGCCCGACCGCATGTCGGGCGGGCAGCGCCAGCGCGTCGCCATCGCCCGCGCCCTTGCCAACGACCCGGCACTGGTGCTGGGCGACGAGCCGACCGGCAATCTCGACAGCCAGAACAGCGCCCGCGTGGTCGAAATCCTCCGCGCGCTCGCCCATGACGAGGGGCGCGCCGTCGTCTGCGTCACCCATGACGGCGACATCGCCGCCGCCGCCGACACGCGCATCCACATGCGCGACGGCCGCATCGAGCGGATCGACTGAAAAGGCGGGCGGGGTGTTTTTTGCCGCGCCTTACGGTATGTTTGTGTCGCGCCTGACGGCGCGGGGGCGGCACCGGCCCGCTCCCCCACCCGGCCACCCAACGGCAGGATACGCTATGGGTGGCCGGGTGGGGGAGCGGGCCGGTGCCGTTCTTCCCAATCAACAAACTCTCGGCGCCGCGACCGCGCCGTCGGGCGCGCGACATACAACGCTCAGCGCCGCGCGGGCTTGCGGATCGTTCCCGAATAGCTGGCGCAGATCTGCGTCCCGCCGGCTGCGTCCTGCTGCTCGATCAGCCCGCGGACGAACACCAGCCGCCCGGTTTCGCGCAGCACCTCAGAGACGAGGTCGAGCGGCCGGTCGATCGCCGCGCCGGCGATGAACTGGGTCGACAGGTCGAGCGTGACCGCCACCCCGGCCTCGACAATGCCGTGCAGCCGCGCGGTCGCGAACAGCGCGACATCGATCATGCCAAGCAGCGCCCCGCCATGCACATTGTCCGACAGGTTGGACTGGGCGCGGGCCGGAAAGGCGCGCAGCCGCACCCGGCCATCCCCGTCGCGCCGGACGATCAGCGGGCCGAGCGCGGTGTTGAACCGGTCCGCATCCGACAATTCCCAGCGCAGCCAGCCCGGATGATCGGGATGCGGATCGTGGATGAACGCCGGATGGCGGATCTCGGCCGCAAGCGCCTCTGCCGCATCGGTGTCCGGCGCGGCGTCGATATCATGCGCGGGGGCGCGTGCTGCCATGTCTGTTCACCCTGTCGCCGGAGCGGCTGCGCCGGTGCGGGGCACCGGCACGGCCTGCATCAGATCGCGCGTTCGACGACCATCTTCTTGACCTCGGCGATCGCCTTGGCCGGGCTCAGCCCCTTGGGGCAGACATTGGCGCAGTTCATGATCGTGTGGCAGCGATACAGGCGGAACGGATCCTCCAGCTCGTCCAGACGCTCGCCGGTCTGCTCATCGCGGCTGTCGGCCAGCCAGCGATAGGCCTGGAGCAGGATCGCCGGGCCGAGGAACTTGTCGGAGTTCCACCAATAGCTCGGGCACGAGGTCGAGCAGCAGGCGCACAGGATGCATTCGTACAGCCCGTCGAGCTTCGCCCGGTCTTCGGGGGTCTGCAGCCTTTCCTTGCCCGAGGGCGGCGGCGTCACCGTCTTCAGCCAGGGCTGGATCGACGCATATTGCGCGTAGAAATGGCTGAAATCGGGGACCAGATCCTTGACCACGTCCATATGCGGCAGCGGGGTGATCCGGATATCGCCCTTCACATCCTCGATCGCCTTGGTGCAGGCGAGCGTGTTGCGCCCGTCGATGTTCATCGAGCAGCTGCCGCAAATGCCCTCGCGGCACGACCGGCGGAAGGTGAGCGAGCTGTCCTGCTCGCCCTTGATCTTGATGAGCGCATCAAGGACCATCGGCCCGCAGCTGTCGAGATCGACCTCGAACGTGTCGTAGCGCGGGTTTTCGCCGCTGTCGGGATCGTAGCGGTAGATCTTGAAGCGTTTGACGCGCGTCGCCCCCGGCGCGGCCGGGAAGGTCTTGCCATCCTTGCGAATGACGCTGTTCTTGGGCAACGCGAACTCAGCCATGGTCTTACCCGCTTGTTTTTGGTTCCGCACGCCAGATAGGCCGGAGTGCGCCAGACCTCAACCGTCTGTATGCACATCCCGGATGCCAAGGCGGGGTGACCGGAGGGTTAATGGCCGGAAAGGGGAAAAGTGACCGATAGCGGGCGCACCGCCGAACAGACCACCGGGCGCGGCGTCTCCGCCCCGGCCGCGAAAGCCGCCGGACGGGCGCGGACCGCGCGGTCGGCGCGCGAACTGCTGGCGCTGCTGGTGCTGGCGGTGCCCGCCGCACTCGCAACCGGGCCGGCAGGGCTGTCGGCAGCCGAGCTGCGCGACTGGGCGGCGGCGATCCTCTGCGGCTATTTCTGCGCCCGGCCGGTCGCGGGCTGGGCCGGCACATTGGCGGCACGGCTTGGCATCACCCGGGCGGCGATCCTGGCGGCGGGCGGCGGCATCGCCGTGCTGCTGCTGTGGCTGGCCGCAACCGGGCTGGGCTTTCCCGCCGGTGCCGATGGCGCTGGCCGGGCACTGATGGCCGCCTTGCTCGTCGCCGCCACACTGGCCGTCGCGGGCATCGGCAGGTCCGGTCACGCAGCACCGGCGGCGATCAAGGCGGCGGCAGACAGCCGGCCCGCGCCCTCACCAGCGCCCCAGCCCGCGCCGTCGCCCCCGCGCCTTGCGGTCGTGCCGGGCCCGGCGGCCCCCGCCCCTGCAGCCGCTCCCCCTGCAACCGCTCCCGCCCCGCGCCCCGATTTTGTCGACCGGCTGCCGGAGGCGGTGCGCGGCATGGTGCTCGCGCTCGAGGCGGAGGATCATTATCTGCGCGTCTACACCGATCGCGGCACCGCGCGGATCTTCCTGCGGATGCGCGACGCGCTGGGCGAACTGCCCGCTGACAGCGGCACCGCCGTCCATCGCAGCTGGTGGGTCGCGCATATCGCGATGGCCACGCTCGAACGCGACGGCCGCAACCATAATCTGCGGCTGATCAACGGCCTGATCGTGCCGGTCAGCCGCGATCGGGTGGCGGACCTGCGCGAACGCGGGCTTGGCGGCTGAGAGATTGCCTGCCCGGGGGCGGCGTGTTTTTTGCCGCGTCTTACGGCGCGGGGGCGGCACCGGCCCGCTCCCCACCCGGCCTCCCATAGCGTAACCTGCCGTTGGGAGGCCGGGTGGGGGAGCGGGCCGGTGCCGTTCTTCCCAATCAACAAACTCCCGGTGCCGCGACAATAAAAAACCCCGGCGCCGCGACAAAAGACTCAGAACAGCCCGTGGCGCTTCATCGATTCGGCCAGGATCGTTTCGATCAGCTGCGCCTGGGTCAGCCCCGCCCGCCGGGCGGAGCGGCCGAACACCTTTTCCGACCACAGATTGCAGTTGAGATTGACCTCGAGGAAGTTGACCTCCCCGGTCTCGGGGTTTACGCGGAATTCGTAGCGGCCATAATCGAACGGCACGAACTCGCCCATGATCCGGCGGGTGTAATCGGCAATCTGCGGCATCAGCCGGGAATCGTCGAAATCGACCAGCTGATATTTCTGCGCCCGGTCGACCAGATCGCGCTTTTCATAATAGGTGCGCAGATGGCTGGGATCGGCCTGTTCGAACAGCATCATCGGCATGATCACCGGATCGCCGATGGTGATGACCGGCACCTCGACGTCCGAGCCGTTCAGAAACGGCTCAAGGATCGCGTCATGGCCCATGTCGTGGATTTCAGCGACCGCGCGCACGACACCCGGCCAGTCATGCGCGTCCATCACCCCCCAGCTGGCCGACGAGGCATTGGGCTTGATCACCATCCGTTCGGCCATCGGCACGCCGGCCTCGGTCACGGGCGCGCCGCGCCGGAAGATCGCCCAGGGCGCGGTCGGCACGCCGCGCGCGCGCACCGCCAGCTTGGTCAGGTGCTTGTCGTCCGACAGGCCGCGCAGGATCGGCGAGGCGCCCAGATAGGGAATGCCGAGCCTGGTGCACAGCAGGGGCAGCAGCATTTCCGAGTTCAGGAACCCGCCCCGGTTGAGCAGCGGGAACACGAAATCCACGCCCGGATTCTGGAACAGCGCGTCATAGCTGTCGGCAAGCAGCAGGTTGAGGCCCAGCTCCTCAAGGATCGTGCGGACCTCGACATGATAGAGCGCATGGTTCCCGTCTTCGGGATGCAGCCCGCCGCCCCATTTGGCGTGCTTGGCGATGAACATCACCCTGAGGCGCGCGCGCGCCGCATCGGGAATGGCGGTCGGACGGATGATATCGGTCATGGCGCGCCCACATAAGCGCGCGCCCGCCATTCTCCAAGGCAACGGGAAAGAAACCCGGCAAAAGCTTGGTTTGCGGGCGACGAAGCTGCGGTTTAGGGAGCGGCATGATTTCCGAACACGCCACGTCCTTTGCTGCGCTGGAGGCCGCCGGGCGCGCCGCCGCGATGCTGATGGCGACCGGGGGCGATGCGCGCATCACCCTGTCGCCGCCGGGCTTTACCAACCGCTATCATTCCGCGCCCTGGCCGCGGCCGGTGCTGGCCTATGCCTCGTCGACGGCAAACGACATTTCGCCCGCCGCCTTCGCCCATGTCGCCGCCCTGCCGGCCCGCCCCTACCCTGCGGTGCTGGATACGCTCAGGCAGCGGATCCGCGCCGCTTACGGGCTGAGCGATGACGTCGGCATCGTGTTTGCGGCATCCGGCACCGATCTGGAATATGTCGGCCTTGCCTGCGTGGCCGACCGGGCGGCGCACATCCACAATGTGCTGCTGGGCGCGGACGAGGTCGGCAGCGGCTGCATCCATTCCGCCCATGGCCGCTATTTCGCGGAGGAAACCCCGCTTGGCACCGCCACGGTTCCGGCAACCCCCGTGGGCGGGCTTGGCGACCGGATCAGCCTGACCGACATTCCGGTGCGCGACACGCTGGGCCATGCCTATACGAGTGCGGCGATCCGCGACCGCATCGACGCCGCGATCGAGGCGGAACCGGATGCCCATGCGCTGGTGCATGTCGTCCACGGCTCCAAGACCGGGCTGATCCTGCCTTTGCTCGACGATATCGACGATCTGCGCGCCCGGCATGGTGACCGCATGACCCTGGTCGTCGATGCCTGTCAGGCGCGGATCACCTCGCCGGCCATCGCCGCCTATCTGGCGCGCGACGCGATCCTGTTCATCACCGGATCCAAGTTCATGGGCGGCCCGCCGTTCAGCGGCATCGCGCTGGTGCCGCCGGCCATCGCCGCCCGTGCGCCATCGCTGCCGGCGGGGCTGGCGACGATCTTCCGCCGCGCCGAATGGCCGGCGGGCTGGCCGGGTGCCGACGCGCTGCCCGACAGCGGTAATGACGGGCTGGCGCTGCGCCTCGAGGCCTCGGTGTTCGAGCTTGAGCGGTTCCAGCGCCTGCCGCTGGCGCGGGTCGAGCGGGTGATCCTTGCGTTTCACGCGGCCGTTCGCGCGGCGATGGTCGACCGGCTGGGCGGGCGGCGCGTCGCCCCCTATCCGCCCGGCCACCGCGCCGAGGGTGATGCCCATCCGGTCGAGATGCGCACCCTGTCGACCATCGATCTGTCGCGCCGCGCCGGCCATCCCGATTTCGACGCGGCGGTCGCGCTCCACCGCGCGCTGGTCGGGCGCGGCATCCGGCTGGGCCAGCCGGTCAAATGCGTGCGACTGGAGGATGGCCGCTGGGGCGCGACGCTCCGGATCGGGCTGTCGATGCCGCAGGTCGTCGCGTTCGATGCGCTCGGTGACCAGGCGCTCGCCGCGCGGCTGGCCGCCGACATGGACAGGATCGCGGCGGCAATCGAGGAGCTGAGCGGCTGATGCGCCTTGCCGACTGCCACAATGTCGAGGATTTCCGGGCGCTGGCGCGCCGCCGCCTGCCGGCACCGGTGTTCCACTATATCGACGGCGCCGCCGATGACGAGCTGACCAAGGGGCGCAATACCGAGGCGTTTGCGGACTGCGACCTTGTGCCGAACGTGCTCGCCGGGGTCGAGACGGTCGATATGGGCGTGACGGTGATGGGCAAGCGGATCGACCTGCCGCTGTTCCTGTCGCCCACCGCGCTGCAGCGGCTGTTCCACTGGCAGGGCGAACGCGCGGTGGCGGCGGTCGCGTCGCGGTTCAACACCTGGTTCGGCATTTCCAGCCTCGCGACCGTCAGCATCGAGGAGATCGGCCGGCTGGTGCAAAGCCCCAAGCTGTTCCAGCTTTATGTCCACAAGGACCGGGGGCTCAACCGGTCGATGATCGCGCGCTGCCGCGAGGCGGGGTTCGATGCGATCGCGCTGACCGTCGACACCATCGTCGGCGGCAATCGCGAACGCTGCCTGCGCACCGGCTTCACCTCGCCGCCCCGGCTGACCGCGCGGTCGGCGCTCAGCTTTGCCGCGCATCCACGCTGGACGCTCGACTATCTGCTGCGCGAACCCTTTTCGCTGCCCAATCTTGCCACCCATGTGCGCGAGGGATCGACGGTCGCGCTGTCGGTCGCCGATTATTTCAACACCATGCTCGACCAGTCGATGGACTGGAAGGCGGCAGAGGCGATCCGCGCCGAATGGGGCGGCCCTTTCTGCCTGAAGGGCGTGATGTCGGTGGAGGATGCCCGCCGCGCGGTCGATATCGGGGCGACCGCGATCATGGTGTCCAACCATGGCGGCCGCCAGCTTGACGGCAGCCGCGCGCCCTTCGACCAGCTGGCCGAGATCCTCGACGCGGTCGGCGGGCAGATCGAGGTCATATTGGACGGCGGCGTGCGGCGCGGCAGCCATGTGCTGAAGGCGATGTCGGTCGGGGCCACCGCCTGTTCGGGGGACGGCTGTACCTTTATGCGCTGGCCGCCGCCGGCGAAGCGGGGGTCGCGCGCGCGCTCGGCACGCTGCGCGACGAGATCGAACGCGACATGAAGCTGATGGGCGTGCGCACGCTGAGCGCGCTTGGCCGGCACAATCTGCGCTGGCGCTGAGACCGGTCGATCCGGCGGCCCGTCGCGCCGGCGGCACCCTTTGCCCCCGCACCGCCCGGCGCTGCACGACAGGGGTTGAGCCGGGGCACGGGGCGGTTAGAGACGGAAAACATCCGTTTGTCCGATCCCGGCCCGTTCAGGAACCGCCATGCCCAAACCGTTTCTCGCCTTTCTGCTGCTGAGCGTTGCCCTGCCGGCTTCGGCGCAGGTCGCCGCCCCCGACCTGACCGGCCGGGTGACGAAGATCGAAAAGGAACTGCGCGCCGTGCAGCGCAAGGTGTTTCCGGGCGGCACCCCGGTCGAGCCGGAAATGACGGTCGCGCCGCAGACGGCCACGCCCGCAGGCACCCCGGCGACGCCGCCGCTTGCCGATCTGACCGCAAGGGTCGATGCGCTGGAGGCCGCGCTGCGCACGGTGACCGGGCAGAGCGAGCAGAACGCCTTCCGCCTCGGCCAGCTGGAAGAACGTCTGGCCCGCATCGAAGCCGCTGCCGCCGCCGCCCAGCCGGCCGCTGCCGAACCCGGCACCGCCCAGCCCGGCGCGTCTGCCCAGCCCGGCGACCCTGCCCAGCCCGGCACGGGTGCAGCGGACGCTGGCGGCGACATGGCCGCGCCCCGCGCGACCGCCCCGGCGGCGACCCGGCCGGCACCGGCAGCCCCCGCGCCCAGGCCGACGCCCGCTGCGGTCAGCCCCGCGCCGGCACGCACGGTGACCGCCGATACCGCGGCGACCACCGTGCTGCGGCCGCGCACCGGCGACGATGCCGAGGACAGCTACATCCATGGCTTCCGCCTGTGGCAGGCCAAGGACTATGCCGCTGCCGAGGCTGAACTGAAAAAGGTGGTCGAAAAGCACCCCGAGCACCGGCGCGCCTCCTATGCGCAGAACCTGCTCGGCCGGCTGTATATGGACGATGGCAAGATCGCGCTGGCGGCGGTCGCCTTCTACGAAAATTACCAGAAATTCCCGAACGGCGCGCGCGCGACCGAAAGCCTGTTGTCGCTCGGCGAGGCGCTGGTGCAGCTGAAAAAGCCCGCCGATGCCTGCAAGGTCTATCTGGAGCTGGACAGCGTCTATGGCCGCAGCCTGACTGCCGCGCAAAAGGCGCAGTTCGACAAGGGGCGCAAGGCCGCGCGCTGCCGCTGAGCGGTCGGGACGATCCGGGGGGATTGGCCGGGATGACGGGAACAGGCGCAAGCGCCGGGGACAGCCGATGACGCGGTGGCGCGACCTGCCCGACCGGCGTTACGATGTGATCCTCGCCGATCCGCCCTGGGCCTATTATGGCCAGCAGAACAAATGGGGCGCGGCGGCGAAGTTCTATGCGACCGCGCCTGACGAGGCGATCGTCCGCCTGCCCATCCCCGACCTGCTCACCGACCGCGGCGTGCTGTTCCTGTGGGCGACATCACCGCGCCTCGATGTCGCCATGGCGTGTCTTCAGGCTTGGCAGCTGCATTTCCGGGGCATCGCCTTTGTCTGGGTGAAGGCGCGCAAGGATGGCGGGCCGATCCGCGCCCAGGGCGTGCGCCCGTCGATCGTCAAGCCGACCGCGGAATATGTGATCGCGGCCAGCCGCGTCGCCAAGGGCCGGCCGATGAAGCTGGCCGACGAGGCGGTGTCGAACGTCATCCTCGCCCCGCGCCGCGCGCACAGCCAGAAGCCCGATGCCGTCGCCGAGGCGATCGAGCGGCTTTATCCCGAGGCAAGCCGGCTGGAGATGTTCGCCCGCACGCTCAGGCCCGGCTGGGACCTGTGGGGCGATGAAGTGGGCAAATTCGGCGCGGACGGCAGCCCCGCCGCCCCTTGACCCACACGCTCAGGCGCGGCGGCGGTCGACCAGCCAGAACAGGGTGGCGAGCACCGCCGCCAGCCCGGTTCCGGCAAGCAGGCCGATCACCGGCTGGCCGGCAAGACCAAGGGCAATCGCCCCGCCCAGAGGCAGGATCGCGAACAGGCAGCCGGCGGCGCGGGGGGATCTGGGTTCAGCCACGAACCGGCCCATGCCATGTCCCGTCACGATACGCCAGCCGGTCCATCTGTCCCCCGCTGGCACTTGGTCAACGCGCCATTGACCTCTGCAAACCGCCGCACAGGCGAAAATCCCGTTTCTGGCACGCGACTTGGATCAAGGGCGGCAAGACCAAGGGGAGATGTGCATGGAGCAGATGCTCTATGTGGCCGATCGGGCGACGCTGGCCGCCGCCACCGATCTTCTGGCACGGTTCGGCGACGATGCCGGATTCGAGGCCGCCGCGCGCGCGGATCGCAGCCGCGATCTGGGCAATGTGATCGATTTCTGCCGCTGGCGTCAGGTCGAGCGGCTGGTGCTGTTCCTCGCCGCCGCCGAGACGGCGGGGACCGTGCACTGAAGCCTTTGGGCGCCGGGTCGAATGACCCGCGCCCGGGCCGGATCGAGGGCCAGCGCCGGGTCGAAACCCCGGACCCGTTTCCCCCCGGCGACAAATCGCTTTAGACCGGGCGATCATGTGCCCCATCCTGTCCGCTGTCACCGGTGACGCCCGGATCGGCATCGCCGTATCCGGCGGGCCGGATTCGCTTGCCCTGCTGCTGCTGGCGGCTGCCGAGCGGCCGGGCCAGGTGCGCGCCGCAACCGTCGATCACGGCCTGCGCGCCGAAGCCGCAGCGGAGGCGGCGGCGGTCGGTGCGGTGTGCGCGCGGCTGGGCGTCGCGCATGATGTGCTTCAGGTCCGCGTCGCCGGATCGGTGCAGGCCGGGGCGCGCGACGCGCGTTACCAGGCCCTTGCCGGCTGGGCAGCCGATCACGGCCTCAGCCATGTCGCGACCGCCCATCATGCCGATGACCAGGCGGAAACGCTGGTGATGCGGCTGGCACGCGGCGCGGGGCTGGCGGGGCTGGCCGGCATCCGCCGCGAACGCCCGCTTGCCCCCGGAATCACGCTCATCCGCCCGGTGCTCGACTGGCGGCGGGCCGAGCTGCGCGCGGTCGTCGACGCCGCCGGGATCATGCCCGCCGCCGATCCGTCGAACGACGATCCGCGCTTCGACCGCACCCATGCCCGCCGGCTGATGGCGGCGGTGCCGTGGCTCGATCCGGCGCGACTGGCGCACAGCGCGGCGATTCTGGCCGAGGCGGAAGCCGCGCTCGACTGGGCGGCGGCGCGGCTGGCGGACGAACGCATCGCCGGCGACACGCTCGATCCGCGCGGCCTGCCGCCCGAGCTTGTCCGGCGGCTGGTTCTGCGCCTGCTGGCGGCATTTGGCATTGTGCCCGACGGGCCGCGCCTCGCCCGGCTGATCGCCCGGCTGGATGCGGGGCGGACCGCGACCATCGGCACGGTCAAGGCGCTGCCGGGCCCGGTGTGGCGGTTCATGCCCGCCCCGCCCCGCCGCCCCGGCGGGAAAGCCCCGCCGGACGGCCGGGCGACCGCCCCACCACCTGCCATTGTTACTTAACCCGTCTCATCCTATCTTGGTCACGAACCCCTTGGCGTCCGCGCCGCTGACGAGTCTCGCCCCGATGAACGACAAGAACCAACCCGACGGCACCAACCCCTGGATGAAGAGCCTGATGATCTGGCTCGGCGTCGTGCTTGCGCTGGTGCTGTTCGTGCAGCTGTTCGACAGCCGCACCCGCGTGGCGGGCGGCGAAGGCATCGCCTATTCGGAGTTTCTGCAACGCGTCGAGGACGGGTCGGTCAAGGAAGTCTCGATCGCCGACAACATCGTGTCGGGCACGCTGACCAATGACAGCGCGTTCCGCACCCAGGCGCCCGATGATCCCCGGCTGATCGACCGGCTGATCGCCAAGGGCGTGAAATTCTCCGCCAAGCCGCGCGAGGAGCCGAGCTTCTGGATGATCCTGATCTACCAGTCGCTGCCCTTCCTGCTGATCCTGGGCGTCGCCTTCTTCGTCATCCGCCAGATGCAGAAAAATGCCGGCTCGGGCGCGATGGGCTTTGGCAAGTCCAAGGCCAAGCTGCTGACCGAAAAGCATGGCCGTGTGACCTTCGACGATGTCGCCGGCATCGATGAAGCGCGCGAGGAGCTGCAGGAAATCGTCGACTTCCTGAAGGATCCGACCCGCTTTGCCCGGCTGGGCGGCAAGATCCCGAAGGGCGCGCTGCTCGTCGGCTCGCCCGGCACCGGCAAGACGCTGCTCGCCCGCGCGATTGCCGGCGAGGCGAATGTGCCCTTCTTCACCATTTCGGGTTCCGACTTTGTCGAAATGTTCGTCGGCGTCGGCGCGAGCCGCGTGCGCGACATGTTCGAACAGGCGAAGAAGAATGCGCCGTGCATCGTGTTCATCGACGAAATCGACGCCGTCGGCCGCCACCGCGGCGCGGGCCTCGGCAACGGCAATGACGAGCGCGAACAGACGCTCAACCAGCTGCTGGTCGAGATGGACGGCTTTGAGGCCAATGAAGGCATCATCATCATCGCCGCGACCAACCGGCCCGACGTGCTCGACCCGGCGCTGCTGCGCCCGGGCCGCTTCGACCGCCAGGTCGTCGTCCCGCGCCCCGATATCGAGGGCCGCGAGAAGATCCTGTCGGTGCACATGAAGAAGGTGCCGCTGGCCCCCGATGTCGACAGCCGCACCATCGCGCGCGGCACGCCGGGCTTTTCGGGTGCCGACCTCGCCAATCTCGTCAACGAGGCCGCGCTGCTCGCCGCGCGCAAGGGCAAGCGCCTGGTCGCGATGCGCGAGTTTGAAGAGGCCAAGGACAAGGTCATGATGGGCGCCGAGCGCAAGTCCATGGTGATGACCGAGGAGGAAAAGCGCGCCACCGCCTATCACGAGGCCGGCCACGCGCTCGTCTCGCTGCATGTTCCGGGCTGCGATCCGCTGCACAAGGTGACGATCATCCCGCGCGGCCGCGCGCTGGGCGTGACCTGGAACCTGCCCGAGCGCGACCGCTATTCGATGTCGATGAACCAGATGAAGGCGCGGCTTGCCCTGTGCTTTGGCGGGCGCATCGCCGAACAGCTGATCTATGGGGCCGACGCGCTCAACACCGGGGCGTCCAACGACATCCAGCAGGCGACAGACATGGCCCGTTCGATGGTCATGGAATATGGGATGAGCGAAAAGCTCGGCTGGCTGCGCTACCGCGACAATCAGGACGAGGTGTTCCTCGGCCATTCGGTCGCCCGGTCGCAGAATGTGTCGGAAGAAACCGCGCGGCTGATCGACCAGGAGGTCCGCCGCTTCATCGAGGAAGCCGAAGCACGCGCGCGCCAGGTGCTGACCGACAATCTCGACGAACTGCACAAGCTGGCCGAAGCGCTGCTCGAATATGAGACGCTGACCGGCGAAGAGGCGAAGCGCGCGATCAAGGGCGAGGATATCGGCCGTGGCGAGGGCGACCGCAGCCGCCCCGCCGCCCCGGCCGCCGGCAGCTCGATCCCGCGCACCCGGCCCAAAAAGCCCGGCCCGTTCGGCGATCCGGCCCCGCAAGGGGCCTGAGCCAGACCCAAAACATCCCGATCAGGGGCGCGGCTGCCGGAACCGGTGCCGCGCCCCTTTTTTGTGCCAGGCATCCATTCGCCGCCCGGTGCAGCCGCCCGGCCTGCTCCTCCCAAAGGCCGGGCGCATCGGACCAGCCGCTCGAGCTTTTTGTTTTTCCGGATTTTGCCGGCAGCCGGGTGTTTCCACCCGGCCTGAAAATGCTCTAGGCAGCGGGCATGGCGCGCATTGCATTTATCGGGCTGGGCGTGATGGGCGGGCCGATGGCCCGGCATCTGGCCGCAGCGGGGCATGAACTGGCCGTGTTCAACCGGTCGCCGGCCAAGGCGGAGGCCTGGGTCAGCGCCCATGGCGGCGTGCAGGCGGCAAGCCCGGCCGAAGCGGCCACGGATGCGGATGCCGTCATCACCTGTGTCGGCAATGACGATGATCTGGCCGATGTCACGCTGGGCCGCGACGGGGCGTTCCGCACGATGCGCGCGGGGGCGCTGTTCATCGACCATACGACCGTGTCCGCCCGCATCGCCCGGCAGCTGGCGGTCGAGGGGCGCGGGCGCGACCTGCTGTGCGTCGATGCGCCGGTCTCGGGCGGCCAGGCGGGGGCCGAGGGCGGCACGCTGTCGGTGATGTGCGGCGGGCGCGAGGATGCGGTGCGCGCGGCCGAACCGCTGATCGCCGCCTATGCGTCGCGCATCACCCATGTCGGGCCGGCAGGGGCCGGGCAGACCACCAAGATGGTCAACCAGATCGCGATTGCCGGCGTCGTCCAGGGGCTGAGCGAGGCGCTGCGCTTTGCCCAGCGCGCGGAACTCGACACCGACCGGGTGTTCGAGGCGATTTCGGGCGGCGCGGCGGCCAGCTGGCAGATGCTCAACCGCTGGCATTCCATGGCCGAGGACCGGTTCGATTTCGGCTTTGCGGTCGACTGGATGCGCAAGGATCTCGGCCTTGCCATCGAAGAGGCGCGCACCAACGGCGCGACCCTGCCGGTCGCAGCCCTGGTCGATCAATTCTATGCCGAAGTGCAGGCGCTGGGTGGCGGCCGCGAGGACACCAGCGCACTTGTCAGGAGACTGCCGCGATGATCACCCGCAGGATGCGCGTCGCAGGCGCCGCAGCCGCGCTGGCGCTTGCCCCGTTCGCCCTGGCCCCGATGCCGGCACTTGCCGACGGGCTGATCGACAATGTGAACGGCATGACCATCGGCCGGGACGGCCAGATCGAACGCTTTACCGGGCTGGTGATCGGCAAGGACGGCCGCGTCGTCAGCCTGCTCAAAGCGCGCGACAAGCGGCCCGAACGGCCCGATTTCCGCCATGACGGCCAGGGCCGCACGCTGATCCCCGGCCTGATCGACGCGCACGGCCATGTGATGGAACTGGGGTTCAAGGCGATCCAGCTCGACCTGACCGAGGCGCGCTCGCTCGACGAGGCAAAGGCGATGATCGCTGCCTATGCCGCCGCCAACAGCGACCGCGCCTGGATCATCGGCACCGGCTGGAACCAGGAAAAATGGGGGCTGGGCCGGTTCCCGACCAATGCAGATCTCGATCAGGCGGTGTCCGACCGGCCGGTCTGGCTGGTCAGGGTCGACGGCCATGCCGGCTGGGCGAACAGCGCGGCGATGAAGGCGGCGGGCGTCACCGCCGACACCAAGGCCCCGGCGGGCGGGCGGATCGAGGCGGGCGTGTTCGTCGATGCCGCGCGCGAGCTGATCGAACGCGCAATCCCCGCCCCCCTGCCCCGCGAACGCGATCTCGCTTTGTCCAAGGCGCAGGGGATCCTGATCGCCAATGGCGTGACCGCGGTTGCCGACATGGGCAGCACGACCGACGACTGGAACGTGTTCCGCCGCGCCGGCGATGCCGGCGTGCTCAAGGTGCGCATCATCAGCTATTCGGCGGGGATCGATCCGCTGCTGGCGGTGGCCGGGGCCGGGCCGACGCCCTGGCTCTATGATGACCGGCTGCGCATGGTCGGCATGAAGCTTTATGCCGATGGCGCGCTCGGCTCGCGCGGGGCGTGGCTCAAGGCGCCTTATGCCGATGATCATCACCAGACCGGGCTGGGGCTGCTCAGCGATGCCAAGCTGCGCAACCTGATGGTGCGCGCGGCGATGGACGGGTTCCAGGTCGCCACCCATGCGATCGGCGACCGCGCCAATGATCAGGTGCTGGGCGCGATCGAAGAACTGTCCGAAACCTTCAAGGGCGACCGGCGCTGGCGCATCGAACATGCCCAGATCGTCGATCCGGGCGATCTGCCGCGCTTTGCCCGGCACGGCATCATCGCGTCGATGCAGCCCGTCCACCAGACGTCCGACCGGCTGATGGCCGAAGCGCGGCTGGGCACGGCGCGGCTGCAAGGGGCCTATGCATGGGAATCGATGCGCCGTCAGGGCACGCCGATCGCCTTTGGCTCCGACATGCCGGTCGAACATCCCAACCCCTTTGCCGGGCTGGCGGCGGCGATCAGCCGCGAGGATGCGGACGGCGAACCGCTGGGCGGGTGGCAGCCGCAGGAACGCGTGTCGCGCGAAGCGGCGCTGGCCGGCTTTACCACCGGCGCGGCCTATGCGGGCTTTGCCGAGGACCGGATCGGGCGGCTGGCCCCCGGCTACCGCGCCGATTTCCTGATCCTCGACACCGATCCGCTGCAATCGACAATGGCCGAACTGCGCGCCACCCGCGTGCTCGAAACCTGGATCGGGGGAGAAAGGGTCCATGCCGTCAAATGATGGCGCCACAGCCTGGCGCACCGCCCTGCCGCTGACCGCGATCATCGCCGGGGTGATGGCGCTTGGCGGCTGCACCGACATCAAGCCGCAGGAACGCGAGCAGCGCGCGGGCGAGGTGCGGGTGAACGCCGACCCTGAACTGATCGAATCCGATGCGCCGGTCGCCACTGCCGGCCCGCCCCCGGCCTGGAGCGTGAACGGCGCCACGGCCTCGTTCGGTGCGGCGGGCGAGGCCCCGCTGCTGGCGCTCAGCTGCGACCGGGCGCGCGGCCAGATCATCGTCGAACGCGCGGGCGATGGCGATGTGCTGACACTGCGCGCCGGCGATGTGGAAAAGAACATGCCGGCCCGCCCGGCGGGAACCGCGCGGGTGCAGGCCAGGCTTGCCGCCGGCGATCCGCTGTTCGCCGCGATGGCAGCCCCGCAGGCGCAGATCCTGCTGATCGGCGGCGCGGGCGAACAGCTGACGCTGCCGGGCGGGGTTTCGGTCAGGCGGGTGCGCGAGGCGTGCCTTGGCCCCGAACCGGCGCCAGAGGCTGCCCCGCCGCCCCCGACCGAACCCGCCGTGCCAACCGGCTCGAAACCGCTCTAGTTTGTCGGTTTGCCGCGTCTTCCGAACCGTCAGGTGATCCCACCTGACTGGAAACCGCTCTAGCCCGCCAGCGCGGTCAGCATCGCCGGGGTCAGCAGCTGGGGCAGCTCCTCAGGCTCCGCCGCGCCGGGGCGGTAGAACAGGTAAAGCGGCACTCCCGAACGCCCGCGCCGGGCAAGAAAACGGCCGATCGCCGGATCGCCATTCGTCCAGTCGCCGACCAGCACCTCGATCCCGCCGCGCGCAAAGGCGCGGGCGGTGTCCGCGCGGTCGATCGCGGCGCGTTCATTGACCTTGCAGGTGATGCACCAGTCGGCGGTGAAATAGACGAACACCGGCCGGCCGCTCGCGCGGGCGCGGTCGAGCGCGGCTTCGCTGAACGGCCGGGCGGCGAGCGCGCCCCCGCCGGACGGCGCGGCAGCAGCCCCCGTCACCGGCCGGACCGCGACGGTCAGCGCCAGCGCGGCGAGCAGCACCGGCAGCGCCGGCCAGACGCGGCGGCCGCCCGCCTGGCGCATCCCAAGCCACCACAGGCCAAGGCCGAGCAGCAGCGCCGCCGCCAGCCCCAGCGCCATGCCGTCGCCCCCGCCTGCCGGCCAAGAATCCAGGCAAGGCCGAGTGCGGTTGCAAACATCGGCACGGCCAGAATGCGGCGCAGCGTCGTCATCCACGCGCCCGGACGCGGCAGGCGGCGGCGCAGCGCGGGAACAAAGCCGATGGCGAGAAACGGCAGCGCCAGCCCCAGCCCCAGCCCGGCAAAGATCGCCAGCGCCGCCATCACCGGCAGGACGAGCGCCGCGCCGAGCGCGGCGGCCATGAACGGGCCGGTGCAGGGCGTGGCGACAAAGGCGGCGAGCGCCCCGGTCCAGAATGCGCCTGCAGCCCCGCCGCGGTGCGCCAGCGCATCGCCCGCGCCGATGCTCGCCAGTTCGAACAGCCCGGCGAGATTGAGCGCGATGGCGACGACCAGCAGCAGCAGCAGCGCGATCACGCGCGGGTCCTGCAGCTGAAACGCCCAGCCGACCGACGCCCCGCCCGCGCGCAGGGCAAGCAGCAGCCCGCCCAGCGCCACACAGGTCAGGATCACCCCCGCCGCATAGGCCAGCGCCTCGCGCCGGGCGACGGCTTCGTCGATCCCGCCGCGCGCGAGGCCGAGCGCCTTGAGGCTCAGGATCGGGAACACGCAGGGCATGATGTTGAGGATCAGCCCGCCAAGAATGGCGGCCCCGAGCGCCGCCAGCAGGCCGAGCGCGCCGCCGCCAAAGCCAGCGCCCCCCGCGCCCGCACCATCGGCGGCGTCCCCGGTCGCAACCGGCGTGCCGGGCGGCGGCACCGCCCCCGCCACCGCCGCGAACGCCAGTGCGGTGCGATCATCGACGCGCAGCACCCCGGCAAGCGGCTGCGCCCCCGGCGCGGAGGCCGGCAGTTCGACGATCAGCGTGTCGCCGGTGCGGCTGAAGGATTGCGGCCCGGCATGGTCGATCAGCCGTTCGGTCAGCGGAAACACATAGGGTTTGTCGAGCGCAATCCCCGCCGGCAGCGGCACGGCCAGCCGGATCATCTTGCCCGCCCGCGCCGCCTGCACCGGCGCGCCGAGCGGCCGGGGCAGCGCCCGCCGCCAGCCATCGAACCGCGCCGTCTGCGCCGGATCGGCTGCCCCCGTTCCGACCGTCAAGCCAAGATTGACGCGCCCGCGTTCGGGCACGCAGACCTGATCGGTGCAGGCCAGCCAGTCGAGCTCGGCGGCGATCTGCAGCCGGTCGCCGGGCCGCGCGCCCGCTGGGACGGTGAAGGGCAGGATCAGCGCATAATCCCGCGCGAACACATAGTTCATCAGCCCGGCGATCAGCAGCTTTTCGGGCACCGGATAGGCAAAGGCCCCACCCGTGCGCCCGCCGGCAGCGTCCAGCGCACAGCGAGCGGCACCCCGGCATCGCCGGGATTGGCCCAATAGCCGTGCCAGCCCGTATCGGGCTGCATCAACAGCGCCAGATCGATGGTCTGGCCCGGCGCGGGCGCGGCGACTTCGGCGACCAGGGTCGGACGGATATGCGCGGTCGCACCAGCCGGCCCCGCCGGCCCTGCGCGCGGGCCGGGGCGATGGCCAGCAGCAGCGCCAGCGCCGTCAGGAGCGTCATCACCGCGCCATGAAAAACGGCATAAGGCAGACCGCCACCGGCGCGGCGGACGGGGGAGCTTGTCGGTTCAGCGGCCATGCGCCATCCCCTATCCGCACCCGGCCCATGGCCCAAGGAGATTCTGTTCCGTGATCCGCACCCTCGTTCTGCTGCCCGCGCTGTTGCTGGCAGGCGCATCGGCCCAGGCGCTGGCCCAAACGCCTGCCCCGCCGCCTGCCCCGCCCTCCGCTCCCGCGCAGCCGGCCGCCCCCGCATTGGTCGTCACCATCGCCGTCGACCAGTTTTCCGCCGACCTTTTCGCGGAATATCGCCAATATTTCAGTGGCGGGCTGAAGCGGCTGTCGCAGGGCGTGGTCTTTCCCTCCGGCTATCAGTCGCACGCCGCGACCGAGACCTGCCCCGGCCATTCGACGATCCTGACCGGCGCCCGCCCGGCGCGCAGCGGCATCATCGCCAATGACTGGCTGGATCAGTCGGTCGCGCGCGCGGACAAGACCGTCTATTGCGCGGAGGACGAGAGCGTCGCCGGCAGCAGCTCGTCAAACTACACGGTCTCGCCCGTGCATCTGAAGGTGCCCACGCTGGGCGACCGGATGAAGGCGGCCAATCCGGCCAGCCGGGTGGTGTCGGTGTCGACCAAGGACCGCGCGGCGGTGATGCTGGGCGGCCACCGCGCCGACCAGATGTGGTGGTGGAACGGCCGCGACTATGTCGGCCCCGCCGGCCAGACCGCTGATCCGGCGGTCGCCGCCGTGCGCGCGCGCGTCGCCGCCCGGCTGGCCGCGCCGCAGCCGGCGATGGACCTGATCGCCCCGTGCGACACCCGCGCCCGCGCCGTCCCGATCGGCGGCGGCAAGACGGTCGGCGACGGCCGCTTCGCCCGCGCCGCCGGTGATACCCGCGCCTTCCGCGCATCGCCCGAAAGCGATGTGGCGACGGTCGATCTGGCGCTCGCCCTGTTCGATTCGCTGAAGCTGGGGCGCGGCAGCGCGCCCGATCTGCTGGCGCTCAGCGCCTCGGCCCCGACTATGTCGGCCACACCTATGGCACATCGGGCAGCGAACAATGCCTGACGCTGATGGCGCTCGACCGCGAGCTGGGCCGACTGTTCGCCGCGCTCGACGCCAGCGGCGTGCGCTATGTCGCGGTGCTGACCGCCGATCATGGCGGGCATGACCTGCCGGAACGCAATGTCCGCCACGCCGCGCCCGATGCCCGGCGTGTCGATCAGCGTTTCGATCCCCAGGCGATCGACGCCATGATCCGCCAGGAGCTGAAGCTTGCCGGCCCGGCGCTGATCGCGAATGGCGGCGATCTCTATGTCCACCGCGACGTGCCGGCGCGCCGCCGTGCCGCCGTCATCCGCCGCGCGGCCGAGCTGGTGCGGCGAAGCCCGCTGGTCGAGGCGGTGTTCACCGGCACCGAGCTGGCCGCGATGCCGCAGCCCGATGGCCCGCCCGAGACCTGGTCGCTCGCCGCACGGGCGCGCGCATCCTATTTTCCCGGCCGGTCGGGCGATCTGATCGTGGCGCTCAAGCCGCGCGTCACGCCGATCGCCGATCCGCGCGGCGGCTATGTCGCCACCCATGGCAGCTTCTGGGATTATGACCGGCGCGTGCCGATCCTGTTCTGGTGGCCGGGGGTGACGCCGTTCGAACAGCCGCTCGGCGTCGAGACGGTGGACATCCTGCCGACGCTCGCCGCGCTGCTGCGCCTGCCGGTCGCCCGCGCCGAGATTGACGGCCGCTGCCTTGACCTCGATGCGGGCGACGCCGACAGCTGCGCCGTCAACTGAACCACCACCATGGCCGGGCATGGTGCCCGGCCATGGTCCCTTGCCGACGGAGCCTGTGATGTCCCGACTGCCTGCCGCGCTGTGCGCTGCCCCCGCCCTGCTGGCGCTTGCCGCCTGTTCAGGCAACACCGGCAATGACATGGCCGCGGCGAACGGCTCGGCCGCGACCATGGCGACCGCCAATGCTGCGGTCGACACCGTCGATGCAGCCTTGCGCGCTGCCGAGACGCAGATGGATGCGGATCTGGTCGTAGATCAGGCAGCCGGAACCCCCGCCGCCGCCGGTTCGGCGGCCGTCAACACGACCGGGACGCAGGCGCCCCCGCCGACGCCGCCGATGCCGGCAGCCCTGCCCCGGCAGAGCCGGTCGCGCCGGCGACCGAACCCGGCGGGAATGACAGCGGCCCGGCCTGAACCGGGTCCTTGCGCGCCACGGCTGGTCAGCGCCAGGCGGTCAGGCGCCCCTTGTCGTCGACCAGGAACAGCATGTTGTTGGCAACCACCGGGGCCAGCGAAAAGCCCTTGCCGGCCTTTTTGATGACCGACTGGATCTGGCCGTTCGTCGGGTCGACCGAAATGATCTGCCCCAGGCTGTTGGTCAGCACCAGCCGCCCGCCGGCGAGCACCGGGCCTTTCCAGCCAATCGCCCCGGTCTTTTTCTTTTCCTTGCGATAGCGGCTGAGCTGCGTCGCCCAGCGCACCCGGCCGTTCGACCGCGCGACCGCGAGCAGCCGGGCATCCTCGGTCACGACGAACGCCCATTCGCCCGCCACCCAGGGCATCGAAATGCCGGCGGCGTTGATTTCCCACAGCCGCTGGCCGGTGAACAGGTCGAGCGACACCATGCGCCCGCCCGCGCCAATGGCGATCACCCGGCCCTGATCGACGACCGGCGGGGCGTCGATGTCCGACAGCGTGGCGACCGAGGTCGAGATGCTGGTACGCGACAGCGCATCCTGCCACAGCGGCCGGCCATTTTCGTAGCGAAAGGCATCGAGCTCGCCCGACGAGAAGCCGGCCACCACCGTGCCCTGCCCCGCCGCGGGTGCGGCGACGCCGAACACGCCCGACACCTCCAGCGTCGCGCTGTCCGTCCATTCGACATTGCCGTCGCTCTGGCGCAGCGCGAACAGCTGATTGTCCTGGCTGACGACGAACAGATTGCCGGCAAACAGCGTCGGCGCACCGCGCAGCGGCCCGCCCGGGCGCTTTTTCCAGATGATGCTGCCATCGGCGGCGCTCAACGCGACGACATCGCCCAGCCCGTTGGTCGCATAGACGCGGTCGCCCTCGGCACTCACCCCGCCGCCGAACAGCGCGCCGCTGACCCCGGTGGCCTCGCCGCTCCAGAAGCTGACGCCCCCCTTCGAGTCCTTTTCATCGCCAACGAACACCGTCCACAGCTTGGCCCCGGTGTCGGCGTTGAACGCATGCAGCCGGGCCATCGCATCGACGATGAACAGCCGGCCGCCGGACACCACCGGCGCCGCCGCCAGCCGCGACCTTTTCTTGTAGCCCGCATTGACGCGCGCATCCCACACCTGCTTGGGTTCAGCCCCCAGGCCCAGATGCCCCATCGACTTGGCGGCATTGCCGCCGGCCTGCGTCCAGCTGTCATTGACGATCTGCACCGGCAGCAGCACGTCGACCGCCGCCAGGCCGGGATCGACATCGGCATTGGTTTCGGAAACCAGGATCGGCACCCGGTTGCCGATCACCGGCGTCTTGGGCTTGGCCTGCTTGAACGTGCCGCACCCGGCCAGCGCGACTGCAAGAGCAAGGATCAGGGGGCGGGAATAAGGGCGGATCATCGCGGAGGCACTCGGCTGGAACGGAGACGAAAGGGCGGAGGGATCAGAACAACGACGCGCGGGCGCGGATCGTTCAGCGCCCCTGATTGTCGACGCCCAGCAGGGCGGCGATCTGGACGGCGCGGGTGCGGATCGTCTCGGGCACCGACGGATCGGCGGCGATGGCGGCAAAGATCGGCCCGGCAGCCTCAGGCCGTCCGGCCTTCAGATGCGCGGCGGCAACCATTTCGCCCGCGCTGCCGAACCAGGCGCTGCCCTTCTGCGCCAGCGGCTGCAGCCGGGTGATCACCGTCTGCGGCGGCAGCTGATCGAACTCGACCGCCGTCTGGCGGATGAGCGCGAGGTCGCGCAGCGGCTGCGGCAGGCCGGCATCGCCCGCCACTTCGGCAAAGCGGGCGGCGGCGGTGCGCGCATCATCGGCCTGGGCCGCGACACCGCCCAGCGCCAGGCGCGCAGCGGCGCGGTAACCGGCGCGGTCGGAGCGGGTCAGTTCCTCAAGCGCGGGCTTGGCATCGGTGAACCGGTTGGCCGACAGCTTGTCGACCGCAGCCTGCAGCTTTTCGCCGGTCAGCCCGGCCTGCTGGTCCTGATGGTGACGCCAGTAAAGAAAGCCGGCAAACACGGCGAGCCCGACCAGAATGACGACGAGCACCGTGCGCCCATAGCGTGCCCAGAAACCGAAAATCTGGTCGCGGCGCAGCTCCTCGTCGACCTCGCGGATGAATGCGTCGCTATTCTGCGGCGGAAGGGCCAAGCCAGTTCTCCGTCGGTTGGGAAATCAGCCGCCGTCTTAGCCGCGCCGGCCGCGCGGGGAAAGAGGCTGGGAGAAAGGGTCTGGGAGAAAGGGGCCAGAGGAACGGGACCGTCCCCCTGCCCCGTCATTTGGGGGCATAGATCTCCGCATCGCCCGGAAAGCTGCGCGCGCGCACATCGCGGGCATATTCGGCGGCGGCACCGTCGATCAGCGCCGCCATGTCGGCATAGCGGCGCACGAAGCGCGGCGTGCGCTCGAACAGGCCGAGCATGTCCTCGGCAACCAGCACCTGCCCGTCACAGGCGGCCGACGCGCCGATCCCGATCGTCGGACAGGCGATCGCCTGCGTCACGGCAACGCCGATCGGTTCGACCACGCCCTCGACCACGACGGCAAAGGCCCCGGCATCGGCAATGGCGCGGGCATCGGCGACAACGCGCTGCGCGGTCGCTTCGTCCCGCCCCTGCACGCGGTGGCCGCCCAGCATGTTCACCGCCTGCGGCGTCAGCCCGACATGGCCCATCACCGGAATGCCGCGCCGGACGAGAAAGCCGACCGTTTCCGCCATCGCCTCCCCGCCCTCGAGCTTGACGGCGGCGGCACCGCTTTCCTTCAGGATCCGCGCGGCGCTGGCAAATGCCTGTTCGGGCGAGGTTTCATAGCTGCCAAACGGCATGTCGACGACGACCATCGCATGATAGCTGCCGCGCACCACGGCGGCCCCGTGCGCGCACATCATGTCAAGGCTGACCGGAAGGGTCGATGGCAGGCCGTAGACGACCTGGCCCAGGCTGTCGCCGACCAGCAGCATGTCGCAATGCGGATCGAGCAGCTGCGCCATGCGCACCGTATAGGCGGTGAGCATCACCAGCGGCTCGCCCCCTTTGCGCGCGCGGATGGCAGGCGCGGTCAGCCGCTTCATCGGCTGCGGGGTCGGGTTGGCGCGGCTGGTCGCGGTATCGAGGGTGTAGGTGGTCGACATGCCGCGCATTTAGGCGGGCAAGGCATGGCCCGTCCATCGGCGATTGGCGTCAATCAGGGGTTGACGCGCGGCAGGGCCAACATGGTGGTGGAGGCGCGGCGGGGCCGCAGACCACCCGAACGCACGGCGTGGAGCCGGGCGCGAAAGCCCGGCTCCACCGCGTGTCTTGCCGCAGATGCGGGCTTGGTCAGGCGCCCCGGATCAGGTGCCGAGGATCAGGCAGGCCCGATCAGAACGCCGCAGCGGCGCTCAGCGGCACAAAGGCCGAGGTGGCGGCGCCGGTGAGGCCAAAACCCAGCAGCAGGGCAGCGATCGCAGCAATCATCTTCATCGTTCAGTCTCCTTTGTTTTTGGCCCGAGCGCGCCCGCCACCGCCAAGGGGGAGAGAGAGGGCAGCGGCCGCGCTCGGGCGATATTCCGTCCGCGCAATCGCGCGGTCCGGAGGGACGCTGCGGGCGTAAGGGGGTGGGCGCTCCGCAACGTCGACCGGCAGTGCCGGCGTGGGCCAGTATGTAGCAATGTTGCAATTTTATTTCAATACCGTTTCGGTAGACAAATATTGCGCCGCAGCATGATTGCCGCTCAGAATCGTGCGCAAATGGCGGTTTTGCGCCAGTCGCCCGGCCACTCCCCGATTCGCGGCTGGTGCCCCGGCGGGGCCGAGTCGCGAGCTTGCGCTTGCCAGAAGCGCGCGCGGCCTCCGCAGCCCCTTGCCGTGCCGGCCAGCGCCCGCTATCTGAGCCGCCGCATCAGCCGGGCGCGCCCCGGATACGCCCTTCGAGCGGGTATGATGTAATGGTAGCCTGTCAGCTTCCCAAGCTGAACGCGCGGGTTCGATTCCCGCTACCCGCTCCAGGCCCCTCAACATCCTGAAATGCCGCGGAGATTTGTCCGCGATCAGACGGATCGCATGCGTGGGCCACTGAGGTGCTGCACGCGACCGGCACGCAATCGGAGACGATGCGCTCGGCCCGTTCAGGAAAGCTTCGCCGACACGGGCATGCAGTCCGCTCTCACGAGGATTTGGCCGAGAAGTGCGCGCTGCGAACTCGGGGTAAGGGCTCCTGCCGATCTTGGGCCGACTTTAGAACGCGTTCACGGATCGATGCACTGTTGAGGTGAAGCGTCCTGAGGTCCGGCTAGCGCCCCCCCTTCTTCAGCCTCAATGACCGCCACCGTCGCGAAAACCGTTCAGCGATGGGGGGCGCAGGCGCACCTGAATGCAGGTGTATGTTACATATCCTATTGGAAAGATCGTCAGAATATGTAACATATCATCATCGAGTGACGGGAGGCTGACCGATGCCGGTGGTGAGATTGAACGACGCGACTTTCGCGAGCCTGAGCACGCTGAAAACCTGGCTGGGCACAAGGACGCCCAGCGAAACGATCGATCGCATCGTCCACGAGGCAATGGAAAGCCTCGGCATAGAGAGGGACGACCAACCAAAGTCTCAACTCCCCCCACGGCAGAAGGCGTTATCCAGTTTGCCTCCGCCCCCGGACTTGCGTTCACCAAGCCGCTGGCGGCTTCGGTAGATGGCGAAGCCATTCAGAGCCCGCGCTGGTCGTCCCTGCTCCTGACAATGATCGCGCATTTGAAGGCAAAAGGCTTTGAAGGAGAGCGGCTGGTAAGCCAGCTGCAAATTCCCGCGAGAGCCGAGCGCTACGAGACCGAGGGCTTCAAATATCACACTGACCTCGGCATCTCGGTTCAAGGTCAGTCGGCTGCCGACGCGTGGAAGGAAATCGACCGAATTGCCCGAAAGTGGAAGATTCCCGTCAGCGTGAAATTCTGCTGGCGTAACAACCCGAAGGCGCAACATCCTGGGCAAACCGGGATACTGAAGATCGGGGTGCCCAACTGACCCCCTTCGCCCGCCCTTCCCCACGCCAGCCAAGCCGGGTTAGGCAGGGGCATGACCAGCGCCTCCCCCGCCCCTGCGCCGCCGCGCCTTGCCGCCGACGGGCATGCGGTGCGGTTCGTGCTGGTGACGATCTTCATCGATGCGATCGGGTTCGGGCTGATCATCCCGGTGCTGCCGCGGCTGTTGATGAGCGTCGGCGGCGTCGATCTGCCCGGGGCGATCCGCATCGCCGCCTGGCTGGGGCTGGCCATCGCCATCGCGACATTTTTCGCCGCGCCCGTGCTCGGCAACCTGTCCGACCGGTTCGGCCGGCGGCCGGTGCTGATCGTGGCGCTTGCGGGGCTGGCGGCCGATTATCTGCTGCTGGCGCTGGCCGACAGCCTGATGCTGATCGTGATCGGCCGGCTGCTGTCAGGGGCGCTCGGCGGATCCTATGCCCCGGCGCAGGCGGCGATCGCCGATCTGACCGCGCCCGAAGCGCGGGCGCGGCGGTTCGGGCTGGTGAGCGCAGCCTTCGGCGTCGGCTTCATCGCCGGGCCGGTGATCGGCGGGCTGCTGGGGCAGCTGAGCGACCGTGCGCCTTTCTACGCCGCCTCGGCGCTGGCGGCGCTCAACATGCTTTACGGCCTGACGGTGTTTCCCGAAACGCTCGCCCGCGCCAACCGGCGGCGGTTCGACTGGCGGCGGGCCAATCCGCTGGGCGCGCTGGCCGCCGCGCGGGCAGCGCCGGGCATGGTCCATGCCGCGTTCGTGCTGACGCTGTGGCAAATCGCGAGCCTCGTCTATCCGCTGACCTGGAGCTTTTACGGCATCGCCCGGTTCGGCTGGTCCAACGCGATGATCGGGCTGAGCCTGGCTGCGGTCGGCATCGTCATCGCCGCCAGCCAGACCCTGCTGACCGGCCGCGCCGTCCACCGGCTGGGCGAGCGCGACGCGGCAACGCTGGGCCTGATTGCGGCGATTGGCGGCTTTGTGGCCTATGCCTTCATCACGGAAAGCTGGATGGCCTATGCCGCACTGGCGTTCATCGCCGGCCAGTCGCTTGTCCAGCCGAGCCTGATGGCGATGCTGTCGCGCCGCGCGACCCCGGACACGCAGGGCGAGGTGCAGGGCATTGCCAGCATGGCGCTGGGCCTGGGCGCGATCATCGCGCCGCTCGTCCTGACCGGGGTGATGGCGGAGACGACCCGCCCCGGCGCGCCGACATGGCAGTCAGGCGCGGCGTTTCTGGTCGCGGCGGGCTTTGCGCTGCTGGCGCTGGCGCTGCTCCGCCGACTGCCGCGCTAACGCGACTGAAGGGCGTTGGTTTTTTGCGCGCCTCCCGGCGCGGGGACGGCACCGGGTTGTTTGTGGTGCGGCTTGCGCCGCACGAGCGGCCCCGGCCCGCACCCCACCCGGCCTCCCAACGGCAGTATCATGTGGAAGGCCGGGTGGGGGTGCGGGCCGGTGCCGCGCGAAACTCAGATCCCGCCGGCCACGCTGTCCCGCCCGGTTTCGGCCAGCCGCGCGGCCAGATCGGCGGCGCAGGCGTCGAGCGCCGCCTGATCGGTCGAGCGGATGACGAAGTTCGCCCCCACCCGCCCCTCGCGGAAAAACGGATAGGAGCCGATCTGGCAGCCGTCATGCGCGGCCTCGGTCTGGCGGAGCAGGTCGGCGACCTCGCTTTCCGCGACCCAGCAGCCAAGCGTCGCCGACAGGAGCGGCCGCCCGCCTTCGAGCGTGCCCGACAGCGCATCGAGCATCATCGCGGTGATGTGCGGCACGCCGGCCATGATGAAGATATTGCCCCAGCGTATGCCAGGTGCCCCGACATGCGGTTTTCGATCAGGTCCGCGCCCTCGGGCACGCGCGCCATGCGCAGCCGCGCCTCGGTCAGCCCGCCCCGGCTGGCATAATAGGCCTCAAGCACCGCGCGGGCGCGCGGATGGACGATCACCGGCACGCCCACCGCCGCCGCGATCGCATCGACGGTGATGTCGTCATGCGTGGGGCCGATGCCGCCGGTGGTGAACAGATAGTCGTTGCGCGCGCGCAGCGCGTTCACCGCCTCGACGATCGCCGATTCGGTGTCGCCCACCACCCGGACCTCGGCGAGGCGGATGCCCTGCAGGTTCAGCCACAGGGCGATCTGGGCGATGTTCCGGTCCTGCGTGCGGCCCGACAGGATCTCATCGCCGATGATCACGAGGCCGGCGGTCCAGATGCGTTCGCTGGTCATGGCCGCTCCTTCATCCAATGGCGTTGGATTGACAAGCGTTCGCGACTATATCGCGGCGATGACCAGCTATATCGACGCCAGCGACGCCAGCCTTGCCCGCACCAACGCCATCCGGCTGCACGGCCCCGACGGGTTCGAGGGGATGCGCCGGGCCGGGCGGCTGGCCGCGGAGATTCTGGACGACATCACCCCCCATGTCGTCCCCGGCGTAACGACGGCGGCGCTTGACGACATGATCCGCGCGCACATGCTGCGCGCCGGCGCGGTGCCGGCCACGCTCGGCTATCGCGGCTATGCGCACAGCTGCTGCATCTCGATCAACCATGTCGTGTGCCACGGCATCCCGTCTGACCGCACGCTCAGGGACGGCGACATCGTCAACATCGATGTGACGCCGCTGCTGGATGGCTGGCACGGCGACACCAGCCGCATGTATTTGGTCGGCGATGTGCCGATCAAGGCGCGCCGGCTGGTCGACGTGACCTATGAGGCGCTGATGCTGGGCATCGAACAGGCGCGGCCAGGCAACCGGCTGGGCGATGTCGCGCACGCGATCCAGCGCCATGCCGAAGGGCATCGTTACGGCGTGGTGCGCGATTTCTGCGGCCATGGCCTGGGCCGGCTGTTCCATGACGCGCCCGAGGTCGTCCATGTCGGCCGCCCCGGCACCGGGCCGGAGCTGCGCCCGGGCATGTTCTTCACCATCGAGCCGATGATCAATATCGGCCGGCCCGACACCAAGCTGCTCGACGATGGCTGGACGGCGGTGACGCGCGACCGGTCGCTGTCGGCGCAGTTCGAACATTCGATCGGCATCACCGAAACCGGCTGCGAGATTTTCACGAAAAGCCCGAAGGGCCTCGACCAGCCCTATCTGTAAGGCTGGATCGTTTACGCCAAGGCGGGAGTCTTTAGTTTGGATCGCGGCACCGGCCCGCTCCCCCACCCGGCCTCCCAACGGCAGTATCATGTGGGAGGCCGGGTGGGGGTGCGGGCTGGTGCCGCCCTGCGCCGCAAGGCGCAGCACAAACACCCCCTGCGCCGCAAGGCGCAACGCAAACACCCCCCGGTGCCGCAAGGCGCAAAAAAGAAGTAGCGATTTACAACTGATCTCGGCACTCTCCCCGGCCAGATGACCGCGGCGCACGATCGCGGCACCAGGCAGGAGAGGATGGATGCGGGCAGTGATGGTGGCGGCGCTGATGGTCGGCGTTGCGGCGGCTAATCCCCATGCGCTGGCGGGCGCGCCGGGCGGCGGCAAGGCGGGCGGCGCAAAACCCGGCAGCGGCGTCGATGCCGCCTATCTGGCCAGGGGCGGCAATGGCGCGGACTGGCCGTCGGTCGGCGGCGGATCGGACGAGCGGCGGTTCAGCCCCTCGATGCGATCAACGCCGGCAATGTCGCGCAGCTGGGCATCGCCTGGTGGACCGATCTGCCCGATGCGCGCGGCCAGGAAGCGACGCCGGTGATGGTCGACGGCGTCCTGTATCTGACCGGCCCATGGTCCAAGGTGTTCGCCTATGACGCGCGCACCGGGCGCCTGCTGTGGACGCATGATCCCAAGGTTCCCGGCGAAACCGCCGTCCGCGCCTGTTGCGACGTCGTCAATCGCGGCGTCGCGGTGTGGAAGGGGCGGGTGTTCGTCGGCACGCTCGACGGGCGGCTGATCGCGCTCGATTCAGCGAGCGGGCGGTTGCTGTGGAGCGTGCAGACCACCGATCCCGCCCGCCCCTACACGATCACCGGCGCCCCCGGATCGTGAAGGACATGGTGGTGATCGGCAATGGCGGGGCCGAGTTCGGCGTGCGCGGCTATGTCACCGCCTATGACGCGGCGTCCGGCGCGAAAAAATGGCGCTTCTACACGGTCCCCAACCCCGATGGGCGGCCGGACGGCGAGGCCTCGGACCGGGCGCTCGGCACCCATGCGGCGGCGACCTGGTCGGCCGGCGGCCAGTGGCGGCAATCGGGCGGCGGCGGCACGGTGTGGGATGCGATCGTCTATGACGCAGCCCTCGACCAGCTTTATATCGGCGTCGGCAACGGCAATCCGTGGAACCACGGCCTGCGCTCGGGCGGCGAAGGCGACAATCTGTTCCTGTCGTCGATCGTGGCGCTCAGCCCCGACAGCGGCGAATATCTGTGGCATTATCAGGAAACGCCGGGCGAGACCTGGGACTATACGGCGACCCAGCCGATCATCCTGGCCGAACTGGACGGGCGGCCGGTTCTGTATCACGCGCCCAAAAACGGTTTTTTCTTCGTCCTTGACCGGCGCAGCGGGCGGCCGCTGTCGGCGGACATGTTCACCAAGGTGAACTGGGCGACCGGCTATGATCCCGCGACCTGGCGGCCGATCGAGGCGCCCGAGGCGCGCTTTTACCGGACCGGCAAGCCGTTCCTCGCCGTCCCCGCGCCGATCGGCGCGCACAGCTGGCAGCCGATGAGCTTCAGCCCGGCCACCGGGCTTGTCTATCTGCCGGTCAACGACATCGCCTTTGCCTATCTGCCGCCGCTGCTACCCGGCGACGATCAGCCGCGCCCGCTCGGCTTCAACACCGGCACAAACCTGACCGAGGGCGGGTTGCCGCGCGACCCGGCATTGGTCAAGGCAGCGATCGCCGCGACGCGCGGCGCGCTTGTGGCGTGGGACCCGGCGGCGCGGCGCGCGCGCTGGCGCGTCGATTATCCGACGCCCTGGAATGGCGGCACGCTGGCGACGGCGGGCAATCTGGTGTTCCAGGGCACGGCGCTGGGCGAGCTGCGCGCTTATGCCGCCGACAGCGGCCGTCAGCTCTGGGCGCTGCCCACCCAGTCGGGGGTGATGGCGGCCCCGGCGACCTATACGCTGGATGGCACGCAATATGTGGCGTTCACCACCGGCCGGGGCGGCGCATGGCCGCTGACCGCGGGCGCGGCCGGCGGGGCGGCCAATCAGGTGCCGAGCATCCCGCGCCTCATCGTGCTGAAGCTGGGCGGCACGGCCCGGCTGCCGGCGGTGGAGACGGCCGACCTGCCCTTTGATCCGCCCGCCCAGACCGCATCGGCCGACACGGTGCTGGCCGGCAAGCGGCTGTTCGCGCGCTATTGCTCGGTCTGCCACGGCTCGGGCGCGGTGGGCGGCGGGGTGACCCCCGATCTGCGCCGGTCGGGCCTGCTGGGCGATGCGGCGGCCTGGCGGTCGGTGGTGCTGGACGGCGCGCTCACCGACCGCGGCATGGTCAGCTTCCGCGCCGTGCTCGACCCGGCGGGGGCGGAGGCGCTGCGCGCCTATGTGACCGGCGAGGCGCATTATGCCCGCAGCCAGCAGCAGGCCCGCGCGGGCGGATCGGTCGGCACCCGCTGATTGCGCCCGGCCGCCTTCGCAAAACTGCCTGTTTGCGCGCCATTTGCCGCCCGCCTGCCCAGCAAATGGGCAGACGGGCGGGACATTTCGCATTTGCAGCGGCGCTTGCTTGCGACTCGCCGGGCGGCGGGCTTATGCAGGGTCAGGCGGCGGACACACGCCCGGGGGATGAGCAGCCAGTGAAGAAGATCGAAGCGATCATCAAACCCTTCAAGCTCGACGAGGTGAAGGAGGCGCTGCACGAGGTCGGCGTATCCGGCATCACCGTGACCGAGGCCAAGGGCTTTGGCCGCCAGAAGGGCCATACCGAGCTGTATCGCGGCGCCGAATATGTCGTCGATTTCCTGCCCAAGGTGAAGCTTGAGGTCGTCGTTGCCGACGAACTGGCCGAACGGGTGGTCGAGGCGATCAGCAACGCCGCCAAGACCGGCCGGATCGGCGACGGCAAGATCTTCGTCCTGCCGGTCGAAACCGCGCTGCGCATCCGCACCGGCGAACGGGACAATGACGCGCTGTAAGGCGCGGACGCATCCTTCGGGGCGGCCGCCGGTGCCGCCTTTTCCGGGGCGCCGGCGCCCCAACCTCCACCCGCCCCGGCCATGCCGGCCCGGGGCCTGACCAAGGACAGACTGATGCCGACCACCGCTGCCGATATTCTGAAGCGCATCAAGGAAGAGGAGATCGAGTGGGTCGATCTGCGCTTCACCGATCCCAACGGCAAGTGGCAGCATCTGTCGATGTGCGCCGGGGTGATGGACGAGGACGCGCTGACCGACGGCCTGATGTTCGACGGCTCGTCGATCGCCGGCTGGAAGGCGATCAACGAGAGCGACATGATCCTGAAGCCGGATCTGGACGCGGCCTATGTCGATCCCTTCTCGGCCACGCCGATGCTGATCCTGTTCTGCGACGTGGTCGAACCGTCGACCGGCGAGCTTTATGCCCGCGACCCGCGCTCGACCGCCAAGCGCGCCGAGGCCTATCTGAAGCAGACCGGCATCGGCGACACCATCTATGTCGGCCCCGAGGCCGAGTTCTTCATGTTCGACGATGTCCGCTTCGAAAACGGCTACAACACCAGCTATTACCGGATCGACGACATCGAGCTGCCGACCAACACCGGCCGCGCCTATGACGCCGGCAATCTGGGCCACCGCCCGCGCGCCAAGGGCGGCTATTTCCCGGTCGCGCCGGTCGACAGCGCGGTCGACATCCGCGCCGAGATGGTGTCGACGATGCTCGAAATGGGCCTGCCCTGCGACAAGCATCACCATGAAGTCGCCGCCGCGCAGCACGAGCTGGGCCTGACCTTCGGCACGCTGGTCGAAACCGCCGACCGGATGCAGGTCTACAAATATGTCGTCCATCAGGTCGCCCATGCCTATGGCAAGACCGCGACCTTCATGCCCAAGCCGATCAAGGAAGATAATGGCTCGGGCATGCACACCCACATGTCGATCTGGGCGGAAGGCAAGCCGCTGTTCGCCGGCAACGGCTATGCCGGCCTGTCGGACATGTGCCTTTACTATATCGGCGGCGTCATCAAGCATGCCAAGGCGCTCAACGCCTTCACCAACCCGACGACCAACAGCTACAAGCGGCTGGTGCCGGGTTACGAAGCGCCGGTGCTGCTCGCCTATTCGAGCCGCAACCGCTCGGCCTCGTGCCGCATTCCCTATGGCGCAGGGGCCAAGGCCAAGCGCGTCGAGTTCCGCTTCCCCGATGCGCTCGCCAACCCCTATCTCGCTTATGCAGCGCTGCTGATGGCGGGTCTGGACGGCATCCAGAACCGCATCCATCCGGGCGATGCGATGGACAAGAACCTTTATGATCTGCCGCCGGCCGAGCTCGCCAATGTGCCGACCGTGTGCGGGTCGCTGCGCGAGGCGCTCGACTCGCTCGAGGCGGACATGGACTTCCTGCTCAAGGGCGATGTGTTCAGCCGCGACCAGATCGAGGCCTATATCGAGCTGAAGCGGTCTGAGGTCGCGCGCTGGGAAATGACCCCCAGCCCGGTCGAGTTCGACATGTATTACAGCGGCTGAGCCGTTGGCGGGCGGGCCGTCGCGGCCCGCCTGCACCATCCGGGCGGCACCGCCCGCTCCGGACGACAAGAACGCCGCGCCGTGATGCGCGGCGTTTTTGCTTGGCAGGCTGCCCGCCCCTGTCCAGTCTCGGCGCATGACCAGCACCATCGCTTTTCACGGTGCCGCCGGCACGGTGACCGGGTCCTGCTATGAACTAGATCTTGGCGGTCGCCGGCTGCTGATCGACTGCGGGCTGTTCCAGGGATCGCGCAGCCTCGAGACGCTGAACGCAGAGCCCTTTCCCTTCACCCCGCGCCGGATCGAGGCGGTGATCCTGACCCATGCCCATCTCGACCATTCGGGGCTGCTGCCCCGGCTGGTGGCGGCGGGGTTTCACGGCGCGGTCCATTGCACGCCCGAAACCGCCGAGCTGCTCGAACATCTGCTGCGCGACGCGGCGCGGATCAGCGAACAGGATGCCGAGCGGCGCAACCGGCGGCGGGACCGGGCCGACGAACCGCCGGTGGAGCCGCTCTACGCGATCGACGATGCCGAACGCGCGCTGACGCTGCTCCGGCCGGTCGCGCTGCGCACCCCGTTCGTCCCGGTCGAAGGGGTGACGGCCGAGCTGTGGAATGCCGGCCATATCCTGGGTTCGTCGTCGGTGCTGATCAATCACCGCGGCATGAAGCTGCTGTTTTCCGGCGATCTTGGGCCGGACGGCGCAACGCTGGTCGCCGATCCGGAAGCGCCCTCGGGGATCGATCATGTCATCATGGAATCAACCTATGGCGACCGGGCGCGCGACCCGCTCGACCCCGACCAGCGCCGCGACCGGCTGGCCGCCGAAGTGACGGCGGCGCGGGCGCGCGGCGGCAATCTGCTGATCCCCAGCTTTGCGCTTGAACGCACGCAGGAACTGCTGCTCGATCTGGCCGTCCTCATCAACCGGGGCCGGCTGCCCCAGGCGCAGATCTTCATCGATTCGCCGCTCGCCACGCGCATCACCCGCGTCTTTGCCCGCCATGCGGCACGGCTGGACGATGTCGAGGATGCCCATGTCTTTGAACATCCCGCCTTTCATTATGTCGAGACGGTCGAACAGTCGCGCGCGCTCGAACGGCTGTCGGGCGCGATCATCATCGCCGGGTCGGGCATGTGCGAGGGCGGGCGCATCCGCCATCACCTGATCGACAATCTGGCGCGCAGCGACTCAACGCTGCTGTTCATCGGCTATCAGGCGACCGGCACGCTGGGGCGCACGATCCTTGACGGGGCACGGCGGGTGCGGATTTCGGGCCATGATGTCGCGGTGCGGCTGACGGTGCGGCAGCTCGACGATTATTCGGCCCATGCCGACCGGAACGGGCTGATCGCCTGGGCGCGGGCGCGGCTGCCGGTGACGGGCACGCTGTTCCTGACCCATGGCGAGAAAGACGCGCTGGCGGCGCTGGCCGGGGCGCTGGGCGCGGACTTTGCCGATGTCGCGACACCGGCACTGGGCGAGACCTGGGTGCTGACCCCGGCCAGCCCGGCCGTCCGCCGGGGCGGCCCGCGCGCCGACACCGCCGAACTGCTCGGCCGCGGCTGGCAGAACGACTATGCCGAGCTTGCGGTCAATCTGCGCCGCGATCTGGGCCGGATCGCGGACCCCGCGCGCCGCCGCGCGGCCATTGCCGAACTGCGCGCCGTGCTGGACGCCTATCGCCGGCCCTGATGCGGCGCGGGACGTGCCGGCCGCATGGCCCGCGCCCGATCCACTCCATTCTGGAGCAGAATGCCTAGGATTCTACCTAGACAAATAGGAATATGAGCGCTGGATAGGGAAATGCCTATTCAATGCCCTATCCGGAGTCTTCGCAATGATCCTCAGGCGAATCGAGAAATATCTGCGCGACCACACAATGGCCCCGACCCGGTTCGGCCGCACGGTCGCGAACGATCCCCGGCTGGTGTTCGACATGCGCCGCGGCCGCGAGCCGACCGCGCGCATGACGGCGCGGATCGAGGCGTTTCTGGATCAGCCGCAATGACCGATCCGCACCGCGCCCTCGCCCGCGCACTGACGCGGCTCCAGCCCGGCTGGACCCTGCTGTCATCTGAGGCAACCCCCTGGGCCAGCATCACATTTTCCGGGACGCGGCATGTGCTCCACTATCGCGGCGCGGCACCGGACATCGTGCTTGGCGAACAGGAGTTCGCACTGCCCGGGCATCTGGTTGCGGACATCACGGCCGCTGTTGCGGGCGACAGGATCGTGATCGAGGCGCTGACGATCGAAACCGGCGAAACAGTGTAGAAACCCGAACTTGGCGGGCTGATCGAGACGGCTATAGCCGAGGCTCTTCACTGGATCGACGCAACCACGCCATGCTCGAGCGGATCATCCTCGTCAGCAAGATGCCGACTGCGGGCGCGCGGATCGGGCCGGCGTTCGTGCCCTGCGGCGGCATCGGCCGCACATCGGCGGCACAGCTGACCGGGGCGTGGATTTCAACCGGTGCGCACTGTGCCGAACTGATCGAAGGACCGCCGGCGGGGCTGGACGGCGTGATCGCCATGCTGCCCGCGATGCGCCAGGGCCAGCATCACCGGCTGGTCCTGCGCGAAACGATCGACAGCCGCGGCTTTGGCGGCTGGCACACCGCCTATTCGGGCGAAGCCACCTATGTCGATCGCCAGATCCGGGGGTTTCTGGTCGATGATTTCGGGCCGCTGTCGCGCGACGATGCCGCCCGGCGGCTGAGTGAGCTGATCGTTCAACTCGTGCTTGCCCAGACCGAAAGCTGAGCCTTGGCCGCCCCGGGCTCACCGGACTGCGATATCGCTTCTTGAATCCTTGCCGATGTGCTATTCTGGCACTGTCCGGTTGAACTGGCGCGCCCGGAAAATGTTCCTGCGCCCTGACTGTTACCCATCAAGGTTTGCGGCGCTTGTTGGTGGCCGTTGATCATGCCCGACAAGACCGGACCAGGTGAGACAAATCTTGCTCGAGACGATCATATATGTGAGCCGATCGCAGATCGCGCTGGCTGATGCGCGCAGCGAGGTTGCAAATATTGTTGCAACCGCTTCGCAGGCAAACCGGCTGGCCGACATTTCCGGCGCGCTGATCTATACCGGGGGCCATTTCGCGCAGGTACTGGAAGGCGCGTCGGAGCAGCTTGAGCCGTTGATGTCCCGCATCCTGGCCGACCGGCGGCACCGCGAAGTCAATATCCTGTTACGCGTCCCGCTTGGCGACCGGCGGTTCGCGCAATGGGCCATGGCCTATTCCGGGCCGTCGCATTTCGTCGACCGGCACATCGCTCCCTTCACCTGCCTCCGCAGGGGCGGCTCGGCCTGTGTGCTGGCTGCCGACCGCATTCTGGGCATTGCCACCCGCTTCATCGCCCGCCAGCCACCGACGCCCGCATTGTCTTGACCACGGCCGGACGCGGAACGATCCTGCGCGCCGGGCATTGCCCGACGGACCGGCACCGGGGACCGTCCCATTCCCCTGTGCCCGGCCATGACCATGTCAGGAGAAACCGCTTTTGCCGACCACGCCCGATGCCGACTGGGCGGGCCTGTCCGCCCGCTTCACGGCCCTTGTCGACCAGTTGATCGCCTGGATCCGCGACCAGGGTGCCGGATTGCTGCTCGGGCTGGCCGCTGCCGCCCTGCTTGCGGGCGTGCTGCTCGGGCTGCGCCGGCTCGGGTCACAGCTGTGCCGGCGCGACACGACCGGCCAGGGCTGGACGGCCATCATCGGCCGCGCGGTCAACCGCACCGGCAATCTGTTCATCCTTGCGGTCGCCGCGCGGCTGGTGGTCAATTATTCCGACGCACCGGCGGTGATCGCCGAGCCGGTGCGCATCGCCTTTGTCGTGGCCGCCACCCTGCAGGTGGCGCTCTGGGCGCGCGAAATCATCATCGGGCTGATCGAATACCGGACCGAGGCCGGCCAGCACAACGCGCTGGGCAGCGCGCTCGGCATCATCCGGCTGCTGGTCACGGTGGCGCTGTTCATCATCGCCACCATCGTCATCCTCGACAATATCGGGGTCAATGTGACCGGCCTGGTCGCGGGGCTGGGGATTGGCGGCATCGCCATCGGCCTTGCCGCACAGGGCATTTTCGCCGATCTGTTCGCGGCGCTGTCGATCCTGTTCGACCGCCCGTTCCGGCGCGGCGACGCGATCGCCTATGACCAGACATCGGCGACCGTCGAGGCCATCGGGCTCAAATCCACGCGGCTGCGGTCGGTGAGCGGCGAGCAGCGGGTGATTTCCAACAAGCAGCTGCTGGACAAGGAAATCCGCAACATGTCGCGGCTGGAGCGGCGGCGCGGGCGTTTCCTGCTGTCGCTCGTCTATCACACCGATCCGCAACAGGCCGCCGCCCTGCCCGCGCTGCTGCGCGCGCTGGTCGAGGGGCTGGGGCATCAGTTCGTGCGCGCCGGCTTTGTCGGCTTTGCCGCCAGCTCGCTCGATTTCGAGCTGGAGTTCGACGTCGAGTCGGACGATTTCGAAACCTTCGTCGCCGCGCGCCACGCACTGGGCATGGCGATCCTGGCGCGCTTTCGCAGCGACGGGCTGGAGTTTGCCTACCCGACCCAGACGACGCTGACCGCCGCACCCGACGGGCGGCTGATCATGCCCTATGCCACTGCGGCGGACCGCAGCGGCTGAGGCGGCAGGCCACGCCGCAGGTCAGTGGCGGGCGGCCGAGGTGTCGATCTTTTCCACCCATTGCGGGAAGAAAGCCGGCGAGCGGCTGGACCAGCCCGGCGCGGTTGCCGCCGCTTCGCTGATCGACTGAAGCAGCCGGCGGCGCTTGTCGGGATGCAGATGCGGCAGTGCCGCCGCCGCGCAGAAGGCGCTGGGCAGCCAGGGCCGCACCGACGGGCCGATCAGCCGTTCATACAGAAACCGATAGGCCGAAAAGCTGGCCAGCCTGTCCTGCCCCAGATCAAAGGCGCTGACCGTGACCAGAGGCGTCATGAACGGCTCGATCGCGTCCAGCCCGCTGTCGTCGGGCACCATCGCCCTCAGCCCCGGCAGCCGTTCATAGACGCGCATCTGCGCCTTGATGCTGGCCGCCTCGACCACATCGCGCGACCACAGGTTGATCGCATCGTCCCGCTCCAGCCCGATGTCGAGCGAGCGGCGGATGTAACGCTGCGTGCGCGAGGGGAAGCTGGCGAACTCTTTCATTTCCACCAGCGCCAGCGCACCTGCGGCAGGCCCGACCCTATGCCCCATTGTCTTCTCCGACCTTGCTGTCGGGGGCGATCTTGCGGGCATCGAGGTTGATCGCCCGTTAACCGCCCCTTCCGGACAGAATCGAAGCAAATAGTTTTTTGCAGTGCAACAGGATTTCGACCAATCGCCGCATTGGGCAAGAAAACTTCTTTTCCGGCAGTGCAGCATCGCCCCGCCGACGAGACTGGCGGACGCTGCGTCAGCCGCCATTTCCGGGCGGCGGGGTGGGGTCGCGGCGCGCGCCGGGGGCCGATGTCGCGGGCGGATCGGATGCGTCCATCGACTGGTCGACGCCGGCATCGATGCGGGCGTCTTCTTCCCCCGGTGTCATGGCGCAGGCGGCGGATCGAATCACCCTGGCCGGCAGCCCGGCGCGGGCCGTGCGTGGCGGCGGTGGTTGCGCGGGCGGGTGTGAAGGGCGCTGTGCGGGCAACGGCGCGGTTCCGCTTCGATCAACGCGTCTGCCCCTTCGACCAGCGCCGCCCTGCCCCTCGCCCTGCCGCGATGCCGGCGCTAGACAGGCCGGATGCACGGCTCTTCTCTCGGCGCCAGGCGCGGCGTCGGCCATGAGGTTGCGATCTATTCCATCCTCGGCTTCTGGCTGTTCTACGTCGCGATCGTCTCGCTCCAGGCCTGGATCCAGGGCTGGCCCAATCAGGGCGAGATGGCCGAACGGCGGATGATGGTGACGGCGGTCGGCATCGTCATCACCTTCCTGCTCTATCTGGTGCTGCGCCGCTTCGACCGCCGGCCGTTCGGCACCCGCATCGCGGTCGCCTTTGCCTGCGCGGTGCCGGCGGCGATGCTGATCGGGCTGGTCAACGCCTATCTGTTCACGCTCTACAAGCCCGAGGCGCTGTTCAGCGATCCCAACATCCTGAAGGAAATCGCCGAAAAGCCGCGGCTGTTCCGCAGCGTCGCGGAAACCGCAGTGTCGCGTTATTTCTTCATCGCCGCCTGGGCGACGCTCTATCTGGCGATTTCCTATGCCAATGACGTGCGCGACGCCGAACGGCGGATCGCCGCCTTCGCCCAGGCCGCGCAGGAGGCGGAGATCCGCGCGCTGCGCTATCAGGTCAATCCGCATTTCCTGTTCAACACGCTGAACTCGCTGTCCTCGCTCGTCATCACCGGGCGCGCGACGGAGGCGGAGGCGATGATCATGAACCTATCGACCTTCTACCGCACCAGCCTGTCGGGCGATCCGCTGGACGATGTGCGGCTGGAAGAGGAAGTGCGGCTGCAGCGCCTCTATCTCGACATCGAGGCGGTGCGCTTTCCCGACCGGCTGCGGACCGAGATCGACATTCCAGCGGCGCTGCGCGGGGCCTGTGTGCCGGGGCTGATCCTGCAGCCGCTGGTTGAAAACGCGATCAAATATGGCGTGTCGCGCAGCACCAGGCCGGTCACCATCACCATCCGCGCCGCGCATGACGCCGGTGTGCTCCGGCTCGAGGTCAGCGATGACGGGCCGGGCGCGAAACCGGATGCCAAGGCGGCGGCCGGTGCCGGCATCGGCCTGGCCAATGTCCGCGACCGGTTGCAGGCCCGGTTCGGTGCCGCCGCCGGGCTGACCACCGAAGCGCCGCCCGAAGGCGGCTTCCGCGTCACTCTCTGCCTGCCCGAGGTGTATGACAATGGACGATCCTAAGCAGGCCGACACCCGGCCCGTCCGGACGCTGATCGTCGATGACGAGCCGCTGGCGATCGAGCGGCTGCAGTTGCTGTGCGCGCGTGAACCGATGATCGATCTGGTCGGCACGGCATCGGACGGGGCCGCCGCATTGCGGCTGGTCGAGGGGCTCGAGCCCGAAGTGGTGCTGCTCGACATTTCGATGCCCGAACTGGACGGGATGGACGTCGCCCGCGCGCTCGCCGGGCGGCCGCACCGCCCGGCGGTGATCTTCGTCACCGCGTTCGACAGCTTTGCGGTCGAGGCGTTCGATCTGGCAGCGCTCGACTATCTGCTGAAGCCCGTTGCGCCCGACCGGCTGAGCCGCGCGTTCGAGCGGGTGATCGCGCGGCGGGGAGCCCAGCCGGCGCCCGGAACCGGCGGCACGGGCGGCTATGTCGACGAATTCTGGGTGCCCCACCGTGCCGAGCTGATCCGCATCGCCGCCGCCGATATCGACCGCATCCAGGCCGAGCGCGACTATATGCGGCTGCATGTCGGCCAGCGCAGCTATCTGCTCCACCAGACGATCAGCACACTTGAAGAACGGCTCGATCCGGCGCGCTTCATCCGCCTGCACCGCTCGACCATCGTCCGCCGCGACCGCATCAAGGCGCTGCGCCATGACGGCGGCGGCGTGTGGTGGGCCGATCTGGGCGAGGGCGAGGAGGTGCGGATCGGCCGCACCTATCTGGACGCAGCCAAGGCGATGACCGGCCGCTGACACCTGAAAACGGCAGGCCGCAAAAAAGCGCCCCGGTGCAGGGCACCGGGGCGTTCAGGGTTGCGGCCGGCCAGCGACGCACCGGCCGCAATGCGGGACTCTCGTGGCCGGTCAGTTCGCCGCGACGCGCACCCGGCCTTCGGCGCGGGCGACGGCGTTCTTCACCTCAAGGCCAGCGGCGGTGATGGCGTCCTGCTGGCAGGCGCTGATCGCCTGCCGCTGGGCCAGCGGCGCACGCGCCACCGCGCCGCACACCTGTTCGACCGCGCGGTCGATGCGGCGGGCAAGCCGCGCCTGATCCTTGGCGGTCGACAGATCGAGATCGCCATAGGCGACATCAACCGACCGGCCATCACCGACAGGCGCGACTTCGATTGCGGCGGCAAAGGCCGGCGACAGGGTCGGGACAAGGGTCAGGCCGGCGGCGGCGCAGGCCAGCATGGCGCTCTTCAACACACGCATCGCACATATCCTTCTGAACAACGGATCGGGGAACCGGTGCGGCCCGAAAAAGGGGGAAAACAGGCCGCCCCGAAGGGGTGGCGACGGGCCCGTCAGGGGCCGGGGAGCTCATCGGGGCCCGCCGCGCATTGCCTTGGTAACAAAGGCGGATCGCCGCCGCAGCGACGCTTCGACCGGATGCGGCCGGCCATCGGCAAAGCCCCGATTCAGCGGACGAACGACCGATCAGCGTCGACCGACTACAACTGTAATCATTCTGTCATCGCGCCGCGCGGGCGGCGGGTTCAGCGCGCGGCCGGGTGCGGATCGACCAGCTCGTCAAGCGCCGCGTCGACCGCCGCACGCGGCGCGCCGCGCGCGACCGTGGCCGTCACGCCCAGATCCATGCTGACATTGCCAAGCGTGCGGAAGATGTCGGGGATCGTCTCGACCGCGATCAATATGCCCAGCAGCTCGACCGGGACGCCCATCGCCGCGCAGATCGGCGCGATCGAGGTGACGAAGCTGACCTGCCCGGGCAGGCTCACCGCCCCCAGCGTGGTGATCGATGCGGTCGCGATTCCGGCGGCAATCGGCGCCGGGCCGAGCGTGATGCCGGCCCAGTGCGCGACATAGAGCGCAACCGCCAGGTTCATCGCCGGGCCGGTCGCGCGGAAGATCGCGACGGCGAGCGGCAGCACGACCCCAGCGGCGCTGACCGGGATGCCCAGCGTCTCGGCACCGCGCAGCATCGATGGCAGGCTAGCGAGCGAGCTTTGCGTGCTGATCGCGACCGCCTGGGACGGCGCGGCGGCGCGGGCGAAACGGGCCAGCGTCACCCGCCCGCCCAGCGTCCCGATCAGGAACCCGGCCAGCCAGATCACCACCCCGACGCTGGAGACGATCAGCACATAATGAATGAGCGCACCGAACGCCCCCAGCCCCGCGCGTGCGCCGACGACAAAGGCCAGCGCCAGCACCCCGGCCGGGGCCAGCCACAGCACCCAGTTGATGATGATCAGCATCGCCTCGACCACGGCGGCGAAGAAATCGGTCAGCAGCCGGCGCGGCGCATCGGGCAGCCGGGTGACGGCAAAACCGAACACGGCGGTAAACAGGATGAGCGGCAGGATCGCATCATTGGCCGCCGCCGCGACCGGATTGGTCGGCACGACCGAGCGCAGGAAGCTGGCGATCCCGGGCGTATCGGTGGGCGCAGGCGCAACCTGCCCCAGCGCAGTGCGCAGCGCCGCCGCAGCCTCTGCCGACAGCGGAAACAGGCTGAGCAGCGCCGGGATCATCAGCGCGGCGAGCGTTGCCGAACAGACGAGCAGCATGGCAAAGGCGATCACCGCCCGCGCGGCGATGCCGCCGGCGCGCGCCGCCTCGGCATTGGCGGCAATGCCGGTGACGAGCAGCGCAACGAGCAGCGGCACGATGGTCATGCGCAGCGAATCGAGCCACAGCCCGCCGACCGTCTCCCCCAGCGTCAGCAGCACGGGCAGGCCGGCAACGCCGGACCGCGCGGCGGCGACGCCGAGCAAAAGCCCGGCGACAAGGGCGATCAGGATGCGGGCGGGGGGCGAGAGCAAGGCCCTCATGGGCGCAGAAATCCGGTCATGGCCGCGCCGCTTTCGTCGCTCAGCCGCGACTTTTCAAGCAAGCCGGGGCTGGTGCGGATAAAGCCGGGCTTTGGCCGCCCCGGCGCGTCGCACCCCGCCCTGCGCGCGGGATCAGCGGCGCTTGTTGCGATGATGTTCGCGCTCCAGCCGCCGCCGCTGCCAAGGCCGGAACACCGTGTAATAGCCAATGACAGCGCCGACGCACAGCAGCATGGCCAGGCCAAGGCCGAGAAGAAAGAGTGGGTCGATCAAAACGCAGCTGCCCTTAATGTGTGAATTCAAGGCGTCCGCGCGGTCGATGCGGCAGCGCCTTGAACTTTGCAAGCCGGGAGCCGTCGCATTCGTCGCCAATCGCCGGTTTACCGCCACGGCCCGTCTTGTTCGAATAATGCAACCGGGTGGCGCGCGCGGGTGGCTCGCCTTCGTCGCCCGGCTCGATTATCGACGCCGGCGATGCCCATCCCTGCGCGCCCTGCCCTGCCCCGCCTGTCCACCGGCCGCGCCGGATGGCGTGCGATGCCGGTGCTGGCATTGGCCGCGGCTGCCCTGCTTGGCGCGACGCTTGCCCCCGCCCGGACGGCCACCCCGCCCCGGCCCCGCCCGGCCGCCGAACCCGCGGTTGTGCGCGTGCGGCTGGTCACGTCGCTCGGGCCGATCACCGTGGCGCTCGACACGCGGCGGGCACCGGTGACGGCAGCGAACTTTCTTGCCTATGTCGATGACGGGCGGCTGGAGGGGACGAGCTTCTACCGCGCCTCGCGCCGGCGCAGTAACCCGCGCTTCGGCTTCATCCAGGGCGGGATCGACACAGACCATCGCCGCGCGCTCACCGCCATCCCGATTGAACCGACGACCAGGACCGGTATCCGCCATGTCGATGGCGCGATCTCGATGGCGCACGGCACCGATCCGAACAGCGCGCGCGGCAATTTCACCCTGGGGGTCGGGCCGAATCCCGCGCTCGACGCCCGGCCCGGCTATCCCGGCTATGCCGCATTCGGCCGGGTGGTCGCGGGGATGGACACGGTCAGGAAAATCCTTGCCCTGCCCACCGGCGGCGGGCGCGATGCGATGCGCGGCCAGATGATCCTGAAACCGGTCCTGATCCTGAAGGCCGAGCGGCTGGACGGGACCCCGCGCCCGACCGGCCGGGTCAAACCCTGGCTGCTGTTCGGCCGCTGACCGGACGGCCATGTTCGCACCGGATCGGACCGGATCGGGCAGGCGTTAACCAGCGGGCCTAAGCGATCATTTACCAGCACAGCCTAGTCCGTTTCCCATGTTCTTTTCCTCATCCCAGCGCGTGACGGGGCGCAAGCGCCAGCCGGGCAGCAACCAGGCCCCGCTGGACGAGGAAGGGCGGCTGCGCGGCGATTTCGCCGAGCGGCTGGTGCGCGAGTTCGAGCAGCAGAGCGCCGGCTGGTTCTGGGAAGCCGATGAGCATGGCCGGCTGCGCTACATCTCCGACAAGGTCGCGCGGCTGTTGTGCGCGCCGGGCGACAGCGTGATCGGCATGCCGCTGACCGCGCTGTTCGAAACCGCCGAGGGGGAGGATGCGGGCGGCCGCACGCTGGCCTTTCATCTGTCGTCGCGCACCGCGTTCAGCGACCTGCCGGTGTGCAGCGCCCAGTCGCCCGATCATCACTGGTCGATTTCGGGCCGGCCGATCCTCGACCGGCTCGGCCATCCGCTCGGCTTTATCGGCCATGGCAGCGACCTGACCGAGAAACGCCGTGCGGAGGCGGAAATCACCCGGCTGGCGCTGTTCGACGCGCTGACCGGCCTCGCCAACCGCCAGCGCATGCAGCTCGTCCTGCAGCAAAAGCTCAGCCAGTCGGCCGCCACCTACCGGCCGACGACCCTGTTCCTGATGGACCTCGACCGGTTCAAGGCGGTCAACGACACGCTCGGCCATCCGGCGGGCGACGAGCTGCTGAAGCAGGTTGCCTCGCGGCTGCTGCAGTGCGTGCGCGACACCGCTGTCGTCGGCCGGCTGGGCGGGGACGAATTTCAGATCGTCATGTCCGGCACCGACGACCGGCACGCGATCGGCGCGCTCGCCAACGAGATCATCCAGTCGCTGTCCCAGCCCTATTACATCGCCGACACCAGCGTGACGATCGGCTGTTCGATCGGCATCGCGATCGCGCCTGCCGACGGCGTCGATGCCGAAACGCTGGTGCGCAATGCCGATCTGGCGCTCTATGCCGCCAAGGCCGGCGGGCGCGGCGTCCACCGTTTCTTCGCCGACAAGATGCTGGCCGAGGCGCGCCACCGCAAAAGGCTGGAAGACGATCTGCGTGACGCGCTGACGCAGAACCAGCTCAACCTCGTCTATCAGCCGATTGTCGGCACCGAAGACCGCCGCATCGTCGGCTATGAAGCGCTGCTGCGCTGGACCCATCCCGAACTGGGGCCGATTTCGCCCGCCGTGTTCATTCCGATCGCCGAGGAATCGGGGCTGATCGAGCCGCTCGGCGAATGGGTGCTGCGGCGCGCGACCGAGGCGGCGGCCGGGTGGCCCGCCAATGTGCGGATCGCGGTCAATGTCTCACCGATCCAGTTCGCCAATCCCGAACTGCCCGCTCTGGTGATGAACGCCATCGCCCGCTCGGGCATCGCCTGCGACCGGCTGGAGCTGGAAATCACCGAAAGCGTGTTTCTGGGCGATGAAAGCGGCAGCGCGGCGATGTTCGCGCGGCTGAAAAAGCTGGGCGTGCGGCTGGCGCTTGATGATTTCGGCACCGGCTATTCGTCGATGAGCTATCTGCAGAAGGCGCCGTTCGACAAGATCAAGATCGACCAGTCGTTCGTGCGCGGCGCGGCGCTCGAAGGATCGCGCAATCCCGCGATCATCCAGGCGATCGTCACGCTGGCCAATGCGCTGGGCATGGACACCACGGCCGAGGGTGTCGAGATGCTCGACGAGATCGACCTGATCCGCAGCCTTGGCTGCTCGCACATCCAGGGCTTTGCATTCGGCGTCCCGCTCACCCCGATCAGGTGCGGGTGCAGCTCGACCGCGATGGCGGCATCGCCCAGGTGGTCAGCCGGTTCAAGACGCGGGCGATGCGCTACAAGGTGCTGCGCCGGGCGCGGATGGAGCTGGGCGGGCGCACCAGCGACGTCATCATCCGCAACATTTCCGATGGCGGCGCGCTGGTCGAGGGGCTGAGCCTGCCGGGCGGCTGGGAGGAAACGCCGGTGCGGATCGCGCTGCACGGGATGGGCATGATGGGCGCGACCGTGCGCTGGTCGGCCGACCGGCGCATCGGCGTGCGCTTCGACGATCATGTCGGCGGCGACCGGCTCAACCAGCTGGTCGGCGGCGGGGGCGACGCCGGCTAAAGCGTTTTTCAAGCCGGGTGGGCTCACCCGGCGACCCGGAAAAAACGGAGCAAAGCCCGGGAACCGATTGCCGCCGGGTGCCGCGAGCCGCTAGCCTGACCATGGAGGCGGTATGGACGGCAGCACGGCGGAGTTCCTGATCATCGGCGGCGGTGTCGCCGGCCTGTCGGCGGCGGCCGCGCTCGCGCCCAATGGCCGCACGGTCGTGCTCGAGGCGGAAGCGGCGACCGGCACGCACAGTTCGGGCCGCAGCGTGACATTTTCGCATTACGGCATCGGCGGGGCGACGGTGCGCGGGATGACCGCGTGGAGCCGCGCCTTTTTCCTCGACCCGCCCGACGGGTTCGACGCGCTGTGCCGGGTGACGCCGGCGCTGTTCGTCGCCACGCCGGAAATGCGCGACGAGCTGGGCAGGCTGGAGGCGATCACGCGCGGCCTGACCGACCAGGTCGAACGGCTGGACGACGCCGGCATGGCGGCGCTGTGCCCCGTGCTCCGCTTCGGGCCGGACGCGATCACCGATGGCTTTGTCCATCATGAAGGGCTGCGGCTCGACCCGCATGCGATGCTGACCGGCTATGCCCGCCAAGTCAGGCGACATGGCGGCAGCGTGGTGACCGGGGCACGCGTGGCAGCGATCGCCCGGACCGGGACCGACTGGCAGGTGACGACGGGCACCGGCGAGCGCTGCAGCGCGCCGGTGCTGATCAATGCCGCCGGGGCCTGGGCCGACGGGCTGGCGGCGCTGGCCGGGGTCGCACCGCTCGGCCTGTCGCCGCTCAGGCGCACGGTCATCGCTTTCGATCCGTCCCCCGGACAGGATGTGCGCGCCTGGCCGTTCGTGAAGACGGCGACCGACCATGTCTATTTCCTCCCCGATGGCGGGCGGCTGCTCGCCTCGCCGGTCGACGAGCATCCCGACCAGCCGGGCGATGCCCAGCCCGAGGAGATCGACATGGCGATCGCCGCCGACCGGGTGATGGCGATCACCCGTCTGGACGTGCGCCGCATCACCCACAAATGGGCGGGGCTGCGCACCTTCACCGCCGACCGTGTGCCGGTGGCCGGCTGGGCAACCGATGCGCCGGGCTTTTTCTGGCTGGCCGGTCAGGGCGGCTATGGCCTGCAGACCGCGCCCGCCATGGCGCAGATCAGCGCGGCGCTGATCACCGGCACCGCCTGGCCCGAAGGGCTGACCGAGGCCGGCGCGCCACCGGCCGCGATCACCCCGAACGCCTCGCTACCGCCTGCGTCTGACAGGGCCGGTGCGCTCCGGGCTGGCCTGCGACCGGGACGATTGACGCCGGCTGAGGATCTGCTAAAGGCCCGCGCTCAATCGGGCAGAGTTTTGCCTGATTGCCGTCCGAGACAGCTGGTGGGGCGCATGCCCCTTAATCTCCAGCCTAGACGGGGAAAGACATCGGGTCTGCACCGCTCCGCCTTTTCCGGCCGGGCCAGTGCCGGCGCGCCCCATTCCCCATCGCGGACTGATGACGCGGCCCCTGGGCATATGCCTTTGGGCCATTGAGGAGAATGGCATGGATCGAGCTCAAAAAACCGAGCTGGTCGAAGAGCTGAGCCAGACCTTTGCCGAAGCCGGCGTTGTGGTCGTGACCCGTAATCTGGGCATGACCGTCAAGCAGTCGACCGAACTTCGCAACAGGATGCGCGCAGCCGGCGCCAGCTATCAGGTGGCCAAGAACCGCCTTGCCAAGATCGCGCTCCAGGACACGGCCTATGTCGGCATCCAGTCGATGCTGACCGGGCCGATCGGCCTTGCTTATTCCCAGGACCCGGTTGCCGCCGCCAAGGTGGCCGTCGAGTTCGCTAAGACGACCGACAAGCTCGAGATCGTCGGCGGGGGAATGGGCGATACCGTCCTGGATCCGGCTGGTGTTACGGCCCTGGCCTCGCTGCCCTCGCTGGACGAACTGCGGGCGAAGCTCGTGGGTCTCATCCAGGCGCCGGCAACGAAGCTGGCCCAGATCGCTCAGGCGCCCGCCGCGCAGGTTGCGCGCGTGCTCAACGCCTATGCGACCAAGGAAAACGCATAACCTTTACCCGATTGGAGATTTCACATGGCAGACCTGAATTCCATCGTCGAACAGCTCTCGGCGCTCACCGTCCTCGAAGCGGCCGAACTCTCGAAGCTGCTGGAAGAAAAGTGGGGCGTCTCGGCCGCTGCGGCGGTTGCGGTTGCGGCTCCGGCCGCCGGTGGCGCCGCGGCTCCGGCTGCTGAAGAAAAGACCGACTTCGACGTCGTTCTCGTCAGCGACGGCGGCAAGAAGATCAACGTGATCAAGGAAGTCCGCGCGATCACCGGTCTCGGCCTGACCGAAGCCAAGGCGCTCGTCGAAGGCGCGCCGAAGGCCGTCAAGGAAGGCGTCAACAAGGACGAAGCCGAAAAGATCAAGAAGCAGCTCGAAGAAGCCGGCGCGACCGTCGAACTCAAGTAAGTTCGACCGTCCGGTTTTCCGGAGCGAAAAGAGGGGCGGCCCGGCAACGGGCCGCCCCTTTTTTGCGCAACCGACGCCAGCCGCGATCCGCGCGATCCGAATGCCGGCAGCCACAGGCGGGAAGGACCGGGCAGATCCCCGCCTCCCCGCCTGCGCGGCTGAGAGCGGTTGATCTGGCTGCGCCAGATCAACCGCTCTCATTTGTCGGTTTGCCGCGTTTTCCGAACCGTCAGGTGGGTCCACCTGACTGGAAACCGCTCTAGGCCGCGGGCTTCGGCACCTGCGGCGTGCGCGTGATCGGGGCCAGCCCGGCCGCGCCCAGTGCCGTGTTGATGCGGGCCAGATCAGTGTCGAGCAGCGCCGCCATCGCCGCCAGCTCGCGGTCAAGCTGACCGGACAGCTCGGCAAAGGCCTGACGCGTCTGGTCGGTCGGGCGCGCTTCCGCGCTTTCGATCACCCCCAGCAGCCCCGCCAGCTTATCGTTGAGCATGATCGGGAAGTTGAGCGGATCCTGCCGGCTTTCGTTGCGGACCTGATAGATCCGCCCCTCGACCGCGCGCAGCCCGGCGATCAGGCCATCGAGCGACGCCTTGAGCCCCGGATCGCTGGCCGTCGCCGCGCGCGCGCGCGCCTGATCGGTGATGCCGCGGATCAGGAGCACCGCCTCGTTCGCCTGGCTCACCCGGTCGCGCACCTGCATGGCCAGTGCAAAGCGCTCCCGCAGCGCGTCCGGCGTGGCATCGGTGACGCGCGGATCGACGCCGATGTCGAGCATCTGGCTCTGCTGACGGCCATCGACGGTCAGCGTCACCCGGTAACGCCCCGGCAGCGCCAGCGGCCCGCCACGGTTGCGGCTGGTCCACAGGATCATGTTCGGGAAATCGACAAAGCCCGGATGGCGCATGTCCCAGCTGAACCGGTTCAGCCCCGGCTTCATCGTCGGGGGCGGCGGCCCCTTGGGGCCGTCATCCTCGTCATCGTCACCGCCTTCGCTCTTGGGCTTGGCATCGGGCTTCACCCCGTCAAGGCTGCGCACCAGCCGCCCGTCCGCGTCATGGATCTCGATCTTCAGACTGGTAGGCGTTGCGGGCAGGAAATAGTCGATCGCCGCCCCGCTATCGAGGCCGCGCAGCGCGGTGGCGGGCGCGAACAGCCGCGCCGCCGTCTCCTTCGCCCCGAGCTGGCGCAGCACGTTCACACGCTCCATCACCCAGAAGGACCGGCCATGGGTGGCGATCACCAGATCGTCGCCCGCCACCCCAGGTCCGACACCTGCACGGCAGGCAGGTTGCGCTGCAGCTTGTCCCACGACCTGCCGTCGTTGAACGACACCCAGACGCCGCGTTCGGAGCCAAGGTAGAGCAGCCCCGGGCGCACCGGATCCTCGCGGATGCTGCGCGCGGTTTCGTCCGCAGGCAGGCCGGCATCGATGCGGGTCCAGCTGCGGCCATGGTCGGTGGTTTTGAGCACATAGGGCGCGGGATCGTCGAGCAGCACGCGGTGCCCGGTCAGATAGGCGGTGCCGGGCCGGTGCGGCGAATCCTCGATGGTCGTGAACTTGATGAACGGCGGCAGCCCCGGCGGCGTGATGTTCTGCCAGCTGCCGCCATTGTCGCGCGTGACATGGACGAGGCCGTCATCCGACGCCGCCCAGATCGCATCCGCCTCGCGCCGCGACGGGGCAAGCGCGAAGACGGTGGCATAGGTTTCAACGCCCGTCTGGTCGCGGGTGATCGGCCCGCCCGAAGGGCCGAGCGTCGCGGGGTCGGCCCGGGTCAGATCGGGGCTGATCTTCTGCCAGCTCTGCCCCTCATCGGTGCTGCGCCAGACATGCTGGGAGGTGACGTAGAGCGTCTTTGCATCCTGCGGGTCGAACACGATCGGGAAGGTCCATTGGAACCGTTCCTTCAGGTCGCCGGCCGAATAGCCCATCGGATTGTCCGGCCACACATTGATCGCCCGGCTCTGCCCGGTGCGGGCATCGAACCGGTCGAGCGTGCCGCCATAGCTGCCGGCATAGAAAATGTCGGGATTGCGCGGATCATTGGCGACATAGCCGCTTTCGCCGCCGCCCGCGGCAAAACCATAGCCGCCCAGCACATCGCGGTGCCGCCAGCCGCGCACCGGAACGCAGATGGTGCTGTTGTCCTGCTGCCCGCCACAGGCAAAGGGCGGCTGGTGATGGCTGAGCCCGAGGCGATAGATCTGCGCGGTCGGATAGGTCTGCGCAGTCCAGCTGTCGCCGCCATTGACGCTGACATTGGCGCCGCCGTCATTGGCCTGGATCATCCGCTGATTGTCGTCGGCGGCGATCCACAGATCATGATTGTCGCCATGCGGCACCTTGATCTTCTTGGCAAAGGTCTTGCCGCCATCGTCCGACCGGTGGAACTGGACGTTGAGCACATAGACCCGGTCGCGCACCTTCGGATCGGCGACGATGCGGGTATAGTAAAAGGCACGCTGGCGCAGATCGCGGCTGTCATTGGTGCGCGCCCAGCTCTGCCCGCCATCGTCGGACACGAACACCCCGCCCTGTTCATGCTCGACCATCGCATAGACGCGGCGGCCATCGACCGGGGAGACGCTGACCCCGATCTTGCCGATCAGGCCCGACTGCGGCAGGCCGGGGGCGCGGGTGATCTCGGTCCAGCTTTCGCCGCCATCCTCGCTGCGGAACAGGCCGCTGCCCGGCCCGCCCGAGCTCATCCCCCAGGGCTTGCGCCAAGCCTCCCACAGCGCGGCGAACATGATGCGCGGATTGGCAGGATCGATCGAAATGTCGACCGCACCGCTGCGCGGATCGCGGTAGAGTGTGCGCCGCCAGCTCTTGCCGCCGTCGCTGGTCTTGTAGACGCCGCGATCGGCATTCTCGACCCCGTAGCGGCCAAAGCCGCCGACGAACACCGTGTCGCAATCCTTGGGATGGATGCGCACGCGCGAGAAATTCTGCACGTCCGCCAGCCCGATATGCGTCCAGCTCTTGCCGGCATCGGCCGATTTATAGACGCCGTTGCCGGTCAGGATGTTGCCGCGCAGCTGGGTTTCGCCGGTGGTCAGATAGACGATGTCGGGATTGGCCTCGCACACCGCGACGCCGCCCACCGACCCGGTCGGGATCTTGCCATCGGTGACGTTCGACCAGCTGGTGCCGCCGTCACGGGTCTTCCACAGGCCGCCGCCGACCGCGGCGAAATAATATTCGTTCGGGCGCGCGGTGCTGCCCGCCGCCGAGATCGAGCGGCCGCCGCGATTGGGGCCGATATTGCGCCACGACAGCGCGGCGAAGCGGGGATCGCCGGCGTCTTCGGCGGGCTTGGCATCGGCAGGCTTGGCGTCGGCGGGCTTGGCAGGCGTCAAGTCCGACTTGACGTCCTTGCCCGACGGCGCGGCCAGTGCCGGCGCAGCCGCCAGCGCCACCGCCAGCGCGCCCAGTGCCGGCTCTGCCCAGCAGCGCCCCAGTCTATCCCGCATCGCCCAATCCTCCCGATTATTGTCTGGTCAAATGCTTAGCATGGCACCGTGCCGGGGCAAGCGGCGCGCGGCGGCGATGCGCGGGGCTTTTCATTTGGCCTTGAAGGCCGCATGACCGGCGGCGATGGCTGTCTATACCCAGGTTTCCGCCGAGGCGATGGCGGCACTGCTCGCCGGCTATGACGCCGGCACGCTGATCTCGGCCAAGGGCATTGCCGAGGGGGTGGAAAACTCCAATTATCTGGTCGAAACGACGGCGGGGCGCTTCATCCTGACGCTGTATGAAAAGCGCGTCGATGCCGCCGACCTGCCCTTTTTCCTCGCGCTGACCGATCATCTCGCCGCCGCCGGCTGCCCGGTGCCGCGCGCGATCCGCGACCGGGCGGGCACGCAGATCCAGACGGTCGCCGGCCGCCCGGCCTGCCTGATAGAATTCCTGCCCGGCGTCTCGCTGGCGCAGCCGACAGCGGCGCAGGCGGGGGCGGCAGGCGCGGCGCTGGGCGATATGCACCGGGCGCTGGCGGGCTTTGCGCTGGAACGCCCGAACACGCTCGGCCTTGCCGGATGGCATGCGCTCGCCGCGCGCTGCGGCTGCCAGCTCGATGCGATCGCCGACGGTCTGGGCGCGCGGGTGGCGGACGAGCTCGCCTTTCTCGACGCGCACTGGCCGACCGACCTGCCCCAGGCCGTCGTCCATGCCGATCTGTTTCCCGACAATGTGCTGATGCTGGGTGACCGCGTGACCGGCATCATCGATTTCTATTTCTCCTGTACCGAAATCCGCGCCTGGGATCTGGCGGTGACGCTGACCGCCTGGTGCTTCAGCGCCGATGGCACCGTGTTCGATCCGGCGATCGATGCGGCGCTGCGCGCCGGCTATGCCGCTGCCCATGGGCTGACCGCGCGCGAGGAGGCGGCGCTGCCGGTGCTGGCGCGCGGGGCGTGCCTGCGCTTTCTACTCACCCGGGCGTGGGACTGGCTGAACACGCCCGCCGACGCGCTGGTGACGCGCAAGGACCCCTCGCCTTTTTGCGCCGGCTCGACCATTACGCGCGGCGATGACCGACACCAGTGCCGACCTGCCCATGGTCGAAATCGCAACCGACGGGGCCTGCAAGGGCAATCCCGGCCCAGGCGGCTGGGGCGCCGTGCTGCGCTTCGGCGACCGGGAAAAGGACATGTCGGGCGGCGAGACGCCGACGACCAACAACCGCATGGAAATGACCGCCGCGATCATGGCGCTCGAAGCGCTCAACCGCCCGTGCCGGGTCAGGCTGTCGACCGACAGCCGCTATGTGCTCGACGGGCTGACCAAATGGCTGCCCGGCTGGCAGCGCAATGGCTGGCGCACCGCCGACCGCAAGCCGGTGAAGAATGCCGATCTGTGGCAAAGGCTGGTCAACGCCGCCGCGCCCCACCGGATCGACTGGATCTGGGTGAAAGGCCATGCCGGCCACCCCGACAATGAACGCGCCGACCGGCTGGCCAGCGACGCCGCCGACGCGCTGCGCAGCGGGCGCTGAACCGGGGCGGGCACCAAGGTTGGGTGGGTGCCAAGGCTGGACGATGCGGCGGCTGCGATAACGCCAGCCGCGTCGCACTGGTGCGGACGGCGGGACTTGAACCCGCACTCTCGTTGAGAAGCGGATTTTAAGTCCGCTGCGTCTACCGATTTCGCCACGTCCGCCCGGCGGCGATCGGCTTGTGGGATGGACCGGGGCCGGCGGTCAAGTGCGCCGGCCGGCCGCGACCGTGCCTTACATGTTGAGGCGCAGGCGCATTTCCTTGCCGGGCTTGAAATAGGGAACGCGCTTGGCGTCGACGGCGACGGTATCGCCGGTGCGCGGATTGCGGCCGACACGGGCGTCGCGCGCGCGGGTGGAAAAGGCGCCGAAGCCGCGCAGCTCGACACGGCCGCCCTGGGCCAGACGGTCGCTGATCTCGTCGAAAAAGATGCTGACGATCCGTTCGATTTCCTTCGCCGACAGCTCCGGATTGTCCTTGGCGATCAGCTGCACCAGCTCGGATCGGATCATAAGCGCTTCATCCCCCGCTTTGCTTCGATGATGCGACACGGCCGGATGGCCGCCGCCCGGTGCATTGTCGCCGCGACCCCCTGATCACGGTGTCAACACCCGCCCGCTACGCCACTCGGGGAGATAGATATATCAAAGCCCCCCCGGCTGCGCGAGGGCAGGCACAAAAAAGTCCGCCGGCCCGAATGGGCCGGCGGATCAAACACTTAGCAGTCCAAAAGCGGAAAAGGCTTACTTGCCTTCGCGCGCCTTCAGCGCTTCGCCCAGAATGTCGCCGAGCGATGCACCCGAATCGGACGAACCATATTGGGCAACGGCCTGCTTCTCTTCGGCAATCTGCATCGCCTTGACCGAGAAGGTCGGCTTCTTCGAACGATCAAAGCCGGTGACCATCGCGTCGAACTTCTGGCCGACCTGGAAGCGCTCGGGGCGCTGCTCGTCGCGGTCACGGCCAAGGTCCGAACGCTTGATGAAGCCGGTCGCACCGTCTTCGCCGGCCTGCACTTCGAGGCCGCCGTCACGCACTTCGAGCACGGTCACGGTCACGATCTCGTTCTTGTGCAGACGCGAACCGTCGCTCACGCCGCCAGCCGCCGGAGCGCCACGCTCAAGCTGCTTCATGCCGAGCGAGATGCGCTCCTTCTCGACATCGACGTCGAGAACGATCGCCTTCACCATTTCGCCCTTGCGGTGCAGGTTGAGCGCGTCTTCGCCCGAAATGCCCCAGGCGATGTCCGACATGTGGACCATGCCATCGACATCGTTGTCGAGGCCGATGAACAGGCCGAATTCGGTCGCGTTCTTGACTTCGCCCTCGACCACCGAGCCGACGGGATGTTCTTCGGCGAACTTTTCCCACGGATTGGCCTGGGCCTGCTTCAGGCCGAGCGAAATGCGGCGCTTGTCCTGATCGACTTCCAGGATCATCACATCGACTTCCTGGCTGGTCGACACGATCTTGCCCGGATGGACGTTCTTCTTGGTCCAGCTCATTTCCGAGACATGGACCAGGCCTTCGATGCCCGCTTCGAGTTCGACGAACGCACCATATTCGGTGATGTTGGTCACGCGGCCCGACAGCTTCGCGCCCACCGGATACTTGGCGGCGGCGCCTTCCCACGGATCGCTTTCCAGCTGCTTCATGCCGAGCGAGATGCGCTGCGTCTCGCGGTTGATGCGGATGATCTGCACGCGGACGGTGTCGCCGATGTTCAGCACTTCCGACGGGTGGTTGACCCGCTTGTAGCTGAGGTCGGTGACGTGGAGCAGGCCGTCAATGCCGCCCAGGTCGACGAACGCACCATAGTCGGTGATGTTCTTGACGACGCCGTCGATCACCTGGCCTTCGGCCAGCGACTGGATCAGGCCGGTGCGCTGCTCGGCGCGGGTTTCCTCGAGCACGGCGCGGCGCGACACGACGATGTTGCCGCGGCGACGGTCCATCTTCAGGATCTGGAAGGGCTGCGGAATGTCCATCAGCGGCTGCACGTCGCGGACCGGACGGATATCGACCTGGCTGCCCGGCAGGAAGGCCACGGCGCCGCCGAGATCGACGGTAAAGCCGCCCTTGACGCGGCCGAAGATCACGCCGTCGACGCGGTTGCCGGCGGCGAATTCATGTTCAAGCTTGTCCCAGGCGGCTTCGCGGCGCGCGCGGTCGCGCGACAGCATCGCTTCGCCATGGATGTTCTCGACGCGGTCGACGAACACTTCGACTTCGTCACCGACCTTGAGATCGGCCTTCTGGCCCGGCGCGGCGAACTCGCGCAGCGGCACGCGGCCTTCGGACTTCAGGCCGACATCGATCACCGCCATGTCGTTTTCGATCGCGGTGACGGTGCCCTTGACGACGCGGCCCTCAAAGCCTTCATTGTCGCCAAGCGTTTCGTTGAGCAGCGCGGCAAAATCATCGCGCGAGGGGAATGCGGCCGTGGCCATAGAGCTAGGTCTTCCTCAACAGTCGTTGCTGGCCAGCCGGTTGTCTCCGGCGGTCTAGCCCGACAAAGCGCCGGGCCAAGGCCAATCCGCCCGCCCGGCCCCGTGCCGGACGTGCATCCGGCGGGCAGAGCGCGGGTCCGGAACGTGCGCGCGAGACGGAAGGAAGCCCGGTGCGGGCAACCGCCGATGCTCAACGCCAAAGGGCGCGCCGGAATCCCGCCGCGCCTCGCCATTCCGTCCGCCGTCTTCCGTCAGACGCGCCGCACATAGCCGCAAAGCCCGCGCCGGGCAAGCGCGGCTGGGCCTGAGCGCCCGTATCCGGCACGCGCACCAGGCCTTCGCCGGGGCTGCCAGGCGGCAATCAATCGCCCTGCCCAGTTATTTCAGGCGGATAAGCCATGATTAACGACTTGGCCTTATTGGTGCCCGCCATGTCACGCCCGCCCATCGCTGCCGCGGCCCCGTCCGTCGGCACGGCACCGGCTGCCCCGGCCCCCGCCAACCGGCGTTCGGGGCGCAGCCGGGCATGAGCAAACGCGCCGCCCGCACGCCCGCCAGGCCCAATCCGCGGCTGCGGATTTTCCTGTGGGCGTTCATCATCAGCCTGATCTGCGGCGCGATCGAGTTTGGCGAGCCGCTTGAAGACGTGATCAAGGCCGGGCGCGACTATGTTCGCCGCCAGCCAGCCAGCGGATCGATCGTGGTGGTCGGCGTCGATGACCGCACGGGCGCGGACATGGGCGGGTTCGGCTTTGACCGCAGGGTCGATGCGCAGGTGATCGAAAATCTGTTCGCGATGGGCGCGAAGCGGGTGTTTTTCGACCGGATCTATGCCGACGGCACCACGCCCGCAGCCGACCGCGCGTTCATCGCAACGCTGAAACGGCATCGTGGCCGGGTGTTTCTGGGGGCAGCAAGTCCCTGGGTTGACGGCAAAAGCGCGGTCGAAACCATCCCCGCCGCGCAGTTCAGGGCGGTCGCCGCCTATCGCTCGCTCAACGGGCTGTCGACGCCGTTCACCCTGTCGGCCAATCTGACCTATAGTGACCGGTTCGAGGGACGGACCATCCCCTCGGTGTCGAGCGAGCTGGCCGCAGTCCCCATCCGGGGTCAGGGCCATTACCGCCCCGACTGGTCGATCCGGATCGCCTCGATCCCGTCATTCAGCTTTTCCGACATCTACAAGATGCGGGTCCAGCCCAGCCAGATTGCCGGCCGGGATGTCCTCATCGGCTGGACGGACCCCTCCTTCCGCGACATGCACAACATCCTGTCGCAGGGGATCAAGCCCGGCGTGTTCTTTCATGTCGTCGGTGCCGAGACGCTGCGCCGTGGCACGCCCACGCGCCCGGGCTGGCTGCCCGCCTTTGCGTTCGGGACGGCGCTGTCGATCATCTGCCTGCTCGCCAGGCGCCGCGCGACCGTTGCCGCCACGGTTGCGGCGGCGGTGCTGGGCATGGGCGTGTTGCCGCTCTATCTCGATCACCTGCTGGTCGAGGTCGACATCGTGCCGGGCGCGCTTCTGTTCGGGATCGTCGCCTATCGGATCACGATGCTGCGCCGGCAGCGCGAGACGCGCCGCCATCACCCCGCATCGGGCCTGCCCAATCTGGTCGCGCTCGAGGAGGATCATGAGCGCAATCCGGGCACGCTGGTCGCGGCCAAACTACGCAACCATTCGGAAATCGCGGCTTCGTTCGAGGTCAAGGTCGAGCGCGAAATCTATGCCGAGATCCGCCGCCGCATCGGCGTGTCGGGGGACGCCAGCGAAATCTATCACGGCGATGATGCGCTGCTCTGGTTCACTTCACAGCCCATGGGGCAGGAACTCGCCAACCATCTGACCGGCCTGCACAAGCTGACCGCCCAGTCGATCCGCATCGGCGACCGCGAGGTCGATCTGCTGCTGTCCTTCGGCGTCGATGCCGACCCCGAACGGCCGCTCAGCAGCCGCATCGGCAGCGCCATCCTCTCGGCCGAGGAAGCGGCGCGGGGCAATGACGTGTGGAAGCTCTACGACCCGCAGCGGCTGCACCAGGCAGCCTGGCAGCTGTCGCTGATGAGCCGGCTGGGCCAGGCGATCGAAACCGGCGAGGTGTGGGTCGCCTATCAGCCCAAGGTCGATATGGCGACGCGGGCAATTATCGGCGCCGAGGCGCTGGTGCGCTGGCTGCACCCGACCGCCGGCGCGATCAGCCCCGAACAGTTCGTTGCCGCCGCCGAGGCGCATAACCGCATCGGCCAGCTGACCTATTTCGTGCTCGAAACCGCGCTGCGCGATCTCGCCGGGCTGCGCGCGGCCGGCCATGACATCGGCATGGCGGTCAATCTGTCGTCGCAGATGCTCGACGATGCCGATCTGGTCCAGCGGGTGGAAACCCTGCTCACGCGCTATGGCGTGCCCCGGGGCAAGCTGACGCTGGAAATCACCGAGACCGGCGAGCTGCTGTCGACGCCCGCCAAGATCGCGATGATGGAACAGCTGGCAGCAACCGGCGTCCAGATTTCGATCGATGATTACGGCACCGGCAATGCCACGCTTGAATATCTGAGCCGCCTGCCGTCGCAGGAGGTCAAGATCGACCGGACGTTCATCAGCGATCTCGACCGCAATGCCCAAAATCTGATTCTCGTCCGCTCGACGCTGGAAATGGCACACAATCTCGGCCGCCGCGTGGTCGCCGAGGGCGTAGAGAACGAAGCGGTGATGCGCTTGCTGCGCGAACTCGGCTGCGACATCGCCCAGGGCTATCTGATCGGCAAGCCGCTGCCCTGCGCCGACCTCACGGCCATGCTGGCGGCAGATATTCCGGCCCGCAAGCTCCGGGTTGTCATTTCGTAAACGTCTCGTTAACCCTGATTCTTGGGTCCAGAATCATGTTCTGTGCCCGTGTCGATAAGGGGAACGATTATGGCTAAGAAGACTGCCCAGCAGGGCCGCGGCTTCTGGTCGCTCATCGGCGGGTTCTTCGGGATCCGTTGAGCTGATCTGGACGTCATTTTGTGATGGGGGGCTTCGGAGCGATCCGAAGCCCCTTTTGCTTGGGGCTGTTTCACCCGCCCACGCTGGGCGCAGACGCGCGACCAGCGGACCGGTCAGAGCAATTCAGAGCCGGTGGAATCGGACCCGAAACCGCTCTATCCGCCCACAACACCCCGGCGCGCCGCGACCTGGCGTTCGACAATCTCGATCGCATGGCTGACCGCCGCCTCCACCGACATATAGCTGGTGTCGAGCAGCACCGCGTCATCGGCCTGACGCAGCGGGGCGCTGGCGCGAGTCGTGTCACGCAGGTCGCGGGCCTTGATGTCGGCCAGAACGCGGTCATAGCTCAGCCGCGATCCGGCTGCGGCCAGTTCGTCATGCCGGCGACGGGCGCGGATCGCCGAGGTTGCGCGGACGAACAGCTTGGCATCGGCATCGGGGGCGACCACCGTGCCGATATCGCGCCCGTCGAGCACCGCCCCGCCCGGGCGGGCGGCAAAGTCGCGTTGACGGTGGAGCAACGCCGCGCGCACGGCCGGATGGGCGGACACCTGCGAGGCCGCCACCGCCGCCGCATCGAGCTTCAGCCGCGGATCGGCGAGCAGCGCATCGTCAAAGCCGCAGCCGCCCAGCGCCTGGTCCGGATCGGCCGGATCACCGCCGGCATCGAGCACCGCCTGCCCGACGGCGCGGTAAAGCAGCCCGGTATCGAGATGCGGCAGGCCATAATGGCGGGCAAGCGCGCGGGCGATCGTGCCCTTGCCGCTGGCCGCCGGTCCGTCGACGGCGATGATCATTGCGGGTCCTTGCTGGCCGGCCCCGGGGACGGCGGGGCGGGCGGATTCTTGCGGTCCGTTGCCAGATCGCGCAGCGCCGTCCGCGCGGCATCGCGCAGCGCCGGCCAGCTGTCACGCGGCTTCAGGCGCAGCGGCCCGGCATTGCCGCCCATCGCGGCAGTCATCGCGGCCATGCCGGCACGGCACACCCACCAGGGCTCGGCATCGCCGGGCAGCGTCGCCTCCTGCGTCAGCGCCGCGTCGATTGCGGCACGGTAGCGGGCATCACCGCGCCAGCGGGTCATGAAAGCGAGATCGGGGCCGACCAGCCGGTCCCACGCGATCAGCGCCTCGTCCGCCGCCGGATCGACGCAGCGCGCGGCGTCATAGGTCATGCGCAGCTTGGCAAGCATGTAGGTGGCGAGCGCCCGTTCGGCGTCAACCCCGGATTGACGGCGCGCCAGCTCGTACAGCAGGGGCGTCGGCCCGGTCGGGGCGCGGCGTGCCAGATCGTCAAGCACCGCCTGATCGCTGAACGGCAGATCGTGCAGCCGCTGCATATCGGCATCGAACCCGAAGGCCGGGGGGATGCGCGGATTGTCGATCACCGAATAATTCTGGGGGCGCACCTGGGCGGGAACGGGCGCGGGCAGCAGCTGGTAGTTGTGCACCTTGGTGCTGGTCGCCATCACCCGCAGCATCTGCGCCTGCCGGTCGCCCGCCGCCTGCGCCGCGTCGAGCACCGCCAGTCCGCGCGCGACATCGCGCGGCACCCGCCGCCCCTGCAACAGCGTCAAGGCGAGCTTGACCGAGGCGCCGGGAAACCCGGCCTTTGCCGCCCGGTCGAGCAGAGCGATGCCCCCCGCCGCATCGCGGGGACCGCCCTTGCCGTCGATCAGCAACTGGCCCAGCAGATCGGCAGCGGCGATGTTGCCGCGATCGGCGGCGATCTGCAGATGCCGCCGGGCGCGCGCATAATCGGGGGGCAGCCGCTCGGCCGTGCCCAGCAGCGCGCCCATCAGATAATGCGCCGCCGAATGGTCTTCGGCAGCAATCGCGCGCTCAAGAATCGCGAGCGCCCGCGCCGAGCCTTGCGGCGAGCTGCCCGCCAGCGCGGCGGCGAGTTGCAGCGACACGCCGGTTTCGCCGCGCGCCAGCCGCGCCGCACAGTCCGGCCGCGCGGCGAGCAGCGCTTCGTCAGTCACGTGGCAGGCCGGGTCGATGGCGAGCCTGGCACCTTCCTCTCCAAGCCATGCCCTGGCAGCGCCGGCGGCCGGGCGCGAAACCGGCTGGACGGGGGCTGTGGCCTGAAGCGCCATGGCAAAGAGCGCGGCGATCACCGCCCCTGCCCTGCGCCCAGCCGGTCGAGCAAGGTGACGAAATCGGGAAAGCTGGTCGCGACCGGCGACATGTCGTCGATCGTCACCGGCGCGCGCGACGCGAGCCCCGCGACTGCAAAGCTCATCGCGATCCGGTGGTCGAGCAGCGATGCGATCGTCGCGCCGCCGGGCAGCGGATCGCCCCCCCGCCCCTCGACGATCATGCCGTCGGGCAGTTCCTCGACCGCAACGCCGATGGCGCGCAGGCCGGCGACCATCGCCGCGATCCGGTCCGATTCCTTGACGCGCAGCTCCTCGATCCCGCGCATCACCGTGCGCCCGGCAGCCATGGCGGCGGCGATGGCGAGCACCGGATATTCATCGATCATCGCCGGGGCGATTTCGGGCGGCACCTCGATCCCGGTCAGCGCGCTGTGGCGCACGACAATGTCCGCGACCGGCTCGCCCCCGACCACGCGCTGATCGGCGAAGGCGAGGTCCGCGCCCATCATGCGCAGCACCTCGTACAGCCCCGACCGGGTCGGGTTGATGCCGACATTTTCCACCCGGATCGATGATCCGGGCACGATCAGCGCGGCCACCACCGGAAAGGCCGCCGAAGACGGATCGCCCGGCACCTCGATGGTCTGGGGCGACAGTTCGGCCTCGCCGTGCAGCCGGATGTGCCGCACCCCGTTTTCAACCTCGACCGTCAGATCGGCCCCGAAGCCCTTGAGCATCCGTTCGCTATGATCGCGGGTCGGCACCGGCTCCTCGACATGGGTGATGCCCGGCGTGTTGAGCCCGGCGAGCAGCAAAGCCGATTTGACCTGCGCCGAGGCGACCGGCAGCCGGTAGCGGATCGGCACGGCCGGGCAGGCGCCGCGCACCATCAGCGGCAGGCGTCCGCCCGGCGCGGCGGTGATGTCCGCGCCCATCTGCATCAGCGGGTCGATCACCCGCGCCATCGGGCGGCGGGTGAGCGAGGCATCGCCGGTGAAGGTGGCGGTGACCGGATGGCTGGCGACCAGCCCCATCAGCAGCCGGGTCGACGTGCCCGAATTGCCCATGTCGAGCGCGGCTTCGGGCTGCAGCAGCCCGCCCACGCCGACGCCGTTGACGGTCCAGAGACCCTCGGGCGAACGCGCGATGACCGCGCCCATTGCGCGCATCGCTGCGGCGGTTGCCAGCACATCCTCACCCTCGAGCAGGCCGGTGATCCGGCTGGTGCCGACCGCCAGCGCGGACAGCATCAGGGCACGGTGGCTGATCGACTTGTCACCGGGGACGCGCACGGTGCCGCTCAGTGGTGGCGCGGCCGCAAAACTCATCGAATGCACGTTCATTGCCCCTGATCTGTGCCCGGCGGGCCGGGAGGCGGCGCAGGGCGGCCGCAGTTTTTGACAGCGCCGCTGCACTATGGCAAGGCGCGGCCCGTCCGGCGGGGCATCACCACGATGCGCCGCCCCTTTTTCTTTGGTTTCGGAGGCACGGCCACAGATGGTGAAGCCTGAATGGGGCAGCAAGCGCAGCTGCCCGAAATGCGCGACCCGGTTCTACGATCTCGGCAAGGACGATCCCGTCACCTGCATCAACTGCGGCTATGCCTGGGAGCCGGAACCGGTGCTCAAGTCGAAGCAGCCGCTGCCGTTCGACGCGCCCAAGAAGGAAGAAGCCAAGGGCGATGATGCAGTTCTCGTCGGCGACGAGGATCTGGACATCGACGATGGCGAAGTGTCGCCGGACGAGGATGTCGATCTGGGTGGTGACGACGATCTGGGCGTCGACACCGGCGATGACGGCGACGAAAACTGATCGGCGCCGCAACGACATTTTTTTCAAGAATCGGATTGCAAAGGGTGCGCCGCCCGGTCTAAGGGCGGCGCTCTCAAACGCCGGGGACCAGCCCGGCGGGCTGCCGGTCCCGGACCGGGTGGCATGAAAATGTGGGGCCGTAGCTCAGCTGGGAGAGCGTCGCAATGGCATTGCGAAGGTCAGGGGTTCGATCCCCCTCGGCTCCACCATTTCCCCTCCCCGACAGATAAGCCGATCATCAACCTGAGCGGCGCTGTTGTTCCGCTGTAGCCGCTGACCTGTGGGGCTGAACCGCCATAACCGCCAGACCTGTTCGGTCGATGCGCCCCCGGCGCGAGTCAGATCTGCCCCGGCACGATTCGGCCAGAGTGACCGGCGCGGCGAAACCGGCGTTGCCTCAGGGCGCGAGCCACATCGCCTGTGCGGGCGCAGCGGATGCGGCCGCATCAGCGCCGTCATCCCACATGAACCGCGCCCGCCGATGGCCATCGGCGGCCAGCCACAGCCATTCGAGCATGTCGAAACGGAACAGGATCACCGCGAAATGCGCGCGCGCTCCGGCCTCCTCGGTCGCGGGCGGCAGCGGCGCGGCCGGAATCGGCGATCCGGGGACGGTGTCGGGAGCGTAGCACAGCCGGGCCATGGGCTGCGACGCCGCCCAGGCGGCATCGGCCAAAGCCCCGGCGCGGTCCACGACCGCATGGCCCCGCAGCCGCATCTGCAGCCGCGACCGCGCGTCATAGCCATGCACCATCACCCGTGGATCGCGGTCGATCTGGGCGATCTTGCCGCTGCGGACATCGCTGTGCAGGCGCAGCGTGCGCGCCACCGGATCCACGGCACGCAGCACCATCGTGCGGACATCGGGGCCGCCATCGGTGGCGATGCTGGCGACATTGACGGTGCGAAAGCCATGCCGCCGGTCTGCAACGCCCCGGCGCAGCTCGGCCAGGCCGTGCGCGAGCACCTCGTCGAGCGTGGCCGGAGCGGACAGCGGCTGGGGCATGGCGCGATTCCCTGAAGGTGGACGGCGTGCAGAAATGCCGGGAGCGGCACGGGGCCGGTTCTGGCGGCACGGACCCGCAATGAAAAGGGCCGGGAAACAAGAACGCGCCCGACCACGATGCCCGCCTGCCCGCGATGAGCCGCCGCATCCACCCGAATCGCCGCCGGGGCAGCCAGCTGGTGCCGCCACATGAAAAACCCCGCCTGCCGGACCCGGCGGGCGGGGTTTTCAAATGGTGGGCGCGGCAAGGATTGAACTTGCGACCCCTGCGATGTCAACACAGTGCTCTACCACTGAGCTACGCGCCCCCAAGGGAGGGCTGCCATTAGCCAAGCCCGCGCACCGGCGCAAGCGGCTTTGCGCGCCCCGATGCGGCTTTTTTTCAGCTCAGGCCGCTGGCGCTGCCAATCTCGAACATCCGGTCGACCTCTAGCACCAGATCGCGCAGGTGGAAGGGCTTGGACAGCACCTTGGCCTGCGGCACCGCCTTGCCGGCCTTGAGCGTCACCGCCGCGAATCCGGTGATGAACATCACCCGCATGTCGGGCGCGAGCGCGGCGGCGCGCTGCGCCAGTTCGATGCCGTCCATTTCCGGCATCACGATATCGGTTAGCAGCAGATCGAACCGGTCTTTTTCCAGCAGCGGCAGCGCCGCCGTGCCGCGATCGACCGCAGTCACCGCATAGCCGGCCCGTTCGAGCGCGCGGTGCAGATATTGGCGCATCGCCTCGTCATCTTCGGCCAGCAAGATTCTGATCATTGGCATCCCCGCCGGGCCGCCCCCCGTTCCGGGCCGCGCCGTGCGAACCGATTATGCGCCAACAGCTTAATTTTTTCCAGCCGTTCCGCATTGTCCGTGCGGCTTTTGCCGTCCGGCCCCGGCTTGCGGGCTGCGCGGCTAGCCTCTAGCACCGGGGCATGTCGCTGCCCCCGCCCCCGGCCAGCTTCGACCTGCTGGACGCCGATGCGGCCGGCGCGGTCGTGATGTCGGTGCCCCATGCCGGGCGCGACTATTCCCCTGCCATGCTGGCGATGCTGCGCCCGCCGCCCGACAGGCTGGCGGCGCTTGAAGACCGGCGGATCGACGAGGTTGCGCGGGCCGTCGCCGGCATTCCGATGCTGATCGCCCGCCGTCCCCGGCTGTGGATCGACCTCAACCGCGCCGAGACCGAGATCGACCCCGAGATGATCGCGCCGCACACGATCGGGACCGACGACCATGGCCTGATCGGCGGCTTCACCCTGTCACCCAAGGTGCGCAGCGGGCTGGGGCTGGTGCCGCGCCGGCTGCACGGCCTGGGCGAACTGTGGACCGGGCGGCTGAACGCCGCCGACATCGCCCGGCGGATTGCCGAGGATCATCGCCCCTATCACGCAGCACTCGCCGCGCTCGTCGCGCGTGCGCGCGCCCGGCATGGCTGCGCGGTGCTGGTCGACCTGCATTCGATGCCGCCCCTTGCAGGGGCCGAGCCGCCCCGGCTGGTCATCGGCACGCGCCATGGCGCGACCTGCCACCGTGCCTTTGTGGCCCCGGTGATCGCGGCGGCCGCCCGCGCCGGCCTGTCCTGGCGCGAAAACCATCCCTATGCCGGCGGGCATGTGATCGAACGCCATGGCGACCCGCGCCGGGGCGTGCACGCGATCCAGATCGAGCTTGACCGCAGCCTGTATCTCGACGCCGCGCTCGACCGCTGCGATCCGGCTGGCCTCAAGCGCGTGCAGGATTTCGTCCGCGACATGATCGCCGGGCTGGAGGCGGCCATTCCGCGCGCCCCCTTCGCCGTCGCCGCCGAATAGCTGCGTTCCCCCTTCCCCAAACACCGCCGCAGAAAAAAGCCGCCCCGCGCGATGCGCGGAGCGGCCAAGGTTCAGGGAGGAACACGCCCGAAGGCGCGAACAACGCGGGGAGAAAAGGGGGGAACTCCCACGCGCTAGGATTAAGATAGGGATTGCGCCCGGCTCTTCAAGCTAGGGGTTTTGCGGATCGGCCGATCAAGATTTGACCAGCCAATGCCGGGCCGCGATCAGATGCCGGTGCGGCGCTGCCCCGGCATCATCCGGAACAGGAAAGTCCGGCCATGGGCGAAATGGTGGCGCAGCGCGCCCGCGACATGCAGCACCAGCAAAGCCAGGATCAGGTAGAACAGCAGTTCATGCGCATCATGCGCGACGACCTGAAGCGCCTTGTCCCCTTCGACCGGCAGATAGGGCAGGTCGAACAGCCCGAACCAGTTGAACGGCCGGCGCGGGCTGGCGGCGGAAATCATCAGCCAGCCGGAGATCGGCAGCGCGAACATCAGCAGATAGAACAGCGCATGCACGCCGTGCGCGGCAAGCGCCGTCATCCGCCCGATCGCGGCGGGCAGCGGCGGCGGCCGGTGACCGAGCCGCCAGCCAAGGCGCAGCACGCTCAGCACCAGCACGGTCATCCCCGCCGCCTTGTGCATGCCCATGGCAAGACCGCGCACCGGCCCCTCCATATCCTCGGTCGCGACCGCGCCGACGATGTTGAGGATGATGAGCGCGGCGATCAGCCAGTGAAAGGCCATCGCGCCCCTCGAATAGCGCATCTGCCCCGAAAGGTCGGGCCGGGCGGGATCGAGGGGCGTCGCCATCAGGCGGCGGCCTGTGCCGGCAGCAGGCCGAGCGCTGCCTGCCGGGCATAGATGTCACGCATCAGATCGAGCGAGAACAGGTGCGCCATGATCAGAGGGAGCATGCCATTCTGGTTCATCTTGCGCAACTGATCGCCCCGCAGGTCGCGCAGCTTTTCCTCATTGACCATCTTGAAGCCGCGATAGACGCTGGGCGCCGCGCCGTTTTCGCCCGGCGTGATCGTCACTTCGCCGTCCATCAGCAGGTCCATCTCGCGCAGTTCCTTGATGAACGCGCCGGTGCGCTGGGCCGAGGTTTCGAACTGCTCGCAGAACTGCAGGATCGCGCGCGTGCCGTCGGTCGGCTGGCCGTTTTCGAACAGCACGACGCCGTCGCCATCGGGCTTCACCAGCCCGGCGGTCGGATCGAAGCACAGCGACAGCTCGCCCTGGTTCGGCCCGAGCTGGGCGAGCATGAACGGATAGCGGCGGATATAGGCCGGGACATAGACCGGCGGATTGAACACCCCGGCATCGTCCAGAAACACGTTCACGCCCTCGTTCAGGCCCATCAGCGCCAGCGGCACCGGATTTTCGGCATCGGCGAAGATGATCGGATAATGGCGCTGCACGAGCACGAACTCGTCGATCGTCACCGGGATCGCATGGACATTCTTCAGGAACGGCGCGCCGGTCAGCGTCTGGGTCTTCCAGTCGGCATGCTCGTTGGACGACAGCGGGACAAGGTCGTTGTACAGGATCGGCAGGCCAGTGGGCTGCGGCGCGGTCGCCATGTCAGGAACTCCGGTGGTCGAAAGATAAAAAGACGATGCGCGCCTGCTTATGGCGCGGCGGGCGGTGACGCAAGCGGCACCAGCTTGCCGGGGTTCATCAGCCCCAGCGGGTCGAGCGCCTGCTTGACCGCGCGCAGCATCGCCAGCCGCACGGGATCGCCCAGCCGGGCGAACACGTCGCGCTTCATCTGGCCGATGCCATGTTCGGCCGAGATCGACCCGCCAGCGGCAGTGACCAGATCATAGACGAAATCGCTGACCGCCGGCCCCTGCCGCGCCACCCAGTCGGCCGGAGCATTGGCGGGCGCGCGGACATGGAAATGCACATTGCCGTCGCCCAGATGCCCGAAGCCGCTGGCATGGGTGCCGGGAAAGGCCCGCTCCGCCGCCTCGGCCGCCGCGATCATGAAATCGGGCATCGCCGCGACCGGCACCGAGATATCGTGCTGCACGGCCGGCCCGGCGGCTTTCTCCGCCGCCGACACCGACTCGCGGATGCGCCAGAAAGCCGCCGCCTGCGCGCTGCTCGCCGCCGGCACCGCATCGCCGATCAGCCCGTCGCCCAGCGCCGCCGCCAGCGCCGCCTGAAGCGCATCGGCAACGCCCGCCCCGCCTTCCGCCCCGCCTTCTGCGTCACCCGTCGCCTCGATCAGCGCGTGCCAGCGATGATCCCCGGAAAGCGGCGCGCGCGCGCCGGGCAGATGATCGAGGACAAGCGCAAGCGACTCCGCCGGGATCAGTTCGAAGCTTTCCACCGCCAGCCCGGCTGCCTCCAGCCGCCGCAGCAGCGTGAGCGCGTCCTGCGGGCTGGCCAGCCCCGCCCAGGCAGTGGCGGTCGCCGCCGGCTGCGGCACCAGCCTGAGCGTCGCCGCGGTGATGATGCCGAGCGTCCCCTCCGCGCCGATCAGCAGCTGGCGCAGATCCGGCCCGCGATTGTCCTTGCGCAGCGGCGTCAGGCCATTCAGCACCGAGCCGTCGGGCAGCACCGCCTCCAGCCCCAGCACCAGAGCCCCCATGGTGCCGAAGCGCAGCACCTGGGTGCCGCCGGCATTGGTCGCGCACAGCCCGCCGATGGTCGCCGATCCCTTGGCCCCGAGCGACAGCGGAAAGCGCCAGCCCGCCGCCCCGGCGGCGTCGTGCAGCGTCTCAAGCACCACCCCCGCCTCGGCGACTGCGGTTCCGGCCGCAGCGTCGAGCGCGCGGATGCGGTTCATCCGCCTGAGCGACACGAGCAGCGCGGACCCGTCGGCGGGCGGGGTTGCCCCGCCGACCATCGACGTGTTGCCGCCCTGCGGCACCAGGGCGACGCGGTGGGCGGCACACAGGCTGATCAGCGCCGCCACCTGTTCGGTCGAGGCAGGACTGGCCAGCCAGTCGGCCCGCCCGTGATAGCGGCCGCGCCAGTCGGTCAGCCAGGGGGCGATGCGCTCGTGATCGGCGGTCAGCCCCTCAGGGCCGAGCAGTTCGGCGGCAGCGGCCAGGAAGGCGGCCGGGATCGGGCCGGACGACAGGGGCGAGGTCAAGTTGGACGTTGCAGGCACGCCGGACCTGATAGGGCAAAGCCGCGCGCGCGGAAACCGGCCCCGTTCGCCGAGACAGATCGCGGTTGCGCGCCCGATCAGTTCAGCCGGCGTTAAACTCGACTGGGCCACCCGCACCGGCCATGGGGCAACTGGCATGAGAAACGGCGCGATGGTCGCGGCACTGCTCGGCGTGAGCGGGCCGGCGGCGGCCATCGCGCTGCCGTCTGCCGGCGGTGTCCAGATCGCGCAGCTGAACATCCAGCAGCGCGTGATCATCCGCGTTCCCACCCGCCCCGAACCGCCGGAGCGGCGGATGCGCTGGAAGGAAAAGGACGGCCCCGACTGCATCGACGCGACAGCGCTTGCCGGGGCGCAGGTCGGGCCGGACGGGGTCGACCTGCTGCTCAATGGCGGGACAAGGCTGCGCGCCCGGCTGTCGAGCGCCTGCCCGGCGCTGAATTTCTATTCGGGTTTCTATGTGCGCCCGGGGCGCGACGGACGCATCTGCGAGGACCGCGATTCGATCCGCACCCGTGCGGGGGGATCGTGCGAGATCGACCGCTTCCGCCGCCTCGTGCCCGACAAGCGCGACCGACGCCGGCGTTAACCGGCCGCCCGCGGCCGACGACCCGCGAAAATCTTGACATTCGCCTGAGTTTTGCCCATGCGCGGCCCAAAGGATCAGGCGGAAACAGCCGCCATCCTATCCTCGGGAATTCGATGAGCTTTGCCGATCTCGGCCTGTCCGACGAGCTTTTGAAGGCTGTCGGCGATTCCGGTTACAACGACCCGACGCCGATCCAGCGCCAGGCCATTCCGTCGGTCCTGATGGGCCGCGACCTGATCGGCATCGCCCAGACCGGCACCGGCAAGACGGCAAGCTTCGTGCTGCCCATGATCGACGTTCTCGCCCAGGGCCGCAGCCGGGCGCGGATGCCGCGCTCGCTGATCCTCGAACCGACCCGCGAACTGGCCGCTCAGGTTGCCGAAAACTTCGACAAATACGGCAAATATCACAAGCTTTCGATGGCGCTGCTGATCGGCGGCGTGTCGATGGGCGACCAGCAAAAGGCGCTGGAAAAGGGCGTCGACGTGCTGATCGCGACGCCCGGCCGGCTGATGGACCTGTTCCAGCGCGGCAACATCCTGTTGACGGGCTGCGAGCTGCTGGTGATCGACGAGGCGGACCGGATGCTCGACATGGGCTTTGTGCCCGATATCGAGGAAATCTGTTCCAAACTGCCCAAGACGCGCCAGACATTGCTGTTTTCGGCCACCATGCCGCCGCCGATCAAGAAGCTGGCGGACAAGTTTCTGACCAACCCCAAGTCGATCGAGGTCGCGCGCCCGGCCAGCGCCAATGCGCTGATCGAACAGCAGCTGGTCGAAACCGCCAGCCGGGACAAGCGCGAGACGCTGCGCCGCCTGCTGCGCGCTGACGATCTCAACACCGCGATCATCTTTGCCAACCGCAAGACGACGGTGCGCGAACTGGCGACCAGCCTGAAGCGCTATGGCTTTGCGGTCGGCCAGATCCACGGCGACATGGAACAGCCCGAGCGGCTGCGCGAGCTTGACCGGTTCAAGGCCGGGGAGATCAACATCCTCGTCGCCTCCGACGTCGCGGCGCGCGGCCTCGACATCAAGGGCGTCAGCCATGTGTTCAACTTCGATGTGCCCTGGCACGCCGATGACTATGTGCACCGCATCGGCCGCACCGGCCGCGCGGGCGCGACCGGCAAGGCCTTCACGCTCGTCACCACCGAGGATGGCGAAGCGGTCGCCAACATCGAAAAGCTGACCGGCCAGAAGATTGCGCGGATCAAGGCCGGCGGCACGGCCGCTGCCCCGGCGCGCGATGCCGGGGACGACGAGGCTGGATCGCCCGCCCCCCGCCCGCCCGTGCGCGGCGCGGCGGCCGCAAGCCGGTCGAGGCGCAGCCCACCACCGCGCCCGCCCCGCGTGAACAGGCCCGGCGTGAACAGGCCCGGCGCGAACCGGCCGCACCGCCCCGTGAGCGGCCAGCCGATGCACCGCGCACCGCGACACCGCATCAGGCCGAACGCCCGCGCCGTGCCGGCAATGTGCAGGCGGCGCAGCCGGACGAGGGCTGGAACGGCCCCGTTCCTTCGTTCCTGTCGGTCGGCTTCACGGTCTGAGACCGGCGGCCCCTGCCGGGGCCACCGCATCACGGCCGGAGGGATCCGGCCCCACGCCGGCAATCAGCTGCTGAGATAGCGGTCGCGGAAGCCGTTGGCGAACGTGGTCAGCCGCCCTTCGGCGATCGCCGCGCGCAGATCGGCCATCAGCGCCTGGTAGAAGAAGATATTGTGCTCGGTCATCAGCATCGCGCCCAGGATTTCCCCGGCGCGCACCAGATGATGCAGATAGGCGCGGCTCCATCGCGCACAGACCGGACAGGCGCAATCGGGGTCGAGCGGCCCCTGATCCTCGGCAAAACGGGCGTTGCGGATGTTGATCGGCCCGTCGCGGGTGAACGCCTGGCCGGTGCGGCCGCTGCGCGTCGGCAGCACGCAATCGAACATGTCGATCCCGCGTTCGACCGCGCCGACAATGTCATCGGGCTTGCCCACGCCCATCAGATAGCGCGGGCGGTCAGCCGGCAGCTGGCCGGGCGCATAATCGAGCACGCCGAACATCGCCTCCTGCCCCTCGCCGACCGCGAGGCCGCCGACCGCATAGCCGTCAAAGCCGATCTCGACGAGCGCATCGGCCGAGGCGCGGCGCAGCCCTTCGTCGAGCGCGCCCTGCTGGATGCCGAACTGGGCCGCGCGCTCGGCATGGGCGCCGCCGTCCAGAAAGGCGGTGCGCGAGCGCCGGGCCCAGCGCATCGACCGCTCCATCGCCGCCGCCTGCACATCGCGGCTCGACGTCGCCGGCACCAGCTCGTCAAACGCCATGACAATGTCAGAATCGAGCAGCCGCTGGATCTCGGTCGAGCGTTCGGGGGTGATCAGGTGGCGCGCGCCGTCGAGATGCGATTTGAACGCCACCCCCTCCTCCGACCGGCGGGTCAGATCGGCAAGGCTCATCACCTGATAGCCGCCGCTGTCGGTCAGGATCGGGCGGTCCCAGCCCATAAAGCCATGCAGCCCGCCAAGCCGGGCGACACGCTCGGCCCCGGGGCGGAGCATCAGATGATAGGTGTTGCCCAGGATGATGTCGGCACCGGCGGCGCGGACATCGCCGGGCTTCATCGCCTTGACCGTGGCGGCGGTGCCGACCGGCATGAAGGCGGGGGTGCGGATGTCGCCGCGGCGCATGGCGATCACGCCGGTGCGAGCCCGGCCGTCGGTGGCGGTGATCTGGAAGGAGAAACGCTCGGTCATGGCCGAAAGCCTTTGGCAGGCCGCGCGGCGCTCTGCTAGCCCTTGGACAAATGGCCGCATGACGGCCGGAACCGATCAGGGGGGCGTTGCTTGGGCAGTCAGGTCGAGGGCGAGAAGGTCAGGCCCGGCGGGCCCTATGCCTGGTATGTGCTGACGATCCTGGTGATCGTCTATGTGCTGAACTTCATCGACCGGCAGATCCTGAGCATCCTTGCCGAAGACGTGAAGCGCGATCTGGGGCTGAGCGATGCCGATCTCGGTTTCCTGTTCGGCACGGCGTTCGGCGTGTTCTACGCCCTGTTCGGAATCCCGCTCGGCCGGCTTGCCGACAGCTGGCACCGCGTGCGGCTGATGACCATCGGCCTCGCGCTCTGGTCGGCGATGACGGCCCTGTCCGGCCTGTGCCGCACCGGCTGGCAGCTCAGCCTGGCGCGGATCGGCGTCGGCGTCGGCGAGGCCACGGCATCGCCCTGCGCCTATTCGATCCTGTCCGATTATTTCCCGCGCGAACAGCGGGCGACCGCGCTCGCCGTCTATTCCTCGGGCATCTATATCGGCGGCGGCCTGTCGCTGTTCATCGGCGGCGCGATCGTTCAGGGCTGGAATGCCGCCTATCCGGGCGGCGGGCCGCTCGGCCTAGTCGGCTGGCAGGCGGCGTTCATGGCGGTGGGCCTGCCGGGCGTGCTGCTCGCTTTGTGGGTCGCAACGCTCAAGGAGCCGGTGCGCGGCCTGTCGGACGGGATGCCGACCCCGGTGTCGCCATCGCCATTCCGCGATTTTGCAGGCGAACTGGTGACGATCATCCCGCCTTTCACGCTGATCGGCGCGGCGCGGCGGGGTGCGGCGGCGCTCGCGCTCAACCTGCTGGCCGGAGCGCTTGCGACCGGCTTTGCGCTGGGGATGATCGGGCTGACCGGATCGGTGCCGCAATGGAGCGCGGTCGCGCTTGGCGGCTATGCGGTGTTTTCCTGGGCCAGCGCGCTGCGCAGCCGGGATCTGCCGACGTTCAGGCTGATCTGGGGGACGCCTGCGTTTCTCTATGTCGCGCTCGGCTATGGGCTGATCGCCTTTACCTCCTATGCGATCTCGCTCTGGGCCGCGCCCTATGCGGAACGCGTGCTCGGCGAACCCAAGGCGACCGTCGGCTTCGTGCTCGGCGGCGGCGCGGCGCTGGGCGGGTTTCTGGGCGTGGTGCTGGGCGGGCGGCTGGCCGATCATTGGCGGCGGCGCAACCCGGCCGGGCGCATCCCGGTGATCCTGATCGGCATTGTCGGCCCAGTCCTGCCGATCATCCTTGCCTACACGACCGGCAGCGCGCCGCTCTTCTACGCGCTGTCGTTCATGATCCAGCTGCTCGCCAGCAGCGCGCTTGGCGCGGCGGCGGCGACGACGCAGGATCTGGTGCTGCCAAGGATGCGGGGCACGGCGACCGCGACCTTCTTCATCGCGACGACATTGGTCGGCCTGGCGTTCGGGCCGTGGTTCACCGGCTATGTTTCGGGGCTGAGCGGCAGCCTGCGCACCGGAATCCTGGCGCTTCTCGGTGTCGCGCCCGTCTCCGTGCTGCTGCTGCTGCTGGCCTATCGCGCCCTGCCAGCTGCTGAGGCGAGCGTCGCCGAACGCGCACGGCTGGCGGGCGAAGCTGGCTGAGCCAGGCCAAGGGACGGGCCTGACAGCCCCCACCGCGCACACCGTCACCCGCGGGCACCGCACGGGTCCGCAGATCGGGCAGACGCTCTAGCCCGGCAGAACCACGCCACAGGCGATGCGCCCGCCGCTGTTGCCGCTGGGATCGGTCCGATAGTCATCGGGGCCGGCATGGATCACCAGCGCACCGCCATCCTCATCGAGCAGGCCGCCGGAACCGATCAGCCGCGCGCCGGGGACAACAAAACGCAATCTGCCCCGGCCATCCGCGTCGATGCTGAGATTCGGCAGGTCGCCGGCATGAGCGCCCCGGGGATTATCGCGGCCATGGGCATGGCCGGTCGGGTTCCAATGCCCACCGGCCGAGGCAAAGTCCGGGGCGAGGCAGCGCCCGACCATATGGAGATGCAGGCCATGCGGCCCCGGCGGCAGGCCGCGACCACGCACCGTCACCTCAAGCCCTGATGGCGTGTCACGCAGCTTCGCGTCGCCAAGCTGGCGCCCGTCGGGTCCGGTGAGCGCAACCTTGGCGCGCGTCACCGGGCCGGCGGCGTGCGCGACCGGCGCCATGGCTGTGGCACCAAGACCGGCCAAACCAGCCATGAACATCAACCGACCCACCGCCATTATCCGCTCCCTCCATCATCAAGGCCGTCGTCGCGCCGCGCACGCCGTGCAGCGTGGCGGCTGAAATCAATCACGCCACATGGCACAGATGCAATCGGCGAACACCGCCCGGGTAGAGAACAAGAAAAAAGGGCCGGTCGTTCCCGACCGGCCCTCCATCATCCAGCCATCAGGCCAGATTACATGCCCGAACCCGGACCGTAGGTGATTTCCACACGGCGGTTCTGCAGTTCGCGGACGCCGTCCGCCGTCTGCACACGCAGGTTGGTTTCACCGAACGCCTGGGTCGTGATCACGCCGTCCGGAATGCCACGGCCGGCCATATAGGCCTTCACCGCATCGGCGCGGCGCTGCGACAGGCCGAGGTTGTACTTGGGCGTGCCCGACGTGTCGGTGTAGCCGGCAAGCATGACCTGCGCGTTGCCGCAATCACGGTAGGAGGTGATCGCATTGTCGAGGATCGACGCCGCTTCCGGGGTCACCACCGACGCGTTCCATTCAAAGAACACGATGTACGGCCCCGGGGCGCAGACCGCAGCAGGCGGCGGCGGCGGCGGCGGGGGAGGCGGCGGCGGCGGGGGAGGCGGCGGCGGCGGCGGCGGCGGCGGCGGGGCAGCCGGTTCGCCGAAGTTGAAGATCAGGCTGCCCAGCAGCGAGTGCGAGCGGAAGCGACCGTCAAACACATCGCCGTTGATGCCGACCATCGACAGGCGCGAGGTGTTGAAGAAGCGATACTTCAGGCCGACGTCGATGTTGTCGGTGATCGGCGCGCGAATGCCGGCAATCGCCTGCCATGCAAAGCGCGTGTCCGAATCATCGATGAAGCTCGGAGTATCCGAACGCAGACCATAGTCGGCGCTCACGCGCGCAACACCGAGACCACCGCCCGCGTAACCGCTCAGGCCCTCTTCGTCACCGAAGTCGAACAGACCGTTGAGCATGAAGCTGAGCGCCGACGTCGAACCACCGGCTTCGCCATAAAGCACGTTCGGAATGGCCGAGCGGCTGCCGATCGGCGTCGAAACGGTGCTCTCATAGCCTTCAAGCGTCGCGGTCTTGTAGGCCACTTCGGCTTCGAGCCGGAACACGCCGAAGTCGTAGCCAACCAGACCACCAACATCGTACCCATACTTATGGTTGACGGTATTGGTGCCAAGGGTCGCGGTCGCGCCCGTTCCGCGGGTGATGTCGAAGTTGATGTCCTCGACGAGGAGGGCACCACCTTCAATGCCCACATACCACGCCTTATCCTTCGCCAGCGCGGGCGAAGCGATCGCCGTGGAGGCCAACGCCATCGCAATGGCAAGCTTCCGCATAGAAATCCCCTTTCTTGGTGTCACTCGGACAGCCCCAACTCACTACAGACTGCATAGTTGCCGCGCAAGACTGCAAATCCTGAAACTGTTGCATAAAAGCCGCAATAGCGGCGGATTTCTGCGGCTTGTTGGCATCCGGGAACGATCATGTCCGGGGTCAGTCGACCAGGCCATGGGCGACCATCCGCGCCACGATCACCGCGATCGCCGCCCGGGCTTCGGCATCGATCACGGCCCCGCCGGACGGCACCGGCACGGCCGGCTGGCGCGGGCCGAGCACCTGCTGGCCGGCGATGCTGAGCGAGGCAAACCGCCCCTCCCCGATCCGCCACGCGCCCCCGGTGCGGACCGCCCAGAGCTGCCGGTCGATCACCCATGCCGCCATGCCGTCGATGCCAGGCGACAGGCGCCAGCCATTCTCGGTCCAGCACGCCAGCGCGCCGGGCGCATCCTGCCACTCCCGCTCCGGTGCCGACCCGACGAGCCAGCACTGGCCCGGCTGCGGGTCAGCGGGCGGTTGATCGAGCGGGCCGGTCTCGACTGCCGCATGGGCCAGCATGTCGAGCCTGACCAGCGCTTCGTTGTGGGTCAGCTCTTTCTGCGCCTGCATCGCCGCGATCAGCGGCAGAGCATGTCTCCGGGTTGCTCCATCCGTCATTGCATCTCCTCCTCGCTGTCTGTGTTCAGTGTAGCGCGCCAAAAAATCCGCGCCAAAAAATCAGGGACGCGCGAGCGCCTGGACAGCCCGGTGAGCGTCGTCGCTGTCCCGGCGCGCGTCACGCAGAGCATCGTCGAGCTGACGTGAGGCACCGTCATCCAGCAGCGGGCGGATAACCTCGACAAGGGCGCCGAAGGCTGGCGATGCCGCGCCGATCAGGCGCGCTGCACCCAACAGCCGATCAACATCAATGCCCATCATGATTTACTCCCCGGCGACAGCGATTTCTTGCAGCCTGCCCCGTCGATTTCAGTCAAGACCAAGGGCGTCACGGTAAGTCTGAAGCAATGCATCGGCTTCCTGCCGTGCATTCTTTTCCATCCGGCGCAGCCGCACGATCGCCCGCATGGTCTTGACGTCATAGCCATTGGCCTTGGCCTCGGCATATACGTCGCGGATATCGTCAGCGAGGCCGCTCTTTTCTGCCTCAAGTCGCTCGATCCGCTCGATCAGCAACTGCAACTGCTCAGCCGGGACAACGTCAGACACGTTACAACCCCCTGTAAAGAAACGACAATGACGCCCGAACGGGATCCGACACCTGAGGACGCCAAGCCATCATCGCGCGTGCGCCGCCTTGGCCATCGCCTGCAACGCCGCGCAGAGGTGCTCGGCCAAGGCCAGAGCATCGGCACCTTGGGCATCGGAGGCATCGATCAGCTGCCGTGCACGCTGAAGCTGAGCGTAGATCGCCCGGTCCAGACCCTGCGCCCGGATTAGTTCCGCGTCCGACAGTTTTCCTGCTTCAGCGGCGGCGACAATGCTCAGCGCGGCCGTCTGATATGCGCGTTCAACGGCGATGGCAGACGAGGCTTTTGCCTCGGATGACCAGACCGGCGGGCGATGCTGCACCGCAGCACAAGCGGAGCAGATCAGCGCGAGAGACAGGATGATCGAGGACCGGATCATGACTTGTCGTCCTTGGCGCGAGCCATGCCCCGAAGGGCCGCTCGCGTGAGGCCGAGCCCCTCGCCCACCTGGCTCGCCGCGCGCTGCGCGCCGACCGTTGTGCCGAGATAGAAGGCGCTCGCGGAGGTGAAGGCCACGATGAGCGCGCCCTCCAGCTGATCGGTCGGGCGCCGGAAGTAAGCGCCACAGAAAGCCGCGACCAGAGTGTAAGCGATGACCACCTCGGGCTGCTCAAACAGCCTCGTGATGAGGCGATCGAAGATGCCCCGGCGCGGTGCATCGATTTGATCCTCGGGCAACATTACGCCTGTCCGATCCGGTGATCGATCCAGCCGAAAAAGAAGCGCTCGTTGGCCGGCCGAGCTTCGGTGATTTCCGCGTAGCGGCTGACCTGGAGGCCATCGAGGATCTTGATCAGCACGTCCTCGCCACGGGCGCCCCGGCGAGCCTTATACTGGCGCAGGGCCGCGATCGTCATGGGACCGACCGCGCCGTCAACGCCGATGTCGGGATAGGCGCGCGCCTGGTCGTTGAGGAGGTTCAGGCCGCGCTGAAGCATGCGGGCGGCAACCACCGGCCCCATGTTTACGCCGGTGTCGAGCAGTTCTGCCGCGACACGAGGATAGATGGTTGCCACCTCATCGAAGCGAGGCCCTGACCAATAGCGCTTGCGGTAGATTTCCACGGCCGTCGCGCGCGCCAGCTGACGCATATCGCCGTTGTAGCCATAGGCCCGGGCCACCTGCTCGGTGATGCCCCATCGGGTCGGCCCGCCCCGATCCGCCGGATCGTCGACGAAGCCGCCCTCGCGCCCGATAAGCTCATCAATCAGCCGGTCGACGTTCGTCATATATCAGCCCTTCAATGGCAGGCTGTTTGGCGAGGCATCCCAGCCCGCTCGGGGAGCCACCCCGCTGCGCTCTTTCCGTTTGCAGGGTCGCATGGCGCAGCGCACCGCACTCCCTTGTCGCCGAGATACCAGGCCCCGCGCGACGAATAGGCTTCCGCCATCAGACCCACTCCGTCATCGAGAGCGCCCACGCATTGTCGTTCGGGTCGGCACGTTCATAGGCATCGAACCGGTCGAACAAGCCGTAGTGAATGCGTTCATCGGCGCCGGCAGCTTCGCTGTCCGGCTCCTCAATCACCAGCACAGGCCTGGTCTCGCCCCGCCGGTAAGCCAGCGCCCAGAGGCGACGACGGGAGGCGTCTGAAAGCCCGACGAAACGCCATTTCAACGACGCGCGCACGACCCCCTCGACGATCGCGAACCCGCCATCGGGCAGGTCTTCCTTGACGCTGCTATCGCGCAACTGCCGGCCAGCCCCTCTCTCGTGCCCCGCGACGAAGCGCTGCCCGACCATAACCACCCCGCCATGAGGCCGGCCGGCGCGGTCAGCTGGAGCCGAATGTGCCGCACCATCACCGGAGCAGCGAGCAGCGACAACATGTGCGGCCGGCCGGAAATGGCATCGGCCGCCGTCGCCAGCTGCTGCGGCTGCAATTCTGGGCCAGCCCCTCCGGCACCGGCGATGATCCGCCACTGCACGGCCGGCCCGGCCGAGGTGAAGCCGAGAAACACCGTATCGACCGCCCGATCGGCCCCGAGGTCGATATCGATGACAGGATTTGCGCCGCCGGCCAACCAAACCTCTTTCGGGCTGGCGGTGAGCAGATTTTCGGCTCCCGACGTGATCGCCGCGATAGGCTCTGGGGACAGGATCATCATAGGGCGCGCACCACCGTCAGGCGGGTTGTTGCGCCATCATCGGCCGGCTCGACACCGATCACGAAAACCGGCTGCCCTGCCTGATATCCCAGCCGGCCGGCGGAAACGGTGATGCACCGGCCAAACAGATCGACCCGCCGGCCCGGCACCACATGAATGTCGATTGCCAGCGGCTTGCCGAGGACTTGCAGCTGACGATCTGCCTCCGTTTGAGCGTCTGCTGCCAGAGCGATCGGAGAGAGGATTTCACTCTCGGTTGTATCGCGCAGGCCCCATCCGGTGACGTTGGCTGACGGACGATCGGCGAACAGCGCGCGCGACTTGAGATACTCGGCAAAACCCGCATCGACAGCACTCACTTGCCGATACTCCTGCGGCAATGGCCCGGCGCATCGCCGAGCAACAGGAACAGGCCGTCGATCACGCGCTCAGCGATCAGCGCCCAGCGCTCGCCCGCGATCGCCGCGCGGCCGACGCGGCTGGACAGAGTTTCGTCACGATCTGGCATGGGCATGTCGTCATCGACGACATGCAGCATCCCGCCGAGCACGAGGTGCAGCAGCTGCGACAGAGCCGCGCCGACTTCGATCATCAGAGCTTTCAGGCGTCGGGCCATGCCACCTCCTCGATTTCCGTGAGGCTGGTTGCGGCGTTGATTGCAGCCTCAAGGGCAAAGCTGACCGCATAAACGGCCTGTATATGTGCCAGCGCTTCGAGAGCGACCGACTTGAACTGCTGGCGCGTGTAATGGCCGAGCACATTATCGGCCCGTTTCCAGACGATCGGCTCTTCCACGCCGGGGCCGAGCAATTCCAGCGCCTGCATCATGCCCAAGATGTTCGACCGCCCGGTCTCATCAACATCGAGCGGCCCGCCGCTGGTCGGCGCAACGCGCAGCCGCCGCTCCCGCTCGGCCTTGATCGCCGCCCAGCGCCGCGCGCGCGCCGCGTCGAGATCGGCGGTGATCGTGCCATCGGCCGCGACCATAGCCAGATCGGCGGGCACCCACGCTGGCAGTGGGCCGATCTGCTCCCACACAGGCTCGCCATGGCCGCCGAGGCCCGTCACAACGGCTAGAGCGCCGCTGGCGCGATGACGCATTACGATCATGGATGGCCTGCCCTCATGGTGCCCTGCCACCCGCTGACCGGCCCGCTGGCGCTGGCGCGCACGAAGACGCCGACCTCATAGGCCGCGCCGGCGGTCAGTCCGCCTTGGGTCCGGCTGATATTGATGCCGCCCGAGTTGCTCTCGGGCTCGCCCGGGGCGAGCCAGCCGCGCTGCGCGGTGCTGCCGACCTCCTGGACGCCGATGTCGATCCACGCCCCGCCGCTGCCGGCCAGCCTATATGCGAGCTTCGCAATGGCGGTCCAACTCAATGTCTGCGGGAACGGTGCGTTACCACCCACAAAATAGCTCGCGCCCATATCAGCACGGATCTGTCCGCCGGGGCTCGCCGACACGGTGACAGCCGCGTCCGGGCCGGGCGGGAATGTCGACTCATCGCCAGGAGACGGCACGGTGACCGACAAGTTGGTCGCGGTCGCTGGCGGCGCGGGATCAAGCACGACAGCGCCCCCACCCGCGCGCGGAGCACCGTGCCCTGATAGATGGCACGCACGACGATCAGCGATGACGTGCTGGCGAGCGCCGACACAGTCAGCAGCCCGCCGGCCGAGATGCTGGCCGCCGAGCCGTCAGCCGAGACACTCTCCACTGCCCAGGACGTTTGTCCCGTGACGTCGGCTCCACCGGCAAAGCAAGCAAACTGGATAGCGCGCGGCAGCTGCCCCGGCTTGATCGTGCCCAGATAATCGGCGCTCAGCGTGATAGTGGTCGCCGCCGGGGTGATCGAGCGGCCGTCCTGACCGGCAGCACCAGGGGCACCGGATCGGCTGAACGAGACGCTGTCCAGCCGCTGCCCAGCCGCGCCCGCCGCTCGCACCCAGAGCTGGTGCGCCCGATCTGCCGGGATCCCGGTGGCGATCGGCGTCCCAATGTCGGCCCCATTAATGTAGCCTCGCATCTCGGTGCCGACATGGGCGACTTCGAGGAGAAGCCCGGGAGCCGTCGCCACGCCGGTCGAAACCGCGACCACGCCAGACCAGTGGCGCCAGATCGTCGTCCCGTTGCCCCAGAAAGCGGCAGGCGAGCGGATAAGCTCATAGATCGTCCCGCTGCCCGGGTCGCGCAGCCCGATGCCAAACGTCCCGAGCACCGGGCCGACCACTGCCGAGGCACGGCCCTGAGCCGCGACCTCCACGCTGATCGCATTTCCGTCGCCGGTGCCGGTGTAAGAGAATGTGCCGCCGTTTCGGGCAAGCCCGTCGAGGGTGACATTGTAGGCATTGGCACCATCAAGGCCGTCAGCGCCATCAAGCGCGCGGGCCAACGACCATCTGTCCACGATCGACGTGCCGTTGAGCCATGCCTCGTAAACCAGGCCGCCACCCGCGCCATAGGCGTCCGACAGCCAGCCGAACCGCACATGACCGAGCACCACCTCATCATCGCTGGGCGCGCTATCGACCCAGCCGTTGGCCGCCATATCGGCGGCGGTCTGAAAGAAGCTGACCGGTTCACCGGTATCGGCGCGCAAGACACGCCAGATCGTCTGCAGTGCGGTGTTCTGCCGCCGCGCGGTCAGCCGCGTGGTCTGCGGCTTTGCAGCACCCGCGCCGTCATATCGGAATTCGGCATGCGTGCCCGAGACGGTGATGAGCGGGGGACTGATGCCAGGCTGCCCCTGACGCACCCGGCTGAGGCTGTATTCACGGTCGAACGACAGGCCGTTCCACAGGGCGCGGAACCGCGCGGTGCCGGTGTCCAGGTCGGCGGCCCGCGCCCGATAATTGCCCGCCGCGTCAATGACCGCATCAAGGCCCGCATCGGCAACAACGCTAAAGGTGGGAGCCGGCGATACGGCGACTCCACCCAGCTGCACCTCGAACCGCCCACCCAGCGCCGGCAGATCGTCGAGATCGACCTCGCCGTTGGTGCCGGCAGTGACTGTGGCCGCCGGCCGGGTCAGCTGGGCGGTGATCGCCTGAGCACCCTCGGTCAGCACCAGTGCAATCTCGCCGTCGGAATGCGGGCGCTCATTTCGCCGATAGCCGACGCGGCGGACGCGGCTGGGCAGCATCTGCCTGTCCCGGGTGACATCCACCGACCGCACGGCCTCGCTGGGTGCGGCAAGGGTGATGGGAGATATCCGCACTGCGCCGGCAGCGTCGAGGGTCCAGAGCATGGACACGCCCAGCAGCAGCCGATCAATCACCTGGGCGGCGGTTTCGGTTTCGCTGCCGACATGCAGACCAACCGCATATGGCCGGGCAAGATCAGCTGCATCGCGGACGGCCGCAGATATCGCTGGCCCGCCGACCGCTTGCAGCACCCGCTCGGCGATGGCCGCAGGACGCTCGACATAGCCGCTGCCCACCTCGCCGAGCAGATCCGCGGTCACCGGGCCGACCGGCACGGTAAACCATTTGGCACAGGCGATTGATGGCGCGACGAGAGCACCGCCTGCCGGCGCGGAGGCTGCCTGCAGCGCGGCGAAGGTGGCTGCGGCGGACCCCTGCCAAGGGAGGACTGCACGGGCGCCGTCGCGTCCCTTGTCCCGCACCACGGTGATATCCTGCAGCGGGCGCGCAGGATCGCCGAACTCATAAATCGAGTTGGCCTTGTCCAGCAGGCGGCCCTCGACATTGAATACTCGCCCCCAGCTGCGCCGCTTCGGCCGCCCCGCCGCCTCGGCGACGCCCTCCAGCCCGCCCGACCCGGCAAAGCGCGCGGTGACCAACGGCCGGTCAATGCCGGATGAGAGATCGGCAGCCTCGATGATCAGCCTGGGGCCTGCGACGCGCGCCGATGCGCATGTGCCTGTCAGGTAGCGCACGAACGGCCCGGCGTCAGGCCCGACGCTGATCACGAGGTCTGCGCCGCGCCAGAACAGCCGGCCCAACGCGTCGAGTAGCTGCCTGTCTGCGGGAGCAAAGATAATCGACCCGCTGGTCGGTATCGAGCCGCCGGTCCAGCCGCGATCATCCCACTGGATGGACGCAGCCAAGACCGGCACCGCAAGAATGCCAGCGCGGTAATGACGGCCGTTGTGATGGAGCGGCGAACGTCCGCCGCCGCCAAGAAAAACGGGCGTCAGCGCGCCTGTGGCCGGATCGCGCGGCGACGCATCGACCAGCGTCCGGACCGTCACAGCTGCACCTGTCGACCGGTCGAGCGTTCAAACCCGCCCGAGACCAGGCCTGGCAGCACCGCCAGCTGGTCAACCATCTGCCCCAGCTGGCCGCTGATCTCGATCAGCAGTTCGTTGCCCTCGTTGGCAAGGCCGTTGGCGCGATCGAGCTTGTCATTCGTGGCCCGTGCGAGATCAGCCTGTTCGCGGACGCGGCGGTTCTCGGCATCGATGATCCGCTGGGCCGACGCACGGCTGGACGACAGGTCGGCGGCGAACTCGCTCCCGGCAGTGCCAAACGCCTCACGACTGACCTCGATCAGCCTGCGGCGGAGCTCGGCCACCTGCTGGGCAGCACCATCCCGGCCAGCTGCTGCATCGGCTTCCGCCGTCGCAATATCACCGAGCAGCCTTGTGCGACGCTCTGCAAGCGTGCCCTCGGCCAGATCGCCAGTGGTGAGATCGCGCAGGAGCGTCTGTAGCGATCCCACGCGGTCAGCCAGGACGCGCTCGAGCGCGTCTTGACGGTCCTTCGCGTTCCGCTCCTCGAGCTTGACCAGGTCAAACCCATATTTGGCGGCAATGCGATTGCGCTCCACGATCTGACGCTCGAGATCGCGGAACGTCCGGTTGACCGCAGCATCAATGCCGCCCAGCAGCACCTCGATCTCATCGACCTTCAGGGCTTCGCGGACCGCTTTGTCCAGATCGCTCGAGGACTGCAATGCCTTTGCAACGGCCGGCGAAATGCCGGTGATGACGCCGTCCTTGATCGCATCGGCGGTTGCAAACGCGATCGCGCCGGCCTGATCCTCCCCGAAGTCGACCGCCCCGCGCCGTGTCTTGGTGATGCCCCGGCCCGTCGGATCGACGCGGAAAGAATTGTCGCGCACGCCGATAGACACGCTCGGCGTGCCAGTGATCGAGCCGCCAAACTGCTCGGCGATCCGCTGCAGCGACCCGATTACGCTGTCGGCAGCTGCCGACGAGGCGACACGCCGCTGCTGGCTGTTGCCCGTGACGGACGACACCTCCAGCCCATCTGCCCCGAGGCCGATGGTCGCCGAGGCCCGGCGGGTGGGCTTAAGCGCGCCGCCCACCACCGACCCAAGGATCGAGCCAATGATTTCGCCGCCCGGGATCGGCAGAAACGCGCCGACCGCGCCGCCAAGCTGGGCTCCCGTGCTAGATCCCTTGATGCCCAGTGCGGACGTGACCGGCTTGCCGATCTGACTGCCAATGGTGGCACCACCGAACGCCTTGCCCAGCGTTTTCCCAAGCGCGCCCGAGAAAATCCCCGTCTCACCAAAGATCGATTTTATGTCGCGCGTGAAGCCTCCGAGCGTTTCATCCACCCCGGCACCGAAACCGCCCTTTGATCGCGCCTTGACAGTCGACCGCGCGACCTCTTTGCCGAGAGCCTCAATGGTATCATCCTGGGTGCGCCGCGCTGCACCGCCCGCCGATGGCGAGCCACCGGCCAGCAGCTGCAGCACGCCGCCCGCGCGACCGCCAACACTGGTGAAGCTGCCGGTGTTGCGGCCCTGAATGAGCCCGAGCAAGGCAGAGACCGACCGCCCAAGACGCCCGCCAAACACCTGCGAGATTGCCTGAGCGGCATCCAGGCCGGCGTCGCGAAAAGCCTCTCCACCAGCGCGGCCAGCATCCTCCATCCGGGCAGTGACGTTATCGGCAAGATCGGCGAGAGGCTTATCAGCACCCTCAACGATGGCTCGTCCCGCCTCGCCTAACCGCGCCCGCCTTTGCTGCTCACGTGCCTGGTTGACCTGCTCGGCATTTCGCGCACCGGCATCTACACGCAACGCAAAAGCTTCGTCGTCGCTGATCGATCCTGTTCTCTTGAGGCGTTCGATATCGGCGATGGTCTCGCTGTATTCGCGGTTCGCCGCCGCCACGCCATCAAACCGACGCTCGAGGCCGACCAACGCAGTTTCCAGTTCGCGTTGAGCTTGGGCGGCCTGACGGGTCGCTATCGTGGTGATGCGACGCGCCTGAGCAGCACGGGCCTCGGCCGCCTCTGCGGCATTTACCTCGCGGCGCGCTTCGAGGAGATTGGCTCTATACTCATCGGCGGCCGCGCCACCCGCCTTGGCTGCGTCCCGCCCGCGAAGCTCCACGATCCGCAGCTGCTCGCGTGCACGCGAGACACGATCGGTGGATGCTGCGAGGGCGGCCTCGGCCTCGATCAATGAAACATTGACCGGCTCCTGTTCGCGGCGCGCCTCCACGAGCCGCTTCTGCGCCGCCGTTGCCGACCCTGCCGCGACGGCGATTTGCGCGATCTCGAGCCGCGTGCCTTCTGCTGCGCGCGCACTTTCGATCGTGGACGCCGCCAGCTGCCTGATCCGGGTTGCGAGCCCCTGAATTTTGGGGTCGGTCGACGCGATACGATCCACCTGCCGGCTCAGCTGCTCGGCGTTGATGGCTCCCTGGCTATAGGCGGCGGCCAGCTTGGCGACCTCTCGGGCGCTCGCCGACGCCTGACCGGGGATGGCGATCCCAAAGCCGCGCTCACCGCCAGAAGTTCGCTGCTGGCCGGCCTCGAGGCCGGCCGCGATCAGCGCGGTCCGGCGTTGGGAAAAATCGGCCCGTTGACGCGCAAAGGTCGCCGCGCGCTGATCTGCCAAGGCAAGCGCCTGCACGACCGAGATCTGGCGGCGCAGCTGACCAGTCGTCTGATCGACGATCGATGCAAGGGCGACCTGCTCGCGCTGCAGCGATTTTGCTGCGTCGGCGGTCCGAAACAGCGTTGTGGCAAGCAGGCCGGCTACGCTGACCGAGCCGAGCAGAGCTGCACCCAGCGGCCCTGAGAAGAAAGTGGCGACAGACCCACCACACCGCCGAGCCCGGTCAAGGCACCAGCGACCTGCCCACCCTGCTGCGCAAGGATCGCAAAGACGCTGGTCCCGGTCGACAGCGATGCAAAAACGTCCTGCACCTGCAGGCCCAGCTGCGCGTAAGCCGCACGCTGCTGGCCGGCGGTGGCTACAGCGGCCCTGCCTGCGTCGCCGACCCGCCCTTGCGCCGCGGCCAGCCCAGTCGCGGCCGCAGCCGCAGCTCGGCTGGCGGCCGCCATGCCGTCAGCAGCGGCACCCGCTTGGCCGATCGCGGTAGCGGCACCGCCGGTCTGATCGCGCAAAGCTCCGGCCGCCGCAGCTGCCTGCTGCTCCGCCTTCGCCAAGCCCTGGATCTCGGCTTCGGTGGCGCGGATCTGGCCGACAAGGCCGCCATCCTGCGCGGTGAGCCGGACGGAGACGACAAGATCGGTCATGGCCGCTCCGCCCAGGCCGCGAGGGCGGCGCCCTCCATCACCCGCAGATCACCGAAAAGGGCGGGAGTGAGGCTCAAGCCGAGTGCGGCCGCAGCGACCGGCACCGCTTCGTAGCGCAGCCCAAGCCGCGTGCCGGCCATCGGATGGACCTGCCACTGCGTGCCAAGGGAGATGAAAAGCGCCACAGCATCGACCTCCTCAGGTCCGACCTCAATCTGCGCCTGGGCTGTCCGCGGGCGGACCCATGTTGGCAGATCGCTCGCCCGCGTAAGAGCATCGTGATCCGCCTGGGCTCCGCCGCCGTGCCCCGTAGCCCAGGCGCGCGCGGCGGCGATCAGTTTCCCCGGCGCGTCTCCTCGCGCGCGGCGATGCACGCGTCGAAAGCCCGCAGGATCGATCCGAAGACGCCGTTCACCTTGAGAAGCCGCTGCAGATTGGTCGCATTGAACGGCAGGGGCTCACCATTGGCCGCGCCCACGCCACGCCAGTCAATCACGATGCGACCGAGATACTCGGCCCAGATCTCGGTCGCAGTCGCAGCTTCGGCCTCACCCGAAAGCATGGCCGCACCGATCTCCGCCACCCGCTGGTCGACCCGGGCACCCTCCACCTGCAGGTCAATCACCTGGTCGGTGTCCAGCAACCGGAACCGCAGCTCGATGCGATTCTCGATAATGGAGCCATCTTCGCTGACGCCAGGCCATCTGACGGGCCACCAGGCGGACTGATCGGGGACAAGCTTGAACATCACTTGGCCCTCCAAATGATGTCGTCCTGACCGGCCCTCACATTCGCGCCGTAGGAGATCGTATACATCAGGTCGTCGCCATCCTCCTGCTCCTCGATTGCGAGGATCTGCAGGAAGCCCATGACAAGCTCGATGATGTTGCCGGCGGCAGTGCCGTGGATGAGCTCGCACGAGATTTCCGCGCCCGCGCGCAGCGTGGCGAAATAGTTTCGCTCCGCGACCGAGGGCGCCTTGATCACCATCTGGCCTGTAAGCGCATGATTGCCGCGCTGCACATAGTTTTCGCCGACCAAGTTCCGGATGGCAGGCTGCGCGCCGATTTCGCCGGTCAGGCTCTGCAACTTGGCCGCATAGCCGTCGAGCGTGAAATCGGTGTTGGCGGTGTTGACTTCGAGCGGCGCGCGCCAGCGCGAGAAATCGGGCGCGGCGGGCGCAGCCTCAACGACCGGCTGGCCAGTCGGCAGCATGCCCACGAAAGAGAGCGACAGGAAAGGATAGGCCCCTGCGGTGAAGTTAAAGCCATAGGTGCCGCGTGCGCCCAGCGAGATTGCCTGCTGGTTGCCGCGCCAGTGATAAGCGGTTGCGGAGGACAGTGCCGCGCCTGCAGCAGCGAACCGCAGGCTTGCACTCTGGCCTGCGACCAGCGTGGGCGCAGCCATGCCGCACGCCTCCAGGTGTTCCATCCACGCCGGCGCGGTGCCGGCCGCGCCCGACCCGGCGAGCTCAAGCTCGTAGGAGAAAGCCGACCGCGCATTCGTGCTGCCCGTGGGCGACCGGCCGCGCGAGGGCACGTCCAAATTCCGCTCGAGCGTGTCGGTCTGAACCGGCGTGCGCTGAAAGTTACGCGTCAGCGCGGCGTTGGCCGCAGCTGTCGGCACGGCATCGGTGCCATACACCGCCTCCTTCTTGAAGAGGATCGTCTTGACGACATCAACCATGGGTCACTCCTTGGGCTGTTCGGCTGCGGTATCAGCGGGCGCATCGGCCGGGTCCGGCCGCCCATCGAGCGCCCGAAGCCGGGCCGGACCGGACAGCGGCAGGCCATGACCGTCGAGCAGATAGCCGGCGGCGTTGGCAGGCCTCGGCTGTGTCGGCCCATCCTCAATCCGTGGCGCGCGGCGCGTCATCGAAATCTCCTCAGGTTCGGCGAAGTCTCCAGGCCGTCCTAAACTGCACCCCCCAGACCAGACTGCTTCCGTCGACGGACAGCAGCCGCCCGCCCGCGAACTCGACCGGGCGGCTGGCGTCGGGATGCGTCCAACCTGCCAGGGCATCGATCGCCTGCTGCTCGGCCGCGTGGATGTCCTCGGCCACCCGCTCGGGCTGACGCGCCTGGGCAGGCAGCACGATGGCGACCAGCAGCTGCTCGGTGACCTGCTGGTCGATGGCCGTCTGTCCGGCGAGCGCATTCGGTGCGGCCGCCGACTGGGACGGGATCACATAGAAGCTCTGGCCCGACGGTGCCGTGCGCAGGCCAGCAAACTCCATCGCGCCCCACGCGCGCAGCCCCTGGTCTCGCAACCGGTCGACGAATGGCTGGAGCCTCACGACGGCGTCCCTCCGAATACCTCAGCGAGGTGATCGGTGATCACGTCGAGCGCGAACGCTCGGTTTTCGTCGGAAAAACCCAGGAATGGCCGGGCCGGAATGACCGCACGTGCAACCACCCGGCCGGCGAAGCTGAGTGCCTTGGCCGTCCTCGGGGTGATGGTTGCGCCAAACTGATGCACCGCCGCATAGACGGCTGGGCCCCCTGATGCCTCGACCCCGGCCGCCGCATAGTCGCGACCCCAATCCGGCTCGATCGATTGGCGCAGGAAGCCGCTCAGATTGAGCGTCTTGGCCCCCGGCTCCTCGAGCGTGCGGCGCGACGGCTTCCAGGGCATGCCTGTGGGATCGCGCTCCTGGTCAAATCGTTCGACGGTCGTGGCAGCCAGATGGACCGCGATCTCCTGCATCGGCCCGGTCAGGTCCGCACTTGCCTCCGCCGCGCGGGACAAAGCGCGCCGCAGATCGCCACCGACCTCGATCTGCACGGCGATGCCGGTCACAGCCGATAATCCTGCAGGCCATCGGGATAGGCCCGCTCGCCCGCATCGAACAACACAGGGTCGGCGGCGATGGCAGCGGCGGCAAGAGGGACCGCAGAAGGCAAAGTCAGCCGGCCGTCACGGATCTGCTCCAGCATCCGCATGCTGGCGCGCGCCGCATCAGCCACGCCATCCGGAGCGCCGCCGGGATACAGACTGGCCCGTGCCAGATCGGCAATGGCCTTCTTGACTGGCAGCGGCACCTCGGCGAGCGGGAGCGCATAGCGCCCGGCCAAGTGCGCCTCGACAATCGCCTGCGCATCGACCAGCTGCGCCACCAGCAAGTCTCGATCAATCCGCCCGCTGCCATCGGCGTCCGTCATCCGCACGATCTCCGGCAGGCCGAAGCGGCGGACAAAATCTTCGATCGACAAATAGGGCGCGCCGCCATCCGGCATCACCCACGCGGCGTCGATGACGACGATCTCCGCCTCGGCTTCGCGCTCCTCGCCTGTGGCGAGCGTGGCCCGCACTGTGACGAGATAGCGCTCACCATCCGTGCCGCCCGCCAGCGTGACCGTCACCGAGCCGTCGACCAGAACTGCGTCTGCCTGCAGCGCCGCAGCGCCCGCCACCATGCCACGCGCAACCGGGGTCGCGGCGAGTATCTGTGTGACGGGCGCGCCGAACGGCACCAGCTGGCTGATCACCTCTGCCGGTTGCTTGATGACGGTCTGGATCACGCCGCGCCCCGGGCGGTGACGCGGCCCGCCCCAATCTTGGCAACGAGCTCTGCCTTGGTGTCGTTATTGTCGAACTTCACGCCTTCCTCGGCGGCGACCTTGCGGAGATCGGTCAGCCGCATCTCGATCGACACCGGGGCGGGCTGGGGCGCAGTGGGAGCCGGGGCCGGGGCCTGACTGGCGGTATCGCCACCGGTCGGCATGCGGCGGAGCTCCCCTCGAGCCGGATGATCTCATCCAGCCGCGACTCCGCTAGGTCTTTCCAGCCCCGGAGCTCCTCGGCCGCGTTGGCGGCCGCAGCCACGAACGGCGCCGCCGCCGTGAGTGCGGCGGCCTCATCATCGAAATGGCCGAGCTTCTGAACGACGCCCGCCTCGTCAACGACAAGCGCGAGCACTGCGCCCGGGCGATCGGCAGCGACGGTGCCATCGACGACGCCCAGGATCTTGAGTGCACCGACGCCCTCAAGCTCACCTGCCTGGTCGGCAGCCATCACGCCGCTGCCGCCAGGGGCCACAAGCTTTCCGTCGATGCGGAGCGGGGTGATCGCCTCGACGATCACCGTATCGGCCAACACTTCCATATGAACCTCGGTCGCTAAAGCGGCGGCGACCGAGCGGCCGCCGCCTGTGGATCAGATCGCCGCCTGGATCAGAAAGCCGGCGTCGGCCCCGACCAGTTCGGGCGAAAACTCATCGAAGCAATCGTTGAGCCAGCTGCGGGTGTCGCCGTCCCAGCGCACCGGGGCGACGAACGGGTGGTTGCGCAGCTGATAGGTGTAGCCGAAGCTGGGCAGCCCCATCTGGCGCTGCGCTCCGGCCGGCGGAACCCAGGCCAGGATCACGTCATTGCCCCAGATATCCACCGAGGTGCCGTCGGCCAGATCGTAGATCGCATCGCCGGCGACCATCGTGTCGACCTCGAAGTAGCGCCGCAGCTGGTCCATGGTGACCGAGTCCTGCGCGGTGTATTTGAAGTTCTCGAGGATCTGCGGATGGACCTGAAGCTTGCTCGCGACCGCGCCGCCCACCAGCATGGTGTTCGGACGACGGCCGATCCGGCGACGGATGGTCTCCTTGGCATCGAAGACGAGCGTTTTCGGCCGCGAAGCCGGATCGCTCCACTTGTCCGCGCCGGCCAGCGCCGTCTTGTTGCTCGCAGCATAAGCGGCGGCGTTGCGCGCCGTCTCGGCCTGCGAGATTTCCTTGTCCAGCGCAACGGTCGCCAGCACAAGGTCGACGCCCATCTGCTGGAGATCGAGGCCGGGCACCTCCTGCGCTTCTTCCATGTGCTCGACCGGCGTCTTCGCCGCGATCGCGCGCTGGATCAGGGACACCGGCTTGCCCTCATAGCCGAACTGGATCTGGGCGATGCGCGCGCCAGGCGCACGCTGGATCTGACGGCGACGGAAGGACGAACGGTCGAACTCGATCCGCTTGGCGGCACGGGTGGGCATGGTCACGCTCGGGAACAGCGCGCCGCCGACATAATCGGCGTTCGAATAGCCACGGGCGTGTTCGGTGAGGACCGGATCGACAACACGGGCCTGGTCGGGGGACATCATGGGTCTGAGCCTTTCTGCAAGTTTTTGAACGTTGGCGGCATTTCACCGCCTGCGGCCTGCGCCGCACTTGCCTTGGAGTGGGCGATCAGTTCTTGATCAGGAGGATCTCGATCATCTGGCCGGCCGCCGTAGCGGGGGTCAGGGCGCGGCCGTTGGCAACGCCAGCCGCGCGAACAATGGCGCGCCCCTGCGCGTCCGACTGGACTTCATCACCCACCGCCACTGCGCCGCCCGTTTCAACGGTGGCTGTGCCGAGCACGACCACGTTGAGAGGCCGGGCCGCCGCAGCCTCATAGTCAGCAACACCAAGGGCGCGCTCGTTGGCGACCGCCTGCGTTCGCGCATAGGTAACGAAGCGCTTTCGGGCGATCGCGGCGGATGTGATGATCGGGTATTCGAGAACGGGTCGCTGCTGCATGAATCGATCCTTTTCGTGAAAATTTTCGTGATCGGGCGCGGTCAGCCCTGAGCCAGCCGGACCGCGTCCATCCAGCCGAGGTTGGGCGTGGACGCCTGCAGCGCCTTGGCGCGGCGGTGGATCTCGGCGCCCTTGGGGTCGACAGAATACCCCGACGGCGCAGCGAAGCTGATGGCACCAGTCGTCGCCTTTTCCGCGCCGGCCGCCTCGCCAAGCGACACCAGGGGCTTGGCACCGCTCAGCAGCTTCTTGAGCGCCGCGGCAGGCGCAAGCTCGCCAGCCTCGCCGAACGACACGGTCTCCACCGCCTCAAGGCTGTCGAGCACACCGACCAGCAGCGACTTCCCTGCCGGGGCGAGCTTGGCCTCGGCAACCATCCCCTCAGCAAATGACACGTTGGCCGCATGCAGTGCGGCGCGGGCGGCTGCAGTCGCTGCCGCTTCACGCTCCCGCAGCGCAGCTTCGCGCGCCTCGATATCCTTCTCACGCTCGGCGAGGCTGACGGTCTTGTCGGTCACGGTGATCTTCTCCTCTTGTTCGAAGGTCGCGAGCGGCGCCTGGTCGACCGCCTCGCGAAATTGGACGGTGCCCAGCCCCTTCACCGCCGGGGCTGCGGCCCCCAGAAAGCCGATGTGCTTCAGATACCAGCGACCTGGCGCCGGGTTGGCGGGGTGATCGGGCGGATAGAAGCTGGATGAGATCTTGGCGTAGCGGCCATCCTTGACAGCCTCGGCGAAGGCAGGCTCGATCCGCTCGGCGTCCGCTACGAGGCGATCGCCATCCATGCGGAGCGCCTTCGCCCAGCCGTAAGCGGGCGCATCAAGCTGCGGATGGCCGACGACAAGCGGCGCCGGATCAGCTGCGGGATCATAGGCCGCAGCGACGCCGGCCAAATCTTCGGCAGTAAAACTTACAGCCTGCCCCTCGACCGAGGTGAAGGTGCCCGGGCGCATGATGACGATTGTGCGGTCCATGCGCCGGTCATGGGCGCTGGTCGGCGGCGGCTATGCTTCCGCCAGCGTAAAGCGGCGGATCGGCGCGGCAGCACTAGGGCCGGGGTAAGCCACCCGAGCCTTTTCGCCAAGCGTGTATGTGGATTGCAACCGCAATGCATGGCCGCTGCGACAGGCAACGAGGGAGGCCAAGGGCGGTGGCACGCCCTAAGCCGCGGGAGATAGCCCGCACATCACGCGGCCCGGGCCGCGATCCGTTCCCTCGGCGGGCACCCCGCGAGGGTCATAGAGCAGTTGAAAACCATGGAGTCGAGTCCCAACACCGCTGTGCGCCCTGTGCGACCGATCGCCCCTTACATCGGGGGCAAACGCAACCTAGCGCGGCGCATCGTCAAGCTGATCGAAACGATCGACCACAGCGCCTATTTCGAGCCGTTTGTTGGCATGGGAGGAATATTCCTGCGCCGGACGTCGCGGCCGAAGACCGAGGCGATCAATGACATCTCTGGCGATGTCGCGACGCTGTTTCGCGTGCTCCAGGAGCATTACGCCTATTTCGTCGATATGCTGCGCTGGCGACTGACCAGCCGCGCGGAATTCGACCGCCTGTTATCACTGCCAGGCGACCGGCTGACCGATCTACAGCGGGCCGCGCGGTTCCTCTATGTCCAGAGGCTGGCGTTTGGCGGCAAAGTCGCCGGCCGCCATTTCGGCGTCCAGGCGCAGGCACCCGCACGGTTCGATATCACACGGCTTGAACCGATGCTCGCGGAGATCCACGAGCGCCTGTCAGGCGTCGTGATCGAACAGCTGGACTACGGCGCTTTCATCGACCGGTATGACCATCCAGGCGCGCTTTTCTATCTCGATCCGCCATATTGGGGCTGCGAAACCGACTATGGCCCAAAAGTCTTTACCCGAGGCGACTTTGAGACGCTTGCCGATCAGCTGGCCCTGCTGAAGGGCCGCTTCGTGCTGTCGATCAATGACACCGCCGAAATCCGCACGATCTTCAGCAAATTCGACCTGCAGCCGGTCGACCTGACCTACCAGATCAGCGGCAAGCCGACGTCTGCGCGCGAGCTGATCATCCAGCCCCGATGACACCTACGCGGGCGGCACACGATGCCGCCCGCCCAACGGGTTCAAATCGGACCGTTTTTCCCCTTTCCTATTGTTCCCCATCCGTTCCAAACGACGAACGAGTCGCAACGAGAACAAAAGGAGGGACATCGATGTGGTTCAGGTTCGTGACACCGGGGAAACAACGCGGGCCGTGGCGCGATACCCAACGGCGCGCGATGCTGGATGCAGTGCGCGCGGGCCTAGGCTCAGTTGACGAGTTCGAGCAGCCTGACGGGCGGGGTCACCGGATCTACCTGCACCCGTTCGTCAGGATCGAGCGGTTGGCGGAAGATACCGAACCGGGCCTTGCAGCCTGAGCCAAGGCCACCCTCAAATCAGAATGCAGCCAGATTGCCCTGACCACGCTGGACAGGGCAATCGACATAAGATTTGGGGTGAAGGGCCGGACGGGCAGCACATGCGCCTCAACGGGGCTCTATGCGGCAGCCCAGCCCAACCCGACTGGCCGCCCTACATTCACAAGGCTTCGGTGGGATAGCCGAACGCTGTGCACTGGAGGTAAGCCTCGCCCGGATCTAGCTCCACCGAGGTGACTGCGCCGCCGCCGGCAGGCAGGAAAAAGGCCACCCACTGGAACCCAGCATAGGCGCCATAAGCATTCTTTGCGTTCACCAGGGCGCAGACTGTCGGCCGGCCACCGATGCGCGGCAGCCATTCGTATCTGGCCGACGATGCGTCCCGAAGCCCCCTGCCGATCGCAGCCACCGCACGCGCCTTTTCGGCCGCCGTAAGCTGCACGGGTGGCAAAATCTTGCGGCATTTCTCTCCCGCGGCCAGAGCACGCGCGCCGGCCGCCGTCGCTGCATCCGGATCGGCGCAGGAGGAAAATGGCGACTGAAGAGCCAGCGCCAGCGCCATGATCATCACCACTGCTTTCCACTCCAAACCACACGACCAAGCACGATGAGCCTAAGATCGACCTCCGTCGCCGGTATCTCAATCGGACCGTAGGCAGGATTCATACTCAAGATCCGGAAACCGGCCGCGCTGCGCTGCAGCCGCTTCACCATCAGATCGCCGTCAAGCACGATCACATACATGCCTTCAGCTCGGTAGGGCGTCCCCTCCTCGTACATGATCAGGTCGCCGTCGCGGATGTCCGGCTCCTGGCTGTCGCCACGCGCCGTTACCAGACGCAGTGCTGCGATTTGGCCGAGCTGCCGAGCATAAGCGGCCGGGAATGGCATGTGGTCAACAATCGCCGGGCGCGTGGCAGCCGCCCGGCCGGCACCTGCGGCAGCCTCAATCTCGACGATCGGCAAATTGACAATGTCAATCTCGCTTGTCTGGTCTTCACCCGACAGAATGTAATCGACGCTCACACCCGCCTCAGCGGCGATCGCAGCCAGCCTCGATGCGCCTATCCCTTTGCCCGACCGCAGCACGTTGTTCAGGTTCTGCCGGCTGATCTGCAACCGCCGTGCGATTTCCGACTGGCCGCCAGCCTTTTTGACCGCAGCCGCAAGGCGCTCGCGCGCTTCGGGCGACAGGCCCGACACCCCCGATCGCGGATCAGTTGACATGTAAACCTGACTTGTCCATAAAAAGGCGACAACTCGACCAGGGAGTGTAAAGTTGAGCGTCGCTGATTGGCATCCCGAGGACATCAAGGCTGCCGTGCGGAAGCGTGGCACCAGCCTCGCCATGATCGGTCGGCGCGCCGGCATTTCGCGGCAGGCAATGGCGAACGCGCTCGCGATGCCGAGCGAGCGCCCTGAACAGCTGATCGCCGCTGCGATCGGTGTTGAGGCTCATCAGATCTGGCCCTCCCGTTACAATCCGGACGGCTCGCGCAAGCGCCCCCAGCCGTCCGCCAACTATTGGCGCTCTGCCCGCTTTCTGGAGCAGCACGCATGAGCGGGTTCTATATTAATCCTCACACCTTTATCCACACAGAAAACCGCGCCCGCGGCCCAGTGTCTCGGCTTGGCACCTTTTGCTGGAGGCGCGGATGATCGCGCCCGGCACCACTCATCTGAGCGCCGAACAGCTGGCGAAGCTCGGTCTTGATGGCTTGCCCCGCACCAAGCGTGGCATCCATCTGCGCGCCGAAGCTGAGGGCTGGACCGCAATCCGCAGGTCCGGCCGCGGCGGTGGCTTGCTCTATGCACTTGCGGATCTGCCGGCACCCGCCCAGGTGGACATTGCAGAGCGAATGTCAGGCGACAATCGTCGCAGGCGGGGGCGGCCAAAAGACACCGATTTCTGGACACGGCACCCGGATGTGGCAGACGCGGTGGAAGCGATCCTCGCCGAACAGCGGATCGCGGCTCCCCGGGTGCTCGAGCTGCTCGAAACGCGGTTCGATGAGCTGCCCTCGCTCCGGTCGCTGCAGCGCCGGTGCGCAATGGTCGAGCGGACAAAGCCCGCGCTCCTCGCGTCGATGCGCGACCCTGATGCATATAAGAGCCGTTTCCGCCTGGCGCTCGGCCGCGCGGACGGCGGCGTCGATCGCGCGCACCAGGTCTGGGAACTCGACACCACCAAAGCCGATGTGATGACACGCGGCGGGCGCCGGATGGTGCTCGGCGTCATTGATCGCTGGTCGCGGCGCGCGCGGTTCCTGGTTGCGCCATCGGAAAGCGGCCAGAGCGTGCGCCGGCTGCTGATCGACACGATCCGCGCGTGGGGCGTGATGCCCGAGACAGTCGCGACCGACAATGGCGCGGGATACATCAATGCCTCGATCCGGACCGCGCTCGATACGCTCGGCATCGAACACCGCATCTGCCCACCCGGCAGCCCTGAAAAGAAGCCCTTTGTGGAGCGGCTTTTCGGCACCTTCACCCGCGAACGCGCGCAGCTGCTCGCCGGCTTTGCCGGGCACAGCGTGGCCGAAGCACAACGTCTGCGCGCGGTCGCCAAGAAGCAGACCGGCCGAGCGGTTATTGTCGCCGAACTGGAACCAGAAGATCTCCAGGCGATCCTCGATGCTTGGGTGGACGGCGTCTATCACCAACGTGAGCACAGCGCGCTCCGGATGACGCCGATGCAAAAATGGCTGTCCTCTCCGGTGCCAGCGACGGCTGCGCCTTCGGAAGACGTGCTGCGCGTCGCGCTCTCCGCGCTGGTCGGCACACATAAGGTTGGCAAGCGCGGCATTCAGTGGAAGGCCGGCCGCTATTGGACCGCTGAACTGACGCCGTGGATTGGCAGGCAAGTGGTCGTGCGCCGCGACGAGGAAGATCTCGGCGCGCTCTTTGCCTTCGATGAAGACGGGCATTTCATCGGCACTGCCGTGAACGCCGAGCGCGCCGGCTTCTCCGAAGCGGATTTCGCCGCCGAGGCCAAACGGCAACAGGCCGAATGGACCCGGCAGGCCCGCGCGCAAGTCCGAGAGCGGCAGCGCGGTTTCGGCATCGACGAGGCGAAACAGCTTCTGCTCCGCCGCGATGCCGAACGGGCTGGGAAGCTGCATGCACTGCCGCTGCCCACCGAACAGCGCGAGACGGTCGCGATGCGGAGCATTGTTGCACGACCGGCGGCGGAAATGCCGGCGCCGGCCCGGCTCGCCGCCGCCTGGACACAAAGCGAGCAACCCAAGCGTGGCGAGACAGTCGCGGAACGCGTCGCCCGCACCGATGCGATCATCGCCGCCGCCGAGCGCGGCGACACCGTCGACCCCGACGAGCTGCGCCGCGCCCGGCTGTTCACTGCCTCGAGCCAATACCGCGCCGAGAAGCTGATCACCGGCGACTTCGCCCCAACCCCATCCAGGCCCGCCGGGCCGCATCCTGAGGAGCGCACATGACCCAGCCTTTTCAACCTCAACTCGCTCTGGAGCCGGGCCAGCCGGCGCAGGCGCACCTGACAAACATGTCGGTGGCATTGCGCACAATGCTCGATTGCATCGAAGCGCCTGAGGGCAGCCCCCGCCTGAGCGTCTTTTACGGCCCAAGCGGTTACGGAAAGTCAGTTGCCGCGGCCTTCTGCGCTGGCCGGTTCGACGCCGCGTTCGTCGAAGCCAAATCGGTCTGGGCGCAGCGGTCGATCCTCGAGGCCATAGCCCTCGAGCTGGGCGTCTCCCGGCTCGCGCGCACCAACCCGAAGATCCTGCAACAGATCATCGACGCGCTGCTGCACGAGCCGCGGCCGCTGATCATCGATGAGATGGATCACCTGGTCAAAAAGCAGTCGGTGGAGGTGATCCGCGATATCCACGACGGCGCGGGCATCCCGATCATGATGATCGGCGAAGAGGCGCTGCCCGCAAAGCTGAAGGAATGGGAGCGTTTCGACAATCGCATCCTGGTCGCGAGCGCGGCTCACCCGGCCAGCCTCGATGACGGCCTGAAGCTGCGCGACCATTACTGCGCACGGGTGGCGATCGCAGACGACCTGGTGGCCTATTTTGTCGCCGCGACAAAGGGCGTCACCCGGCGCGTGGTGACCAACCTGCAGCAGGCGCAGCGCATTGCGCTCGAAGAAGGGGCTGACCTCATCGACCGTGCCTGGTGGGGCCGAAGGCCGGTGCTTACCGGCGACGTCCAGCTGCGCAGGGCGGCGTGATGCAGGCGCAACCCCTTGCCAGGCCTTTGTGGTCGCTGCTCGCCCGAAAGACCGCCCCGATGACCGTCCGCGATCTCGCGCAGGCGACGTCCGGCCGCCGCAATGCGGTCGTGCGCATCCTCGCCCGATGGGAGCGCGCCGGCTTTGTCCGCCGCCTCCCCGACCAGAAGCCGATCAGGATCATCATGGCACCCGATATCCGCAAATATGAAACACCTCCCCGGGCAGACAGTATCGCGCCGCCTCGGACCACGGCGCGCCAGCGCATCTGGGCGTCGATCCGCATCCTCAAGCGGTTCGATGTCCCGACGCTGCAGATCGCGGCCGAAGCCTCACGCCGTGCGGTGGAGACCTACCTGAACGCCCTGATGCGCGGCGGTTATGTCCGCCGGGTCACCCGCGGCCATCACAAGGCGGGCAGCTGGTCGGTCTATCAGCTCGCCCTCAACACCGGCCGGCGAGCGCCCGCCGTCACCCAGCGCGGCGGCACGACCATCATCCTCGATCGCAATGACGGCAGCCGCCGCGAGATCCGGTCCGAACGCGAAACGTCGGACGGGGGGAAGTTAACCATGTTTGTTAACCATGGCACAAACCTCGCCAAGGCGCTGGCCGCCTGGAGCAGTGATCTGCCGGACTGGGTGCGTCTGCTGGCAAGCGCTTGCGACACGACCAATCAACGAACCGTTGCTGAGCGGCTCGGTAAATCCAACGGGTATGTCAGCCGCCTCATAAATCGCTCCTACGCTGGCAGCTACTCAGAGGCGGAGACGCTCGTGCGAGCCGCCTTCGGTCAAGAGGGCGTGGTTTGCCCGGCTTTCGCCGACACCATCCCGCTGGCCAGCTGCGTGCGCTCCCGCCGCCGCCGCGATCCGCCGACCACGGCCATCCGGCGCCTTTACGCGCGCCTTTGCCCGAGCTGCCCGAACAACACCGACGCTCAGGAGGGCTGAATGCGCATTTCACGTCCGTTTCAAAGGCCTCAGCCGACAGGCCAGCTCGGCGACCCGGCACCTATCATTCGCCAGCGCATCCGCGAGTGCCAGTGCGGCGACAACAGCCGGCACTGCCCTCGGTGCGACAGCCGTGGATGGCTGATGCCGATCTACTGGCCTGACCTGGTCGCCACTGCGCTTGTGACGATGATGGCGATCGTCACCGCACTCGGATTGCTCGCGCTGTGACGCCGCGCACGGTCCCCGTTTGGCGGTCAGGCATCGCCTGCCCTGATTGCGGGTCGGCAAGCTGGGTCGTCGGACGACAGAGCGCCGAATGCGCCAGCTGCAACCTGCCGCTCCCCCTTTTCAACCTGAAAGAAAGGAACCGTAATGTCCGCACGCCCGCGGCGTAAGGCTGTCAGCCTGGACGCGCCACAGACCATCGAGCAGGCTACCCAGCTGCTCTCCGATTACGCACTGTGCCTGACGCAGGCCGAGCAGATCCGCGCCGACGCGGACGCGGCGATCGCCGAAATTCAATCTGCCCGCGATGGCTGGCTCAAGCCGCTCGACGAGCGGATGAAGACCATCTTCACCCAGCTGCGCACATGGTGGGCTGTGGCCGCCCCGCACCTTACCGACGGAAAGCGGCGGTCGGTGGAAATCGCCGGCTGCATCATCGGTCATCGCACGAGCATGCCGAGACTGGATCTGGGTGGCGCCAAAGCCGAAGATCTGGTGGCTCGGCTGCTGAGCGACGGCCTCGAGGCCGTAATCCGCACAAAGCACGACCTGGACAGGCAAACCATCCTTCGCGAACTCGGGCGCTTGCCGCTTGAGGATCTGGGCGAGCGCTTGGCATCCTACGGCCTCTCCAGGCGCCAGCGTGAAGAGTTCTTCATCGATCGTTCCGGCGAAAAGCCGGCTCCGACCGAAATTGTCGAACCGGAGGATGCGGCATGACCACGCATTTCTGGGTGACCTTCGAAGGGATCATTGGCTGGGGAGACACACTCCCGCGCGCCGTCCTACCGCTCGGCACCGGCCGCTCGCGCGCCGAAGCTGACCGGCTCGAGGCCGCAGTGACCGTTTTGGCCCGACACAGCCGGAGGGACTCCAGCCTTCTGGTGCCCGGCATGCCTGAAGCCGAGACCTTTGCTGAGCTCGAGCGCGCCTACCACCGGATGGTGGACGCCATTGAAGTCCGCGTTCCTGGGGGGCCGCACGATGAGCAAATATCAAGTCAGTATCGTGCCGGCCCATGTGGTCCCAGTTCAGCACGAGCGGCATCTGGAGGGTGTCGCGGTCGGGCGAGATAGGTTGGGGGTCATTGTGCTCACGATCATGCACCGCGACGGCGGGTGCCTGTCCGCCCGGCTTACCCTGTCCCAGCTGAACACAATCGCGCATCTGATGGCCGATTGTGTCGAGGCAGACCCGGAAAGGGCCGTGCATTGACCGACCTAACACCAATGAGGCTCGACGCACTGGAGCGTCGCATGGCCGCGCTGGAGCAGCGCCTCTCTCTCCTGTCGCCCGACGAGATCAAGCTTGTCCGTGGTGACCGGCTAATCACCGCGCTCGTGGGCGACGTTGCGACAGCGACCGGAGTGCCGGCAGCGAAGCTGGTCGGTGCCGGTCGCGACCGCACCACGGCGCGCGCGCGACACCTCGTCTGCTGGGTGGCGCGCAAGGCACATGCGATCTCCCTGCAGGACATCGGCCAAGCACTGGGCGGCCGCGATCACACGACCATCATCCTGAGCGTCAGGCAGGCCGACCGCCTGTGCCATCGCGATCCGCATTTTCGCCTGCTGGCAAACGACCTCCTGGAGCGTGCGACCGCCAGGGGGCGGCCATGCAGTCCGAAATCAATGAGCACGGGGAAAGCTGAATGGCTCAATCCTTTAAGGCGCTGGCCGGGCGCGCGCTGCGGACGGCAGATGGCAAGTCCGACAGCCGCAAGCGTCTGATCGGAGCGGTCAGGGCAGCGGCGCATCGCAGCGGCCTTGCAGACGACGACCGTCGCGCGCTGCAGGCCCAGATCACCGGCAAGACGTCGTTGAGCGACATGACACTGGCCGAGATCGGGCGCGTGCTGGACCATCTCAACCGTGGCTGGCAGCCGACCGGCTCACGTGCGACGACACCTAAAATCCGTGCCCTATGGTGGACGCTGTATTGGGTGGGCGCCGTCCACGACGCTTCTTCGCGCGCAATCGATTCTTGGGTGAAGCGGCAAAGCGGGCGCGCGAGCCTGCGATTTGTCGACCACCAGGCCGCGGCGCCGCTGATCGAGGCATTGAAGTCCTGGGCGAGCCGTGCCGGCGTGCGCTGGCCGGAACCGGCGGACCTTGAGGCCGCACGGCTTGGCCACCCGGATGTCACGATGCAGCTTCTCGAGCGCCATGCGGTGCTTCGGGCGATCACGGATAAGCTGGTTGACCGGGGCGAGATCCATTGGAACGGGCACCTGCCCTATATCCGGTCCGCTCTCGGGCTGGGTGCCAATCACTGGGCTTGGAGCGCTCACGAGCTCGACGCCGCAATCCGTCTTTGCGGAAAACGGCATCGCCGGCTGCTTGACCGCGAGGTGCAGCCATGAGCCCACCGCCCGCGCCACACCTGACGATCGAGGATCTGCCAATCCCCGCCGACACGCGGCCGGGGCCTTATTGGACGCCCCAGATGGTCGAGATGGCCGGACACATTGGAGCCTATCTGACCCTTGTCCTTATTGACCGGTATGGCGGCCAGCAGCTGTCTTTCACCCAGGCTTTCGCGGATGGCCCTCTGGCCGAGCTTCTGGGCGCGGAGGCTGCAGCAACGCTCCGTCAAGTCTACCGGGGCGAGCGGGTTTTCCTGCCGACCGGACGGCGGGCGATCGCGTATGCGAAGCGCCAGCCTATTTTGGCGGCTGTTCGCGCAAACCTGCTGACAGGACAGGAAGCCACGCGTATCCTGCGCACCTCGCGCACCTACGTGTCCTACCTGCTGCACGAGACCACTGAAGGCACCGGCGTGGTCCCGCCCCCTGAGTTCCGCGCTCGCAGGCGGGCAGTTGATCCGCGACAAATCGATATGTTTGGAGACGACCAGCAGGCTTAAAGCTCGCTCGTCTAACGGTAGCGGAAGCATGTCTCCCGCGCGGGGTGATCCAAGGTAGCTCCTCAAATCGAGGAGCACCGCGTGACCTATCCTCATCACTGCTACCGGCGGCGGCCATGACGCTGCGCGATCTCGTCCAGATCGGCGCTGCCCTGTCCGGCCTTACGCCAATCATCCTCGTCACCGGCTTGTGGTGGCTCGGTCACCGGCTCGCAGCGGCCGAGGCGCGGATCGAAGCGATCGAGCGCCATCGTCAGGCCAGTCCGCTGCCCAGCGAGCTCTCCAAGGACATTGGCAAAGTGGCCGAGCGCGTGCGCGGCCTCGAGACCGGCCTCGACGCGCTGCAGCGCATGGTCGGCACGCTCAATGACTATCTCCACACCGTGCTCGAGAAGGGCCTTGGCCGATGAGACTGCCTCAGCCGATCATCGAACTCGTCCGTCGTGCGATCCTCGATCTCCTGACCGAGATCGGCGGCGAGCATAATGACGACGTCGTCGCACGCTGGCTGGTAGGGGTGGGGCACCGCGTCGCGCGCCGTGAAGTTCGCGACCAGCTGCGCTGGCTCCACTCGCAGGATCTGGTCTCGCTTGAAGAAGTCGGGCCGTATCTGGTCGCGCGCGTACTGGCCGACGGCCGCGACGTGTCGAACGGCCTTATGACCGTCGACGGCATCAGCCGCCATAAGACGGGCGATTGAGATGGCGAAGCGCTCTTCAATCGATCAGCTGCCGCCGCAGATCAGGGAAGAGGTCGATGCCGCGATCAAGCGCGGCCTCACCATCGACGACATTGTAGCTCGCCTGCGTGAGCTTGGTGCGGATCACATCAGCCGCTCGGCTGTCGGACGCTACAGTCAGCAGTTTCGCGAGTTCGCCGCTCAGCAGCGGCAAATCTCCTCGGTCGCCCAGGCATTCGCGACCGAGTTTGGCGAGGCGGATGACCGGCAGGGGCGCTTCATGATCCAGGCGCTGACCTCCGTCATCACGCGCGCGATCCTGCCCGTTGCCAGCGGCGACGAGATCGAACTCAACGGGCAGGAACTGCACTATCTCGCCCGCGCCGTGAAGGACGTCGCATCGGCGTCTAAAATCGACGTCGATCGCGAGGCAAAGATCCGCGAGGAGACCCGGAAGCGCGCGCGCGAGGAAGCGGCGGCAGCTGCCGAGAGCGCCGGCCGGAGCGCCGGGGCGACCCCCGAGACCATCGACGCCATCAAGCGCAAGATCCTGGGGATCGATTGATGCAGCCGATGCGCCTGGTCATCGGCCAAGGGCGATCCACGCCCCAGGCTGTCGGCCTCCTGGCATTCAAGATCGCCGATGCGGCGAGGATGCGCGGCATCAGCGTGCAGAGGATCGCCGCCAGCCATGATGTCACCTCCGGCAGCCGCTATATCGATATGGTGGACGCACGCCGGCAGATCTGGCGGTTTCGCGTGTCCAATCACCGCCGGCCGCTCAAGCACAATCACCATCGCCCGCCGCACTTCGACCTCGTGTCGATTGATGCGCATTCGGGCATCGAGCAAGCGATCCAGTGGCTGGACGAGATCGCCTCGGGGCGGTTGCCGCATTTCACGCCCGAAATCCGCAGCGCAAGGCGGCGGCGATGAGCGCCGCTATCCCAGCAGTCCTGCTGCCCTATCAGGCGGAGGCGCTAAAGCTTTCCGCCAGCCATGACCTATACGTCTGCGAAAAGTCGCGGCGCACCGGCTTGACATACGGTTTTGCCGCCGACGCGGTCCTTACGGCTGCCCCGCCTGGGCGCGCGGGAATGGACTTCTTCTACATCGCCTATAATCTCGACATGACCCGCGAGTTTATCGACTATGCGGGCACTTTCGCGAAGCTCTTCAACGAAGCCGCGAGCGAGCCGGCAGAATTCCTGTTCGACGACGGCTCGGATGAAGGCATCAAAGCCTTTCGGATCGACTTCCCGTCTGGGCACTCGATCGTTGCCCTGAGCTCCAAGCCCCGCTCTTTGCGCGGCAAGCAAGGCAAGGTGCTGATCGACGAGGCCGCATTCCACGACAATCTGGATGAATTGCTGAAAGCAGCCCTCGCGCTGCTCATGTGGGGCGGCCGCGTCGTCGTCATTTCGACCCATGATGGCGCAGACAACCCCTTCAACGCGCTGATCGAAGATATCCGGGCCGGCAAACGCGCGGGTGTGGTGCACCGCGTCACACTCCGCGACGCCCTCGAACAAGGCCTTTACCGGCGCATCTGCCTGGTCACTGGTAAAGCCTGGTCGCCTGAGGCCGAGGCCGAATGGGAGGCGAAGCTCCGCAAAACCTACGGCGACGCGGCCGAGGAGGAGCTCGACGTCATTCCCGCGCGCGGATCTGGCACCTACCTCGCGCGTGCGACCATCCTGGCTGCAATGCGGCCCGAGCTCACGGTCGTCCGGCTTCGGTGTCCCGACGGCTTCGAGCGCGAAACCGACGCCTATCGGCAAGACTTCGTGCGCGAGTGGCTGGAGGAGCATGTCCGGCCGCTGATCGACCAGTTTGACCGCAACCGCCGGTCCTTTTTCGGCCAGGACTTTGCCCGCACCGGCGACGTATCGCCACTGGCCTTCGGGCAGCACGATGCCCAAATGGTGCTGCTGGCGCGGTTCATCCTCGAGATGCGCAATACGCCGTTCCGAGAGCAGGAGTTCGCGGCCAACTGGGTGCTTGACCGGCTGCCGCTTTTTTCGGCCGGCAAGATGGACGCACGCGGCAACGGCTCGGCTCTAGCCGAGGCGATGCAGCAGCGCTGGGGCTTCGATCGCATCGAAGCCGTCCAGGCGACGGACAAGACCTACCTCGCCTTCATGCCACTCTTGCGGGCCGCCATCGAGGATCGAACGATGCTGATCCCGCACGACGAGGGGACGCTCGAGGATCTGCGCATGATCAAGCTGGTGCGCGGCGTGCCGAAGATCCCGGACCGGTCGGTTATGTCCAAGGCGGACGGAGCCAAAGGTCAGCGTCATGGCGACAATGCGATCGCCCTGATGCACCTCCGCGCGGCGGCAGATGCCGACACGGGGCCGTTCGACTTTCTATCGACCGGGCCGCGTCAGAGCACGCCCGATCTCATGATTTCGCATCGCGGGTTCGGCACTGTCGCCGGCCGCTCAGACATTGCGGGGTTCTAACATGGCCAGAAAGGTGCCTGCCGAGCTGGCACGCGAAATCGCGACCACCGGAATGGGTCGCGACATTACGCGCCCCTACACGAGAGACCTTGAGGAGCCGAGCGATCCACGACTGCTGGGTGCCGTCGACTGGGGCGTCTATGACCGGATCAAGTTGGACGATCAGGTCCGATCGACCATGGCCCAGCGGATCGCGGCTGTGGTCTCGCGCGACTGGGACGTCCTGCCGGGCGATGACGCCGACCCGCGATCCGTGCAGGCGGCCGATGCCCTGAAGCTGGTGCTCGAGCAGGCGTCGATCGACCGCGTCCAGGAGAAGATGCTTTGGGCGACCTTCTACGGATATCAGGTCGCAGAGATCATCTGGGTGCCCGGTCCTGAGCGCATCGATTTTCGTTTCAAAGTGCGGCATGCGCGCCGTTTCCGATTCACGCCGGAAGGCGATCTGCGCCTGCTGACAACAACCGCGCCGCGCGGCGAAGCCCTCCCTGATCGCAAATTCTGGGTGGTCAGGTCGGGTGGCACCGACGACGACGAGCACTACGGTCGCGGCCTCGCCGAATGGCTCTACTGGCCCGTGCTGTTCAAGCGGAACGGCATCCGCTTCTGGAACAAGTTCCTCGACAAATTCGCGGTGCCGACCGCGCTTGGCAGGTATCGCCCTGGCGCACCGCGAGAGGAAGTCGAACGGCTGCTGCGCGCGCTGGCGGCGATCGCCAACGACACCGGGATCGCCATCCCCGATGGCGCGGCCGTCGAGCTGCTACAGGCGGTCAACAGCGGCCCGGCCTTCGAAGCAATGCCGCGCTACATGGATGAGGCCATCGCCAAGATCGTCCTGTCCCAGACCATGACCACCGAGGACGGGGCCGGCGGGCGCGCGACCGGCCAGATCCACGCGGGCGTCAAGCTCGAAGTCATCAAGGCAGACGCCGACACGCAAAGCGACAGCTTCAACGAAAGTGTGGCGCGCTGGTGGACCGACCTGAATTACGGCCCAGATGTCGCATCGCCGCGCTTCGTCCGCATCGTCGAAGAGGAAGCGGACCTCAAGCACCAGGTCGAAGTCGACGAGGGGCTGAGCCGTCTCGGCTGGACCAGGAACGACGACAGTTTCCGCGACGTCTATGGCGATGGCTTTGAGCGAATGGCACAGCGGTCAGCAACCGCTCCAGCGCCTGCCAATGATGCGCGGCCCGGTCGAACGGCCGCTGTCAGCTTCGGCGTGGCCGACCCTGCTCCGCTATATGTCCAGCGGCGCCTTCGCAACAGCGACGAGCTCGTTGCATGGGCGATGCAACAGGGCTTCAGCGCACTCATCCCGGCCGATCAGATGCACGTCACCGTGCTTTACTCGAGGCGGCCGGTCGATTGGTTCGCGCTCGCCGACGACTGGACAAGCGGCGAGCCGCTGATCATTCCAGCCGGCGGCCCCCGTCGCTTGGCGCGCATGGGCGATGGCGTGGCGCTGCTATTTGGCAGCTCCCGTCTCGCCTGGCGTCATGACGAAATGGTGCGGGCTGGGGCCAGCCACGACTTCCCCGAATATCTGCCTCACATCACCCTGACATATCAGGGCGACGATCTCGATCTCGACGCGATCCAACCCTTCACCGGAGCGCTCGAGTTCGGCCCGGAGCAGTTCGAACCTCTCAACCTCGACTGGCGGGACGAGATTGCCGAGGTCAGCTTTGCCGAGGGCGACGGCGATATCGTCGATGCAGTGGCTGCCCGTCTGGTCGACCAAGGCCTAACCGCCATGAGCCCGATGCTGATCCCGCTTATCCAGGCGATCGAGACATCGGCCTCGGCCGAGGAACTTGAGCGCAACCTCCTTGGTGCGGTCGATGCCACGCGCGTTGAAGAGTTGGCCCAGCTGCTAGCGCGCGCCGGCTTCGGCTTACGGATGGCCGCCGAAGGCGGCGCGGACAGCTGATGGCAGATATTCGCGCCTCGATCGGGCTGCCGCCCACTGACACGCTCGAGGCGTTCCGTTCGAAGGGCGTCTATCCGGTCACGGCCGACTGGGACCGGGTGTGGCAGGAAGAAAATGCTCGCGCATTTTATGTCACCAAGATGCTCGATCGCACGCTTGCGGAGCGGGTCCGGGCGTCGTTGGATGACGTGATCGCCAAGGGCGGCACTTTTGAGCAGTGGAAACAGACGATTGTGCCCCAGCTGCAGGCCGCTGGCTGGTATGGGCGCATCGATGGGCGGCCGGAGCTGACCGGCGTCGACTATCCGATATTTGTCGGAGAGGGACGCCTTCGGACCATCTACGACACGAACCTGCGCATGGCGCGGGCCGCAGGCAAATGGAAGCGCATTCAGGCGCTAAAGTCCGTCGCTCCGTATCTGCGCTACTCGGCAATCCTGGACAGCCGCACGCGCCCTGACCACCGGCTGTGGCATGGCACCATCCTGCCGGTCGACCATCCTTGGTGGGACACGCACTTCCCGCCGTGCGGATGGCGGTGCCGATGCACCGTGGTGCAGCTTTCTGATCGTGACCTGAAAGCGCGCGGCTGGAAGGTCACTGAGACCCCGCCGGACAGCAGCCTGCGGCCGTGGCGAAAATCGGATGGCACTGTCGTCCAGGTGCCTCAAGGGATCGATCCCGGGTTCGCCTACAACCCTGGGAAAGCACATCTACGCGGGCTCGCCCCAGGACCGATAGACGGCGGGCTGCGATTTCCGATCATCGGTCCCGACCGCAAGGCGTCAGATGAAACGCCGGCCGAACGGACCGCCCGCCTCGACCGGCTCGCCGAACTGCCGCCAATGCCTCAACCGCGTGAGGTCTCGTCCGACCTGCTGCTGTCCCGCGACACACCGCCAGAGGACGCCATTCAGCGCTTTCTCGACCATTTCGGGCAGCGCGGGATTACGGACGGCGTGGTGCGCCTCATCGAGGACGTGGCAGGTGAGCCGCTCGTGATCTCGGACAGCTTCTTTTTCCGGGGCGGCGTTGCAGGCCAAGGACCGCTGAAGCTCGACGATAAGGGATTTCGCACCGAACATCTGCTTTTGCTCGCTGAGACATTGATCTCGCCCGACGAGATTTGGTGGGCATGGGAGTATTTCGACGCGCTCGGCCGGTGGCAGATGCGCCGCCGTTATTTGGCTCGCTTTCTGGTGGACGGGCAGACCCGCGCAATGATCCTGTCCATGAATACTGGCGCGGCCGGCTGGGAGGGCGTGTCTGCCTTCGCATCAAAGCGCGGCACAAATTATCTGACCAACCAGAGGGGAGGCGTGCTTGCATGGCGTCGCCCCGAATAGAAAAGCCCGGCCGAAGCCGGGCTCTTCCCAAGTTTTCCGCTGCTCTTGGACCCACCACCGCCAGGCATCGAACAGCGCGGCGCAGCCGCCGTGCGGTCCGGTCTTCTTACGCCAGCGCAAGCCGACTTTCAAGATCAGTCATCAGAGGGTGAGACATGGGTAAACTGACAGCTGGTAGCACGGACCTTGCCGCGCAGGTTGACGAGGGCGCACTGACCTCAGCAGCTACAGTCGGCGATGCGGTGCGCGTGATCGGCCGCACCAACGTCACGATCTCCGGCGGTTTCGTCGGCACGCTGCGCCTTGAGAGGAGTTTTGACGCCGGCGTCACCTGGGTGCCCGTCACAGTCGGCGGCGTGCCGGTCGATTTCACCGGGCCGATGAGCGAAGAGGTCGACGAGCTCGAAAGCGGCATGCTGTATCGGTTCCGCGCGACCTCTCTGACGTCCGGGGCCGCAAACTGGCGGATCAGCCGATGAGGAGCGTGCTCTCAAGAGCCACGGTCGGATCTGCAGGCGCATCTCTTCGCGCGTCGGCCAATGCCTTTCTGGCGAGCGCCGCCCAAGGCGCCATCATTGCCGACGTCAATCGCCCGTTCGGGCCTGCGACGGTGCTGGCGGCAATCGGCGGCATACCCGGGCAGCTGGCCTTCGATGCGGCCAGCGGTCGAGTCAGTCGTGGGGCCTCCGCGTCGATCGTCGGCACCAGATACGAGCTCAAGGTTCGAGCAACCAGCGCAGACGGGCGGCGCGAGACGGCGGAAACGCTCTCTTTCCTGGCAGCGGCTGCTCCGACGCCTTCGCCCACGCCCAGCCCGGCCCCCACACCCAGCCCGGCCCCATCAAGCACCATCACCGGCCTGACCGTGCTGGGCGCGGGGCAGTTGCCCGATGGCGCGGACGCGGCGGACGGCAATGGCTGGGTGGCGCGGGTGACGCTACCCGAGATTGCCGGGGCGACCTTCGATCCGACGCGCATTGTGCTCACGGTTCGCGATCCCGGGTTCGAGGATGGCGTCGCCGTCACCCGCACGCGCACCGTGCGCGGCGGCGCGGTTATCCGGCGCCAGGCCCCCAACCAGACCCAGCGGCTGGCCGGGGCGACGGCCGGGGTGATGACCGTCCATTTCTCGCTGGCCGAGGATGTCTATGCCGGCTCAACGCTGGTGTCGGCGACGGCCGAGGCCGGCTATTATGGCGCGGCACCGGCGGGCAGCGTGGCGGGGCTCGCCAACCAGTCGAGCCTTGCCTATCCCAAGCCCCTGGCCGGTGCGCTCAACCGGCAGGAGGAGCGGGCGACCGGCAGCGCCTTTGCCTTTGAGCTGGTCGCCGTCCACAGCCATGCGATGCGCGGCCGGCAGGTCGATTGCATCAAGGCGATCGCGCGCGACGAGAGCGGCAACACGACGCCCGAGATCGTCATCACCCAGCCGGCGCTGTCCGACTTCCAGAGCGCCGGCACCCGGCCCGAGGCCTATAAGGGGTCGATCCCGCTTGCCCCGCTGACCCAGGGGCAGACCTGCCAGGTCGAATGGGAGGTCTATCCGCATATCGGCGATGCCTCGGCGGTGCTGCGCGTGGCGAGCGATGGCTTTGCCTGGCCGACGCCGCGCCCGCACACGCCGCTGCGCTTCCTGTGCGACAAGACCGGGGGCTATGGCGGCGCACATGCCGCTGTCAGGATCGGGGCGAGCGGCGGCGCGGTGGCGGCAAACCGCGCGAGCGCCGAGGCAACGCCTTATCCGACCATACCCGCCGCGCTTGCCGCCGTGCGCGCCTGGAACGCGGCCAATAAGGGCCATGACGATCACAGCGGCGCGACCATCTGGCTGATGGAGGCCTCGGCCGGGGCGGGTGCCGACCATGTCGTCGGATCGACCTCTGCGGTTGCGGCCGGCAAGTGCTGGACCGAGATCCGCGTCAGCCCCGGGGCGACCGGCCCGGTGCGCGCGGTGGTCAACGAGATCGTGGGCGTGGCCGACAAGCTCTGCTTTGCCTGCCCGGTGGCCTCGCTCGGCTTCCATGCGCTCGACGGCGGCGGTGGTGTCAGCCGGATGCTGGCGTTTGAGGGGATGACGCTCAGCCAGGGTGGCAGCCTGCAGATCAACTATCAGGTGCCGCTCGTCTATTGGCGCAACGTGACGGTGACGAGCGGGCCGAACCCGCTGTTCACCTTCTCCAACGTCCGCACCAGCGCGGCGCTGGCGCTGGGCGTGACGCTGCAGGCGGGCGTGTCGGGGCTGGTCGCGCCCTATATCGTCGCCGGGTGCCGGTTCGACGGCCAGTCACTGGGCGAGTTCCCGACCAGCCACCCCAATGCGGTCACGCATGACGGGGCGATCATCGTCAGCAGCGCGTTCATGCGTCTGTCGGGGCCGTGCCAGCTCGGGTTCCAGCGTCCGATCGCCCTTGGCATCGGAATGCTCAACGTCGTCATCGAGCGCGCGGCATCGGCCCCGTCGGAACCGGCGCTGCAGATCGGTGCCGACGATGCGGTCCAGCCGATCGCCAATGTCGTGCTGCATCACCTGACGGTGCCGGGGGTCGACATCGCGGGGCGTTCGAACCTTGCCTATGCCGACGTGGCCGGCGCGGCGGGGGTGGTCAAGCGGCTGAGCCGGCGCGGCTGCCTTTTCAGCCAGTTCAACATCAAGACCGATACCTTCGGGACTGGCTCGGGCCGAACCGGCAACTGGCATCCGCGCTACAGCGTCGGATCGGCCTGGAACGTCATCACGCTGGGCGACACCAATGGTGCGACCGCGCCCAATGCGAGCGGCAGCAACTGGATCGGCGAATATGTCGATCCGGGCACCGTGGTGCCGGCGACCGTCGCTTTCGTGTCCGACCAGAGCGGCCAGGCCAGGCCGGGCAACGGGGACTACCGCCTGAGTGGCGCCAGCTCGCCGGCCTATGGCCGCATCCCGGCGGGCGGAGCGCTCGCGGCATTCGATCTGGCCGGCGCCGCCCGGCGCAACGACGGCACCGGCGCGGCCGGGGCGTTCGAAAGGACGGTGTGATGCGGATCACGACAGCACAGGATCTCGCGGCCGCGCTCCGGAAGTGCGTCGGCGGCGAGCATATCGAATCCGCCGCGCCGCTCACGGGTGTCAGCCTGCATGGCTACCGCTTCCCGGTCGACAAGCCCGTGCGGATCACCGGGCATTTTCGCGCCGATCAACGCGCCCGAAATGGGTGGACGAACGCTGTTGAGGTCCATCAGTGCGCCAGCATCGAGTTTGTGGACAGCCATTTCGAGGCCGTGGTGGTGTCCGAGTACGAGCGCTACGCGCGCGGATTGTATGTGGAGCGTGGCGAGCGGATTGCGCTCCGGCGCTGCCGACTTGGCGACGGCAATCAGGGCGCTTTGATCAACAGGGTGGACGGCCTGGCCATCGAGGATTGCGATTTCGCGAACCTCGGCAATTTCGGGCTACAGGGCGCAGTCCTGAAAAACTTCGTGTTGCGCCGCAACATTTTTCGCGGCTTCCACTTGGCTTTCGACCCGACCCTTTCTGCCCATGTGTCACCGCACGGCGATGCGGTGCAGCTCATGGCGGTCCCTGGATACGAAGAAGGCTGCGAACGTGGATTGTTTGAAGACAATCTGATCTTCTGCGACCCGGACAACAAGGTGCAAGGCATCTATTTTCAAGATCTCGATGACTGCGCACTCAGGGCGGGTCGGCCGCATCGTGACATCCATTTCAAGCGCGACATCTTGCTGGGGGCGGGCTGGGACGCGCTGGCACTCGACGTAGCGGGAGGCGGCCTCGTGATCGAGGACGTGCAAGCGCTGATGATCCAGGGTGGCCGTCCCGCGCCCAGCGAGCCTCCGGGCGGTCAACAGGTCGTTGAAGCTCGCATCAACATCGCCCGTAAAGATGGGGCTGAGTTCCGCCGCTCGACAGCATCGCGACTGCTACTACCTGGCCGATACAACGCGCAGGTTGAAGGCTTTACCGTCTCGCCGCAGATCACCCTGGCACAGGCCGACCAGATTGCCTCAGCGTGGCTGGCGCGCCACCGGAAAAAGAGCGCGGCCACTGATCCGCTTATGGACGAGATCGCGAGGCTGACCGCCGAGCGCGGCGACCTGGACGCGCAACGCGCGGCGATCTCACGGCGTATCCGGCAAATCGACAGCAGGCTTCGCACGCTGCGGCGGCAAGCGGCGGCTCCCATTTCTGGCGCGCGCGCCGTCTAGCCCTCATCCTGTTGTTTTCGCGGGGTTTTTATGGCTGGCGAGCATAGTTGTTTCGCAAACTGGGAAGTGGCCCAAATTGCAATGGGGATGCACCGCGGTTTTCAGCCATTTTCCACCACAGCAGACTGCGGATCTGGGAAGCGACGCGCCAGAAAACATGTGGCGCCCGTTTCGCGCCTCCGAACGGCGGAAATCCGCCATTTTGTCCCACGGTATCCCGCCAAATCCCGGGCCGTTTATCTCGATAGATTTATTGGCGGGTCACATTCAGGCTCCCAGCGCGATCCGCAGCTGGGCGGGCTGCGAGGCGGCAAAGCTGCCCAGCTGCACGACCCGCATCGTCACGCTGACACCGGCCAGCCGGTCGCGCGCGACGTCATCGGGGCCATAGACATGAAACGCGCGGTCGCTCAGCCAGCTGCGCGCAGGACCGGATTCCGTTACAATCTCAAGCCGATAAGCCTCGCGCTCCTCGCCAAGCGGCGCGTCTGTGCCGTCAATCCAGCGCCCGCCTTCGCGGCTCTGCCGGATCCAGGACAGGTCAAAGCCGCCGTCCGCGCGACGCCGGGCGGCAAGATGCACGGGCGGCAGCGGCCGCACGGCAGCACCGATGCCGCGGGCCACGCTCTCGACCGGCTGCGGGTCGCCGATCCCGCTGGCCAGCACCACCATGTCCGCACCGATGGCATCGACCGGCGGTTCATGGACGCGCAGCGCATCCGGCTCGATGAGCAAAAACCGCTCCCCCGCGCGGTGCCCCGCCACCGCCGCGCCGGTGCCGCGCCGCCCGCGCACGAGGCGGGAAAGGCGCCAGCGCCCCTCGCCCAGCGGCCGGGCCATGCCATATTGCACCAGCTCGTCCCCGATGAGCGCCAGATTTGCCCCCGCAATCAGCCGGCCGTCATCGGCATCCGCCAGCATCATCCCGGCATGGGCCATTGCCACGTCAACGCTGTGCCGCAGGTCGAACAGCCCCGGATCGGCCGGAGGCAGCGCCGCCAGCGCGGTGCCGATCAGCGCCGGCGCGACGGTATCGCCGATCGGCTGCAGCTCTGCGGTGGCGGCACGCCCGATCAGCAGCGCGGCGCGCCGCCATCCCGGCATCGCCCCGGCGGCTGCCACCAGCAGACGGGGTCGCGCGACCGGCGCATCATCGAGCGGCGGCAGATCGAGCAGATGGACGCGCGTCGGCCCATGCACCGCGTCCGGCGGCAGGGCGGGCCGGCCGGGAGCCGCAGGCAGATCGGCGGTCAGGCCATGGGCGATGGCGACAAGGCTCAGCATCACGCCGTCGCGGCCGATCCGCCGTTCGGTGACGCGCCAGATCCGCGCCTCATCGGGGGTCTGCACCAGATCGCCCGGCGCAAGCGTTAGGCGTCGCCAGCCGCAGCGCAGCGTCCGCTGCCGCATCCCCGTTCGCCTGCGATCAATCGCCCGCTCGGCAAGCTGCCGCGCCGCCCCGGCGTCGAGCGTGACAGGCAGATCGATGCGCGCCTGGCTTTCCCCCGCACCCGGCCGCCGGGCACGCTGCACCCCGGCCTGATAGTCCCGGGCCGGATCGAAATAGCCAAGCGACAGCGCGGTCGGGCCGGCAGCGGAGCTGCGCGTCTGCCGATCCTCGATCCCGATTTCATCCGGACCCAGGGTGACGGGCGGGCCCGCCGCGCCGATCCGCAGGCCCCGGCCAGCCGGCACCGGCATGGCCGGCAGCAGATCGGCAAACGTCTCGACCGCCTGACCGAGCGTGTCGGCGGCGACGACCAACCCGCTGACCGCATCACCCCCCTGCCCGACAACCGCCCCGCCGCCCAGCTCGGCCAGCACATCGTCGAGCATCACCGGGCCGGGATCAGCCTCCACCTCGAACGTCAGCGCCGGAATGCGGTTGCCGAACGGTGCCAGCTGCAATTGCTCGAATACCGCATAGGCACGCCCCCGATAGGCAGGTGCGGCAGGCTCCAGCGCGGCGATCAGCGGATCGGGCGGCTGATCCGCACGTCCGTCGTGCAGGCGAAAACCACCGATTTCGCCCTTCCAGTCGCCCCCCGCGCCGCGCAGCAGGTTCCCATCGGCCCAGATCCGGCGCACCGCGCCCACCCGCCGGCCGGACAGCAGCACCGCAAAGGACGCCGAATAGCTGTAGCTGGTCGTGCTGGGCCGCCCCTTGCCGCCCCCTTGCCGGTTGCGCGTTTCAATGAGGTCGGTCGACCAGATCAAGGTGCCGGCGACACGGACCGTGCCGAACAGCTGCGGGATTGGTGCGCCATAGGACGATGTCTGGATCCTGAGATCCTGAAGGCGCGGCCCCGATGCGCCGCGCGGCCCGAAAATGCGCCGGTCGACAAGTTGGCCAAGCGTCGCCCCGATGGCGGCACCAACCGGCCCCAGCACCGCGCCAAGCGAGGTCAGAACAAGCGTCGCCATGATCCGATCACCTCCCAGGGAATGGGGCCGGGCCGTTCAACCACCCGGCCCAGCGCCGCATCGGCATGGATCAGCCCGGTCGCCGTCCGCACCCCAAGATGCAGCTGCGCCGCGCCGGGCCGCATCAGCAGAATGTCGCCAGGCTGCGGATCCTGCGCCGGGGCCGCGACCAGCCCGGCCTCGGCAAGGGCGGCGGCGACCCGCGCCGGATCGCCGCCGCGCAAGCCATAGCCGCCGGGCGCAGTCCGCCCGAGCGCCAGCGCCACCAGCCCGATACAGTCCAGGCCGTGCGCCGGATCGCGGCCATGCAGGCGAAAGCGCACGCCCACCAGCGCGCGTGCTGCCACAACAATCTCGGTCATGGCGGCGGATAACGCGTCAACAGATCATTGCCGGGGACATGCGGCTCGCCCTGGAAGTTGCGGGCATTGCCGAACCGGACAGAGCAGGTGGCGAGCAGCCGGTCGCATCCCTCGATCATCACCACCCGCTCGCCCGCCAAGGGCGGAAATGCCGGCGGGGCAGCCAGGGTGACACGCGCGCCGCTGCTCGCCAGCACCAGCTGGCTCAGCCCGCCATTGCGCCCGTCAAGCCAGCGCAGCTGCCCCCAGCCCCAGCCATTGGCCACCGGCTCGACGATATCGAGATCGACAATGGGGCCGTCGGCGCTGCGCACATGGCCGATCCGTGTGCGACCGGCCAGGTCGACCCGGCACCTGCGATCACCCAGGGCTGCCCGGCATTCCGGCGTCACCTCCTCGACGACGGGCCGGGCCAGCAGCATCTCCGGCCCTTCCAGTTCGGCGGTGAACCGCCCCTGGCCCGCGCTTACCGGACCAAGCCGCCCTTCAGCGATCACGACATGGCGCGCCGGGGCCGTCCAGTCCGCCACGATCAGCGTGACCGCCGCCCCGTCCCAGCGGCCTGCGCCCAGATCGTCGGCACCCAGCGCATCGGCGGTCAGCGCGCCGCTGATTTCCATCGCCCCGTCGCCCGGCCTGCCGCCCGTGACCTGCTCGATCGCCGACGGGGTCAGGCCGGGCGCGGCACGATAGACAAAGCCGTCAATCTCCAGTTGACGATCATGGCCGGTCAGGCCGATGGCGACGCCGTCGCGCCGTTCGATGCGCCAGCACAGCGCCAGATGCACCAGCGCCGTATCCGCAATCGCGCTCATCGGTCTTCCTTCACCTCGATCAGCGGGACGCTCGGGGCCTCGCCGGCCAGGAATGTCGCGCGGGCAATGTCCAGCCGGTCCTCGGCAAAGCGCACCGGCACGTCGAAACGGAAACCGGCGGTTACCGCCGCACCGGCGGGAGGGGGCCGGTCGAACGCGACCACCCCGCCCGCTTCGAGCGCAAAGCCGGTCACTTCATCGCCCGCCACCGCCACCCTGACGGTCGCCGCAACCGGGCGGGTGATGCGCCGCGTGACATCGCCATAGCGCTTGATGAGCGGGAACCGGCTGGTGCGGCCGTCGCCCGTCCCGATCAGCTGGTCGGCCGGATCGGGCGCAGCGGCGGCAGCACAGGACCGGTCATCGAACGGATCCCGGAACCGAAACGCCCGTGCCGGGCCGCGCCGTCCACGAAAAAACGCCACCAGATCAGCAAGATCGCTTTCCGACCGAACGCCCGGCCCGGCATCGAAGCGCAGCCGCGCCTCGGCCCATTCGGCGCTGCGCTGTTCATGGCCGCCGGCGCCGCTGGCAATGGCGGTCGAGGTCATCGCACTCATGCTCGCCTCGCGCCCGATCTCGAGCGGAAAGACCACATCGTCGAAAGCATCCATGCGCTCTTCCTCCGGAAACCAGGTAAAGCCGTCGCGGATCACCTGCGGCAGCGCCCACACAAAGGTCTGCGCGACGCCGCGCGCCATCGCCGCGCGCGCCGCCGCCGCAATCGGCGCCCATTGGCCGCGATCCTCGGGCCGCAGCACAAAGCCGCTCAGATAATGCTGCTCCTCAAGCGGATAGCCGAGCCGCGTCCCCATTTCCGCCAGCCCCGGCGCGCTGCGCGCGGTCAGCCCGTCCGTGACCCATTCATAATCCTCGAGCTGGAGGACATCGAAGGCGGGCTTGCGCCAGCCCAGCGGGGCGAGCGCGCGCGGCAGTTCGGGCGCTGAAAAGATCGTCGGCAGATAGAGCAGGATCAGCGCCTCGGCATCCGGCACGACGGTGCGGACGGCGGCGACCAGATCGGCTGTCGATGCCGCAAGCAAAGCCCCGGCGCGGTCGAGCAGCGCCCGCTCGGCTGCCCCCATCGGCGCGCCGACATCGTCGATCACTGGCAGATCGGGACCCAGGGCGGCGCGCGCGGCGGCGTCATAGATGTGCAGCCGCAAGTCCCGGCCGACCCACCACCACGGCTCCCCGACCTGAAAGCGCATCGTCAGGCCCGCATCGCGCGCAATGACGGCAAAGGCGCGACCCACAGCCTGCAGATAGGCCATTGCCGCCGCACTGGCCGGCGACAACAGCGTCGATGGCGGCGACCAGCCGGTCAGCGCCGGATCGCCATTGGCCGCACGCTGCTTCCAGTCTTCCGGGCAATGGGCGTCGAACAGCTCATAGCTCAATGACCAGATCAGATCATAATCAAGCGCCCGCGCCCGCGCCGCCAGATCGCGGTGCCATGCCGTGCAGGGCACACACAGCGGATCGGCGTCAGCCCCGCTCACCAGCCCGCCGGCCAGGCGGAAATAATGGCTCATCCCGACATAATGGTTGATGGTCCCGCGATAGCCGAGGTGCAGGATCGTCCGCAGCAGCCGCGCGGGGGTGACGTTATAGGCGTCGTCATAGCCGGTCGCGATCCTGAGGCTGTGCGGCGGCACCAGCACGTCGCCGATCTCCAGCACCGAAGCCGGGCCGTCACAGGCGATCTCCGTCAGTTCGACAAAGGCCTCGACCGGCGCGGGCAGCGCACCGCCTGCGGGCGCATAGCCCGGCGGCACCAGCGAGATGAACATCCGGTCGATATCGCCGGCAAAGACCGGATCGGCCTCGTCCGGCAGCAGGAACCCGCCAGCCAGATCCCCGAAATCAAGCGTGATCGCCGCATCCTCGGGGCTGCCCTCGGCGTAATTCCACAGCCGGACATACCATGCCCGCGCCTGCCCGGCCGCATCGCGGCCCTCGATGGTGAGGGTCGGGCCATTGACCGCATCGAGCGGCACCACCCCAGCCGCCCGCCACCGGAAGCGCAGCCGGCAGCCGCGATAATCGCGCCGCGTTTCATAGGCGAGCAGCGGATGATCATGCCGATCCTCGGACCACCAGATCAGCCCGGCCAGTTCGTCGCGCGCGTAAAACACCGCATCGACGCGCAGCGCATCGGGCGCGGTGGTCACCACCGATGCCATCATCGGGCGCGGAAAATCGACCGTCCAATATTGCGGATCGAACCGCTTGATAAAGCTCGTCTCCTGGACGCTGCGTTGCCGGGCCAGCCAATACCCCATCCGTTCCTCCCTGCCGCCCGCCGGCGCGGTCTGTGGTTCAGCCGAGCGCCCGGCGGACCTCGCGCGCGATCTGGCGGCTGGACCGCGCCAGCGCCTGCGCCTGATCGGTGCCGCCGGGCGCGTTGACGGTGATCGCGATGCGCACGTCGCGGCCCGGCGCAGCGCCGGGCGCGATCCGGCCCGACATGGTCGGCACGAACAGTTCCGGCCCCCGCTCACCGACCAGATAGGCCTGGCCGGGGCTGACCGGCCCGCCGGTCGCGCGGCCCGGCAGTCCGCCGATCAGGCCGCCGGTCAGCCCGCCGAGCAGACCGCCGGCAATCCCGCCCCTGCCCGTCCCGCCCCCGCCAGCACCGATGCCGGCCAGGATTGCGCCGATGCCCGATGTGACGGCGGATGCGGCGATCTCGCCCAGCACCTGCAACGCCACGCGCTTCAGATCCTCAAAGCCCAGCCGGCCGGTGCGCACCGCGCGGGCCAGCACCGCCTCCAGCCCGCGCCCGGCGCGCGCCACCCCGTCGCCGAACGGCCCTTCGAGCTGGGCGCGCATCGCCTCCAGATCGCGGGCAAAGCCGGCGGTGTCGGCGCGCACGCCGATCACCAGCCGTTCGATTTCCTCATCCATCGGGAAACAGCTCCTTCAGCCTTGTGAGCAGCGCGCCATCGGCGGGCACCTCCGCCGTCGGGACCAGACCGGCCACCGCCAGCGCCAGATCGGCAGGCGTCGCCGCCCAGAACTCATCGGGCCGCCAGCCGAGCATCGCCTGGGCGTGCCCCGCCAGCTGCGCGGCGGCGGCGGAAAAGCCACGCCCGGCCATGGTCAGCGCCCCTCAAGGATCTGGCGCAGCAGCGTGGCGAGCGCCGGTGTCGCGGCGGCAAGCCCGGCCGCCGCCACCGCCTCGCCGAGCGCTTCGCGGCTCAGCTCCACCGGCCGGTCGCGCAGGCAGTGCCAGAACAGCGCAGTCATCTCCTGCAGGGTCAGCTGACCGGCGGCGGCACGCTCGACAAGCGCAAACAGCGACCCGAGTTCCGACTCCGCCGCCACCAGCGCCGCAAAGCTTGGCCGCAGCACCAGATCGGCCGCGCCGACGCGCAGGCTGGCCTCGCCGCGCACGGGATTGGCCCCGCTCACAGCGCGGCCACCGCGCCGGAGCTTTCAAGGGCAAGCGTGTAGCTGCGCTCGCCGTTGAAATCGCCGGCATAATCAAGGCGCGCGACGAGAAAGCGCCCCTGCATCCGCTCGCCGCCCTCAAAGCTCAACTCGCAGTCCGCGAGCGTCCCGGACAGCGCATGGGCCTTCAGCCGCGCCTCAGCCGCCGAACCGGTGAACACGCCCGCGCCCGACACCGAGACTGACCGGACCCCGGCCCCCGACAGCAATTCGCGCCAGCCGCCCGACCCCTTGTTGGTCACGACCACCGCTTCGCCATTGATGCTCAGCTGCGTCGTGCGCAGCCCGGCCACGGTCTGATAGGCGGGCGGTGCCGCACCATCGCTGATCTTGAGCAGAAACGCGCTCCCGCGTTCAATCGGCATCGCCTTGTCTCCCTTGTTTCGCACGGGCCTCGTCCGGGCCCCGCCATCGGCCAGCATCCGCAGCCGGTGTTCGACCAGCCCGGCCCAGCCACGCGCTTCGCGCAGCATCCGGACGCGGATCATCTGCGCGCCGCCCAGCATCCAGCCCGGCAGGCGGCGCGGCAGGCGCGTGAGCGCCGCATCGACCGCATCGACCAGATCGCCCGCCCGGCGCGGATCATCGCCCTCGTCGCGCACCCACAGCGCGATGCGCAGCTCGCGCCCCGCCGCGTCCTTGACCGACCAGTCGGCCCATTGCGGCGGTTCGACCTCGATCCAGGGCGGCGTGGCGCGCAGCGGCGGGCCGGCGAACACGCCATTCACCCGCGCGCGGATCGCCGCATCATCCTCAAGCGCGGCGATGATCGCCGCGACCAGTATCTGGGTCGTCATCGGATCAGCCCCTTGAGCGCGCGCAACGCGGGTTCGACGATGAAGCGGCGGCGCAGCCCGTGTCCGCTGACGATGATCCCGGACGGGATCCGCCGGGCGCGAATGCCGGCGCGGCCAAGCGCCTCGGCCAGCCGGTCAGCCACGCGCCCGCGCTTCGCCTCGGCCAGCGCCGCCGCGCGGGCGGCCAGCCCCGGCAGGAATCGCTGCCCGACCATCAGGCCAGCCCCATCCGGCGCCATGGCCGCCACAGCGCCGCGACCGCCGCAGGCGGCAGCGCCGCCGATGGCGTGCCCGGCATCTCGCGGCTGGAAAACAGATGAACGGCCAGGCGGACAATGCCCTGGGCGATGGGTGCGGGCAGCGCCGCCCAGTCCGGTGCCAGCCCGGCGCGATACTGGACGCGCACCCGGCCGGCAGCCCCCGGCGCGATCACCCGCAGCAATCCGGTGCCGTCCTCGTCAATGTCGATCGCATAGGCATCGACCGGCAGGGCAAAGCCCGCCCCCTCGGCCGGGATGCCCTCGACATTGAGGATCGCGGCGACCGGACGGGCCGCCAGCCGCTGCCAGTCGCCGCGCGCCGGCAGGATCTGCGCCGCGGTGCGGGACAGCATCTGACAACCGCAAAACGCCTCGCACAGGCCAAGCGCGGCGAGGATCTGCGCGTCGAGCACGGTCTCCTCGCCGGACTGGGTGATCCGCGCATGATCGCGCGCGGCCGCTCGTGCCGCGGCGAGGTCCGCGGCGGCCATTTCCGCCAATGTCAGCACATGCGCCTCCCCCGCCGGACGGCGCATGCCGCCCGGACCAGATGTTGATCGCCAGCCAAAAGGCTTTCCGGATCAGACAGTTGCTTCAAACGCCCCGGCCGCGCCGGTGCCGTCGTTGCGGCGGGCGGTGCCGGCCAGATCGAACGCCGCAAGCGCCCGGCCTGCCGGGATGCGGCCCAAGGCGGGCGAGCCGGCACCGCTCAAGCGGTAATCGCCGCCCCCCGGCCTGGCCTGACCACTCTGGTCGGACACGAAGGCGATACCCGCCTGCAGTACCGTGCCCGGATCGACATATTCACCGATCCAGTTGCCGCCGCTGGCATCGGGCGCGGTTGCGCCATCGGTGTCGCCGCGCGCAACGACATTCCAGGCCGATCCGACGCCATAGCGCGGATGCCAGTTGCCGGTGCGTCCCGTGCCGGTCCCGAACGTATCGGTCTTGATATTGAGCTGGCTGAAGATCGAGCCGCGCCGGCTCAGCCGCTTGACCACCCCGGCTGCGCCGGCCGCGTCGGTATAGGCAAGGTTCGAACGCCCCGCGATATCGACCCCCGGCACCGTCAGGTAATGTAGCACGACATTGGCGATCGGCTGGACCGCATCGTCGGCACCGATCTGCAGCGCGGGTTCGGACGGGGCGGCGGCAGCACGCTCGATGACGACATTGAGCATCCCGATGCCAAGGGCAACCGGGCGCTGGAACCCCAGCTGGCACGGCCCCGACAGACGCATGAACGCGCTGCTGACGATGATCGCCCCGTCATGCGTGACCGCATTGGGATGGCTGGTCGGGAACTCGCCCAGCCGCTGGCCGTCGAACCGGCACCCGGCGACGATATAGGGCGCGACCAGCCCCGACACGCCCGCTTGCAGCGTCACGCCCAGCGCCAGCGCCGCGCTGGTGCGGACGTTGGAGAAGGTGAACAGCGGGTTCGGCCCGCTCGTCACCGTCACGTTGCGCCAATAGACGAGCGGCACCTGATAGTTGATCTGCAGGCTGCCGCCCTGGCTGAGCGTCATCCCCTCGAACGCCAGCATCCGGCTGACACCGCCGCCGCCGTCGAGCGCGGTAAAGCCGCTATTGTGGACCGGGCAGGCAAAGCAGAGCTTGTCGGCCACGCCTACGATCTCGTTGACCACCGCGCGCACCGGGCCGGTCGCGCCGGGGCTGACCCGGATCTCGGTCCAGCATTTGCCAGCCGCAACCGCAGAGGTCGATCCGACGACATGGTCGGCACCCGCCCCGGCTAAGGCCTCCATCAGCCAGATGGTCGCGCCGCTGTGATCGTCATGGCCCTTATTGGCCGCGTTCCAGGCGCGCACGGCGGCAAGCGCGGCGGGGATGGTCGGATAAGGCGTCGCCTCGGCGCTCGCGCGGCTCGCGGCCACCGCGCCGCCGCTCGCCCCGATCCTGACGGCGGCATGCGCGCCGCCATAGCCCCCGGTCTTGTCGCACAGGAAGCGCAGCGGCGTGTGCGGGCGCGGCGTCGGCCAGGCAAAGCCGTCGCTCGCCACGCGCAGCACCGCCGAGGCATCGCCGATATGCGGATAGACATCCCATTCGACCTGGCAGGTCTGCCCTTGGATCAGCGGGGCAAGCGGGATCGAGCCCTTATAGGCCTCGGGCCGGGTGCCGGCGGTCTGGAAGTCGGACAGCGCCGGCTGGGTGATGACGCTCTCGGGCGTCGTGTTGCCGCTCTCGTCGCGCGCGATCGCCTTGATGCAATCGACCTGCCGGCCGCGCATCGCATGGGTGTGGACGGCGACCAGCTCGAAGGCAAAGGCGCTGCCGGTCGCCCGCTCCTCCTGCCGGTTGAGCGCGCCGGCCAGCGGCTTGGGATAGGCAAGGCTCGACTGGTTGGCGAGCCCCGCCACGCTGCCCGCCGGTGCCGCGCCATAATAGCCGGCCTCGGCCGTCGCCGAGACCAGCGTCGAGCCGGCATAGACATCCTCGGCCAGCGAGAAATGGACGGTCATCACCCCGGCCGTCGCCCCGGCCAGCCGCTGCGTCTGGTTGGGGGCCTGCCGCCGGATGACCGCGCCGCCGCGCACGGTGCGCGTGCGGGTGACGGCGACGCCATCCTCGAACCCCGGATCGCGGACCGTGAGCACGATGCGCGTCGGGTCGAAGGTCGCCCCGGCAATCTCGGGCAGCGTCACCCGCGCCACCCAGCCATTGCCGTCCGCCGCATCCGCGCCATCGGGCAGCGGCCCTGCACCCAGCACGGTCAGGCCGGTGATGGTGCTCGCGGGTGAGGGCGTCGGGGTCGGCGAAGGCGCGGGCGCTGTCCCCGCCGCGATGCGGCGCGGCCTCACCCCCAGCCCGACTGAAAAGCCGATCGCCGTCATCAGCAAAGCGCCACGATATGGGTCGCGCTGGTGCCGGTCGCGCGGACGAAACTGGCGCGGAACGGCAGGATCGCGCCGGCGGCCAGCCCCCGGAACACGGTGTCGCGGTCGTCGTTCATGCCGCGCGCGACCAGATCGCCACCCCCGCCGATGAACAGCGCCTTGGGCAGATGGGGCAGCGGAACGGTGTCGCTGGGCGTGACGGCAAGCGCGCGGGTGGCCGGCGCGCTCACCCCGTCGACCAGCCCGGCAAAGGGATCGGACATGGCGGGCATCTCCAGAAGATGGGAAAACAGGGACGGGTCCGGCCCTGCCACCCCGATTGGCGTGGCAGGGCCTGAAGCCGGTGCCGGTCAGCTGGCCGAGAAGCGCAGCAGCTTGATCGCCTCGCTGTTCGCAACCGCGCCGCCCAGCCGCTTGACCGCATAGAAATGGACGAACGGCTTGTTCGAGAACGGATCGCGCAGGATGCTCGTCTCGCCACGCTCAGCAATCAGATAGCCGATGCGGAAGTTGCCGAACGCGATCGACAGGCTGTCGGGCGCGATGTCGGGCATGTCCTCGGCCTCGACCACCGGATAGCCGAGCAGCGTGTCGGGCTGACCGCCGGTCAGGCCGGGCTGCCACAGGAACGCGCCGTCGGCGGTCTTGAACTTGCGGATGCGGGCCAGCGTCGCCGCGTTCATTACGAACGCCGCTCCCTGACGATAGGGCGCGCGCAGCGACTGGATCAGATCGACCAGCCGGTCCTGCGGATTGCTGGCCGGAAATCCGCCCGCAGCACCGGCAGGCAGATATTGCAGCGTCCCGAACGGGCGCGTCGCGTCGCCGGCGGTGCTGACCGGCCCGGCCAGGAAGCCGCGCGGCTTGTTGACGCCGTCACCAGCGACAAAGGCCGCCCCCTCGGCGCGGGCAAACTCGGTCGCGATTTCGCCGGCCAGCCACGCCTCGACATCGAACGCGGCATCGTCGAGCATCGCCTGACTGGCGGCGGGATTGGCGTAAAGCTCGCCCATCGGCGGGGCGATTTCGCGGAAATCGGGGGTGTCGGTTTCCGGCCGCGACGCCGTTTCGCTGACCCAGCCCGACGGCGTGCCGCCGGTCGTCACCAGCTTGCGATAGCCGGCCGATCCGACGCGCACGACCCCGGCGATCGCCCGGATCGGCGACAGGCTGACGAGCGTGGCATCGATGCGCGCATCGATCTCGCGCGGCACGGCAAAGCCGCCCTCGATGCCGCTGGTGCCCGCCAGGCTCTTGACCTCATGGTCCGCCCCGCGCCGCAGATACCCCTCGACAAAGGCGCTCCGCGCGCCCTGGTCGCGTGCGGCGGCCAGCGGCGGACGCTGCCCGCTCCCCGCGCCGACGACACCCGCCATCGCCCCGAAACCCGCGCCAAGCGGGCCCGTTCCCTGTTCCATCACTGTCTCCTTGGCTGTTACTCGACCGCAATCACCCGCGCCCAGGCCTGCATCGGCAGGTGCACTAGGCTGACTTCCATCAGCGCGAGATCGATCAGCTCGCGCGCTGCTGCCGACCGGCGCGCCGCGCGCACGCGGTAACCGATCGAAAGGCCCATGCCGGGCCGGACCGGCCGGTCGGTCCGGCAGACGACCGCCAGCCCCTGACCGTCCTCACCCAGCCATTCGACCGTGCCCGCTGGCGCGCCATGTTCCCACAGCAGCGGCAGCGGCGCGGATGCGGCGGCAAAGGCATGGGGGCGGATGATGTCGCCCCCCGATCGGGCCGGTCGAAAATCGCGGCATAGCCGGAAAAGCGGATCACGCCCCCCGGCTCCACGGCCCCAGCCCCCACGCCCCGAGCCGCACCGTCAGCCCGAGAACGAGCAGCGCCAGCAACATCCGCGCCAGCCAGCCGGCAAGCGCCTTCAGCGCCGAGCTGCGCACGTCGCGCCACGCCTTCAACAGCCCGCGCAGCTCGCGCACATCGCGGTCGGCATGCTCATCGGCCAGGCCCAGCGCCTCGAGCGCCCGGTGCGCGCCAAGCGCGCTCGCCTCCTCGATCAGCCCGCGCAGCGTCGTCATCGCCGCGCCCTCGTCCCGCGCCTGCTGCACCAGCGCGGCAAGCACCATCTCATTGGCCATCGACCATCTCCGATCCGCGCGGTCCAAGGCCGATCATCGCCCGCTTCTCGTCCGCGGTCAGGAAATCGGCGCTGCCCAGCATCGTCCACAGCCGCTCGCGCTCCTCGGCCAGCTCGGGCACCCGGTCGACATCGACGGCCAGCATGAGGTCCGGCCGCCATGGCCGCAGCGCCTGGGCCAGTCCGGTCAGGATCTTGGCGGCCAGCGGCAGGATGGTCAGCCGCCACAAGGCCCGGTTGGCCTCGCGGTAATTGGCATAGGTGGCATCGCCAGGCAGACCGAGCAGCATCGGCGGCACGCCGAACGCCAGCGATATCTCGCGCGCGGCAACCGCCTTCAGCTCGACAAAATCCATATCGGCGGGGGTCAGGCTCAGCGCCTGCCATTTCAGCCCGCCTTCCAGCAGCAATGGCCGCCCGGCATTGCCCGCGCCCTGGAACAGCTGGTCCAGCTCGCCGCGCAGCCGGGCGATCTGGTCGGCCGACAGCGGCATCCCCTCGCCCGGATCATGGATCAGCGCGCCCGATGGCCGGGCGGCATTGTCGAGCAGCGCCTTGTTCCACCGCGTCGCGGCATTGTGGATGGCGACCGCCCCAGCCGCTGCGCCCAGACAGCCCAGCCCCCTGTGATCATCGAGCGGGTGGAACGCCTTTAGGTGCACGACCTCAGGCTGCGGACCGGCGGGATCGAGCCGCAGCACGCTGTCCCCGGCACGGTAGACATAGGTGGCGGGCCAGCCGCGCGCATCGGCCTCGATGGTGATGCGTTCGGGCCGCAGCGCGAACAGCTCGACCGGCGCACCGCTGTCGGCGGCCATGATCTGGACATAGGCATTGCCATTCAGCAGCAGATGCGCGGCGACCGTCTCGACCAGATCCTGCCCGCCCGATTTGGCGGCGATCAGCGCGGCAGCATCGGGATCGGAGCAGGCGATCGGTGCCTGACCGACGCTTTCGGCCACCAGCCGGACCGCGCGCTGCGCAACCGGATTGGCCGCATAGGCATCGCGAACCTGCGCTTCATAGCTGCGCGGCCAATCCCCGCCCTGCGCGCCAAGGGCAAAGTCGCGCCCAAGCGCCGGCCGCGCCGCAGGGCGCGCCGATTTGCGTCCGAACCTGAACATGACTGCTCCCCATCGCCCGGGCCGGCCCCGCCCAGGCGGCCCGGCATCGCCGGCACGAAAACGGGCCGGGAGGCATGTGCCCCCGGCCCGGCCGGCTTTTCTCACGATGCGCTGCTTGTGCCATATGAGCGTGACAATGTCAATCTGTTTTTGCCTATCTGGTTATTTTTTATCGCCTCCCAGGCACGCGCCTCCGCGCATGTCGCGTGCCCCAGCACTCCGGGCATTGAGCGCCGCAGCGCAACAGGGCAAAAGCCGGTCTGCAACGCTCAGGCCATGGGGAGATGCAGATGAGCAACCACAGCGGCAGCCCGGACCGCCGCCTGACGGGGCGTCGGCCCATTCTGGGCAGGGCCGCCCTTATCGGCCTGCTCTGCGCCATGGCGGCGGTGCCGGCGGCCGCGCTTCGCGCCCAGCCTGCGCCGCCACCCGCGACGTCCCCCGCGCCGGCACCGGTGCGCGTCACGCTCCAGACCGCGCTCGGGCCGATCGTGATCGAGGTGGACCGCGCCCGTGCGCCCGTCACTTCCGCCAATTTCCTGCGCTATGTCGATCAGAAGCGGCTCGACGGCGCGAGCTTCTACCGTGCCGCCGCCTCGCCCGGATCGACCGAATATGGGCTGGTGCAGTTCGGCCTCAATCCGCTGCCGCAAAGGCTGTTGCCGCCGATCGCGCATGAACCCACGACGCGCACCGGCCTGACGCATCTGAGCGGCACGATCTCGCTGGCGCGCGGCGCACCCGGCACCGGTCAGGGCGACTTCTTCATCGTGGTGGGCGACATGCCCTCGCTCGACGCCGATCCCAAGGCCGCGGGCGACAATCAGGGCTATGCCGCGTTCGGCCGCGTGGTCGAGGGCATGGACGTGGTGCGCGCCGTGCTGGCCGCGCCGATCTCGCCGACGCTCGGCTCGGGCAGCTTCCGGGGCCAGATGCTGGCCGCGCCGGTGCGGATCACCAGCGCCCGGCGGGTTCCCTGAACCGCCGCCGGGCGGCACCAAGGTTGCGATCCGTTCACCTCTTCGGCGATAGGAACACGCGCATGCGCACACTGATCTCGGGCCTGCTGGCCTTCACCCTCGCCGCCTGTTCGGCCGCCCCTGCCCCGGCCCGTCCGGCCATCTGGAAGGTCGCGGACCCCGACACCACCATCTATCTGTTCGGCACCGTGCATGTGCTGCCCCCCAGGATCGACTGGCAGACGCCCAGGCTCAAGGACACGCTGGCCAGCGCCGATGAGCTGGTGCTGGAAATCGCCGATCAGGACGACAAGCAGCAGATGGCGGCGACCTTTGCCGGCCTTGCCATCTCGCCGGGCCTGCCGCCGCTGGCCGACCGCCTGCCGGCGGACCGGCGCGCCAAGCTCGATGCGCTGCTTGCCAAGGCGGGGCTGAAGCCGGGCCAGCTCGACATGCTCGAAACCTGGGCGGCGGCGGTCACGCTCGGCTCTGCCGTCTATGCGGGGATGGGCATGACCGTCGAAAACGGGGTCGAGCGCCAGCTGACGCGCGCGTTCAAGGACAATGGCAAGGATAAGGGCAAGAACAAGCGCATCGACGGGCTGGAGACGACCGCCCAGCAGCTCGGCTATTTCGACACGCTCGATGAAGCGACGCAGCGCGAGCTGCTGACCAGCATCGTCGATGATTCGGACAAGGCCGCCGCCGATTTCGACCAGATGATCACCGCCTGGTCGCGCGGCGACGTCAAGGCGATCGCCGAGACGTTCGACAACGAACTGCGCCGCTCGCCCGAACTGGCCGAGGTGCTGCTTGACCGCCGCAACGCCAACTGGGTCGGCTGGCTGCGCGACCGGATGGATCGGCCGGGCACGGTCGTCGTCGCCGTCGGCGCGGGCCATCTGGCGGGCAAGGGATCGGTGATCGAGCGCCTGGAAGCCGCCGGGCTGCGGGTCGAGCGGGTCCAGTAATCCCGGCGGACCGGAGCAGCGCGGGCGGCCAGCCTTGCGGTCGCGCGCCTTCTCGGCTATGCGCCCGCGCTTCCGCTATGGTCATCCCTGGAGGCGTGGCGGATAAACTGTGCAACCGACAAGATTTGGAGACATGCGATGAGCGAGACGCTGACGCTGTCGGCCGAGGTGCGCGAGCGGGCAGGCAAGGGAGCCTCCCGCGCCATTCGCCGCGAAGGCCGCGTGCCCGCCGTCATTTACGGCAACAAGGAAGAGCCGCTGGGCATTCACGTTGAAGAACGTGCGCTCAACAAGCTGCTCAACACCGGTCACTTCATGAACGCGGTGGTGATGATCGAAACGCCGAACGGCGCGATCCGCACCCTGCCCAAGGACGTCCAGTTCCACCCGGTGACCGACCGTCCGCTGCATGTCGACTTCCTGCGCATCGGCGAACATTCGACCGTGACGGTCGAAGTGCCGGTGCACTTCACCAACGAAGCGGCCTCGCCGGGCCTGAAGCGCGGCGGCGTGCTCAACATCGTCCGCCACGAGATCGAACTGGTGGTCGATGCCGCCGAGATCCCGGACGAAGTGATCGTCGATCTGGCCGGCTATGAAGTCGGTGATTCGATCCATGTCAGCCAGATCAAGCTGCCGGCCGGCGCGCGCGCCGCGATCGAAGACCGCGACTTCACCATCGCGACCATCATCGCGCCGTCGGGTCTGAAGTCGTCGGAAGGCGAAGCCGCCGAAGGCTGATTCCGGCCGATAACCGGTGTTTGACCGGCCACCGCCCCCGCGCCTTTGGCCAGGGGGCGGTGGCCGGAACATCTGAAGCCGCCGGGCCGCGCAGGACAGTCACCCACCCCCGCCAGGACGGGCAGCGATGCAGATCTGGGTCGGCCTGGGCAATCCGGGCGCGCAATATGCGCTTCACCGCCACAATGTCGGCTTCATGGCGATCGATGCGATCGCCGAAGTGCACGGTTTCCCCGCCCCCCGCCGCGCCTTTCAGGGCTGGGCGCAGGATGGCCGGATCGGCGCGCACAAGCTGCTGCTGCTGAAGCCCGCAACCTTCATGAACGAAAGCGGCCGCGCGATCGGCGAGGCGATGCGCTTCTACAAGCTGACGCCCGCGGACGTGACCGTGTTTCACGACGAACTCGATCTCGCGCCCTTCAAGGTCAAGGTGAAGCAGGGCGGCGGCACCGCCGGACATAACGGCCTGCGCTCGACCGAGGCGCATATCGGCGCCGAGTTCCGCCGGGTGCGGCTGGGCATCGGCCATCCCGGCCACAAGGACCGGGTGACCGGCCATGTGCTCGGCAATTTCGCCAAGGCGGAAATCGAGCCGCTGACCGACATGCTGGGCGCGATCGCCGCCGAGGCAGGCTCGCTTGCCGCCGGCGATGCCACGCGCTTCATGAACGACGTCGCGCTCAGGCTGCAGGACTGAGGATCATGACGGTCCGCCATCTCTTTGCCACCCCGCTTTACGAGGCCGATCTGGGCCAGCCGGCGCTGATCGCCGAACTGGCCGATGCGGCCCGTGCGCTCGCCGCCGAGGACCGCGCCGGGCAGCGCTGGTCACGCGCCAATGGCTATCGCGGCTACACCTCCTATGCCTCGCTCAACGATCTGCCGCTGCGCGATCCGCGCTTTGCCGATCTGAAAAAGCTGCTCGACCGTCATGTTGCCGGCTTTGCCGAGCAGGCGGCACTCGATCTCGCCGGGCGGCGGCTGAAGCTCGACAGCCTGTGGGTCAACATCCTGCGCCCGGGCGGCGCGCACAGCGGCCATATCCATCCGCACAGCGTGGTGTCAGGCACGCTCTATGTCGAAACGCCGCCGGGCGCGGGGGCGATCCGGTTTGAAGACCCGCGCCTGCCGCTGCTGATGGCAGCGCCGCTCCGCCGCGCCGACGCACCGGCGGAAACACAGAATTTCGTCCATGTCGCCCCGCCCCCGGCCGGCTGCTGCTCTGGGAAAGCTGGCTTCGCCACGAAGTCCTGCCCAGCACCGCCCGCGCCGACCGGATCAGCATCAGCTTCAACTATCGCTGGTGACGCGCGGGAGTTGCGGGAGCGGCCCGGATCGCCCTATGGGCGGGCGCTGACGAAGGGCGTCGGCCACGGCGCCGCACAGGACGCGGCCATGAACGCGCCGCAAGGGAGCATCCATGGGTTTTAAATGCGGCATTGTCGGGCTGCCCAATGTCGGCAAGTCGACGCTGTTCAACGCGCTCACCGAAACGGCGGCGGCGCAGGCGGCCAATTATCCCTTCTGCACGATCGAGCCCAATGTCGGGCAGGTCGCGGTGCCCGACCCGCGGCTCGACCGATTGGCGGAGATTGCAGGCTCGGCCAAGAAGATCGAGACGCAGCTCGCCTTTGTCGACATTGCCGGGCTGGTGCGCGGCGCATCGCGCGGCGAGGGCCTTGGCAACCAGTTCCTCGCCAATATCCGCGAGGTCGACGCCATCGTCCATGTGCTGCGCTGCTTTGAGGACGGCGACATCACCCATGTCGAGGGCCGGGTCGATCCGATCGCCGATGCCGAGACGGTCGAGACCGAGCTGATGCTCGCCGATCTGGAGAGCCTCGAAAAGCGGGTGCCCAACCTCGTCAAGCGCGGCCAGCAGGGCGACAAGGACGCCAAGGCCGCCGCCGCGATCCTGTCGCGGGTGCTCGACCTGCTGCGCGACGGCAAGCCGGCGCGGCTGGTCGATTGCCAGGACGAGGAGGAGCGCCGCCATTTCGACATGGCGCAGCTGCTGACCAGCAAGCCGGTTCTCTATGTCTGCAATGTCGACGAGGCCAATGCCGCCGACGGCAACGCGCTGTCGGCGCGGGTGTTCGCCAAGGCGGCGGCCGAAGGGGCGCAGGCCGTTGTCGTCTCGGCCGCGATCGAGGCGGAGATCGCGACGCTGGAACCGGGTGACCGGGCCTCGTTCCTCGCCGATCTCGGCCTTGAGGAAACCGGCCTCGCCCGGGTGATCCGCGCCGGCTATGCGCTGCTTGATCTCATCACCTTCTTCACCTGCGGCCCCAAGGAGGCGCGCGCCTGGACGGTGCACAAGGGCGCCCGCGCGCCGCAGGCGGCCGGGGTCATCCATTCGGATTTCGAACGCGGCTTCATCCGTGCCGAAACGATCGCCTATGACGATTATGTCACGACCGGCGGCGAAGCCGGCGCGCGCGAGGCGGGCAAGCTGCGCCAGGAAGGCAAGGACTATGTCGTCCAGGACGGCGACGTCATGCTGTTCCGCTTCAATGTCTGAACGGGGCGGCTGGCGGCGCGCGCTCGCCGCCCTGTTGCTGCTGGCCGCGCTGCTGGTGCCGGGCGGGCCGGTGGCGGCACGCGGCGCGGCGGCGCGGGTGCCGACCATCCTGATCTCGGTCGACGGCTTCCGGCCTGATTATCTGGAGCGCGGCGTCACCCCGGTGCTGTCGCGGCTGGCGCGCCAGGGCGCGACCGGGCCGATGCGCCCCGCCTTTCCGTCCAAGACTTTTCCCAATCACTGGACGCTCGTCACCGGCCTCAGGCCCGACCGGCACGGCATCGTCGCCAATGTGATGGAGGATGCGCGCCGCCCGGACGAACAGTTCACGATGGCGAGCGACGATCCGTTCTGGTGGAACGAGGCCGAACCGATCTGGGTCGCGGCCGAACGCGCCGGCGTGCGCACGGCGACGATGTTCTGGCCGGGGTCCAATGTCGGCTGGGGCGGCACCAAGCCCGCGGCACGCTATGCCCCGGTCGAAAGCGGCAGCCGCCCGGCCGACTGGGTGCAGTTCAACCAGGCGGTCACCGGGGTGCAGCGGGTAAATGCCGTGCTCGACTGGCTGCGCCGTCCGCCCGCGATCCGGCCCGGCTTCATCACCTTGTATTTCGACACGGTCGACACGGCGGGGCATGAATTCGGGCCTGACGATCCGCGCACCAACGCCGCCATCGCCGCGCTTGACCGCGACATCGGCCTGCTGATCGACGGGCTGGCGCGCCTCGGGGCGCGGGCCAATCTGGTGATCGTCGCCGACCATGGCATGGCCGCGACGTCGAGCGCGCGGGTGATCGCGCTCGACCGGATCGTCGATCCTTCGCTCTACCGGCTGGTCGAGGCCGGCCCCTATGCCAGCTTCGTGCCCGCCGCTGGCCGCGAAGCCGCGCTGGAAGCGGCGCTGCTTGCCCCGCACCCGCACATGCAATGCTGGCGCAAGGGCGATGTGCCGGCCCGGCTCGGCTATGGCCGCCACCCGCGCGTGCCGCCCTATCTGTGCCTTGCCGACAGCGGCTGGACGATCGTCCGCACCGCGCCGACCGAAAGCTGGACCGGCGGCGCGCATGGCTATGCGCAGGATGCGCCCGACATGGCGGCGCTGTTCATCGGCCATGGCCCGGCCTTCCGGCGCGGCACGCGGCTGTCCGGATTCGACAATGTTGCCGTCTATCCGCTGATCGCGCGGCTGCTTGGCATCCTTCCGAAAAAAGGTCTGGACGGGGACGCTACGGCATTGGCGGGCGCGCTTCGCCGCCGCTGAACGGGGTCTTGATCGCCCTGCCCGACCCGGTTCAGGCTCGCATCGATCCGGCGCGACAGCCGGACCGGGGAGCGGAACAGGATGACGGGCGCATGATCTATTTTGAGGATATCGAGGTCGGGGCGACGGCGCGGTTCGGGGCCTATCACGTCTTGCGCGAGGAGGTGATCGACTTTGCCCGGCGCTACGATCCCCAGCCCTTCCATTTGTCGGACGAGGCCGCCGCCCAGACCCATTTCGGCCGCATCGCCGCCTCGGGCTGGCACAGCTGCGCGATGATGATGCGGATGCTCGTCGATCACATGACCGAGACGAAACAGGCCGGCCTCGGCTCGCCCGGGATCGACGAGCTGCGCTGGCTGAAGCCCGTCTATCCGGGCGACACGCTGCGCATGGAAAGCGAGATCCTCGAGAAAACGCCGTCGCGCAGCCGCCCGGACATGGGCAGCTACAAGACGCGGGCGACGGTGTTCAACCAGCATGACGAACCGGTGATGACGCTGCGCTCGATCGGCCTGATCCGCCGCCGCCCGGCCGGCTGAGCCGGGCCTTGGCGTCAGGAGAGGATTGACGTCAGGAAAAGATTGACGCGTGGCGCTGCCGCAGCGCCGCCTTCTCGATCTTGCCCATGGTGTTGCGCGGCAGCGCGTCGACCACATGCACGGCCTTGGGGATCTTGTAGGCCGCCAGCCTGTCCCTGAGCGCCGCCGGGATCGATGCCGGATCGAGCCGGGCGCCAGCCGCAGGGGCGACGATGGCGACCACCGCTTCGCCGAAATCGGGATGCGGCACGCCGATCACCGCCGCCTCCGCCACGCCCGGCAGCCGGTCGATCTCGGCCTCGACCTCGGCCGGATAGACATTGAGCCCGCCGGTGATGACCAGATCCTTGGCGCGGCCGACAATGTGCAGATAGCCGGCATCGTCAAACCGGCCCAGATCGCCGGTGCGGAACCAGCCATTGGCGGCAAAGGCTTCGGCAGTGCGATCCGCCTGCCGCCAATAGCCGCCAAACACATTGGGTCCGCTGACCTCGATCCCGCCGACACCGTCATCATCGGGATCGTCGATGCGGATCGCGACCCCCGGCAGCGGCGGCCCGACACTGCCCGGCACCCGCGCCCCGGCGAGCGGGTTCGACGCCAGCATGCCCGTTTCCGTCATGCCATAGCGTTCAAGGATCGCATGGCCGGTGCGCGCGGCAAAGGCGCGGTGCACTTCGGCAGACAAGGGCGCCGAGCCGGAAATGAACAGCCGCATCGCCGCCACCCGGTCGGGCGTCAGGTCGGACCGGTCGAGCAGCCGGCTGTAAAAGGTCGGCACGCCCATCAGCACGGTCGCCCGCGCCAGATCCCCGGCCACCCGGCCGGCATCGAAGCCGCCATGCCAGATCATCCGCGCCCCGGACCCGAGCGCGCAGTGGCTGGCGACGAACAGGCCATGGACGTGAAAGATCGGCAGCGCATGGATCAGCCGGTCAGCGGCGGAAAATCCCCAGGCGCGGATCAGCGTCGTCGCATTGGCGGCAAGATTGCCATGGCTGAGCATCGCCCCCTTGGGCCGGCCGGTCGTGCCCGATGTGTAGAGGATCGCCGCCAGCGCATCGGCGGATGGCGGCGGCAGCGGCGACGGGGCGGCAGCGGCGGCCTCCCCGCCCAGCGCGGCCAGCATCGCGGCGTCGACAATCAGCGCCGGTTCGGCATCGGCGCGGAAATAATCCAGCTCATGCGCGGTCGCGCCGGGATTGACCGGCACATAGACGATGCCGGCGCGGATGGCGGCCAGATAGACGGTGAGCGCCTCGACCGATTTGGGCGCGGTCGCGAGGATGCGGTCGCCCGGCCGGACCCCGCGTGCGGCCAGCGCGGCGGCCAGCCGGGCGGTCATCGCGTCCAGATCGCCATAGCTGAGCGGCGTCAGCCCCGGTCCTTCGATCGCAATGGTGGCGGGATCGGCCGGAAACCCGGCCCGCAGCGTTTCAAACAGCATGACCCGTTCTTGCCTGCCCGGCGCGGCGCGGCAAGACCATGTCGCCGGGCGCGACGCGCGGAACCGGCTGATGCGAAAAGGGCCGGCCATCCCGCATGGATGGCCGGCCCTTCAGGTCGCGGTCGATGACCGGCCGACGCTTATTCGGCGGCGGTCGCCTCGGTCGTGCGGGTGTCGCGACGCTCGGCGATGCGCGCCGACTTGCCGCGGCGGCCGCGCAGATAATAGAGCTTGGCGCGGCGCACGACGCCCTTGCGGACGACTTCGATCGAATCGATGTTCGGCGAATAGAGCGGGAACACGCGCTCCACGCCTTCGCCGAACGAAATCTTGCGGACGGTGAAGCTCGACCCCATGCCCTTGTTCGCGCGCGCGATGCACACGCCTTCATAGGCCTGGACGCGGGTGCGGTCGCCTTCGACGACCTTCACGCCGACGCGCAGCGTGTCGCCCGGACGGAAATCGGGGATGCTCTTCGTTTCCTTGAACTTGGCGATCTGCTCGGCTTCGAGCTGCTGGATCAGATTCATGGTTCAGTCCCTGTCTCGTCGCTGCGCGCCAGAGGGCGGTCGGTCCCGAGCGCTCCTATAGCGCTCCCAAAGGTCCGGCCGCCTTAGCCGTGTATCGTCCGCCGCCCTTTGTGCCCGCCAGGCGGCGATCTTCGCATGATCCCCCGATCGCAGCACTTCGGGGATCGTGCGCCCTTCCCATGTGACAGGTCGGGTATATTGCGGATATTCGAGGAGCCCGCTTTCAAAGCTCTCCTCGACCCCGCTCGAAGCCGCGCCCATTACGCCGGGAAGCAGCCGAATGCAAGCATCAAGCAGGGTGAGCGCGGCCATCTCCCCGCCCGACAGCACATAGTCGCCGATCGACACCGGCTCGACCGGCCGGGCCTCGAACAGCCGCTCGTCCATCCCCTCGAACCGGCCGCACAGCAATGTGACCCCCGGCCCCGCCGCCAGCGTGCGCACCCGGTCCTGGGTCAGCGGCGCGCCGCGCGGCGTCATCGCCAGCACCGGGCAGTCGGGCCGCGCCGCCAGCGCCGCATCGACCGCGCGCGCCAGCACATCGGCCTTCATCACCATCCCCGCCCCGCCACCGGCCGGCGTGTCATCGACCGACCGGTGCCGGTCCTCGGCGAAATCGCGGATCTGGAGCGTGTCGAGCGTCCAGACCCCGGTGCCCAGCGCCCGCCCCGCCAGGCTGTGGCCAAGCGGTCCGGGAAACATGTCGGGGTAAAGGGTGAGGATCGTGGCAGCAAAACTCATGCCCCTCCCCTGACAGAAGCACGCGCCGCCGAAAACCCCGGCCACAAACCACTTGCGCGCCGCGGCACGGGCGGCAATGCCTCTGCGCGCCCCGCATGGGGGGCAGAGGCCGGAGACAGAAGGGGACAAGATGACCAGCCCGATCGAAACCGTCATGCGCACCGCGCCCGTGATCCCGGTGCTCGTCATCGACGATGTGGCAAGCGCCGCGCCGATTGCGGCCGCGCTGGTCGCCGGCGGGCTGCCGGTGCTGGAGGTCACGCTGCGCACGCCGGTCGCGCTCGACGTGATCCGCGAAATGGCGGCCGTCGACGGCGCAATCGTCGGCGCGGGCACGGTGCTCAATCCCGCCCAGCTCGATCAGGCGCTGGACGCGGGCGCACAGTTCATCGTCAGCCCGGGCCTGACCGACCCCCTCGCCCGTGCAGCGATCGACCGCCAGGCCGCGTTCCTGCCCGGCATCGCCAATGCGTCGGATATCATGCGCGGGCTGGATCTGGGGCTGGACCGGTTCAAGTTCTTCCCCGCCGAATCATCGGGCGGCATCCGCGCGCTCCGGGCGCTGTCGGGACCGTTCGGCGATGTCCGCTTCTGCCCGACCGGGGGCATCACCCCGGCGACGGCGGGCGAATGGCTGGATGAAGAGGCGGTGCTGTGCGTGGGCGGATCCTGGCTGGTCAAAGCCGGCATGGACATGGACGGCATCACCAAGAACGCCCAGCGCGCGGCGCAGCTGCGCCGCTAAGGGGGATTTTTTGCGCGCCTCACGGGCGCAGGGGCGGCACCGGCCCGCTCCCCCACCCGGCCACCCATATGATCCTGCCGTTGGGTGGCCGGGTGGGGGAGCGGGCCGGTGCCGCCGTGCGGCGTAAGCCGCACCACAAACAACCGGAGCGGGCCGGTGCCGTTCTTCCCAACCAACGACATCCGGTGCCGTTCTTGCCCTGATCGCCACCGCGCTCAGCCATGCGCGTAGGCGAACACCCAGATCGGCCATGCCGCCAGCGCCATCAGCGTCCCGAACGGCAGCCGCGTCTGCGGCCCGACCGCGACTCCGCGCCGCCACAGGATGAAGGCGGCGGCCAGCCCGACGAGCGCGGCGAGCACCAGCATCTGCGGCAGCAAGGCCCAGCCCAGCCAGGCCCCGATCGCGCCCAGCAGCTTGGGATCGCCGCCGCCCAGCCCTTCGCGCCCGCGCGCCAGCCGATAGCCAAGGCCGATCGCCGCCAGCCCCAGATAACCGGCTGCCAGGCCGATCACCCGGTCGATCGGCCAGGGCGGCGCGCCCAGCGCCCCGAAGGCGAGACCGGTGAGCGCGAGCGTGGCGGTCACCCGGTCCGGCAGCCAGAAATGATCGAGATCGGTGAGCGCCAGCAGCGCCAGCAGCCAGCCGAACAGCGCGCCGCCCAGCCCGGTCAGCCCCGGCGCCAGCCCGAATGCAGTCGCGCCGATCACGGCGCACAGCGCCTCCATCGCCGGATGACGCGGATCGATCCGCGCCCCGCACGCCGCGCAGCGCCCGCGCCGCACGGCAAAGCTGATCAGCGGCACCAGATCGCGCGCGCCGATCACCACCCCGCAGGCATCGCAGCGCGACCGGCCATGCATGACCGAGCGCCCGGCGGGCCAGCGCAGCGCGGCGGTGGCGAGGAACGATCCGGCAACCGCCCCCAGCACGCCCCCCAACGCTGCCCAGATCATGTCCATGGCCGGGGCTGCTAACCGCTTTGCCGGCAAAGGTCGATTGGCGGCGGGTCAGGGGGCAGGCGGGAGAACGGGTGGGGGAACGGGCGGCCAGGTCCTCCCGGCTTGAAATCGCGCCGGATCGTCCGCAAGGGGACGATCAAAGCCATTACCGCCAACAAAAAAGGTCCGCACCATGTCCGCAGATCCGATGTCCGCCGACCCGATCGTCATCCTGTCTTATGCGCGCACGCCGATGGGCGGGTTTCAGGGCGTGCTCGGCGGCGCGGGCGCGACCGCACTCGGCGCCAGCGCGGTCGGCGCGGCGGTTGCCCGCGCGGGCGTTGCCGGCGATGCGGTCGAGCGCATCTATATGGGCTGCGTGCTGCCCGCCGGGCTTGGCCAGGCCCCGGCGCGCCAGGCCGCGCTTCATGCCGGGCTGCCCCAGTCGGTCGAGGCCACGACCGTCAACAAGATGTGCGGTTCGGGCATGCAGGCCACGATCATGGCCGCCGAGGCGCTGGCCGCCCGGTGGGTCGACCTGATCGTCGCCGGCGGCATGGAGAGCATGACCAACGCCCCCTATCTGATGACCAAGCATCGCGGCGGGGCGCGCATCGGCCATGACCGGATGTTCGACCATATGTATCTGGACGGGCTGGAAGACGCCTATGAGCCGGGCAAGCTGATGGGCGCGTTCGCCGAAGAGGTGGCGGGCGAATATCAGTTCAGCCGCGCCGCGCAGGACGATTATGCGATCGCCTCGCTCACCCGCGCACAGGCCGCCCAGACGAGCGGCGCGTTCGACGACGAGATCGTCCCGGTCGAGATTGCCGGCCGCAAGGGCAATGTGACCATCAGCCTCGATGAACAGCCGCAAAAGGGCGATGCGGCGAAGATCCCGACGCTCCGGCCCGCCTTTGCCGCCAATGGCACGATCACCGCGGCCAATGCCTCGTCGATCTCGGACGGCGCGGCGGCGCTTGTCCTCACCCGCGCCAGCGTCGCGGAACGGCTGGGCGTGACGCCGGTTGCCCGCATCGTCGCCCATGCCGCCCATGCCCATCAGCCCGCACGCTTTACCACCGCCCCGGTGGCGGCGATGCGCAAGGCGCTGGACAAGGCCGGGTGGAGCGTCGGCGACGTTGATCTGTTCGAGGTGAACGAGGCCTTTGCCGTCGTGGCGATGATCGCGATGCGTGACCTGAGCCTCGCCCATGATGTCGTCAACATCCATGGCGGGGCCTGTGCGCTCGGCCATCCGATCGGCGCGAGCGGTGCGCGCATCCTCGCGACCCTCATCGCCGCGCTGCGCCGGCACGGGCAGAAAAGGGGCCTGGCCTCGCTGTGCATCGGCGGCGGCGAAGCGACCGCGATGGCCGTGGAGCTGATGGCCTGACCGGCCGGGCCGGGGTGCGCGTCCGGCGCATCCCGGCCCGCCCCCCCTGCATCAATGCGCGCGTGCGGGCGCAGCCATGCGCTGGACGGCCAGCAGGCTCGCCAGCGCATGGCCGGCAAGGGCGATCAGCCCCGCCTCCCACCAGCCGGCGGCGGCAAAGGGCGCGATCAGCCAGATCATATTGTCCGGCTCGGCCAGCCAGAGCGGCCGGCGCGGCGGCGGTCCCAGCCAGTGAACATGGCTGATGAGCGCCGCGACCAAGCCGAGGATGAAGAGCGCGAGCGCCAGCGGTGTCCAGCCCGCGGCCAGCCCCGTCGCGCCGCCCGACCGCACCCAGCCGAGCGCGAGCAGCGCCAGCGCCGCCGCCCCGCCCCGCACCAGCGTCCAGCGCGCATCGGTGCCGCCCGAACGCTGGCCCAAGGCGGCCAGATGCCGGGCCAGCGACCAGCACGGCGCGGCTGCCATCATCAGCGTCAGCCCCGCACCGGGCCAGCCGGCAAGGGCAAGCAGCGCGGCGGCCAGCCAGGCCGTCACCATGCCCAGCCGCAGCCAGGCAGGATCGATCCGGGCCGCCATCGCCGGCGCGGCGAGCCGCCCGACCAAAGGTGCGAACAGATGCCGGTCGACCAGCCCGGTCGGATGCTGAACGGCACGCGCGGCCAGCGCCCCTTCGGCGGCGAGCGCCGCACCGGCATCGGTTGCGGCCATGAACAGCGGCATCGGCGCCAGCGCTGCGGCGTCGACCTGCGCGGCATGGGCCTGCACCGCGCGGCGCAGCAGCGTTGAACAGAAATCCCAGTCGCCCAGCATCTGCGCCGTCTGGCGGATCGCCGCCTGGTCGGTCAGCATCACCCCCGCCCAGCGCGCACCCGGATCGATCAGTTCATGCGCGTGATATTGGGGCTGGTTGGGCAAAGTCAGGATGGCGGGGCCGGGCAGGCGCAGCAGCGCGGTCGCCGCCGCCGGCTCGGTCACCAGCGCATCGGCGATCAGCAGCACGCGCGCATCCGGCCCGATGCGGTCGGCCAGATCGGCGACCGACCGGGCAATGTCGACGGCCAGCCCGTCGCGGCGCAACCGGTCGACCGCCGCCGCCAGCCCGGCGGTCAGACGTTCGGCATGGATGACGATATGGCGCAGCCCGGCACGCGCCAGCAGGCGTGCCTGATGCTCGACGACGCTCTGCCCGGTCACCGACAATTCGGCGCGCAGGCCGGGTGCGTCGTCGGCCTCTTCATTGGCGATGATCAGTCCGGCGGTCGGCCCGTGCATGGCCCCGCGTTAGGCATTTCCGGCGCGCGGCGCAAAGGGGCGCGCGGCCTGTGCGACGGGTTCGGGTGTTATTGCACGCCCATCACGGCCAGCGCGCGCTCGATCGCGGCCAGCGCCTCGGCATCGCCGCGCGGGGCCGCGGCGGCCTCATCGGCCAGTTCGATCAGCCGCCCGGCACCGAAGCTTGCCGCCAGCCCTTTCAGGCGCAGCGCCGCTTCCTGCCATTCCGCATCGCTGCGCGCCCGCGCCATCGCATCGGCATGGCGCGCCGCACTGTCGATGAACGCCGACCGAAGCTCGGCCACCAGCCCCGGATCGTCGCCGACGGCGGCGGCAAGGGCGAGTTCGAGGGCGGAGGGTTCGTAGGACATGGGCGAAGACTAGCGCGGGGGGCGTTAACACTTCGTTTAAGAAGCAGGTCGCGGCCGGGCGCGCGGTGGCCGGCGGGGCGCTCGCCACTGGCTTGTTCTCAAGCCGTGAAAAGCTGGTAAACAGGCGCGATGAGCGGGGCGAACATCGTCGGCCTCCGGCCGGACCAGCAGCATGAAGACCAACAGGATGATCGGGTGATCGAGGTGGCGGACAGTGCCGCGCACGATTCCGGGCCGCACTACGGGGCCGGGCCGCAGCATGATGCCGACGCCCTGGCCGCCGATGCGCCGCCCCCGGGCCGGGGGGCAGCCATATTGACCGGCGTGCTGGCGCTTGCCTGGCTAGGCTTTGCCGGGTGGACCGCCGCGCCGCGCCTGTCCGCCGGGGGCATGACGCCCGCCGATCTAGCGGGGCTGATCGCGCTGTGGAGCGCACCGCTGGCGCTGCTCGGCGTCCTCTTTCTGGCGCTGCTGCGCACCAGCCGCGCCGAATCGCTGCGCTTTGCCGACACGGCGCGCCGGATGCGGGCCGAGGCAGCGGCGCTCGACTACCGCGTGTCCGAACTGACCGCGCGGCTGGAGGCCAATCGCGAGGCGCTGGCGATCCAGGCCGAACATATGCTCAGCCTTGGCGACGATGCGACCGGCCGGCTGGCCGCGCTGACCGCCGGGATGCGCGGCGAGGCGCAGGAAATGGCGCGTCAGGCCGAAGGGCTGAAGGCCGCCGCCGATGCCGCGCGCAGCGATCTGACCGCGCTGATGCAGACCCTGCCGCGCGCGCAGACCCAGACCCGGCAGCTGACCGCTGCCCTTCAGGAAGCGGGCACGGGCGCGCTCGATCAGGCCGGTGCGCTCGAGGCGCAGCTGTCGGCCCTGCTCGCGCGCGGGCGCGAGGCCGATCAGGTCGCGACCGGCGCGGCGCAGCGGCTGGCGACGCATCTGGAGCGCATGGACGCGGCCAGCCGCGACGCCGGCGACCGGCTCGATTCGGCGGCCGGGCGCATGGGCGCGGCGGTCGATGCCGCGCTTGCCCGCGCGGCCGAGGCGCTCGACGAGGCCCGGCGCAGCATGGAAACGCAGGGCGCGGCGATGCTGGCGATGATCGAGCAGTCGCGCGGCGCGCTTGACCGCACCGGGGCGGAGACCGCTCAGGAGCTTGGCCGGCGGTTGGCCGAACTGGCGGCGGGAATCGAATCGCTGGGCGCGGGCCTTGCCACCCATGACGGCACCGGCCGTGCGCTGGTCGAGCGGCTGGAAACCGGTCTGGCCGGGATCGAGGCCCGGCTGGGGCGGATCGCCACCGAAGGCGCGGCACAGACCGAGCGGCTGGCCGGCGCGCTGGCCGGGCTGAGCGGCCATGCCGAGACGCTGGCGACGCGGCTGGCCGATGCCGATGCCGCCGCCGACAGCTTCGTCACCCGCGCCGAGACGCTGCTGACCGCGCTCGACGCCAGCGCGCGCGAGATTGACGAGACGCTGCCCGCCGCCCTCTCCCGGCTCGACCAGTACAGCAATGCGAGCCGTGACCGCATCGCCGCCATGTCGCCGGGCATCGAGGCGATCGAGGCCGGGGCGACCCAGGCGCTCGACCGGCTCGCCCAGACCGAAAAGCTGCTCGAACAGCAGCGCGAGGCGATCGAGCTGCTCGGCCTCAGCGCCGAGCGTCAGCTGACCGCCAGCCGCAAATCGGCGGGCGAGCTGGACGAAACCGTGGGCGCCGCGCGCGACCGGATCGCCGATCTTGCCGATGGCGCGGGCCAGCAGCTGGTCGGCGTGATGCTGCGGGTGCGCGATGCCGCCGCCCAGGCCGCTGAACGGGCGCGCGAAACGCTCGACCGCGTCGTCCCCGAAGCCGCAGCGGCAATGGCGGAAGCCGGGTCGGATGCGGTGCGCCAGGCGCTCGGCCACAAGGTCGAAGCGCAGATCGCCGCGCTGGCCAAGGCGGCCGAACATGCGGTTGAAGCCGCCAATTACGCGTCGGACCGGCTCAGCCGCCAGATCGCGGCGGTGACCGACAGCACCCAGCTGCTCGAAGCGCGGCTCGACAAGGCGCGCGACATGGCCGAGGACAGCCACCGGGAAAGCTTTGCCCGGCGTGCTTCGCTGCTGATCGAGGCGCTCAACTCGACCGCCATCGACGTCGCCAAGATCATGTCGAGCGAGGTGACCGACAGCGCCTGGGCCGCCTATCTGAAGGGCGATCGCGGCGTGTTCACCCGGCGCGCGGTGCGGCTGCTCGAGGCCGGGGAAACGCGCGAAATCCTGCGCCATTACGAGGCCGATGGCGAGTTCCGCGATCAGGTCAACCGCTACATCCACGATTTCGAGGCGATGCTGCGCCATGTGCTGGCGACGCGCGAAGGCACGCAGATCGGCGTCACGCTGCTCAGCGCCGATATGGGCAAGCTTTATGTCGCACTCGCCCAGGCGATCGAGCGGCTGCGGACCTGATACGGCCCGCAGCCCGCGCCTTTATGGGGCAGGCTTAATCCGCCGGGGGCCGGATGAAGGCGACATCGTCTGCCGTAATCCAGCCATTGACGTAATTGGCGTAATAAAGCCCGAACAGCACCGCCGACAGGATGGTGGTCCGCATCACGAAGCGGCCGACGCGGAAGTTTGCGGGCGCGCTGTCCGCCTGGCCGGGCACTTTTTCGACCCCGGCCTCGTCATGCGTGCGCACGCCGAAGGGCAGGACGAAGAACACGCTCATCGCCCAGAACAGCAGATAGATGGCAAGTATCGAGGTCCAGCGCATGGGGCTGCCCCCTAAAGCATTTTCCAGCCGGGTGGAAACACCCGGCGGCCCGGAAAATGCGGCGGACGAAAAAGCCGCGAACGGCCGACGCGACGCCCGGCGCGTTTCTGCGCGCCGGGCCGGCACCGGGCGTCAGAGCGTGATCACCAGCACATCGACGATCGGCTTCTTGCCGGTCCATTCGACCGCCTTGCGCCGCACCGCGAGCCGCACCGCCTCGCGCAGCTTCTCCAGCTCGCGGGGCGCGGCGCGCGCGGCCTCGCCCGCCGCATCGGCGGCCTCGATCAGGAAATCATCCTTGTCTTCCTCGACCGGCACGCCCTGCACGCGCACCTGCGGCTCACCGACAAGACGCCCGCTGGCATTGAGCGCAAGCGCGACCGAAATCTGGCCGTAAGAGGCGATCCGCCGCCGCTCCTGCATCGTCGCGCCATCGGCGGGCAGGATCACATCGCCGTCAAGCATCAGCCGGCCCGCGCGCTCATGGCCGATGATCGCCGGCCCGTCCGGGGCCAGACGCACCATCTGGCCATTTTCCTGCACGATCGCGCGCGGCACGCCCTGTTCGAGCGCAAAACGCGCCTGTTCGGCCATGTGGCGGCGCTCGCCATGGACGGGCAGGATGATCTCCGGCCGGATCCATTCATACATCGCCTCGAGCTCGGGCCGGCCCGGATGGCCGGAGACATGGACATGCGCCTGACGGTCGGTGATCATCCGGATCCCGCGCGCGGCGAGCGCATTCTGGATGCGGCCGATCGCGATTTCATTGCCCGGGATCTGCTTCGATGAAAACACCACCAGATCGCCGGCATCGAGCTTGATCGGGTGCTGGTCGAAGGCGATGCGGCCAAGCGCCGCCCGCGCCTCGCCCTGCCCGCCGGTCGCGATGATCATCACCTCGCGCGGGGGCAGCTTCATCGCGGCGTCGAAATCGACCGTTTCGGGAAAATCGCGCAGATAGCCGACCGAGCGAGCGACCTTCAGGATGCGGTCGAGCGACCGCCCGGCCACGCAGATGCGCCGCCCGGTGTCGCGCGCGACATCGGCGAGCGTCGCCAGCCGCGCGGCGTTCGATGCAAAGGTGGTGACCAGCACCCGCCCCTCGGCACCGCGGATCGCCTGATCCAGCCCGGCGCGCACCGCGCCTTCGGAGCCGGACGCCTCCTCGTTGAACACATTGGTCGAATCGCAGACGAGCGCGAGCACACCCGCATCGCCGATGGCGCGCAGTTCCTCCGCGGTCGACGGCGTGCCGAGCATCGGCGCATCATCGAGCTTCCAGTCGCCGGTATGGAAGATGCGCCCATAGGGCGTGCCGATCACCAGCGCATTGCCCTCGGGGATCGAATGGGCGAGCGGCACATAGTCGAACGAGAACGGCCCCAGTTCGAACCGGCCATGCTCACGATCGATGACGTGCAGCCGCACCTGATCGGCCACCCCCTCTTCCTCGAGCTTGCCCCGGATCAGCCCGGCGGTGAACGGCGTCGCATAGAGCGGGACGCCCAGATCGGCGGCCAGATAGGGCAGCGCGCCGATATGATCCTCATGGCCATGGGTGAGCACGATGCCGAGCAGATCGCCCAGCCGTTCCTCGATGAACGCCAGATCGGGCAGGATCACATCGATGCCGGGATAGCCGGGATCGGCGAAGGTGATGCCGCAATCCACCATCACCCATTTGCCCTGGGTGCCGTAGAGATTGACGTTCATGCCGATTTCGCCCGAGCCGCCAAGCGCGAGGAAAAGAAGTTCGTTGCCGGGGGTCATGCAAATCCAGTGTGCGGGGGCGCGCGGCCGGGGGTCGGCGCGCGGTCAGCCATTATGGGCGCGGGCGTGCAGCATCGCCAGCCCCTGAATCGTCAGATCGGGCTCGACCGCGTCGAACAGATGGTCATGATCCTGGAACAGCGCCGCCAGCCCGCCGGTCGCGATCACCCTGACCGGGCGGCCGACCTGCTTTTTCAGCCGGGCGATCAGCCCTTCGATCATCGCCAGATAGCCGGTGTAGATGCCGATCAGCATCTGCGCCTCGGTCGTGCGGCCGATCACGCTGCCATCCTCGGGCGCGCGGATCGCGATGCGCGGCAGCTTGGCGGTCGCGCCGACCAGCGCGTCGAGGGACAGGTTGAGGCCCGGCGCGATGATACCGCCCTTATAGGCACCGGTGTAATCGACGATGTCGAACGTCGTCGCGGTGCCGAAATCGATGACGATCAGGTCACCGGGATAGCGCGCATGGGCGGCGATGGCGTTGACCACGCGGTCCGCGCCGACGCTCGCCGGCTCGACCACGTCCAACTCGATCCCCCAGTCGACCGGCGCGCGCCCGGCGATCAGCGCCTCGACGCCGAAATATTTGCTCGCCAGCACCTGCAGATTGTGCAGTGCGCGCGGCACGACGGTCGCCACGATCACCGCGTCGATGTCGCTGCGCGCCAGCCCTTCGAGCGTCAGCAGCTGGGTCAGCCACACCGCATATTCGTCCGCCGTCCGGCGCGGATCGGTGGCGATGCGCCAGCGCGCCCGGATGTCGCCCTGATCGACCAGGGCGACAACGACATTGGTGTTCCCCGCATCGATCGCGAGCAGCATCGGCACACTCTCCCCCGCCGTCAGATCATGAACACGTCGCCCGCATGGACGATCCTTGTTTCGCCCGATGCCAGACGCAGGCGCAGCGCGCCATCGCTTTCGAGCCCGTCGAACAGCCCGTCAATCGCCGGCGCGCCCGGCAGGCGCACGCTGAGCGCGGTGCCGGGCGGATGGGCGGCCTCGCGCCAGCGCCGTGTGATCGCCGCCAGATCGGCGCGCCAGCAGCCGAGCCAGCGGGCAAAGGCCTCGGCCAGATCGGCAAGGAATAGCGCCGGATCGGGCGCGCCCAGCCCTGCGGCCGCCAGGCTGGTCACCGCACGGCCAAGACCCTCGGGATGATGCGCAAGATTGACGCCGATACCGATGATGACCGCATCCCCGCTGCGTTCGAGCAAAATGCCCGACAGCTTCGCGCCGTCGAGCAGCAGGTCGTTCGGCCATTTGATCACCGGCCGGGCGCCCCAGCCGCGCAGCACCTCGTCCAGCGCCACCGCCGCGACCAGCGCCAGCGTGGCGGGCAATGGATCATCGGCGCGCAGCCGCACCAGCGTGCTGGCATAGAGGTTGCCGGGCGGCGACACCCAGTCGCGCCCCAGCCGGCCGCGCCCGGCGGTCTGGCTGATGGCGCGCAGCCATTCGCCCTCGGGCGCGCCGGCACCCGCGCGCAGGATCATGTCGGCATTGGTCGAGGCCGTGACCTCGACCGTGCGCAGCGTGATCAGAACAGCGCCTTAGCCGCCGTCATGCTGGCAAGGCCAAGCGACGGGATCAGCAGATAGCCGAGCGGCGAGATCGCCGCCGCACCGGCCAGGATCAGCGCGCCTTCGATCCGGTTGGTCATCGGCGCGAACGCAGGGGCAGGCTCGTCAAAATACATCGTCTTGACGATCTTCAGATAATAATAGGCACCGATCACCGAAAAGGCGATGCCGATGGCGGCGAGCGGCCACAGCCCGGCCGCGACCGCCGCGTCGAACACCACGAACTTCGACCAGAAGCCGAGCAGCGGCGGAATGCCGGCGAGCGAGAACATGAACAGCATCATCGCCGCGGCCAGCGCCGGGCTGGTGCGCGACATGCCCGACAGGCTGGCGATCGTCTCCAGCTGGTTGCCCTCGGCGTCGCGCATCTGCAGCACGACGAGGAACGCGCCGATCGTCATGACGATATAGATCGCCATATAGGTCATCACCGCAGCGACCCCTTCGGGCCGGCCGGGCTGGACCGCCGCCAGCCCGATCAGCGCAAAGCCGATATTGTTGATCGACGAATAGGCAAGCAGCCGCTTGATGTTGGTCTGGCCGATCGCCGCGACGCCGCCCAGCACGATCGAGGCGAGCGCGGAGAAGATGATGATCTGCCGCCACGCCTCATAGGCCGGGCCCATCGCCTCAACCGACAGGCGGATGAGCAGCCCCATCGCCGCGACCTTGGGGGCCGAGGCAAAGAAGGCGGTGACCGGCGTCGGCGCGCCTTCATAGACGTCGGGCGTCCACATGTGGAACGGCACCGCGCTGATCTTGAACGCCAGCCCGGCCAGCGCGAACACCAGCCCGAAGGTCAGGCCGAGCGACAGCGGCCCTGCGCCGAACGCGCGCGCCAGCCCGTCAAACTGGGTCGTGCCCGAAAAGCCGTAGAGCAGCGCAATGCCGTAAAGCAGGATGCCCGAGGCAAGCGCGCCGAGGACGAAATATTTGAGTCCCGCTTCGGCCGAGCGCGCGTCGCGGCGCATGAAGCTCGCCAGCACATAGGCTGCCAGGCTCTGCAGTTCGAGGCCGACATAGAGGGTGAGCAGATCCGCCGCCGACACCATCATGCCCATGCCGATCGCCGACAGCACAATCAGGATCGGATATTCGGCGCGCAGTTCGCCGCCGCGCCGGGCGAAGAAATCGGGGGCGAGGATGACCGAAACCGCCGCGCCGCCGAAAATCAGCGCCTTGGCAAAAGCCGAAAAGGCATCGGCCCGGTAAAGCCCGTCAAACGCGTCGCCGCCCGGATTGAGCGCCGCGACCAGAGCGGCGACGAGCAGCGCCACCGCCAGCCAGCCGATCAGCCGCGTGCGCGCGTCGCCGGCAAAGGCCGCGATCATCAGCAGCGCCAGCGCGCCCAACGACAGGATGATCTCCGGCAGGGTGATGAACAGGCTTTCAGTCATTAATGGCCAACTCCGTGCGCGGCAGCTTCGGCGCCATGGCTTTCGCCATGCGCAGCCGCTGCCGGCTTGCCCGCGACCCAGCGCGGTTCATAGGTCGGACGCGCGCGGTCGACCCGCGCGACGAGCGCGCCGATATCCGCCCGCATCGGCGCGAGGAAACTTTCAGGATAAACGCCCATCCACAGGACGACCGCGCCGATCGCGGCGAGGCTACCCAGCTCGCGGGCGTTGAGGTCGGGCAGCGACGCCACTTCTTCGCTCGGCGCGACGCCGAACACGACCCGGCGGTAGAGATAGAGCGCATAGGCAGCGCCCAGGATGATGCCGGTCGTGCAGACCGCCGTCGCCACCGTGCTCACCTGCCATGCGCCCATCAGCGACAGGAACTCGCCGACAAAGCCGCTCGTCCCCGGCAGGCCGATCGAGGCCATGGTGAACAGCAGGAAGAACAGCGCGTAACGCGGCATGTTGTTCGCCAGCCCGCCATAGCGCGCGATCTCGCGGGTGTGCAGCCGGTCATAGATGACGCCGACACACAGGAACAGCGCGCCCGACACCAGACCGTGGCTGAGCATCACGATCATCGCGCCCTCAAGCCCCTGGCGGTTGAACGCGAACAGGCCGATGGTCACGATCGCCATGTGCGCGACCGAGGAATAGGCGATCAGCTTCTTCATGTCGGCCTGCACCAGCGCGACGAGCGAGGTGTAGACCACCGCCACCCCGGACAAAGCGAGCACCAGCCCGACCAGCGCCCCCGAGGCTTCGGGGAACATCGGCAGCGAGAAGCGGATGAAGCCATAGCCGCCAAGCTTGAGCAGCACGCCCGCCAGGATCACCGAGCCGGCGGTCGGCGCCTCGACATGGGCGTCGGGCAGCCAGGTGTGCACCGGCCACATCGGCACCTTGACCGCGAACGACGCGAAGAAGGCGAACCACAGCCAGGTCTGCGCCTCGATCGGGAAATCATGGTTGAGCAGGGTCGGGATGTCCGACGTGCCCGCCTGCTGCGACATCCACAGCATCGCGATCAGCATCAGCACAGAGCCGAGCAGCGTATAGAGGAAGAATTTATAGCTGGCGTAGATGCGCCGCGCCCCGCCCCAGATGCCGATGATCAGATACATCGGAATGAGGCCGGCTTCGAAGAAGATGTAGAACAGGAACATGTCCTGCGCCGCGAAGGTGCCGATCATCAGCACTTCGACGAACAGGAACGCCGCCATATATTCGCTGACCCGGCGCGTGACCGATTCCCAGCTGGCGAGGATGCAGATCGGCATCAGGAACACCGACAGCATGATCAGCATCAGCGCGATGCCGTCGATGCCCAGCGACCAGGCGAAGCGGCCGAACAGCGGCAGATGTTCCTGATACTGCCATTGCGGCGCGCCCGGCCCCTGATCGAAGCCGATCCAGAGCGCGACGCCAAGCGCGAAATCGATGAGCGTGGCGGCCAGCGCCAGCCAGCGGGCACCCGCCGCGCCCAGATAAAGACATGCGATCGCCGCCGCGGCCGGAACCGCGAGCATCAGCGACAGGATGGGAAAATCGAACTGGTTCACTTCTCAATCACCCCGCGATCGCCCAGGTCGCAGCGCCGGCGAGGCCGATCAGCATCACGAACGCATAGGTATAGACATAGCCGGACTGAACCCGCTGGCTGACCCGGCCCGCGCCGGCGACGAGCGCAGCGAGCCCGTTCGGCCCGAAGCGGTCGATCGTGCCTTCATCCCCGCGCTTCCAGAAGAAGCGGCCAAGGAGCTGCGACGACCGGACGAACACCAGATTATAGAGTTCGTCGAAATACCATTTGTTGAGGAAGAAGGCATACATGCCGCGGAACGTCGCGGTGAAGCGCGCGGGCACGCTGGTATCCCAGACATAGGCCCAGAGCGCGAACACCAGCCCCGCCAGCATCGCCGCCGTCGCCGACAGCTTCACCCACAGCGGCACCTCGTGCATCGCGTGCATCAGATGGGTGTCGAACACCAGGCTGCCGCGCCAGAATGCCGCACCCGGCTCCGCTTCCAGGAAGCTGTGGTGGAACACAAAGCCCGCAAACACCGCCCCCAGCGACAGGATGACAAGCGGGATCAGCATGACCAGCGGGCTTTCATGCGGGTGATAGCCCGCCGTCCCGGTGGCCGCATCGTCGTGATGATCGCCATGAGCAGCGTCAACATGATGTCGACCATGATCGTCATGGGCGTGCCCATCATGCCCGTGCGCGTCATGGCCATGCGCGTCATGCCCGTGATCGCCATGCACGGCATGCTGGATATGCTCCGACGCCGCCCAGCGGGGCGTGCCGAAAAAGGTCAGGAACACCAGCCGCCACGAATAGAAGCTGGTGAGCAGCGCCGCGAACACGCCGATCGCAAAGGCGACGCGCCCGGCCTCGGTGCCGCTCGCAAAGGCGGCTTCGAGGATCGCGTCCTTCGAATAGAAGCCGGCAAAGCCGAACACGCCCATCACGCCGACGCCGGTGATCGCCAGCGTGCCGAGCATCATCGCCCAGAAGGTCAGCGGAATGTGCCGGCGCAGGCCGCCGTAAAAGCGCATATCCTGTTCATGGTGCATCGCATGAATGACCGAGCCCGCGCCCAGGAACAGCAAAGCCTTGAAAAAGGCGTGGGTGAACAGATGGAACATCGCCGCGCCATACGCCCCGACGCCGGCGGCGAAGAACATATAGCCGAGCTGCGAACAGGTCGAATAGGCGATCACGCGCTTGATGTCGGTCTGCGTCGTGCCGACGGTCGCGGCAAACAGCGCCGTCGCCGCGCCGACCACGGTCACCACGGTCATCGCGACATCGCTCTGCTCGAACAGCGGCGACAGGCGGCAGACCATGAACACGCCCGCGGTCACCATCGTCGCGGCATGGATCAGCGCCGACACCGGGGTCGGCCCTTCCATCGCATCGGGCAGCCAGGTGTGCAGGCCAAGCTGGGCAGACTTGCCCATCGCGCCCAGGAACAGCAGCAGGCAGATCAGCGTCATCGTATCGACGCTGTCGCCAAGGAAGCCGACCGTCGATCCGGCCATCGCCGGCGCCATTTCGAGGATTTCGGGGATCGACACCGTGCCGAACACCAGGAAGGTGCCGAAAATGCCGAGCATGAAGCCGAAATCGCCGACGCGGTTGACGACGAACGCCTTGATCGCGGCGGCATTGGCCGACGGCTTGTAATACCAGAACCCGATCAGCAGGTAGGAGGCGAGACCCACGCCTTCCCAGCCGAAGAACATCTGCACCAGATTGTCGGCGGTCACGAGCATCAGCATCGCGAAAGTGAACAGCGACAGATAGGCGAAGAAGCGCGGCTGGCTGTCGTCCTCCGCCATATAGCCCCAGCTGTAGAGATGGACGAGCGCCGAGACCGAGGTGATGACGACCAGCATCACCGCCGTCAGCGTGTCCACCCGGAGCGACCACATGACGTTGAAGCTGTCCGAACGGATCCAGCTGAGCACCGGCACGACCATCGCATCGGCGTCGCCGCCGAGAAAGCCCAGGAACACCGGCCAGGACAGGCCGCACGACACGAACAGCGCGCCGGTCGTCACCGCCTTGGCGACGGTGTTGCCGATCATCCGGTTGCCGAGCCCGGCAACCAGCGCCGCCAGCAGCGGCAGGAATACGATGAGCTGGATCATCCCTTCATCCTGTTGGCGTCATCGACCGCGATCGTGCCGCGGTTGCGGAAATAGATGACGAGAATGGCAAGCCCGATCGCCGCCTCGCCGGCAGCGACCGTGAGCACGAACATGGCGAACACCTGGCCGACCAGATCGCCCAGATAGGCGCTGAAGGCGACAAGGTTGATGTTCACGCCCAGAAGGATCAGTTCGATCGCCATCAGGATCACGATGACGTTCTTGCGGTTGAGGAAGATGCCCAGCACGCCGAGCACGAACAGGATCGCCGAGACGACCAGATAATGCTGAAGCCCGATCACAGCGTCACGCCCTCCCCGACCGGCTGATCGACCATCCGGACCGCATCCTCCGGCCGGCGGCGGATCTGCTGGTCCGGCCGCTGCGCGCGGAAATCCTTGCGCGCACGGTGGGTGAGCACGATCGCGCCGATCATCGCCACCAGAAGGACAAGGCCGGCGGCCTCGAAAATGTAGAGATAGCGGGTGTAGAGCAGCTGCCCGACCGCCTGGATGTTGGGCATGTCAACCGGCGTCGGCGCAGCGCGCCCGGCCAGATCCACCGCCCCGGCATTCCATGCCGCCACCGCGAAGATGATCTCCGCCGCCAGCACGACCGACAGCAGCAGCCCGACCCCCAGATACCGGGTGAAGCCCGCGCGCAGTTCGGCGAAATCGATGTCGAGCATCATCACGACGAACAGGAACAGCACCGCGACCGCGCCGACATAGACGATGACGAGCAGCATCGCGATGAACTCGGCGCCCAGCAGCAGCATCAGCCCCGCCGCGTTGAAAAAGGCGAGGATCAGCCACAGCACGCTGTGGACCGGGTTGCGCGCCGTGATGGTGAGCGTCGCCGCCGCGACCACCAGGCTGGCGAACAGGTAAAAGGCGATGGTCTGGATCAAGACGAAACCCTGTTTGCTTTGGCGTTTGCTGTGGCGGGGATCCCGGCGCCGGGCCGGGATCCGGTGGTTACGCTTCAATGCCTGCCCGGCACGACCGGACGGGCGGAGTCAGTGTCGGGCGCCGCTTAGCGATAGGGCGCATCGGCGGCAAGGTTGACGGCGATCGCGCTTTCCCACCGGTCGCCATTTTCGAGCAGCTTCTGCTTGGAATAGATCAGCTCCTCGCGCGTTTCGGTCGCGAACTCCAGGTTCGGGCCCTCGACAATCGCATCGACCGGGCAGGCTTCCTGGCACAGGCCGCAATAGATGCACTTGGTCATGTCGATGTCGTAGCGCGTGGTGCGGCGGCTGCCGTCCTCGCGCGGTTCGGACTCGATGGTGATCGCATAGGCCGGGCACACCGCCTCGCACAGCTTGCACGCGATGCAGCGTTCCTCGCCATTGGGATAGCGGCGCAGCGCATGTTCGCCGCGGAAGCGCGGGCTGAGCGGATTGCGCTCATAGGGGTAATTGATCGTCGCCTTGGGCTTGAAGAAATACTTCAAGGTCAGGGCATGCGCCTTCACAAATTCCCACAGGGTGAAGGACTTGATGAAATGTGCGACGCTCATGCTTGAACTCCGTACCGCGTCAGCATCAGGAAACCGGACACCAGGAACACCCACAGCAGCGACAGCGGCAGGAAGATCTTCCAGCCCAGCCGCATCAGCTGGTCATACCGGTAGCGCGGGACCGTCGCCTTCACCCAGCTGAAGATGAAGAAGAAGACGAGGATCTTGAGGATCAGCCACACCAGGCCGGGAACCGCATAAAGCGGCGCCCAGTCGACCGGCGGCAGCCAGCCACCCCAGAACAGGACGGCGTTGAGCGCGCACATCAGCAGCACATTGGCATATTCGCCAAGCCAGAAGAGCGCGAACGCCATCGATGAATATTCGGTCTGGTAACCGGCGACCAGCTCGGACTCCGCCTCGGTCAGGTCGAACGGGGCGCGCGCCGTCTCTGCCATCGCCGAAATCAGGAACACCACCCACATCGGGAACAGCAGCGGGTTGAAGCCGAAGCCGTTGAGGAACCCGTAAAGCCCCTTCTGCGCATCGATGATCGTGCCCAGGTGGAAGCTGCCGGCCCACAGCACGACCGAGATCAGCACAAAGCCGATCGACACTTCATACGACACCATCTGCGCGGCCGCGCGCAGCGCCGAATAGAAGGGATATTTGGAGTTGGACGACCAGCCGGCGATGATCACCCCATAGACGCCGAGCGACGACGCCGCGAGGATGTAGAGCAGCCCGACATTGATGTCGGCCAGCACCATTTCCGGCCCGAACGGAATGACCGCCCAGGCAATCAGCGCGACGGTGAAGGTGATGATCGGCGCCAGCAGGAACAGGCCCTTGTTGGCCGAAGACGGGATGATCGTTTCCTGCAGGAACACCTTGATCCCGTCGGCAAAGCTCTGAAGAATGCCGAAGGGACCGACGACGTTCGGCCCGCGCCGCAGCGCCATCGCCGCCCAGATCTTGCGGTCGAAATAGATGACGATCGCGACCGCCAGCATCACCGGAAAGGCGATGAGCAGGATGGCGATCAGCGTGGCGACGAACCAGCCGCCCTCGGGGCCGAGCAGGGTCGAGAAATAGGCGGTCATTCGGCGGCCTCGGCAAGAACCTCACCCTTCACGATCTCGGCCGAGCAGCGCTGCATGGTCGGGCTGGCGCGGCAGATCGCGTTGGTCAGGTAAAAATCGGAAATCGGATAGGCGACCGGCCCGGCGGCCGTCGCGGCAAGCGCCGGCGGTGCCCAGTCGAACGCGGCAAGTTCGCCCTCACGGCCCAGCGCCGGCACTTCGGCGACCATCGCCGCGCGCAGCGCGCCCAGCGTGTCGAACGGCAGCGGCTTGCCGAGCACGTCGGACAAAGCGCGGAAGATCTTCCAGTCCTCGCGCGCCTCGCCGGGGGCGAACACGGCCTGTTCGCCGCGCTGCACCCGCCCTTCAAGGTTCACATAGGTGCCGCTCTTCTCGACATAGGAGGCCGCCGGCAGGATGACATCGGCATGATGCGCGCCGCGATCGCCATGATGGCCGACATAGACCTTGAGGCTGGCGGCGAAGCGGGTGAAATCCACCTCGTCCGCGCCCAGCAGGAAGACGATGTCGGGATTGGCCGCCGCGATATCGGCGATGCCGCCCTTCTGCGCATAGCCCAGCATCAGCGAGCCCATGCGCGCCGCCGCCATGTGCAGCACGTTGAACCCGTTCCAGCCGTCGCGGATCAGCCCGAGCGGACCGACCAGCGCCAGCCCGGCGCCGAGCGCCCCGGCCTTGAGCGCGCCGCCGCCCAGGATCAGCGCAGGGCGCGCGGCAGCGGCAAAGGCGTCGGTGACATGCGCCGGCAGCGCGCCGAGCACGGCCAGATCATTGCCCAGCCAGTCGACGCGGTAGGTCAGATCGGTTTCCGGGCCGACCGCGAACACCCGCGCGCCGCGCCGCACCGCCTTGCGGATGCGGGTGTTGACCAAAGGTGCCTCGCGGCGGACATCGGTGCCGACGAGCAGGATGACATCGGCCTCCTCGATCCCGGCGATCGTCGAGTTGAAGTTGACCGCCGCCAGGTTCGACACGTCATAATCCATGCCGGTCTGGCGACCCTCGAGCAGATCCGAGCCGAAGGCGGCGAGCAGCGCCTTGGCCGCATACATGGTCTCGCAGTCGACAAGATCGCCGGCAATCGCGGCCATCCGGCCGCCGGCGCGCGCCGCGACCGCGGCAAAGGCCTGCTGCCAGGTCGCCGGAACCAGCTTGCCATCGACCCGCACGAACGGCCGGTCGAGCCGGCGGCGGACCATGCCGTCAATCGCGTGGCGCGACTTGTCCGACAGCCATTCCTCGTTCACGTCCTCGTTGATGCGCGGCAGCACGCGCATCACCTGACGGCCCCGGCTGTCGAGGCGGATCGCCGAGCCGACCGCGTCATGCACGTCGATCGACGGGGTCTTTTTGAGCTCCCAGGGCCGCGCCTCGAAGCTGTAGGGGCGCTGCAGCAGCGCGCCCACCGGGCACAGATCGGCGACGTTGCCGGCCAGTTCGCTGGTCAGCGTCTTTTCCAGATAGGTCGTGATCTGCATGTTTTCGCCGCGGCCGATCGCGCCGATTTCCTCGACGCCCGCGACCTGTTCGGCAAAGCGCACGCAGCGCGTGCACTGGATGCACCGGTTCATCGAGGTCTTGATGATCGGGCCCATATATTTGTCGGTCACGGCCCGCTTGTTCTCGGCAAAGCGGCTGGAACCACGGCCATAGGCGACCGACTGATCCTGCAGGTCGCATTCACCGCCCTGGTCGCAGATCGGGCAATCGAGCGGGTGGTTGATGAGCAGAAACTCCATCACCCCCTCGCGCGCCTTCTTGACCATCGCGCTGTCGGTGCGGATCTCCTGCCCGTCCGACGCCGGCAGCGCGCAGCTCGCCTGCGGCTTGGGCGGCCCCGGCTTCACCTCGACCAGGCACATCCGGCAATTGCCGGCGATCGCCAGCCGCTCATGATAGCAGAAGCGCGGAATCTCCTTGCCCGCGGCCTCGCAGGCCTGGAGCACGGTCGCCCCCTGCGGGACCTCGACCTCGATACCGTCAACAGTGACTTTGGGCATTTCTCGTCCTCAGCGTCCTTGCGCCTGACCCGCCAAGGTCATTTCCCCGGCCCAGTAACGGGCCGACACATGATAGGCAGCCTGGGTGATCGCCGCGCGCATCGCCCCGCGCCCGAAGGCGATCGGCGCTGCCGTGCGGTGGCAGGCCTGCATCAGCGGCGTCAGCGCTTCCATCACCCGCATTTCCCCGCTGCTTCCCGGCGCGGTCTTCATCAGCTGTTCGGCGCGCGTCGGGCTGGAGCGCGCGACACATTCGGCGACCAGATACAGCGCGCGCACATCGGCCGACGCGCCCTCACCGCCCGGCCCGAGCGCGGTCGGCAGGTCGATGCGCGCGAGATCGGCGATCACGCGGCGCGGCTGCACGCCGAACTCGACGAAATCGCGCGCGAACATGTCGTCCGCCACGCCGCCACGCACCAGAATCGCCGACACCGGCCCGGTGACACCCGTTGCACAGGCCCCGCCCCGGCCCAGCGCCAGCGCCGCCGGATCGACCGGCTCGTCGCCCAGCGGCAGCGTCCGCATCAGGTCAAGCGCGGCACTGCGATCGGCCTTGGCCACGCAGCGGCCCAGATCGACGGCCGCCGCTACGGCAGCCGGCGTCGCGGCAGGCGCGGCGGCCGGCACGAACGCGGCCAGCCACAGCGGCACCAGGGCAAGGCGCATCGCCGCCATCCTCATTCCGCCGCGATCGGCAGCGCACCGGCGCGGCGCTCGGTGATGCGGCGTTCGATTTCGGGGCGGAAATGCCGGATCAGGCCCTGGATCGGCCACGCCGCGGCATCGCCCAGCGCGCAGATGGTGTGACCTTCGACCTGACGGGTCACCTCTTCGAGCATGTCGATCTCGCCGATTTCGGCGTCACCGGTGCGCAGGCGCTCCATCATCCGCCACATCCAGCCCGTGCCCTCGCGGCACGGCGTGCACTGGCCGCAGCTTTCATGCTTGTAGAAATAGCTGAGCCTGCTGATCGCGCGGACAATGTCGGTCGACTTGTCCATGACGATGATGGCGGCGGTGCCCAGGCCCGATTTCAGGTCCTTGAGCGCGTCGAAATCCATCGGGCAGTCCATGATCTGCGCCGCCGGCACGACGGGCACCGACGACCCGCCCGGAATGACCGCGAGCAGATTGTCCCAGCCGCCCCGGATGCCGCCGCAATGGCGCTCGATCAGCTCGCGGAACGGGATCGACATCGCCTCTTCGACGACGCACGGCTTGTTCACATGGCCCGAGATCTGGAACAGCTTGGTGCCTTCGTTCTTGGGCCGGCCGAAGCTGGCGAACCAGGCCGGGCCGCGCCGCAGGATCGTCGGCACCACGGCGATCGATTCGACATTGTTGACCGTGGTCGGGCAGCCATACAGACCCGCGCCCGCCGGGAAGGGCGGCTTCAGCCGCGGCTGGCCCTTCTTGCCCTCCAGGCTCTCGATCATCGCGGTTTCTTCGCCGCAGATATAAGCGCCCGCGCCGCGGTGGACGAAGACGTCGAAATCATAACCCGAGCCGCAGGCATTCTTGCCCAGAAAGCCCTTGTCATAGGCCTCGGCCACGGCGGCAAACAGCGTCTCGGCCTCGCGGATATATTCGCCGCGAATATAGATATAGGCCGCCCGCGCGCGCATCGCATAGCCGGCGATCAGCGCGCCTTCGACCAGCTTGTGCGGGTCGTGGCGGATGATCTCGCGGTCCTTGCAGCTGCCGGGTTCGGACTCGTCGGCGTTGATGACGAGGAAGCTCGGTTTGCCGGGCTTCGGCTCCTTGGGCATGAAGCTCCACTTCATCCCCGTCGGGAAGCCCGCCCCGCCGCGCCCGCGCAGGCCCGAGGCCTTCACATCCTCGATGATCTGGTCCTGGCCGCGCGCCATCAGCGCCTTGGTATTGTCCCAGTCGCCACGCTTCATCGCGGCGTCGATGCGCCACGACTGATAGCCGTAGAGATTGGTGAAGATCCGGTCCTTGTCAGCAAGGCTCACGACTTGTTCCCTCCCGACCGGCCGAGGCTGAACACCCCGAAACCGCCGAACAAAAACGCCAGCAGCGCCCAGACGACCCAGCCGTCCCCGTTCAGGAACTTGAGGATCGCCAGCGCCAGAAAGATGATGCCGATGACCGGAACGCCGGCCCTGGCCGTCCGGCTCACTGCCACTCTCCGCGATAATCATGGTTGGCGTCGACCATCGCGGTCAGCGTGGTCGGCCCGCCCAGCGGTTCGACCGTGTGCCGCCCCGGCTCCTGCGTGCCGGTCTTGGGCGTCTCGCCGCGCGCCAGTGCATCGAGGATGGCGACCGTGCGGTCGAAATCCAGATCCTCGTAATTGTCGTCATTGATCTGGACCATCGGCGCGGACGCGCAATTGCCCATGCATTCGACCTCGGTCAGCGTGAACAGCCCGTCGGGCGTCGTCTGCCCCTTGGCCAGCCCCTTGGACTTGCACGCCGCCATCACATCGTCGGACCCGCGCAGCATGCACGGCGTCGTCCCGCACACCTGCACATGATAGCGGCCGACGGGCGCCAGATTGTACATGGTGTAGAAGGTCGCGACCTCATAGGCGCGGATGAACGGCATCTCGATCTGCGCGGCGACATATTCGATCACCGGCACCGGCAGCCAGCCCTGGGTCTGCGTTTCCGCCCCGACCTGACGCTGGGCCAGGTCGAGCAGCGGCATCACCGCCGAATGCTGCCGCCCGGCCGGATAGCGGGCGATGATCTCGCGCGCCTTCGCCTCATTCTCGGCCGTCCAGGCAAACGCGCCCCAGCGCGCGCGCACTTCGGCTTCGTCGGGGATCTGCACTGCACCCGCCATTACCGATCACACTCCCCGAACACGATGTCGATGGCCCCCAGAATGGCGGTGACGTCGGCCAGCATGTGGCCCTTGCACATCATGTCCATCGCCTGGAGGTGGCTGAACGCCGTCGGCCGGATCTTGCACCGCCACGGCTTGTTGGTGCCGTCGGACACCAGATAGACACCCAGCTCGCCCTTGGGGCTTTCGGTGGCGACATAGACCTCGCCGGCCGGCACATGAAAGCCTTCGGTGTAGAGCTTGAAGTGATGGATGAGCGCTTCCATCGACCGCTTCATCTCGCCGCGCTTGGGCGGCGCGACCTTGCGGTCGAGGCTCAGCACCGGCCCCTCGGGCATTTCCGACAGGCACTGCTTCATGATCCGGGCGGACTGGCGCACTTCCTCGACGCGCACCATGAACCGGTCATAGCAGTCGCCGCGCGTGCCGACCGGCACGTCGAACTGCATCCGGTCATAAACGTCATAGGGCTGCGACTTGCGCAGATCCCAGGGGATGCCCGACCCGCGGATCATCGGCCCGGAAAAGCCCCAGCGCACCGCGTCGTCCTTGCTGACCGTCGCGATATCGACATTGCGCTGCTTGAAGATGCGGTTGTCGACCACCAGGCTCATCGCGTCCTCGAACAGGCGCGGCAGGCGCGTGTCGAGCCAGTCGGCAATGTCGGCGAGCAGCTTGACCGGGGCATCCTGATGGACGCCGCCCGGGCGGAAATAGGCGGCGTGCATGCGCGCGCCCGACACCCGCTCGTAAAAGTTCATGCAGTCTTCGCGCAGCTCGAACAGCCACAGATTGGGCGTCATCGCGCCCACGTCCATGACATGGCTGCCCAGATTGAGCAGATGGTTCTTGATGCGCGTCAGCTCTGCCCAGAACACGCGCAGATATTGCGCGCGCAGCGGCACTTCGACGTTCAGCAGCTTTTCGATCGCCAGCACATAGGAATATTCCTGCGCCATCGGCGATGCGTAATCGAGCCGGTCGAAATAGGGCACCGACTGCAGATAGGTGCGCGTCTCGATCAGCTTTTCGGTGCCGCGGTGCAGCAGCCCGACATGCGGATCGACGCGCTCGACAATCTCGCCATCGAGCTCGAGCACAAGGCGCAGCACGCCGTGCGCGGCCGGATGCTGCGGCCCGAAGTTGATCGTGTAATTCTGGATCTCGACATCGCCGGCGGGCGTCGCGGCCGCGTCCGACATCTGGAGATCGCTGATCGCCTCAGCCATTCTTGCCCTCCGGCTGATCGCCATTCTTCGCCGCCGGCGCGCCCGCCGCAGCCGCGCCGCCCGAGACATTGACCGTGCCCGCACGGGCGATCTGATCGGCCGTCAGCGGCGTCGGCGCGCCCTGCGCCGCCGGCACATGGCCGCCGGCCTTCTCGTCACCCGGCAGCACATAATCCGCCCCTTCCCAGGGGCTGGTGAAATCGAACGCACGGAAATCCTGCGTCAGCCGCACCGGCTCGTAGATCACGCGCTTATGCTCTTCGGAATAGCGCATCTCGACATAGCCGGTCAGCGGGAAATCCTTGCGCAGCGGGTGGCCGCGAAAGCCGTAATCGGTCAGGATGCGGCGCAGGTCGGGATTGCCGTCGAACAGCACCCCGTACATGTCATAGACCTCGCGCTCCAGCCAGCCCGCGACCGGCCACAGATCGGTGACCGACGGCACCGGCGTCGCCTCGTCGGTCGACAGCTTCACCCGGATGCGATGGTTTTTGGTCAGCGACAGCAGGTGATAGACGACCTCGAACCGTTCGGCCCGGTCGGGATAGTCGACGCCGGCAATCTCCATCAGCTGCTGATAGCCGAAATCGTCGCGCAGCGTGCGCAGCACATCGGCCACGGCGTCGCGGCGCACGGTCAGCGTCACCTCGAACACATGCTCGACCGCGTCCAGCAGCCGGTCACCCAGCACCGGCGCGATCGCCGCGATCACGCCGTCATTCGTCGCCTGTCGCGGGGCGGGAGAAAGCATCGTCACCGCTCGATCGTCCCTTCGCGGCGGATTTTCCGCTGCAGCTGCATGATGCCGTAAAGCAGCGCCTCGGCAGTCGGCGGACAGCCGGGCACATAGATGTCGACCGGCACGATCCGGTCGCAGCCGCGCACCACCGAATAGCTGTAATGATAATAGCCGCCGCCATTGGCGCAGCTGCCCATCGAGATGACGTAGCGCGGCTCCGACATCTGGTCATAGACGCGGCGCAGCGCCGGGGCCATCTTGTTGCACAGCGTGCCGGCGACGATCATCACGTCCGACTGGCGCGGGCTGGCGCGCGGGGCGACGCCGAACCGCTCCAGATCATAGCGCGGCATGTTCACATGGATCATCTCGACCGCGCAGCAGGCCAGGCCGAAGGTCATCCACCACAGCGACCCGGTGCGCGCCCATTGGAACAGCTCCTCGGTCGAGGTGACAAGGAAGCCCTTGTCGGTCAGCTCGCTGTTCAGATCGTTGAAAAACGCCTGATCTGGCGCAGTCCCTGCGGGCGGAACCGCCTGTCCGGCGGGGCTGAGCGTCACTCCCATTCCAGGGCTCCCTTCTTCCAGGCATAGACATAGCCGAGCACCAGCTCGCCCAGGAAAATCATCATCGCGCACCATGCGGCCCAGCCGGTGCCCATCAGCGACACCGCCCAGGGAAACAGGAACGCGGCTTCGAGGTCGAAGATGATGAACAGGATCGCGACCAGATAGAAACGCACGTCGAACTGGCTGCGGCTGTCCTCGAACGCGGGAAAGCCGCATTCATATTCGCTGAGCTTTTCGGGATAGGGCTTGTGCGCGCCGGTCAGCCGCGACACCGCCATCGGCAGGAACACGAAGGCGCAGGACAGGATCAGCGCCACGGCGAGGAACAGCAGGATCGGCAGATAGCCGGCGGCGACGGACGCCATGTTCAACTCCACTCACAAGCCACCCGAACCGGCACACCCGGCGGACTTGGGCGGCCATCTAGGCCGCTCACGCGGCCGACGCAACCATTTCCCGGCTCCGGAAAAAACCCGGTGGCGCAGGCGATGGCAAGGATTGAAAAGGCTGTTGGAATGAATGATCGGCGCTTAGGATCACAGCCCGGCGCAACCAGGGAGAACAGCCTCATGCAACCCATTATAGCCGGCCTCGCGCTCACGCTCGCGCTTGCGGTCCCCGGACCGGTGAACAGCCGGGCGGGCGCCCAGACAACGGCCCCGGTCTCGGCCACCCCGCAATCGGTGGTGAAGGCATTGCAGGACGCCGGTTACAAGGCGGAACTGACCAAGGATTCGACCGGCGCCCCGCTGATCCACAGCGCCTCGGGCGGGGCCCGCTTCTCGATCTTCTTTTTCGGCTGCGACAATGGCACCGGCTGCGGCGAGATCCAATTCTATGCCGGCTGGACCGACAAGATCAGCCTTGAGCGGATCAACCAGTGGAACCGCACCCACCGTTTCGGCCGCGCCTATCTGGACGACAAGGGCGAGGTGAACATCGAATATGACATCAATCTCGAACAGGCATCGATCAGCGGCGCGCTGTTCCGCAACGATCTTGAGCTGTGGACCGGGCTGATGGCCCGGTTTCAGGGATTTGTCGGCGGGAAAGACGATTGAGCCGGGAACAACCGGGCATTTCCGGCCATGATGCCGGCAGATGAATGACGGAGGCACCGCGATGCGCAGACCGGTCCTGATTGCCCTGCTGCTGTCCGCCTGTGGCGCGACCGGGGCGGACGGCACCCCCCGCCCCCGGCGGCGGCCGGTCAGTCGTTGGTCGGGCCGACCTGGACCCTTATCGAATACCGGCCCGCGGGCGGCGGCGCGCCGATCCGCGCGGCAGACGGCGAAATCTACCAGCTCGGCTTTCAGCAGGGCGGACGGCTGGTCGCGCGGCTGTCATGCAATCGCGGCACCGGGCGCTGGACGGCGACGGACGGCCGCGCGGCGTCAGGGGCGATCGGGATCGGCCCGATCGCGGCAACGATGCGCGGCTGTCTGCCGGGCAATCTCGACCGGCTGGCCGCCGATCTCGAGCGGGTGCGCAGCTATGCGGTCAAGGGCGGGCGGCTGCACCTGACGATCGCGCCCGACGCGCAGGCGACCGAAAGCGGCACGGCAGGTGGGGGCGATTATGTCTGGACGCCGGGCGGCTGAACGGGCCGCACCGGCGATCAGCGCAGTGCGGTCGCGACCAGCTTGTGCAGCTTGGACTGGAGCGCGTCGTTCGCGGCCAGCACCTCGCGGCGCTCGCGCGGGCGGTCGCCGCCCCGGAAATCGGTCACGAAGCCGCCGGCTTCGCGCACCAGCAGGATGCCGGCGGCGACGTCCCAGTCATTAAGGCCCGCTTCCCAGAACCCGTCATAACGGCCGGCCGCGACCCAGGCGAGGTCGAGCGCGGCGGAGCCGAAGCGGCGGATGCCCGCCACCTCGGGCGCGACAAGCCCGAAAATCCGCGCCCATTGCGCCATGTCGCCATGCCCCTTGAACGGGATGCCGGTCGCAACCAGCGCCTCGTCGAGGTTGCGGCGTGACGACACGCGCAGCCGCTGGTCCTGCAGCCACGCCCCCCGGCCCTTTTCGGCCCAGAAGCTTTCATCGGTGAGCGGCTGGTAGATCAGCCCCGAGGTCACCTCGCCCGACGGCTCTTCCACCGCGATCGAGATCGCGAAATGCGGGATGCCGTGCAGGAAGTTCGACGTGCCGTCGAGCGGATCGATGATCCAGCGCGGCTTGGCCGGATCACCCTCGATCGTGCCGCCTTCCTCGAGCAGAAAGCCCCAGTCGGGCCGCGCCTTGCGCAGTTCCTCGACCAAAGTCTGCTCGGCCCGCTTGTCGGCCATCGACACGAAATCGGCCGGGCCTTTCCGCGACACCTGCAGGTGCTGGACCTCGTTGAAGTCGCGGCGCAGGCGCGGCCCCGCCTTGCGGGCGGCGCGTTCCATGACTGTCAGCAGGCCGGAATGGGAAGGCATTGCATCAATCTCCGCCCGGCGCACGCGCGCCGGGCCATCGTGTCACAGGAAAAGCGGCGCGGCTCAGTCCGCGCGCTTCACATATTCGCGCGCATAGACATCAACGACGATGCGCGTGCCGCTGGCAATGTGCGGCGGCACCATCACGCGCACGCCATTGTCGAGCACGGCGGGCTTGTAGCTGGACGAAGCGGTCTGCCCCTTCACCACCGCATCGGCCTCGACGATCGTCGCCTCGATGGTGTCGGGCAGCTGCACCGAAATCGGCTTTTCCTCGTGCAGTTCGAGGATCACGTCCATCCCGTCCTGCAGGAAGGCGACCTCGTCACCCAGCATGTCGGTCGACAGGGTGATCTGCTCATAGGTTTCCTTGTCCATGAACGTCAGCTGGTCGCCGTCGCGGAACAGGAACTGGAAATCCTTGGTGTCGAGCCGCACGCGCTCGACGCGCTCGTCGGAGCGGAAACGGTTGTTGGTCTTGCGCCCGTCGATCAGGTTCTTCATTTCGACCTGCATATAGGCACCGCCCTTGCCGGGCTGGGTGTGCTGGATCTTCACCGCCCGCCACAGGCCGCCTTCGAACTCGATGATGTTGCCGGGGCGAATGTCGACGCCGCTGATCTTCATGAACCGTCTCGCTGATGAGAAAAGAGCCGGCGCGCCCTCTAGCCGCAGTCGCCCCGGCGGGCAAGCGCGGGCCGCGCCCTAGCCCCGGCCCGCGCGGCCCGGAACGGGACGGCCAGAGCCGGACGACCGCACCGATGCGGTCAGACCGGCAAAATCAGAACAGCGCGGTCAGGCGCCGCACCGCCTCGGCCTCGCCCTCGGGCGCGGCCCACACGCCCGATGACACGGCGATGAAATCGGCCCCGGCGTCAATCAGCGGCTTGGCATTGTCGGCGGTGATGCCGCCGATCGCGACCGAAGGCAGCTCGAACAAGGCCGCCCACCAGCCGAGCAAAGCGGGATCGGCATGGTGCGACACGGCCTTGGTCGTCGTCGGGTAAAAGCTTCCGAACGCGACATAATCGGCCCCGGCCTCTCCCGCTTCCATCGCCAGATGGCGGCTGTTGTGGCAGGTCACGCCGATCTGTGCCGCCGGGCCGAGTGCCGCCCGCGCCTCGCGCACATCGCCGTCGCCCTGCCCCAGATGCACGCCGTCCGCCCCCAGCCTTTTGGCGAGCGCGACCGAGTCGTTGACGATGAACGCGGTGTCATGCGCGCGGCAGATGTCGATGAGCGGCGCGGCGAGCGCCGCCGCCTTGTGCTGGTCGATCCCCTTGACGCGGAACTGGAAGGCCGCGACCGGCGCGGCCGCAAGCGCGCGCGCCAGCCGGTCGGGAAAATCGCCGCCGGTTTCGAGCGGCGAGATCAGGTAGAGCTGGCACGGCCCGCGCGCATCGTCGCGGGCGAACATTTCGGCAAAGGCCGGATTGGGCGTTTCGGGCAGCAGATCGTCGGACATCGGCGCTGCTTGGCCCCGCCCCGCCGGGCGTCAAGCCGGAGCGGCGACGGGAACGAGGGGGCAGGACACGGCCCCAGCCCCGCCCCGCCTTATGCCGCGCCCCGCCCTTGCCCGGGCTTATTCTTCGCCCTTGTAGATCCGGACCAGCCGGTCGAGCATCGCCAGCGCCTCGTCGCGCGGGCGCTGGAAGGTGTTGCGGCCGATGATCGAGCCATTGCCGCCGCCGTCGCGAATGTCGCGCGCGTCCTGATAGACGGCGTCGGCGCCCTTGGCTGCGCCGCCCGAGAAGACGACGATGCGGCGGCCGTTGAAGCACGACTTGACGACATGGGCGACGCGCTTGGCCTGGGTCGACCAGTCACCGCCCTCATAGGCCTTTTTGGCGTCCTTCTGCTCGATATGGTCGGTCGGCAGCTTGACCTTGATGATGTGCGCGCCAAGCAGGGCGGCCATGTGCGCGGCATAGGCACCGACGTCGAGCGCCAGTTCGCCATCCTTGGAAATGTCGCCGCCGCGCGGGTAGGACCAGATCACGGTCGCGATGCCGACGGACTTGGCCTCCAGCGACATTTCGCGGATTTCTTCAGCCAGTTCAAAGAAATGGTCCGAACCCGGATAGACGGTGAAGCCGATCGCCGAACAGCCGAGGCGCAGCGCGTCATCGACGCTCGCGGTCACCGCCTGATCCTTGGCATTGGCCCAGCTATTGGCCGAGTTGACCTTGAGGATGGTCGGGATCTGGCCGGCAAAGCTGTCCGCCCCGGCTTCGATCATGCCGAGCGGCGCGGCATAGGCCGACAGGCCGGCATCGACCGCCAGCTGGAAATGATAATGCGGGTCATAGGCCGGTTCGTTGACCGCAAAGCTACGCGCCGGGCCATGTTCGAAACCCTGGTCGACCGGCAGGATGATCAGCTTGCCGGTGCCGCCCAGCCGCCCCTGCATCAGGATGCGCGCCAGATTGGCCTTCACCCCGGGATTGTCGGATTCATATTTGTCGAGAATCGCTTTCACGGTCGGCGTCATCATCGCACCCCTTCTGGCAATGGTCCTTGTGGCGGCCTGTTAGCGGGCGATCCGCGCCCCGGCAACGCCGGCCGCGCACCCCGGCGGTTCATCCCGGGACGCTCCAGCGCCGCGCCGCACAGCCAAAGCGCGCAACATGGCACACGGGCTTGCCGCCCCTGCCCCGATCGGGCAGCCTTGGCCCCAGCCCGATAACGGGCCGGGGGAGGGGCTATGACGGCAACGGGGCCACAGGATCCGGTCTGGGTACCGCCAATCGGGCCGGCCGCCGCGCGCGGCCTGTGCACCGATTGCGGCGTGTCGCGGATGCGCGACGCGACGCAGTGCGGCACCGCCTGCCAGTTCATCCGCCCCGATTATGCGGCGATGGAGGCGCGCGTCCATGGCCGGGCGCGCGATCCCGACCGCCCGGACGAGCTGTTTTTCGGCCCCTTTGTCCGCATGGCGCGCGCCCGGCTGGCCGCCCCGCTGCCCGGCGCGCAATGGACGGGGATCACGACCCGCATCGGCGAAAGGCTGCTGGAAACAGGCGCGGTCGATGCCGTGCTGACCATGGCCCCGGATCCGGACGACAGCTGGCGTCCGCAGCCGGTGATCGTCACCCGCGCCGAAGGCATGGCGCGGGTCAGGGGCATGCGCATGGGCTATGCCCCGCTGCTCGCGCTGCTCGAACCGGCGGCGGCGGCCGGGCACAGGCGGATCGCGGTGATCGGCATTCCCTGCCAGGTCCATGCGCTGCGCGCGATCGAGGCGAAGCTCGGCTTTGAACGGATCGACGTCATCGGCACGCCCTGTTCGGACAATACGACCACCGAACGCTTCCACGCCTTTCTCGCGCTGCTGACCGACCGGCCGGAGACGATCACCTATCTGGAGTTCCGTGCCGATTATCATGTCGAGCTGCGCTTTGCCGACGGCACACGGCGCGAAATCCCGTTCCTGATGCTGCCGCTTGCCGATCTGCCGCCCGATTTCTTCCCGCTCACCTGCCGCACCTGTGTCGACTATACCAATGCGCTGGCCGATCTGACCGTCGGCTATATGGGCGGCACCGGCGAACAATGGCTGATCGCGCGCAATGCCCGCGGCCTCGCGCTCATCGAGCTGCTGGGCGATGAACTGACGCTGTCGCCGCTCACAAGCGCCGGGCGGCGCGCCGGGGCGGTGCGCGGCTTCCTCGCCAATGTCGCGCGCGCGGCGGGCGGCCTGCCGCTCCGGCGGATGCCGGGCTGGGTGCGCCCGATCGTCGCCCGGCTGATGCCGCGCATCGGCCCGCGCGGGCTGGAGTTTGCGCGGGCGCGGGTGGAGATGAAGGCGATCGAGACGGTGCTGCACTTGCGCCGCGAAAAACCCCGGCGGATGAAGCACATGATCCCGGCGCATATCTGGGCGCTGGTCGCACCCTATGGGCTGGCCCCGGCAGCGGGCGAAGCCCCCGCCGGGGCTGCCCCGGAGCCGCCGGTCAGGCCGTGATCTCGATCCGCTTCGGCGCGCCCAGCCCGACCAGTTTTTCGGTCAGGTCCCACAGCCGCCGGTTGCGCGCTTCGTCGGTCCCGCGCGCGCTGAGCGGCTGGCTGAACGCGGCGCGGCCGGCGACCTGGCGATTGCCCCAGCTCCAATGCACGCCCGATGCGGCAAAGCCCGGATCGGCGACCACGTCCGCCACCCGCTCCCCGGCCAGAGGCTGGGCGACATAGCCGCCGGTCACATTCTTCTGGAACCAGGGAAAGATGCTGCGAAACGCTGGCGGCGCATGGCGGAACAGCGGCGTGTCGGCGACGCAGCCGGGATAAAGGGTTGAAAACACGATCCCGGTTTCGGCGTGATGGCGGCGATGAAACTCGCGGCTCATGATCATGCAGGCCAGCTTTGAGTCCTTATAGGCCTTGCCCGGCCGGAACGGCTTGCCGTCGATCATCGCGACCGGTGCCTGGAACCCGGCCTCGAACCCCGACAGATCGCCCAGATCGGCGGGTGCCGGGATCGGGATGCGCCCGCCAAACTCCGCGCTGTTCGCCGTCACCGTGCCGAGGGTGACGAGGCGGGGTGCCGGCGCGCGGCCAAGCAGCGGCAGCAGCAGCCGGGCGAGCAGGAAATGGCCGAGATAATTGGTCGCAACGCTCAGCTCATAGCCCTGGGCGGAGCGCAGCGGCGCGGCAAGGCGCGGCATATAGACGGCGGCGTTCAGCACCAGCGCGTCGAGCCGCGCGCCGGGCACGTCGAACGCGGCAGCAAAGCGGCGCACATCGTCGAGATCGGCAAGGTCGAGCGCCATCAGCCGCCGGCGTTCCGGGTCGATGCCCGTCGCATCGGCTGCCCGCGCCGCGCGGTCGAGATCGCGACAGGCCATGACGACCTGCCAGCCACGCTCCGCCAGCGCCCGCGCCGCCCACAGCCCGACGCCGGACGACGCCCCGGTGATGATGACCACTTGCCCGTCCGCCATCCGTGCCCCCGAACGTCCATCGACGCCGACACCGGCGTCCGTCCAGAAAGTCTGACGCAAGCCCGCCCGCCGGGCAAGAGGCGGGCGGATATGCGGTTCGGATGTGGAGCGGATCTGGCGCGGGCGGCCTTAACCGGCGAGCGCGCGCACGCCGGGCAGGTCCTTGCCTTCCATCCATTCGAGGAATGCACCGCCCGCGGTCGAGACGAAGCTGAACTGATCCGCCACGCCCGCCTGGTTGAGCGCGGCCACCGTATCGCCGCCGCCCGCAACCGACACCAGCGACCCTTCGGCGGTCAGCGCCGCCGCCGTGCGCGCCAGCGACACGGTCGCGACGTCGAACGGCGCGGTCTCGAACGCGCCCAGCGGGCCGTTCCACACCAGAGTGCGGCAGGTCTTGAGCACATCGGCCAGCGCCTCGGTCGCCGCCGGGCCGATGTCGAGGATCATCTCGTCGGCCGCCACCTCGTGCACATTGACGGTGCGCGTCGGCGGATTGGGGCGGAACTCGGTCGCGACCACCACGTCATAGGGCAGATGGACGGTGCAGCCCGCCCGGTCGGCAGCGGCCAGGATCGCCTCGGCAGTCCCGGTCAGATCATGTTCGCACAGCGACTTGCCGACATTCACCCCGCGCGCGGCGAGGAAGGTGTTGGCCATGCCGCCGCCGATGATCAGATGATCGACACGGGCGACCAGATGGTTGAGCACATCAAGCTTGGTCGACACCTTGGCCCCGCCGACCACGGCCGCGACCGGATGTTCGGGCGCGCCCAGCGCCTTTTGCAGCGCCGCCAGTTCGGCCTCCATCTGCCGCCCGGCAAAGGCGGGCAGCGCGCGCGCCAGCCCCTCGGTCGAGGCATGGGCGCGGTGCGCCGCCGAAAAGGCATCGTTCACATAAAGCTCGCCCAGCCGCGCCATCGCCGCGACCAGCGCCGGGTCATTCGCTTCCTCGCCCTTGTGGAAACGGGTGTTTTCGAGAAGCGCGATCTCACCCGCGCGCAGCATGCCGACCCCGGCTTCGGCGATCGGCCCCTCGCAATCGGGGATGAAATGCACCTGCCGGCCAAGCAGGTCGGACAGCGGCGCAGCGATCGGCTGCAGCGACATGTCGGCGCGCGGCTGGCCCTTGGGGCGGCCGAAATGCGCGAGCACCAGCACGATCGCCCCCTTGTCGGCCAGTTCGGCCAGCGTCGGAACGGCGGCACGCAGCCGCGTGTCGTCGGTCACCCGGCCCTCGGCCATCGGCGCGTTCAGATCCTCGCGCACCAGGATGCGGCGGCCGCGGACATCGCCCAGATCGTCGAGCGTCTTATATGCCATGTTCATTCCTCGATGATGATCGGGTCGCCGACCCGGATATCGCCTTCCTCCACCACCCGGGCGAGCGCACCGCCGCGCCAGTCGGGGCGGAGCGCGGCCTGCAGCCCGGGGGCGATTTCATCCATGCGCGTGCAGGGATCGCATTCAACGGTGATCGCGACGCGCGCGGTGCGGCCGATGCGGATCACGGCGCCGGCGCGCTGGGGCAGGTCCAGCCCCTCGACCAGCAGGTTCGCCCGGCGCAGCTGCCATGATCCGGCAAGCGCGGCGATCGCCGCCGGATCGGCATCCGGCCGGGCGGCAAGCTCGGCAATCGCCGCCTGCCAGTCCCCGGCCTCGATCAGCGAGATCTGCCGCCTGGTCTTGCCGGCGCGGACCACGCCGCGCCAGTCCCCGACCAGCCCCAGATCAAGGGTCAGCCGGCCCTGATCGGCGGGCACCATCGGTGCGCGGGGGCAGAACGCGTGGCGATGCCGGCCAGCACCCCGGTCGCATCGCCCGCCGCCATTGCCGGCCCCGCCCCCGCCGGCCCTTAGAAGCGGGCCATCGCGGTCGCGGTGTCGACCATGCGGTTGGAGAAGCCCCATTCATTGTCATACCAGCTGACAACGCGGACGAGCTTGCCGTCGATGACCGCCGTTTCCAGGCTGTCGACAGTCGACGAGGCCGGGCTGTGCAGCAGGTCGATCGACACCAACGGCTCGTCGCTATAGTCGAGCACGCCCTTCATCGCACCCTCGGCCGCCGCCTTGAGCAGCGCGTTCACTTCATCGACCGAGGTGTCGCGGCCCGGGGTGAAGGTCAGATCGACGAGCGAAACGTCCGGCGTCGGCACGCGGATCGCCGAGCCGTCGAGCTTGCCCTTCAGCTCAGGCAGCACCTCGCCCACCGCGCGCGCCGCGCCCGTGGTGGTCGGGATCATCGACATCGCCGCCGCGCGCGCACGGCGCAGATCGGGGTGGATCTGGTCGAGGATCTTCTGGTCGTTGGTGTAGGCGTGGACCGTGGTCATCAGCCCGCGTTCGATGCCCAGCGCATCGTTGAGCACCTTGGCGACCGGCGCGAGGCAGTTGGTCGTGCACGAGGCGTTGGACACGATGCGGTGATCGGCGGTCAGCCGGTCATGATTGACGCCGTAAACGACGGTCAGGTCGACATTCTTGCCCGGGGCCGAGATCAGCACCTTGCCCGCGCCCGCTGCCAGATGCTTTTCGCAGGCCGCACGGTCGGTAAAGAAGCCGGTGCATTCAAGCACCAGATCAATGCCCAGATCCTTGTGCGGCAGGGCGGCGGGATCGCGTTCGGCGGTCACGCGGATGCGGCGGCCGTCGATCACCAGATCCTGGCCGTCGGCCGCGACCTCGCCCGGATATTTGCCGTGCACCGAGTCGCGCTTGAACAGCCACGCATTGGACTTGGCATCGGCAAGGTCGTTGATCGCGACCAGTTCGAGCGCGCCATCGCCGCGCTCCAGCATCGCCCGCGCGACCAGGCGCCCGATGCGCCCGAAGCCGTTGATCGCAACCTTAACCGCCATGTCCCTTGCTCCCTTACTGGCTCAGCGCCGCGCGCACCCGCGGCACGATATGGTCGGGCGTCAGCCCGAAATGGGTGAACAGATCGCCCGCCGGCGCCGATGCGCCGAAACTGTCGATGCCGATGCTGAGGCCGTCCTGGCCGGTATGGATCTGCCAGCCGAGCGTGCTGCCCGCCTCGATCGACACTTTGAGCGCATCGGCGGGCAGGATGTCGGCACGATATTCGGCCGGCTGCTCGGCAAACAGTTCCCAGCACGGCATCGACACCACATCCGCGCCGATCCCCTCAGCCTCGAGCCGTTCGGCGACGGCGGCAGCGATCTCCACTTCCGATCCGGTCGCGATCAGCACGACGCGGCGCGGCGCGGCTGCCGCGCGCAGCCGATAGGCACCGCGCGCGCAGCGATTTTCATCGCCATCGCTGCGCAGCTGCGGCAGATTCTGGCGGCTGAGCGCGATCAGTGCCGGCCGGTCGGCGCGCGACAGCGCCAGCGCCCAGCATTCGGCGGTCTCGACCGCATCGCACGGCCGGTAGACGTCCAGCCCCGGGATCAGCCTCAGGCTCATCAGATGCTCGACCGGCTGATGGGTCGGCCCGTCCTCGCCCAGCCCGATCGAATCATGCGTCATCACATAGACGACGCGGGTGCGCTGCAGCGCCGACAGGCGGATCGCCGGGCGGCAATAATCGGAAAACACCAGGAAGGTGCCGCCATAAGGAATGACGCCGCCGTGCAGCGCCATGCCGTTCATCGCCGCCGCCATGCCGAACTCGCGGATGCCGTAATAGACATAGCGGCCGGCATAATCGTCGCGGGTGAAGGGCTTAAGCGCCTTGGTGCGGGTGTTGTTCGAGCCCGTCAGGTCGGCCGAACCGCCGATCGTCTGCGGCAGGGCGGCGTTGATCGCCTCGAGCGCGATTTCCGATGCCTTGCGGGTCGCGATCTTTTGCGGGCTGGCGAGCAGACCGGCGACATGCGGCTTCAGCCAGTCATCGCCCACCTGCCCGGCCATGCGGGCATAAAAGCCGGCGGCCTCGCCGCTTTCGGCCAGCCGCGCTTCCCAGTCGGCGCGGGCGGCGGCGCCGCGCATGCCGGCCTCGGCCCAGGCGGCGGCGATGTCGGCGGGGATTTCAAACGGCGCGGCGGTCCAGCCCAGCGCCGCCTTCGCACCCGCGACCTCGCTGGCGCCAAGCGGGCTGCCATGGGTGGCCGACGTGCCCTGCTTGCTGGGCGCGCCCTTGCCGATCACCGTGCGGCACGCGACCAGCGACGGCCGGGGATCGGCCATCGCATCCTCGATCGCACGGGCAATGTCCGCCGGATCATGGCCGTCACAGGCCGCGACATGCCAGCCCGAGGCGCGGTAACGGGCCGCGACATCCTCGCTGGTCGACAGATCGGTCGCGCCGTCGATGGTGATGCGATTGTCGTCCCACAGCACGATCAGCCGGCCAAGCCCCAGATGCCCGGCCAGGCCGACCGCCTCGTGGTTGATCCCTTCCATCAGGCAGCCATCGCCGGCGATCACCCAGGTGCGGTGATCGACCAGCCGGTCGCCATAGACGGCGTTCAGATGCCGCTCCGCCATCGCCATGCCGACCGCGGTCGCCAGCCCCTGGCCGAGCGGCCCGGTGGTCGTCTCGACGCCCGGCAGCTCGAAATTCTCCGGATGGCCGGCGCAGGGGCTGTGCAGCTGGCGGAAACGGCGGATGTCATCCATTGTCGGGCGCTGATGGCCGGTCAGGTTGAGCAGCGCATAGATGAGCATCGACCCATGCCCGGCCGACAGCACGAAGCGGTCGCGATCGGCCCAGTCGGGCGCCTTGGGATCGAACCGCAGATAGCGGGTGAACAGCACGGTCGCGACATCGGCCATGCCCATCGGCATCCCCGGATGGCCGCTGTTCGCCGCCTCGACCGCATCCATCGCCAGGGCGCGGATGGCATTGGCGAGCTGGTCGTGCGTCACGGTCATGGCGGGTTCCGGAACTATGGGAGCGAACGAGTCGCGCTGGATTTGCGCGCCCTTTGCGGCCTCGCCTCGGCCCAAGTCAACTCGCCTTGCGCCCCGGACGGCCGGACGGGCGCAGCGCCGGCAGCGCGGCCGGTCGCTTGCGCCCTGCGCCCGGCATGCTAGTGACGTTTTTGTGACGGACAGGCCTGTGACGGACGAACGGCTCCTTATTGCAATCGGACGGCTGGACCGGGCGCTGGCCCGGGTGGAGGCTGCTGCCGCGCGCGCTGCCGCCGCGCCAGCGGACGATGACGGCCAGGAAAATGGGGGACAGCCGGCAGAAGCCAGGCGGGCCGACACCGACCTGGCAGCACTGCGCCTGCGCCACGAACGGCTGCGCGCCCATGCCGAAGATGCGGTGGCAGCACTCGACCGGCTGATCGGCCGGGGCTGAAATATCGCGAGGGGCGCGCGCCAGGGGGGATTATGGCCGACGTAACGATCGAGATTGGCGGGCGGCGCTACGACGTCACCTGCCGCGACGGTGAAGAAGACCAGCTGCGCCGGCTGGCGCGGCTGGTCGACGACAAGGCCGCCCAGGCACGCGCAGCGGTGGGCGGCGTCACCGAGGTGCGCCAGCTGCTGCTCGCCTCGCTGCTGCTTGCCGACGAGCTGGTCGATCTGCGCGCGGCGCGCGACAGGACGGCAGGTGAAGGGGCTGGGCGTGAGGGGCGTGCGCTGCCGCCGGTCGCGACCGGGGCCCCGGCCGGCTCCGGTCCGATCGCCGACCCGGCGATTGCCGGGGCGATCGAACAGCTTGCCGCGCGGATGGAAAGGATCGCCGACCAGATCGATGGCGGCGAACGGGCGTAAAGCGCAGCCGGCGCATCTTGAGGATCGCGCCGCCACGCCCTAGATTGCGCGTGACGGGTACTGCCCGGTGCGCGCCTTTGAGACTATCCCTGAGCCGATAAGACATCCTCGGGGGCTGTCCCTGGGCGGATCCAGGTCCGACCTACACGGTCCCCACCTGACGTTTGGGCGTCAGAGGATAATCCGGCAAACGGCCCATGGTGGTCCCGTCACCCGCTTTTCCGATGCGCTGTTGTTTGTTGCGCGCCTTGCGGCGCGGGGGCGGCTTTGGTTGTGCTGCGCCTGACGGCGCAGGGCGGCACCGGCCCGCTCCCCACCCGGCCTCCCATAGCATATCCCGCCGTGGGGAGGCCGGGTGGGGGAGCGGGCCGGTGCCGCGACAAACGAACACCCCCGGTGCCGCGCCACTCACAAACGCGCGGCACCCGGACAAACACCCGCCTCAGATCATCGCCATGCCGCCATTCACATGCAGCGTCTGGCCGGTGACATAGCCCGCCTCGCGGCTTGCCAGATAGGCGACGGCCGCGCCGATATCGCCGCCCTCGCCCAGCCGGCCCGCCGGGATGCGGCCGGTCAGCGCCTCTTTCTGCGCATCGGGCAGCACATCGGTCATCGGCGAGGTGATGAAGCCCGGCGCGACGCAGTTCACGGTCACGCCCCGGCTGGCCAGTTCCTGCGCCATCGCCTTGGTCATCGCGGTCAGCCCGCCCTTGGACGCGGCATAGTTCGCCTGACCCGGATTGCCTGTCGCGCCGACGACCGAGGTGATCGACACGATGCGGCCGAACCGCGCCTTCATCATCGGCTTGGCCGCCGCGCGACACAGGCGGAACGCGGCTTCAAGGTTGATGCGGATCACCTGATCCCATTCGTCATCCTTCATCCGCATCAGCAGATTGTCGCGCGTCACCCCGGCATTGTTGACCAGAATGTCCAGCCGCCCGCCCAGCGCCTCGACCGCGCGCGGCACCAGCGCGTCGACCGCCGCCGCATCGCCCAGATTGCAGGGCAGGATCACCGGATCATGCGCCAGCCCCGCCGCCACGCGCTCCAGCGCCTCGGCGCGGGTGCCCGACAGCGCAACCCGCGCGCCCTGGCCGGCAAGCGCGGCGGCGATCGCCGAGCCGATGCCCCCCGATGCGCCGGTCACCAGCGCGGTCATTCCCGATAGATCGAACATTTGAGCCTCCCTGACCGGCGGGGTGCCGCCGGTCGCATGGTCCCGCCGCGCACCCACGCTGCGGGACATGATTGAACTAGAGATCGCGGACCAGCGCCTCGATATCGGCCATGGTGACGATGCTGGTCGCCGCTGCATCGGGGGCGATGCGCTTGACCATCGGGCCAAGCACCTGCCCGCCAAACTCGACAAACTGGCCGACCCCGGCACCCGCCATGTTGAGCACGCTTTCGCGCCAGCGCACCGCACCCGTCACCTGCCGGACCAGCAGGTCGCGGATCTCGGCCGGATCGACGGCCGGGGCGGCAGTGACATTGGCATAGACCGGCACCAGCGGCGCGCGCAGCGCCACCCCCGCCAGCGCCTCGGCCATCGCATCGGCCGCCGGCTGCATCAGCGGGCAGTGGAACGGGGCCGACACCGGCAGCGGCAGCGCCCGGCCGCCGCGCGCCTTCGCGCCCTCCCCCGCCCGCGCGACCGCCGCCTTGTGGCCGGACACGACCACCTGGCCGGGCGCATTGTCGTTGGCGACCGCACACACCTCGCCCTCAGCCGCCGCGGCGGCGATTTCGGCGACGGCGTCGTAATCAAGCTTCACGATCGCGGCCATCGCGCCCTCGCCCACCGGCACGGCGGCCTGCATCGCCTGACCGCGCAGCTTGAGCAGCCGGGCGGTCGTCGCCAGATCGATCGCGCCCGCCGCGCACAGCGCGCTATATTCACCCAGCGAATGTCCGGCGACGAACGCCGCCTTGTCTGCGAGGCTGATCCCGCCCTCGCGCTCCAGCACCCGGAAGGTCGCGACCGCATTGGCCATGATCGCGGGCTGGGCGTTTTCGGTCAGGGTCAGCGCATCGGCCGGCCCTCGCACATCAGCCGGAAAAGATGCTGGCCAAGCGCGTCGTCGACTTCCTGAAACACCTCGCGCGCGACCGCGCTCGCCGCCGCCAGGTCGCGGCCCATGCCGACGGCCTGGCTGCCCTGACCGGGGAAAATGAAAGCTCGCATCATGATCTGTTCCTCCGCAGGCCGGTGCGCTTTGCACAAGGGCGGCGCTGCCGCAACCGTCCGGCCTGTGCCGGCGGCGCGATGCGCCTTGCGTTTTGGCGCGGTTTCGGCCATGGGCCACGGCTTCGCGGCACCGGGCCATTCGTTCCCCGCCGCGAAGACACAGAATGATGTGTGACAGACGACAGCCGGAGGGGCGTCCGCATGGGGCGGCGTCAGCGATCGGCCAACAGTGAGGACATCGGACCATGCCGCTTTACGAGCATGTGTTTCTCGCGCGTCAGGATCTGGCCCAGGCCCAGGTCGATGCGCTGGCGGAAGCCGCCACCAAGATCATCGAGGAGCAGCAGGGCAAGGTCGTGAAGACCGAGACCTGGGGTCTGCGCAACCTCGCCTATCGCATCCAGAAGAACCGCAAGGCGCATTATGTGCTGCTCGACATCGAAGCGCCCGCCGGTGCGGTTGCCGAGCTGGAGCGTCAGACGGCGATCAACGAAGACGTCATCCGTTACATGACGGTCCGCGTCGACGCCCATGAAAATGGCCCGTCGGTGATGATGCGCAAGAGCGAGCGCGACAGCCGTCGCCGCCGCGATGAGCGCGAAGACGCCTGAGGGAGACAAGAATCATGGCACGCCCGTTTTTCCGTCGCCGCAAGAGCTGCCCCTTCTCCGCGAAGGACGCGCCGCGCATCGACTATAAGGATGTCCGTCTGCTCCAGGGCTTCGTCTCTGAGCGCGGTAAGATCGTTCCCAGCCGCATCACCGCGGTGTCGGCCAAGAAGCAGCGCGAACTCGCCCAGGCGATCAAGCGCGCCCGCCATCTCGGCCTCCTGCCCTATATCGTGAAGTAAGGAGCCGCCCCCAATGGACGTTATTCTGCTCGAACGCGTCGAGAAGCTGGGCGGCATCGGCGATGTCGTGTCGGTGAAGCCGGGCTTTGCGCGCAACTATCTGCTGCCGCGCAAGAAGGCGCTGCGCGCCAACGAAGCCAACCGCAAGGTCTTCGAAGCCAATCGCGCCCAGATCGAGGCGGACAATGCGGCCCGCCGCGCGACCGCCGAAAAGGACGCCGGCACCGTTGACGGCAAGTCGGTCACGCTGATCCGTCAGGCGTCGAACACCGGCCAGCTTTACGGTTCGGTCTCGGTGCGCGACATCGTCGAGGCGCTGGCCGCCGCCGACGTCAAGGTCGCCAAGAACCAGATCGTGCTCGACAAGCCGATCAAGGCGATCGGCATCAGCACCGTCAAGGTCTCGCTGCACCCGGAAGTCGCGGTCACGATCACCGTGAACGTCGCCCGTTCGCCGGAGGAAGCCGAGCTGCAGGCCAAGGGCGTCGACGTGATGGCCGAGATGTTCGAAAAGGACGAATCGGGCTTCACCGAAGCGTTCGACCCGAATGCCGAGCCGGGCACCATCGCCGCCGACGCTCCGGCGGCCGAGGACGACGCCCAGGGCTGATCGCCCCCGGCGCCGGTCACCGGCACATGAAAAAACCGCCGTCCGGACGTTCCGGGCGGCGGTTTTTTATTGGACAAGCAGCCCGTGCAGGCGGCCGATGCGGGCGAGAGGGATCGAGCGACGGCGGGCGGCGGCTGCCGCCCCCGCCCCGGGGCTCAGCAGCCCATCAGCGCCAGCACTTCCTTGCGGCTGCGTTCATCGTCGCGGAACACGCCCATCACCCGGCTGGTGGTCATCGCGACGCCCGGCGTGCGCACGCCGCGCGCGGTCATGCAGCTGTGGCTCGCCTCGATCACCACGGCGACGCCCTGCGGCTGGAGATGCGTCCAGATGCAATCGGCGACCTCGGCGGTCAGCCGTTCCTGCACCTGCAGACGCCGGGCAAAGCCGTGCAGCACACGGGCAAGCTTGGAAATGCCGACGACGCGGTGGCGCGGCAGATAGGCGATATGCGCCTTGCCGATGATCGGCGCCATATGGTGTTCGCAGTGCGACTGGAACGGAATGTCCTTGAGCAGCACCAGCTCGTCATAGCCGCCCACTTCCTCGAAGGTGCGGGTCAGGTGGACGGCCGGATCCTCGTCATAGCCCTGGCAATATTCCTTCCACGCGCGCGCGACGCGCAGCGGCGTATCGCGCAGCCCCTCGCGGTCGGGATCGTCCCCGGCCCATTCGATCAGCGTGCGGACCGCCTCGGCGACCTTGCGCGGCACCGGCAGCTTGCCCGGGGTTTCGATCAGGTCGTCCATCAGAAACTGCTCTATCATAGGTTGTTATGTTGGGGGTGCGCGCCCCAAAAACAATGGCCCCGCGCGCAAATAGCGGGCGGGGCCGAAACGAAATCTGCGCGCCGGACCGCGATGGCCCGGCCGCAGCGCATCAGAAGGTGTAACGCGCCCTGACGCCGTAGAAGCGCGGCAGGTTCGGATAGACGGCAAAGTTGCTGCTCTGCTCCGGGATCGGGAAGGCGGTCACGTTGAAATAGGTGTCGAACAGGTTCTCGACATAGGCCTCGACCAGCAGCTTGCGCTCCAGGAAGGTCAAGCCGACACGGGCGTTGACGATCGCGACGCCCGGATTGCCGGTGAACGGTTCGGACCCGAGCACGTTGATCGTGCGCGTCTCACCCGAATAGCGCATGTCGGTATAGACGCTCAGCCCCACCGAATCCGACAGCTGCGGCGTCCAGTTCATCGCCACCGTCACCACGTCGCGCGGGGTGTTGGTGGTCTGCGCACGGTTGCCCGCCGCCAGTTCCGGGATCGCGTTCAGGCGGTCGTCGATATACTGGGAGTCGGTGTAGGAATAACCCAGGTTGAACGTCAGGTCGCGATAGGGCCGGATGATCGATTCCAGTTCCACCCCGCGCGAGCGCAGCTTGGCGACCGAGGTGACGCGGAAGTTGTTGCCGATGAAGGTCAGGTCCTGGAAGTTCTTGAAATCGGCCGTGAACAACGTCGCGTTGAAGGTGAAGGCGCTCGAGAAATTGGTCTTGATGCCGATTTCATAGGAGTCGACCGTCTCGGGCCGGAACGACAGATCGTCGATCTGCGCGCCATTGCCGCCCAGCAGCCGGGTGTCGAACGTGCCGCGGTCGAGGTTGAACCCGCCCGACTTGAAGCCGCGGTCATAGCCGCCATAGAGCGTCACCGCTTCGCTGATCTCATAGGACAGCTTGGCCGTGCCGGTGAACTCCTCGTCGGTGCGGCGGCCATTGTAGATGCCGTTGAACTCGGAGTTGACGGTCGGGTTGCAGGCAAGGTTGGTGATCGCGCTGCCAAGGCCGCTCGGCAGGCCCGCAAGCCCGGCGCGCAGCAGCGTGGCATTGGGGTTGAGCAGGAAGCTGCACGCCGGCACGGTGGAGTTGAGATCGGCGCGGATCTTCTTCGTCTCGCGGTTGTAGCGCAGGCCGAGGGTCAGCTTCAGATCGTCGGTGATGCTCAGGATGTTGTGGGTGAACAGCGCGATGGCGTTGGTCTTGACCCGGTAATTGTCGGCCTGCTGGCCGCCGCCATTGGGCGTGCCCGGAAATGGCGACAGGAAGGTGCCGAGCACCGCCGGGCCACCGGCCGCCGCCGCCGCCGCCAGCGCCGGGTTGGACGCCAGCAGCACCTGACCGACGAGCGGGGTGCCGGCGCGGGTGCCGAACACCTGGAAGCCGGTGGGCAGCGTCGCCGAACGGGTCAGGTTGCTGATGAAGCCGTCGACATACTGGCTCGATTCGGTGCCGAAGCGGACCGTGTCGCGCAGCGTCAGCGTTTCATTCAGGTAGAAGCCGCCGACCAGCCAGTCGAGCTTGTCGTCAAACGCCTGGCCCTGCAGGCGCAGTTCCTGGGTGAAGTTCTTGAACCGGTTGCGATAGCCCTCGCGATAGGCGCGATCGACGCCGGAGAAATCAATGTCCTGGTTCCGGCGCACCTGCCAGTCGCGATAGGCGGTGATCGAGGTCAGGTTGAGCGAATCCGACAGCGTGTAATCCAGCTGCCCCGACACGCCCCATTCCTTGACCGCTTCCAGATAGTCGCGGTTGGGCGAAATCGCCATGCGCCGCTCGCTCGGCCGATAGGGGGTGACGATGCCGGTGCGCCCGCCGGCAGCGGCGACCTGCTGGATCGCGCTGGCGGCCGCAAACGCCGCACCGAACGCCGGGTTGCCCGGCCCGCCCAGCGCGACCGGCTGGCCCTGCAGGAACGAGTTGGTGTTGACCGCGCCGCAGCATTGTTCGTCGGTCTTCGCATAATCGGCGATCAGGCGGAAACGGACATCGTCATTTTCAAACAGCGCCTGGCCGCGCAGCAGGTAACGGTCGAGATTGTTGATCCGCCGGTCGCTGTTGACGTCGCGGATCGTGCCGTCGCGGACGTGATAGACGCCGTCGAGGCGCAGGGCGAGCGTGTCGGACACCGGACCGGTGATGCCGCCGCGCACTTCAAGCTCGTCATAATTGCCGTAGCTGACCTCGGCATAGCCGCCCAGGTTGAACGCCGGGCCGGCGGTGACGATGTTGAGCGCGCCGGCCGAGGTGTTGCGGCCGAACAGCGTGCCCTGCGGCCCGCGCAGCACCTCGACCCGGTCAAGCTGCGGCAGTTCGGCGAGCGCGATGCCCGAACGCGCGCGGAACACGCCGTCGATGAACACGCCGACCGCCGGCTCGAAGCCCGGATTGTCGCCTGCCGTGCCAACCCCGCGGATGCGCAGCACGGTGCCGGTCGCCGCCGACTGGCCGGTCGTCGTCTGCAGCGACGGCGCGATCTGCTGGATGCCGCGCACATCGACGATGTTGCCGCGCGTGATCAGTTCGCCGCCCAGCACGCTCACCGCGATCGGCACGTCCTGCACAACCTGGGCGCGGCCGGCAGCCGTCACGATGATGTCGGCGACATTCTCCTGCTCCTGAGTTTCCGTAGCGTTATCCTGCGGCGCGGGAGCCGACTGGGCAAGCACGGGCGACGTTGCAAACAATGCAGCGACCGCAGACGACACAAGAAAACGCGCAGATTTCATTCCTCATCCTCCCCAGACTGGACGCGCCCTTTTGGCGGGCGCTGTGATTTATTGCATTTGGATCAGGTCATAACCTTGCTGTCAACGCACCCGGCGCTGGAACATTGTGTCGCAGGTTAATGCGTTAAAAATGTCACACCCTGGCACAGCCCGCCGACGAGCCCCTCCCGGAACGCGCGCGGCCCCCAAAAGGAAAGGGACGCGGCTGATGCCGCGCCCCTTATCCTGCCGATCTTTCGCAATGAGCAGCGAAGCTGCCAGCCTGCTTCGGACCAGCGCGCCTCAGAACCGCGCGCGCGCGCCCAGGAAGAAGAAGCGGCCAATCCCCGACACCGGATAGGCGGAGCTGGACAGATAGGGCTGCTTGTCGGTCAGGTTGTTGACGCCGCCATAGAGGTTGATCTTGTCGGTCAGCTCATAGTTCACCGACAGGCCGTGGATCCAGTAATCGGGAGCCAGCCCCGCCGGCCCGAATTCGGTCTCGATCCGTTCGATATCGATCACGCTCGCCACCGCCGTGCTCTGGATAAACTGCAGATTATAGCCAAGCGTCAGGCGCTTGTAGTTGAGGGCGATCGTGCCGACGCCCGACCATTCCGGCACGCTCAGCTCACCCAGCGCCGGATTGACCAGCGTGCGGTCGGTCGGGTCGAAGAAGCGGTTGACCTTCTCGGTCCAGTTGCCGTTGACGCCCAGGTTGAACTTCCAGTCATTGGCGATGCTGAAGGCATAGTTGACCGAGAAATCGACCCCCGACGTCTCGATACCAACAAAGTTGAGCTGGGTCTGACGCAGGAACCGGAAACCGAACGTCGCCGGGCCGGCGGACGGCCCGTTACGTTCGAACAGCGCGCAGAACTGGTTGGGGAAGCCCGCATTGTCATAGCAGGTGTTGACAATGTCCTGCGCCGTCGGGGCTGCAATCGCATTGTCGATGCGGATCGAATAATAGTCGCCCGACAGCGTCAGCCCGGGCACGAAGCGCGGCTGCACGACCGCGCCGACCGTCCAGGTCGTCGCCTCTTCCTCGGTCAGGTCCGGATTACCGCTTACGCTACCCGGGAAACGGGCGCTCAGCGGATCGGTATAAGTCGACAGGAACTGCGCGGCATTGGGGATGCCGAGCGCGGTCGCCGCCGCGATGCAGTTCTGCAGCCGGTTGGGCGTATCGTCCTGGTTGACGAGATCGCACGGATCGGCGGGACGGAAGGTCGCGCCCTGCGCCGGGTTGAACAGTTCGGCGATGTTGGGCGCGCGGATCGCGACCGCATAGGTGCCGCGGAAGCGGATGTCGGGCACCGGCGCCCAGGTGCCGTTGACGTTCCAGGTGAACGCCCCGCCGACGGTCGAATAATCGGCATAGCGACCGGCCGCGCCCAGCGACAGCTCGTGGAAGAAAGGCTTGTCGTTCAGGATCGGCAGCGAGACTTCGCCGAACAGTTCGAACACGTCGAACGCGCCGCCTGTATTCTGAGTGCGGGTCGAGGGATCGAAAATCAGCTGCAGGTTGGAGCTGATGTCACCGATGAACGTGCCCGCCGGGCCGGCGGGCGAGCCCTCAGGCAGCAAGCCGAGTTCGAGATCGGAAAAGCGCGAGCGCGACTTTTCGCGCCGGAACTCGGCGCCGGCGGCAAACTGCACCGCCCCGCCGGGCAGGTTCAGGAACGCGCCGGTGTCGCCGGTCAGGCTGGCGGTGATCACCGTCTGCTCGATACGGAACCGGTCGGTCGTCGGCGTGGTGATGAAATCGACCGCTTCCTGGCTGATCGACTGGGCACCGCGCAGGATGTTGGCCGGGCGGCACTGCCCGTCACCGGGCCGGAAGGTGAAGAAGCCGGGCGCGATGACCGGGAAGGTTTCCGAACCCGGATGCGGAACCGAGCTGATGTCCGACCGGCAGATCGGCTGGCCATTGGGACCGCGCACCACGTCGATCGCGGCGAACAGCCGGTCATAACGAACCGAATTGCTCTGGGTCACGCTGTTGTCGGTCCGGCCATAATTGGCGACGAACTCATAGCGCAGATGGTCGGTCATCTCGCCACGCAGCCCGGCCACCAGCCGGTAGGTCTGGCGCACCGCCCGCTGGGTGTTCGGCCCCAGATCGGTAAAGTCGCGGCTGACGCGCAGGCCGCCGGCATCATCGGCCTCGCCCTGCAGCGCGGCGGGGACGAACGGATTGTCCGGAAAGATCAGCAGCGAGTCATAGAAGGTGTTGTAGTTGTTGCGCGAGACGGAAACGTTGCGCGCGAACTTCGCGTCGACGAACAGCTCGGCTGCGTCGGAAAACTCGTAGTTGGTGCGCAGATTGGCGTAGAAACGCTGCGACCCGGGGATCAGCGAGCTTTCATTGGTGCGCTCGACCGCGCCATCGCCGCCAAACTGGTTCTGGCTGGTCGATATGATCCCGTCTTCAAAGATCTTCACGCCGCCATTGGGGGTGGTGACATAGCAGCCCCCGCCGCCAAAGCCGGTCCAGCCGACATAGCTTTCGTTACAGTCGGCGATGCCGTTATTGTTGAGATCGGTCTGGAAACGCGCAAAATCGGCGCGGAACAGCAGCCCGGCATTGGAGCTGATCGCAAACACCGGCGCACGGCCGATGACGAAGTTTGGTGCCTCGGCGGCGCGCGCCATCAGCGCGGTTTCGGCCGCGGTCGGCGTGCGGCCGGGAAAAAGCCGGGCAAAGTCGGCTGCAGTCGGGATCGACGGGCCGAACGCGATGCGCGAGGCGCGCGGCCCCGGGCCGCCGACCCGGAAATAGGATGCGAAGTTCGGCATCGACGATGCGTCGATATCGCCCTTCTGGAACCGCTTGAGCGGGTTCGAATAGACGGTCGAGTTGTTGCCGCGGCCATTGTCGCGGGTGAAGCTGCGGTCGCCGAACAGGATCTCCTGCTCGTCGGTATAGCCGAGCGACAGGGTGATGTTCCCCCGGCCATCGGCGAAGTTGCGGCCATAGGTGCCCTCGATCCGGTAGGATTCACCATCGCCGCGCGACGAGATGCCGGCCTGGGCGTCGAGGGCGATGCCCTCGAAATCCTTTTTGAGGATGTAGTTGACGACGCCGGTCACGGCATCGGCACCGTAAACGGCCGATGCGCCGCCGGTCAGCACGTCGATCCGGTCGATCAGCGCATTGGGGATGGTCGACACATCGACCGTCTGAGCGCCCGCGACGCCGGAGACATGGCGATAACCGTCGACCAAGACGAGCGTGCGGTTGCTGCCAAGCTGGCGCAGGTTGAGCGTCGCCTGACCAACACCGACGCCGGCCCGCCGCGCTCGATCGAGTCGGCGACCGTGGTAGAGGCGAGCAGCGCCGGGATCTGGCGCAGCGTCGCGGTGACGTCATTGTTGCCGGCGGCGCGCAGCGCATCGGCGGACAGGGAACTGATCGGCAGCGGCGCGGTGGCATTGGGATCGCGCTGGATGCGGCTGCCGGTGACGGTGATCACCTCGCGCTCGTCGCTGGCGGCATTGTCGGCGGTCTCAGCCGGTGCCGGCGGCGCGACCTGCGCCTGTGCGGTGCCGGCCAGCGCGCCGATCATCGACGCGCCCGCAAGCAGACGCAGCTTGAGTGAAACCTTCATGATTAGCCCCCCGGCATTGTGATGTTGCAGGACGAGAGGCTATTCCTCTGATTGACGCTGGCAATGGGTTAACATGCTGCGCCTGCGAAAAACTGCCGAAATGCCGTTCACTGTGGCAATTTGGTGACAGTTCGCCACTCGGTCGCGCGCCGCACAGCCCCAAAACAGCAGAAACCCGGCCGTCCAGGGTGGAGACGGCCGGGTCGGTCAGGATCAGGTTCAAAAGGCCCTGTGGTTCAGAAGGGCACGTCATCGTCCAGATCAGCGTCGAACGGCCCCGGCGCACCGCGCCCGCCGCCGCCGCCACCCATGCCGCCGCCCATGCCACCGGCACCACCGCCAAAGCCCCCGCCGCCCTGGCCGCGTCCGCCGCCAAAGCCGCGATCATCGTCGCCCCAGCCGCCCCCACCGCCCGGCGCGCCGCCCCCGCCGCCGCCGCCGTCACGACCGCCGAGCAGCACGAGTTCGCCGCGAAAGCGCTGCAGCACCACTTCGGTCGTGTAGCGGTCCTGGCCCGACTGGTCCTGCCATTTGCGGGTCTGGAGCTGGCCTTCCAGATAGACGCTCGAGCCTTTGCGCAGATACTGCTTCGCGACGCGGCCGAGATTTTCGTTGAAGATCACCACCCGGTGCCATTCGGTCTTGTCGCGGCGCTCGCCGGACATCTTGTCGGTCCAGCTTTCCGATGTGGCGACCGACAGCTGCACCACCTCGCCGCCATTGCCCATCGTCCGCGCTTCCGGGTCCGCACCCAGATTGCCGACGAGGATCACCTTGTTCACGCTGCCTGCCACGAAAATCGCTCCTGCCTTCGGATTTGCCCCCTTCTATCCCGTCGGGCGGACGAGTCGATATGGCCGGCGCGGGGAAGCTGGGGAAAACTCCGGTCCGCCGGGTGATCCCGCCGGCCGTGACCGGCTAAAGGCCAAGCGCCGTTGCCGTCCAGAACGTGGCCCCCGCCGCCAGATAGGCCAGCGCGAACAGATAGGCGACCATGAAAGCGGGCCAGCGCCAGCTGTTGGTTTCGCGCCGCGTGACCGCGATGGTCGAAATACACTGCGGCGCAAACACGAACCAGGCGAGGAATGCGAGCGCGGTCGGCAGCGGCCAGGCATCGCCCAGCCGCGCCTCCAGCGCCTGCGCCGCCTGCTCCTCGTCGGTCGCATCGATCGCATAGACGGTGGCGATGGCCGACACCGCGACCTCGCGCGCGGCCATGGCCGGGATCAGCGCCAGCGAAATCTGGTGGTTGAAACCGATCGGCGCGACCACCGCCTCCACCCCGCGCGCCAGCCGCCCGGCGACCGAATATTCGCTCTGCCGCACACCCTCGGGCGCTTGCGGATAAGAGGCGAGCAGCCACAGCAGCACGGTCGAGGCAAGGATGATCGTGCCCGCGCGCTTCAGGAAGATGACCGCGCGCTGCCACAGGCCGATGGCGATGTCGGCGGGGCGCGGCCATTGATAGCGCGGCATTTCCATCAGAAAGCCGCTGCCGCGCCCGCGCGTCACCGTGCGGCGCAGCACCAGCGCGGCGAGCATCGCCCCCAAAATGCCGGCGACATAAAGGCCGAACAGCACCAGCCCCTGCAGCCCGATGCCCGGCCCGATGCTGCGCGCGGGGATGAAGGCGGCGATGATCAGCGTGTAGACGGGCAGCCGGGCCGAGCAGGTCATCAGCGGCGCGATCAGGATCGTTGTCAGCCGGTCGCGCGGATCGTCGATCGTGCGCGTCGCCATGATCCCCGGCACCGCACAGGCAAAGGAGGACAAGAGCGGAATGAAGGCGCGGCCCGACAGGCCGACCCGCGCCATCAGCCGGTCCATCAGAAAGGCGGCGCGGACCATATAGCCACTCGCCTCCAGCACCAGGATGAAGGTGAACAGGATCAGGATCTGCGGCAGGAACACGACCACCGCCCCCACCCCGGCCAGCACGCCTTCGACGAGCAGCGAGCGCACAAAGCCCGGCGGCAGCAGCGCCGCCGCCCGCTCGGCCAGCAGGGCAAAGCCTTGCTCGATCCAGCCGACCGGCGCTTCGGACCAGGAAAACACCGCCTGGAACATCACGAACAGGATCGCGGCCAGCATCAGCGGCCCGGCCACCGGGTGCAGCGCGACGCTGTCCAGCCCGCGGCTGACGCGACGCGCCGGAGCCTCGTCGATCACCGCCCGCGCGGCAAGCGCCCGCGCCTGTTTCTGCAGCTCGGCGAGCGGCGGCACCGGCGCTTCAGCGCCCTGCGGATCAGCAGCCGGCATGGCCAGCCGTTCACCCAATGCCGCCTTCAGCGCATCAAGGCCGCGCCGCCGGACGGCCACGGTCGGGATCACCGGCACGCCCAGCGCCTCGGCCAGGACCGCCGGGTCGATGCGCAGCCCGTCGCGTTCGGCCAGATCGACCATGTTGAGCGCGACGACCATCGGCAGGCCGAGCGCTGCAAGCTGCAGCACGAAGCGCAGATGATTGTCGAGATTGCCGGCATCGACGACCACGATCAGCGCCGCCGGCCGCCGCTCCCCGGCCTGATGGCCGAGCACGACATCGCGCGTCACCGCCTCGTCCGGGCTGACCGGATCAAGGCTGTAGGCTCCGGGCAGGTCGACCAGCTCGACCGGGCGGCCATCGGCCAGCGCCATGCGCCCGGAATGACGCTCGACGGTGACGCCGGGATAATTGCCGACCTTCTGGCGCGCGCCGGTCAGCGCGTTGAACAGGGAGCTTTTGCCGGCATTGGGGTTGCCGACCAGCGCGACGAGCGGGGCGGCGTTCATTCGACGATCTCGACCGCGACCGCCCCGGCCAGCGCGCGGCGCATCGCCACCGTCATCCGCCCGACGCGAAACGCAATCGGATCGCCGCCGAACCAGCCCGCGCGGTGCAGCGCCTCGACCTCCACCCCCTGGTCAAAGCCCAGCTCGCGCAGCCGGCGGGCCTCTGCCGGGTCAAGCGCCTGCCAGTCGATCGCACGGATCCGGGCGCGCGCCCGCAACGGGAGTTGGTGAAGCTGCATCACGCCTCAATAGGCGGAGTGAGAACGATTATCAAATAGCACGCAGCGCCGGGTCATGCCGGCGGATAGCGCAGCCGGCCGATGAAGCGCGCCAGGCTGGGCCGCGGCCGCCCCTGGCCGAGCAGCTGGGCCTTGGCCTTTTCGATCTGCATGACATTGTCGATGCGCCGGTCGAGAAACGCGCGGGTGGTGGCAAGATCGGCATCGTCATCGCCGAGCAGCGCGAGCAGGGTCGCGCTGTAGACGCCGCCGAGCAGCAGCCGCTTGGTATAGTGGTTGTAATCGACCGCCGTGTCGCCGGCGAGCCGCCACATGATGTCGGCCGCGCGCCAGCACAGCCGCGCGGCGCGCGGCGCATTGACCGGCAGCGCGAGCACGGCAAGCGCACGGCGCAGCGCCTCGCGCTCCGGCGCGACCAGCTCGATCCGCGCCCAGACAAGGGTCGTGATGCGCTGGCGGACCTTCATCGCCGCAAGCGTCGCCGCCGGCCAGGCCTCCGCCATCCGTGCATCGATGCTTGCGAACCACGCGTCGATCATGTCGGCCGGCCCGGCAAAGGCGAGCCGCGCGACATCGGGATCGATCCCGGCCTCCGCCGCCGCCGGCAGCAGCGCCGCCTCGCCCCAGCCGTCAAAGGCGGCATGGGCGGCAAGGCGCGGTGCGATCATCGCCCGCACTTCATCCAGCGTGGGGTCAAGCACCGGATCGGCGGGCGCGGCAGACATGGTCTGGGTCATCGCCCAGACTTAGGCGTTCAAGGCGCAAGCGCCAAGGGTCAACCGCGCCTGACCAGCACCATCGCGATGCCGATCGCCGCCGCACCCAGCCAGTCGGCCAGCGCCAGCCGCTCACCATAGAGCACAAGCCCCGCCAGCGCCGCGACCACCGGCTGCGACAGAAACGCCAGCCCCACGACCAGCGGCCGGACATGGCCCATCGCATAGACAAGGCACCCCTGCCCGATCACCTGGCTGGCAAGCGCAAGGCCGAGGACGGGTCGCCAGTCCCCCGGCCAGATCGGCTCGCCGACCAGATGAGCAAAGAGCAGCAGCGGCGCGACGCCCGCCAGCGTTGACAGCGCCAGCACCGGCCAGGGCCGCATCTGCGCGCGCGCCCGGTCGATCGAGATCAGGTAGAAGGTGTAGAGCAGCCCGGCGGCAAGGCACAGCAGATCGCCGACCAGATAGGCGGGCGACAGCTCATAGGACCGCCCCAGCAGCAGCGCCCCGCCCGCCATCGCCAGCAGCAATGCCGCCGCCTGTCCCGGCGCGGGCCAGCGGCGCGCGACCAGAAAGCCGTAAACCGGAAAGAACAGGCTGGCGGCGTTGCCGAGCAGGGTCGCATTGGCAAGCTTGGTGCCGAGAATGCCCAGATGCCAGGCGGCCAGATCGGCGGCGAAGAACAGCCCGCCCAGCGCGATCATCGCCAGCAGCCCCGGCGCCGCCCCGGTTTCGCCGCGCCGCCCGGGCCGGCGGTCGAGTGCTGCGAACAGGAACAGCAGCGGCACCGCCAGCGCCAGCCGCCAGAAGCCCGAGGCGACCGGGCCGACCCCGGCCATGGTGTCGGCCGCGCGCACGAACACCGGCCCGAAGGCGAGCGCGACATTGCCGGTGATCAGCGCGGCAAGCGCAAGGCCGGGCTTGTGGTTCGCAGCGCCCGGGGCAGTCGACGGTGCGGCAACGAAATCGGAGGCGGGTGTCGAAGACGGGTGCATAATCCCCTTAGTCTCCTATCTCTGCCCCGTCCCGTAGCAAAAGGAGACTGTTCTTGCCGAGCCTCTTCGACCCGATCCAGCTGGGCGCGATCGCCGCGCCCAACCGCGTGCTGATGGCCCCGCTCACCCGCAGCCGGTCGAGCCGCGCGCATGTGCCCGGCCCGCTGATGCCCCTTTACTACGCCCAGCGCGCCGGCGCGGGCCTGATCCTGTCCGAAGCCACGGGGATCAGCCAGCAGGGGCTGGGCTGGCCGTTTGCGCCGGGAATCTGGACCGACGAACAGGCCGAGGCCTGGGCCGCGGTGCCGGCCGCCGTGCATGCCGCGGGCGGGCGCATCTTCATGCAGCTCTGGCATATGGGCCGGCTGGTCCATCCCGATTTTCTGGGCGGCGACGCTCCGGTGTCCGCCAGCGCGACCACGGCCCCGCACAAGGCCCATACCTATGACGGCAAAAAGCCTTATGAGGCGGCCCGCGCGCTCGACGCCGCCGAAATCCCCGGCATCGTCGCCGCCTATGCAGCGGCCGCGCGGCGCGCCCGCGCAGCCGGCTTTGACGGCGTGCAGATCCATGCCGCCAATGGCTATCTGATCGACCAGTTCCTGCGCGACGGCAGCAACCTGCGCACCGACCAATATGGCGGCACGCCGGAAAACCGCATCCGCCTGCTGCGCGAAGTGACCGAGGCGGTCGCGGCCGAAATCGGCGCCGACCGCACCGCCGTGCGCCTGTCACCCAATGGCGCGACCCAAGGGGTCGATGACAGCGCGCCCGAAACCGTGTTCCCGCTCGCCGCGCGCGCACTGGCCGATATCGGCATCGCGTTCCTCGAGCTGCGCGAACAGGCACCCGACGGCACGTTCGGCGCATCCGACGCGCCCAAGCTGTCGCCGCTGATCCGCGACCAATTCGCCGGGCCGCTGGTGCTCAACCAGGATTATGACCGGGCCAAGGCCGATGCCGACCTCGCCTCGGGCGTCGCCGATGCGATCAGCTTCGGGCGCAAGTTCATCTCGAACCCAGATCTGGTCGAGCGGCTGCGCACCGGCGCGCCGATTGCGCCCGATGTGATGGCGCAGTGGTACAGCCAGGGCCCGGAAGGCTATACCGACTATCCGGCGCTGGCCGAAGCCGCGGCCTAATCCGCGTGTCCGTACCCCGGGGCGCGGCCCCGGGGTGCGGCATCAGCGCGCCTGTTCGCCGGTGCCGTTCAGGCGAGCGGCACGAACCGCACGGGCAGGCCGTCGCGCGGACGCGGGATCGGGAAGAACTGCCAGTCGGCCCCGCTGCCGGGCGCCAGCTCGATCCGGTAACGCAGCAGCAGATGCGTGATCAGGATGCGGATCTGCATCACCGCGAAATGCAGCCCCAGGCACATATGCGCGCCGCCGCCGAACGGCACCCACGCATATTTGTGCCGCCCGCGCGACGCTTCGGGCGTGAAGCGCATCGGATCGAACAGGTCCGGTTCCGGCCAATATTCGGCCATGTGATGGGTGTAAGCGACGTTCAGCCCGACAAAGCTGCCCGCCGGAATGTCATAGCCGCCAAAGCTGAAGTCGCGCAGCGCCCGGCGCGGCAGCGAGGGCACGGGCGGCATGATGCGCAGCGCTTCCTTGAACGCATATTCGGTCAGCACCAGCCGGTCGAGCTGGCCGTAAGCGACACCCTCTTCGCCATTGAGGCCAAGGCCCAGAATCTCCTCGCGCAGCCGGTCCTGCCACTGCGGGTTCTGGCCGAGCAGCATGATCAGGCTGGTCGCCGACGAGGTGATGGTGTCGTGCGCCGCCATCATCAGGAAGTTCATGTGATCGGCGATCGCATCGTCGCTGAGCGGCTGCCCCGCCTCGTCGGTTGCGCGGCAGAATTGGGAGAAAAAGTCCTGGCCGTCGCCGGCGCGGCGGGCCGGGATTTCGCGCAGGAACAGCGCCATCAGATAGTCGCGCGCCTTGACCCCCTTGCGCATCGAGGTGAGCGGCATCGGCGAGCGGATCGGCGACACCGACGCCTGCACCTCGTCGACAAACGCCTTGTTGATGCGGTCAGCCTCCGGCCCCAGCGGCATGCCGAAAAAGCTGTCGGCGGCCAGATCGAGCGTCAGCTTCTTGATCGCGTCATAGAAAATGACCGGGCGGCCGCCCCAGCCGCTCACCTCGCGCGCGATGCCGCGGTTGAGCTGTTCGGCATAATGGCGCATCGGCTCGGGCTTGAAGGCGACCGACAGCGCGCGCCGGTCGGCGCGGTGCTTGTCGAAATCCATCAGCATCAGCCCGCGCGGGAACAGCAGGTTGAGCATCGGGCCCCAGCCCTGTTCGGACGAGAACATGCGTTCGCGGTCGAACAGCACCAGCTCGTTCGCCTCGGCCCCCACCAACGTCACCGTCGGCCCGCCAAAGGCATTGTTGCGATAGACGCGGCCATAGGTCGCGACCATGCGGTTGCCGAACGCGCGCGGATCCTTCAGCAGTTTGAGCGTATTGCCGAACAGCGGCCAGCCATCCTCGCCCGGGATCGCCCGCAGCGCATCGCGCGGGTTGCGCGGCAGCCAATGCGGATTGGCCTTGAACGTATGGGCCAGCGCCATCTCTCTCTCCTGTGCTTTTGCACATGTTATAGAGAGGTCGGGTTGCGAATCGCAACCTGTTTGCGCCGCCGGCCGTTCGGCCAGCCAGTTCAGCCCAGCCGGTCGCGCAGCGCGAGCATCGCCAGCGCCGCCTTCGCCGCTTCGCCGCCCTTGTCCTTTTCGGTCCGCCGCGCGCGGGTGAGCGCCTGCGCCTCGTTCTCGACGGTCAGGATGCCGTTGCCGATCGCCAGCCCGTCGAGCGTCAGCGCCATGATGCCGCGCGCGCTTTCGTTGGACACGATCTCGAAATGATAGGTTTCGCCGCGGATGACGACGCCCAGCGCGACATAGCCGTCATAGCGGCCGCTTTCGGCGGCGAGCGCGATCGCCCCCGGCACCTCGAGCGCGCCGGGCACCGTCACCGTTTCATGGGCATGGCCGGCGGCCTCGATCGCCGTGCGCGCGCCGTCGAGCAGCAGGTCGTTCAGATGGTCGTAGAAACGCGCCTCGACGATCAGGAACTTGGCCATTCAAACATCTTCCTTCTGTCAGTCCGCCGGATGCCCGGCCGGGTCATTCGCCGCCGGTGCCGGGGATCGGCCGTTCGCCGACGATCGACAGGCCATAGCCGTCAAGCCCGACCAGCGTGTGATGGGTGTTGGTGAGCAGCACCATGTCGTGCACGCCCAGTTCGGCTAGGATCTGCGCGCCCAGGCCATAATCGCGCAGCTCCTCGACCTCGCGGTCGCCCGCGCCCTTGCCCTCGGCGCGCAGGCGCATGAAGCGGGTGACGATGTCCTTCATCGGCTTGTTGATGACGACGATCACCCCCGCGCCCGCCTCGCCGATCAGCTTCATCGATTCGCTGAGCAGGCCGGAGCGTTCCGAATCCTCGCCGAACACATCGACGAACATCGACATTGTGTGCATGCGCACCAGCGTCGGCGTTTCGGGATCGATGCGCCCCTTTTGCAGCGCGATCAGCTCGTCACCGGTCGCCTTGTTGAAAAAGGTCATCGCCTTCCAGTCGCCGCCCCAGCGGCTGTGGAAGCGCATTTCCGCGCGCTTTTCGACCAGATGGTCGTGGCGGCGGCGATAGGCGATCAGGTCGCGGATCGTGCCGATCTTCAGCCCATGTTCCTGCGCGAAGGCGACGAGATCGTCCATCCGCGCCATCGTGCCGTCATCCTTCATGATCTCGCAGATCACGCCCGACGGGTTGAGCCCGGCCAGCCGCGCGACATCGACCGCCGCCTCGGTATGGCCGGCGCGCACCAGCACCCCGCCCTCGCGCGCGACCAGCGGAAACACATGGCCGGGGGTGACGATATGTTCGGCCCCTTGGACGCATCGATCGCAACCGCGATGGTGCGCGCCCGGTCGGCCGCCGAAATGCCGGTGGTCACGCCGTCGCGCGCCTCGATCGACACGGTGAAGGCGGTTTCGTGGCGGGTGCCGTTGTTGCGGCTCATCAGATCAAGGCCGAGCTGGTCGACCCGCGCCTTGGCGAGCGCAAGGCAGATCAGCCCGCGGCCGTGCTTGGCCATGAAATTGATCGCATCGGGGGTCGCCATCTGGGCCGGGATGACCAGATCGCCCTCATTCTCCCGGTCCTCGTCATCAACGAGGATGAACATGCGGCCATTGCGCGCCTCGTCGATGATCTCCTCGATCGGGACGAGCGCCGGCCGCGCGCTGCTGGCGGTCAGATAGGCGTCGAGCTTGCGCAGCGTGTCAGCGGTCGGGTTCCAGTCCGGCTCGTCCATGCCGCGCAGCGTGTTGGCATGCAGCCCCGCCGCGCGGGCGAGCGCCGCCCGCGAAAGGCCGCGCGCGGCGATTTCGGTCCGGATCCTGTCGATGGTCGCATTGGTCATGCCGGGCGCAGTATCACATTCGGATGTGATACTGCAATCACAGGCGACACATTGCGATGTGACCCCCGGGCCGGTGCCGCGCAGCGCAAGACACAGCGCTCATCCCCGCCGGGCGAGCACCGCCTCCATCCGGCTCAGATAGCGGGCAAGCACGTCGATCTCCAGATTGACCGCCCGGCCCGGCGTCAGCGCGCCCAGCGTCGTCACGTCCCAGGTGTGCGGGATGATGTTGAGCGTGAACTGCACAGCGCCGTCCGGCTGGTCGGCCACGCCATTGACCGTCAGCGACACGCCATCGAGCGTGATCGATCCCTTGGGCGCGATATAGGGCGCAAGCGCGGCCGGTGCAGCGACCGTCACGACATGCGATCCGCCGCTCGGCTCGACGCCTATGACCGTGCCGATCCCGTCGACATGGCCGGTCACGATGTGCCCGCCCAGCTCGTCACCCAGCCGCATCGCGCGTTCCAGGTTGAGCCGCGCGCCTTCGCCCCACATGCCGGGCGCGGTGCGCGCCACGCTTTCGGCCGAGACGTCAACCGCGAACCAGCCCGGTGCGCCATCCCGCGCCGGGGCCTTGTCGATCACCGTCAGGCACACGCCCGAACAGGCGATGGACGCGCCCAGATCGACATCGTCCATGTCATAGCCACAGGCGATGCGCAGGCGCAGATCGCCGTCCCGCCCTGCCGCGATGATCGTGCCGATATCGGTGATGATGCCCGTGAACATGTCAGCGCCGCCGTTCGTAGATGTCGAGCCGGTCGGTGCCAAGCATCCGCGTGTCTTGCAAGGCCCAGCGGCCATGCGCAGCCGCCAGATCGGCAAGCCCGAAGCCGCCGACCGCGCCGCGCCCGCCGCCAATCAGCAGCGGCGCGCGGTAGATGACCAGCCGGTCGACCAGATCGGCGGCCAGAAACGCCGCCGCCGTTCCGGCCCCGCCTTCGACCAGCAGATTGTCGCACGGCAGGCCCGCAATCGCATCGGGCGCGGCGATCACCCGATCGTCCGGACCCAGCCGGTCGACAGCCCCGCGCGCGGACATCACGATCCGTGCCGGCGCGAAACGCTCCAGCCCCGGCAGGCGGACGTCGAGGCGCGGCCGGTCGGCATCCCAGGTGCCGCGCCCGACCAGGATCGCCTCATGGCGGCTGCGCTCCAGATGGGCATGGGCGCGTGCCTCGGGCCCGGTGATCCAGCGGCTTTCGCCATTCGCCAGCGCGATGCAGCCGTCGAGCGACAGCCCAAGCTTCAGCGTCACGCGCGGCCGCCCGTGCTGCTGCCGCGTCAGCCATCCGGCCATGGCGCGCCGCGCGCCGGCTGCACCGCCCGCCTCTGCGGCACAGACGTCCACGGCGATCCCGGCGGCGCGCAGCCGGTCATGCCCGCGCCCGGCGGTGCGCGGATCGGGGTCGGTCAGCGCGCTCACCACCCGCGCCACACCGGCAGCGGCCAGCAGATCGGCACAGGCGGGGCCGCGCGCACTGTCATGCGCGCAGGGCTCAAGCGTCACATAGGCGGTCGCGCCGCGCGCCGCTTCCCCCGCCTGCATCAGCGCCACCGCTTCGGCATGGGGGCGGCCGCCAGGCCGGGTCCAGCCGCGCCCGATCACGCAGCCATCCTTCACGATCACGCAGCCGACATTGGGGTTGGGCCAGGTCCGCCCCTGGCCGCGCATGGCGAGCGCCAGCGCGGCGTCCAGCCACCGCGCGTCCGCGCCGCCAGGGGCCATGGTCAAAGCCCCAGCCGCTCGAGCGCGTCGTCCAGCCGCTTGAACGCGGCGCGCCGCTCCGCCTTGGCGCGCGCCTCGGCGGCCTCGCGCTTGGCGCGGTTGGCGGCATCGACCTTTTGCGCGGCGATGATTTCCGCATCGCTGCGGTCGGCCGGCCAGCTTTCGACATATTGGATGCGCCGCTCATAGGGTTTTTTGAGCGAGCGCGAATCGAGCATGAACACGACGATGATCGACACGGTGGTGACGATCGCCAGAAACGCGAACACCAGCTCATGCTTGCCCCGCGTCGCCAGAAAGGCGCGCAGATCACGGATCGCATGAAAGACGTTGAAGAGGCGGAGGCGCGACATCGGCCGCAATCTAGGGCCTCCGCCCCCGGTTCGCCAGACTGGTTGAGAAGGGGCCGGTCGGGCCGGCGCGGCGGGGAACGCGCCGGCCCTGCCGGTCAGCCCCGGCGAAGCTGGAAGCGGACGGTCAGCCGCTTGACGCTTTCAACCGGCATGGCGTCGCGCGTCGCCGGGCGGAAGCGCCAGCGGGTGAGCGCCTGCCGCTCGGTCACGCGCGCGAAATCCTCGTCATCGGCGAACAGGATCCGCGCCGCCTTGACCCGGCCATCGGTGCCGATCCGCACCTCGATCACCACCCGCCCCTCGACCGACAGCCGCTCGAGCTGGGGCGGATAAGGCGGCTGCAGCTGCGCGGCATAGCGGGGATCGACCGCCGCCTCGCTGAACACCGGAACCGGCGGGTCGGGCTGCGCGGGCACCCCGCCGCTCCCCAAGGCGGCATCGCCCGTCCCCGAGGTCATGGGTGTCGGATCGCCGGCCAGCGAAGTGGTTCCGGCGGGGGGCGGCGCGACCGGCGTGGTTTCAGCCGGGCGCGGCGCCGGGCGAGCCACTGCCGGCCTGGATCTGGGTGGCACGGGCTGCACCGGCTCCGCCTTTGGCGGTTCGGGCGGGATCAGGATCGTCGGGATCACCCAGGCCCGTGGCATGGGCATATCGCCGCGCGCCAGCATCAGCGCCGTCACGCCGCCCAGATTGAGGGCGACCGCGATGGTCAGGGCAACAGGGTGGCGTTCGCGCCGCGACAGGAAACCTTCAGCCGGCATGGCACCGTCTCCTTCCATGTCCATCACCAAGATCAGGTGATGTGATGACATGACATCATGCTTTCCGTTACGGCACAAGGGGATTTTCAGTCGCGATCCGCAACGCTTTGCCGCTGCGGCGGAATGGCATGCGCGGCTGCGGTTGCGCGCAGGGGCCGGGTCGCGCAAAGCTTCGCCGCGTGATGACCAGCCATGCCGAACAAGACTATCTCGACCTGATGCGCCGCGTCTGGCGCGAGGGGGACGAACGAATCGACCGCACCGGGGTGGGCACCCGCGCCCTGTTCGGCGCGACCCTGCGCTTCGACCTGTCCGACGGGACGGTGCCGATCCTGACCACCAAGCGCGTGTTCTGGAAAACCGCGGTGCGCGAGCTGCTGTGGTTCCTGACCGGCGACACCAATATCCGCCCGCTGGTCGCGCAGGGCGTGCACATCTGGACCGACTGGCCGCTCGACCGCTTCCGGCGCGAAACCGGCGAGGCGATCGACCGCGACGCGTTCGAGGCGCGCATCCTGGCCGATGACGGGTTTGCCGCCCGCTGGGGCGATCTCGGCCCGGTCTATGGCCGGCAATGGGTCGCCTGGCCCGACGGCAAGGGCGGCACGATCAACCAGATCGCCGCGCTGGTCGACGGGCTGCGGCGCAATCCGGCGTCGCGGCGGCACATCTTCACCGGCTGGAACGTCGCCGATCTCGACCGGATGGCGCTGCCGCCCTGCCACATGACCTATCAATATCAGGTCGCGGACGGGCGGCTGTCGGGCATTCTCTACCAGCGCTCCTGCGATCTGGGCCTGGGCTTTGCGTTCAACATCTTCGAAGCCGCGCTGCTGCTCAGGATGCTGGCGCAGATCTGCGACCTTGAGCCCGGCGAGATCGTGTGGATGGGCGGCGACGTGCATGTCTATCTCAACCACGGCCATCTGGTGGAGGAGCAGCTGGCGCGCACGCCGCGCCCCTTCCCCCGGCTCGATCTTGCGCGGCGGCCGGACACGATCTTCGACTATCGGTTCGAGGATGTGGTCGTGACCGGCTATGATCCCCATCCGGCGATCGCCGCACCGGTCGCCGTCTGATGACGCCCCCCGTCCCGATCCCCGGCGCGGCCGGGCCGCAGATCGTGCTGGTCGTCGCGCGCGCCGACAATGGCGTGATCGGGCGCGACGGTGCCCTGCCCTGGCACATCCCGGCCGATCTCAAGCGGTTCAAGGCGCTGACCCTCGGCACGCCGATGGTGATGGGCAGGCGCACCTTTGAAAGCCTGCCCGGCCTGCTGCCCGGGCGGCGGCATATCGTGCTGACGCGCGGTGCCTGGACGGCTGCGGGCGCGGAGGTGGCCGGCAGCGTCGATGCGGCGCTCGCGCTGGCGGGCGACGTGCCCGTCGTCTCGGTGATCGGCGGCGCTGAAATCTACCGGCTGTTCCTCGACCGCGCGGACCGGATCGAACTCACTGAGGTGCGCGGCAGCCCCGATGGCGACACCGTCCTGCCCGCGCTCACCGGCTGGCGCGAGGCCGCGCGCGCGGATCATGACGGCTACAGCTTCGTGACCCTGATCCGCTGACGCGGCACCGCCCGAAAAACATGTGGCGGCGCCCCCCGGGGGGACGCCGCCACGCATTCGGGTATCGACCGGGCCGGTCAGAGGCGGCCCAGATCCATCACCTTGGTCCACGCCTTGACGAAATCGCGCACGAACTTCTCGCGCCCGTCATCGGCGGCATAGACTTCGGACACCGCCCGCAGTTCGGAGTTGGACCCGAACACGAGGTCGACCGGGGTCGCCGTCCACTTGACCTTGCCGGTCGCGCGGTCGGTGCCCTCGTAAAGGCCTTCGCCGCTCGCCGACTTCGCCCACTTCGTCCCCATGTCGAGCAGGTTGACGAAGAAGGCATTGTCCAGCCGGCCCGGCGTGTCGGTGAACACGCCATGCGCCGCGCCGCCGCTGTTGCCGCCCAGCACCCGCATGCCGCCAACCAGCACCGTCATTTCCGGCACGGTCAGGGTCAGCAGGTTCGCCCGCTCGACCAGCATTTCGGCCGGGGACAGCCGGTTGCCTTCACCGAAATAGTTGCGGAACCCGTCGGCCTTGGGCTCGAGCACGGCAAAGGAGTTGACGTCGGTCTGCGCCTGGGCCGCATCCATCCGGCCCGGGGTGAACGGCACCTCGACCGTCACGCCGGCCGCCTTTGCAGCCTGTTCGACGCCCACGGCACCGCCCAGCACGATCAGGTCGGCAAGCGAGATCTTGCGCCCGTCCTTGCGGCTGGTGTTGAAGCCGGTGGCGATCCGCTCATAGACCGGCAGCACCCGGGCCAGCTCGGCCGGATTGTTGACCGCCCAGTCCTTTTGCGGAGCCAGCCGCACGCGGCCGCCATTGGTGCCGCCGCGCAGGTCGGTGCCGCGGAAGCTGCCCGCCGCCGCCCAGGCGGTGCGCACCAGTTCGCCGGTGCTCAGACCCGAAGCCTGGATCTGGCCCTTGAGCGCGGTCACATCGGCCGGGGTGACCAGCGGATGGTTCACCGCCGGCACCGGATCCTGCCAGATCAGGTCTTCCTTCGGCGCATCGGCACCCAGATAGCGGGCGCGCGGCCCCATGTCGCGGTGGGTCAGCTTGAACCAGGCGCGGGCAAAGGCATCGGCGAACGCATCCGGATTGCGGCGGAACCGCTCGGTGATCTTGCGGTAGGCCGGGTCCATCTTCAGCGCGAGGTCGGTCGTGAACATGATCGGCGCATGGCGCTTGTTCGGATCATGCGCGTCCGGCACCAGATTGGCGGCGTCCTTGTCGCTCGGCACCCACTGGATCGCGCCCGCCGGGCTGCGCGTCTGCACCCAGTTGAACGCATAGAGATTGTCCAGATACTGGGTCGTCCACGCGATCGGGTTGACCGACCATGCGCCTTCAAGGCCGCTGGTCACCGTGTCGGCACCCTTGCCGGTGCCGCACTTGTTGACCCAGCCCAGGCCCTGCTGCTCGACCCCGGCACCCGCCGGATCGACGCCCACGCACGCCTCGGGCTTGTGCGCGCCATGCGCCTTGCCGAAGGTGTGACCGCCGGCGATCAGCGCCACGGTTTCCTCGTCGTTCATCGCCATGCGCCCGAACGTCTCGCGGATGTCGCGGGCGGCGGCGAGCGGGTCCGGATTGCCGTTCGGGCCTTCCGGATTGACGTAGATCAGGCCCATCTGCACGGCCGCCAGCGGATTGGCGAGCTGCCGGTCGCCATGATAGCGGTCGGAAGCGAGGAACTTGCGCTCAGGCCCCCAGAACACCTCATCGGCTTCGAAATCATCCTGCCGGCCACCGGCGAACCCGAAGGTCTTGAAGCCCATCGATTCCAGCGCGACGTTGCCGGTCAGCACCATCAGATCGGCCCAGGACAGGCTGGCACCATACTTCTTCTTGATCGGCCACAGCAGCCGGCGCGCACGGTCGAGATTGACGTTGTCGGGCCAGCTGTTGAGCGGCTCGAACCGCTGCTGCCCGCCGGCCGCGCCGCCGCGCCCGTCGGCGATGCGGTAGGTGCCGGCGCTGTGCCACGCCATGCGGATGAAGAAGGGACCATAATGGCCGTAATCAGCCGGCCACCAATCCTGCGACTTGGTCATCAGCGCTTCGATGTCGGCCTTGACCGCCTTCAGGTCGAGCTTCTGGAACGCCTCGGCATAGCTGAACTGCCCGCCCAGCGGGTTGGACTCGACACCGTGCTGGCGCAGCGGCCGCAGGTCGAGCCGCTCGGGCCACCAGTCCTTGTTGGTCATCGGCTTGGTCGCCTGGGGCTGTGCGGCTTCAGTTTTCGCCGTCTCGGCCATGGCCGGGACCGGCGTCAAAGCCGTCGCCAGCAGGGCGATCGTCAGGGTCTTGGACATGCGCATGGACAATCCTCCAGCTTCGGTTGTTTTCGTCTTGTCGATGGGCCGGATGGTAACGGCTGCGCGTCTGACGGGGAAAATCAAAATCTCGGTCAGGATGATCGAAAACGCCGCAGCTGGGATCAGCAGGCGGACCGCTATCGGGCGCGCGCGGGGATCAGCCGGCGCGGCGCAGCAGCCAGCTGATGCTCGCGCCGCCCGCCGGGGCTTCGCCGGTCACCACCAGCTGCTGGCTGGCGCGGGGCCGGGCATCGGCATCGACCCACAGGCTGTCCTCGACCGACAGCAGCCCGCCCTTGGCGCGGAACTGCCACAGCGGCCCGCCATCGGGGCGCAGCAGCGCGCCCTGCCCGTCGGCGGTCAGCGTCACCTCGACGCCGGGGGCAAGGTGGAAGCGCGCGGCAAAGGGCGCCGGCCGGCTGCGGCGGCGGGGCACGGGCACCAGATTGTCCTCGCCGCGCAGCTCGCGCCCGTCGACGCTCAGCGCCAGCACCCGCTGGTGCAGAAAGCCATAGCGCCGGGCATAGCCGTCATGGCTGGCCTCGATCCGGCTGCCGCCCTCCAGCTCCTGCCGGTCGATCTCGACCGCGCCGACGCCGCGCCCCAGGCTGCCATCGGCATGGATGGCGGTCGAGTTGGCGTCGTTGACGATCAGCGTCGAATGCGCCGCGCTGGTGCGCAGTGCGTCGGCAAGCGCCACGGGCAGCGTCGCGCCGGCATGGCGCGCGCCGCCGCAGCTGACGACGATGCGGTGCGCGCCGTCCGACAGTTCAAAGGCAAGGGTCGACGCACAGCCCGCCGCCAGCCGCGTGACGGGCGGCGGTGCGGCATCGATGGTCACGACGGTCGCGCCGCCGGCCAGCCGCTGATAGCCCCAGTCGCGCGCCTGGCGCAGCGGCCGGGCGCGCACGCCCGATGCCGCGATCAGCGGCGCGATCCGGTCCTCGCCCAGCGGCAGGCCGCCCTGCCAGCCCGCAAGCGCGCCATCGCCGTGCATGACGCCGAGCAGCGCCGGCACGGCGCGCGCCAGCACGGTCTCGATCGCCGGCAGCACCGGTTCGCGGCGGACATCGTAAACCGCGCGGAGCAGGCTCAGGATCGCGATCCCGTCCATCAGCCCGGCGGGCGAGCGGCAGATGGTGCCGCCATCCTCGAAAAAGGCGGTCGACAGCGCCCGGGTCAGCCCCGCCTCGCCGAAAATCCGCCGCGGCTCGCCGCCCGGCAGCAACAGGCCGGCGGCAACGATCCCCGCCCAGGCGGCAACCCGGTCCACCCCCTCTGGCACCCGGTCGGCGGCGCGGTCGAGATGGCGGGCACCGCGCGCCAGCCCGTTCAGCACCGCCGAACGGTAGATCAGGTCGTTGCTCGACAGGATGAGCGGCGCGTGCGCGGTCCAGAACAGGATCCGCCGCCCCAGAGCGGGCAGGACCAGGCCGGGCCGCCAATCGCCTCGCCGTGCGCGGCCAGCCATTTGCGCATGATCGCTTCGGCGACCGGCGCGCCCTCGGCCCTTGTGGCGACGCTCGACAGGTCGCGCAGCCACTGAAAGCTGTGCAGATAATCATACAGCCCCGGCGACACCGCCAGGGTGGCGAAATCGAGATCGGCGAGTGCCAGCGCCTCGCCGCGCCAGCTGATCCGCCCGGCGAGCAGCGCCCGGCCCGCGACCACATCGCCGAAGATCGGATCTTCGGGCACCGCCAGCAGCTTGAGCGGGAAACGCCCTTTCAGCCGCATCTTGTGCAGCGGGGTGCGCCAGGTGAGCAGGTGCAGCCGGTTGGCCAGACGCTGCGCCAGCGACGCGCCGCGATCATCGTCGAGGCGGATCAGGCGTTTGCCCTCCTCGATCCCGTCGGCGGCGGCGAGGCGCTGATGCTCGGTCATCCGCCGCGCAGCGCCTCGATATTGGCGGCATAGGCATCCGGCCCGCCGCGGAAACTTGCGGTTCCCGCCACCAGCACATCGGCCCCGGCGGCGATCGCGCGCGGCGCGGTGTCGCGGTCGATGCCGCCATCGACCTCCAGATGGATGGGCTTGCCGATCCGGTCGATCTGCTTGCGGATCGCCTCGATCTTGCGCAGCTGGCTGTCGATGAAGCTCTGCCCGCCAAAGCCGGGATTGACGCTCATCACCAGCACCAGATCGACCTCTTCGAGCACATAGTCGAGCATCTTGGCCGGGGTTGCGGGATTGAGCGACACGCCCGCCTTGCGGCCCAGCGCCTTGATGCGCTGGATCGTGCGGTGCAGATGGGGTCCGGCCTCGGGATGGACGGTGATGATGTCGGCCCCGGCCTCGGCGAACGCTTCCAGATACGGATCGACCGGGGAGATCATCAGATGGACGTCGAACGGCTTGGCCGTGTGCGGCCTGAGCGCCTTCACCACCGCCGGGCCGATGGTGATGTTGGGCACGAAATGACCGTCCATCACATCGACATGGATCCAGTCGGCCCCCGCCGAATCGATTGCCCGCACCTCTTCGCCCAGACGGGCGAAATCGGCGGACAGGATCGAAGGCGCGATGCGGACAGGCTGGCTCATTGGCCGGTTTCTCTAGGATGTGCCCCGCGCGCGTGCAACGCCCGGGCGCAAGAGAGTTGTGGATAGCAGGGACGGAACCGGCCCCGGCTGCCATTGCGGCGCTGCGGGCAAAGCCGTAAGGGGCCGCGCCATGGATCACGCAACGTCTCCGGCTCCGGTCGCCAAGGACTGGATCATGCGCATCGCGCCCTATGTCCCCGGGCGCGCCACCACCGATGACGGCCGCAAGGTCGCCAAGCTGTCGTCGAACGAAAACCCGCTCGGCACCAGCGCGGCGGCGCGCGCCGCCTATCAGTCGGCGGCCGACAGCCTGGAACGCTATCCCGATGCCGGGGCGGCGATGGTGCGCGAGGCGATTGCCGCCAAATATGGCCTTGATCCTGCACGGGTCATCTATGGCAATGGCTCGGACGAGGTGCTGCATCTGGCCGCCGGTGCCTTTGCCGGCCCGGGCGACGAGGTGATCTTCGTCCGCTACGGCTTTGCGGTCTATGAGATTGCGGCCCGCCGTGTTGGTGCGACGCCGGTGGTGGCACCCGACCGCGATTATGCAACCGATGTCGATGCGATCCTAGCGGCGGTCACGCCCCGCACCCGCATCGTCTACATCGCCAATCCCAACAACCCGACCGGCACCTACACCCCGCGCGCCGAAATCGCGCGGCTGCATGCCGGGCTGCCGCCGCATGTGCTGCTCGTCCTCGATCATGCCTATGCCGAATATCTGGGCGCGGATGAGGATGATGGCGGCATGGAACTGGCGCAGACCGCGCCCAACGTCCTGATCACGCGGACCTTTTCCAAGATCCACGGTCTGGCGGCAGAGCGGCTGGGCTGGGGCTATGGCGCAGCACCGCTGATCGAGGCGATGCACCGCATCCGCCTGCCGTTCAACATGACCATCGGCGGCCAGCGCGCGGCGGTCGCGGCGCTTGCCGATGATGCATTCGTCGCCACCAGCCGCGATCATAACGCCAAATGGCGGAGCTGGTTCGAGGGCGAGATCGCAGCCCTTGGCAACAAGGGGCTGCGCGCCATTCCGTCGCGCGCGAACTTCGTGCTGGTGATCTTCGAAGGCGCGCTCACCGCCGAACATGCCTATCGCGGGCTGATGGACGCGGGCTACATCACCCGCTGGCTGCCGGGTCAGGGGCTGGGCAACGGCCTGCGCATCTCGATCGGCACGGCGGAGGAAACGCAGGGCGTGGCCGCCGCGCTCAGGGCGCTGGCCGAACGGGCCTGATGCTGCCGTTCAGCCGCGTCTCGATCATCGGGCTCGGCCTGATCGGCTCGTCCATCGCGCGGGCGGTGCGCCAGCATATGCCCGGCGTGCATCTGGCCGGGCATGACGCCGATCCGGCGGTGCGCGAGACGGCGCGCGCGCTCAACCTGTGCGACGACATTGCCGACAATGCCGGGGCCGCCGTCACCGACGCCGATCTGGTGATCCTGTGCGTGCCGGTGGGCGCGATCGGGCCGGTCGCGGAGGTGATCGCGCCCGATCTGCCCGCCGATGCCATCGTCTCCGACGTCGGCTCGTCCAAGGCGAGCGTCGCGGCCGCGCTTGGCGCCGTCATCCCGGCGCGGCAGATCGTCCCCGCCCATCCGGTCGCGGGCACCGAAAACAGCGGACCGGAAGCGGGCTTTGCCAGCCTGTTCCATGGCCGCTGGTGCATCCTGACCCCGGTGGACGGCGGCGATCCGGTGGCCGCGGCGCGGCTGCAGGCGTTCTGGGAACGGCTGGGCGCGCAGGTCGACATGATGACGCCCGAACACCATGATCTGGTGCTCGCCGTCACCTCGCATCTGCCGCACCTGATCGCCTATACGATCGTCGGCACCGCATCCGACCTTGAAACCGTCACCCGGTCGGAAGTGATCAAATATTCAGCCGGCGGCTTTCGCGATTTCACCCGCATCGCCGCGTCCGACCCGACGATGTGGCGCGACGTGTTCCTCGCCAACCGCGAGGCCGTGCTCGACATGCTGCAACGGTTCAGCGAGGATCTGTCCGCGCTCCAGCGGGCGATCCGCTGGGGCGATGGCGACATGCTGTTTGACCTGTTCACCCGCACCCGCGCGATCCGGCGCGGCATCATCGAACAGGGGCAGGACGATGCCCGCCCCGATTTCGGCCGCGCGCACGACTAGCTTGTGCGGCTCACGCCGCAGGGGCGGCACCGGCCCGCTCCCCCACCCGGCCTCCCCACGGCAGGATATGCTATGGGAGGCCGGGTGGGGGAGCGGGCCGGTGCCGCGACCAGGCAAAACACCCTGGCGCCGCCCGTGCGGCGGAAGCCGCCCTGAAAACGCGTTGTTCCCAAACAACGGCGCTCAGCGCGCCGCCAGCACCCCTGAACGCCAGACCGGCAGCAGATAGCCGGCGGTGAACACCGCATTGGACACGGCGTTGAGGCCATAGCCGGTCAGGATCGACAGGCCCGAATCGACCAGGAACCAGATCAGGATCGCGCCGGTCAGCCGCCGCCATGTCCCTGCCCCGTCCGGCCCGGCGCGCAGTGCCGCACCGATTGCCGCCGCGATGGTCAGCCCCCAGCCGATGGTGAGCGCGCCCATCAGCCCGGTCGCGAACCTGAGCGCCGGGGTGAAATCGGCCGGCTGCGCGGGATTGAGCAGCTCATAAAGCAGATCAACCGGCATATCGGTTGCCGGATGCGCGCCCGAGGCGAGCACCACCCCGAACATCACGACCGCCGCACACCACGCCGCCAGCCATTTCTTCCAGAACCCGGTCATCGCAGCCGCTCCCTCAAGGTCAATGTAGCACCCGCTACATAACAGATTTTGTAGCGACCGCTACAGGTATTTCAGCTATGGGGGCGCGATGGAGATCGGGCCATGACCATGAAGGACGACCGGCGCGACGCGGCGATCGAGGCGATGGCCGATCATCTGCTGACCCACGGGCTGGCCGGGGCGAGCCTGAGGCCGCTGGCGCGCGCGGCGGGCACGAGCGACCGGATGCTGCTTTATTATTTCGGCGACAAGGACCGGCTGCTGGCGCTGACGCTCGACCGCATCGCGCGGCGGCTGACCGCGATCCTCGCCGCCGCGCTGCCGCCGGGCACGCGGCTCGGCTGGGCGGCGCTGCTGGGGGCGGTCTGGGCCGGGATGGCGGACCCGGCGCTCAGGCCGTTCATGCATCTGTGGCTCGATCTTGCCGCCGGCGCCGCGCGCGGGACCGAGCCGCAGCGGCGGATCGCCGGCGCGATCGCCGATCTGTTCGCTGCATGGCTCGACGAACGGCTCGACCTGCCCGAGGGCGAATCCACCCCGGCCGCGCACCATCTGCTGGCGGTGATCGAGGGGGCGATGCTGCTCGACGCGCTCGGCCGCCCGGCGCTGGCCGAGGCGGCGATTGCGCGCGCCGCCGCCGAGGCCAATGTCAGGCCGGAACGGCCGTCGCCGGCGCCTCCGGCGGGTTGAGCGCGTTGATCGCGGCCACCAGCCGCTGCTCCATCTCCGCGCGCGGCAGGCCGGGGGGATCGTCTCGCCGACGCGGAACGTGACCAGCCCGGCATGGCGGGCAAAACCGCCGCGCGGCCACAGCCGCCCGCTGTCGACCGCCACCGGCACGACGGGCAGGCCGAGCATGCGGTAAAGCCCCGAAATGCCCGGCTTGACCGGCGGGCGGCTGCCATGCGGCACACGCGTGCCTTCGGGGAAAATCAGGATCGGCCGCCCCTCGCCGATCAGCGCGCGCGCCTCGGTCAGCAGCGTGCGCATCGCCCGCGCGCCGCCATCGCGGTCGACGACCACCGAGCCATAGACCCGCGTCACCCGGCCCCAGAGCGGAATGCGCGTCAGCTCGCGCTTGAACACCGGGCAGGGGCGGTCGAGGAACAGGAACGCCGCCAGCGTCTCGTACATCGCCTCATGCTTCATCGCGACCAGCACCGGGCCGGGCGGCACCTGCCCCTCGATCCGGTAGCGGATGCCGAGCAGCACCCGCGTCGCCCAGTCATGGATATGGATCCACACATAGGTCCAGCGGATCTGCGCCGGCCGGCCGAGCGCCGAGGCAATGGGCGACAGGAGCACGATCAACGCGCTCGCCGGATAGAAAACCAGCATGAACAGAATCGTGCGGAGCACGGCCATCGATCAGATCCCGAACAATGCGGCCCCGCGCCGCAACAGATATTTGTGATATTCGATCATCAGCATCCCCAGATCGGGATCGCTGCGCACCGCGTCGCGCAGCACGCGCGTGCCGGGGGCAGCTGCCGCTCCAGCTCGAACCCGGCGCGGCGCATATGCCAGTCGGTCGTCACCAGCCGCACCGAACGATAACGACGGGCGCGGATCCAGCCCGCCGCCTCCTCGCCGTTCGAGCGCGTGTCGACGGCATCGCCCAGATCGATGCAGCAGGCGAACAGCCGCGCCGGAACGCCGTAGCGCGCGGCCAGCTCGCCCGGACGCACCAGCGGATCAACGCCCGAAATCAGCATCCGGCGCGCCCGCCCGGCGGTCAGCAGCTGCAGCCCGCGCTCGATCCGCCCGGCCCCGCCGGTCAGCACAATCACCGCATCGGTGCGGCTGTCATCGGCCGGGCGCGGCAGCATGACGACGAACCAGACAAAGCCGGTCAGCCAGAGGATCATCAGCGCAGAGAGCAGTCTTCGGATCATGCCGGGCCGGATCCTGTCACAAAATCCGGGCGAGCGCGCGCATCACCGTCAGCCGCGCGGCGATGGTCGCGACCAGCGCGGCGGCAAGCGGCACCGCCAGCAGCGCCAGCCAGCCCCAGCCCGGCATCCCCGCCCCGCCGACCAGTTCGGAGCCGAGCGCACCGATCCGCCCGCCGATCAGGATCAGCGCAACGACGCCGCAGCCAAGGCCGAGCCCGCCGCCGAACAGCGCATCGAGCGCGATGCGGCGCTGGAACAGCCGCGCAATCTGGGCATCGGTCGCGCCCAGCAGATGCAGCACATCGATGGTCGCGCGGTGGGTGTTGAGCGCCGCCCGCGCGGCGAGCACGACACAGGCGGCGGTCGCAATGCCGGTCAGCATCACGACCAGCGCCACCAGCCCGCCCAGCGCACCGGTCAGGCGCAGCACCGGGCCGAGCCAGCGGGCATGGCCGTCGATCCGCGCCGCCGGGGCGACCGCCCGGACCGCGCGTTCGAGCGCGGCGATGTCCGTCGTCCCCAAGCGCAGATCGATGTCGATCAGCGCCGGCACCGGCAGGTCGGCGGCCAGCCCCGCCTTGCCCAGCCAGGGTTCGAGCAGCGCCGTCATCTCCGCCATGCCGACCGGATCGGCGCGCACGACATCGGGGCGGGACCGGAGCAGCGCCAGCGCGCGCGCCGACTGATCGGCGCGGCGGGCGGCATCGGCCTCGACAATCTGGACGGTCGCCCGGCCCGACATCTGTTCGGCCAGCCGCGCCGATGCGGCGGCCAGCACAATGCCGGCGGCGACCGCCAGCACGGTCAGAAAGGCCATGATCGCGATCACCCAGGGCATCGGCCCGGATGCCCGCCCTTCGGGCAGCAGCAGCCGGTCAGGCGAGGCGATGCGTGCGCTCAGCCGGGCGATCATGCGCTCGCCCGCGGCGGAAAACGCAGCGCCCCGGTCGGGTCATTAAGCGTCCCGCGTTCCAGCCGCATGATCTGGGCGGCGGACACGCGCGACAGCAATTGCACGTCATGGGTCGCGACCACGACCGTTGTTCCCAGCCGGTTGAGCGCTTCGAACAGATGCATCAGCCGGTTGGCCATATCGGCATCGACATTGCCGGTCGGTTCGTCGGCAACGAGCATTTCGGGGCGGGCGATGACCGCGCGGGCGATGGCCACGCGCTGCTGCTCCCCGCCCGACAGCGTCGCCGGCCGGGCGCGGGCGCGGTCGGCCAGCCCGACCCAGTCGAGCATTTCGCTGACCGGGGCGATGATGTCGCGCTCCGCCGCCCCAGCGACGCGCAGCGGCAGCGCGATATTGTCGAACGCAGACAGATGCGGAACCAGCCGGAAATCCTGGAACACCACGCCGATGCGGCGGCGCAGCGCCGGCAGGCCGTGGCGCGGCAGCGTCACGATATCCTCGCCGAACAGACGGATCAGCCCCCGGCTCGGCCGCTGCGCCAGATAGAGCAGCCTGAGCAGCGAGGTCTTGCCCGCCCCCGACGGCCCGGTCAGAAAATAAAATGCGCCCGGCGCAAGGCTGAAACTCAGGTCCGACAGGGTTTCCGCGCCCGTGCCATAGCGCAGGCCGACATTTTCAAACTGCACGATGCTCGCCACCGCGCGCTCCCCCGTCGCAATACCGGCCGCGCTCGCCGCCGGACCGTTCGATCCGGCCCCCATCGCATGGCCCGGCGGCGCACGTAAAGCGCCGTGCTTGCCTGCGCTTGAACACCGGGTCTAGAAGAGAGGCCGAAAGGGGCTGTTAACCAAGATGATCCTGCAATGCCCGAACTGCCGGACGCGCTATGTCGTGCCAGAAAGCGCGATCGGCCCGGCCGGCCGGTCGGTGCGCTGCGCCGCCTGCCGGCACAGCTGGTTCCAGGATCCGCCGGAGCCTGACGACGCGGCTCCTGCCGATGCCCCGCCCCGGCCGCACCGCCCGCCGACACCGCCGATGCCCCCGCTGCACCCGAAGCGGCGGAACAGGCCGCACCGGCCCGCTTTGTCGACGATGCCGTGGCCGAAACACCGCCAACGCCGGTCATCGAACCGGATTATGGCCCGCTCGATGATGGCGGCGCCATTCGCCCGCGCCGCAACCCGGCCCGGCGCTGGACGATCGCGGCGATCGCGGCGGGGCTGATCCTGCTGCTGGGCGTGGCGGCGATCCAGTATCTGGGGCTGGACATGGTGCGCCAGCGGCTCGGCCTTGGGGCGGGCGACGGGCAGGTCGCGCTGCTGATCGATCTCGAAGGCCGGCCGGAACGGCGCACGCTTGCCAGCGGCAACGAGCTGTTCGCCCTGTCGGGCCGCATCACCAACCCGACCCGCGCCCCGCAGACCGTGCCCGACATCAAGGCCGAGCTGCAGGACGGTCAGGGCCGGATCGTCTATCGCTGGGTGATCACCCCGCCCGCACGCACCCTCGCGCCCGGAGCCGTCATCCGCTTCGACGCGGCCGAATATGACGTGCCGGCCGGGGTGCGCGAACTCAAGCTCAGCTTTGCCGGCAGCCGGGGCTGAACCGCCCCGGCCGCGCCGCCCGCATTTTGCCGCCATATGCGTGTTGCGCGGCGCAAAACCCTCTGCTAGAGGCCGCCACCTACCAGCGCCGGGGCATCCCCGGCGGGCGGACGCCGGGGCATCCCGGCAGACGTAAAGTGTGCGGTCGTGGCGGAACTGGTAGACGCGCAACGTTGAGGTCGTTGTGGCCGAAAGGCCGTGGAAGTTCGAGTCTTCTCGACCGCACCATTACTTGAGAACAGCAGGCAGACACCCGATCGACACGATCCGCTGACCGGCGGACGTTCGCTTGCTCTCAGGCCCCGCCGGCCATAGCCTTGGCGCATGGGCCTCAAGCTCTATCTGCCCCTGGGCGTGGCCGCGTTCCTTGCCGGCACGAGCGGCGCGGACATCATGGCCCGGATGTCGATCGGCGGCGAACCGCTGGCCGCTGCTGTCGACGGGCATCTGGCCATGGTCGCGGGGATGCAGCCGGTTGCGGCAATCCTGCTGCTGGCCCCGTTCATGATCGTGACCGGCATCTGCGCCCGGGCCGAACGGCGCGCGCGGCGCCGCAGCGTGCTTGCGGTGTTCGCGGCAGCAACCGGCGTGCTCCTCATCTGCTATTTCATCGCCCACCGCGATGCCCACGAGGCGCTGCGCGCCGCACGCTGGACCGCCGCGGCGCTCGCCATCGGCCTGGTGCCATGGACCGCAGGCGTGCCGGTGGCGCTGCTGACATGGGGCGCGGCGGCGATCGCGGCGCGCCTCGATCCCCGGCCATCCGCCGACAGCGGATGACCGGCGGCATGGGGGGCAACCGCATCCTTGCGCGGATCTGCCGATCCCGCGCGGAGCAACGGGCGTTTAGATCGCGGCTTTTCACGCCCCGGACAGGGGTTTAGCGTCCCCGCCTGAATCAGATCGGGGGAAAGACAAGATGATCCGCACGCCGGCGCGCGCCGCCCTTATCGCCCTGCCCCTGCTGTTCGCCGCCATGCCCGCCGGGGCCGCCCCCGCCGCGCCGGCCGTGCTGCAGGGCACGCAGCGGATGGACGGGCTGCTCACCGTCCATGTCGACCGGGCGGGCGGGCGGATCCTGCTCGCCTTGCCGACGGCCGGGGCGGACGGGGTGATGGCGCGGCTGCTCTATGCGACGGCGCTGCGCACCGGGCTTGGCTCCGCCCCGATCGGGCTTGACCGCGCCCAGCCCGGCCCGGCGCAGTTGCTCGTCATCCGGCGGATCGGCCGCAAGGTCGCGTTCGAGCTGGAAAATCCGCGTTTCCGCGCCGATGGCGCGCCGGCGGCCGAACAGGCGGCGGCGACTGAGGCCTTTGCCACCTCGACGCTGTGGCTGGGCGATGCGGTTGCGGGGGCGAATGGCGAGACGCTGGTCGATATCGCGCCGTTCCTGCTGCGCGACAGCAAGGGCATTGCCGACCAGCTGCGCGCCGCCGGTGAAAAAGGCTGGAAGCCCGCGCCCGAGCTGAGCGCTGCCGATCCGGCGGCGGTGCGCGTCTTTCCGCGCAATATCGAGCTGGAGGCGCTGCAGACCTTCATATCCGACACGCCGGGGGCAGAGGTGCGCAACATCGCGCCCGATCCGCGACAGATCAGCCTCACCGTCCGCCACAGCCTGATCGCGCTGCCCGAACCCGGCTATCGCCCGCGCAGCTTCGATCCGCGCGGCGGCAGCTTTTCCAGCCAGTATCTGGATTATGCCGCCCCGCTGGGCGGACAGATCGTCCGCAATCTCGCCAACCGCTTCCGGCTGGAACGCGTCGATCCGGGTGCGGCACGCTCGCGGGTCAAAAAACCGATCATCTTCTATATCGACCGCGCCGCGCCCGAGCCGATCCGCACCGCGCTGCGCGAAGGTGCGTCATGGTGGAAGGCGGCGTTCGAGGCCGCCGGGCTGATCGACGCCTACCAGGTCGAGATCCTGCCCGAAGGGGTCGATCCACTCGACATCCGCTACAACGTCGTCAACTGGGTCAACCGGGCGACGCGCGGCTGGTCCTATGGCTTTGCGGTGACCGATCCGGTGACGGGCGAGATCCTGAAGGGCTCGGTGCTGCTCGGCTCGCTGCGCGTGCGGCAGGACATTCTGATCTATGAAGGGCTGGTCGGCGCGGCGGCAACCGGGCGCGGCGGGCCCAATGATCCCGCCCAGGTCGCGCTGGCGCGCATCCGGCAGCTGGCCGCGCACGAGGTTGGCCATGCGCTCGGCCTGCTGCACAACTTTGCCGGCAGCACCCAGAACCGCGCCTCGGTGATGGATTATCCCGCGCCACGCATCACGCTGAAGGACGGCGCGCCCGATTTGTCGGATGCCTATGGCACCGGCCTTGGCGCGTGGGACATGCACGCGATCGACTGGCTTTATGGCGATCCGCCGACCGGGGACGCCGATGCCGCCGCGCGGCAAAAGGCCGGGGCGGCGGCGGCGCGCGGGCTGCGCTTCGTGGCCGATGAAAACGCGCGGGCTGCCGGCGCCGCCCAGCCCTGGGGCAGCCTGTGGGACGATGGCAGCGATCCGGTGGCCGAGCTTGAACGGATGATGACCGTGCGGCGCGCGGCGATTGCCCGGTTCGGCCCGGCGGCGCTCGCCCCTGACGAGCCGGCTGCAAATCTGCGCCGCAAATTCGTGCCCGTCTGGCTGCTGCACCGCTATCAGGTGGAGGCGGCGGGGAAGCTGCTGGGCGGGGTGGAGAGCGGCTATGCCGTAGGCGCGGAGGCAGCGGGCCAGGGCCGGCCGGTCGCGGGCGCTGCGCAGCACAAGGCACTCGCCGCGCTGCTCGCCACGCTCGACCCGGCGGCGCTCGACGTGCCGGAGGCGCTGATCCCGGCGCTGTCGGCCGGCTGGTCCGGCGATGGCGACCGCCAGTTCGATATCGAGGTGATGCGCACCCCCGGCGGCACGGTGTTCGACCCGCTGGTCGCCGCCGATGTCGCGGCACAGGTCACGCTCGGCGCGCTGCTCGCGCCCGAAAGGCTGGCGCGCATGGCCGATCAGCACCGCCGCGATCCCGCCATTCCCGGTGTCGGCGAACTGGCCGAGCGGCTGATCGGGCTGGTCGCCCGGCCCGATGCCGCCCCCGGCTTGCCGCGATCCGGCGCACGGTCGGCACGCGCATCCTGATGGCGCTGGCCCGCGCCGCCCAGGATGCCGGCACGGGCAGCGAAGCGGCGCTGAGGATCGATCAGGCGCTCGACGACTGGGCGGCGGCGCAGGCGGGGGCACGCATCGCCGACCGCGACGACCGCGCCTGGGCGCTGGCAATGGCGCGGCTGCTGCGCGACCGCGAGGCGCGGGCAGCGGCGATCGCGCGCGACACGTCAGCGCCCGCCGTGCCGCCGGGCATGCCGATCGGCGACGGGGAAGGATGACGGAAAGCGGCGCCCTGTAAGCCGCCCGTCAGAGTGCCGGGACGGCCCGCCCTCAGGCCGGCTGGACGTCCTTGCCCTTGCGGCGCGGCAGCAGATGGATCAGCCCGGCGATCACCGCGCCCAGCACGACGCCCAAAATGCCCGAGGCCACCGCCCGCCCAGCCAGCGGCCAAAGCCCGGCGCAAAGGCCAGCAGCCCCGCGCCCAGATCGCTCGCCTGATCAACGGCATGGGGAATGGCCTCAAGCAGATGCAGCTCGTGCAGGCCGTGGACGATGATGCCGCCACCAACCCAGATCATCGCGGCGATGCCGATGCCCGACAGCGCCTGCATCAGGATCGGCATCCCGCGCACCAGCCCGCGCCCGATCCCGCGCACCAGCGCCGACGAACGGCGCGCCAGATGCAGGCCGATATCGTCCATCTTCACGATCAGGCCGACCGCGCCATAGACGGCAACGGTGATCGCCACCGCGACCAGCGCCAGGGTGACGGCCTGCATCACCAGGCTTTCGCGCGCGACTTCGTTGAGGGCGATGGCCATGATCTCGGCCGACAGGATGAAATCGGTGCGCACCGCGCCGGCGACCTTCTGCCGCTCCAGCTCGGCGCTTTCGAGCGCGAGGTGCATCTCCTCCTCGCCCGCGCCATGCGGGCGGATGACCTCGATCAGCTTTTCCGCGCCTTCAAAGCAGAGGAACGCGCCGCCCAGCATCAGCAGCGGCGTGATCGCAAACGGGGCAAGCGCGCTCAGCGCCATCGCCGCCGGCAGCAGGATGACCAGCTTGTTGAACAGCGATCCGCGCGCGATCTTGGCGATGATCGGCAGTTCGCGGTCGGGCGTGAAACCGGTGACATAGCGCGGCGTGACCGCCGTGTCGTCGACGACGACCCCGGCCGCCTTGGCCCCGGCCTTGCCGGCCGCCGCGCTCACATCGTCAAGGGAAGCCGCCGCCAGCTTGGTGATGCCGGCGATATCGTCGAGAAGTGCAACAAGACCCGTAGCCATGGCGGCCGCTTAGCGCATGGCGGGCGGCGGCGGAAGGCCGGGGAGTAGATGGCTTAGTCGCGGCACCGGGAGGCGCTTATTTGGGAAGAACGGCACCGGGAGTCTTTAGCCAGGAAGAACGGCACCGGCCCGCTCCCCCACCCGGCCTCCCATAGCGTATCCTGCCGTTGGGAGGCCGGGTGGGGGAGCGGGCCGGTGCCGCCCCTGCGCCGTAGGGCGCACAACAAACAACGCGCCCCTGCGCCGTAGGGCGCACAACAAATGATTACGCGCCGTCAGGCGCGTCAGCCGGCGACTGGAACCAGGGTTCGACCGGGCCGGTCAGCTTGATGGTCAGCGGGCGGCCATGCCGGTCCATCTTCTTGCCGAGCGCCACGCGCACCCAGCCTTCGGAGACGCAATATTCCTCGACATCGGTGCGCTCGACACCCTTGAAGCGGATGCCGATGCCGCGGGCGAGCAGATCGGGCGCGTAAAAGGGGCTGCGCGGGTCGGAGGACAGGCGGTCGGGCGGGGTATCGGTCATGGCCGCGCCTCTAGCGCGCCCGCCCCGCCCCCGGCAAGAGCCTCGGCCCGCGCCCAGGCAAGGCCGAGATCGTCGACAAAGCGGCGATATTCGTCGCGCGCCCGATCGGCATCGGGCAGGCGCAGCAAATAGCTGGGATGCACGGTCACCCACGCCTCGGCCCCGTCGGCCAGCCGGTGCGCGCGGCCGCGCAGCGCAGCGATGGTTCCGCCCGGGCCGAGCAGCGCGCGCGCCGCCGTCGCGCCGAGCGCGAGCAGGACGGGCGGGCGGATCACCAGCCTTTCCTGTTCGATCCACCATGCACAGGCGTCGATTTCCGCCGGGCCGGGCGTCTGGTGGATGCGGCGCGGGCCGCGCTGCACATGCTTGAAATGCTTGACCGCGTTGGTGAGGTAGAGCCGCCCCCGGTCGATCCCGGCCTCGCCGAGCGCGCGGTCGAGCAGCTGGCCGGCGGGGCCGACAAAGGGGCGGCCCGCCTGATCCTCGCGGTCGCCGGGCTGCTCGCCGACCAGCATCAGCCGCGCATCGACCGGCCCCTCGCCGAACACCGTGCCGCCGGCCCCGGCATGAAGCGGGCAGCGGGTGCAGCCTGCCGCCTCCGCCCTGAGCAGCGCCCAGGCCCGGCCCCGGTCGCCGGAATCGCCCCTGACCGCGCGGCGCGGCGCGGTTGCGTCGTCTGCGGGGGTGGCTGCGGCGATCATCTGTGTCTCGCGCGCCTGTGCGCCTGCGATCAGCTGCGGGATGAGGGCCGTCTCGGGCAGGTTCTTCCAGTATTTGCGCGGCATTTCCTTGAGCATCGCGCCGATCTTGACCCGCGCGGGGTTGAAGATCGCGGCATAATAGCCGTGCCACATCGCCTCGACCGGATCGCCGCCCGGCGCATCGGCGGGGCTGGCCCCCGGCCCTTCGGTCAGCCGCTCGCCATCCCAGTGGATCGCGCATTCGGGCGTCAGGATCGACCAGCGCATCGCCGCGAACCGGCGGACGAAGAAGCCGGCATTCAGCCGGACGATGTGATGATCGGGCTCGAACCAGGCGACAAAGCGGCTGCCCTCGCCCTCCGCCACCTCGCGGAAACGGACAAAGGCGCGCATCTTGTGCATGTCGCGCCGGACCGAACGGACCATCTCATCGAGCCGCCGGACCAGCGGATCGGCGCGGTCCTCGATCAGCCTGGGGGCGGTGCGCAGCCGCCAGAGCAAGGTGTAGAGCAGCCCGAACCGCTCCGGATCGCGGTGGACAATCGCCAGCCGCATGACCTCCAGAAAGGCGCGCGGCACGGTGAAACCCGGCCCGGGTTCGGGGGCAGATGCCTCGCCGGCCGGGGCGAGCGCGGCGAACAGGTCGCCCCCCTCCTCCCCGACCGACCAGCTGACCCGTTCGGGCGGCACCGACGCGGCGATCAGCGCCCGGGCGGCGTCGCGCCACCCGTCCGCATCATCCGCCCGCGCCAGCCTGATATGCCGCATCCCGCCTGCCCAACCTCCCGGCCTCTCCGCCCGCCGATGCAGCGGGCGTCGGGGCGGGAGATAAGCATTGCACGGGACCGGCAAAAGCCATCCGGCCGGTCATCCCGCCAGGCAACCTCAGCCCCAAGTCATTCGGCGGTTCAGAAGCGGAAGCCCAGCCCCGCGCCGAACACGAACGGATCAAGGTTCAGCCGCACGCGCTGAGTGCCGATCGCCGTCGTCGCCAGCCGCGCGGTCGTGTCGATATCGATATATTTGACGTCGAGATTGAGGAAAATCTTGTCGTTGAGGTCGATATCGACACCGGCCTGCGCCGCCCAGCCAAGGCTGGATTTGAGGTTCACCCGCGTCGCGCCGACCGCACGTTCAAGCCCCGCGCTCGCATCTTCCGAATAGAACAGCGTGTAGTTGACGCCCGCGCCGACATAGGGGCGCACCTTGCCCTTGGCGATCGGGCGATACTGGACGGTCAACGTCGGCGGCAGCACCCAGGTCGAGGCGAGCGCACCGATCGACCCGGTGGTGCCGGTGCGGCCCGATGCGGTGTGCTTGGTCGTCGCCGCGATCAGTTCGAGCGAGACATGATCGGACACGAAATAGGTAAAGTCGATTTCGGGCATGAAGCTGTTGTCGACGCTCACCTTTTCGCCCGGAAAGGCGGGCAGCACATCGCCCGATTTCTCATTGGGCGCGACCAGAATGCCGCGCAGTCGGACCTGGAAATCCCCGGCCTCGGCCATGGCCGGCTGGGCCGCGGCGGCAGCGAGCAGTGCGAACGTCAATGTGCGGATCATCTTCTTGCCCCTTCGTCTTTGACGAAGGCGGACATGGCGACACCGCCGGCGCGCCTCTTTGACGGGCGTCAAACCCTAGGGAATCTCCCTAGCTTAAAAAAGCTCCAACTGATTGTTTTTGCTTGTGATTAACTGGCGCAGATCGGTCCGGTCGACCAGGGTCGTCGGCCGCCAGTCCTCGGTCACCAGAAAGGGCCGCACCCGCGCCACCGACACCGTCAGCCGGCCAATGTCGTCAAGCCGCAGCCGCCGCCAGCGCCGGGCGGACAGGATCGCGCCGACCGCCTTCACCCCCAGCCCCGGCACGCGCAGCAGCAGCTCGCGCGGGGCGCGGTTGACGTCGACCGGAAAGCTGGCACGGTGCTTGAGCGCCCAGGCAAGCTTGGGATCAATGTCGAGCGGCAGCATGCCGCTGGCATCGGCGGCATCGACCATCTCGTCGGGTGCAAAGCCGTAAAAGCGCATCAGCCAGTCGGACTGGTAGAGCCGGTGCTCGCGCATCAGCGGCGGGCGGCGCAGCGGCAGCACCGCGCTGGCATCGGGGATCGGGCTGAACGCCGAATAATAGACGCGGCGCAGCCCGTGGCGGCGGTAAAGGCCGGACGCGCGGCGGATGACATCGCCATCGGTCGCGCTGTCGGCGCCGATGATCATCTGCGTCGACTGGCCGCCCGGGGCCATGCGCGGCGCATGGCGGAACCGGCGTGCGTCGCGCGCCTCGGCGATATGGCCGGCGACATCGGCCATCGCGCCTTCGATCCGCACCGATGATTTTTCGGGCGCGAGCCGCTTCAGCCCGCCCTCGGTCGGCAGTTCGACATTGATCGACAGCCGGTCGGCATACAGCCCCGCCTGCCTGACCAGTTCGGGATCGGCGTCGGGGATCGTTTTCAGATGGATATAGCCGCGGAAATCATGGTCCTCGCGCAGGCTGCGCGCGACCTCGACCAGCTGTTCCATCGTATAGTCGCTCGACGCGATGATGCCCGAGGACAGGAACAGCCCCTCGATATAGTTGCGCTTGTAGAAGGAGATGGTGAGATCGACCACCTCGCGCGCGGTGAAGCGCGCCCGGCGCACGTTCGAGCTTTTGCGGTTGATGCAATAATGGCAGTCGAAGATGCAGCTGTTGGTCAGCAGGATCTTGAGCAGCGAGATGCAGCGGCCATCGGGCGCATAGGCGTGGCAGATGCCCATGCCCTCGGTCGATCCCAACCCTTTGGTGCCGCGCGGTCCGGCCTTCAGGCTGTTGCGCCGGGCGCTGCCCGACGACGCACACGACGCATCATATTTGGCGGCGTCGGCAAGGATTTCGAGCTTTTGGCGAACATCGAGCTGGGCCATCGATGTTCTTTATATGTTCACGCTCGCCGCTGTGCAAGCACCCGCCCGCCGCCCCGCTTCGGCTGGGGGAGCGGGGCGGCGGGCGGGGTGACTAACTGTCCTAGTCGGCGAACAGCAGCACCGGCGTCTCGATCAGCTTCTTGAGCGCCTGGACATAGCTGGCCGCGTCCCAGCCATCGACGACCCGGTGGTCGCAGCTGATCGACAGGTTCATCAGCTTGGCGCGGACAATGTCCTCCCCGCCCCGGCCATTGGGGCGGAACACCGGTCGCTCGACGATCTTGTTCGGGCCGATGATCGCAACCTCGGGCCGGTTGATGACCGGGGTCGTCGCGATCCCGCCCAGCGGGCCGAGCGAGGTGACGGTGATGGTCGATCCCGACAGTTCGGCCGACGTCGCCTTGCCGGTGCGCGCGGCATCGGCCAGCCGGGCGATCTCGCGCGCCAGCTGCCAGACATTCCTGTCCTGCGCGTCGCGGATCACCGGCACCATCAGCCCGGCATCGGTCTGCGTCGCCATGCCCAGATGCACGGCGCCCGAGCGGGTGACGATCCCCGCCTCGTCATCATAACGGGCGTTGAGCATCGGAAAATCAGGCAGCGTGCGGCAGATCGCGACGATCAGCAGCGGCAGCATGGTCAGCTTGGGCCGGTCGCCGCGATTGGCGTTCAAATCAGCGCGCAGATCCTCAAGCGCGGTGACATCGATTTCATCGACATAGGTGAAATGCGGGATGTGGCGCTTCGACGCCGCCATGTTCTCGGCGATGCGGCGGCGCATGCCGATCACGCGCACCTGTTCATCGGCGCGCGCCGCGCCCGGCCGGCCATAGCCCTGGCCGGCATGATAGCCGAGATACGCATCGAGGTCGGCATGGCGGATGCGCCCGTCCTGCGCCGGGCGCACGGCGGCCAGATCGATCCCCAGATCGGCCGCGCGCGCGCGCACCGCCGGCGAAGCGAGGATCGGGCCGTGCGCGGCAGCAGGCGCAGGCGCCGGGGCGGCGACCGGGGCCGGTGCGGGAGCGGGTGCCGGGGCAGCGACCGGGGCAGCAACCGGGGATGGGGCCGGAGCGGCGACAGGCTCGGGAGCCGGTGCGGGTGCCGGCGCGGGGCTGGCCGCCGCCTCCCCATCATCCTCGGCAACATCGCCCTCGACCTCGATCACCGCGAGCGCGGAGCCGATCGCGATCACATCGCCTTCGGCCCCCGCAATCTCGCGGACGATGCCGGCGACCGGCGATTCCATCTCGACGGTCGCCTTGTCGGTCATCAGATCGGCAAGCTTGCCGTCCTCCTCGACGCGGTCGCCCACTTTCACGTGCCAGGCGACGATCTCGGCCTCGGCAATGCCTTCGCCGATATCGGGAAGGCGGAAGGTGTAGAGAGCCATGGCTGGTCAGTCCTTCATGATCTTCTTCAGCGCCTCGCGCAGGCGCACCGGGCCGGGGAAATAGGCCCATTCAAGGCTGTGGGGGTAAGGCGTGTCGAAGCCGGTCACGCGCTCGATCGGCGCTTCCAGATGATAGAAGCAGCGCTCCTGCACCAGCGCCGACAGCTCGGCCCCGAAGCCGGAGGTGCGCGTCGCCTCGTGCACGATCATGCAGCGGCCGGTCTTCTTGACCGACGTCTCGATCGCCTCGATGTCGAGCGGCACCAGCGTGCGCAGATCGATGATCTCGGCATCGATGCCCAGTTCCTCGATCGTGCTGGCCACGACATGCACCATCGTGCCGTAGCACAGGATCGTCACCGCCTCGCCGGCGCGCACGGTCGCGGCCTTGCCCAGTTCGACGCGGTAATAGCCCTCGGGCACCTCGCTTGCCGGATGCGCGGTCCAGTTCTTGGCCGGGCGGTCGTAACGGCCGTCGAACGGGCCGTTATAGATGCGCTTGGGCTCAAGGAAGAGCACCGGATCATTGTCCTCGATCGCGGCGATCAGCAGCCCCTTGGCGTCATAGGGGGTCGACGGGATCACCGTCTTGATGCCTGACACGTGCGTGAAGATCCCCTCGGGCGACTGGCTGTGCGTCTGGCCGCCGAAAATGCCGCCGCCATAGGGCGAGCGCACGGTGATCGGCGCGGTGAAATCGCCGTTCGAGCGGTAACGCAGCCGCGCCGCTTCGGACACCAGCTGGTCGAGCGCGGGATAGATGTAATCGGCAAACTGGATTTCGGGCACCGGCCGCAGGCCATAGGCACCCATGCCGATCGCCACGCCGATGATCCCGATTTCGGTGATCGGCGTGTCGAACGCGCGGGTCTTGCCATATTTCTTCTGCAGCCCCGCGGTCGCGCGGAACACGCCGCCGAAATAGCCGACATCCTCGCCCATCACGACGACATGGTCGTCGCGTTCCATCATCACATCCATGGCGGAGTTGATCGCCTGGATCATGTTCATGCGGCGCGTGGCCGCCTGGCTCAGCTGCATCGTCTGGTCATCACTCATGGGTCAGGCTTCCCGCGCGAAATAGGCGTCGCAAAGCCCCTGATCGATCGCGGCGCTCATATGCCGGCGGCCTTGCGCTCGGCGATCATCTGGTCGCTCTGCTCCTTCAGATGCCAGGGCATGTCTTCGAACACGCCCTCGAACATCGTCTCGAACGGCTGGTGCAGGCCATGACCGAGGATGCCGTTCTTCTCGGCCTCTTTCTGCGCGGCCTTCACGGTTTCGGCGCATTCGCGGTCCATCGCCGCATGACGGTCCTCGTCCCATTCGCCAAGGCGGATCAGGTGGTCCTTCAGGCGGCGGACCGGATCGCCCAGCGGCCAGGCATTGGGCTCGCCCGATGAACGATAAGCGCTCGGATCGTCCGAGGTCGAATGCCCTTCGGCGCGGTAGGTGAAATGCTCGATCAGCGTCGGCCCCTGGTTGGTGCGCGCGCGCTCGGCCGCCCACTCGGTCGCCGCATAGACGGCAAGCGCGTCATTGCCGTCGACGCGCAGCCCGGCAATGCCATAGCCGATCGCCCGCGCGGCAAAGGTCGTCGCCTCGGCCCCGGCAAAGCCCGAAAAGCTCGAAATCGCCCACTGATTGTTGACGACATTGAACAGCACCGGCGCGCGGTAGACGGTGGCAAAGGTCAGCGCGGAATGGAAATCGCCCTCGGCGGTCGAGCCTTCGCCGCACCAGGTGGCGGCGATGCGGGTGTCGCCGCGCGCCGCGCTCGCCATCGCCCAGCCCACCGCCTGCGGATATTGCGTCGCAAGGTTGCCGGAGATGGAGAAAAAGCCGGTTTCCTTAGACGAATACATGATCGGCAGCTGCCGGCCCTGCAGCGGATCACCCTTGTTCGAATAGATCTGGTTCATCATCTCGACGAGCGGATAGCCGCGCGAGATCAGGATGCCCTGCTGGCGATAGCTGGGAAAGCACATGTCGTCGCGGTCGAGCGCGAAGGTGGCGGCGACGGCCACCGCCTCTTCGCCCGTGCACTTCATGTAGAAGCTGGTCTTGCCCTGGCGCTGGGCGCGATACATGCGCTCGTCGAACGCGCGGGTGAGCGCCATCGCGCGCAGCATCGCGCGCAGCCGGTCGGGATCAAGCTTGGGATCCCAGGGGCCGACCGCGCGCCCCTCATCGTCGAGCACGCGCACCAGCCCATAGGACAGGTCGTGAATGGCCGAGGGATGCACATCGGTTGCGGGCCGCGGGGCGCTGCCCGCGGCCGGAATCTGAAGGTCGCTGAAATCGGCCTCGTCGCCGGGCCGGTATTTCGGCTCGGGAACGTGCAGCGATAGCGGCGGCAGGTTGGGGCGGTTGCTCATCCTCACTCCACTGGCTGGCCCGGACGGGCCGCGGGCGCTCTTTGCCGCGCTTGTTATAAAATTTCAAAGGCCGATTCGAGTCCCCGGACCGGAAATGGCACAGCTCATCAGAAGTTGTGTTGCGTCAGTGACTTGCCGGACATGCCGGGGAAGGCTTTGCCGGCCCCGCATGGCCGTTCGACCGGCAAAACGGGCGCGAATCGGCGGGGCGCGCGCGACCCTTCGCGGCCCTGGTCCGCTCCGCCTTCCTCACCCGCCGGCAAACGGCCATTCGGGCACCCCCGGCACATCGACGCGGAAGGAGAAGATGCCGCCCGATCCGGGCTCGCCCGCCACATGCGCGCTGGTGACAAAGGCCGTGCACCGGTCTTCGCCGCCAAAGGCGATCATCGTCGGCCGGCTGACCGGCAGCGCCACTTCGGCCAGCAGCGCCCCGGCGGGATCGAGGCACGCCACCCGCCCGCCATCGAACAGCGCCGTCCAGTAGCGCCCGGCTTCGTCGAACGATCCGCCATCGGGCCGGCCATGGCCGTGCGGCCATTGATGCACGATCCGCCGCCCGGTCAGCCGCCCGTCCGCGACGTCATAGGCGCGCAGGCTGTGGCTGGGCGTGTCGGCATGGTGAAAGCGCGCGCCGTCGGGGGTGAAGGCGGCACCGTTGCAGGTCGTCATCCCGGCTTCGATGCAGGTGACGCTGCCGTCCGGATCGAGCCGGTAGAGCGCCGCATCATGGCTGGTCTTGAGCGTATCGACGCTGCCCACCCAGAACCGCCCCGCCGGGTCGGTGCGCCCGTCATTGAAGCGGTAGCCGGGCCGGTCGGCGAGCACCGCCGGCCCGAACGGCCTGGGCGGCGCGTCCCAGCCGTCGATCACCGCAAAGCCGGTGCGCATCGCAAGCACCAGCCCGCCGCCGCGGGTGAAGGCGAAACAGCCGACCGGATCGTCGAAGCGGCGGCATTCATCGATCCCCGTCACCGGATCGAACCGGTGCAGCTCGGCACGGGCGATATCGACCCAGTAGAGCCGCCTTTCGCCGGCGTGCCAGCGCGGCCCCTCCCCCAGCTCCGCACGGGCATCGAGGATCAGATGCGGGAGAATCGGGGAGGGCGGAATCGGCGGGGGCGCATCGGTCATGATCGTGGGGATAGGCCGGGGAGGCGGCCGCGCAAGCCCGGCACACTTCCCCTTGACGGAAACGTCAACTCGCAGTCATGTATGCGCCGAAGACAAAAGAGAGAGAGGATGACCATGCTCGAAACGCTTGGCCGCACCGTCTATACCCCCGATCACGAGGCGTTCCGCGAAACGGTGCGCAGCTTCCTGCACAAGGAAGCGGTGCCCCATATCCAGCGCTGGGACGATCAGGGCATTGTCGACAAGGACATCTGGCCCAAGGCGGGCGAGCTGGGCATGCTGTGCCCGACCGTGCCGACCGAATATGGCGGGCTGGGCCTCGATTTCGGCTACAACGCCATCATCGACGAAGAAGTGGCCTATGCCGGCACCCCGCTCGGCTTCAGCCTGCAGTCGGACATCGTCGTCAATTATCTCGTCTCCTATGGCTCGGAAGAGCAGAAGCGCCACTGGCTGCCCAAGCTCGTGTCGGGCGAGGTCGTGACCGCGATCGCGATGACCGAGCCGGGCACCGGCTCCGACCTGCAGAGCATCCGCACGACCGCGAAGAAGGACGGCAACCACTACGTCATCAACGGGTCAAAGACCTATATCACCAACGGCCAGAACGCCGATCTGGTGCTCGTCTGCTGCAAGACCGACACCGAGGTGCAGCCGGCGTGGAAGGGCGTGTCGATCATCCTCGTCGAGGCGACGCGCGAAGGCTTCAAGCGCGGCCGCAACCTCGACAAGATCGGCCAGGACGCGGCCGACACCTCGGAACTGTTCTTCGAGGATGTCCGCGTGCCGATGACCAACTGCCTGGGCGAGGAAGGCAAGGGCTTCATCTATCTGATGAGCGAGCTGCCGCAGGAGCGGCTGTCGATCGCGATTTCCAGCCACGCCTCGGCGCAGCGCGCGTTCGACGACACCGTCGCCTTCGTCAAGGACCGCAAGGCATTCGGCAAGCCCGTGTTCGATTTCCAGAACACCCGCTTCACCCTTGCCGATCTGAAGTCGAAGCTGCAGGTCGGCTGGGCGCATCTCGACTGGGCGCTCGCCCGTCATCTGAAGCGCCAGCTGACCCCGGAAGAAGGCGCGGCGGCCAAGCTGTTCCACACCGAACTGCAGTGGGAAGTGATGGACAAGTGCCTGCAGCTCCATGGCGGCGCGGGCTATATGAACGAATATCCGATCGCCCGTGCATGGCGCGGTGCGCGCGTCAGCCGCATCTATGGCGGCACCAACGAGATCATGAAGGAACTGATCGGCCGCACGCTCTGAGGAGCGGCCGGGAGTTGTTTGTTCGGGAAGAACGGCACCGGCCCGCTCCCCCACCCGGCCTCCCATAGCGTATCCTGCCGTTGGGAGGCCGGGTGGGGAGCGGGCCGGTGCCGCCGTGCGGCGCAAGCCGCACCACAAACAACTCCCGGTGCCACCCCTGCGCAAGGCATAAGTCCGGCAAACCGGCACGCGCCACCGGCGCACTGGCGGCGGCCTCATCCGGGGGTGCCGTCCACTTCAGGGGGCCGGCCCGTCGGGCACCGGCCCCCGATTTTCATGCAGCGACCGCGATGCGCGCGGCACCGGCCGCCCGGCCAGCGCCTGCCCGCCCGCCCGCGGTCATCAGGCTGAATGCGCCCACCGCCTCGACCAGCCCTTCCAGTTCCTGATTGAGCCCGCGCACGGCGGCCGAGGTCTGCTCGACCATCGCCGCATTCTGCTGCGTCGCCACGTCCATCTCGCCCAGCGAGCCGCTGATCCGGCTGATCGATTCGGCCTGGGACCGGTTCTGCTCGGCGATCGTCGCCAGCAGATCGGCGACCCGGCCGACCCGTTCGGCGATCTGCGCCAGCGCCTCGTCCAGCCCCGACACGGCGGCGGCGGCCGAGTCGATGTCGCTGCGCGTCGAACTCAGCTGTTCGCGCGCGCGCTTCGCCTCCTCCTCCGAACGCATGGCGAGCGTCGAGACGAGATCGGCGACGACGGCAAAGCCGCGCCCCGCCTCCCCCGCCCGGCCCGCCTCCACGGCGGCATTCATCGCCAGAACGCGGGTCTGGAAGGCGATCTTGTCGAGGCCCTCGATCACGCTGTCGATGCCCTGCGCGCTGTTCGACACCCGGTCCATCGCACCGATCGCCGCCCCGGCAGAGCTGCGGCCATGCTCGACACTCGCCATCGCCTGTTCGGCTGAAGACACGCTTTCGGTCGCGGTGCGGGCGGTGGCCTTGATCCGGCTGTCGATATCGGCGGCGGCGGCCCCAGTCTGCTCGATGGCAGCGGCGGTGCGCTCGGCGCGGCGGGCGAGATCGTCGGCAGCCTCGCTGATCTCGCGCGCGCCGATGCGGATCGCCTGCGCACCCGAGGCTGCCCCGCCCAGCGCGGCGTTCAGCCCGGCAAGCGCGCCATTGTAACGCTGGCGCAGCGCTTCGTAACCGGGCGGCAAGGGCTGGTCGATCGGCCGGTCGAGCCGCCCGTCGGCAACATGGCCAAGATGATCCGACAGCAGCGCGACCACCGCCTGCTGGTCGCGCTCCGCCGCATCGCGAGCGGCGGCCAGCCGCGCCTGTTCGGCGCGTGCGGTGCGGAACGCGACCAGCGCGCGCGCCATCGCCCCGATCTCGTCCTGCCGGCCATCATCGGCAATCTCTGCCGACGCCGCGTCATTCCCCGCCGCCAGCCCGTCGATCGCGCCGCGCAGCCGGGCGAGCGGCCCCGAAATATCGCGCCGGACGAACAGGAATGCGAGGCCAAGCGCCACCGCCAGCATCGCCAGCACGCCGATCAACGCGCCGCGCGCACGCCCCGCGGACAGGCCGGCAACGCGCTTCGCCTCGGCATCGGTCTGCTCGACGCGCGCATAGATCATGTCGGACAGCGTCTCGGCAAAGGTCTTGAGCCGCTTGTCGGCGGCGGCCAGTTCAGCCCTTGCGGCATCGGCCTGGCCACCATCGGCGAGCCTCAGCGCGCGCGCCACCGCCGCATGCACGGCCTCATAATCGCGCGCCAGCGCCGCCACACGGTCGGCAAGCGCCGGATCGGCCTCGGCAGCCTCGGCCAGATTCTTCGCGCCGCGCTCATGCGCCTTGTCGAGATCCTTCACCGCATCGGCGGGCGTCGCCGCACCGGCCGCGCGCTTGTAACCGACATAGACCATTTCGATCGCCCGGCGATTGGCGCGGGCCAGATCGGTGCTGGGCGGCAGGCCGTGATGGACCAGCCAGTCATAGCCGCCATTGGCCTCCGCCACCGTGCGCGCGCCGAACAGCGCGGTGCCAAGCGCAAGCAGACCAAATCCGACAAGCAGCAGCCCGATCTTGGCCGACAGGCCAAGGGAACGAAACATCGCCATGCCATTCCCGTTCATGCTGGAGCCGCCGCCCAGCGCGGCGCGCCCGGTCCTGCCCCTGTTATAGGCGGGCGACCGCACGCCCCTTTCAAGGCCGCAAAGAAAAACCGCGCCGGCCCGCGCTGCCGGCGCCACCGTCACGAAACCGCAGCAAAACTGTCATTTTCCGGCCGGTCGAAGACGGTCGCGCCAAGGAAAAATTGGCGTGGAAAGCCCGGCTGCCTATGCCGGCTGCCGGCGATAGATCAGCGTCAGGTTGTTGGCCGGCATGTCGTGGCGGCCGGTGCGCGCAAAGCCGTGTTCGGCGGCCAGCCGGTCGACATCGTCCAGATGACGCAGCCCCCAATCCGGGTTGCGCGCCTTGAGCGACTGGTCAAAGGCAAGGTTTGACGGCGCGGTGTCGATCCCGGCTTCCAGATAGGGGCCGTAGAGGATCAGCGGTGCGCCCGCCGGCAGCAGGCGCGCACAGCCCCGGAACAGGCCGATGGTCGCCGCCCAGGGACTGATATGGACCATGTTGATGCACACACAGGCATCGGCTCCGGGCGCTGAGTGATCATCGGCCCAGTCGGGCGCGGTGACGTCGAGCGCCAGCGGCGGGCGGACATTGGCCAGCCCCGCGCACCATGCGGCGATGGAGGCGCGGGCATCCGGATCGGGGTCGCTGGGCTGGAACACCAGGCCGGGCAGATGGGTGGCGAAATAGCGGGCATGTTCGCCGCTGCCGCTCGCCAGTTCGAGCACGAGGCCCGACGGCGGCAGCACCGGCTGCAGAATGGCCAGGATCGCATCGCGGTTGCGCAGCGTGGCCGGGGCATGGCGCGCGCCCGACGGGTCGGCGGCCAGCTGCCCGGCGGGCGGATCGGGGAGCGGCGCGTCGGCGGTCATCGCGCGAAACTCATCGCCGCCCCCGCCGCCGCGCTGCCGGCTCGCGCAGGCCCAGCCAGACCAGCAGGCCCGCCGGACCGGCCAGAAAGGTCAGCAGCAGCACCGGGGCCTGGGCGATGCGGGCAAAGCCCTTGGCATCGGCATCGCGCGCGATCCACAGCCCGGTGAACAGGTCGAACGCCAGATAATGGGTCCAGCCGATCACGATCCCGCCATCGCTGGCAAACAGCGCCCGCAGCCCGGCGGGCGAATAATCGGTCAGATCGGGACGCGCCGCCCCTGCGACCGGCACCGGATCGGCGAGCCCGGCGAGCACCGCCGCCGCTGCCGCCACATAGACGAGGCAGAGCAGCCCGACGCCCAGATACATGATGAGGGTGAGCGGCAAGGGCCGCCGCGGCGCGAGGATCAGCAGCGCCCAGCCGGCGAGCGCCACGAGGTTGGTCAGCTGAAACAGGCCCTGCCACATGGCCGATGCTGTGGCAGGGTGCGCCGCCCCTGTCGAGGGCGGCGCACCCGGCATAAGCGCAGCGTTATTCGGCCAGCTTTATTCTGCCGCCTGGGCGAGATCGGGATCGCGCCAGGTGAGCACCGGCTTGCGCGCGGCCAGCGTCTCGTCCAGCCGGCGGCGGGGCGCGAAATGCGGCGCCGCCTTCAGCGCCGGATCGCCCGCCTTGGCCCGCGTGACGACATGGCGCAGCGCCCCGACAAAGGCGTCGAGATTGGCCTTGGACTCGGTCTCGGTCGGCTCGACCAGCATCGCCCCGTGCACGACCAGCGGGAAATACATGGTCATCGGGTGATAGCCCTCGTCGATCAGCCCCTTGGCGATGTCGAGCGTGGTGAAGCCATCGGCCAGCCCGTCGTCGGAGAACAGCGCCTCGTGCATGCACGGCCCGCTGGCCGCGAACGGCGCGTCGAGCACGTCTTCAAGGCAGCGCAGCAGATAATTGGCGTTGAGGACGGCATCCTCGCTCACCTGCCGCAGCCCATCGGCCCCGTGGCTGAGCATATAGGCCGCCGCGCGGGTGAACATGCCCATCTGGCCGTGGAACGCGACCATGCGGCCAAAGCTGTCGTCATGCGCCGCGCCACGGTTGAACTCCTCGACCAGCAGATAGCGGTCGCCGTCGCGCTCGACGGTCGGCAGCGGCGCGAACGGTGCCAGCGCCTCGGAAAACACCACCGGCCCCGAACCCGGCCCGCCGCCGCCATGCGGGGTCGAGAAGGTCTTGTGCAGGTTGATGTGCATCGCATCGACGCCCAGATCGCCGGGCCGCACCCGGCCGACGATCGCGTTGAAGTTCGCGCCGTCGCAATAGACGAACCCGCCCACCGCGTGCACGGCATCGGCGATGCGCTTCAGATCGGGCTCGAACAGGCCGCAGGTGTTGGGGTTGGTGATCATCACCGCCGCCACATCCGGCCCCAGCCGCGCGACGAGCGCGTCGAAATCGACCCGCCCGGCCGGCGTCGCCGGGATGTTTTCCACCCGGTAGCCGGCAAAGGCCGCCGTCGCCGGATTGGTGCCATGCGCCGATTCGGGCACCAGCACGACCGAGCGCGCATCGCCGCGCGCCTCGAGCGCCGACCGGATGGCGAGCAGACCGCACAGTTCGCCATGCGCGCCGGCCTTGGGGCTCATCGCCACCGCCGGCATGCCGGTCAGCGTCTTCAGCCAGTGCGCGACCAGATCGATCAGCGCGAGCGCGCCCTGCACCGAGCTGATCGGCTGCAGCGGATGAATGTCGGCAAAGCCCGGCAGCCGGGCCATTTTCTCGTTGAGGCGCGGATTGTGCTTCATCGTGCACGAACCGAGCGGGAAGAAGCCGAGATCGATTCCGTAATTCTGCCGCGACAGGCGAGTGTAATGCCGCACCGTCTCCGGCTCCGACAGGCCGGGCAGGCCGATCGGGCGGTTGCGCTCCAGCCCGCCCAGGCGCGGGCGGACGGCGGCGGGGCCTTCGGGCAGGTCGACGCCGGTCGTGCCTTCATCGCCGATCTCGAAGATCAGCGCTTCCTCAAGCATCAGCGCCCGGTTGCCGGACCAGGTCGCCACTTCGCCCCCTTCGGCCCCCGGCATCTCGGGGCGGGTGACGCGGCCTTCGCGGTTCATGCTCATGCCAATTCCTCCTCAAGCGCGGCGGCCAGCGCCTCGACATCCTCGTCGGTGGTGGTTTCGGTGACGGCGACGACCAGCCCGTTCGCCAGCGCGTCCGCCCCCGGATAGAGCCGGCCGAGCGAGACCCCGGCCAGGATGTTGCGGTCCTCGGCAAAGCGGCGAACAAGCGCCCGCGCCTCGACCGGCAGGATCAGCGTGAACTCGTTGAAGAAGCTGTCGTTGAGCAGCCGCACGCCCGGCACCTTGGCCAGCCGCTCGGCAGCGGCGACGGCGCGGCCATGATTGACCTCAGCCAGCCCGCGCAGCCCCTTTTCGCCGAGCAGGGTCAGATGCACGGAGAAAGCGAGCGCGCACAGGCCCGAGTTGGTGCAGATATTGGACGTCGCCTTTTCGCGGCGGATATGCTGCTCGCGGGTCGACAGGGTCAGCACGAAACCGCGCTTGCCCTCGGCGTCCACCGTTTCGCCGCACAGCCGGCCCGGCATCTGGCGGACGAACTTTTCCTTGCAGGCGAACAGCCCGACATAGGGCCCGCCGAACTGCAGCCCGACGCCCAGCGACTGGCCCTCGCCGACGACGATGTCGGCGCCCATGTCGCCCGGCGCGCGGATCAGGCCGAGCGCGACCGGCTCGGTCACCACCGCGATCAGCAGCGCGCCGGCCTCGTGCGCGCGCGCCGCCAGCGCTTCCAGATTGCCGATGCGGCCGAGAATGTCGGGATACTGGACGACGACGCACGACGTCTCGCCATCGATCGCCGCGGCCAGCGCGTCGAGATCGGTCTCGGCCGCCAGCGTCGGCAGCGCGGTGTGCAGATCGTCGCCGGTAAAGCGCGCCATAGTCTTGGCGACCGACACATAATGCGGATGCAGCCCCGCCGACAGCAGCGCCTTTTTGCGCCGCGTGATGCGGCCGGCCATCGCGATCGCCTCCCAGCAGGCGGTCGAGCCGTCATACATCGACGCATTGGCGACGTCGCAGCCCAGCAGGCGCGCCACCTGGGTCTGGAACTCGAACAGCATCTGCAGCGTGCCCTGCGCGATTTCCGGCTGATAGGGCGTGTAGGCGGTCAGGAACTCGCCGCGCTGGATGATGTGATCGACGCTGGCCGGGACATGATGGCGATAGGCGCCGCAACCGAGGAAGAAGGGCACGTCGCCGGCAACGGTGTTGCGCGCGGCAAGCGCCTTGAGCTGGCGTTCGACCGCCAGTTCCGAGGCATGGTGCGGCAGGCCGGCAATGGGGGCCGACAGGCGCGCCTCGACGGGCACGTCGACAAACAGGTCATCGATCGATTGCGCGCCGATCTGGCGCAGCATCGCTGCACGATCGGCATCGGTCAGGGGAAGGTAGCGCACTGTCTTTACATCCTTTTTCCGTCAATGGGCGGGCATGGCCCGCCCCGGCGGGATCAAAGCGAGGCGATGAAGGCCTGATAGGCGTCGGCGTCCATCAGCCCGCCCAGCTCGGCCGGATCGGCGAGCCGCAGCTTGAAGAACCAGCCTTCGCCCTCGGGCGCGGAGTTGACCAGATCGGGCTGGTCGGCGAGCGCGGCATTGCCCTCGGTCACCTCGCCCGACACCGGCGAATAGACGTCGGACGCGGCCTTCACCGATTCGACGACCGCGGCCTCGCCGCCCGCCTTCACCTGCGCACCGGGGGCCGGCACCTCGACGAACACCACGTCGCCCAGCTGGCCCTGCGCATAATCGGTGATGCCGACCGTCGCCGTGTCGCCATCGACGTCGATCCATTCATGGTCCTTGGTGAAATAGCGGGTCATTTGGCGGCTCCCTTGCGATGATATCTGGTGGGCACGAACGGCATCGGCGCGACGGTGGCGGCAAAGGCGCGGCCGCGCTGGCTGAGCGTGATCGGAGTTCCGGCGGCGGCAAGGCCGGCGGGGACATAGGCCATGGCGATCGGCCGTTCGAGGCTGGGCGAGAAGCCGCCCGACGTCACCCGGCCGATGTCGCGCCCGCCCGCATCGACGACGGTCGCGCCCTCGCGCACCGGCTGGCGCCCGTCGACGAGCAGCCCGACGCGGCGCAGCGGCGCGCCCGCCGGCCATTCGCCGAGCACCCGGTCCGCGCCCATGAACCCGCCCTGTTCGCGCCGGCGCTTGGACAGCGCAAAGCCCAGATCGGCGGCCATCGGCGTCGTCGTCTCGTCAAGGTCATGGCCGTAAAGCGGCAGCCCCGCCTCCAGCCGCAGCGAATCGCGCGCGCCAAGGCCGATCGGCTTCACCTCGGGCTGGTCGCACAGCAGGTCGGCGATCCGCGCCGCATGTTCGGCGGCGACCGAAATCTCGAACCCGTCCTCGCCGGTATAGCCCGAACGGCTGATCCAGGCCGGCACGCCCGCCAGTTCGAACGCGCTCGCTTCCATGAAATAAAGCTGGGCGACCGCCGGCTGGATGCGCGCCAGCGCGTCGACCGCCTTCGGCCCCTGCAGCGCGAGCAGCGCCTGATCGTCCAGATGATTGAGGGTGATGTCGTCGGCCAGATGCTCGCGCAGATGGCCGATATCGTCATATTTGGTCGCGCCGTTGACGACCATGTAGAAATCGTCGGCCCGGCGCGTGACCATCAGATCGTCGAGGATGCCGCCCTCCTCATTGAGCAGCAGCGAATAACGCAGCCGGCCGACGCCCAGTGCCTGCATGTCGCCGGGCAGCAAGGCCTCCAGCGCCTGATCGACACCCTCACCGCTCAGCAGCAGCTGGCCCATATGGCTGACATCGAACAGCCCGGCGCTGCTGCGCGTCCACAGATGTTCAGCGATGATGCCGTCATACTGGATCGGCATGTGATAGCCGGCAAACGGCACCATCCGCGCCCCGCGCGCCCGGTGCCATGCGTCGAGCGGCAGTGCCGCGATCTCCGGCTCGGCATCGTCATGCGCGTGCGGGGTGTCTTGGTTCTGGACGGTAGCATCGCTCACTGGTCGGTCTCCGTGAAAGGACAGCCGAACCCGCCCGGTCAAGGCAGGTTCAAGCCCCCTCTGTCACGGAACCTGAGAGCTTTCGCCGTGCGGCGCGGCCGCAAGGCTTACCCCTTCGGTGGCCACGGCCGGGGCCGGGGCGCTTTCCAGAGTGCCGTCTGTCGATAAGGCCAGCGCGGTCCCACAGCCTGAGAGATTCCGGGGCGGTTGCTCCTTCGGCGTCCCCCGCCCCCGAAGGAACGGAAAAACTCTCCCGCGCGGCCTCCGGCGGATGCCCGCCGACGGCCCGCACGCCTTGGCTGGCGACGCCTGCTGAGTCAACCGCCTGCACGCGGCGGAGGGTGGTTTGTTGCGCGGGGGCGGGGCGGGAAGGTGCCGGCCCACTCCCGGTTGTTTGTGCCGCGCCCTTGGCGCGGGGGCGGCACCGGCCCGCTCCCCCACCCGGCCTCCCAACGGCAGGTTACGCTATGGGAGGCCGGGTGGGGGAGCGGGCCGGTGCCGCGGAATGCGCGACAGCGCATTCCCACACAGCGCTCAACGCGTGACGTTGTAGCGCAGCTGTTCGGGGGTCAGCTGAAATCCGACCAGCAGTTCAAAGCTGGCGCGGGCGACCGCCTGACGGACCAGCGGATCGGCCATCGGGTCGATCGCGGCATCCTGTTCGCCGGCGCGGCGTCGGCGGGTGATGCGGTCGCGCACCTCCTCGGGCAGCACGGCGGCCGAGGCGGCGACCACCGCCTGGCCGCTCGCCGAGGCGGTCGCCCGGTCCTGCCCGTCGGCGAAATCGAGCGTCACGCGGCTGATCCGCTTGGCGACTACGACATTGCCGCCGCGCACCACGGTCGCGAAATAAGGCAGCACGACCTGCCGCGCGCCGCGCGCATCGCTGCGCCGCGCCGACACCTCGAACGTCGCGGTGGCGACGATTTCGGGCCCGGTCTCGTCGCAGACGACGCGCAGATTGGTCATGGTCGCAACCAGATCGATGGCGGCAGCGTCGGGCTGCGCCGCCTGCCCGGCCGCGCCCCGGAACAGGGTGATGTCGCCGGTATAGGCGGGAATGCCGCTCGCGGGACACGGGCTGCGCGCAATGCGCATCCCGCCGGTGGGATCGAGTTCACCGTCGCGCGCACAGGCGGCGAGCGACAGGAAGGACGCGGCGATCAGGACGGACCGAAGGAGCAACGGGTGAAGCCTCGACAAGATGGGGGCGGACCACCTCAAAACGGGCAATCGCCGACAAAGCATAGGAAGGCGCTTCAAGCAGGGCAAGCAATCGCGTAGACAGCAGGCGCTATGGCTGAACGCTCCCCCTCAAGCTCCTGATCGCCGCGCCGCGCGGCTTTTGCGCCGGTGTCGACCGTGCGATCCGCATCGTCGAACTGGCGATCGAGAAACATGGCGCGCCCGTCTATGTGCGGCACGAGATCGTCCACAACAAATATGTCGTCGATTCGCTGAAGGCGAAGGGGGCGGTGTTCGTCGAGGAACTGGACGAGGTGCCGGACGACGCCCATGTCGTGTTTTCCGCGCACGGGGTGCCCAAATCGGTGCCCGCGACCGCCGAGGCGCGCGGCCTTGATTATCTGGACGCCACCTGCCCGCTGGTCAGCAAGGTCCACCGCCAGGCCGAACGGCTGGTCGAGCAGGGCCGCCACATCCTGTTCGTCGGCCACAAGGGCCATCCCGAGGTGATCGGCACCTTCGGCCAGGTGCCCGACGGGCAGATGACGCTGATTGAAAGCGTCGCCGATGCCGAGGCGATCAGCATCGCCGATCCCGCCAACCTCGCCTATCTGACCCAGACCACTTTGTCGGTCGATGACACGGCGGAGATCGTGGCGACGCTCGAACGCCGCTTCCCCGCCATCCAGGGGCCGCGCGGCGAGGATATCTGCTATGCGACGTCGAACCGTCAGGCGGCGGTCAAGGCGATTGCGGCGGCATGCGATTTCATGCTCGTGATCGGCGCGCCCAACAGTTCCAACTCGCTGCGCCTTGTCGAGGTGGCCGAGCGCGAGGGGATCAGCGCGCGGATGATCCAGCGCGCGGCCGAGATTGATTTCGGCTGGCTGGAGGGGGTGCGGACGCTTGGCATCACCGCCGGCGCATCGGCGCCGGAGATTCTGGTGCGCGAGGTGGTGGCCCGGCTGGCGGAACGGTTCGACATCACCGAGGAAGAAGTGACCACGACCACCGAGCGCATGGTGTTCAAGCTGCCCCGGGGGCTGGAAGCGGCCTGAACGCCGCCACGGCCTGGCCTTCAGCCCGCCCGCCCTCATCCCGCGCGACTGCCATCCCATGGCAGCGCGCGGAACGGCATCGCCAACCCCTTATTTACCCGCCGGGCCGATAATCCCTGCCGGGCCATGAAGGGGTAGAGGATGTCCAGACTTCACCGGGCGGCGGTCGCACTTGCCGCACTGACGACACTGCCGGCCGCCGCCGGCGCGGCGACATTCGTGTTCGAACCGGGGGCGGGATCGATCCTGCCGACCGAAACGGTGATGTTCGATTTCAACGACCCGGCCCGGGACGCTCTGGTCACCGGCACGCGCTTCCGGTTCCTGACCGGCACGTCGGGCGATGGCGCGCTGCCGGCGGCGGGGGACAGGTCGCGCTATCTGTCGGTGCTGGCGGGCGGCGAGGCGCGCATCGCCTTTGCCGCGCCGGTGTTCGGCTTCTCGGTCGATCTGGGATCGCTCGACAGCTATAATCTGCTGACGCTGAACTTTGTCGGCGGCGCCACGCAGAGCTTTACCGGCGGACAGCTGGTCGCGCTGCCCGACGGCAATCAGAGTGCGGCGCGCACCAATGGCCGTTTCCGCTTCACCGCCGATCCGGGCCAGCAGATTGCCGGCGTCACCTTCGGATCGGGCGGGAACTCGTTCGAAATCGACCGGCTGGCCGCCGCCCCGGTGCCCGAACCGGCGCTCTGGGCGATGATGGTTGGCGGGTTCGGGCTGCTCGGCGCGATCGTGCGCCGGCGCGGCCGTGCGCGGCAGCACCGGCTGGCCTGATCACGCAGATGGCCTGACCGGCCGGTGTCCGGGCGCGCGCCTTGTCCGGCACGCGCCCCAACCGCTGTCAGCCCATTTTCTTGACCGCGCCGCGATGCGCGCCGACCGGGCCGCGCCGGCCGCGGAACGGGCGCTTCGGCCGGTCGCCCGCCGGGGCCTGGCGCGCCTGTTCGTGGCGGCGCTGCGCGGTCGGCTTGACCGGGGTCTGGGCGGGCTGGGGCAGCGACGCCTTGATCCGGTCAAACCCCTCGGGCAGCGGCAGCGGCGCGAGCGCGATCTTGGTCAGCCGCTCGATCTGGCGCAGCCACTGGCCTTCCTCGCCCGCCTTGTCGACCAGGCTGATCGCCCGCCCTTCCCGGCCCGCGCGCGCGGTGCGGCCGATGCGGTGGACATATTGTTCGGGCACGTTCGGCAGTTCAAAGTTGAACACATGGCTGACGCCCGACACGTCGATGCCGCGCGCGGCGATGTCGGTTGCCACCAGGATCTTGATGTCGCCCTGGCGGAAGGCTTGCAGCGCCTGGGTGCGCTGCGGCTGGCTCTTGTTGCCATGGATTGCCGCACAGCCAATCCCCGCCGCCTGCAGGTGACGGACGACCTTGTCGGCGCCATGCTTGGTGCGGGTGAAGACAAGCGCGCGGTCGATCGGCTCGTCCTTCAGCATCACGGTCAGCAGCGCCTGCTTCTCGCGCTGGCTGACAAAGGTGACGAACTGTTCGACGCGCTCGGCCGTCGAGGCGACGGGCGTCACCGCGACCTTGACCGGATCGGTCAGGAACCGGTCGCCCAGATCGGCGATCGTCTTGGGCATGGTGGCGGAAAAGAACAGATTCTGCCGCCGCGCGGGCAGCAGCTTTTCGATCCGCTTCAGCGCATGGATGAAGCCGAGGTCGAGCATCTGGTCGGCCTCGTCGAGCACGAAGATCTCGACATCGCGCAGGCTGAGCGCGCGCTGGTCGATCAGGTCGAGCAGCCGGCCCGGCGTGGCGACGAGCACGTCGACGCCGGCGCGCAGCTTGTTGACCTGACGGCCGATCGGCACGCCGCCGAACACGGTTTCGACCGACAGGCGCAGGAAGCGGCCATAGGTGCGGAAGGATTCGGCGATCTGCGCAGCGAGCTCGCGCGTCGGCGACAGCACGAGCATCCGGCAGCCCTGCAGCGGCCGGGGCTTGGGATGGCGGGAGAAATAATCGAGGCTCGGCAGGGCGAAGGCCGCGGTCTTGCCGGTGCCGGTCTGGGCGATGCCGCACAGGTCGCGGCCTTCGAGCAGCGCCGGGATCGCCTGACGCTGGATCGGCGTCGGGTCGGCATAGCCCTTGGCGGCCAGCGCCTTCAGGATCGGCTCGGCCAGGCCGAGGTCTTTGAACTGGGTCATGAACGTCTTTCGCAAATGGCGGTGCGCGGCACGCGCAAAAGCACGCCGCGATCGCGGGGGTTTCGACAACCCGCGTGAAAAGGGAAGCCTTGGGGCAAGCGCTGCTGGGACCGGCCGGGCTCGACCAGTGTCGAGCTGTTCACGCTGCCGGTTTGTCGGGGTCAGGCCCCGCGCGCAGCAGCCATATGCGCGCGGATTGCGGCGGAAGCAAGGCGTCGCCGATTTGACCGCCCCCAGCGCGGGCCATTTGCGCTCGCGCCCGGCCGGGCTATCACCCCGGCATGACCAGCATCGCCCGCCCCGACCGCCCCGCCCGCTCCGCCTTCACGCGCCGCGCCGCCGCCGCTTTTGCCCTGGCGTCGCTCGCGCTCTCCGCGCCAGCCCATGCCGGGCTGAGCGCGCCGGAAAAGACCATCGCGGCGACCGTCGATGCCGAATATGAACGCCATGTCGCCCTGCTCGAGCGGCTGGTCAACCAGAACTCCGGCTCGCGCAATCTCGACGGGGTCGACAAGGTCGGGCGGATGATGCGCACGGAGCTCGAATCGCTCGGCTTCACCGTCAAATGGGTGCCGATGGCCGTGGCCGGGCGCGCCGGGCACATCATCGCCACCCACAAGGGTGATGGCCGCGGCCGGCGGATGCTGCTGATCGGCCATCTCGACACGGTGTTCGAACCCGATTCGCCTTTCCAGCGCTTCGTGCGGACCAGGGATGGTGCCACCGACCGCGCCGAGGGGCCGGGCGCGGGCGACGACAAGGGCGGCATGGTGGTGATGGTCGCCGCGCTGCGCGCGATGAAGGCGGCGGGCACGCTCGACCGCGCCGATATCGAAATCGTGCTGACCGGCGACGAGGAGGATGTCGGCGATCCGGTGGCGGTCGCGCGCGCCGATCTGATCGCCGCCGGCCGCCGCGCCGATGTCGCGCTCGATTTCGAAGGGCTGATCGTGATCGACGGCCAGGACTGGGGCTCGATCGCGCGGCGCAGCTCGAACAGCTGGACCGTCAGGGTGAAGGCCAAGGGGGGCCATTCGAGCGGGGTGTTCTCCCCTGCTGCCGGCGACGGCGCGATCTATGCGCTCGCCCGCATCCTGGCCGAGTTCCGCGCCGAGCTGCCCGAACCCAATCTGACCTTCAACACCGGGCTGATCGCGGGCGGCGCGCAGGCGGCGCTGGACAAGGACGGCATCCGCGCGACCGCCGCCGGCAAGACCAACATTATCCCTGAAACAGCGATTGCGCGCGGCGACCTGCGGACCCTGTCCGACGAACAGACCGAGCGGGTGAAGGCGCGGATGCAGGCCATCGTCGCCCGCCCCCGCGCCGGCGCGACCGCCGAGCTGAGCTTTGATCCCGGCGGCTATCCGGCGATGGCGCCGACGCCGGGCAACCGCGCGCTGCTCGCCGCGCTCAACACCGTCAATGCCGATCTGGGGCTGAAGCCGATGCCGGAGCTTGACCCGCTGAAGCGCGGCGCGGGCGACATTTCGTTCGTCGCCGGCATGGTCGACGGGCTGGCGGGGCTGGGCACCGACAGCTGGGGCGATCATGCGCCGGGCGAGACGGTTGATCTGGACAGCATCCGCCGTCAGGCCAAGCGCGCGGCGATCCTGATGACCCGGCTGGCCCGCACGCCGCGCTGAGGATCGGTCGGGGCAGGTGTCCTTTGTTTGCGCGCCTTGCGGCGCAGGGGCGGCACCGGCCCGCTCCCCCACCCGGCCTCCCATAGCGTAACCTGCCGTTGGGAGGCCGGGTGGGGGAGCGGGCCGGTGCCGTTCTTCCCAATCGACAAACTCCCGGTGCCGTTCTTCCCAAACACAAAGACTCTCCCCCGTCAGCCGCACCACAAACAATCCCGCCGTTCCGCGACCCGCATCACCATCTGCGCGGCTTGATCCGCACCCGCTTCGCCCCCACATCGCCGCCATGCTGATCCAGACCGAATCGACCCCCAACCCCGCGACTCTCAAATTCCTGCCCGGCCGCGAGGTGATGGGCATGGGGACGCGCGATTTCGCCACCCCGGAAGAGGCCGAGGCCTCGCCGCTTGCCGCCGCCCTGTTCGCGCTGGGCGATGTGGAGGGGGTGTTTTTCGGCTATGATTTCGTGTCGGTCACGGCCGCGCCCGGTGTCGCCTGGTCGGATCTCAAACCGCAGGTGCTGGGCGTGCTGCTCGATCATTTCGCGGGCAACATGCCGCTGTTCGCAACCGGCTCGGCTGCCGGGATCGAAATCCTCGACGAGGTCGCCGACGACCCCGCCGATGCCGACATCGTCGCCCAGATCCGCGAGCTGATCGAAACCCGCGTCCGCCCGGCGGTCGCCAATGACGGCGGCGACATCGTCTATCGCGGCTTCAACAAGGGCACGGTGTTCCTGAAGATGCAGGGCGCCTGTTCGGGCTGCCCGTCGTCGAGCGCGACGCTCAAGCACGGGATCGAGAGCCTGCTCAAACATTATGTCCCCGAAGTGACCGCCGTTCAGGCGGTCTGAGGGGATGGATCACGCACATGGGGGGACCGAAGTGATGGGCGAATTGCCGCAGCAGGCGCTCGACCAGCTGTTTTTCAGCGCGCGCAGCTATAACGGCTATCTGGACAAGCCGGTGCCGCAGGCGACGCTTGAACGGATCTGGGAGCTGATGAAGATGGGGCCGACCTCGGCCAACATCCTGCCCGCCCGGATCATCTGGTGCACCAGCGACGCGGCGAAGCAGAAGCTCGCCGCCTGTGCGAGCGCGCAGAACCAGCCCAAGATCCTGAGCGCGCCGGTGACCGTGATCATCGGCATGGACCTGGATTTCCCGGAAACGGTGCCCGAACTCTTCCCGCACAATCCAGGCGCGAAGGACTGGTTTGCCGACCCGGTGGCGCGCGAGACCGCCGCGTTCCGCAATTCCTCGCTGCAGGGCGGCTATTTCATCCTCGCCGCCCGCGCCGTGGGGCTGGACACCGGGCCGATGTCGGGGTTCGACAATCAGGCGGTCGATGCGGCGTTTTTCGCCGGCACGGCGATCCGGTCGAACTTCATCTCCACGCTCGGGCATGGCGATCCGGCGAGCATCTTCCCGCGCCTGCCCCGGCCGGGCTTTGACCGCTTCAACACCATCGTCTGACCGGCAGATGGCGGACGGAGCGCGGCATGGCCGGCGGCTGGCGATCGAAACCGCGACCGACAACTGTTCGGTCGCGCTGTTCGAGGGCGACCGGCTGATCGGCCATTGCCACGAGGCGGTCGGGCGCGGCCATGCCGAACGGCTGGTGCCGATGATCGCCGCCCTGCCCGACCGCGGCCGCGCCGATCTGGTGAGCGTCGATTGCGGGCCGGGCAGCTTTACCGGCATCCGCGTCGGGCTGGCGGCGGCGCGGGCGCTGGGCCTGGCCTGGGGCGTGCCGGTGCAGGGGTTTTCCTCGCTTGCCCTGCTTGCCGCGCGCGCGCACCACGAACTCGGCCTGGCCGGCGAGGTGGCGGTTGCAATCATCGGCGGACATGGCGAGTATTTCGTCCAGTCGTTCGCGGGGCCATGCATGGATCCGATCACCGATTTGGCATCCCTGCCGCCCGCCGAAGCGGCGCTGGCCTGTGGCGGCCGGCCGCTGATCGGATCGGGTGCCGCCGCGCTGGCCGCTGCCGGCGCGACCGGGGCGGTCCACCCGCTTGCCACCGATGCACGCTGGGCGATCGCGATTTCAGGGCCGCTCGCCAACCTGCCCCCCGTCCCCGTCTATGGCCGCGCGCCCGATGCGCGCCCGGCCGCCGCGTGACCGGACTGACCACCGGCGCGGCGATTTCGGCCGGCAGCGCGCGCGACCTGGGCGACGTGATGGTCGCGATGACCGATGCCTTCGATCCCCGATTCGGCGAGGCGTGGACCGAGGCGCAGTGCGGCGGGATCCTGGGCATGCCGGGTAGCCATCTGCTCGTCGCGCGCGACGGCGACCGCCCGACCGGCTTTGCCATGCTGCGCACCATCGCCGACGAGACCGAGCTGCTGCTGATCGCGGTGCGCGCCGGGGACCAGCGACGGGGCATCGGCCGGGCGCTGCTGGCGCGCGTCATCGATCTTGCCCGCAGCCAGGGCGCGCGCGCGCTGCACCTTGAGGTGCGCGACGGCAATGGCGCGGCCTGGCTCTACCGCGAGGCGGGCTTTGTGCAGGTGGGCCGGCGGCGGCAATATTATCGCGGCCGCGACGGCGAGAGTTTCGACGCGCTGACCTTCCGCCTGCGCCTTGGCTGACGTCAGGTCACCAAGATCATTGCATCAGCACGGCGCAGACTGATCGATTTCCGCTTGAAATATAGCCGCAGCCCCACCAGTTTGCGCGCGCAAGCCGAAGCAAATCCACCGATCCGGGAAAGTCGCGCCATCATGTCCGATCACGCCACCTCGCAGAACGACTTGATCGCGCTGACCGCCGATATCGTCGCTGCACATGTCAGCAACAATATGCTGTCGGTTAACGAGGTGTCCACCTTGATTGCCGAAGTGCATGGCGCACTTTCGGCGCTGGCAAATCCCGCGCCCAGCGCCGAACCGCGCCCCGAACCGCCGGTGTCGATCCGGGCGTCGGTCAAGCCCGACTATCTGATCTGTCTTGAGGACGGCAAGAAGCTCAAGATGCTCAAGCGTCATCTGATGACGCATTATGGCATGACGCCCGACGACTATCGGGCGAAATGGAACCTGCCCGCCGATTATCCGATGGTCGCGCCCAATTATGCCGATCAGCGCCGTTCGCTCGCCAAGCAGATCGGGCTGGGCAAGCGCCCGCGCCAGCGCTGAACGCCGGCGTTTTCGCCAGCCGACATGCCGGCTGGCGGGCGGCGGCGAATCGCGTTAGACGGCGGCCATGCCTCGCAAGATCGATGTTGAAGCGCTGTGCGCCGAAAAGGGACTTCGCATCACCGACCAGCGGCGCGTGATCGCGCGCGTGCTGTCGGAGGCGGACGATCATCCCGATGTCGAAAAGGTCCATGCCCGGGCCGCGGCGATCGATCCGGGCATTTCGATCGCGACCGTCTACCGCACGGTCCGGCTGTTCGAGGAAGCCGGCATTCTGGAACGCCATGATTTCGGCGATGGCCGCGCCCGTTACGAAGCCGCGCCCGACGCGCATCACGACCATCTGATCGACGTCGAATCCGGCGAGGTGATCGAGTTTGTCGATCCCGAGCTGGAACTGCTCCAGCGCCAGATCGCCGAAAAGCTCGGCTACCGGCTCGTCGACCACCGGATGGAGCTTTATGGCGTCTCGATCGCGCGCCCCAAAAGCTGATCCACGCCGGCGCGCGCCCGCCGCCGGCCCACGTCGCCGCGAACATGCGCGCTGACACGCTCGGCACAATGCGGGCGGTCGCGCGGCTGATCGCGCTGGTGCTTGCCTGCACGGCCTGTGTCGCCGCCCATGGCGCGAGCCGCGCGCTCGGCCGGCGTTCGGCCTGGCCGCGCCGCTTTCTGGCGGTGGTCGCCGCGATCTGCGGCGTCCGGGTCGAACGACGCGGCCAGCCGCTTGACCGCGACGTGCTGTTCGTCGCCAACCATCTGAGCTGGCTCGACATTCCGATCATCGCCGGGGCGACCGGCACCGCCTTTGTGGCGATGGACGGGCTCAGGTCCTGGCCGCTGATCGGCTGGCTCGCCGCACTCAACAACACGGTATTCGTCGATCGCGGCAACCGGCTGGGCGTGCACGGACAGGTCGGCGCGGTGCGCGCGGCGCTCGCCCGCCATCAGGCGATCGCCATCTTTCCCGAAGGCACGACCAGCGACGGGGTGACGCTGCTGCCGTTCAAGCCGGCGCTGCTCGAAGTCGTCGCACCCCCGCCGCGCGCGATCCGCGTCCAGCCGCTGTTCCTCGATTATGGCGCGGCGCGGCATCTGGCCTGGGTGGGCGACGAACCGGCCCCCGCCAATGCCTGGCGCGTGCTGACCCGGCCCGGGCGCTTCACCGTGCGACTGTCATGCCTCAATCCGTTCGACCCGGCAGACCTTCCCGACCGCAAGGCGGTGGCGACCGAGGCGCGGCGGCGGATCCTGGCGGCTTCCGCCCACGCCCTCGCGCCTGTATAGGCCCGGCGATCATGACCAGGCCCACCCCGTCCACCTACCGCGTCAAATCCTTTGGCTGCCAGATGAACGTCTATGACGGCGAGCGCATGGCCGAGATGCTGGCCGCGCGCGGCCTGACCGCGGCGGCCGAGGGCGAGGATGCCGATCTGGTCGTCCTCAACACCTGCCACATCCGTGAAAAGGCGTCGGAAAAAGTCTATTCGGAGGTCGGCCGCCTGCGCCGCGAGGATGGCAGCCGCCCGCTGGTCGCGGTCGCCGGCTGCGTCGCCCAGGCCGAGGGCGAGGAGATTCGCCGCCGCACGCGCGACGTGGATATCGTCGTCGGCCCGCAGGCCTATCACCGCCTGCCCGGCCTGATCGACACGGCGGTCGCCGGCGGCCATGCCGTCGACACCGACATGCCGGCCGATTCGAAGTTCGGCGCCCTGCCCGGCCGTGCGCGCCGCGCCGCCCCCAGCGCCTTTCTGACCGTGCAGGAAGGCTGCGACAAATTCTGCACCTATTGCGTCGTACCCTATACGCGCGGCGCCGAAGTGTCGCGCCCCTGGGGCCAGATCATGGACGAAGCGCGGGCGCTGGTCGATGCCGGCGCGCGCGAGATCACGCTCCTGGGCCAGAACGTCAATGCCTGGGCGCATGACGGGCGCTATCTGCACGACCTGATCGAGGCGATGGCCGGCCTGTCGGGGCTGGCGCGCATCCGCTACACGACCAGCCACCCCAATGACATGCATGACGGGCTGATCGCGGCGCACCGCGACATCGACAAGCTGATGCCCTTCCTGCATCTGCCCGTGCAGTCGGGCAGCGACCGCATCCTGAAGGCGATGAACCGCAGCCACGACGCCGACAGCTATTTACGGCTGATCGACCGGGTGCGCGCCGCCCGCCCCGACATTGCGATTTCGGGCGATTACATCGTCGGCTTCCCCGGCGAAACCGATGCCGATTTCGACGCGACGCTCAAGGTCGTCGAACGCATCGGCCATGCGCAGGCGTTTTCGTTCAAATATTCGCCGCGCCCCGGCACCCCGGCCGCAACCATGGACGGCCAGGTCGAGGCGCAGGTGATGGATGAACGGCTGAAGCGGCTGCAGGCGCTGATCGGCCAGCAGCAGCATGCGTTCAACCTGGCAAGCGTCGGCCGCGACACGACCGTGCTGCTCGAACGCGCCGGCCGCCATCCCGGCCAGCTGATCGGCAAATCGCCCTGGCTGCAATCGGTGGTTGTCGAACAGGGCGCGATCGGCGACCTTGTGGATGTGCGGATCAGCGCGGCGGGGCCGAACAGCCTGTCGGGCGTGATCGCGCAGAAGGAGGCCGCTTGACCGCACAGGAGAGGCATGTCGCGTAAGCCCGCCCCCGCCCGCCCGGGCGACCGCAGCCGCATCGAGGTCGTGTTCGACCGGCCTCAGCTCCTTGGCCAGCTGTTCGGCCATTACGACCAGAATCTGGTCGCCATCGAGAACCGGCTCGGCGTCTACATCGCCGCGCGCGGCAACAAGCTGCAGATCGAGGGCGAGGCCGAATCGATCGCGCGCGCGCGCGACGTGCTGACCGGCCTCTACAACCGCATCCTGCGCGGGGAGGAGATCGACACCGGCACGCTCGACGCGGTCATCGCCATGTCCGCCGAACCGACGCTCGACGGGATCATCCGCGCCGATGTCAGCCAGCCGCCGCAGGTGATGATCCGCACCCGCAAGAAGACGATCGTCCCGCGTTCGACCACCCAGATCCGCTATATGGAAGCGCTGGCGAGCGACGACATCATCTTCGCGCTCGGCCCGGCGGGCACCGGCAAGACCTATGTCGCCGTCGCCCAGGCGGTGCAGCAGCTGATCGCCGGATCGGTCGACCGGCTGATCCTGTCGCGCCCGGCGGTCGAGGCCGGGGAAAGGCTGGGCTTCCTGCCCGGCGACATGCGCGAAAAGGTCGATCCCTATCTGCGCCCGCTTTACGACGCCCTCTATGACATGCTGCCGACCGAACAGGTCGAACGGCGGATCGCGAGCGGCGAGATCGAGATCGCGCCCATCGCCTTCATGCGCGGCCGCACCCTGTCCAACGCCTTCATCATCCTCGACGAGGCGCAGAACACCACGCCGATGCAGATGAAGATGTTCCTGACCCGGTTCGGCGAGAACAGCCGGATGGTGGTGTGCGGCGATCCGCGCCAGGTCGATCTGCCCGATATCGGCAAGTCTGGCCTGCCCGATGCGGTCGCGCGGCTGGACGGCGTCAGGGGCATTTCGATGATTCGTTTCGGCGCCGCCGATGTCGTGCGCCATCCGCTCGTCGGGCGGATTGTCGAGGCTTATGAGGGCGAGGGCGCCTGATCGATGATCGACGTGGCAGTGCAGGTCGAGCCGGACTGGCTCGCGGCCGGAGACGCGGAAGCCGGCACCGAATCGGCCTGGGAGGCGCTGGCGGAACGCGCGGTGCGCGCGGCGCTGGCCGTCACCCCCGATGCCGGGCTGGCGGCGGGCGATACCATGGTCGAGGTGTCGGTCAGGCTGGCCGGCGATGCCGAGGTGCATGACCTCAATCTCAGCTATCGCCAGAAGGACAAGCCGACCAATGTGCTGTCCTTCCCGATGCTGCCGCCCGACCTGATCGCGGCGATCGCCAGCGCCGACACCAACACCGATGATGGCGAGGTGCTGCTGGGCGATATCATCCTGGCACACGGTGTGTGCGCGGCCGAAGCGGCCGAAAAGGGCGTGAGCCTTGGCGCCCATGCCAGCCACCTGATTGTTCACGGCCTGCTCCATCTGCTAGGCTATGACCATCAGGACGCGGCCCAGGCCGACGCCATGGAAGCGCTGGAGGGCGAAGCCATGGCGGCGCTCGGCCTGCACGCGCCCTATCACAGGGACGAACCGTAACCAGATGCCAGAGGATTCCAGTAGGAACGGCCACGCCGGCGAGACCGGTGGTGGCCGCTTGTGGAAGGGCCTGCGCGACATGCTCTTCGGCGCGGACAGCGAACCCACGCTGCGCGACCAGATCGAGGAAGCGATCGAGGAACATGAGGGCGAACCGGCCGAGGCCGGCGACCTCAGCCAGATCGAGCGGCAGATGGTGCGCAACCTGCTGCATTTCGGCGAGCGCAATGTCCGCGATGTCGCGGTGCCGCGCGCCGACATTATCGCCATCGACGAAGCGGCATCGTTCGATGCCGTGGTCGCCGCCTTTGCCGAGGCCGGGCACAGCCGCCTGCCCGTCTATCGCGGCAGCCTGGATACCGTTGTCGGCATGGTGCATGTGAAGGACGTGTTCGCGATCCTTGCGACCGGCGGTGCGCGCCCGGACGGCATTGCCGGGCTGATCCGCGAGCCGCGCTATGTGCCGACATCGATGGGCGTGCTCGACCTGCTCGCCGAAATGCGCGCGACGCGCACCCATCTGGCGATCGTGGTCGATGAATATTCGGGCACCGAGGGGCTGGTGACGATCGAGGATCTGGTCGAGGAAATCGTCGGCGACATCGAGGATGAGCATGACGAGGCCCCGGTCGCGGCGCTGATCGCGCTAGGCGACGGGGTGTGGGACGCCGATGCGCGTGCCGAGCTGGAGGATGTCGCGGCCGAACTCGATCCCCGGCTGGCCGAGGTCGAAGAGGATGTCGACACGCTGGGCGGGCTGACCTTCGTGCTCGCCGGCCATGTGCCGCAGCCGGGCGAGATCGTCGAACATGCGAGCGGCTGGCGGATCGAGGTCGTGGCCGGGGACCAGCGCCACGTCACGCGCGTCCGCCTGCATGCGCCGGCGGAGAGCACCTGATCGGTTCCAGCTGGCCGAGCCTGCCGCTCCACCGGCCGCAACTTTGCCACCGGCCGCCCTGTCCCGGCACTGCAAAGCTTTGCAGAATCGGCTGCGGCTGATGAAACCAATTCGTCACAGACGTTAACGAAAGCTATTTCCCTGCCGCCCCGGTTGGTGGCAGGGGCAGTGTTACGAAGGCGGTCAACGTCCTTCGGGTCGCCGGGCGCAGCATTGTGCCCGGATGGTGCCGCCGGCCCCTCACACCCCTGGCCGGCGGCACCTTTTCCTTAGCCCGGTTCGCGTGCCGGTGCGCCAACCCCGATGATCATCCTGTGTTGCTGATCCAGCCGAATCCTGGCTGCTCCGCCCCGCCCTGCTGCGCCCCGTCCTGCTCCGCGCAGCATCGGGTGGTTCCACTGCGCCCGGAATCGCTCTAGACCGCAGCCATGTTCGCCCGGATCCGACGCCCCCTCATCTTCGCCGTCGCGGTGCTTGCCGCGCTTGTCATCGGCCTCATCCTCTACACCGGGCGCGACAATGCCCGGCTGGCCGAAACCGATCTTGCCGGCGTCAAACCAAGCATCCAGCCGCCCGCGACCGAGCTGGTGCCGGTGATCAACATCGCCGAACCGACCGACTGGGGCAACGAGACGCCCAAGGCCGCGCCCGGCCTCAAGGTCACGGCCTTTGCCACCGGGCTTGATCATCCGCGCTGGATGACGCTGCTGCCCAATGGCGATGTGCTGGTGGCCGAAACCAACGCGCCGCCGCGCCCGCAGACCGGGCTGGTCGACCGGATCATGGGCCTGTTGTTCGCCCGTGCCGGCGCGGGCGGCAAATCTGCGAACCGCATCACCCTGCTGCGCGATCGTGATGGCGATGGCCGGGCCGAAACCCGCTCGGTGCTGGTCGAGGGGCTGAACTCGCCGTTCGGCATGGCGCTGGTCGGCGACCGGCTCTACGTCGCCAACACCGATGCGCTGGTCGTCCTGCCCTATCGCACCGGCGACACGCGCATCACCGCGCGGCCCGAAAAGGTCGTCGACCTGCCCGGCGGCTATAATCACTGGGCGCGCAACGTGATCGCCGACCCGGCGGGCAAGCGGCTTTATGTGACCGTCGGCTCGGCCAGCAACATCGGCGAACGCGGCCTTGAGCTCGAAGAGCGCCGCGCCGCGATCCTCGAGGTCGATCCGGCGACGCGCAGCCAGCGCATCTATGCCAGCGGCCTGCGCAACCCCAATGGCCTGGCCTGGGAACCGATCAAGGGCGGGCTGTGGACCACGGTCAACGAACGCGACATGATCGGCGGCGACGGCCCGCCCGACTATATGACCAAGGTCGAGTTCGGGGCCTTTTATGGCTGGCCGTGGAGCTATTGGGGCGGCTATGTCGACAAGCGCGTCCGGCCCGAACGGCCCGACCTGCTCGAATATACCAAGCGGCCCGATTATGCGCTCGGCCCGCACGTCGCCCCGCTCGGCATCGCCTTTGCGACCAGCGCCGATCTGGGGCCGGATTATGAAAACGGGGCCTTTGTCGGCCTGCACGGCTCGTGGAACCGCAAGCCGGCGTCGGGCTATAAGGTCGTATTCGTGCCGTTCGGGGCCGATGGCTGGCCGGTCAAGGATCGCAAGCCCATTGACCTGCTGACCGGGTTCCTGACCAAGGATGGCAAGGCGCGCGGCCGCCCCGCCGGGGTGATTGTCGATGGCAAGGGCGCAGTGCTCGTCGCCGACGATGTCGGCAACCGCATCTGGCGGGTGAGCCGGTAAGCGGAACCGCTCAGGGCGTTTTCGAGCCGGGCGAGAGCGGCCAATCCGAATGCAATCGGATCGGCCGCCCCGAAGCTTGCCGCTCACCCGGCTGACGGCCAGTCCGTCAGCCGGCAACGGCGCGCAGGCGCACCGCCGGTCGGCGGCGCAGCGCAGCGCCCACACCGCCAAAGCCGAGCAGCATCAGCGCCCAGGTCTGCGGCTCGGGGATAAACGCGCCGGTCGCCTCGCGGGTGTAGACAAAATTCCTGATTTCAAAGGGCCGCCGAATGCCACGCGGTTCAAACAACTCCACTTTAGCCCACCAATAAGCTTCGCCTGCCGCGTCACCCGGAGCAAAGCTCAGAGAGTAGATTTGTCCGGCATTAACTTTTAACTCCCGGATCAGGAAACCATCTCCCCACCAGTCGTCAGAACGAACCTGCAAAACCCCATCAACCGAAGGACGGAAGTCCATAGATACAAGATCAAATCGGTATATTTTACCGCCCGAACCCGGATAAGCCTCCACGCCGCCAAAGTGGGTGAACAGCGTCCAGTCGGAATAAAGAGTGATCGTTTCAACCGCCGCGCGCGCCGGCGCGGTGGCTGCAAAGACCATCAGAAAAAATGCGACGATGCGCCTGATCAGCATTTGACTTCCCCCTTTTTAACCAAGGGAAGACTATCACAGCTTCATCTGGCCGAAAACGCTGCCCGGCACGGCCCTGTCAGGTCGCGAACAGCATCGCGTCGTCGGCAAAGGCCTTGAACTCCAGCGCATTGCCGCTGGGATCGCGGAAGAACATCGTCGCCTGCTCGCCCGGCTGACCCTTGAAGCGGATATGCGGGGCGATGCCGAACGCGATCCCCGCCGCCGCCACGCGATCGGCCAGCTGCTGCCACTGGTCCATGGTCAGCACGACGCCGAAATGCGGCACCGGCACATCATGGCCATCGACCGGGTTGGTCGCCTCCGCTGCCCTTGCGGTCTCGCTCAGATGCGCGACGATCTGGTGGCCATAAAGGTCGAAATCGATCCAGTGATCGGCGCTCCGCCCCTCGCGACAGCCGAGCACGCCGCCGTAAAAGGCGCGCGCCGCGGCCAGATCATGCACCGGAAATGCAAGGTGGAACGGCCGGATCACAGCGCGCCCCCGCGCCTGCCGGTATCCGGGCCGGTGGCCGGGGCTGCGGGGGCAGGCGGCGGCGCCACGATCCGCGCCATCAGCAGGCAGGTCCGCGCCTCGGCAATCGGCAGCGGCGTCAGCGCGATCACGGTCTCGACCTCGCGGCCCAGCAGCGCACCCACCTGTTCGCGCGTCATGCCGGTTTCGCTGACAATCGCTTCGCCGACCACCTCGGCAAAGCGCGCGCCATCCTCCTCGAGCGAGGGCAGGTCCTTGGCGGCGGCGACACCGCTGCGCTGGGCATTGGCGACGATGGCCAGCACCGCCAGACACCGCGCCTGAGCGGCGCGGGCGGGCGGAATGGCGGCAGGGGCAGCCGGGGCCGGATTGACCGGCATGGCCTGGACGAGAAGCGGCAGCAGCAACTGGATCATGGCCCCTGATGCCGCGTTGCAATCGTCACAGGCAAGGGCGATATGCGGGCGCCGTGCGCATCCCCGCTCCTCCCGCCGCCGGCTATGCCATCCTGTCCACGCGCGCGGCGCTGCTGGCAGCACTTGCCGCCGGCGCGGCATCGGCAACGGGCTTTGCGCCGCTCGGCTGGTGGCCGGTCGCGCTGATCAGCCTTGGCCTGTTCGCCCTGCTGGTCGGCACCGCGCCCGGCCGGCGCAGCGCCTGGGCGCGCGGCTGGGCATTCGGCATGGGGCAGTTCACGCTCGGGCTGAACTGGATCGCCCATGCCTTTACCTATCAGGACGCGATGCCGCACTGGTTCGGCTATCCGGCGGTGGCGTTGCTGTCGGTCTATCTGGCGGTGTTCCCCGGCCTTGCCGCGCTTGCCGCCTGGCCGGCGCGGCGGCATCCATACGCCTTCGGCCTCGCGCTCGGGGCAAGCTGGATCGCCGCCGAATGGCTGCGCGCGCATCTGTTCACCGGCTTTGCCTGGAACCCGGTCGCCGCCATCTGGGCCGATACGCCCGGCCTCACCGCCGTCCTGCCCTGGATCGGCACCCATGGCCTGGGCGGGATCACGGTGGCGGCCGCAGCGCTGGCCGCCGCGGCATTCGGGCGCGCGGCCGGGAGAACGGGCTGGCAGCGGCGCGTGCCGGCTTTGCCCGCCCTTCTCCCCGCCCTTCTCCTCGTCGCGCTCGCCCTGTTGCCGCTTGCCCCGGCGCAGGTCGCGCGCGGCCCGGCGGTGCGGATCGTCCAGCCCAATATCGATCAGGCCGCCAAGCATGACGAAGCGGCGCAGATCGACCATTTCCGCACGCTCGCGCGGCTGACCGGCACCCCCGGCCCGCGCCCCGGCTGGTGTTCTGGCCGGAAGCGGCGATCGACAATGGCTATTATCTGGCCGAGGATCAGGGCCTGCGCGACTGGCTGGCGCGGCGGCTGGGCCCGCGCGACCTGCTGCTGACCGGCGGGGTTGCGCTGGAATATGGTAAGGGCTGGCGCGCGGTCGGCGGGCGCAACAGCGTGTTCGTGCTGGGCGCGGACGGGCGGATCCTGGGGCGCTACGACAAGGCCCATCTGGTGCCTTATGGCGAATATCTGCCGATGCGTGCGCTGCTCGAACCGCTCGGACTGTCGCGGCTGGTGCCGGGCGATCTGGATTTCTGGCCCGGCCCCGGCCCCGCCTCGCTCGACCTGCCGGGCTTTGGCCGGGCGGGATTCCAGATCTGCTATGAAATCATCTTCCCCGGCGCGGTCGCATCGCGGGCGGCGCGGCCCGATTTCCTGTTCAACCCGTCGAACGATGCCTGGTTCGGGCGCTGGGGCCCGCCCCAGCATCTGGCGCAGGCGCGGCTGCGCGCCGCCGAGGAAGGGCTGCCGGTCGTGCGCGCGACGCCGACCGGGATTTCGGCGCTGATCGGCCCGTCGGGCGAGGTGATCGCCCGGCTGCCGCACAGGACGATGGGGGTGATTGACGGCCATCTGCCCCGGCCGCTGCCGCCGACCGCCTTTGCACGGCTTGGTAACCTTCTTTCGCTGATGGTGGCCCTCGTCCTCGGCGGATTGGCGATTGTCAGCGCACGTCGCGCCCGCTAAGGGCGATGCAAGACATAAACATGTCTTTATATGCGGCCTCACCGCCGCGCCCACAGCCAGGATCCGTCATGCGCTCCACCTATCTCTTCACGTCCGAATCGGTGTCCGAAGGCCATCCCGACAAGGTCGCCGACCAGATTTCCGACGCGATCGTCGATCTGTTCCTGTCCAAGGACCCGGAAGCCCGCATCGCCTGCGAAACGCTGACCACGACCCAGCGCGTCGTGCTGGCCGGCGAGATCCGCTGCCGCGGCGTCTATGAAAACGGGGCCTGGGCACCGGGCGCCGAGGAAGAGATTGAGCGCACGGTGCGCGAGACGGTGAAGCGCATCGGCTATGAGCAGGACGGCTTCCACTGGCAGACATTTGCGTTCCACAACCATCTGCACGGCCAGTCTGCGCACATCGCGCAGGGCGTCGATGCCAGCGCCGAAAAGGATGAGGGCGCGGGCGACCAGGGCATCATGTTCGGTTTCGCCTGTGACGAAACGCCAGACCTGATGCCGGCCACGCTCGACTATAGCCACAAGATCCTCGCCCGGCTGGCCGCCGACCGCCATGCCGGCACCGCGCCGTTCCTTGAGCCGGACGCCAAGAGCCAGGTCACGCTGCGCTTTGAAAATGGCCGCCCGGTCGCGGCGACCGCCATCGTCGTGTCGACCCAGCACAAGCCGGGCTATGACCAGGGCGAAAAGGAAGCCGAGCTGCACGCCTATGTGAAGAAGGTGGTGGCCGAGGTGCTGCCCCAGGGCTTCGTCACCAACGAGACGGTGTTCCACATCAACCCGACCGGCAGCTTCGAAATCGGCGGGCCGGACGGCGATGCCGGGCTGACCGGCCGCAAGATCATCGTCGACACCTATGGCGGCGCGGCCCCGCATGGCGGCGGCGCGTTTTCCGGCAAGGATCCGACCAAGGTCGACCGTTCGGCCGCCTATGTGTCGCGCTATCTGGCGAAGAACATCGTCGCGGCCGGTCTGGCCCGGCGCTGCACGATCCAGCTGTCCTATGCGATCGGCGTGTCCGAGCCGCTGTCGCTTTATGTCGACACCCATGGCACCGGCACCGTCGATGAAGCCCGCATCGAAGCGGTGCTGCCGACGCTCGTCCGGCTGACGCCCAAGGGCATCCGCACCCATCTGGGGCTGAACAAGCCGATCTACGGCCCGAGCGCCGCCTATGGCCATTTCGGCCGCACCCCCGAGGGCGATTTCTTCCCCTGGGAACGCACCGATCTGGTTGAAAAGCTGAAGGCCGCTCTGGCCTGATCCCCTGCCCCGCCGGTGCGGCCACCGCACCGGCGGGCCATGGTGGTGCCGATGCGGGCGTGACGCCGCCCCTTCCCTTCCGGCCGTCTGCTGCGTGCGCCGCCCGCTTCTGCTAGGGTCGGGCATGGCCCTCATGTCCCTGATCACCCTTGCCGCCCTTGCGGCGGCCCCGCGCCCGCCCGCAGCAGGGTTCAGCCCTGCCGAGCGGACCGAGATCCTGAAGGCCGCCGGCGCCGTGCGCCGCGGCGCGGCCTGGGTGCTGTGCGCCGACGATCCCGGCCCGGTCAGCGCCACGATCCGCGCGGTCGATCTGAACGGCGACGGTCGTCCCGAAGCCATTGTCACCGAACGCAGCCGTTTTTGCGCGCCGCGGACCGGCTGGCTGCATGCGGTTCTGGCCCGCGCGCGTGGCGGGGGCTGGCAGCTGCTGGCGCGCGGCGAGGGTCAGCTGCGCGTGATCGGCCGTGCGGTCCCCGGCCAGTGGCGCGACCTGCGCGTGACCGGCGCGGATGCGCCCGTCATCCTCAGCCATGACGGCTCGGTCTATCGCCCGCGCTGATCGCGAGCGATGCCGGCATCCGGCCTTGCCATCCGGCCTTGATTGCCCGCGCGACTGCCCATAGGCGTCGCGGCGATGACCGATCCGCTTTCGATCCGCCGCCTTTACGGCCGGGCCAAGGGCCACAAGCTGCGTGCCGGCCAGGCGCTGCTCGTCGAGGAGACGCTGCCGCGCGTCGCCGTGCCGGAGGATGGCCCGCTCGACGCCCAGCGCCTGTTCGGCGCACCCCGGCCGCTTGAGTTCGAGATCGGCTTCGGGGCCGGCGAACATCTGGCCGCGCAGGCGGCGATGCGGCCCGGCCATGGCTTTATCGGCTGCGAACCGTTTCTGAACGGCGTCGTCGGCGCGCTCGCCAAGATCGAGGATGAGGAGCTGGCCAATGTGCGCCTGCACATGGGCGATGCGCTGGGCGTGCTCGAACGACTGCCCGACCACAGCCTGGAGCGTGTCTATCTGCTCCACCCCGATCCCTGGCCCAAGGCGCGCCATGCCAAAAGGCGGATGGTCAATCACGGCCCGCTCGACCTGATCGCCGCCAAGCTGCGGCCCGGCGGCGAGTTCCGGCTGGGCACCGACGATCCGACCTATTGCCGCTGGTCGATGATGATCATGAACGCGCGCCGCGATTTCGTCTGGCAGGCGGCAACCGCGCAGGATTTCCTGACCCGGCCCGACGACTGGCCCCAGACGCGCTATGAGGCCAAGGCCCGCACCAAGGGCCATGAAGTCTGGTATTTCCGCTATCTGCGCGTGTGACCGTCAGCCCGGCATTCTCGACGCCGCTGCGCGGAAAGTTGCCAAACGCGCCAAGCCTCTGATTTCGTCGTTCGTTTCATGTTCGGCACAGCTGCGGAACATGGCAAGGCGCATCTGCGGCGCGCACAGATAAAATATGTCCTCCGCCTCGGGCAGCGTGTCGGCGGGCGCGGCATCCCCAGCGGGACTACCGGCGGTCATCGCCATGCCCATCTAACTCAGCAGATTTGCCAGCCCGACCGCCGGGCTGCCGTCACACCGCCCCGCCGTCATGACGTCAACCCGTTGCCACCGCACCGGGGCGATGCCCGGCCAGCGCGACGCCGACGCAGCGCGCGGCATGTGCATCGAGTTCGGCCGGCGACATTGTGGGGCCGCTCAGTTCCCACATCAGCACCGGCCAGCCGCGCAGCAGCCCGAGTAGGTCGCTGGCCGTCTGTTCGGGATCGTCGATCGCCAGCCCGCGCGCGGCGAGCGCGGCGATCAGCGCGGTAAAACGCGCCTTGGTAAAGGCGATGGCATGGACGAGGAACAGCTGCCCCAGCTCCGGATGACGTTCGCGCTCCATCGTCACCAGCCGGTGGGTGTTGAGCGCTTCCGGGTCGAGCACGAGATCGAGGAAACGCCGCGCCGCCGCGGTCAGCAGCTCGGCCGGGGTGCCGCCCGCTGACGGCAGATCGAAACTGCCGAGCACCGTCTCGCATTTGCGGGTGACGGCGGCGGCGAACAGCTGCGCCTTGTCGCCGAACCACGCATAGAGCGTCGGCTTGGCGACCCCGGCGGCGCGGGCGATCGCGGCCATGCTGGTGCGTTCAAATCCCTGCGCCAGAAACAGCGCCTGGGCGGCGGCGATCGCCGCATCGCGCCGCGCCGGATCGGCGGGCCGTCCGGGGCCGGGCGCGCGCGCAGCAGGATCGGGCGCAGCAGGGTATGGCAGGCCGCTCATGCCGCCAGACTATCTTTTTTGAACCGATGGGTATAGTTTTTCATCCGAACCGATTCCGCGCGGGTCGGCAGCGGCATCGGCACGGGAACCGGCAGGGGGCGGACAGACCATGACAGGGTGGACAGCACAGGCGCATCGGGGCCTCGTCATGGCGCTTGCCCTGGCCGGGTGCAAGGCGGCCCAGCCGGCCCCCGCGCCCCGGGCGGAACCGGTGCCGGTCCGGCTGGTCCGGGTCGGTGCGGACAGCGGGGCGATGGCGACGATCACCGGCACCGTCCGCCATGCCGAGGAAACGCCCCTCGCCTTCGCCCAGCCCGGCCGGGTGCGCGACGTGCTGGTCGATGTGGGCGACACGGTCAGCGCCGGCCAGCTGCTTGCCACGCTCGAGACCGGGCCGGCCGATGCCAATGCCGTGGCCGCCGCCGAGGATGCGCGCCGCGCGGCGCTGGAGCTGGCGCGGCTGCGCACGCTCGCCGGCCAGGGCTGGGTGACACGCGCCCGGCTGGAAACGGCAGAGGCCGGTGCCGCCGCCGCCAATGCCCGCGCCGCCGCCGCCCGGTTCGACCAGCGTTACGCCCGCATCCACGCGCCGGGCGCGGGCGTCATCCTTGCCCGCACGCTCGATCCCGGCGCGATCGCCGCGGCGGGCAGCCCCGTCCTCACTTTGGGCGATGCGCGGGGCGGGCTGGTGTTCCAGCTGCCGCTGACCGACCGGCAGGCGGCGGCGCTCAGGCCCGGCACCCCGGCCGAACTGCGCCTGCCGGCACTCGGCCCCGCCCGGTCGCGGGCCAGCTGCGCCGGATCAGCGGGCGCGGCGACCCGGCGACCGGGGCATTCATCGGCGAAATCGCCCTGCCCGCCTTGCCCGGCCTGCGTTCAGGGATGATCGGCACCGCGCGCATCGTAACGGGAGGTGCGGGCGGCGGAACCGGCGGCGCGGCGGTCATCCCCGCCACCGCGATCTTCGCTGCACGCACCGAGGAAGCGTTCGTCTATGTCCATGATCCCCGCGCCGGCCGCGTCCGCGCACGGCTGGTGCGGATCGAGGCGATCGGCGAGGCGGGCGTGACCCTGTCTGCCGGGTTGAAGGCCGGGGAAGCGATCGTCGCGACCGGGCTGGACCGGCTGCGCGACGGCGCTCAGGTGCGGGTGGTGCGGTGATCGCGCGCATCACCGGCTTTGCGGTCACGCGCTGGCAGGCGACGCTGATCGTGTTCGCGCTGCTTGCAGCACTTGGCATCCAGGCGTTTCTCGCCATTCCCCGCTCGGTCGACCCGCATTTCCCGATCCCGGTGGTCGTGATCGTCGCGATCCAGCCGGGCGCGGACCCCGCCGACATGGAGCAGACGGTCGCCAAGCCGATCGAGGAGGTACTGCAGGGGCTGGACGGCATCGACCGGGTGCAGTCGCGCGCGACCGACGGTCAGGCGGTGGTGACGGCCGAGTTCGCCTGGTCGACCGATCCCGAAAAGGATTATGACGAGGTGGTGCGCGAGGTGAACGCCATCCGCGCCCAGCTGCCCCAGGGGCTGCAACGGCTCGAGTTCCGCAAGGTCCGCACCACCGAAAGCGCGGTCGTGCAGTTCGCGCTGGTCAGCGATACCGCCTCGTTCCGCCGGATGGAAAAGGTCGCGCGCGACCTGCGCGACAGCTTCACCCGCGTCCCCGGCGTGCGCGGCGCGCGCATCTGGGGGCTGCCCGTGCCCGAAATGCGCGTGGCGGTCGATCTCGGCCGGCTGGCCGAGCTGCGCCTGCCGGTCAGCGCCGTCACCGACGCGCTGCGCGCGGGCGGGGCCGACCTGCCGGCGGGGCGGTCAGCGTGGGCGACCAGAGGTTCAACGTCCGCGCGGGCGGCGCCTTCCGGTCGGTCGAGGAACTGCGCGACACGCCGCTGCGCGCGGGCAATGGCAGCGTGGTGCGCGTCGGCGACGTGGCCGAGATCGGCTGGGCATCGCCCGAGCGCACCCATGTCACGCGGTGGAACGGCAAGCGCGCAATCTGGCTGACCGTCACCCAGAAGGACCGGGTGAATGTGCTCGACGTGCAGCGCGGGGTGATGGCGGCGGCCGAGCGTGCGCGGCCGTTCCTGCCGCCCGACATCGCGCTCGTCGCCGGGTTCGACCAGAGCCGCGACATTGCCGACAAGCTCGGCCAGCTCGGCCGCGACTTTGCGCTGGCGCTGGCGCTGGTGCTGATCACGCTGCTGCCGCTCGGCCTGCGCGCGTCGCTGGTGGTGATGATCTCGGTCCCGCTCAGCCTGGCGATCGGCGTGCTGGCGATGTGGCTGGCCGATTACACGCTCAACCAGCTGGTGATCGCCGGCTTCATCCTGGCGCTCGGCCTGCTGGTCGACGATTCGATCGTCGTCGTCGAAAACATCGCCCGGCGGCTGCGCGGCGGGCTGACGCGCGGCGAGGCGGCGCTTGCCGGCACGTCGCAGATCGCGGTCGCGGTGCTGGGCTGCACCGGGGTGCTGATCTTTGCGTTCCTGCCGCTGGTTTTCCTGCCCGAGGGGGCGGGCAAGTTCACCCGCGGCCTGCCGCTCGCGGTGATCGCGACGGTCGCGGCCAGCCTGATGGTTTCGCTGACCATCGTGCCGTTTCTCGCCAGCCGGATCCTGCCGCGCACCGAAGGCGCGCATGGCAACCGCATCCTGCAATGGGTCGAGGGGGGCATCCACAGGCTCTACGCCCCGGTGCTGCACTGGGCGCTGGAGCGGCCATGGCGGGCGCTTGGCGCGTCGATGGCGCTGTGCGCGGCGGCGATCGGCCTGGTGCCGATCATCGGCACCAGCCTGTTTCCATCCGCCGACACCCCCTATTTCCTGGTCGAGATCGAAGCCCCCGAAGGTGCCGAGACCAGCCAGACCGACCGGGCGGTCCGCTTTGTCGAACGCGTGCTGGCGGCCGAGCCGGACGTGACGACGCGCCTTGCCAATATCGGCCGCGGCAATCCGCAGGTGTTCTACAATGTCCGCGAGATCGACCAGCGCAGCAATATCGGCGCGGTGCTGGGCGTCATGGACCGCTGGGACCCCGATGCCGGCCCGGCGCTGATCGGCCGCATCCGGGCGCGCTTTGCCGCCTATCCGGACGCGCGCATCACCGTCACCCCGTTCCAGAACGGCGCGCCGATCGCCGCCCCGATCGCCTGGACCGTCTATGGCCCCGATCTTGCCGAGCTGAAGCGGCTGGCGGGTGCGGTCGAGGCGGCGCTCAAGGACACGCCGGGCGCGCGCGACGTGCGCAACCCGCTGGCGCTCGATCGCATCGACCTGGATCTGGGCCTTGATGCCGGCAAGGCGGCGCTGCTCGGCGTCGCGCCGGGGCGGCGCGGCGGGTGGCGCGGCTGGCGCTGGCGGGCGAGCCGGCGGGCCGGTTCCGCGATGCCGAGGGCGACAGCTATGACGTCGTCGTCCGCCTGCCGATGGGCGAGCGGCACAGCATCGCCGCGCTCGAACAGATCCATGTGCCGACAAATGCCGCGCCCGGCGCGGCCATCCCGCTGGCGCAGATCGCGCGCCCGCGCCTGTCGGCGGGGCCGGCCCAGATCACCCGCGACCGCCAGCAGCGCAGCGTGCAGGTGACCGCCAATGTCCAGCTGGGCGCGCTCACCTCGCGCGTCGGCGCGGCGAGCGCGGAGCGGATCGCGCGCATCAAGCTGCCGCCCGGCTACAGCATTGCGGTGGGGGGCGAGGCCGAAGCGCGGGCGCGCAGCTTTTCGGGGCTGGGCGGGATCATCCTGCTGACCGTGTTCGGGATCATGGGCGTGCTGGTGCTGGAGTTTGGCCGGTTCAAGGAAACCGCCGTGGTCGCCGGCGTGATCCCGCTCGGGCTGTTCGGCGGGCTGGTCGCGCTGTGGGCGAACGGGCTGTCGCTCAGCTACACCGCGATCATCGGCTTCGTCGCGCTCATCGGGATCGAGATCAAGAACTCGATCCTGCTCGTCGATTTCACCGCCCAGCTGCGCGCCGAGGGCATGGCCCTGCGCCCGGCAATCGAACGCGCGGGCGAGGTGCGCTTCCTGCCCGTGCTGCTGACGAGCGTGACGGCGATTGGCGGGCTGCTGCCGCTCGCTTTGTCGGGATCGGGCCTTTATGCACCGCTCGCCTGGGTGATCATCGGCGGGCTGGTGTCGTCGACGCTGATGTCGCGCATCGTCACCCCGTCATGTATCTGCTGATTGCGCGCGGCGAGGAACGGGCGGCCGCGGCGACGGGCATCGGGGGGCAGGCCGCCGCCCCCGCCCCTTGACCTTTGGCACCGGCACCCGAAATGCAGGCCGCGTGACCGATCAATCCCATCCCGCCGCGCCGCTCGACCGGCGCGGCCTGCTCAAGGCTGCCGGTGCCGGGCTGTCGGCCCTTGCCCTGCCCTGGTTTCCCGGCTGGGCGCAGCCCGTATCGGCGGGGCTGGCGACGCTGCCCGAGCTGACGGGGCCGGACGTCACGCTGCGCATCGCGCACCAGATGATGATGGTCGATGGCCGGCCGCGCCACGCCATCGGCATCAACGGCACGGTGCCCGGCCCGCTGATCCGGCTGAAACAGGGCCAGACGGCGCGGCTGACGGTGATCAACGAACTGGACGAGGACAGTTCGATCCACTGGCACGGGCTGCTGGTGCCGTTTCACATGGACGGGGTGCCGGGCGTGAGCTTTCCCGGCATTCCGGCCGGCGGGCGCTTTACCTATGAGTTCGCGCTGCAACAGGCCGGAACCTATTGGTATCACAGCCATTCGGGCCTGCAGGAGCAGATGGGCCATTACGGCCCGCTGATCGTCGAGCCGGACGCGCCCGACCCGGTGGCGGCGGACCGCGAGCATGTGATCCTGCTGTCGGATTCAAGCCCGATCCACCCGCACATGATCATGCGCCGCCTGAAGCAGATGGGCGGTTATTTCAATTATCAGAAGCAGACGCTGTTCGGCCAACTTGCCGGGCGCGACCAGAAAGCCGCCGAGCGCGCCGCCTGGGGCGGCATGCGGATGGACCCCGCCGACGTCGCCGACGTGACCGGCGCGACCTACACCTATCTGGTCAACGGCCATGGCCCGGCCATGCCCTTTGCCGCGCTGTTCAAGCCGGGCGAGCGCGTCCGCCTGCGCGTCATCAACGCCTCGGCGATGACGACGTTCAACCTGCGCATTCCCGGCCTCGCGCTCGACATCGTCGCCGCCGACGGGCTGCCCGTGCGCCCGGTGACGGTCGACGAGTTCCAGATCGCGGTTGCCGAAACCTATGACGTCATCGTCCGCCCGGGCGATGACCGCGCCTATGCGCTGGTCGCCGAAAGCGTCGACCGGTCGGGCATGGCGCGGGCCGTGCTTGCCCCCCGGCCCGGCATGATGCCCGTCTTCCCCGCGCTCCGCCCCCGGCCGCTCGCGACGATGAAGGACATGGGGATGGGCGGGCATAACGGGGGCGGGCATGGCGGGAGCGGGCATGACGGGGTGGGTGCCGCCGCCTGCCCGCCCGAACATGCGGCGATGGGCCATTGCAGCCCCGCCGCGCCGGCAGCCCCGATGGACCATGGCATGCGCGATTTCAGCCTCGCGCCGCCGACGGTGCGCCGCACGCCGACCGTCCAGTCCATCTCGCCCATGCCGGTCGACCGCACCGGCGAGCCGGGCCAGGGGCTGGCGGATGTCGGCCACCGGGTGCTCACCTATCGCGATCTGGTGTCCGCCACCCGCAACCCCGATCCGCGCCCGCCCGCGCGCGAGATCGAGATCCATCTGACCGGCAACATGGAACGCTATATGTGGGCGTTCGACGGCGAGAAGCTGTCCGAGGTCAAGGCCCCGATCACCTTCCGCGCCGGCGAACGGGTGCGCGTGACGCTGGTCAACGACACGATGATGGGCCACCCCATCCATCTCCACGGCCATTATTTCGAGCTGGTGACCGGGCATGGCGACCATGCGCCGCGCAAGCACACCGTGCAGGTGCAGCCGGGCGGCAAGCTGAGTTTCGATCTGACCGCCGATGCCGTGGGCGACTGGGCGTTTCACTGCCATCTGCTCTACCACATGCATGCCGGCATGATGCAGATCGTCTCGGTGCGCCCCGATTCCGATCGCGCCGCCTGATGCCCGCGCTGATCCTGACCGTTCTGGCCGCCGCCGCCCAGCCGCAGCCGCAGCCACAGCCGGCGGCGGCCTGCCCGCCCGAACATGCCGCCATGGGCCATTGCACGCCGGCAGCACAGGCCCCCGCTCCGCCGCCCTGCCCGCCCGAACACGCGGCGATGGGCCATTGCACGCCGGCACCGCCCGCCGCCGCCCCGCCCCGCCAGCCCGCGCCGCCGCCCGCCACCCCCGATTATGCCGACCGCATCTGGGGGCGGAGGCGATGCGTGCGTCGCGCGCGATGCTCAGGCACGAACATGGCGGCATGTCCTATTCCCAGCTGATGTTCGACATTGCCGAGCTGCAGCTGCGCGGCGGCCGCGACGGCTGGCGGATCGAGGGCGAGGGCTGGTTCGGCGGCGACATCAACCGCCTGCTCGTCCGCTTCGAGGGCGAGGGCGATCTGGGCCGCGCCGCCGAACAGGTGGAACTGCAGGCCGTTTATTCGCGCGCCATCGGTCCTTATTTCAACCTTCAGGCCGGGCTGCGCCACGATGTCCGCCCCGATCCGTCGCGCACCCATGCGGTGTTCGGCGTGGAAGGCCTTGCGCCATATTGGTTCGAAATCGAAGCGCTCGGCTTTCTGTCGACCAAGGGGGAGCTGACCGGCCGGTTCGCCGCCAGCTATGACCAGCGGCTGACCCAGCGGCTGGTGCTGCAGCCACGCGTGGAGCTGAACCTTGCCGCCGCCGCCATTCCCGAACGCGGGATCGCCGCCGGCCTGTCGGACGGCGAGTTCGACCTGAGGCTGCGTTACGAGATCGCGCGCGAGTTCGCCCCCTATCTGGGCGTCTCGTTCGGGCGGCGCTTCGGCCGCTTCGCCCGCGCGGCGGGCGAAGGCGGCACCGAAACGAGCGTCGTCATCGGCCTGCGCAGCTGGTTCTGACGGTCGCGCTCAGCAGGCCCGCCACCACCAGACGCCGTCAACCGGCTCACGCACCGCGCGCCCGGCCTGTTCGAGATGCTGGAGATGGGCAAGCGTCTCGCCGGTCGCCATGCCGAGCAATTTGTCGTCGATCGCGCGCTTGAACATCACCCCGAAACAATCGACCGCGCGCAGCGGGCGTTCAACCAGCCGGGCATGCAGCCGGTCGAGCGTGCGCAGATGCCCGTCGGCGAGCGCATCGAGCCGGGCATGGAGGCCGGTGAACACCGCGCCATGCGCGGGCAGCACCAGCAGGTCGCCCGGCAGTTCGGCGCGCAGCCGCGCGATCGAGGCCAGCCATTCGCCCAGCGGATCGGCCTCCGGCTCGAGGATCGAGATCGCGACGATCGAGCTGATGCGCGGCAGCACCTGATCGCCGGCGATCATCATGCCGCGCACCTCGTCGACAAGGCACAGATGTTCGGGGCTGTGGCCGCTGCCGATCACCGCGCGCCAGCCGCCGCCCAGATCGTCGCCGGCCTTCACCCGCACAAACCCTTCGGGCATGCGGTGGACCGAACGGGCAAAGCTGCCCCAGCCGCGCGCGGTGGCGGCGGCGATCTGCGCCTCGGTCCAGCCCGCGCCGCGCCAGGTCGCGACCGCCTCAGCCGGCGGCGCGGGCCGCGCATCGGCGCACAGCAGCCGCGCGGTCAGATATTCCCCCCGCGTCATCCACAGGCTTGTCCCGAACTTGGTACACAGCCAGCCGGCAAGGCCGATATGGTCGGGATGCATATGGGTGCAGATCACCCGGCTGACCGGCCGGCCGCCCAGCGGCCCGGCCAGCACGTCGCGCCATGCCTGTTTGCAGGCATCGGTCGGCACGCCGGTGTCGATCAGGGCCAGCCCGTCGGCCTCCTCGACCGCCCAGACATTGATGTGACCCAGCGGCCCGCCCAGCGGCAGGCGAATCCATGACACACCCTGGCCGAGATCGATGATCTCGCCGGGCGCGGGGGCGCGGTCGCCGAACGGATAATCAAGCCCGCGCGCCGTGCCGCGCCGGGGGTGATGGTCGGCCAGCGGCGGAACGCCCGCTTCACGGGCGACGGGAGCGGTGGATGCGGCGGCAGCGGATGCGGGTCGGCGGGCGGGCGGGGCAAGGTCATGCGTCCCCTATCCCGCCCGCGGCCTTGCTTGTCGAGATGGACGGATGCCCCCGCCCATCGGATCAGCGGCGGAACGGATCCTCGAACGCCGGCCGGTCGGCGGTGTCCAGTTCGCCGCGCGCGGCCGCCTCGGCCTCGCGGGCGGCGCGCTCACGCTCGGCGCGCAGCTGTTCGATCAGCGCCTCGCGGTCGCCGGCCAGGCGCTGGTCGGTCGGTGCCTCGATCCCCGCCGCCTTCGCCGCCTTGGCGACGATCGCGTCCAGCTCGCGCTGCGAACACAGGCCGAGCGTGACCGGATCCTTGGGCGTGATGTTGGCGATGTTCCAGTGCGTGCGGTCGCGAATCGCCGCGATCGTGGTGCGCGTGGTGCCGATCAGCTTGGAAATCGCGCCGTCCGACACTTCGGGATGGTTGCGGATGATCCAGGCGATGCCGTCGGGCTTGTCCTGGCGCTTCGACACCGGGGTGTAGCGCGGCCCCTTGGTGCGGCGGACCTGTTCCGGCCCCTTCTGGATGCGCAGCCGGTAATCGGGATTGGCCTGGCCGCGCTCGATCTCGTCCATCGTCAGCTCATGGGCGCGCACCGGGTCGCGCCCGGTCAGGCGCGTGCCGGCGGTGTCGTCGGCAATCGCCTGCACCTCAAGGATGTGCAGCCCGCAGAAATCAGCGATCTGCTGGAATGTGAGCGCCGTATTCTCGACCAGCCAGGAAGCGGTCGCGTGCGGCATCAGCGGCTGAGCCAAGGAAACCTCCGGAAACAAATAGGGCCGCCCCTTCACGGAGCGGCCGACCATGCATCCTCCTTTTTAGTGCGCCGCGCCGCCAGAGGCAAGGACGCAAGCGCGCCGGGCGTGCGGGCCATGCCGGCCGCACTTGACCGGCCGGGGCGCATCCGGTCTTGCTGGCCCGTCATCCCGGTTTTTGCACCGCCCTTAAGCAGCGTCCCCCGCCATGTCCGATCCGCCCCCACGCCCTGCCCCCCAACCGGGCGATCTGTTCGGCCCCGTCACCGCCGACAATGGCGGCGCGGCGGGCCGGGACATGGCCGGCGGCGTTGGAACAGGCGGGACAGAAACAGGCGGGCCGCTTGCCGACCGGCTGCGCCCGCGCGCGCTCGGCGATGTCGTCGGCCAGGATCATCTGACCGGGCCGGAGGGCGCGATCGGCCGGATGGTCGCGGCGGGGCGGCTCGCCTCGATGATCCTGTGGGGACCGCCCGGCACCGGCAAGACCAGCATCGCCCGCCTGCTGGCCGATGCGGTCGGGCTGCGCTTTGCAGCGATCTCGGCGGTGTTTTCGGGCGTTGCTGACCTGAAAAAGGCCTTTGCCGAGGCGCGCGAGCACAAGCGCATGGGGCAGCGCACCTTGCTGTTCGTGGACGAAATCCACCGCTTCAACCGCGCGCAGCAGGACGGTTTTCTGCCCTTTGTCGAGGACGGCACCGTCATTCTGGTCGGCGCGACCACCGAAAATCCGTCGTTCGAACTCAATGCCGCGCTGCTGTCGCGCGCGCAGGTGCTGATCCTGCACCGGCTGGACGCGGCGGCGCTCGAACAGCTGCTCGCGCGGGCGGAGACGGCGGCGGGCCGGCCATTGCCGCTCGATGCCGAGGCGCGGGCGGCGCTGGTTGCCAGCGCAGACGGCGATGGCCGCTTCCTGCTCAATCAGGCGGAAACGCTGTTTTCGCTCGACCTGCCCGCGCCGCTCGATCCGGCCGGGCTGTCGGCGCTGCTCCACCGCCGCGTCGCCGTCTACGACAAGGACCGCGAGGGACATTACAATCTCATCTCCGCGCTGCACAAATCGCTGCGCGGCTCGGACCCGCAGGCGGCGCTTTATTATCTGGCGCGGATGCTGGTCGCGGGCGAGGAGCCGCTTTACGTGCTGCGCCGGCTGACGCGTTTTGCCAGCGAGGATATCGGCCTCGCGGACCCGCAGGCGCTGGTCCAGTGCATGGCGGCGCGCGACGCTTACGCCTTTCTGGGCAGCCCGGAGGGCGAGCTGGCGATCGTGCAGGCCTGTCTCTATCTCGCCACCGCGCCCAAATCCAACGCCGCCTACAAGGCGCAGAAGGCGGCATGGAAAAGCGCCCGCGACACCGGATCGCTGATGCCGCCCGCCCATATCCTGAACGCGCCGACCCGGCTGATGAAGGACATCGGCTATGGCCATGGCTATGCCTATGACCATGACAGCAAGGACGGGTTTTCCGGGGCCGATTACTGGCCCGAGGGGATGGCCGCCCAGACCTATTACCGGCCGGTGGCGCGCGGCTTTGAAGCGCGGATCGCCGAACGGCTGGCCTATTGGGACGGGATGAGGCGCGACCGTGACCCGGCTGTGGATAAATCTGCGGATAAACGGGCGGACAGTCAGGGGCACAGGGATGAGGATTGAACCGGGGACAAGGCTGGGGGCCAAGTCGGGGACAGAGCTGGGGATGAAAATGGGGAGCATTGTGGGCACAGGCCTGGGGATAAGCCTGTGGGCATCGCTTGCCGCCGCTCAGGCGCTGCCCCCCGATCGGCCTGCCGCAGCGCCGGCGGGGCAGCCCGGCCCGGCGCTGACCATCCATCAGCGGGCGATCGCCGCCGGCTATACGGCGCTCACCCTGTGCGAGGGCGTGCTGTCGGCCGGGCGCACCCCCGAACAGGTGGCGGCGACCGAGATGCAGGGCATCTATCCCGAATATCAGGCGCTGGCATCGGCGCTGCCGGCGCAGATCGACCGGGCGGCCCGGCTGGTCGCGGTGCCGTTCGATGCCGGGCTGCCGCCGCGTTTCGCGCAGTGGCGGCCGCTGACCGGCTGCACGCTCGCCCCGATCGGCCAGGCGGCGCCGCCCGCCCCAACCCCAACCCAGATCGCAACCCCGCCGCTTCATGCCGTTCCCGCCGATCCGCGCCCCTGGCCGCTGGGCGATGCCGGCATCGCCCCCCGGCCCGGCCCGGCGCTGTCCGCCCGGATCGATGCGGCGCTCACCGGCGGCTATGGCGGGGTCACGACCGGGCTGGTCGTCGTGCGGGACGGGCGGATCATCGGCGAAGCCTATGCGCCCGGCTTCGGCCCGTTCACCCCCAACCGCACCTGGTCGGTCGCCAAGAGCATCGCCGGGACGCTGGCCGGCATCGCGGCGGGCGACGGGCTGCTCGATCCGGCGGCACCCGCACCGGTGCCCGAATGGCGCAGCCCCGGCGATCCGCGCGCGGCGATCACGCTCGATCAGCTGCTGCGCATGGCCTCCGGGCTGACCAGCGACAGCGCCGGCAACCGCACCGATGCGATCTATTTCGGCGGCACCAGCGTCACCGAACAGGCCCCGTTCTGGCCGCTGGGCGCGCAGCCGGGCACGCGCTTCCGCTATGCCAATAACGACATTCTGCTCGCCATCCGCGCGCTGCGGGCAAGACTGGGCGACGGCGATGTCGCGCAGTTCGCCGCGGCGCGGCTGCTCGGCCCGCTCGGCCTTCGGCACACGACGCTGGGGCGGACTGGCAGGGCAATCTCATCCTGTCCTCGCAGGTCTGGTCGACCGCGCGCGACCTTGCCCGGCTGGGCGAGCTGTGGCGCGCCGATGGCGTCTGGCAGGGCAAAAACCTGCTGCCCGCCGGCTGGATAGCGCGGATGACCGCCCCGTCCGGCCCGCAGCCCGACAGCGGCCCCGGCTATGGCGCGACATTGTGGCTGTTCGGCGCGCAACAGGGCCTGCCCGCCGGCAGCTTCGCCGCACAGGGCAATCGCGGCCAATATGTGATGGTCGTGCCGGCACGCGGGCTGGTGCTGGTGCGGCGCGGCGAGGATCCGGCCGGGCGCGGCTTCGACATTGCCCGTTTCACCGCCGATGTGCTCGGCGCGCTGGCCGGCGATGGCGGCTGACGGGCCAGCCCCCGGCCCGGACCGGTTCCGCGATTTCGTGTGCATCGACTGGTCGGGGCGGCGGTCGCCCGGCCGCCTGGGCTGGCCGTCGCCCATGCACGGGCCGGCCAGGACGCACCGGCGCTGATCGCCCCGGCGGACGGCTGGACGCGCGCGGCGATTCTCGACTGGCTGCTCGGCCATGCCGATGCAGGCACCCCGATGCTGATCGGGCTGGATCTGTCCCCCGCCTTTCCCTTTGCCGATCTGGGGGCCTATTTTCCCGGCTGGGCCGACAGCCCGGCCGATGCCCGCGCGCTCTGGGCGCTGGTCGACCGGCTAGCGGGCGACGAGCCGCATCTGGCCGCCAACCGCTTTGTCGATCATGCCGAGGCCAGCCGCTATTTCCGCCGTCAGGGCCGCCCGCTGGGCGACCGGTTCGGCAGCGCCGGGCGCGGGCGGCTGCGCCATGTCGAGGAACGCCAGCGCGGCCTGGCACTGGCCCCGGCCAGCTGCTTCAACCTGGTCGGCGCGGCGCAGGTCGGCAAATCCAGCCTCACCGGCATGCGGCTGCTCCACCGGCTGGGCGGGCGCATCCCTGTCTGGCCGTTCGATCCGCTGCCGGACGCGGGGCCGGTGATCGTCGAGATCTATACCAGCCTTGCCGCCCGCGCCGCCGGCCTGCCCGCCGGGCGCAGCAAGGTGCGCGACGCCGCCGGGCTGGATGCGGCGCTGGCACGGCTGGACAGCGCGGCGCATGTCGCGCTGCCGCGCTATACCGACCATGCGACCGACGCGATGCTGACCGCCGCCTGGCTGCGCAGGGTGGCGGCCGACGCCGGTCTGTGGCATCCGCCGGGGCTGGAGCCGGTCAGGCACACCGAAGGCTGGACGTTCGGCGTGCGCTGACGCATGGAGCGTGGGATGTGACGCGTGGCGCGCACAGCCACCATGCCCGGGCCGGGTTAGCTCAGCTGGTAGAGCAACCGCCTTGTAAGCGGTAGGTCGTCGGTTCGAGTCCGACACCCGGCACCATCACACGAGGCGTGACAAGGCGCCAAGCAGAGGCCAGGACGCTCGCCCTAACCGGAAGCACATCAGATAAAGGCGGCCAGACTTCCCCGGGAGCAGGCACGGGCAAGCGGCCTGATTAGAAATACGCTGTCTCTCGTCATTGCGCATGGGCTTCAAGCAAGCCAATACACGCATATGAACGACGCCTATTTCTCCTCATCGATCAGTGATTTTCTTAACAAGTCGACGACCGAGATCCTAGGTGAGCTAACGCAGGCGCATCACCATGCGTTGGAACACCAGCAACGCAATGCTTGGCTTGCTCAGATCGAGCTCCTCAGGGGCGAGCTCAACGGCCTGCTAGATGGGCATATCTTTTTCGAATTTTCGATCCCCCGCATGGGTAAGCGCGCTGACGTGGTCATGTTGGTTGGTGGCATGGTGTTTGTAATCGAGTTCAAAGTCGGCTCAGCCACGTTCGATAGCTGCGCTATCGATCAGGTACATGACTATGCGCTCGATCTCAAAAACTTCCACTTAGGTAGTCACACTTTACCAATCGTGCCGGTGCTGTGCGCAACGGAGGCGCTCAATCACGAAATATCCCGTTTTGAGTGGGCCGAGGATCGCGTAGCCTCGCCGGTTCTCACCGGCCGTTGCGGAATACGTCAGGTTCTCGATCTTGCCTTGCAAGAGCATACTGCTCATTTGATAGACGTCATGGGGTGGCGCACCTCAGGCTACAGACCAACACCAACAATCATTGAAGCTGCCGAATCCCTGTACAGGAACCATAGCGTTGAAGACATTTCTCGATCAGATGCCGGAGCAAAAAACTTAAATAGCACTTCAGAAAAAGTCGCCAACATCATCGATCACGCAAAAAAGAAAGGTCGTAAGTCCATCTGCTTTATTACTGGCGTTCCGGGAGCGGGAAAGACGCTTGCAGGTCTAAACATTGCAGCAAAACGCGCTCAAGGACATCAGGATGAACACGCTGTTTTCCTATCAGGTAACGGCCCACTCGTTGACGTTCTACGCGAAGCCCTAGCCCGAGATCAGGCTGCACGCGATGGAGTGAAAAAATCCGATGCAAATCGCGCGGTAAAGCGATTTATCCAGAATATTCATCATTTCCGTGATTACTACCTAGAGCGGGATGAACCGCCGTTCGAGAAAGTCGTAGTGTTCGACGAAGCCCAGCGCGCCTGGACAAAGGAACAGACTTCTAAGTTCATGCAGACGAAGCGTGGCTATCTTGGCTTCACAATGTCAGAGCCCGAATTTCTGATTAGCGTTATGAATCGAAACCAAGGATGGTGCACGATCATCTGCCTTATCGGCGGAGGTCAAGAAATAAACACGGGTGAAGCTGGCCTGTTTGAGTGGTTAACTTCTCTTCGCGAAAGATTCCTAGACTGGGATATCCATGCCTCCTCGCTATTAGACGATAGTCACTATACAGTGGATCAGAAAACTGCGGCCATGCTCGCTGCACCCAACATCCAAAACACCCAGAGCTCCACCTGGCAGTCTCTATGCGCTCATTCCGAGCAGAGCAGCTCTCGGCATTCGTCGGGCATGTTGTGAATGGATCAGCGGATGATGCCAGATCAATTCTAACGGAGTTGAGCGGCCGATACCCGATCGCCGCTACGCGAGACATTGGCACGGCGCGAGCATGGCTTCAAAGCCGCGCTCGCGGCAGCGAGCGCTATGGCTTAGTCGCATCGTCGGGCGCCCATCGCCTGCGCCCCGAAGGCATTCAAGTGAATGCCAAAATCGATCCGCCGACCTGGTTCCTCAATGACAAGTGGGACGTTCGCTCATCCTTTTATCTTGAAGAAGTAGCGACACAGTTTGATGTTCAGGGCCTAGAGCTTGACTGGACATGTGTCTGCTGGGACGCCGATTTACGTTTTTCCGGTAATTCATGGCAGTTCTTTGCATTTAAGGGCACAGCTTGGCGAAACGTAAACGACCGTAGCAAGCAACTGTACATGACCAATGCATACCGGGTTCTTCTTACCCGAGCACGACAAGGCATGATCATTTTCATTCCGAAGGGAGATTCCAAAGACCCGACGCGACTGCCCAGCTTCTATAACGACACTTTCGCCTTTCTGCAGCGCTGTGGAGTACCGGAGCTATATGGCCAGTAGGATCGTGTCGGTCAAACATCTCGTTCGGCGAGCCAGCGATCTCTTGACCGCTCCACGCAACAGAACAGTGACATAGCCGTTTGATCAAATCCCGTCGGACTGAGCCCCAAGCCTCACGACTACGTCACTATAATCCCTCGCAACCTTTTCTAATAATCTTGGCCGTAAGCTATCGCTGAACCTTGATTTCCTCGGCCATCGGCCCACGCCGACCTGACGCACCGCAATCGCAGCCCTGCGCGCGTGCCGCCCCGCGTCGCCGGACGCGGGGCGGGCGCTCGTTCCCGCAGGCGGCTCAGCGCCGGGTGAGGCGCAGCAGGCGGCCTTGTGAGCCCTGGGCACCGTCCTCGAGCAGCCACAGCGCCCCGTCCGGCCCTTCCTCGACCTCGCGGATGCGCGCGCCCATGTCCCACTGGCTGCCCTTCTGGGCATTGGTGCCGTCGACATCGACGCGGATCAGCGCCTTGCTCGACAGGCCGCCGATGAACAGGTCGCCGCGCCATTCCGGCCACATCCGGCCCGAATAGGCGATCAGCCCGCCCGGCGAGATCGCCGGATTCCACCAGACCTTGGGCGCTTCAAAGCCGTCGCCGGGCTGGTGATCGGGAATGTCGCGGCCGTCATAATGATCGCCGTTCGACACGCGCGGATAGCCGTAATTGCGCCCCGGCAGGACCAGATTGACCTCGTCGCCACCCTTGGGACCCATTTCCTGCTGCCACAGATTGCCGCGCGCATCGAAGGCAAGGCCCAGCAGGTTGCGATGGCCATAGGACCAGACCGCGGGATGAAAGCCCTTGGCCGCCAGCGGATTGCCCTTGGCCGGGGTGCCGTCGTCATTGAGGCGCAGCACCTTGCCCAGCGTCGCCGCCGGATCCTGCGCGGGATCGAATTTCTGGCGCTCGCCATTGGTGAAGAACAGCTTGCCGTCGGGCGCAAAGGCGATGCGGCCCGAAAAATGGCCATTGCCCTCGACATAGGGCGTCGCCCTGAAGATCACCTCGACCTTGTCGAGCCGGGGCGTCCCCGCCTCTTCCAGCCGGCCGCGCGCCAGCACGACGCCCTTGGCCCCCGCATCATTCTGCTCGACATAGCTGAAATAGACGAGCCGGTTGGCGGCAAAGCGCGGATGCAGGACGACGTCGTGCATGCCGCCCTGCCCGCCGGTCGCCACCGCCGGCACCCCGGCGAGCGCGGTGCGCGCGCTGCCATCGGCGGCGACCAGCAGGATCTGCCCGGCCTTTTCGGTGACGAGCATCCGCCCGTCGGGCAGGAAGGTCATCGCCCAGGGCGCGTCGAAATCGGCGACCGGCGTCACCGTGAACGGCGCGGCGGACGGTTCCTGCGCCTGCCCTGAACAGGCGATGGTCAGCAGCGCGGCCCCGGCGACGGGCGCGAGGCGGCGGCGGAAACCGGTGATCGGCAGAGAAGCGGGCAATGACATGGACGAAATCCTCGATCCTGGCGTGAACCTGGGTGCGGCGCCCCCCGTCAACCGGGATGGCATCCCGCCCGGACGCATCAACGCGCAGCACCGCACCTAGCGCCATTGCGCCATCCCGCCAATCGCCCCCCGGCGATACCGGCCGGTCAAATGCACGGGCCGGTCAAATGCACGCGCCGCCGCCCGGCCCGGCCCCAAGCCCTCTTGTCCGCGCGGACGTTCGGGCGTATATGGCGTCATATTCCTCGACATCGGTAACGACGTTGAGGCCGGGTTCCCGCGGAACTCCGGCGCCCATCCCCGTGCACGGCCATCCCGGCCATAATGGAGTCCCAGTGACCGACATCGCCACCCTGACGCAGCTGATCGAGCCGGAGGCCAAGGCCCTTGGCTTCGCGCTGGTGCGCGTCGCGATGATCGGCGGCACGTCGGACCCGACGCTGCAGGTGATGGCCGAGCGCCCGGACACGCGCCAGCTGACGATCGACGACTGCGCTGCGCTGTCGCGGCGGCTGTCGGACATGCTCGACGCCGCCGACCCGATCGAGCAGGCGTATCGGCTGGAGGTCAGCTCGCCGGGCATCGACCGGCCGCTCACCCGGCTGAGCGACTTTGCCGACTGGGCCGGGCATGAGGCGCGGCTGACGCTCAGCGAGCCGCTTGACGGGCGCAAGCAGTTCCAGGGCGTGCTGGCGGGTGTCGACGGCGAGACCATCCGCGTCGATCTCGGCCCGCGCGGCGAGGCGCTGCTGCCCTTTTCCGGCCTCAAGGCCGCCAAGCTGGTTTTGACCGACAGGCTGATTGCCGCCACCGCGCCGCTGGATGCGGATGGCGCCGATACAATCCAGGTAGAAGGATAGGTTAGACGATCATGGCCACCGCTATCTCCGCCAACAAGGCCGAGCTGCTTGCCATCGCCGATTCGGTCGCGCGTGAAAAGCTGATCGACAAGGCCATCGTCATCGAGGCGATGGAAGACGCCATCCAGCGCGCGGCCAAGAATCGCTATGGCGCGGAAAACGACATCCGCGCCAAGCTTGATCCCAACAGCGGCGATCTGCGGCTGTGGCGCGTCGTCGAGGTGGTCGAGGCGGTCGACGATTATTTCAAGCAGGTGTCGGTCGCCGACGCCCAGAAGCTGGAAAAGGGCGCGAAGGTCGGCGACTTCATCGTCGATCCGCTGCCGCCGATCGAGTTTGGCCGCATCCAGGCGCAGGCGTCGAAGCAGATCATCTTCCAGAAGGTCCGCGACGCCGAGCGCGAGCGCCAGTTCGAAGAGTTCAAGGGCCGGGTCGGGGAGATCATCACCGGCGTCGTCAAGCGGGTCGAGTTCGGCCATGTCGTCGTCGATCTGGGCCGCGCCGAAGGCGTGATCCGCCGCGACCAGCAGATCCCGCGTGAAGTGGTGCGCGTCGGCGACCGCATCCGTTCGCTGATCCTGCGCGTGATCCGCGAGAATCGCGGGCCGCAGATCTTCCTGTCGCGCGCCCATCCGGACTTCATGAAGAAGCTGTTCGCGCAGGAAGTGCCCGAAATCTACGACGGCATCATCGAGATCAAGGCCGCCGCCCGCGACCCGGGCAGCCGCGCCAAGATCGGCGTGATCAGCCATGACGGGTCGATCGATCCGGTCGGCGCCTGTGTCGGCATGAAGGGTAGCCGCGTGCAGGCGGTCGTCCAGGAAATGCAGGGCGAAAAGATCGACATCATCCCCTGGTCGCCCGACACCGCGACCTTCGTCGTCAACGCGCTGCAGCCGGCCAATGTCAGCCGCGTCGTGATCGACGAGGAAGAGGACCGGATCGAAGTGGTCGTCCCCGACGACCAGCTGAGCCTGGCGATCGGCCGGCGCGGGCAGAATGTCCGCCTCGCCTCGCAGCTGACCGGCAAGGCGATCGACATCATGACCGAGACGGACGCCTCGGACAAACGCCAGCGCGAGTTCGCCGAGCGTTCGGAAATGTTCCAGAACGAACTGGACGTCGACGAGACGCTCGCCCAGCTGCTGGTCGCCGAAGGTTTCACCACGCTCGAGGAAGTCGCCTATATCGAGCAGGACGAGATCGCGACCATCGAGGGCTTTGACGAGGAACTGGCCGCCGAGCTGCAGAACCGCGCCCAGGAAGCGCTGGATCGCCGCGAGGAAGCCAATCGCGAGGAGCGCCAGTCGCTCGGCGTCGAGGATGCACTGGCGGCGATCCCGCATCTGACCGAGGCGATGCTGGTCACGCTCGGCAAGGCGGGGATCAAGACGCTCGACGATCTCGCCGATCTCGCCACCGACGAACTGGTCGCCCGCCGCCGCGCCGAGCCGCGCCGCCGCAACAACGACCAGCCGCGCGAACAGGACAAGGGCGGGATCCTCGCCGATTATGGCCTGAGCGAGGAACAGGGCAACGAGATCATCATGGCGGCCCGTGCCCATTGGTTTGAAGGGGAGGACGCGGTTGCGGACACTTCCCAATGAAAGGCCAGGGTCGGCCAATGAGACGCCAGCGCCGGAGCTGAACGACGCGCCGCGCGGCACCCGCCGCGCGGCCGCCGATGCCGAGCGCAAATGCATCCTGACCGGCCAGCGAGCGGACAGGGACGGGCTGGTGCGCCTTGCGCTCGGCCCGGACGGGCAGGTGCTGCCCGATGTCCGCGCCAAGGCACCGGGCCGGGGCGCATGGATCAGCGCCGATCGCACGATTCTTGACGGGGCGGCGGCGCGCGGGCGGCTGGAACAGGCGCTGGCGCGCGCGTTCCGCCAGCCGCGCATCGGCGTGCCCGAGGATCTGGCCGACCGTATCGCCGGCCAGCTGGAGCGCGCGGCGCTTGACCGGCTGGGGCTGGAAGCGCGCGCCGGCACGGTGCTGACCGGATCCGAACGGATCGAGACCGCCGCACGCCAGGGCCGCGTCGCGCTGCTTCTGCATGCGCGCGATGCCGCACCCGATGGCAGCCGCCGGCTCGATCAGGCGCTGCGCGTCGGATCGGATGCCGAAGGCACCGCGCTTCGCGGACTCGTAATCGCGGCCCCGCGCGCCATATTGTCGGCAGCGCTGGGGCGCGAAAATGCCGTGCATGTCGGCGTGGTCGATGCGGGCGCTGCCCGGCGCATCGGCGCGGCGCTCGACCGCTGGCATGGTTTTATCGGATTTGGTTTGAGGGATGAGCCTTGCGAAACCGCCTCGCAAGGTCCAATCGCGGCCGGGGCGCCCGATGGCGCGCCGGCTGCTGCGGCGGCGAATGAAGGGTTGTGACGGGTTCATGAGCGACATCGACAACAAGGACAAGCCGAAGCTGGGCGCGCGCGCGCCGCTGGGCCTCAAGCGCACGGTCGAGACCGGCAAGGTCAAGCAGAGCTTCAGCCATGGCCGCTCGAACACCGTCGTGGTCGAGGTCAAACGCCGCCGCGTGCTCGGCCGGCCCGGCGAGGCCGAACAGCCCGAGGTCCAGGCGCCGCCCCCGCCGCTGCGCCCGCCCCGGCCCCCGCGCCGCAGGCGGCTGAGCCGGTCGCCCCGCGCCCGCAGCCCGCACCTGCGCCCGCCCCGCCCCGCGCCCGCCCGTCGGCCGCCCGATGACGGCGATGGAGCGGCGCGAGCAGCAGGAAAGGCTGCTGCGCGAGGCCGAGGAAGCGCGTCTGGCCGCGCTTGAGGAAGCGCGCCGCCGCGAGGAGCAGGAGCGCCAGGCCGCGAGCGAGGAAGAACGCCGCCGTGCCGAGGAAAACCGCCGCGCCGAAGAAGAAGCGCGTCAGCGCGCCGAGGAAGAGGCGCGCCGCGCCGCCGAAAGCCCGGCCCCGGCGTCGACCCCGGCCGCTGCGCCGGCCGAACCCGCTGCCGCGCCCGCCGCTGCCGCCGCTCCGGCAGAGGGCGGCGAGCCCAAGGCCGAACGCCCGGCGGCCCCGCCGCCGCGCCGTTTCACCCCGGTGCAGCCCGTCCGCCGGCCCGAACCGCCGGCGCGCCCGGCGCGTCCGGCGCGCGGCACCGATGACCGCCGCCAGTCGGGCAAGCTGACCGTCACCCGCGCGCTCAACGACGATGAGGGCGCGCGCGCCCGCTCGCTCGCCGCGCTCAAGCGCGCGCGCGAAAAGGAAAAGCGCGCCCATATGGGCGGGTTCAGCCAGCCCCAGACCAAGCAGGTGCGCGACGTGGTGGTGCCCGAGGCGATCACCGTGTCCGAACTCGCCAACCGCATGGCCGAACGCGGGGCCGATCTGGTCAAGGCGCTGTTCAAGATGGGCATGCCCGTCACGCTGACCCAGACCATCGACCAGGATACCGCCGAGCTGCTGGTCACCGAGTTCGGGCACCGCATCAAGCGTGTGTCGGATGCCGATATCGACATCCAGACCGCCGATGACGTCGATGCGCCCGAAACGCTGAAGCTGCGTCCGCCGGTGGTCACGATCATGGGCCATGTCGACCATGGCAAGACGTCGCTGCTCGACGCGCTGCGCGGCACCGATGTGGTCGCGGGCGAAGCCGGGGGCATCACCCAGCATATCGGCGCCTATCAGGTGACGATGAAGGACGGATCGAAGATCACCTTCCTCGACACGCCGGGCCATGAGGCGTTCAGCGAAATGCGCGCCCGCGGTGCCAATGTGACCGACATCGTCATCATCGTCGTTGCCGCCGATGACGGGCTGCGCCCGCAGACGGTGGAGGCGATCAACCACACCAAGGCCGCCGGCGTGCCGATGATCGTGGCGATCAACAAGATCGACAAGCACGAGGCCAAGCCGCAAAAGGTGCGCGAGGAGCTGCTCCAGTATGAAGTCGTCGTCGAACAGATGGGCGGCGACGTGCAGGACGTCGAAGTCTCCGCGCTCAAGCGCCAGAATCTCGATGAGCTGATCGAGAAGATCCAGCTTCAGGCCGAACTGCTCGAACTGCGCGCCAATCCGGACCGCGCAGCCGAGGGCACGGTCGTCGAAGCGCAGCTCGACAAGGGCCGCGGCCCGGTCGCGACCATCCTGGTCGGGCGCGGCACGCTCAAGGTCGGCGACGTGTTCGTCGTCGGCGCGGAAAGCGGCAAGGTGCGCGCGATGATCGACGACAAGGGCCGGCAGGTGAAGGTCGCCGGTCCGTCGACCCCGGTCGAGGTGCTCGGCCTGTCGGGCGTGCCGATGGCGGGGGACCAGCTGACCGTCGTCGAGAACGAAGCGCGCGCCCGCGAGGTCGCCGCCTATCGCGCCAGCGTGATCCAGCAGAAGCGCACGACATCGGCCCCGGCCAGCCTCGAATCGATGTTCTCCGCGCTGCGCGACAAGCAGGCGATGGAATATCCGGTGGTGGTCAAGGCCGACACCCAGGGTTCGGTCGAAGCGATTGTCGGCGCGCTGAACAAGATCGGGACCGAGGACATCCGGGTCCGCATCCTGCATTCGGGCGTCGGCGGCATCACCGAGAGCGACGTCATCCTGGCGAGCGCGTCCAAGGCCCCGATCATCGGCTTCAACGTCCGCGCCAATGCCAAGGCGCGCGAGATCGCCAACCGTGACGGCGTCGCGCTCAAATATTACGACGTGATCTATCACCTGACCGACGAGATCCGCGCCGGCATGGCCGGTCAGCTCGGCCCGGAATCGATCGAGCATGTCGTGGGCCGCGCCGAGGTGCGCGAGGTCTTCTCGGCCGGCAAGCATGGCAAGGCCGCCGGTCTTCTCGTCACCGAAGGCTTTATCCGCAAGGCGCTCCGCGCGCGCATCACGCGCAACGACGTCATCATCTACAACGGCTCGATCGCCTCGCTGCGGCGGTTCAAGGACGATGTCGCCGAAGTGCGCGCGGGTCTGGAATGCGGCGTGACCTTTGAGGGTCATACCGACATCAAGGCCGGCGACTATCTGGAGACGTTCGAGGTCGAGCTGCGCGAACGCACGCTGTGAGCCGGGCGGTGAACGGCGCGCGCGGCGGTGCATCCGGCGAACCGTCGGTGCGCCTGCTGCGCGTGGGCGAGCAGGTTCGCCATGCGCTGTCCGAGGTGCTGATGCGCGGCGATGTGCATGATGATGTGCTCGCCGCGCACAGCGTGTCGGTGACCGAGGTGCGCATGTCGCCCGACCTGCGCCACGCCACCGTGTTCGTGAAGCCGCTGCTGGGCGCGGATGAAAAGGACGTGCTCGACGCGCTGAAGCGCAACGTCAAATATCTGCGCGGCGAAGTGGCGCGGCGGGTGAACCTGAAATTCTCCGCCCAGCTCAAATTCCTGCCCGATGAGAGCTTTGACGAGGCAAGCCGCATCGATTCGGTGCTGCGTAGCCCGAAAGTCGCGCAGGATCTGGACCGCGAGGACGACTGATCCGAACCGCACGGGGTTGAACCGGGGGGAAAAACCCGCACAGTGTGGGCATGACCGGTCTGCCCCCGCCCCGCCCGCTGCCACTGCATGTGGCGTGCTGTTCCGTCCGATTTTCGGCCTTGCGCTCGCCGCCATGCTTGCAGGGGTAGCCGGTGCGCAGACGCCGGCAGCACCTGCCCTGCATCGCCGGCCACCCTCACCGGCCAGGACCTGTTCAACCTGGAAGTCGCGACCGATCCGCAGATCAGCCCGGACGGCACGATCATCGCCTATGTCCGCCGGTCAAACGACATCATGACCGATCGGGCGCGGCCGAGCATCTGGACGGTCGACACCCGCACCGGCGCGCACACCCCGCTGGTTGCAGGCGCAGGATCGCATCTGCGCCCGCGCTGGTCGCCCGATGGCACGCGCCTCGCCTATGTCTCGACGGCTGAAGGCGGCGGCGCGCAGCTTTATGTGCGCTGGATGGCGACCGGCCAGACCGCGCGGGTCACCGGCCTGCCCACGGCCCCGTCGGGCATCGCCTGGTCGCCCGATGGCAGCCGCATCGCCTATACGATGCTGGTGCCCGCCGACGCCCCGTCGCTCGCCAAGCCGCTCAAGAAACCCGAGGGCGCGGACTGGGCCAAGCCGCTCGAGATCCATGACCGGCTGGTCTACCGCACCGATTCGGACGGCTATCTGAAACCGGGGCTGGAGCAGATTTTCCTCGTGTCTGCCGAAGGCGGCGCACCGCGCCAGCTGACCTTTGCGAAGCAGCCGGTAGGCGGGTCGATCGACTGGACGGCGGACGGGCGGGCGCTGATCTTCAGCGCCAATCTGACCGACAAATGGCAGCTTGAAGGCTTTGACACCGAACTGCACGAGCTGGACGTCGCGAGCGGTGCGATCCGCCGCCTGACCGACCGGCGCGGCCCCGATCAGGATCCCGCCGTGTCGCCCGACGGCAAGTGGATCGCCTATACCGGCTTTGATGACCATGGCCGCGCTTATGAGGCGGGCGAGCTGTGGGTGATGCCGCGTGGCGGCGGCACGCCGCGTTCGCTGACCGCGCAGCTCGACCGCGACGTGTCGTCCCCCGTCTGGGCGGCGGATTCGCGGTCGCTCTATGCGTTGCAGGACGATCGCGGCACCACCAAGGTGATCCGCATCGGGCTGGACGGATCGGTCCGCACGGTTGCCGAGGGACTGACCGATGCCGGGCTCGACCGCCCCTATGCCGGGGGCGCGTTCAGCGTCGCGCGCGACGGCAGCATCGCGATCACCGCCGGGACCGCGCAGCGCCCGTCCGACATCGCGCTGGTGCGCGGCGGCACCCGCCGGCAGCTCACCCGGCTCAACGCGGAATGGCTGGGTGCCAAGACGCTGGGCGAGGTGCGCAAGATCAGCGCGACCGCGTTCGACGGCAAGGTGATCGACAGCTGGCTGACCCTGCCGCCGGTGCCGGCAGCCGGTGGCCGGCACCCGCTGATCCTCGAAATCCATGGCGGGCCGCACACCGCCTATGGCCCGTCCTTTGCGACCGACAACCAGCTTTATGCGAGCGCCGGCTATGCGGTGCTGTCGGTCAATCCGCGCGGCTCGACCTCCTATGGCGAGGCATTCGCCAACGAGATCGACAAGACCTATCCGGCCCGCGACTATGACGATCTGATGAGCGCGGTCGACGCCGCCATCGCGACCGGGCTGATCGATCCCGACAATCTGTTCGTCACCGGCGGATCGGGCGGCGGCGTGCTGACCAGCTGGATCATCGGCAAGACAAACCGGTTCAGGGCAGCGGCCACGCAGAAGCCGGTGATCGACTGGGCAAGCTTTGCGCTGACCGCCGACAATCCGGCCTATTTCACCCGTTACTGGTTCGGCAAAAAGCCGTGGGAGGACCCTGAGGGCTATTGGGCGCGTTCGCCCCTGTCGCTTGTCGGCAATGTGAAGACGCCCACCCTGGTCGTGGTCGGATCGGAGGATTTCCGCACCCCGGTCAGCGAGTCCGAGCAATATTATTCGGCGCTGCACCTGCAGGGCGTGCCGACCATGCTGGTCAAGGTGCCGGGGGCCAGCCATGGCGGGATCGCCGCGCGCCCGTCCCAGTCGGCGGCCAAGGCATCGGCGATCATCAGCTGGTTCGACCGTTACCGGACAAGATAATCAGGCCCGCGCCCGGGCCGGGGAGGACAGATGGACGAGCTTCGCCAGCGTGCAATCGCGCTTTATGACGCCTTCACCCATGGCCCGGGCGGGGCGCGCGACCGGCGCGGCTTTCTGCGCGACATGACGCTGCTCGCCGGATCGGCGGCGGCGGCAGAGGCGCTGATCGCCGCCATCGCGCCGGCGGCGGCCGCCGCCGCCATCGTGCCGGCCGATGATCCGCGCCTCGTCACCCGCACCGATGAATGGGCCAGCGCGCCGGGGCGGACGATGCGCGCCTATGTTGCGCGGCCCGCCAAGGGCCGGCCGCGCGCGGCCATCGTCGTCATCCACGAAAATCGCGGCCTCAACGACCATATCCGCGACGTCGCCCGGCGCGTTGCGCTGGACGGCTTTGTCGCCGTCGCGCCCGATTTCCTCGCCCCCGGCGGCGGCACGCCGGCCGATGCCGATCAGGCGCGGACGATGATCGGGCAACTCGACCTTGCCCGCACGCTCGCCGATGCCCAGTCGGCCATCGGCCATGCCGCCGCGCTGGTGCCCGGGCGCAAGGCCGGGGTCACCGGCTTCTGCTGGGGCGGCGCGCTGGTGCTGCGGCTGGCGGTCGCGGGCGCGCCGGGGCTGAAGGCGGCGGTCAGCTACTATGGCCCGGCCCCCGATCCGGCCGAGGCCGAACGGGTGGCGGTGCCGGTGATGATCCATCTGCCGGCGCTCGACACGCGGGTGGCGGCGACGGTGCGCCCCTTTGCCGGCGCGCTGATGCGCGCGGCCCGGCCGCTCGAGCTGCACGAATATCCGGGCGCGAACCATGCGTTCAACAATGACAGCTCGGCCGAACGCTATGACGCTGCCGCCGCCACGCTGGCCTGGAAGCGGACCATCGGTTTTTTCCGCACCCATCTGGGCTGATCGGATGGCGTGAGCGGGGGCGGCGGACATGCCTCCGATTTGGGGACAGACTCCGCCACTTTGTTCGTGTTATGTTCTGGCCGTTCACACGAGTCGCGACAGCGCGGCGGATGGCGGAGGCGCATGAGATGGACGAGCTGATCCTGTACACCCATCCGATGTCGCGCGGCCGCACCGCGCGCTGGATGCTCGAGGAAGTGGGCCTGCCCTATCGCACGATCTGGCTCGATTACGGGACGACGATGAAGGCGCCCGAATATCTGGCGGTCAACCCGCTGGGCAAGGTGCCGGCGCTGCGCCACGGCCCGGCGGTGATCACCGAATGCGCGGCGATCTGCGCCTATCTGGCCGATGCCTTTCCCGAAGCGGGGCTCGCCCCACCGCCGGGCAGCGCCGCGCGCGGGGCCTATTATCGCTGGCTGTTCATCGCCGCCGGCCCGGTCGAGGCGGCGGTGATCGACCGGGTGCTGGGCGTGACCATTGCCGCCGAACAGCAGGCGATGGTCGGCTATGGCAGCTATGATGCGATGATCGACATGCTCGACGCGCATCTGGCCGCCAATGACTATGCGGCCGGGGACCGGTTCAGCGCCGCCGATATCGTGCTGGGCGCGCAGATCGGCTGGGGGCTGGAGTTCGGCACGCTGCCGCAGCGGGCGTCCTTTGCCGCTTATGCCGAACGGCTGCTCGCGCGCCCGGCAGCGCAGCGGGCGCGCGCGATCGACGACGCGGCGATGACGCCGGCCGGCTAACCGGGGCGGCCCGCACGCCCGGACCGGGTGCGGACCGGATCGTGCAGACACGAAAAGGGCGCGGCGGCCATCCGGCCTCCGCGCCCTTTCTGCACCATGCTGACCGGCCCGCCGCCACCGGCGGGCCGGCAGGCGTCACCAGACCTTGATCCGCGCCTCGGGCGCCAGATAGCCCTTGTCGCCCGGCTTCACGTCGAACGCCTTGTACCAGGCATCGAGGTTGCGCACGACATAGGGGCGGAAATGGCTGGGCGTGTGCGGATCGGTGGTCAGCTGCTGCAGCAGCTGCGCCTCGCGATACTTGCTGCGCCACACCTGCGCCCAGCCGAGGAAAAAGCGCTGGTCGCCGGTGAACCCGTCGATCACCGGTGCCTTCCGCCCGCCGAGCGACAGCTGATAGGCGTCATAGGCAACGGTCAGCCCGGCCAGATCGGCGATGTTCTCGCCCAGCGTCAGCGCGCCATTGACCTTGCGGCCAGGCAGCGGCTCATAGGCGCCATATTGCGCGACCACCCGGTCGGTATAGCCCTTGAACCGGGTCGCGTCCTCGGCGGTCCACCATTCGGCCAGATTGCCGGTCTTGTCGAACTTGCGGCCCTGATCGTCGAAATGATGGCTGATTTCATGGCCGATCACCGCGCCGATGCCGCCATAGTTCACCGCATCATCGGCCTTGGGGTCGAAGAACGGTGCCTGCAGGATCGCGGCGGGGAACACGATCTCGTTCATCACCGGGCTGGCATAGGCGTTCACCGTCTGCGGGGTCATGCCCCATTCGGTGCGGTCGACCGGCTTGCCGACCTTGTCCAGCCGGCGCTGATATTCAAACCGCGCCGCGCGTTCGGCATTGCCCAGCAGATCGCCGGCCCGCACCTCGAGCGTCGAATAATCGCGCCACTTGTCCGGATAGCCGATCTTGTAGGTGAAGGCGGCGAGCTTCTCGCGCGCCTGCGCCTTGGTGGCCGGGGCCATCCATTCCAGCCGCTGCAGCCGCACGTCGAACGCGGCGATCAGGTTCTTGACCAGCGTTTCCGCCTTGGCCTTGGCCTCGGGCGGGAAATAGCGGGCGACGTAAAGCTCGCCCACCGCTTCGCCCATCAGGGCATTGGCCAGATCGACGCCGCGCTTCCACCGGTCCTTGAGCTGGGGCGTGCCGGCGAGCACCGTCCCCTTGAACGCGAAATCCTCGGCCACGAACGCCTTGGGCAGCATCGGCGCGGCGCGCGAGATCGCGTGGAAGGTCAGATAATCCTGCCACACGGCGAGCGGTTCGTCGGCGATCAGCCGCGCGGTGCCGGCAATCGCGCTCGGCTGCGAGACGATCAGCTGCGGCATGTCGAGCCCGGCCGAGGACAGGAACAGCGACCAGTCGATGCCGGGCATGCGGGTGCCAAGCTCCGCCACCGGCATCGGGTTGTAGCGCTTTTCCACCTGGCGCGATTCGGCGCGCGTCCAGTGGGTCGCGGCGATGCGGGTTTCAAGCGCGACGATGGCCGCCGCCTTCTGTTCCGCCCCGGCAATGCCCGCCAGCGTCAGCATGCGCGCGATATGCGCCTGATAGGCGCGGCGCGTTTCGACGAACTTCGGGTTCTTGTCGTCCAGATAATAATCGCGGTCGGGCAGGCCCAGCCCGCCCTGGCCGGCATAGGCGGCGTAGCGGCTATTGTCCTTCAGGTCCTGCGCGACGCCCAGCCCGATCGGCGACCGCTTGCCCGCGCGCATGCCGTCGCCGAGATAGCGGATCAGATCGGTCTTGCTGGCGAGCGCGGCGATGCGCGCCAGTTCGGGCTGGAGCGGGGCGATGCCCGCCGCCTCGATCGCCGCTTCGTCCATGAAGCCCTGATAGAGCAGACCAACCTTGTAGGCGGTGGTGCCAGGCTCGGCCTTCGCCGCCCCTTCAACAATCTCGCGCGTCCGCTGGTCCGACAGGTCGCGCAGCACGGCGAACCCGCCCCAGCTCGACCGGTCGGCGGGGATCTGGGTGCGGTCGTCCCAGCCGCCATTGGCAAAGCGGTAGAAATCATCGCCCGGGCGCATCGCGCGGTCCATGCCGTCGGCGTCGAAGCCGAACCGGCCGAGTTCGGGCCGGTCGGCAGCAGCCTTGGCGGCGGCCATTGCGGGCGTCACCAGTGCGGGCGAAAGCGGCATCAGCGCCGCCGTGCAGGCAAGCAGCGCGGCACGCGCGGCCATGCGGGTCATCATCTCTCTCTCCCCTTGTTCATCTGCATGTCCTGATGCGGGTCACGGTCAGGATCGTCCGCGGTCCCGGCGGTCGGCCGGGCGCGCGCGGACAGACGATGGCGACAATATCGCGCCCCGCCCCTCACGCAACGGATCAGCCTGTCGTCGGTCGAACGCCATGGACCATTCGCAGACCGCGCCTTGCACCGGCGCGCGCCAGGCCCGGCGCGTCCGCCACCGGCAGGCGCAGGCGGACGAGCAGCCCGCCCAGATCCTCGCTTTCCTCCAGCCCCACCTGCCCGCCATAGATTTCGGCGACATCGCGCACGATGGCGAGGCCAAGGCCGGTGCCGGGCTTGGACGTGTCGAGCCGCGCCCCCCGGTCGAACAGCCGGGCGCGGTCGGCCTCGGCAATGCCCGCGCCGTCATCCTCGATCAGGATCTCGGCAAAATCACCGTCGCGGCGCACGGTCACGAACACGCTGCCGCCGCCATATTTGGCGGCGTTTTCGACGAGATTGCCGATCAGCTCGTCCAGATCCTGCCGCTCGATCCGCACCGCGAGGTCGCGCGGCCCGTCGCGGTCGATGCGGACATCGGGGTAAAGCCGCGCGACCGCGCGCTCGACCGCCTCGATGCTCGGCCAGATCTCGGCCCGGGCATGGGCCTGGCCGCGTCGCCCGACGGCGCGGGCGCGGGCCAGATGATGATCGACCTGACGGCGCATCGTCCGCGCCTCGCGAACCACCGATTCAGCCAGATCGGGCGCCTCGGCGGTGGCGGCGTTCATCAGCACGGTGAGCGGCGTCTTGAGCGCATGGGCAAGATTGCCGGCATGGCGGCGCGCCTCCTCCGCCTGACGCTCATTATGGGCGATGAGGGCGTTCAGCTCCTCGACCATCGGGGTCAGCTCCTCGGGCAGGGCATCCTCGACCCGGCTCGCCTCGCCCGAGCGCATGCGCGCGATCGCCCGGCGCACCTTGCGCAGCGGCAGCAGCCCGTAAAATGTCTGGAGCGCGGCAAGCACGATCAGCCCCAGGCCGAGGGCGGCAAAGCTGCGCACCAGCACGCGGCGCAGCGCGCGGATCTGGTCGTTCAGCCCCTTGCGGTCCTGCGCGACCTGGAAGCGCCAGAGAACCGGCGATCCGGGCACCTCGACATCGCGTTCCAGCACGCGCAGCGGCTCATCGGGAAACTCCCGGCTGTCATAGGCATGCAGCGCGCCGGGCGGATGATCGGCGCGCACCGACAGCGACCGGTCCCATAGCGAGCGCGAGCGGAAATGCTCAAAGCCGCGCCCGCTGATCTGGTAATAAAGCCCCGACCCCGGCTCCAGAAACCGCTGGTCGCCGAGCGGGCGGTTGAGGATCACCTCGCCGCCCGGCCCGATTTCGGCGGACGCGATCATCGCGGTCAGCACATAGCTCAGCTGATCGTCGAAGCTGCGGGTGAGGAAGTTGGTCAGCACCCGGTCGAGCGCGAGCCCGCCGCCGATCAGCAGCACGCCGATCCAGATCGACGCGATCACGATCATCCGCCGGCTGAGCGAGCCGGTGGTCACGCGCGCGGGCGCGGACGGCTCTGCCGAAGGAGCCGGGGGCGCGGGCACAGCACCCGCCCCGCTCGCGCCCCCGGCGTCCGGGGCTACCCCGGATCGGGCCATGGTCATCGCCTCAGCGCCATGGGGGCCGGGGCGCTCAGTTCCCCGGCTCTTCCAGGCTGTAGCCAAGGCCGCGGATCGTGGTGATCACATCCTGGCCCAGCTTTTTGCGGATGCGCGTGACGAACACCTCGATGGTGTTCGAATCGCGGTCGAAATCCTGGTCATAGATATGCTCGATCAGCTCGGTGCGGCTGACGACCTTGCCCTTGTGGTGCATCAGATAGCTGAGCAGCTTATATTCCTGCGCGGTCAGCTTGACCGGCTCGCCGGCCAGCGTGACCTTGCCCGAGCGGGTGTCGAGCCGGACATCGCCGGCGATCAGTTCGGAACTGGCATTGCCCGAGGCGCGGCGGATCAGCGCGCGCAGCCGCGCGATCAGCTCTTCGGACTGGAAGGGCTTGGCCAGATAATCATCGGCCCCGGCATCGAGCCCCGCAACCTTGTCCGACCAGCTGTCGCGCGCGGTCAGCACCAGGACGGGCATGACACGGCCATCGCGGCGCCAGCGGTCGAGCACGGTCAGCCCGTCAATCTCGGGCAGGCCGAGGTCAAGGATCACCGCGTCATAGCTTTCGGTGGTGCCGAGGAAATGGCCGTCCTCGCCATCGGTCGCCAGGTCGACGGCATAGCCGGCCCCTTCCAGCGTGCGGCGCAGCTGCGCCCCGAGGCTCGGCTCGTCCTCGACGATCAAAACGCGCATCTATGTCTCCGCTCTAGCGGCCGGACCGGCCGATAACGTCGCCGGTGCGGGCGTCGATATCGACCCAGCTCACCCGGCCCTGGCGCATGAACTTCAGCCGGTAAACGGCAGCCCCCGGATCGAACTCCGGCCCCAGATAATCGGCATCGCCCATCATCGGCAGGATCCGGCTTTCGATCTGGCGCAGCGACATCACCTGCCCGGTGCGGCGCGCCTCGAACGCGTGATACTGGTCGCCGCGCCGGTCGACCTGCGCCGCCGCCCCGCCGGACATGCCCCCGCCAAAGGCGGCCAGTGCGCCCAGCCCCGCCGCCGGGATAAGAATGATCTGCCTCATGCTTGCCATGATGCTTAGCGGGTAAACCCGATGCTTTGAATAGGTCATGAATGGCGCGGCCCGCTGCCGTTCATCCCGGCACCGATCGGGCGGGTCGGTCGGTTTTGCTGGCACGCGCGCACCAAGCCCCCTATCTGGCCGGCCATGTCCGCACCCGTTCTCGCCTTTGAAGATCTGGGCCTGGTCCAGGGATCAGGCTGGCTGTTCCGCAATCTCGACATCCATATCGGCGCGCGCGACCGGCTTGCGCTCATCGGCCGCAACGGCGCGGGCAAGACGACCTTGCTCAAGCTGCTCGCCGGGCGGATCGACTGTGACGAGGGGCGGCGCACGCTCGTCCCCGGCACACATGTCGTGCTGCTCGAACAGGATCCGAAGGTCGACGGCTTTGCCACGCTCGGCGATTTCGCGCTGGCAGGGCCCGATGCACCGCCCGCGCATGAGGTGGCGGCGATCGCCGACCAGATCGGGCTTGATCTGTCGCGCGCGGCAGCGACCGCCAGCGGCGGCGAGCGGCGGCGCGCCGCCATCGCCCGCGCGCTCGCCCAGTCGCCCGATGTGCTGCTGCTCGACGAACCGACCAACCATCTCGATCTGGCGGCGATCGACTGGCTCGAATCCTGGCTCAACCGCTTTGCCGGCGCGTTCGTGGTCATCAGCCATGACCGCACCTTCCTGACCCGGCTGACCCGGTCGACGCTGTGGCTCGACCGGGGGCAGATGCGGCGCGCCGAAATCGGCTTTGGCGGGTTCGAGGCGTGGCAGGAAAAAGTCTATGCCGAAGAGGCGCGCGCGGCCGAAAAGCTCGACGCCAAGCTGAAGCTTGAACTGCACTGGCTGCAGCGCGGCGTCACCGCGCGGCGGCGGCGCAACCAGGGCCGGCTGGAAGCGCTCAACCGCATGCGCGCCCAGCGCGCGGCGATGCTCGGCCCGGCGGGCGCGGCCAAGCTTGCGGTCGAAGCCGATGATGTGCGCACCAAGACGGTGATCGCCGCCGAGGACGTCAACAAGTCGTTCGGCGAACGGCGGATCATCCGCGATTTCACCCTGCGCATCCAGCGCGGCGACCGCATCGGCATCGTCGGCGCGAACGGCGCGGGCAAGACGACGCTCCTGAAGCTGCTGACCGGCGAGACGCCGCCCGACACCGGCACGGTGACGCTCGCCCGCACGCTCGACGGGGTGATCATCGACCAGCAGCGCAGCCTGCTCGCCCCCGACAAAAGGGTGCGCGACGTGCTGGCCGATGGCAGCGACTGGATCGAGGTGCTGGGGGTGCGCAAGCACATCCATGGCTATCTGAAAGAGTTTCTGTTCGACCCCGGCCTTGCCGATGCCCGCGTCGGCACGCTGTCGGGCGGCGAGCGGTCACGGCTGTTGCTGGCGCGCGAGTTTGCCCGCCGGTCGAACCTGCTGGTGCTCGACGAGCCGACCAACGACCTTGATCTCGAAACGCTCGACCTGCTGCAGGAAGTGATCGCCGATTATGAAGGCACGGTGCTGATCGTCAGCCATGACCGCGACTTTCTCGACCGCACGGTCACGGTGACGCTCGGCCTCGACGGATCGGGCCGGGTCGACATCATCGCCGGCGGCTATGCCGACTGGGAAGCCAAGCGCCGCAAGCCGGCGGCACCGCGCGCTGCCGCCCGCCCGGCGACCAAGCCCGATGCTGCCCCGCGCCCCGCCGCCAAGCCCGGCGCGACCAAGCTCAGCTACAAGGACCAGCGCGATTATGATCTGCTGCCCGGGCGGATCGAGGCGCTCGACCAGGCGATCGCCCGCGACGAGGCGGCGCTGGCCGATCCCGATCTTTATGCCAGCAACCCGGCGCGGTTCCAGCAGCTGACCGATGCGATCGCAGCGGCACGGGCCGAAAAGGACGCGGCCGAGGAACGCTGGCTCGAACTGGCGGAACGGGTGGAAGCGCTGGGCTGAGCGCTGGGCTGAGCTCTGTGCCGCGCCTCGCGGCGCGGGGGCGGCGTTGTCTGTGCCGCGCCTTGCGGCGCGGGGGCGGCACCGGCCCGCTCCCCCACCCGGCCTCCCAACGGCAGGTTACGCTATGGGAGGCCGGGTGGGGGAGCGGGCCGGTGCCGTTCTTCCCGGTCAAAAAACGCCCTCTTACCCCTGCTGCGCGGCGATGCGTTCGCGGACCCGCGTCTCGAGCAGGGTGAGCGGCATCGCCCCCTCGCTCAGCACCTCGTGGAACTGGCGCACGTCGAACCTTTTGCCGAGCGCGCGTTCGGCCTCTTCGCGCAGCCTCTGCCAGACGCCGTGGCCGACCTTGTAGCTGCATGCCTGCCCCGGCTGGGTACAATAGCGTTCGATCTCGCGCTCGGTGCGCGGCCGGGCGAAGCCGGTGGTCGCGACCATGTAATCGGCGGCCTCGGTGCGGCTCCAGCGGCGGCTGTGCAGCCCGGTATCGACCACCAGCCGCGCGGCGCGGAACAGATAGGATTGCAGGAACCCGGCCCGTTCGACCGGGGTGCGATAGACCCCGGCCTCGTCGGCGATGCTTTCGGCATAGAGCGCCCAGCCCTCCGAATAGGCCGAAAACCCGCCCAGCTTGCGCAGCGTCGGAATGTCCTTCGACTGCTGGGCCAGGCTGATCTGCAGATGATGGCCGGGCGTGCCTTCATGATAGGACAGCGCCGGCAGCGTGTATTTCGGCCAGTCGCCGACATCCTTCAGGTTGATGAAATAGATGGCCGGGCGCGACCCGTCGAGCGAGGCGCCGCGATAATAGCCGTTGGACGCGCCGTCCTGAATGTCCGCCGGCACCGCGCGGATTTCGAGCGGCTGGGTCGGCAGCGTCGCAAAGAAGCGCGGCAGCGCCGCCCCCATGCGCGCGACATCGGCATTGAGGCTGTCGATCAGCGCCGCGCGGCCCGCAGGCGTGTCGGGATAAAGCTGGTCGGGACGGCGGTTGAGTTCGGCGAGCCGCGCGCCGACGCTGCCCGTGCTCAGCCCCTGGCCCTTCAGGATCGTGTCCAGCTCGGCGCTGATCTCGGCCACCTGCGCCAGCCCCATGCGGTGCACCTCGTCGGGGCTCATGGTCGTGGTGGTCATCTGGGCGAGTGCGGCGGCATAGATCGCCTCGCCGTCGGGCACCCGCCACACGCCGTCGCCGTCGCGCGTCGTCGGGCGCAGCGCGCGCAGCGCCGCGATCTGCCGGTCGAGCGCGGGCTGCACCTTGTCGGTCACGATGCGCGCCGCGCGCGCGCCCCAGTCGCCGGCCAGCCCCGCCGCCCTGGCGCGGGTGACGAGCGACATCACCATGCCGCCGGTCTCGACCGGCTGGCCGCGCAGCCGCGTCAGCTGGGCCAGCGTCAGGTCGAGCGACCAGCCGGGCGCGAGATAGCCGCGCGCCGCCTGTGCCTGCTGCTCCGCCGTGTCCTCGTCGAGCACGCGGGCAAAGGCTTCGAGCCGCGCCAGATAGGCCTCGGCATCCTCGGCGGCGCGGACCGTGTGCGCGGTGTTGAGGAAATCGGGAACCGAGAAATAGGCCCCGCCCTGCTGGAACAGGCGGTAGGGGCGCACGACCGAATCCAGCCCGAAGCGCGTGGGGGCGACCGTCTGCCCTTCAAGCTGATAGATGACGACATCAAGGTTGAGCCGATTGGCCGCCGACACCGTCTGCCGGTCAACGGCGCGCAGCCGTTCAAGCGCGGTGCGGACGCGCGCCAGATCGTCCGCGCGGCGGGCCGCCGTGCGCGGGGCAAGCTGCGCCTTGAGCGCCGCCCCCGCCCCCCGGTCGAGGCCAAGCTGGGTCGCCAGTTCGGGCGAACGCGCGACCGATTCGGCAAAAATCCGCTCGAACAGGGCGGACAGCGCCGCATCGGCCGATCCCGTCTGCGCGCGGAGCGGTGCGGTCATCAGCCCCGTCGCACCACCGATGCCAAGCAGCGCGGCTGCGCCGATAAACTCCCGCCGGTCCATCATCCTCTCCCCTTTTCTGTCCGGCCCGCAGCCGGGTCGGCCGCAAGCTGTAATGCTATATGTCTGCAAATCCAGCCTGTTCGGGCCGCCCGACGCGGCCGAGCAGATCGGTGACGTAATGGCGCGCCACCCGCCCCGAGCGCTGGCCGCGCTGGAGCGCGAACGCCAGCGCGTCATCGGCGGCAAAGGCAAGGCCATGGGCGGCGCAATAGGCGGCGATGATCGCCAGATATCCGTCCTGGTCGAGCGCGTGGAAACCAAGGCTCAGCCCGAACCGGTCGGCCAGCGCCAGCCGGTCGTCGGCGGCATCGCGCGGATTGGCGGCGGCGGCTTCCTCGGCCAGGTCGCGCGGCACGATGTGGCGGCGGTTGGAGGTGACGCACAGCCGGACATTGGCGGGCCGCGCCTCCGCCCCGCCGTCGAGCAGCGCGCGCAGCCGGCGCGGCGCCGGGCTGTCGGCGGCAAAGCCCAGATCGTCGATGAACAGCAGGAACGACCGGGGCACGCCATCCAGCTGCGCGAACAGCGCGGCCAGCCCCGCCAGCGCGCCGTCCCGCGCAACCTCGCTCCCCGCCACCTCCACCAGCGCCAGCGCGCCGCCGGCCGCCTGCACGGCGGCGACCGCGCTTTTGGCGAGCGCCGACTTGCCCATGCCCCGCGCGCCCCAGAGCAGCATGTCGTGCGCGGCAGCGCCCGCGGCGAGCCGCTCCAGATTGGTGCGCACCGCCTGTTTCTGATCGTCGATGCCGGTCAGCAGATCGATCGGCACCGGCTGAAAGGCGCGGGCCGCGACCAGCGTAGCGCCGGTCCACAGATAGGCGGGATGGGCGAGCGGATCGGCCATGGCGGGCGGCGGCGGCGCGAGCCGTTCGAGCGCGGCGGCGATGCGGGCGAGTTCGGCACTGGTCATGCCGCGAACATAGCCGGGCACGCTGCGGCGTCACCCCCTGCCGGGGCGGCCAATCTGGTCAGTCGGCTGGGGAGGTCGTTCCGCCTGCCAGGTCAGTCGGCTGGGCGCGGCTCCTCGCCGCGCAGGTCATGCGCCTTCATCAGATCATAAAGGGTCGGGCGGCTGATCCCCAGCAGCCTGGCGGTGGCCGAGATATTGCCCTCGGCACGGGCGAGCGCGCGGCGGATCGCCGCCAGCTCGGCCGCCTCGCGCACCGCGCGCAGCGAGATCATGTCATGGGCGGCCTCGGGCGCGACGAGATCGAGATCGGCGGCGGTGACGCGCTTGCCATCGGCCATGATCACCGCCCGCTTCACCCGGTTTTCAAGTTCGCGGACATTGCCCGGCCAGGGCCAGGCATCGATCGCCGCCACCGCATCGGGGGCAAGGCCGGTCACCCCCGCCCCATCGCCTTGGCATGATGCGCGAGGAAATGCCGCGCCAGCAGCACCGGATCGCCGCTGCGGTCCTTGAGCGGCGGGATGCGCACGACGATTTCGGCGAGCCGGTAATAAAGATCCTCGCGGAACCGGCCATCGGCGATCATCGCCTCCAGATCCTGATGGGTCGCACAGACGATGCGCGCATCGACGGGAATGGGCCGCCGGCCGCCGACGCGTTCGATCACCCGTTCCTGCAAAAAGCGCAGCAGCTTGACCTGAAGCGGCAGCGGAATGTCGCCCACTTCGTCGAGGAACAGCGTGCCGCCCTCCGCCTGTTCGATCTTGCCCTCGGTGGTGCGGATCGCCCCGGTGAACGCGCCCTTTTCATGGCCAAACAGCTCGGCCTCCAGCAGATTTTCCGGGATCGCCGCGCAGTTGATCGGCACGAACGCGCCCTTGCGCCCGCTCTGTGCATGGACGGCGCGGGCTAGCAGCTCCTTGCCCGTCCCGCTCGCGCCCAGCAGCATCACCGCGACATTGGCGCTTCCCACGCGCTCGATCGTGCGGGCGACCTTGAGCATCTCGGGCGCGGCGGTGACGATCCCGCCCAGCACCGCCTGTCCCTCGGCGCGCCGGCGCAGCCGCGCCAGATCGGCCTCGATCGCGTGCAAATGAAAGGCGCGCGACACGATCAGGCGCAGCGCATCGATATCGACCGGCTTGCGGTAGAAATCATAGGCCCCGGCGGCGATCGCGGTCATCGCGCTTTCGGGCGCGCCATGCCCGGTGGCCACGACCACCTTCAGATCGGGCTTCAGGCGCAGCATCTCGGCCAGCGCGGCAAAGCCTTCGGACGTGCCGTCGGGATCGGGCGGCAGGCCAAGATCGAGGGTCACGACCGCCGGCTCATGCGCGCGCAGCGCCTCGATCGCCCCGGCGCGGTCGAACGCGGCGACGACCTCATATTCCTCATACGCCCAGCGCAGCTGGCGCTGCAGCCCCTGATCGTCCTCGACGACCAGCAGGATCGGCTTGTTCTCAGTCATGCGGCCTCGTCGATGCTGGCGCGGGGCAGGATCAGCGTGAACCGGCTGCCCTGCCCCTCATGGCTTTCCACCTCGATCCGTCCGCCCATCGCCGCGACCAGCGCCCGCGCCTCATAGGCGCCGATGCCAAAGCCGCCGGCCTTGGTGGAGGAAAAGGGACGGAACAGCTCGGTGCGGATGAAATCGCGGCTCATGCCGCGCCCCTGGTCGATGATCTCGATCGCGCCCTCCAGCCCGCGGCGGACCGTGCGGACGGCAACCGGCACGCCGGGCGGCGACGCGTCGAGCGCATTCTGGACCAGATGGGCGACCGCCTGTTCCAGCCGCGCGGGATCGGCGAGCAGCGCCAGATCGGGATCGCCCCCCAGCTCGACCCGCGCCGTCCCGCAGCGCGCCGCCACCCCGGCGAGCAGCGCCTGCACGCGCAGCGCGCGCGGCTCCTCCGCCCGGCCGCGATCATGCGGGGCCAGCCGCGCCAGCAGATCGCCCAGCCGCGTCGCGGCATCGTTGAGCGTCGCGATCATGTCGGCGCGGAAATCGGGATTCTCGGCATGGCGGGCGGCGTTGCGCGCCAGCAGGCTCAGCTGGCTGACCAGATTCTTGATGTCGTGCAGGATGAAGGCGAAACGGCGGTTGAACTCGTCGAAGCGCCGCGCTTCGGACAGCGCCTCCTGCCCGCGCGCCTCGCTCAGATAGCTGGCGGCCTGCCGGCCGACGACGCGCAGCAGATCGAAATCTTCCCAGTCCAGCCCACGATCGATCGGCGGGCGGGCGAGCAGCACCAGCCCGGCCAGCCGGTCGAAATGCGGCAGGGGCACGATGGCCCAGGCGCGCCCGTCACCGGCCAGCCAGCCGGGCAGCGCGACCGGCTCGGCGGCCAGTTCGACGATGCGCCCGCCGCCAAGCTGGCCGGCGGCTTCGGGGGCGATGCCCCCCCGCCGACCTGCCCCCAGCGCCACTGATCGACCACCATCAGCCCGCCCTGCCCGTCGGGTGCGAACAGCAGCCCCGCCGGGCTGTCGGTCAGCTCGGCAATCGCGCGCACCACCCGCTCGCCCAGCGGCGCATCGGCCCCCGGCGCACCCAGCGTTTCGGTGAAGCGCAGCCATTCGGTGCGATAGTCATAGCGGTGCTGGAACAGATGCTTGGCCAGCTTGACCTTGATCCACGCCCGGAACCGGTCGGACGGCAGAAACACCAGGGCGGCCAGAGTGGTGCCGAACAGCGCCCCGGCCTGCACCAGCCGCGCATAATCGCCGCCCAGCCGGCCAAGCGCGACCGTGACCAGCGCCATCACCCCCAGATAGGCAAGGATCGCGATCAGCGACAGCGACTGGAAGGCGATGGTGCGCGACAGGCGCATCCGCCACGGATCGGAGCGGCGCAGCCCCGGCGCGAACACCGGCGCGGCGAGCAGCGCCACCAGCCCGCGCAGATCGATCAGCCGCGCCGACCAGCCCGGATCCATCGCCGCCAGCGCATAAAGCTGAAGATCGGCGGCCCAGAGCACCGCAAGGCCGGTCATCGGCAGCCTGAGGCCCGACCGCGCTTCCGGATCGGCGGCGGTGTAGAGATTGTGCAGCAGCACCAGCGCGCCGATGGCCGCAATGAGGCGCAGCACATTGGCGGCAAAGGGCGCCAGCCCGTCGGGCGGCAGCAGCGCAACCGCCGGCGCCGCCATCCCCACCAGCGCAACCACCGCATAAAGCAGCATCAGCCCGGCGGGCCGCGCATCGCGTGTCCCCTGGCGCAGCAGCAGGAACATCCAGGCGAGCCAGCCCAGGTTGCGCAGCGATTCGGCCGCCGCCGCACCTGCGGTCCGCGCGGTGGAAAAGGCGATGACCAGCGCCCAGAATGCCGTGCCGGCCAGCGCCACGGTCAGCGCGCGCTGCGCCGGGGTGCGCGGCGCGCGCATCTGCCACAGCGCCAGCGCGACGAACAGCGTCGCGGCCAGCGCATGGCTCCAGATGCCGATCGTCGCCGTCACGCGCGCGGGTCTCCGCCGACTGTCAAAAGGTCCGACAGTTTTCGCCGCCAATGACGAAAAAATCCTGAACGCGGGGGCGACCCCAAGGGCAGGCCCGGCCCCCGCCACGCGCTGCTGACACTGATTTCAGTTGCAGCGAAAAACTCTCTTTAACTTCGCGGCGGCTAGTGGCACTCTCCGGCAAAACAGAAATGCACACAAAAATGCACGAGGAGATGATGACCATGGCCACGCTTGCTCCACCCGCCGCCGCCCAATCCGCTCCCGCATCCGCCGGTGCCGCCACCGACAAGGCGATCGATCCGCTCGACGTCAGCCGCGCCGAGCTTTACGCCGAGGATCGCTGGCAGGAACCGTTCCGCCGGCTGCGCGCCGAGGCCCCGGTCTATTATTGCGAGGACAGCGCCTTTGGCCCTTACTGGTCGGTGTCGACCTACAAGCCGATCGTGCATGTCGAGGCGCTGCCCGAAATCTATTCGTCGCAGCCGACGATCACCATCGCCGACCCGATCGAGGGCGAGCCGCGCATGCCGATGTTCATCGCGATGGACCGGCCCAAGCATACCGAGCAGCGCCGCACCGTCTCCCCCGCCTTCACCCCCAGCGAGATCGGCCGCATGGCGATCGACGTGCGCCGCCGAACCGAGGAGATCCTCGACACGCTGCCCATCGGCCAGACCTTTGACTGGGTCGATAAGGTGTCGATCGAACTGACCACGCAGATGCTCGCCATCCTGTTCGATTTCCCGTGGGAAGACCGGCGCAAGCTGACCTTCTGGTCCGACTGGGCCGGCGATATCGAGCTCGTCCACAACGAGGACACCCGCCAGCAGCGGCTGATGCACATGTTCGAGTGTGCGGCCTATTTCCGCAAGCTGTGGGACGAGAAGAAGGGCAAGCCGATGACGCCCGACCTGATCTCGATGATGCTCCATTCCGACGCCATGTCGGAAATGGACGACATGGAGTTTCTGGGCAATCTGATCCTGCTGATCGTCGGCGGCAACGACACGACGCGCAACTCGATGAGTGCGGCGGTCTATGGCCTAAACCTGTTCCCCGACGAACGCACCAAGCTGGAAACCAATCCGGGGCTGATCCCCAATGCGGTGCAGGAAATCATCCGCTGGCAGACGCCGCTTGCGCATATGCGCCGCACCGCCACCCAGGACACCGAGCTTGAGGGGCAGAAGATCCGCGCCGGCGACAAGCTGGCGCTCTGGTATATCTCGGGCAACCGCGACGAGAGCGTGTTTCCCGATCCCGACCGGCTGATCGTCGACCGCGAAAATGCGCGGCGGCATCTGGCCTTTGGCTATGGCATCCATCGCTGCGTCGGCGCGCGCCTGGCCGAGCTGCAGATTTCGATCCTGCTGGAAGAAATGGCCAAAAGGCGGATGCGCGTCCATGTCGAGGGCGAGCCGTCGCGGGTGAAGGCCTGCTTCGTCCATGGCTATCGCCAGATGCCGGTGCAGATCGAAACCTATTGAGGCGACAGCCTGCAATCCGGGCGGTGCAACCGCTCCGCCCGGGCCTGCGTAACTTGCTCCGGGCCGGGCGCGAACCGGCGGAAGGAGAAAGTCGATGCCGGATCGCCGCACCCTGATCGGCCTTGGCGCGGGCGCGCTTGGCGCATGGCTGCTTGTGGGCGGCACCGGGCGGTCCGGCCCGGCACGGGCGGCGCGCGCCGGCGATCCGCGCTTTGCCCTGTCTCCCGCCCAGTGGCGCCAGCGCCTGTCTCCGGCCGCCTACCGCGTGCTGCGCGAAGAAGCGACCGAACGCCCCTTCACCAGCGCGCTGCTCGGCGAAAAACGGCGCGGCACCTTTGCCTGTGCCGGGTGCGGCCTGCCGCTGTTCGCCTCGACCGCCAAATATGACAGCGGCACCGGCTGGCCGAGCTTCACCGCCGCGCTGCCCGGCGCGATCGGCACGGCGACCGATTTCAAGCTCGGCTATCCGCGCACCGAAGAGCATTGCCGGCGCTGCGGCGGCCATCTCGGCCATATTTTCGACGACGGGCCGCCGCCGACCGGCCAGCGCCACTGCATCAACGGCGTGGCGCTGCGCTTCATCCCGGCCTGAATCCAGCCGGGCCGAAAGCGCGGGCGCGGGCGCGGGCGCGGGCGCGGATCAGTGCCGCCGTTCGCGCCTCAGCACATAGCGCCCGTCACGCAGACCGTCGAACAGACCGGAAATCGCCGGATGGCCGACCGGACCGGCCGCCGCATCGTCGAGCAGGTTCTGCTGGCTGACATAGGCGACATAGCTGCTCTCCGCATTCTCGGCGAGCAGATGGTAGAAGGGCTGGTCCTTGGCGGGCCGCACCTGCGCGGGAATCGCCTGATACCATTCCTCGCTATTGGCAAAGACCGGATCGACATCGAACACCACGCCGCGAAAATCGAACAGGCGGTGGCGGACAATGTCGCCGATGGCGAAACGGGCATGAACGATCGGCGGCGCGACGGGGTGCGCCCCGCCCGATTCGTGCAGCGCGGCGGCCGGGGCAAGGGTGGCCGCGACATCGCCCTTCTCGGTGCTGTCATTCTGGCTCATGCCTTCCTATTTAGGGCAGGACGGTGACGCTGCAAGCCGGGCTTGTGCAGCCCCGCCCTATCGGCTAGAGGCCCCGCTCTCGACCGGCGCTTCCCGCGCCTGGCGTCTCGCGGAGAGGTGGCTGAGAGGTCGAAAGCACCGCACTCGAAATGCGGCGTGCCGGCAACGGTACCGTGGGTTCGAATCCCACCCTCTCCGCCAGAAGGCCCTTTCAAGGCCGCTCACAGCGGCTCATTTCCCCGTGAATTCGGCCAAATAGCTGATTGTATTCCGTTCAGATTGCCTCATCCCGGATCACCCCAGCGCGGCGGCATCGGGGGCACGTTTGGGGCATCGAAGCGGATTGGTGGCGACATCGGGAAATTCGGACGACACGCTACCACATAGACCCGGCGCGGGTTAGCTGATCAGCTGGTTCTGTCGGTCGCCTGCCCCGCATCGTGATCCCGGATGTCGCGCATGATGTCACGCAGCAGATTTGCAGTGACAGTGCACTTCCCCACTGTCCCGCGTGGCCCACACCGGATTGCGCCCCACTTGCGGCCGCGTCACCGTCAGATGCGGCTCGTCCATTGCTACGCACCCGAAACGGCCCCTGCCAGAAACACCCGATCCACTTCCCGCGCACATGGATCCGTCCGCCCGCCTCCTCGGTCGAACCGACATGGACCGGCTTGATCACTCCACTGCCGATCGCGTCAGGGCCTGCCCCGGCGCGCGCAAGCCGAACCCGGGATGCGCCAGAGCCATTTCCTATCCATCTGCGCTGCCGATCAGCTGGCGCTTTACCGCCTGAAGCGCGCCATCCGCGGCCGAGGGGCAGCGGTCCGGCCCCGGCTGACCCTGCGCCCCCAGGCCGGCCAGCATCTCTTTTGCGACGCGGCTGCCGGGCCAGATCACGCGCCGACCTTCGATAACGGCGCTCTGCGCGGATCCGGCGAAGCGCAGGAACGCCGGCTGCGCCTCCGCGCAGCCCCCGGCGATCGCGTGCCAGCGCGCGCCCCGCCAGGCCAGCTGCCTGCGGTCGGGTGCGCCGCCCGGTCCAGCCCTGTCGTTCAGAGTGCCGAGGGGAATGACCTTGTCGTCACGCCCCGCCTCCGGGTCCGACACGCCGCCCGTCAAAGCAACCAGCGCCCCGAGCGCGAGAACGGACCCGACCGTGGCCCTTGTCGGCCGGGGGGTGCCTGCCGCGTCCCCCGCGCGGAACGACAGGATCATGGCCATCAACCCGTCAACGGCGTCGGCATTGGGCGCAAGCAGGATCAGCGCCCCCGGCACCGCAACCGGCTCGCCGGGCCGCCCGATTTGCACCATTGGCTCCGTTGAGATGACCGCCTTTACCGAGCCGGGCACCTGACCGGCGGCAATCAGTACGCGGTCCAGCCGGTCCTGAAGCCAATCCACCGGTTCGCGGTCGGGGCGGTGGCTGCCATCAGCAGCGGAAACAGCGTGACCAGACCAATCCACCGCATGGCGCTTTTCCTCCGGACCAGAGCTTCAGAAACGTATCGGCATACCCAGCATCAAGCCGTTGCGGCTCCCGTCGAGATGTTCAAACTCAAGGCGGACACCGACCGTCTTTGAGAGGGCCAGCTCCGCACCGCCGCGCAGGATGAAGCTCCGCGTCCGGTCAACGCCGCCCACAAGGTCTTCGGCCACGGCTCCGGCCGAAGCGCCGACATGCGCCCCGGCGAACAAGGCAGCATCGACCTGCGCCAAACAGGGCGATGACGTGACGGCAATGGCGACAGCGATGGCGGCTTTCAACATCATGTGCGCCCGCCCCTTCGCCTCACGACACATGTTGTTCAGCTGCATGTGAATCAGGCACCAGGGCGATCATAGCTGGACGGGATCACTCATTGACCGTCAGCCAGATGCAGGCCACCGCTGCATTCAGGTTCGTTTTGACGATTCATCATGTCCTGCAAGCGGATTCCTCGGTATTTTCTGAACGCCTCAATCCCAATAAAATCGACGCGGCTTTGATCTATGCCGAATCCAGATTTATCACAACTGAACTGATCTCCAACACAGCAACGGTCCTGTTCGGCTCTCTTGTGGAGATCAAGCCCGGACGCTTACGTGGATCCCACTGGCCAGCGCCGCATAATCCAGTATGTGCTGTCGCCGTCCGCGCAGACGAAGCGGGACGGGAGTGCTGATGGTATCCAGTGCTGTCCGATGTAGGCGGCATGAAGGACCAAAACTTAGCCGAAATACGCCCTCGGCCAGTAACAACGCGGCACGGGCGAGTCCTCAGGCCAGATTGGCGGCAGACCCCTTTGATTCATGTCGGTTCTATGCCGAGCAGGAGAGTTGACGCTCCTCGGGGACAGTGATTTACCCTAAACGCGTAATCAGGCAGTCGCGAACCGTTGCAGGTCAACGGTTCGACGGCCAGCCCGGATCGGGTCGGACGGGTGGCTTGGCGATGGGCTTTGCGCGTTCAGCATCGGAGAGAGGGAGCGGTTTCGGGCTGCGGCGTCGGCTTGATCCGGTCCGGCTGATGCTGATCGGGGCCCTGTTCGTCGCCTGCGACGCGTCCAGCGCCCCGGGGGCGGGCGCGCCAGCCGTCGATCGAACCACCATCGATGCGCGGCCAGTCGACAGCCGAAGCGATCAGACGCGGGGGATCGAGCCCCCGCTCGAATGGAACCGGCGCGGCCCCTATGCCGCCTATTACGGCGCACCGGACACTGAATGGGACATCGCGATCGTGTGCCGGCCCGGTCGCCGCGTGATCGAGCTGATCACCCTGGGCGTCGAGGCGCCGCCGCAGGTCGCCGCCCAAACCGTCACCGTCGATGGCGTAAGCGCCCGGGTGCCGATCCGCTTCGATCCGGACGGCATGGGCAGCGAGACGGGTGTGGTGCCGCTCGCTTCGCCGCTGGTCGCAGCGCTGGCGCGGGCGCGCGGATCGATCGCCTTTTCGGGCACACACGGCATCGCGACGGAGGTGCCGACCGGCGCCGCCGTCCGCGAAGTGGCCGCCGCCTGCCTGCGCAGCCGCCCCGGCGAGCCGGACCGCGCGCCGCACGAGCCGGAGGCGGAGCGCGGGCCCGACTCAGCCGGAGCAGGGCAGAGAGGTCGAGTGCAAGAAAAGTTTTTTGGACCTGTGGCCGGTCAGCTTTGGGCCAGTGAAGAGCAGGCCATGTTGCAGGCGCCTGTAAATTTGCCGATCTGACATGATGTTGGTGAGCTCATGACTGGATTTATTGTCATTATTTGCATGATTTTCTGCATGCTCATGGTTAGACTGTTTACAAAGGCTAATTCACGGTTTCAGCATGAAAATACTTTGCCCCTACATTGGATTTTTTCTGCATCACAGCCGCTTTCTAAAACCGTAACGCAGTCCGGACCCCGTTTTTTGGTCCTGGGCTTGGTGCCGGCTCTTGCGATCTGCACCATGACAGTTATTGCAGTCGGCGCGTTGACGCTGAAGCCGCGCCCTGGACAAGAGGGCATGATATTGCCGTCCGTGATTTTCATTGGTGGCCTATTTGTCGCTGTCTATGTCCTACACCTTTGGCTGATCGAGCAGGCTCTGCGCCAGGACAGAGGCTGAGGCACCCCGCACGAAGAAGGCGTTGATCCGATGACCGCGACCGACATGGCCTTGACCGGGGCTGATCGCGAATGCTGGTTTGACGCGTTTCTGTTTCTGGGATCAGTATCGGGGTACCTCTGTTCGATGATCAGGGCATGGTTTTGGTCAACGGACCGGTCGATGGGGCGATGCCTGTCCCGCATCCAAAGGGGGTGGAAATAATGCCGGGTGGTCTGCTCACCTTTTTATTCGCTGTCGCTCTGGGAGCGCAGGCCGTCGCGTCTGGTGCGGGCGATGGCACTGCGGCGGCCAAGTCGCGGGCTGACTGTGCCGAATGCCCGCCGATGGTGCGCGTGCCGGGCTTGCCAACCGGGGGCAGGCAGCCGGTTCGTCCGCTCTATGTCGCACGCCATGAAACGACATGGCGTGAGTATATGGCAGCGGTTCGGGAGGCGAACTGCCCGGCTCCGAAAATCGACGACGACAAACCGGTCGATCCGGCCGACCCTGGCCTGAACGACAACTATCCGGTTACAAAAGTTCCTGTTCGCGATTATGAGTGTTACCTGTCCTGGTTGTCCATGAAGACAGGCATTCGACATCGGCTGCCCACGGCCGAGGAGTGGGAACATTTCGCGCGCGCCGGCACGACGACCAATTATCCCTGGGGCGATAGCCTGGGGCAAAACAACGCGATCGTCCACCGTCATTACGACGCGTCACGGTTTCCGCCTAACCGGCCGGGCGAGCGGCGCCGCTCCGTCTTGTCTGGTAGGGTGCGGCCGGTTGAAAGCATGCCGCCCAACCCCTGGGGTTTGTACGACGTGATCGGCAACGCCAGAGAAGCGACCACCGAGATCGGCGCACCATGGCCCGAATGCCTGAAACTCAAAGATGCTGACTGGTGCCGTCTCGTCGCCGGCCGTGGGGGCAATGGCTTATGGACTGACTCGGACAAGCTCATGACAGAGAGAATCTTTCACTTCGCACACTTTGGGGACGCTTCCCTCGGCTATCGCCCAGTTCACGATTGATTTTGCAGGAGGTGTTCATGTCCGAACGCCTTCAGCAGGGGCGCTATGCTTGCTCCCCTGAACGAAGAAGGCGTTGATCCGATGACCGCGACCGACATGGCCTTGACCGGGGCTGATCGCGAATGCTGGTTTGACGCGTTTCTGTTTCTGGGATCAGTATCGGGGTACCTCTGTTCGATGATCAGGGCGTGGTTTTTGTCAACGGACCGGTCGATGGGGCGATGCCTGTCCCGCATCCTAAGGGGGTGGAAATAATGCCGGGTGGTCTGCTCACCTTTTTATTCGCTGTCGCTCTGGGAGCGCAGGCCGTCGCGTCTGATGCCGGCGATGGCACTGCGGAGGCCAAGTCGCGGGCTGATTGTGCCGAATGCCCGCCGATGGTGCGCGTGCCGGGCTTGCCAACCGGGGGCAGGCAGCCGGTTCGCCCGCTCTATGTCGCACGTCATGAAACGACATGGCGTGAGTATATGGCGGCGGTTCGGGAGGCGAACTGCCCGGCTCCGAAAATCGACGACGGCAAACCGGTCGATCCGGCCGACCCTGGCCTGAACGACAACTATCCCGTCACAAAAGTTCCTGTTCGCGATTATGAGTGTTACCTGTCCTGGTTGTCCATGAAGACAGGCATTCGACATCGGCTGCCCACGGACGAGGAGTGGGAACATTTTGCGCGCGCCGGCACGACGACCAATTATCCCTGGGGCGATAGCTTGGGGCAAAACAACGCGATCATCGATCGTCATTACGACGCGTCACGGTTTCCGCCTAACCGGCCGAATGAGCGGCGCGGCCCCGTCTGGTCTGGTAGGGTGCGGCCGGTGGAAAGCATGCCGCCCAATCCCTGGGGTTTGTACGACGTGATCGGCAACGCCAGAGAAGCGACCACCGAGATCAGCGCACCATGGCCCAAATGCCTGAAACTCAAAGATGCTGACTCGTGCCGTCTCGTCGCCGGCCGCGGGGGCAGTAGTTCCTGGACTGACTCGGACGAGCTCATGACAGAGGAAATCTTCCACTTCTCACACTTTGGGGACGCTTCCCTCGGTTATCGCCCAGTTCACGATTGATTTCGCAAGCGGTGATCATGTCCGAACGCCTTCAGCGGGGGCGCTATGCTTGCTCCCCTGAACGAAGAAGGCGTTGATCCGATGACCGGGCAGCGCCAGGCACGGATCAAGGCCCGCGCCGCCAAACTCCACCGCGAGGTTGAAGGCCTCAAGGCGTTGCGCAAGCCCGCCCAGCGCGGCCAGGAGCAGATCGTCCAGCGCCTGGGGATCACGTAGCCCTCGGTGCTCAAGGTCGAACGCCAGACCGACCTTGATCTCGCCACACTGCGCCGGTTCGTGGAAGCTGCGGGCGGCACGCTCGAACTGCGGGTCGAACTGCCCGGCACCGGCGTGTTCACGCTCACCGGCGTCGGCGAGATCGACGCCGCCAAGCACGCGGCCTGACACCGCTTCTCTCTCTCAGCCGCTTGGTATTACGGTGATGGCGCACTCAGTTGGCATTGCAGTGCCGCGATACATCCCGCGCCTATGGCTTGCCTCGCTCGCTTGTGGTGCACGGCACTGGCCGTCCACTGGGCGACAGCGGGTTCTTGATGTGGTCGGAGCGATATCAGGCCGCGCCCCGAAGTCCCGCGAACGCGGGCCGAGAGCGAGGTGGGAAGTGAGTTAGGTGCCCTGTCACCGTAATAGGATCGCCTAATTTGCAATCAGCAAGACGCTGCAGCATTAATATTAACCGCATTTCTTCAGCGGCCCGCATGACCATGCGCGCAACCCACTTTGTGTCACCTTGCTTTGGCCAGATGCCAAGATTTTTTTCAAAAATCGACGCATTTTTCCAGGCCAGAGATGCGTATACTAATGATATTTTCTCAATTCTGTCTCTAACCGACGTATCGACAATTTCAAAGTCCCACATTTTTGCATCTTGATTGCTATACACTATGGGGCAGTCGGATCTTGCCTTTGGCTTGCGCAACGAGGTCAGATATAGTGATTCCGGTAAAGTGGTGGCCTCGATAACATCGTTATAAAATCTTTCCCTAAGATCATAGTAACGGATTACGAGCAGCGAAGCTGAAGTCGCAGATAAGAAAATTGCTAAAAAGCATAAGATTCTACTTCTCAGTCGGATTGACATTGCCTCGATCTCCATCATTCCGCATTGGACAGAAATGACTACACCGCCGCAGGCGGGCCATCCGATCTCGATCCAACCCCAACAGCGCGCTCAGCCGGGCCGCCTCACGGAGTCCCGATCAGATCGCGAACCCCGCATCACCGCGTCCTGACCTCAGCTTCAGTCTCAACCTTTTGGCGTCCGCACGCACAATCACCGTCGCGGAAGCGGGAAGACGTCGCCCCCGGGCGTGCCGAGCCCCGGAAGCGGCCGCGGCACCAGCGCGGGCACCGGCTCGCGCTGGATCTTCGCTTCGAGCAGCGCAATGGCCGCGCGCAGCTGCGCGTCTTCGCCCCTAAAGCTTGCCGCCGGCGGATTGTCGACCTCGTGATCTGGCGACACACCATGCCCCTCGACGATCCAGCGCCCGTCGAGGCTGTACTGCGCGTTCTCGGCGATCCGCACCCCGCCATTGTCGGCAAGACGGTTGCGATCCGACAGCCATATGCCCGCACCTGCGGTCCGCTGACCGATCAGCGGGGCCAGCCCAAGCGCCTTGACAGCCCCCGCAAAGGTTTCGCCATCCGAATAGGTGCGCTCGTCGATCAGCACGGCGACATGGCCGCGATAGGCGTTCTGCATATTGGTGGTCGCAGTCCCGGTCCCGTCGGGCCTTGCCCAGAACGCCCAGGCGCGGCGCATCAGCATGGCGACGATGATGCTGTCGATGTTCCCACCATTGTTGTTGCGAACATCGATGATCAGGCCCGGCTTGTCGAGCTGCGGAAACCAGTCGCGGGCAAAGCTGGCAATGTCGCCCGATCCCATGGAACGCAGGCTGATATAGCCAACCTTCCCGCCCGACAGCGTGCTGGTCTGGGCGCGCTTGACCTCGACATGATCGAGATAGCTTGCCGCCTCTAGCCCCTGGATCGTCATTGGCTCCACGATCGCGCTGAGTTTCCCCCCGGCGCGGGTGAGATCGAGCCGCACCTGCTGCCCCGCCTTGCCCGCGAGCGCGAGCCGCAGGTCCGCCAGCGATGCGACCGCCCGGCCATCGACCAGGCGGATGACGTCGCCCTCGCGCACATCGACGCCGGGGCGGCGCAGCGGCGGTCGCAGCGACACCAGATCATCCTCCGACCGCAAAATGCGATCGATACGGAGCCCCTGCGCGACCGGGGTGTAGCTCGCGCCGAGAAAGGCCATGGCGGGGTTCTCGCTATCGCCCGGCAGATCCCCGGCGCGCACCTGGCTGTGGAGAATGCCGAGCTGCGAGGCCATCAGGCCCAGGATCGTGTTGAGTTCGGCGCGGTGGCCGATCCGCTCGAGCATCGGCTCGTGCGCTGCCCTGACGGCATTCCAGTCGACCCCGCGCAGCGCCGGATCATAGGCGAAGTCGCGGTGCATCCGCCACGCATCGACAAACATCTGCCGCCATTCGGCCCGGGGATCGACGATCAGCCGCCAATCGTCGAGCCGCAGCTGGAACGGCGCGGGCTTGTCCGGCATCTTCGCCTCGGCGGGGACCAGCGCCAGCACGGGCTTGGCCGCCGTGCCGGTGACGACCATTGCGGTCTTGCCGTCTGCCGCAAGCGCGAAGTCGAGCGCGCCCTTGGCGAAGACCTCCTCCTTGGGATCGCTCTTGTCGATGGTGATCGCGACCACGTCATCGTCACGCCGGGTGTAGAGGAACTTCTCATTGGCTAGGAGCTGCCCGCCGACCCCGGGCTTGGCGGGAACCTTGTAAAGGCGCTGTGCAAGACCGGCGAGAACCGCGCTGGCGGGCCTGTCTGCCTTTTTCACCCCGGCCGTGTCTTTGTCCTTGCCCTTCTCGCCCGCGGCGGCGACTGCCTCGGCCTCGCGCTTCTCGCGATCCTCCTTGCTCATCGTCAGCTCATTGTCCTCGCGGAAGCGGAACTTGGCCATGGGGTCGAGCTGAAGGGCGTAAATCTCACCGCGCTTGGGAAAGGCGACGCCCATGTTGCGGTCGCCCCACGGACTGCCGGGCGTCGGATCGAAGTTGCGATCGGACAGGAAGTAAAGCCATGCCCCGTCATGCGCGAAGGCGGGGGCATAGTCGTTATACTTGCCCGACGTCGCCTTGACCCGCTCGCCCGTGGCAAGAACCTGAACATAGAGATCGGAGGTGTTGCCGCCATTCGCCGGGGAGGTCTCCGCATAGGCGATCATCTTGCCGTCAGGCGAGAAGGCGAGGTCGCGGAACGGAGCATCCTCGCCGGTGGCGTTCTGGGCCAGCAGCGTGACCCGCCCGGTCGCGACATCGACCTTCTGGAGCCGCGCCTTCTTGTCCCAGACCACCAGTGTCTTGCCGTCGGGCGCCACGGCGAAGGACCAGATATGGGCATCATACCCGCGGGTCACAGCCGTCGGCGCGCCCGTCCCGTCGGCGGGCATCGCGAAGATGTCACCGCGATCCCCTGGTCGAGGATCATGAACGCCTTGCCGCCTGCTGCCCCAGCACCGCCTGCCGGGCGCGCGCCGCCACCGGCACCGCAAACTCGACGCGCCGCAGCTGCTTGGGCGCCGCGAGCGCGACCCGCCCACGCGCCGTGATCGCAACCGTCTCCCCCGAAGGCGAGATGCGCGCAGCCTCGAGCTGGCCAAGGGGTTCGCCGAGCGCGCGGATCCGGGTCTGTTCCCGATCGGTCACGAGATCGATGGACAGCTTGCGCAGCGCGCCGCTCGCCAGGGAGACGGCGTAAAGATCGGCTCCGTTCTGAAGGAATGCGGTATCGCCATCGATGCTCGCCTGGAGCACCGGAAAGGGCAGGTCAGGCGACACCTGGCGGACATCGCTCCCATCCTCCGCGACCGACCACAGCGCGTCCTTGCCGCTCTTGTCGGACAGAAACCAGATGCGACCGCCCGCGGACATCGGATGACGGATCGGCGCGCCGAAATCTGCGAGCAGGCGCACGGCCTCGGCGTCGGACCCCATCGTCCAGCGCCACAGCTGCTCCATCCCGCCGCCACGATAGAGCACGGCATTGTCGCGGGCGCGGGCGTAAAGGCCGCGCCGGGAGAAGAACAGCGTGCGCGCGTCACTGCCAAAGGTCGCATCGGTGGCGCGCCACAGCGGGATGGGGGTCGCCTCTCCGCCTTGTGGAGAGACAGTGTAGAGCACCTCGCCCTGACCGCCGCCCGCCAATCGCGAGGTGAACATCACACGGCCATCGGGCGTCCAGCCGATCATCTGGATGAAGCCGCCTTCGAAGGTCAGGCGGCGCGGCGTGCCGCCAGCGACCGGCATGACATACAGATCGCGCTCGCTGTCATAGCCGGCGCTGAATGCGACGAGCTTGCCGTCTGGAGAGATATGGGCTTCCCTCTCTTCGGCCGGATGGTTGGTGAGCCGCACCGCCATCCCACCCGCGCGTCCGGTGCGCCAAAGGTCGCCTTCGCTGGCAAACACCAGCACCTCACCGCGCACGCTCGGATATTGATAAAAGCCCTCTTCGGCTGCCGCCGGCGTCACGGCGAAAGCACAAACGCCCGCGATCAATCTGCCGAAAAGTCTCATGACATTCCCCCCTGGTCCCTCGCCATCGCTGACAGGCTGATAACATGATGTGCCGGCTTTGGCGGCATCGGGTTTTCGGGGCGGATGTGGAGGGCGGCAAGCGCGGGACAGCCGTTTTTCGGCAAATCCTCCATCGAGTCCGATGAATGTCACCCGATTGCGTAAAGCCCCCGGAACGACAGGACAGAGCCGCGAACTTGTGCAGGAGTGAGGCATATGACCGACGGCAATCCGAGGAACTCTCCGCCTGCGGAGGCTGGCGGAGGGCGATCTGTGGGGGAGACTGGACGTTGCCGGGCAACATCTCTCGTCAGCCAGACGGCAGACCCATTCACGTCGCCGCGGGCATGCGGTTGAACGTCAGCAGCTATGACGCGTCTTGCGTTTTGGGCGGGATACTGGGCAGGCGTGACTCCCCGAGATCGGGACGTACTGTTACAAGGCGCGCATCTACCTACCGATGCCTAGCCGCTACTTACAGAAGGGTCCGATCGGCTATGACGATCGGGTCAATCTCTAGGGTCAGGACTCATTGGTCATAGCCAGAAGATGACGGTGGCTGCGAGCGCGATGGCGGAGAGGAAGACTGTTGGGCAGCGGTCGTAGCGGGTAGCGACGCGCCGCCAGTCCTTGAGGCGGCCGAACATGATCTCGATGCGGCTGCGACGGCGATAGCAGCGCCTGTCGTATCTGACGGGCTCGTTACGCGATTTGCGGCCCGGACTGCAGGGCTGAATGCCGTTGGCCTGGAGAGCGTCCCTGAACCAGTCGGCGTCGTAGCCGCGGTCGCCGAGCAGCCATTGCGCCTTGGGCAGGTCGTCCAGCAGCGCCGCCGCGCCCGTGTAGTCGCTGACTTGCCTGGCGGCCATGAAGAAGCTCAAGGGGCGTCCGTTTGCATCGGCGATGGCATGGAGCTTGGTATTCATGCCGCCTTTGGTGCGGCCGATCAGCCGGCCGAGATCCCCTTTTCAACCCGCAGGCTCGATGCCGCGCGGTGCGCCTTGAGGTAGGTCGCGTCGATCATGATGGTCTGCAGCTCGGTGCCTACGGTCGCCCCCCATCATGCGCGCGAACACGCCGGCTGCCCCAGCGCTTCCACCGATTCTATAGCGTTTTGTGCGGGCCGTACTCGCTGGGTGCGTCTCGCCAGCGCAGCCCGTTGCGATTGACGAATACGATCCCGCTCAGCACCCGCCGGTCGTCCACCCGAGGCTTGCCATGGCTCTTGGGAAAAAACGGCCGCAGCCGCTCCATCTGCTCGTTCGTCAGCCAAAAACAGGTCGCTCATTCCGGTTTCCTCGCGGAGCCTGAATCAGATCGCGGCGCTCACATCAATGGGTCCTGACCCTAAGCTACGCCGCGAATTGCGCCAAATGTTCCGACGACGGAGACCCGCACAGCATATTCGAATCCCGATAATATCTGTTACGTCAAATGCCGTGATGTGACGGCTGCACGGGTGCGTCAGGGCTGTGATCCCAGACGGTTGTGCTGGAAACGCATCAATCGCTTTCCATCCGAGCGACCAAAAAGGCCACTTCGGCTTGGCGCTTTACACCCATCTTCGCGAAGATCGACTTCAGGTGGGACCGCACGGTCTCATACGAGATCCCCATCTCACTTGCGATCTCGCGGGGATTTTTTCCCTGGCCGGAGAGAATGGCGACGCGTGACTCTTTCTCGGTGAGCCCAAAGGCTTCGCGCAGGGACTCACTGACCCGATTGCTCCAGACGCGACATTCGCGGACGAACACGATTGCCCGGGCAAGGTTGAAGAGCACTGACACCTGCTGGTCGCGGATGGGTTTGGCGTGCAGCAGCGATACCAGGCCGGGACTGGTCTCCGCCAAGATCGGCGCCGACCGCATGCCGCGCACCGCGATCTTCACCACTTTGTCGAAAACCTTTTGCTTCGCGGGGTCGGCGAGCGAGAAACCGTTGTCTGGGGAAAGAAAGTCGGCAGCCGGCCTTGTGCCATCGTGGACAAAAAGCGGCTGTCCCCGTTGGTCGACAACGACGAGGCTGGCATCGCCCTGACCGCCAAGGCCAAGCAGATAGGCCCGTCGAACGTCGCTCAGATAGCCGAGATAGGCGAGCACATGCTCGGCAATCTCGCCAACTGCGTCGCAGATCCGGACGATGTCTGCCTTGCCATATGCGCCTTCGCTGGCCGGACGGTGGATCTGGAAGGATGCTCCAAGGTTTCCGAGCCGGACCAGGCACGCGACCTTGCGGCCGACGCCAAGCCGCTCGGCCAGCCAAGCTGCGACTTCGCTCGTCGCTGCATCGTCTTGCGCGCTGATATCGGCATCCGTGTACCCTCGAGGTGGCCAATCTTGCGCAAAAAGCGCGGATGCTTGTCTCTCGGTGCCAGCTCGTCATTGTACCGCGCCCAGATGTCGCTCTCGGCACGCTCGAAGCCCTCCAGCTCGGCGTGAAGAAACGTTCCCATTGCAAGATCGACGATCGCAAACGCGCTGCCTGTGCCTCCCACCCTCTCGCGAAGGATGGACAGCACAGGTCGCCACCCATGCCGCTCCTGTGCTGCCTGCACGGCATACTTCGCCAGCGTAGCTGTCTGATCGCCCCGGTCCGCCACTTTTGATGTCACGTGTGCTGCTGAGTTCCAGCCCGCGGATAGCGGACAGTGGAGACTTTCTAACATACCCCAGACGGGTGAAACGGCTTGGTCTTGCCCAAAAAGCGCGACCTCCGTGATAAACCCCAGAGACGCTCTATATGTGAACAGCCTTGCGCAGCGCGTGCCTCAGGCCACCGAATAACGGTTCGCCGTACCTCAGACAACATCCGTTTTGGACTTGTTGGACCTATTCGCGAGTTAAATAGAAACATTGCAAGTGCACCAAAATGGGTCATCTGCAGGCAGCCCGATACGACTTCACCCAAGCGGGTGATCGACTGTCCGGTGAGGCGACTCTAGTTCGTTGTCCGAACCTACTGGGACAGCGAAACGGATAGCGACATGGCATTGCACCTGATGATTCTGCGCCGCCCTCGCCGCAACAGGCTGTGGCCCACCCGGCTGCGCAGCACACAGATCACCACCGACTATTTCGTCGACATCGCACCGGGGCCGCGGTCGAACGGGGCGGTGATCCTCCCATTCCGAAATCGCTGACTGAACGCCGACGCCGACGCCAACGATGTCAGCGACGCAGTTTGTCTTTCACGCTCAAGCCGAGCGACCGCCAGCGCCCTCGCCTGAGAGGTCGTGGCCGCCCCGTGCGGATCCGACGAGCCAATGGTTTGACCATGATCCAGCCGCACGGATCATCACGGGCGCTCGCCTCTCTGTCGTTCGCGCAAATCGAGCCGCTATGCGGCTATTCGCTTGTGCAGGTGGCGCGCAGTTGATCGAAGGCCAGCCTGTTCCGCTCGACGGGGCGAGTGCCGAGCGTATCAGCGCATTCTTACTCGAGCCGGCATGCGAGGAGCTGACCGTACCGGGGCAGATCGTGGGTAGCCAGACCCTGATCCTGATCAGGGCTCTCCGGCTTGAGGGATGGGAAGCCCCCTGGGGCGCACTGGAGCTTCGGCAACCTGCGCCGGAGCGCATGCTCGCGACCGGACCGATCATCGAGATATTCGGTCTGACAGCCGCCGAAGCACGGGTCGCCGAGGCCCTGGCCAACGGGATGACAGCAACGGATATTGCCTTGAAGCTTGGGAAGTCCCTCGACACCGTGCGGTCGCACATCAAGTCGCTCTACACGAAGATCGGGGTCAACAGCCGGGAAGCGCTTCTGAGCCGGCTTCACACTTATGGGCGGTGAGGTAACCAGACGAACAACGGGACGTGCCCAAGTGGAGACGGCAGAGCCCCGCTGTTCGCCTGGCGCGAATGGGGATGGATCCCGTCCGCACACGCCGGACTAACCGGCACTGCTTTACAACTAGTCTTCGTGGGCAACCGGTGTCCACAAGCAGATGGATGCGGTCATGGGCGCCTCGCCGGCAGCGCTCGCCTTCGACAGCCGATAGCGGCGGTACACCTGCAGCACACGGCTATCGCGGCCGCGCGTACCACCGCGCAGATCAGCCAGCGCCACGGGGCCTTGGTCGGGAAACCCGGTGACGCTTAGGGTTGCGCCTCCTGGTCCTTACCTTCGAGGCTGTCCGCCATCTTCAGGATTTCCGGATCGTCCTGGTAGGTCTTCGCCAGACGGCGGAATGCTCTTCCCAGAGCCGCACGAGCAGCCGGCGAAGAGGGCTCCCGGCGATCATCATTCTGCTGGTCCATCAAAGTTCCTCCCCGCAGCGCCCAGCACATCGCCGGGGGACCGGCGGGCTGCGTGTCACCGAACAGGCCCGGCCGCTTTCCGTCGCGGCCACCCGCTCAACCTCGTCCCCGTCGAGGTCCAGCGCGCCCGCCAGCTTACTGCCAGCACGCGGCATCGTCATCCCTTCGTTGCTCAAGTGGCGCCGCGAAAAAGAACCGAAGAGATCTTCTCCGTGGGGTTGGGACCAAAGGCGTTCACCTTCGCGATGACCTCAACCGTGCCAAGCCCAGAATGTACCGTGCTGGTACGCAAGCCCGGAGTGCCCGCAATTTTTAATTCTCCGTTATCTATCCAAGTAGCTGATTTGAAGCGCTTGTCCGGCGCGTGCCCGGCAGACCGTTACAGGCCCATACCCAATCTTGGTGATGTGAGCTGCGAGCGAATCAACTAGCCAACACGCATCGCCTTGATGGCCACAACCAAAGGCCCCGAGGTCGATCATCGGTGCGAGCGCTGGAATGGAGACCCGGCTTCGCGCGGATGCCCACTCACCTGAATATCTTTGGGGATGGAACATCATGAAGAAGCTTCTGATTGCGGCCGCTGTGGCCGCCCTCGCGACCGGCTCGGCCTCGGCGCAGACCAGCGTGAACATCCCGCTTTCGGGTACGCTGGCCAAGTCGTGCACGATTTCCGCGTTCCTGAACGGCCCGTTCGATGCCCTCGATCTGACCTCGACCAACGTCCAGGGTGCCGAATCGCTCACCACGAGCTGCAACTATGACGGTGCGAACCAGGTCACCTTCACGTCGCAGAACAACGGCGTGCTGAAGTCGGGCAACAACACCCTCGCCTATGAGTTCGGCATTCCGTCGGCGAACATCCCGCTCGCCGGCCTGACTGCGCCGCGCTCGGTGACCTATGGCTCGGGTGCTCCGGCTGGCTCGAACTTCACCCGCTCGATGGTCGTTCGTCTGCCGGCGGCCGCCACGATCGCGGGCACCTACACCGACACGATCGTCGCCACGGTCACCCCCAACTGACCGGGCAGTCGGGGTCGGCAACAGCCGGCCCCGACTTTCCAGACATATCAAGGGGGGAAGAACGAGCGATGATTGCGCGGATCCGGACCAAGCTGGTCATACTGACAGCGCTAGTGATGATGCCGGCGATGGCTCTTGCCTTCGACGTCGTGCCGACGGTCACGGTCATGGAGCTTCCGCGCGATATCCGCGGCGCGACAATTGTCGTGAGCAATCCCCGCACTGTCCCGCTTCCGATTTCGGTCGAGATTGTCGAACGCGAGGTGAATGAGGACGGAACCGAGAAGCAAACGCCAGCTGACGAGCTTTTTCGTATCTTCCCGGCCCAGGCGATCATTGAGCCGGGCAAGAGACAGACGATCAGGGTCATCTGGCAGGGACCCGCGTTGCAAAAATCCCGTTCGTTCACACTGTACGCCGGTGAAGTGCCTGTCGACGTGACGAGCGGCACCGCGTCCGGGGTCCAGCGGATCCTGCGTATCGGGGCTTCCGTGCATGTGGCACCGGGGGGCACAACCGCAGCGCCCCGTGTCGCGCAGGCCGTTCCGGAGGGCAACGGTGTCCGGGTCACCCTGGCCAATGACGGGTCGCGTTTCATCTACATGAACGACATCAGCCTGGCCTTTGCCGGCAAAACGATCCCCGGTCCCGAACTGGCTCGCATTGCAGAGCGCACTCTTCTCACGCCAGGGTCCAGGCGCAGTTTCGTGATCCCTGACGTAGCGGGCACGCCTGAACTGCGTGTCGCAGACTGACGCTGGTCGCGGTGGATGACGGTGGTGCACGATGCGACTGTCCTCCCATCCTGCGCTTGTCTGCGCGCAAAACGAGTTCTCTGCCCCTTCCAAGCGGCGGCCTGGTTCCTCCCGCGCTAGTTGCGGGCAGCTCATGATCATGCTCGGCGCGTCAGCCTCGGCATTGGGTTGGCCGCTGCTCGGTGACGCAGCCTCGGCGGCTTCTGTCCAAACCGCAGATGCTGATCGCGGCGGGCGTTTCGAGATAAGCCTGCCTGTCGATCTTGGCGGCCGCGAACTCGGACAGATCGATGCTGAACTGGACGCGGCCGACCAGATTGCGGTGGATCGTCGGCAGCTTGCTGAGCTGCTTGGGCCCCGGCTTCCGGCCGAGATTCGCATGCGTCTTGTTTCGCCGGCCAATGGACAGTCTCGAGCAACCATTGCCGAACTGGCTGAGCTTGGGGTTCCTGCCCAGTTTGACGCAACGGCACTCCGGATCTCGATTGACATTCCAATCGACCGACAGGGCGCCGTTGCGTTGCGTGCGATTGACGATTCCGCCTCGGCGGTTGGCGGCGACTATCTTGAGGCGAGACCTTTCTCTGCCTCGCTCACCCTCTTTGGGTCCCAGAACCTGGAGTGGCAGGGCGAAGGCGCGACAGCGCGCCCGATTGGTCTGCTTGGACAGTTCGCATCCAACATGGGCGGGTTATCGGGGGTGTCCCTGTTTGGGGAGTTCGCCCGGGACGGCGAGGCAGGTGGACGGATCCGGCGCGGCAATGTGGTTCTGGTCCACGACGACGTAGATCGCGCGGTCCGGTTCAGTCTGGGCGATACGCCGGTCGCGGTAGCCGGGTTTCAAGCTGCCCCGGTGATTGGCGGGCTGTCGGTCGCGCGGTCTTATTCAGAGCTCCAACCGTTCCGCAACATCCGTCCCGGGGGGCAATTTCGGTTTCAGATCGATCGCCCTACCCTGGTCGATATCCGCGTGAATGGAGCGAGCATCCGGCAGATGCGGCTCGATCCCGGCCAATATGATGTGGGCGACTTCCCGTTTCTGACTGGTCAGAATGAGGTCGAGATTTATGCGTTTGACGACTTCAATCAGCGCCTGATCACGCGCTTTTCGCAATTCTTCAGCGCGAACCTGCTGCGCCCGGGACTAAGTGAATTCGCCTTTTCGATAGGCGTGCCACAGCAGCGGGATCGATCAGGAGGGATCAGCTACAGCAACGACGAGCCACTGGCGACAGGGTTCTTCAGGCGGGGCTTATCGGAGGCGCTGACGCTCGGGCTCAACGCACAAGCGAACCGCTTTGGATGGTTGACAGGCCTGGAGGGGAGCTGGGCAAGCCCGATCGGAAGCTTCCTCGCCAATCTCGCCATCTCGTCCAATCGTGAGAGCGGACGCGGCACCCAGGCGCTTCTTGCCTATGACCTGAATGTCCTTGATCTCGGGGCGGTCCGCAATCTGCGCGCAAATGCCGAAGTGCGGCTTATCAGCAGCGACTTCCGCCTCGTGGGGCCTCGCAATCTTGGGCGGCTGGAGAACACATATAAGCGTGAGGTGCGCGGGGCTCTCTCTGCATTGCTCCCGGGTGGCGTCTTCGTTGGCCTTAATGGGGCCTATCTCCAGCGTCGGGACAGCGGGGGAGCAGAGTACCGGGTGGGGGCAACAGCGAGCGCGGTGCTTGGTCGCTTCAATATGACAGCTGCGCTTGAGACGGCACGTATTGCGGGCCTCGGACGGGACACCCGGTTTGTCATCACCCTCCTCCGGACGCTCGGTGAGCGCTCGACGATGCGTGCGACATTCGACAGCCAACAGAACTCGGCCCAGCTGCAATATACGCGGTTCGAGGCCCCGGAGGTGGGCGAATACGGTCTGGACGTGCAGCTTGAACGCAATGACCGGCGCTGGACCGGCTCAGGCGGTGCGCGTTTCAATGCGAACCGCTTCCAGGCCGCTGTCCGTCATGACGTCATCCGCACGACAAGGGGCGAACCGACGACCACGCAGCGCTCGACTTACTCGATCGCCAGTCAGATCGCTTTTGATGGCAATCGACTTGCGCTGGGCCGACCGGTTGGGCCGAGCTTTGCTATTGTGAGTGGCCATCCATCACTCGAGAAGCGCGCGATCAGGGTCGGCCAAGGCTTTGGGCGCCGGAAACCCCAGGCGCAATCTGGCCTGCTTGGCCCTGCCCTCGCGCCGGTCGGCGCGCTCTACTCGCCTCAGATCATCAACATCGACGTCGAGGATCTTCCGATTGGCTACGACCCTGGGAAGGTCCGTTACGACGTGTTCCCTGGCGCTGCCACCGGCTACGGCATCTCGGTCGGCTCATCCGCATCCCGGATTGTCATCGGCCGGCTGGTCGACGACGCCGGCAGTCCTGTTGCCCTGCAAGTTGGCAAGCTGTCGACGATCGAGCTTGGCAGGGAAACCAGCGAAGCTTTGACCTTCTTCACCGACCGGTCCGGACGTTTCACGATCGAGGGCGTGCGCCCCGGTCGCTACCGGGCAGCATTCGGCACAAGCACCCCCTTGGTGATCGAGATCGAGGTCAGCCCAGACGGCATTGGCCTGCTGGATCTGGGGGCGGTGACAGCAACGCGCGGAGAAACGAGATGAGACAGGCACTCTATAAGCCTCTGCTTGGCCTCGCATTCGCCCTGGGGGCGGCAGCCCCAGGGGAAGCAAGCGCCGCTTGCGAGGGGTTGACGATCATCGCGCCCGGCAACGCCGTTTTGAACTATGACCCGTTCGACGAGCTGCGCGAGACCCTCGATATCGATCTCGTGGTTCGACAGAGGTCGAGCACTCCGTGCAGTCTTGCCCTGGCGGCGCAAAGCCTCATGCCGGGTGTCTACCGTGAGATGAGGGGACCGGTGCGCCCGGTCCGATATGAGCTCCGTCTGGGTCAGCAGCTGCTGCAAAATGACCTGACCAGCCCCGTGGCGGTGACAGGCCCCATTGCAGGGGCGGTAGAGACAGTCTTGTCCGACTGCGCTTTGAGTTTCCGCCGGGCGTGCTGTTGCCTGCGGGGCAATACACGGATGTGGTGACGCTAAGGGCGTTTGCGCTGGACGGTGGGACACCGGTTTCGCTTGGTGTCGACACGAGCTTTACAGCACGGTTGATTGTCCCTGCGAGCGTTCGGATTCTGATGGACGGAGCGGTGACCGCATCCAACGAACGCTTTGGGCTGAGCATGATTTTTCTTGGCGAGCTCTCGGATGGGGCGGAGGCAAATGCGAACCTGCAGATACGTGCTACTTCAGGTGTCCGTCTGTCCGTTGCGTCGCGGAACAAGGGCGTGTTGCAGCACGTGGCTGTCTCCGGGGATGGGGGTGCCATTCCCTATCGCCTGACGCTTGATGGGCGAGCGATCGATCTGCGCAGCGGTCCGGCCGCACTGCTGCGGCAGCTGCCCGGAGGGGCAGGTCGCGAAAATGTACGCATGCAGATCAACGTACCGCCGGCCGGGGCACGTCCGGCGGGCACCTATCGCGATGTTCTGACCGTTACTGCGGAGCCAAACTGATGCTGATGCTTATTGCGGCGAGCCTCTGGGCTGCAAGCCTTGCCCAGGAAGCACAATCAGCCGGTCGGCCGGTGCGCCCCGCCGGTCAGAGCATCCGCATTCCTCTTTCTGGGACGCTGCCGCTGCGATGTAATGCTCGTGTTTTGCGCGCCGAGGCGGCATCGGCGATTGGGCAGCGTATGGTTCTGGTCATCAGCCATGGCTGCAATGCGGAGCACATCATGCAGTTCTCGTCTCCTGTTCTGGACGAGGTTTTGAATGGGATTGGCGCACGGATTACTCTGGATGGTGCAGACGCCTATGACCGTGGGAGCAACAGCGTATCGTTCCTGCAATCGGCAGCCGGGGTAGGTGAGAGACGCCTTTTGATCAGCACACCGCAGCCGGTCGACTTCAGCCGCCTTGTCGTACCAGGTGCTGTCTCAATCACGTTGACCCCTCGCTGACAGGTGCTGAGCCAATGACGAGAATGGCCAAGCTCGATCGCCTTTTGTCGCTTGTCTACCTGCTCAGCGAGACATCGGACGGCGTGACGCTGGATGACATGGCGACCGCCCTAGGGGTCAACCGCCGAACGGCCGAGCGGATGCGTGACGTAATCGGCCTGCATTTTGACCTCGAAGAGCAGTCCGATGGGTCACGCAAGCGGTTCCGCATCCTCGGGTCGCTCAGGCGGGTTTACACGCGCCCGACGCCTGAGGAGTTGGCGGCGCTGCAGACGGAAGTGGATGCACGTCAACTTGAGCATTCGCCACGCGCGGCGTTGCTCCTGAGCCTGCTGGCCAAGATCAAGAGTGCGCTGGACGACCGAGAGCGACGCCGTCTTGCACCGGACCTTGAGCTCTTGGCCCGTGCGCATCGCATGATGGTCGCGGCCGGGCCGACAGCGGCCAGCGATCCGGCGACACTCACGACGGTCCAGCATGCGATCCTAGCCGGTACCTGCGTCGAGTTTGACTATGTTCGGGAAGAGGACGAGCCGCCACAGTGGCGTCGGGTAATCCCGTACGGTGTCGCTTTTGGCCCCCTCACCTACCTCGTCGGCAAGATGCCGCCACGTGAGGGGAAACCGGACAAGGAGCCGGTGCTGTTCCGGTTTGACCGGATGTCGGATGTGCGTCCGAGCAACACGCTTGGCACTGCTCCCGAGGATTTTGACCTTGAGGCTTGGCTCGCGGAGAGTTTCGGGATCTGGCGCGATGAAAAGCACGAGGTGTGTTTGCGCGTTCTTCCACATGCATCGGCGCGGGCCAAGGCATGGCGTTTTCATGGGTCACAGACCACAGAGCCGCTACCGGATGGCGGCATGCGGATCCGCTTTGCAGCGGGCGGGTTGCGGGAGATGGCGGAACATTTGTTCTCCTGGGCGGGCGATTTGGTGATCGAGTCGCCAGAAGAGCTCAAAGAGACGATGAGTGAACGGCTACGCCTCGCCGCGGCTATGGTAGTTCGGGACGAATAGGGCCGAGTCTTCGACCTCGCGACCGAATCTGTCGCTGTTGGGATGCTTATGGTCGGCATGGAAAACATGCCGAATCGAGTGTGCCATCTTGGTGCCGACACTGTGTCAAACCTTGTGATGACCTGGGCCGATCATGATCACCGGGCGCGCGCGCTGCTTGCGCCCAGGCGTCGACTTGTCTGGGCAAATCGGGCGGCGGCGGCAGAGTTGGCGCGAGGCATTGCACTCCGACTGGAAGGAGGGCGCATCGCCGCCAGTTGCCCACAGCTGACGGCGGAGCTCGACCGGATCACTGGGCCTGATGGCCCTGATCGGGCGCGACTGATCGTTCCGGTATGCGACGGCACAGATCATATGATCGTTGACGCGGCACGTTTTGCGACGGACGTCGACCACATCGCATTGCAGATCTGTCCTGGAACCCCGGCACTGTTCGACCCGGATGCAGCGCTGAGGTCCTTTGGACTGACGCGTGCGGAACGAGATGTAGCCAGCTTGCTCCTCGAGGGAGCTACTGCGCGCGAGGTTGCATCGGCTCGTCGCAGCGCACCCGACACCGTCCGGGCTCAGATCAGAAGCATCTACTCCAAGCTTGGAATCGGATCGCGCGCCGAGTTGCTCCGTCGACTGATCCCCTATTTCTGTTGATTATGGGGAAGCCGGCAGCGACCTCCAATCGCGAAACATGACGGCTTTGGCCATCGCGCTGCCGGCCATTTGACCTGCCCCCCGGCTTTCATCCAGCCGGAATCAGAGAGCGACGGTTGTTCTGACGCAAAGCAACGGCCCGGGCTAGCCCGGGCCGTTGCTTTTCGATCTCGGCGGCAAACGGCGCCGGCGTGGCGTCGCCGAGCGAGGAGTGGAACCGCTCGGTGTTGTAGTCGTGGACCCAGGCCGCGACTGTCGCGCGGGCATGGGCGAGGCTGGTGAACAGCGTCTCGTTCAACAACTCGTCGCGCATGCGGCCGTTGAAGCTCTCGACATAGCCGTTCTGCATCGGCTTGCCCGGAGAGATGTAGTGCCAGCCGATCCCTGCCTCGCCCGACCAGGCGAGGACGGCGTTGGAGGTCAGCTCGGTGCCGTTGTCGCTGACGATGGTGGTCGGCGCGCCGCGCTCGGCGACCAGCGCCGCCAGCTCGCGTACAATCCGGCGACCGGAGATCGAGGTGTCGACCAAGGCTGCCAGGTATTCCCGCGTGATGTCGTCGACGACGTTCAGCACCCGGAAGCGCCGCCCGGCCGCGAGCTGGTCATGGACGAAGTCCAGGCTCCAGCGCTGGTTGGGCGGCGCCAGCACCGGCGCGGGCGTCCGGATGCCGGTGGCGCGCTTTCGTCCTCGCCTGCGCCGGACGGTGAGGCCCTCCTCGCGATAGAGCGGTTTCCAGTCAGGTGGAATCACCTGACGGTTCGGAAAACGCGGCAAACCAACAAATCAGAGCGGTTGATCTGGCGCAGCCAGATCGAAAACCGCTCTAGAGTCGCTGGAGCTTCTTCCTGTTGACGCCTCGGCCCTCGCGCCGGAGCAGGATGTGAAGACGGCGGTAGCCGAAGCGCCGGCGCTCGCTCATGCCGAACGCGGTCCGAAGATGCGCGACCGCCTCGCGCTGGGCAGCCGCGCCTACCACTTTTTTGCGAGCAGGTCCTTCAGACCTGCATTGTCCAACATGGCGTCCGCCAGCAGCCGCTTCAGTCTGGCGTTCTCGTCTTCGAGCGGTCTGAGACGACGCGCCTTCGACACCTCAAGCCCGCCGCACTTCGCCTTCCAGGCGTAATACGCCGCACTCGACATACCGTGCCTGCGGCACAGCTCCGTCACCACCGCGCCCGCCTCGGCCTCCTTCAAGATGCCGATGATCTGCTCTTCCGAAAACTGCTTCCGCTTCATGTCCGTCCCTTCTCGTGGGTCGGACCCTAGCTCCAGGTGGAGGAAAAAACGGGGTCAGGTCAGAAGCGACAGGCTGCCAAGCGAGGCTATTACGCTGCGGGCTGCATCTCGCCGACATGCCAAGGCCCGGTGATCGCCAGCGTCATCGCCGGGCTGTAGAGATTGACGAACAGCACCTGCCCGCCGGGCGAGAAACAGGCCCCGGCCAGTTCGGTCTGCAGGCGGCACCGGCCGATGGTATAGACCTCGCCCGCCGGCGTGACGCCGCGCAGATGATTGTCGACGGGATCGGTATATTGATCCTCGCACACGATCAGATGGCCATTGGGCGCGACGGTCAGATTGTCGCCGAAGTTGAACATCATGGGGTCAGTGGATTCGACGAAGTTTTCCAGCTGGCCGGGCTGATCGCGCTCGCCCGGCTGGCCTTCATGCGGACTGGGCCGGTAGCGGAAGATCTGGCCCAGCTTCGCCGCGCCGCCCGATGTGCAGCAGAAATATAGTTCGCCGGTGCCGAAATATATGCCCTCGCCGCGCGCAAAACGGGCTGCGCCGGCGGCATGGCCGCGCATGCGCAGATCGTCGGCGGCGCTGTCGGCTCCGTCCAGATCGATCCAGCGCACCGGCCGGATCGCCCGCGCGGGAAAATCGATGCCGGCCCAGTTGCGGCTGTCATCCCCGGCGACCAGCGCCAGCGCCTGCAGCCGCCCTCCCTCGCTCAGCCGGCCTGGCCGGGCAGGCAGGAAACGGTAGAACAGCGAGTCGGGGCGGTCTTCGGTCAGATAGACGATGCCGGTGGCCGGATCGACGGCGGCCGCTTCATGGTTGAAGCGCCCCATCGCCCTGAGCGGCACCGGATCGACCAGCCCGCGTGCAGCAGCGGGCACTTCGAACACCCAGCCATGATCCCGGCCCACCCCGTTCCCGGCGCGGGTCACGTCTTCCTCGCAGGTCAGCCAGCTGCCCCAGGGCGTGGTGCCGCCCGCGCAGTTGCGGATCGTGCCGGCAAGGCTCTGGAACTGGGCTTCGACCCGGCCGCGCGCCACGTCGTAGATCAGCGTCGACGTGCCCCCGGGAAGCGCCGTGCCATCGGCCAGCCGGTCATAGCTGGTCGCCACATCCCGCCCCCGGAACGGCCCGGCATCCTGATGGCGCGGCCCCAGTTCATGGTTGCGGACCAGCGCGGCCCTGCCGCGCCCGGCCGGAAAACAGCCCATGCCATCGGCCCGGTCGCCGACCACATGGCCATCGTCCATCCGGTCCCCCAGCCGCGAGATCACCCGGTAGCGATAGCCCGGCGGCAGATCGAGAATGCCGTCCGGGTCCGGCACAAGCGCCGAGGGGCGGGATGCCGCCGCCGCGCGCGATCGGCCGGTGCAGCCGGCCAGCCCGGCAAAGGCCGCCATGGCAAGGGCGGTGGTGAAATCGCGCCGGTTCATGTCCCGTCTCCGCTGGGCAGGTGGTTGGGGGGAAGCTGTCACAGTCTTGCGCCCGGGCGGCGCAGCGCCGGGGCTGCCCGGCGCGGCATGCGGGCGCAAGGAAAAGCCACGCGCCGGTCACGTCAGGCGGCTGATCAGTTCGGCATCCGCGCCCGCGCCCGTCCAGTCGGCGAAAAAGGCGGCCAGCCGCGCCGGATCGATGTTGCGGGTGATGAAGACGAGGCGGCTGCGCCGGTCCGCACCCGGCCAGGCGTCGAGCCGGACCGGCGGTTCGATCAGATGCTGAACCATGTGAATGACGACCGGATGGTCGGGATAGTCGGTGATCGCCACCAGTCCCTTGACGCGCAGCAGATCGGGCCCCTGATGCGCGGCAAGCAGTTCGAGCGCGAACGCAAACGCTGCCGGATCGAGCGGCTGATCGAGCGTCAGGCAAAAGGCGCGGATATCATCGGAATGGCGGTTCACGTCATGGGCATGATCGTGATGATGCGCGTGATCATGGCCGTGACCATGTGAATGATCATGCTCATGCGCTGCGGCCTGGTGCGCGTTCTGCGCATAGGCTTCCGCGTTCAGCCACGCGACCACATCCGCCGGCCTTGTGCCCGCATCAAAGCCCGTCAGCCCGTCGACCGCCTGACGCAGATCGAAATCAGGCGCGCGCGTATCGGCGATGGTCGCGCCCGGCGCGCGCCGCGCAAGGTCCGCGCACAGCGCTGGCAGGGCGTCACGCCCGGCATCGAGATCGGTCTTGGTGATCAGCAGGCGATCGGCAATCGCCACCTGCCGCGCCGCTTCGCGATGCGCGGCGAGCGTCGCCTGCCCGTTCACCGCATCGACGATAGTGACCACCCCGGCCAGCGCAAACCGGGCGGCGACGCGCGGATCGGCGAGCAGCGTGTGAACGACAGGCGCCGGATCGGCCAGCCCCGTGGTCTCGATGATCAGGCGGGAGAAGAGCGGCAGTTCGCCAGCCTCCGACCGGTGGTGGAGCATCAGCAGCGCACGGCGCACATCTCCGCGCACCGTGCAGCACAGGCAGCCCGACGTCATTTCGACCACCGGCTCGTCGGGCAGATGCTCGACCAGCAGATGATCCAGCCCGACCTCCCCGAACTCGTTGATGATCACCGCCGTGTCCGAAAAACGCGGATCGCGCAGCAGGCGCGACAACAGGCTGGTCTTGCCCGCCCCCAGAAAGCCGGTGAGGAGGATGACGGGGATGCGCATGCCGCCGCTCATCGGCCGCTTGCCCGCGCAGCCTGGCAGGTGACGCACAGCCCCATGACCTCAAGCACCAGCCGCATCCGGGCAAAGCCGTGCGCGCGGCCGAGATCGAGCAGCCGCCCGGCCTCGAACGGGCTGGAAACCGGCTGGATCGCCCGACAGCCGGTGCACAGCAGCATCAGATCGCCCGCTGTTGCCGGATCGGCGCACATCCAGCCCCGCGAGGATTCCACCCGGCGCAGGCGTCCCTCGCCCTCAAGCGCGCGGATGATGCGATAGACGCTGTAGGGGGAGACTGACCGGCCCAGCCGCGCGATTAGCGCATCGCGCAGCGCATAGGCACCCATCGGGGCCTGCCGCTCCGCCAGCAGATCGAGCACCAGCGTGCGCGACAGCCTTTCGCTCCGCACCCGCGCTGCCGCCCTACCCTGATCCCGCTGCATCATGGCCGCAATGTTATGTAACAACATAACATTTGACAAGGGCGGCAGAGCGGCTGAATGTTCCCCGAATACGGCCACCGGATCGGCCGATCCGGGTTGCTGTTTTACCGCGTCTTCCAAGCCGCCGGCTCAGCCCACCCGGCTTGAAAACGCTCTATCCGCGACCGGTTCGCCGTGTAAAACTTTCCCGCGCGGCCCGGCCGGCCTGTCTCCGTTTTGTCAGCCAAAGGTTTCATTTTGCGTCTTTCCCTGATCGTGGCCCGCATGGCCTGTCTTGTCCCGCTGCTTGGCGCCGCCAGCCTCAGCCTGGCTGCGCCGTCGCAATCGGCCGTCCAGCCAGGCCCCTCCACATCCCAGCCTGCGCCCCTGCCCCCATTGCTGCCCTGGTCGGGTCGCAGCGAGGCGCTCGTGGTCGCGGCCAATGATCCGTGGATCACGCCGGCAGAGCGGACGGGCTTTGCCGAAACGCCCGATTATGCTGCAACGCGCGCCTGGCTCGACCGGCTGGTTAAGGCATCGCCGCTGCTGTCGATCGAAAGCTTCGGCCGCACCGCTGAGGGCCGCGAACTTTATGCGGTGCGGGCGCGCAAGGGCAGCGGCGCAAAGCCGGTCGTGCTTGTCCAGGCGGGCATCCATGCCGGAGAGATTGACGGCAAGGATGCCGGGCTGATGCTGCTGCGCGACATCGCGCTGCGCGGCAAGGACCGGCTGCTCGACGGTGTCGATCTGGTGTTCGTGCCGATCTTCAACGCCGACGGCCATGAACGATCATCGGCCTGGAGCCGCCCGAACCAGCGCGGCCCGGCCAGCCAGGGCTGGCGGACCACCGCCCAGAATCTGAACCTCAACCGCGATTATCTGAAGGCCGACAGCCCGGAAATGGGGGCGATGCTCGGCCTCATCCGCCGCCTCGATCCGGTCCTGTATCTCGATCTGCATGTGACCGACGGGACCGATTATCAATATGACATCACCTATGCCTTTGCCGGCTGGCGCGGCCTGTATGCGACCGCGCCGGCGATCGGCCGCTGGCTCGACCAGCGGCTGCGCCCGGCCGTCGATGCCGCGCTGGTGCGGCACGGCCATGTGCCCGGCTATTATGTCAGCGCGGTCGACAATCGCGATCCCGCGCGCGGGATCCTGCACGATCCCGAAAGCCCCCGCTATTCAACCGGCTATGGCGATTTCCGCCGGCTGCCGACCGTGCTGGTCGAGACCCATTCGCTCAAGCCCTATCGGCAGCGCGTGCTTGGCACCTATGTGCTGGTCGAAGAGGCGCTGCGGCTGGCGGGGACGGAATCGGCCGCGCTTCGCGACGCGATCGCCAGCGACCGGCAGCAGCGCCCGGCCGAACTGGTGGTCCGATGGCAAAGGCTGACCGACCCGATCTACACCGTCGATTTCAAGGGCATCGCCCATCAGATGTTCCCTTCGCCCATCTCGGGGCGCGATGAGGTCCGCTGGCTCGGCCGCCCGGTCAGCCTGAAAATGCCGGTGTTCGGCGAGGCGCCGGCGCAGAGCGTGCGGCTGCCGGCGGCATGGTGGGTGCCGGCCCATGCCGACAAGGTGATCGAGCGGCTGGACCTGCACGGCATCGCCTATGAACGGATCGCCGCGCCGCGCACGCTGCGGCTCGACATGGTCAGGCTGTCCGGCCCCAAATTCAGGTCCGCCAATGAGGGGCATGTCCCGCTCGATGCACGGCTGACGCATGAGCAGCGCGAGGAACGCTATCCGGCGGGATCGGTCCGCGTCCCGGCGGACCAGCCGCTCGGCCTGCTCGCGGCGGCGCTGCTCGAACCCGAAAGCCCGGACTCGCTGCTGGCGTGGAACTATTTCCCCGAAATCCTGCAACGCACCGAATATATGGAAGGCTATGTGATCGAACCGATGGCCGAACGGATGATGGCCGCAGACCCGGCACTGCGCGCAGCGTTCGAGACGCGGCTGCGCATGGACCCGGCGTTCGCCAGCGATCCCGAGGCGCGGCTGGGCTGGTTCTACGAACGCTCGCCCTATGCCGATGCACGCTACCTGCTCTACCCGGTCGGGCGCGAGCTGCTGCCCGACAGCCGGTGAGTGCGCCCGCGTGCCCAACCAAATGATAGCCGCAGAACCGCGATTGCCTATCGGGCGGCGCGGGCGCGCCACGCGGCGGCCTTGGCGGGGTTGCGGCGCACGCCCAGCCCCAGTTCGTAAAGCCTTGCCAGCCGCAGCATGGCTTCGCGCAAGCCGGGATGCTCCGGCCCGGCATGGACGGGCATCACCTGGGCCGGTGCACGGCCGACAGCGGGGGAATAGACATAGACAATGCCCGAAACCGGGGTCGCCGCCTGACGATAAAGCTGCGCCGCCCGGCGATGGTCCTGCGCCACGCCGACGCCGGTTTCATAGGCGACGCCCAACGCCAGCTGGGCGGCCTTTTCCCCCTGTTCGGCCCGGCATTGCAGCGTCACCACATCATGGCCCCGCCACAGTCGACAGCCGCCATCGTCATGCAGCCGGACAAGGTCAGCAGCGCGATCCACGGCATGGCATGCCGCAGGCGCGACGGGCGCATAGGTTCAGCTCTCCGCATCAACTCCGACCCTCATTGTGCCGCCGGCAAGACGCGCCTGTTCGGCTTTCAGGACCCGGCTCGCGACGGCACCCCATCCATCCCGCCACGCGTCGGCCCGATCGACCCGGCATCCCCGGCCGGAGCGGGACAGACAGCATGCGGCCCGCGCCATGCACAGGACTCGCTTGCGCCGGCCGACACAGGCAAGCCCGAAAATGCAGCAAGCTGCCGGATCGGATCATTTTGCGACGGGCGCGAACGCCCCTCCGTCACGGCCTGCGGGCGGACATCGCGCGGGCGGCCTCTGAGCGAACAACCAGGGTCCCAGACCGGGCCGGCGGTCGACTGCCAACCGGATCCTGCGCGCCAAGGGGTGTGGCGGGTCAGCAGCCTTTGCGCGTGCGGCCATGACCAGGGGGTGACATCCGTCATGCCTGCGGCCTGACACCGGGCACTGCCTGCCCGCCGCCGACGCCGGCTAGAGCGGTCTCCATCGTCCGGGAGACCGATCATGCCACCGACTGACCTGCCGACCGTCGCCGCGCTTGCGGGTGTTACCAAATCCTATTCGCCCCCCCCGTGGTCGAGGGGTTCGACTTTGCGCTTCGGGCCGGATCGGTCACGGCGCTGCTCGGCCCCAATGGCGCGGGCAAATCGACCGTTGCCGGGCTGATCACCGGGCGGCTGACGCCCGATGCGGGCAGGGTGCAGCTGTTCGGGCGCGATCCGCGCGATCAGCTTGCCCGGGCGCGCATGGGCATCATGCTGCAATCCGGCGGCCTGCCCGAAACGCTGACCGTGGCCGAGGCGATCACGCTGCAGGCCGGCTATTATGCCCGCCGCCTGCCGCTTGCCGATGTGCTGGAGCAGGCCGGGCTGACCGCGCTCGCCGGGCGGCGCTGCGACCGGCTGTCGGGCGGGGAGCAGCGCCGGGTGCAGTTCGCGCTCGCCATTGTCGGATCGCCCGACCTGCTGGTGCTGGACGAACCGACGACCGGTTTCGATCCCGATGCGCGGCGGGCGCTGTGGCAGGTGGTGCGCGCCAAGGCCGATGCCGGCGCGGCGGTGCTGCTCGCCACCCATTATATGGACGAGGCCGAGGCGCTGGCCGACCGCATCGTCGTGATCGCCAATGGCTGCATCATCGCCGATGGCCCGCCGGCCGCGATCAAGGCCCAGGTCGCCTCGACCGTGCTGAAGCTGCGCACCCGGCTGGCGGCGGACCGGTTCCAGCCCTTGCCCGGCGTCGTCAGGGTGGAGCAGGTCGGCGCCGATCTCGCCATCCTGACCACCCGTCCGCGCGCCGCGCTGGAGGCGGCGTTCGCGCTCGATCCGGCGCTCGCCGATTTCGAAGTGGCCGGCGCCTCGCTGGAAGATGCGCTGACCGATCTCGTCGCGGCCGCCCGCACCACCAAGGAGCCTGCCTGATGTCGACCCTCATCCCCCCGCACGCCAGGTCTATGTCCGCGAAGCCTGGGCCGAAATCGTCAAATCGGCGCGCCTGCCGCAGTTCATCATCCCGACCATCGCGCTGCCACCGGCCTTTTACGCGCTGTTCGCGCTGGCAATCGGCCAGGGCAGCGCAGAGGTTGCGACGCGCAACCTTGCGACCTTCGGAGTGTTTGCGGTGATGGGGCCGGCGCTGTTCGGCTTTGGTGCCAACATCGCCGCCGAGCGCGAGAGCGGCCAGCTGGAACTCAAGCGCCTGTCGCCAATGCCTGCGGGTGCACAGATTTCGGCACGGGTGGTCGCGACGACCGCGTTCAGCGCCCTCGCCTTCCTGCTGATCTACACGCTCGGCGTCATGGGCGGGGTCCGGCTCAGCGCCGGCCAATGGGCGATGCTGGCCATGGTGCACACATTGGCGGTCATCCCCTTTGCCCTGATCGGGCTTGGCATCGGCTATCGGCTTGGCCAGAAAGGGGCGATCGCGGTTGCCAACATCGTGTTCCTGGCGATGGCGGTGCTGGGGGGGCTGTGGATGCCGATTGCCGTTCTGCCACAGGCGATGCAGACCATGGCCTGGGCGCTGCCATCCTATCATCTGGGCGAGATTGCGCTGATGGCGACGGGGCGTGGCGACGGGGCGCAGCTGTGGCTCCATGCCGGTCCGCTGCTGCTGATCACGGCGGCGGCAGGGCTGTTCGCCTGGACCGGTGAGCGCGGGCAGGCCGCATGAGAGCGGCCCGCCCGATGGGGACGGGGACGGCTGAAGGGATGGCGACGGCGCGGCCCCGACTCTGGCAGTCCTTCGATCATCCGGCGATCTGGCTCGCCTATCTGCCGCTGTTCTTCATCCCGTGGTTCATCCGGCAGCCCAGCCCGGCGCAGATGCTCCTCGCCTGCGCCGGGCTGGGCCTGTTCCTGATCGTCTATTTCGCGGCGATCAATGCGACGGGCTGGCGGCTGGTGGCGCTGGCGACGACATGCCTGATGCTGTCCTTCGCACTCGCCTTTACCGGCAGCAACTGGACGGTGATTTCGATCTATGCCGCAGCGACGGTCGCATGGCTGCGCCCGGCCTGGCGGGCAGCTTTTGCGGTCGGCCTCTTTGCGGCAGCAAGCACTGGCCTTGCGCTCGCGACCGGGCAGCCGCCGCTTTACTGGGTGCTGGGCGTGCTGCTGATGCTCATGGTCGGCATCGGCAACATCTCGCGCGCGGCGGTGCAGGAGAAGAACCGCGAACTCGCCGCCGCGCAGGAGGAGGTGCGCCACTTTGCCGCCGCTGCCGAGCGCGAACGGATCGGGCGAGATCTGCACGATCTGCTGGGCCGCACACTGACGCTGATTGCCATCAAGGCCGATCTGGCGGCGCGCCTGTCCGCCGCCGCGCCCGACAAGGCGGCCGCCGAAATGCGCGACGTGGCCGCTGCGGCACGCGAAGGGCTGGTCGAAGTGCGGGCGGCCGTGAGCGGGATGACCGGTGCCTCGCTTGCCCATGAAATCGGCGCGTCGCAGGCGGCGCTGACCGCCGCCGGGATCGCCTGTCAGGTCGATGGCGATGCCGACCGCATCGATCCCGGCACCAGCGCGGTGCTGGCAATGGCGCTGCGCGAGGCGGTGACCAATGTCATCCGCCATTCGGGCGCGCGCACCTGCCGGATCGCGCTGGTCCAGCAGCCGGGCGGGCTGGAACTCAGGGTCAGCGACGATGGCGATGGCCAGGCGGTGCGCCCGGGCGGCGGCATTGCCGGCCTTACCGCGCGTCTCAGCGCTGCGGGCGGCGACCTTGCGGTTGAGGGCGATGCGCAGGGGACGCGGCTGACGGCGCGGCTGCCGTTGGGGCGCGCAGCATGATCCGGCTGGTGATCGCCGAGGATCAGGCGCTGGTGCTCGGCGCGCTCGCCGCGCTGCTCGCGCTTGAGGACGATATCGAGATCCTGGCCCGGGTGGGCGACGGGGCCGCCGCGCTCGATGCGGTGCGCCAGCTGCGGCCCGATATTCTGCTGTCGGATATCGAAATGCCGCAGCTGACCGGCCTCGACGTGGCCGAGGCGATCGCGCGGGCGGGCCTCGACACCCGCGTGCTGATCGTCACCACCTTCGGGCGGGCGGGCTATCTGCGCCGGGCGCTCGATGCCGGCGTTCGCGGCTATCTGCTCAAGGACACGCCGTCGGATGCGCTGGCGGCCGCGATCCGCAAGGTCGCCGCCGGCGGCCGGGCGATCGCGCCCGAACTGGCCGAGGCGGCATGGGACGCCCCCGCCAACCCGCTGACCGAGCGCGAACGCGATGTCCTGCGGCTGGCCGATGAAGGCCGCTCCAACAAGGAGATTGCCCGGCAGCTCGATCTTTCCCCCGGCACCGTGCGCAATTATCTGTCGGAAGCCTCCGCCAAGCTGTGCGCGTCGAGCCGGATCGAGGCGGGGCGCATCGCGCGCGAACGCGGCTGGCTGTGACCACCATGACGCTTGTCACCCCGGCCGGCTGACAGCCGGCACTGCACCCCCCGCGCCGGGCGCGCCACTCTCTACCCATCACGACAGGGGGCCGGCACGCCCCCAGGGCAGGAGGGCTTATGCCGATGAAGTGGAAGAACGGGGCGATGGTGGCAGCGGGCATCGCCGCCCTGCTGGGCGGTGCCGCGATGTTCCGCGCGCTTGCGCCCCAGCGCTACGGCCTGCCGGAGATCGAGGTGCTGGCGCCGGGCGCGACCGGCCAGCGGATCAGCCGGGACGGGCTGTTCGGCAATTATTTCCCCGCGCCCGGCCCCGGTCCGCACCCGGCGGTGCTGCTGCTGGGCGGGTCGGAAGGCGGGCTGGGCCGCGCCACCCTGCAAATGGCGCTGATGCTGCAGAAACAGGGCTTTGCGGTATTCCAGCTCGCCTATTTCGGCGCGCCCGGCCAGCCCGAGGCGCTTGAGCGCATTCCGCTTGAACTGTTCGACCGCGGGCTCGACTGGCTGAAGGCTCAGCCGGGCGTCGATCCCGAACGGCTGGCGGTGATGGGCGCGTCGAAAGGTGCGGAGGCGGCGCTGCTCGTCGCCAGCCGCAGGCCCGATCTGAGCGCGGTGGTGGCGGGGATGCCGACCAGCGTCGCGTGGAACGGGGTCAACTGGGCGCGGTCCGGGCAGAGCGCCCATTCGTCATGGACCGTCGGCGGGCGCGAGGTTGCGACCATGCCCTTTGCCGAATGGAACCAGGCCGACGGCATCATCAGCGTCTATCGCGCGGTCGAGGATCCGGCGCAGCGCCAGCTGGCCGAGCGCGCCGCCATCCCGGTCGAACGCGCGCGCGCGCGGCTGCTCCTCGTCTGCGGCGAGGCGGAAACCATGTGGCCCGCCTGCCCGATGTCACGCATGGTCGATGCGCGCAGCAGGCGGCAGGGCGGCCCACCGGTCACCCTGCTCGCCTACAAGGATGCCGGGCACTTCGTGTTCGGCCCGCCGGTCGCGCCCGGCGAGCCGTTTTACCGCCGGCTCGACGCCTATGGCGGCACGGTTGCGGGCAATGCTGCGGCACGCGCCGACAGCTGGCCAAAGGTGATCGCCTTCCTCAAACAGCCGGCATCGGCCGGAACGGCCGCCCGGCCGCACTGACACCGGCCGGGCAATGGGCCCGCGCTTATTCGGCGGGGTGCAGCGCCGGGGCAGCCCGGCGGCTCCAGAACGGGCGCACCACATGGCCGCGGCGCACCGCCAGCACGGCCAGCACAACCCCGGTGCCGGTGCACAACAGGCACGCGATCAGCGACGCTTCCAGCCCGAAACTGCCGCCGGTCAGCAGAACGGGGCCGTCGATCACCGTCCTGAACAGCCCCGGTTCCGACGGCCCGCCCGACACCACACCGGAGAAGACCGCCGACTGGGTGTAGTTCCATGACATGTGAAACCCGATGCCCAGCCACAGCCGCCGCGTCAGCATATAGGCGGCAGCGAGCAGCAGCCCCGCCTCCACACTGATGAAGATCGCGCCGGCCAGTGTCGCCGCAGGGTTGATCAGGTGCACGAAGCCGAACACCAGCGACGAGATGATCACCGCCGCCCAGCTGCCGATCCACGCCTCGACGATCCGGAACAGCGCACCGCGAAACAGCAACTCCTCGAGAAAGCCCGAGCTGAGCGCGAGGGCGATGCCCGGCACCATGAACGACGCCGGATTGACCCCATCGATGCGTATGACCCCGATCGCCATCAGGACGAGCACCGACAGCGTATAGAGCGTGGTGCCGGCCACCAGGCCCAGCCCCAGTTCGCGCGGCATCGGGCCAAGCGCCAGATCGGCAGGCCTGCGCCGCTCCACAAAGCGCGCAAAGCCGACATAGATCCACATCGCCAGTGCGATCATCCCGGCGGCCGCGATCGCCGCCGTGAACGGCTCGTCCTTGCTCTGGCCCATCAGATTGTTGCTGAAGCCGAGGCATTCGAGCAGCAGAAAGCCCAGCACCACCAGGCTGACCGGTGGAGACTGCAGCACCCGCAGCCAGAGCGGTGTCGGCGCGGTCTGTTCATGCATGTCGGCATCTCCCGGTCATATGGTCCCCGCTTACCCCCTGGCGCCGATGGTGATCGTGAAGCTGGTGGCTTCGTTGCGGCGCGCGGCGCTGCGCATCAGGAACAGGTCGATCCGGTAATCGCCGGAAGACGGCACGACGGCGGTGAAATCGGTGCCCGACACCGATCCGATGAACATCGCCTCCGCAGCACCTGGGGCGGTGACGTTGAAGTTGGCCGAGGCATTGGCCGATTGCAGCCGGACGGTCACCGTCTGCCCGGCGCGCAGATTGACCAGGAAGGTGCGCGACTGGTCGCCCTTCAGCATGCCCTTGATGGCCGCCGACGACGCCCCCCGGGCAAACTGGACGCGTTCGGGGCGCGCAGGCTGCGCCGGGGCGATGGCCGCAAAGGGCAGCGTGACCGCCACCGCCGCCGCGAGATGAAACAGGTGACGCATCAGGATCCTCTCCCCCTATTGGGCTGGGTTTGCCGCCCCGTCGTCGCGCCAGCCCGCGCGCACGCGTTCGTTCCGCACCAGCCACAGGCTGTAGAGAAACAGCGGACCGGTGAGCATCTGGCCGAACAGCAGCTGCGTCTTCCACAGGCCCGCCTCGGGCGCGGCGGGTGCCGATCCGCTGCCGGCCAGAAACACCGTGAAATCCCACAGCGCGTGGATCGCCATGATCGGGATGATCGAGCGGGTGCGGATACGGATCGCCAGATAGGCCGCGCCGCTCATGAACGCGTTGAGCGCCTGCACCCCGGCCGCGGCCAGTTCGCCGGTCAGGACCGCGTTCAGGACATGCACCGAACCGAACAGGGCGGAGACCAGCAGAAAGCCCGGCCAGAACGCCAGCGCCCGGCGCGCGCCGCCCCACAAAATGCCGCGAAACGCCAGTTCCTCGCTGAAGCCGACCAGGGCGGTGTTGATCAGCACCATCACCACCGCAAAGGGTTCGAGCCGGCCCGTGGTCCCCCCGAGAAACGCCAGCCCTGCCAGATAGAGCGCCGGCATCCACAACAGCCGCCACCAGCCGCGCGGTCGAGGGGCGCGGAAGCCGAGATCGCGCCAGCCCGCCAGCCTGACCGCGACGATCAGGAACAGCGCCGCCGCCGCCACCCCCCAGGCAACATCGCGGGTCACCAGTTCCTGCAGCGACATCTCGCCGGTGAGCTGGAAGCGCGGCACGCCGAGCGTGATCGCCAGCCAGGCCGCAACGATCGCGGCGGCCAGCGCCAGCCGGCGGCCCGCCGCCGTCATGCCGCTCGCCGCCCGGGCAAGGCCGCAACCGTCGCCGGCACGGCAGAATGACAGATGAAGACGCAGCGGAGGCAGGGTGCCGGGGCGCAGCACAGCATCGCCATGCCCCCATGGCGAAACGGGTCCAGCGACTTCAACACCCCCATGAAGTCCATCGGCTGCCTTCCGCTCAGGACCGTCCCGGACGGCACCGGGCCGGTTGAAGACTGGCTGATCCAGGTTATGCCACGACCGGCCTGCCGTCCAGCGGCTTGGCGCCGCTCCATGATTCCAATGAAAATCCTATGCCCCGGCCGGTCTTGCCCTGTCGTTTTCCTGCGCCGGGGCCGGCTAAAGCTGCCGCCACGTCGTCACGCGCATAGGCCGCATCGACGCGACACGAGGTGAGACATGGTGTTTGTTCGTTCGATCGGCGCGGTGCTTGCCACGACCGCCCTTGCCGCCTTTCCAGTGGCGGCATCTGCCCGGACGGCCCAGCCCATCGACAATGTGCCGACCAGTTCCGCGCCCGACGCGCCGATCTGCACCGACCGGCCGACCAAGTCGAACTTTGCCTGCACGGTGCCCAAGGGCAAATGGCAGGTGGAAAGCGACCTCTACAACTATAGCCGGCTGAGCGTCGGGGGCGTCACCACCGAGGCGGAATTGTTCACCAGCCCGGTGCTCAAATACGGCATCAGCGACAGCGCCGATGTCAACATCGCCTGGGTGCCCTATGCGCGCGTGACCACCGAGACCGGCGGCGTGCGCACCACGGCGGACGGGGTCGGCGATGTGGTTCTGCGCGTCAAGCAGCGCTTCACCCCGACCGATCGGGCGCTGCAATTCTCGCTTATCCCCTATGTGAAGCTGCCCACTGCCCCGCGCGGCATCGGCAATCGCGAAGCGGAAGGCGGCATCATCGCGCCGGCCAATCTGTCGTTGCCGGGCAGCATCACCCTGACGGTGGTGCCATCGCTCGACCTGCTGAGTGATGCAGACGGGCGCGGCCATCATGTCCAGCTGACCGGGCTGGTCAACATCGGCAAGCAGATCGGCCGGACCACCCTTTATGGCGAGCTGTGGACCGCGCAGAACTTCGACCCGGGTGGCACCATTCGCCAATATTCCGCCGATTTCGCCGTCGCGCATCTGCTCAACGACGAGCTGCAGCTCGATGTCGGCGGCAATTTCGGCCTGAACGCAGCCACGCCGGACGTCCAGCTCTACGCCGGCATCTCGGTGCGCTGGTAATCGGAGGTCTTGAATGGACGATCTGTTCTGGCTTGGCGTGCTCGCCGGCCTTTTGCTTCTCACGCTCGCCTTTGTGCGGCTGTGCGATCAGGCCTGAGGGGCGTGCCCATATGACCCTTGATCTCTGGCTCGCCGGGCTGACCGCGCTCGCCCTGCTCGTCTATCTCGTGGCCGTGCTGGTGCGGCCCGAACGCTTCTAGGACCACGCACATGACTATTCAGGGCTGGCTCCTGATCCTCGCCTTCATGGCTGTTCTGTTCGCACTGGCCAAGCCGGTCGGGCTGTGGCTGTTCGCGCTCTACGAGGGGCGGCGCACGCCGCTGCATGCGGTGCTGGGACCGCTCGAACGCGGTTGCTACAGGCTGGCCGGCATCGATCCGCACGCAGAACAGGACTGGCGCCGCTACGGCGTCAGCATGCTGGTGTTCAACCTCGTGCTGCTGCTGATGACCTATGCGGTGCTGAGGCTGCAGGCGGTGCTGCCGTTCAATCCCGGCGCAGCCGCCGGGCAGGATGCGCATCTGGCCTTCAACACCGCCATCAGCTTCACCACCAACACCAACTGGCAAAGCTATGCGGGCGAAAGCCTGTCGCCACTGGCCCAGATGCTCGGCCTTGCCGTCCACAACTTCGTATCGGCGGCGACCGGCATCGCGGTCGCGTTCGCGCTGTTTCGCGGCTTTGCCCGGCGGCAGTCGGCGACGCTCGGCAATTTCTGGGCCGATGTCACGCGGATCACGCTCTATCTGCTGCTGCCCGCCTGCATCGCCTATGCGCTGTTCCTGATGGCAAGCGGCGTGCCGCAGACGCTCGCCGCATCGGTCGATGTGACCACGCTTGAGGGCGCGGTGCAGACGATCGGCCTCGGCCCGGTCGCGTCGCAGGAAGCGATCAAGATGCTCGGCACCAATGGCGGCGGCTTTTTCAACGCCAACTCCGCGCATCCGTTCGAAAATCCGACGGCGCTGACCAACCTTCTGCAAATGCTGTCGATTTTCGTGATCGGTGTCGGGCTGACCTGGACGTTCGGCAAGGCGGTCGGCGACACCCGCCAGGGCTGGGCGATCCTGGCGGCGATGGCGCTGCTGTTCCTGGCCGGGGTGGGCGTCACCTATTGGCAGGAAGCCGCCGGCAACCCGAACCTCGCCGGGCTGGGCGTGGCGGGCGCGAACATGGAGGGCAAGGAAGTCCGCTTCGGCGCGGCGGCATCGGCGCTGTTCGCGGTCGTGACCACCGCCGCCTCGTGCGGGGCCGTCAACGCCATGCACGGCAGCTTCACCGCGCTGGGCGGGCTGGTGCCGATGCTCAACATGCAGCTGGGCGAAATCATCGTCGGCGGCGTCGGCGCGGGCATCTACGGTTTTCTGCTGTTCGGCATCTTGGCGGTGTTCGTGGCCGGGCTGATGGTCGGGCGCACGCCCGAATATGTCGGCAAGAAGATCGACGCGCGCGAGGTCAAGCTGGCGGTGCTGGCGATTGCGGTGCTGCCGCTGTCGATCCTCGGGCTGACGGCGCTGAGCGCGGTCACGCCGGCGGGGCTTGCCGGGCCGCTTGCCAAAGGGCCACACGGCTTCAGCGAGATGCTCTACGCCTTCAGCTCGGCGACGGGCAATAATGGCTCGGCCTTTGCCGGCCTGTCCGCCAACACGCCCTGGTATAACGGGCTGCTGGGCGTGGCGATGTGGATCGGACGCTTCTTCGTGATCCTGCCGGTGCTGGCGATCGCGGGCAGCCTGGCGGCGAAACGGCATGTGCCCGCGGGTCCGGGGTCGTTCCCGACCACCGGTCCGCTCTGGGTCGGCCTGCTTGTCGGCCTGATCCTGGTGCTTGGCGGCCTGACCTTCCTGCCCAGCCTCGCGCTCGGCCCTGTCGCCGATCATCTGGCGATGATCCGCGGCCAGCTGCTCTGATCCCACCCCTTCCCCATCGAGGACGGCCATCATGGCTCGCACACAGACCCTGTTCACCGCCGAACTGATCGGCCCCGCCCTTGGCGATGCGCTCCGCAAGCTCGACCCGCGCCAGCTGGTCCGCAACCCGGTGATGTTCGTCACCGCCGCGGTCGCGCTGCTGCTGACCGTGCTGCTGGCGATCGGGCAGGATCCGCTTGCGACCGGCTTCAAGCTCCAGCTTGTCATCTGGCTGTGGCTGACCGTCCTGTTCGGCACCTTTGCCGAGGCGCTGGCCGAGGGGCGCGGCAAGGCGCAGGCCGCCTCGCTGCGCGCGACCAAGGCCGAACTGACCGCCATGCGGGTGAAAAACGGCCGCACCGAACAGGTGCCGGCCAGCCAGCTGCGCGCGGGCGATCTGGTGCAGGTCCGGACCGGCGAGCTGATCCCGGCCGATGGCGAGGTGGTCGAAGGCGTCGCCTCGGTCAACGAAGCCGCGATCACCGGCGAATCCGCGCCCGTCATCCGCGAGGCGGGCGGCGACCGTTCCGCCGTCACCGCCGGCACGCGGGTGATTTCGGACGAGATCATGGTGCGGGTGACGGTCGATCCCGGCCAGGGCTTTCTCGACCGCATGATCGCGCTGGTCGAAGGCGCCGAACGGCAAAAGACCCCGAACGAGATCGCGCTCACCATCCTGCTCGTCGGCCTGACGATCATCTTCCTGATCGCGGTCGCGACCATCCCCAGCTTTGCGCATTATGCCGGCGGCGCGATCCCGGTCGCGATCCTGGCCGCGCTGCTCGTCACCCTCATTCCAACGACGATCGCCGCACTGCTGTCGGCAATCGGCATTGCGGGCATGGACAGGCTGGTGCGGTTCAACGTGCTCGCCAAATCGGGCCGCGCGGTCGAAGCGGCGGGGGATGTCGATGTGCTGCTGCTCGACAAGACCGGAACGATCACCATCGGCGACCGCCAGGCAAGCGCGTTCCGCCCGGTCACGGGCATTGCGGTGTCCGAACTGGCCGAGGCCGCGCTGCTCGCGAGCCTTGCCGACGACACGCCCGAGGGCCGCTCGATCGTCACGCTGGCGCGCGAACGCTTCGACATCGGCCATGCCCGGCTGCCGGACGGGGCGGAGGTGATCGCGTTCACCGCGCAGACCCGGATTTCGGGCGTCCGCGCCGATGGCAGCCTGATCCAGAAAGGCGCGGTCGATTCGGTGCTGCGGGCCAATCCCGGCCTCGCCGAGACGGCGGCCGCGACCGAGCTGCGCCGCATGACCGACGAGATCGCCCGTGCGGGGATGACGCCGCTTGCGGTGGCGCGCGATGGCCGGCTGCTCGGCGCGGTGGCGCTCAAGGATGTCGTCAAGGCCGGCGTCCGCGAGCGTTTTGCCGAGCTGCGGCGCATGGGCATCCGCACGGTGATGATCACCGGCGACAATCCGCTGACCGCCGCCTCGATCGCCGCCGAGGCCGGGGTCGACGATTTCCTGGCCGAGGCGACGCCCGAGGACAAGCTCGCCTATATCCGCCGCGAGCAGCAGCAGGGCCGGCTGGTGGCGATGTGCGGCGACGGCACCAACGATGCCCCCGCACTCGCCCAGGCCGATGTCGGCGTGGCGATGAACACCGGCACGCAGGCGGCGCGCGAGGCGGGCAACATGGTCGATCTCGACAGCGATCCCACCAAGCTCATCGAGATTGTGGGGCTGGGCAAGCAGCTGCTGATGACGCGCGGCGCGCTCACCACCTTTTCGGTCGCCAACGACGTGGCCAAATATTTCGCCATCATCCCGGCGATGTTCGTCGCGCTCTATCCGGCGCTCGGCCTGCTCAACGTCATGGGGCTGGCCAGCCCGGAAAGCGCGATCCTGTCGGCGATCATCTTCAACGCGCTGATCATCCCGCTGCTGGTGCCGCTGGCGCTGAACGGCGTCGCCTATCGGCCGATGGGCGCCGGCCCGCTGCTCGCCCGCAATCTCGCCATCTATGGGCTGGGCGGGCTGGTCGCCCCGTTCATCGGCATCAAGCTGATCGACCTGGCCGTATCCGGCCTGGGTCTTGCCTGAGGAGCATCGACAATGGGCAAGGATCTCGTCGCCGCGCTTCGCCCCGCGCTTGTGTTCACCCTGCTGTCCGCGCTGCTGCTCGGCCTCGCCTATCCGCTGGCGATGACCGGGATCGGCCAGCTGATCTTCCCGCATCAGGCGGGTGGCAGCCTTGTCGCGCGCGATGGCCGCCCGGTCGGATCGGCGCTGATCGGCCAGGCCTTTCAGGGTGCCGGCTATTTCCACCCGCGCCCGTCGGCGGCGGGCACGGGCTATGACGGCCGCGCGTCGGGCGGCTCCAATCTCGGCCCGGCGGCACGGGCGCTTGTCGACCGGGTGGGCGGCGATGTGCGGGCGCTGCGCGATCAGGGCGTGACCGGGCCGGTCCCCGCCGATCTGGTGACCGCGTCGGGCTCGGGGCTTGATCCCCATGTCTCGCCCGCCGCAGCACTGCTTCAGGTGCGCCGGGTCGCGGCGGCGCGCGGCCTGCCCGAACAGCAGGTGCGCGGCCTTGTCGAACGCGCTATCGAGCGGCCGGTCGGCTTCCTTGGGGAGGATCGGGTGAATGTGCTGATGCTCAATCTCAGTCTCGACCGCATCGGGCAGGAGCGCCGTTGACCGACATCGACCGTCCATCCCCCGACGCGCTGCTGCGCCAGGCGCGGCGCGAGGCGCGCGGCAGGCTGAAGATCTTCCTGGGTGCGGCACCGGGCGTCGGCAAGACGTTCGAAATGCTGTCCGACGCCCGCGCGCGGCGCGATGCGGGCGTCGATGTCGTGATCGGCGTCGTCGAGACGCACGGGCGCAAGGACACCCAGGCGATGGCCGACGGGTTCGAGCTGCTGCCCCGGTCGGAGATCGACTATCAGGGCCACCGCCTGCCCGAAATGGACATTGACGGGCTGCTGGCGCGCGCCCCGCAGCTGGCGCTGGTGGACGAGCTGGCGCACAGCAACGCGCCGGGCAGCCGCCACCCGAAACGCTATCAGGATGTCGAGGAGCTGCTGGCGGCGGGCATCGACGTCTATTCGACGCTCAACATCCAGCATGTCGAAAGCCTGAACGATGTCGTCGCCTCGTTCACCAAGGTCCGGGTGCGCGAGACGGTTCCGGACAGCATTCTGGAACAGGCGGAGATCGAGGTCGTCGACCTGCCCCCGACGAGCTGATCGAGCGGCTGCGCGACGGCAAGGTCTATCTGCCCGAGGAAGCGACCCGGGCGCTGTCGCACTTCTTCTCGAAATCGAACCTGTCGGCGCTGCGCGAGCTGGCGCTGCGCCGCGCCGCCCAGGCGGTCGATGCGCAGATGCTCGAACATGTGCGCGCCAATGCGCTGGGCGGCACCTGGGCCGGCAGCGAACGGATCGTCGTCGCCGTCAGCGAACTGCCCGGTGCCGACGGGCTGGTGCGGGCGGCCAAGCGCATGGCCGATGCGCAGCGCGCGCCCTGGACCGCCGCCTATATCGAAACCGCGCGGACCCGGACGCTCGATGCCGAGGCCCATCAGCGCACCGCCGCGACGCTGAACCTTGCCGCCCGGCTGGGCGGCAATGTGATGACCGTGCCGGCCGAAAATGTCGTCGACGGCCTGAAGGCGGTGACCAGCGAAGCGCGCGCGACGCAGCTGATCGTCGGCAAATCGGCGCGGTCGCGCTGGTTCGAGCTGCGCCACGGCTCGGTCGTCGACCGGCTGGTGCGCGAGACGCCGGGCGTCGCCGTCCATGTCCTGCCGATGGACCCAGCCGCGCAGCCACGCGGCCGGGCAGCGCGCACCGCCGGCACGCGCGACCAGGCCGACGGTCGGGGCACGGTCGCGACCGGCTATATCGTCGCCACATTGCTGGTCGGCATCGTGACGCTGCTCAGCCTTGCGCTCGCCAGCTATCTCAACATCGGCAATGTCGGGATGCTCTATCTGGTCCCGGTGATGGCCGCGGCCAGCCTCTACAGCCTGCGCACCGGCCTGTTCGCGGGTCTTGCCTCGGCGCTTGCCTACAACTTCTTCTTCATCCCGCCGACCGGCACGCTGACCATCGGCGATCCGGCCAATCTGGTGTCGGTGTTCGTGCTGCTGGGGGTGGCCAGCCTGACCAGCCAGCTGGCGTCGCGCGTGCGCAACCAGGCCGATCTGGCCGCATCGAGCGCGCGGACCAACGCGGCGCAGGCGGGCTTTCTGCGCATGCTGACCGCCGAAAGCGACCGGGGCAAGGTGCAGAAACTGATCTGCGGCGAGCTTGGCCGCTTCTTCGACGTGCGCACCGTCCTTCTCGAACCCGGCGAGGCCGGGCTGGTCGTGCAGGCGTCGAGCGATCCCGACATCCGGGTCGAGACGATGGAACTGGCGGCGGCGCGGTGGGTGCTCGACACCGGCCAGCCTGCCGGGCGGGGTTCGGCCACGCTCGCGGCCTCGGACTGGCTGTTCCATCCGCTCAAGGCCGGCGAGCGCGTGCTCGCGGTGATCGGCTTTGCCCGCGACGACGGCACCGGCCCGTTCCGGTCGGACCAGCTGCCGCAGCTGGTGGGGCAGCTTGATCAGGCGGCGCTGGCGCTGGAACGGCTGCGGCTGGAGGCGGAGATGCGCGATGTCGACACGGTGCGCGTGCGCGACCGGCTGCGCGGCGCGCTGTTGTCGTCGGTCAGCCATGATCTGCGCACGCCGCTCACCTCCGTGCTCGCCGCCGCCGCGCAGCTGCGCCGCGAGGTCACCCCGGAGCTGATCGACACGATCGAGACCGAGGCCAACCGGCTGAACCGGTTCGTCGCAAATCTGCTCGACATGGCGCGGGTCGAGGCGGGTGCCCTGCGGCTCAATGTCGAGGCGATCGACCTGACCGATGCGGTCGCCGCCGCCGTGCATGATGCGCGCCGCGTGCTGGACGGTCACCCGATCGACCTGCAGGTGCCGCCCAGCCTGCCGCTGGTCCGTGTCGATCCGCAGCTTTTCCATCACTGCCTGCTCAACCTGCTCGACAATGCCGGCCGTTACGGCGCGCCCGGCCGGCCGATCGCGATCCGGGGCGAACGGCGCTATGGCGGGCTGACGCTGGCGATCCTCGACGAGGGGCCGGGCCTGCCGCCGGGGCGCGAGGCGGAGGTGTTCGACACCTTCAAGCGGCTTGAGGGATCGGACCGTTCGGCGTCAGGCACGGGGCTGGGCCTTGCCATCGTCAAGGGCTTTGCCGAAGCGATGGGGCTGGATGTTGCGGCGTCGAACCGCGACGACCTGACCGGCGACCTGACCGGCGCCCGGTTTACGCTGCACTTCCCCGAAAGGCTGGTGGTCCGCGAAATGCCCGAGAGCGAGCCATGACCGGACAGCGCATCCTGATCGTCGATGACGAAGCGCCGATCCGCCGCCTGCTGCGCGGGGCGCTCGAACGCGCCGGCTACCGCGTCGTCGAAGCACAGACGGCGCGCGACGCGCTGGCGCTCGTCAATCATGAACGGCCAGAGGCGATCCTGCTTGATCTCGGCCTGCCGGACCGGGACGGGATCGAGCTTATCCCCCTGCTCAAGACCAGAAGCACCGCCGCGCTGCTGGTCGTCTCGGCGCGCGAGGGGACGGACGAAAAGGTCGCCGCGCTCGATCTGGGTGCCGATGATTATGTCACCAAGCCGTTCGACAGCGACGAGCTGCTGGCGCGGGTGCGCGCCGCGCTGCGCGGCCGCATGGCGGCGCAGGGCGCGCACGGGCCGGTCCAGGCCGGCGACGTGACCATCGATCTGGCCCGGCACATCGTCACCCGGGCGGGCGCGGAGGTGCATCTGACGCGCAAGGAATATGAGGTGCTGACCCAGCTGGCGCTCGCCCCCGGCCGTGTCGTCATCCACAAGCGCATCCTCGACGCCGCATGGCCGCACGAGCATGACAAGCGTGTCGAATATCTGCGCAGCGTCATCCGCCAGCTGCGCCAGAAGCTGGAAGAGGATCCCGCCCGCCCGGCGATCATCGTCAACGAAATGGGCATCGGCTATCGCCTGATGGGGCAGTAGGCGGCCGTCCGGAGACGGCGGGCAGCGCGTGGGGTCCAGCGCGTGGGGGGCCAGCGCGTGGGGCCAGCGACTGCCGCGTTCAGCCCGCCCCGCTGCCGGCCAGCAGCCGGCCGATCGCCGCCGACGCCTGCACGCGCAGCTCCGGCATGATCCGCGCGGCCATGTGCAGATGCCGGTCGAACGCGCGCTCTGCCGGGGCGCCGAGTTCGGCGAAGCGGACGAGCGTGGCGAACAGGATCGCGGCCAGCTCCACGCTCGCCGCATCGGCGATCTGCCGCTCGATCCGCTCCAGCTCGTCTTCGCCCACTGCCGCCGGCTCCTTCCGCGTGCGACCTTGCCGTCAAGCCCCGGGGGGCATCGGCACTATGCTCGGTCGGACGCGCGCGGCCGCGTCGGCCGGGCCGGCGTCATTGGCCGGCCTTACCGGCCAAGCTTACTGGAGTTTCGGCTCGGTCTGGATGTGCAGGGCTTGGCGGGCCCTGGTTGCGGCGCAGGAACAGACGCCGCGCACACGCGGGCTGCGAACCGCTGCCGTGGCACCGGCGACGATCGCCGGCGCGACAAGCGCGGCGACAAAGGGCTGGTTGAACAGCCGCGCCAGATTGCGGCCCGCGCGACGCCAGGGCTTTGGCACGTCGATGCCGCCAATCCGTTTGGGTACCCAGTTCCTGCTCATCGCCGGTTCCTTTCGCGGCGGCCCTGCATCCGGCCATCCCGGTCAGGCACCGCACCGCCGACCCCGCACGTCGACCGTGCTGCATGGACGCAGCTTAGAGGCCGGTGGCGGGCGGGCTCAATTGCGGAGTCTACGAACACGCCCCGCTCTCAGCGCAGCAACGCCGCGACCTCCATGCGGGACAGAATGGCGTCCCCGGCGCGCACCGACAGGCGCGCGCGGTAGCGCCCGGGCGGCCAGCCGCCGGCCGGCGCGCGCAGCCCCAGATGGGTAGCCCAGACGAGATAGGGCCGGTCGGGCCGGACGGTGCGGCGCGCCAGCAGCCTGTCACCGGGACCGATCAGTTCCAGCAGCACCTCCTGCCCGGGATCAGGTCCGATCAGCTCGGCCAGCCCGACCAGCGGCGCGGTGCGGGACGGCGGCGGCGCATCGTCGATCAGCGGCGGCTGTGCGGGCGCGGTCGTCAGCACGAAACGGACCGGCTGGCCGCGCACATAGCGAAAACCGGCCAGCACCGCCCCGGTCCAGAGCGGGCGGGCGGGGCCGGTGCCGCATGCGGCGGGCGCAGGGGTGCCGGCAAAGGGATCGACCGGCCGGCCATGGTGGCGCAGCGCGAAATGAAGATGCGGATATTCGGTCTCGCCCGACAGGCCAACCAGGCCGATCGCGTCCCCCGCCCGCACCGTGTCGCCGGGCCGGACCGACACGCTGCCCCGGCGCAAATGGCTGTACTGGCTTTCCCAGCCATCGCCATGATCGATGATGACGGCATTGCCGGCCGCCTGAGCCGTGGCGACGGACGGTCCGCCGACGCCCACCGGCCGGTCGGCGACGCCGTCGCGGATGCGCAGCACCGTGCCGGCGGCAACGGCGGTCACCGGCACGCCCTGCATCATCGCGGTCAGGCCGGGGATGCGGAAATCAACGCCGTCATGCCCGTCGGTCGTCACCGGGCCGCAGCGATAGTCGGTCCGCCCCGGTCCGGGATCGACATCGACATATTTCTGGATCCAGCAGGTCCGGCCCGGCTGGCAGTCGAGCGGCAGGGCGAGCGCGGGCAGCAGGGCGAACAGGGCGGCGATCATCGCGGATGGGCCTTTCGGGGCGTCCGGCTGCGCATGGTCAGAAAAAACCGATCACGTCATAATCGGCCAGACCGCGCGACCATTGGTTGATGTCCTCAACGCCGGTCGCGCCCAGATCTTCGAGCGCGCCGAAGCTGAAATCGGGCAAGGCGACGCTGCCCAGCCCGGCAATGTGCAGGATGATCAGCATCGCGACGGGATCATAGCTGACCGTGACCAGAGCGCGGTCAAAGGCGCGGGGATCGTCGACATCGAACAGGATGGTGTCGCGGTTGGGCGGGCTGATGCCGGTGATGACATCGTCGCCGAACGGCGCGCTGAGGTCGAACACGAAACGGTCCTTGCCGGTGCCGCCGGTCAGCACATCGTCCCCGGCCCCGCCATACAGCCAGTCATTGCCGTCGCCGCCGTGCAGGACATCATTCCCCCATCCGCCGAACAGCCGGTCATCGCCGCCCCCGCCGGACAGCCGGTCGTCCCCCTGCCCGCCGTCAAGCCAGTCCTGCCCCGCGCCGCCGTCGAGCATGTCATCACCGTCATCGCCGGCCAGATGATCGTCACCATCGCCGCCTTCGGCATGATCGGCCCCGGTGCCGCCGGCAATCGCATCGCGTCCCGCGCCGCCGGTCAGCCGGTCATCGCCGTCGCCGCCGCTGAGCGCGTCATCGCCCGCCCCGCCGCTCAGCACATCGTCGCCCGCGCCGCCGTCCAGATCGTCATCGCCGTCCTGCCCGGCGATCATGTCCGCACCGGTGCCGCCCGATGCGCGGTCGTCGCCGGTGCCGCCGGCCAGGCTGTCATCGCCGCTGCCGCCGTCCAGAACATCGTCGCCCGCGCCGCCAAACAGGCCGCCGGGCCAGATCAGCGGCCAGTCCGCGATGTCGTCGCCAAGCGCTTCAAGCTCCGCGAGGCTCAGCGATGCATGGTCGTGCCCCGCGCCGCCGACGAGCAGATCGGCCCCGGCCCCGCCCGCCAGCAGATCCCGGCCGCTGCCGCCATCGAGGCGGTCGTCCCCGTCCTCGCCGAACAGCAGGTCGGCACCCGCCCCGCCGCCAAGCAGATCATCACCGCTGCCGCCCCACAGCCAGTCCAGCCCCGCGCCGCCGTCCAGCGCGTCATCGCCATCGTCGCCGGTCAGCACATCGTCACCGGCCCCGCCGGCCAGCCGGTCGTCATCGGCCTGACCGCGCAGGAAATCGGCCCCGTCGCCGCCGTCGAGATGATCGGCCCCGTCATCGCCGAGCAGATAATCCGCACCGCCAAGGCCGGATATGCGGTCATCACCGCTGCCCCCGTCGATGCGGTCGTCAAAGCCCGATCCGGTCAGCAGATCGGCACCGCCGCGACCGAACAGCAGCACGGGCGCGGCGAAGCGGCCGGGATCATCGTCGCCGTCGCCGCCGACATGTTCGACCGGCTCGGGCTGGTCGACGACCGGATCCTCGGTCGGCGCATCCTCGGGCAGATCGGGGTCGGGAGGAGGAGGAGGTGGTGGTGGTGGTGGTGGTGGTGGTGGCGGTGGTGCGGGGGTCGGCCCCGGCACGGGATCGGGTGCCGGTGCCGGTGCCGGCGTCGGCGAGGGCGTCGGCAGCGGATCGGGAAGCTGCGGTGCGGGCGGCGGTGCAGGGTCGGGGATCGCAGGGACCGCCGGCACGGGGACGGGGCCGGACCGGGCACCGGGTCCGGCGCGTTCGGGGGATCGGTCGAGGGGAGCGGAGCCGGAGTTGGCCCTGGCGCTGGGCTGGGGGCTGGAACCGGTGCCGGGACGGGATCGGGCGCGGGTGGCGGCGCGGCCATGTCGGGCTCCGGTGGCAGGCCTGGCTCCGGCGGGTCCGGCAGCTGCGGAGCGGCGGGTGAGTCCGCATCCGGCGCAGCGGGCGGCGGGTCAGCCGGGTCGGGATCGGGATCGGGGTCACGGTCGCCCGGCGGCTGCGGCAGCCGCGCGGCGGGATCGAGGGCTGCGGGGCGCAGCATCGCGTTCCCCGCCCCGGCCAGCGGCGCCGCTGCGCCGCGCGGCGGCCGCGCCGGCGCGCCGCGATCGGCAAGGTCGGGGCCGATCAGCGGCGGCGTCACGTCCGCGAGCCCGGCGGGAGCCGGCACGGCATCGGCACTGGCGGTGCTGCCGGGCGGCCGCGCCATCGGCAGCTTCGGTTTGTCCGACAGCCCCACCAGTCTGACCAGGAGCACCGGACCAACCGACACGGGGTCGGTGACCATCTTGTGGCCTTCTCTCTGCATCCGGCCCGTGCGGGCCGGCTGTTATCCGCAATCTCGTCGTCGCGGTCGGCAGCAGAGTGGCGGCGATCACCGCCCGGCGATATCCCCAGCCGGGGACGCGCGCGGGCCTGAGACGGGCCGGCAAAAGACAGAAAAAGGGGAAGTGACGGCGGCCCGCCACTTCCCCAGTGCAGAGGTCCATCCGGTCATCCTGGTGCCCAAGGGGTCAGGGGCCTTTGTCTGGCCGGATGAACGCGAAAACAGCTGGAACCGATCAGGAAAACACGATCATGTCGTATCCTGCATTGCCCTGGCTGTAGCTGTTGATGGCATCCACCGAATCATAGAAGCCGGCAGCAGCAAGGCTCTGGTTGAAGGCATCCGCCTGCGCCCAGAAATCCTCGATGATGACGATGCCGTTGGGGCCGGCGATCAGCACGTCGAGCGCGTCGCCATCGCCGTCCCAGTCGTCGGTCAGCACGGTCAGGTCCGAGTCCGGATCGAAGCCGCTATCGACGTCATAGACGATCTGGTCGCGGTTCGAGAGGCTGAAGTCGCGGCCGCCCGTCGGCGAGACGATCAGGTCGAGCCCATAGCCGCTGCTCGACCCGGTCTCGTCGAAGTTGAACGCATCCTTGCCGGTCCCGCCGGAGAGGATGTCATCCCCCTCGCCGCCGGTCAGGCTGTCATTGCCATTCTCGCCTTCCAAATAGTCGTCGCCGTCGCCGCCACGCATGGTGTCGTTGCCATAGTCGCCATACATGGTGTCGTCGTCGTCACCGCCGTTCATGGTGTCGGCACCGCCGCCGCCCCACATCAGGTCGTTGCCGTCACCGCCGTCCATCGTGTCGGCGTTGCCGACGATGCCGACCGTGTCGAACAGATTGTCGCCATAGAGGGTGTCGTCGCCGGACCCGCCGGTCATGGTGTCGCTGCCCAGTTCGCCGGCCAGCAGATCGTCATTGTCCCCGCCCGCGATGACGTCATTGCCGGTCCCGCCGAGGATCCTGTCCTCGCCGTCGCCGCCGTTCAGCACGTCATTGCCGGCACCGCCGTCGATATCGTCGTCGCCGGTCCAGCCATCGATGTCATCGGCGCCGTTGCCGCCGAGCAGCGTGTCGTCGCCGGTGTCGCCGAAAATGTCATCATCGCCGTCGCCGCCTTCGACATAGTCGTTGCCGGCATCGCCATCGATCGTGTCGTCACCGGTCTCGCCATAAATGGTGTCGTTGCCGTTGCCGCCGTTGATCGTGTCATCGTCGCTGGTGCTGAGATCGGTCGGGTCGAAGAACGGATCGCCATTGCCGATGATCGTGTCGTCACCATCGCCGCCGTCGAGCACGTCATTGCCGACGCCGCCGGTGATCACGTCGTTGCCGGCCTCGCCCTGGACATTGTCCTCGCCATCGTCGCCGTTCAGCACATCGTCGCCGGTGCCGCCGAACACGGTGTCATTGTCGGCACCGCCCTGGACGAAGTCGTTGCCGGCACCGCCGCGGATCAGATCCTCGCCGGCATCGCCGTCCAGCTCGTCATTGCCGTCATCCCCGTCCATGACGTCATTGCCTTCGCCACCGTCGAGCTGATCGTCCTCGGTGCCGCCGGACATGGTGTCGTTGCCGTCATCGCCCCACAGCAGGTCGTTGCCGGCGCCGCCGCTGATCCGGTCATCGCCGCCCTGGCCAAACACCTGGTCGTCGCCATTGCCGCCATTGATGACATCGGCATTGCCCTGCGACGGGTCATATTCGCCGTCGGCATTATAGGCGAAGCCGTCGGGCTCGCGCCCGCCGACCGGGTTGGTGCCGTTGCCCGCGCCCATATTGGCGGTGGTGGTGACGCCGAAGCTGTGGCCATTGTCGCCGAAGATCACGTCATTGCCGTCGCCGCCATTCAGCGTGTCGACGCCCACGGCGTTCAGGCCGCCTTCGATATAGTCATCGCCGGCATCGCCGTTCAGCGTGTCGGCCCCGGCCTGACCGAACAGATCGTCATTGCCGGTTCCGCCATTGCCGGTGTCGTCGCCGTCGCCGCCGACGATCCGGTCGTCGCCCGACTGGCCGTGCAGCGTGTCGTTGCCGGCACCGCCATGGATGAAGTCATGGCCGCCGCCGCCCCAGGCGGTGTCGTTGCCAAGGCCGCCGAGCAGCGTGTCATTGCCGTCGCCGGGCTGGTCCAGCCCTGCCAGACGGCATTGCCCGGGCCGAGCACGACGAACGAGGCATTGTCGCCGACCAGCGTGTCGTTGCCGGCACCGCCTTCCACACGGTCATTGCCGTGGCGGCCGATCACGACGTCGTTGCCGCCATCGCCATACAGGTCGTTGTCCAGATTGTTGCCGAAAACCCGGTCGTCCCCGCCGCCGGCGCGGGCGTTATAGGGCAGCGCCGCCGTCGTGTTGCTGGTCATCAGGTCGATGGTTTCGGCAAGGGCGGTGCCGATCACCTGGGCGCGCGCGGTTGCCGCCTTGGGCGCAGTTGGAGCTACCATGTCGATCCTCCGTCTTTGGGCCGGAGCCGGCCGTTCAGGACCATCGCCCCGGATGAGAGCGGGACGCCCTCACACCGCTGAACTAGGATCGAACCGGACGCCCCGACATTCCTTGATGGGGACAATCCGCAATAGTTTTCAGTTGCTTGACTGTCCCCGAATGGGAGCAGCGGGCACCGTGTCGAGGCGCGCGCTGCCGCCAGCGGGGCGCTTCAGCGCCAGCCGTCCGGTCGCGGCCAGCACGGTGGCGCGCGCGACATATTCGTTGCGCACGGCGCGCTCCATCGCCGCGCGCGCCGCCAGCAGTTCATTGTCGGCATCGAGCACGTCGATCAGCGTGCGCGAACCGCCGCCAACGGCTTCCCGCCGCACCCCCTGCGCCGCCTGTTCCTGGGCCAGCACCGCCCGGTGCGCGGCGGCGATGGTGCCGGTTGCCGCCGTCCAGCGCGCCCAGGCGGTCTCAACGTCGCGCACCGTTTCGCGCAGCGAGGCGGCGATCTGCTGCTGGCGCTGCGCCCGCACCGCGCGCGCACGCGCCAGCTCGGCATATTCGCGCCCCTGCTGGAACAGCGGCACGCGCAGCTCGACGCCGCCATAAACCGCCGATCGGTCATTGGGCAGCCGCCCGATGAACAGATTGGCGACGCCGCCGGTCAGAAACTCATAGCCGCCGACCAGATCGACCTGCGGCGCAAACGCACCGCGGGCGACATCCACGGCCTTTTGCGCGGCGGCGGCAGTGCCGCGCGCGGCGCGCACCACCGGGCTCGATTCGGCCAGCTGCCGTGCTTCGTCGAGATTGGGCGGGATCGGCGGCAGGTCCGGCAGCGCCGGAACGACCAGCGCAGGGCGGCCGGCCACCGCCGCGAACGCCGCCGCGCTGGCGGCGACCGCCTCCTCGACCGCCAGCACATTGGCCTCGGACACCGCGAGTCGCGCCTGTGCCTGGCTCTGGTCGGTCACCGTCGCTTCGCGCAGCTCAAGCAGCCGCGATGTCGACTGGAGCCGGTCGGCAACCGCGCGCGCCTGCTCCTCGGCAAATGCGCGGATGCGACGGTCCCGGTGGGCGTCGGCGGCCGCGGTCAGCAGGTCGAGCAGCACCTGCTGGACCGTCGCCTCGAGCGCGGCGCGCCCCGATTCGAGTTCGGCCTGCGCCTGCCGCACGGCATTGGGCGTCCGGAACCCGTCGAACAGCGGCAGCCGCGCCTCGACATCCACCTGCCCGATGGTGAAGCTCTGGTCGCCCGCCCGCCATGAATGGTCAGCTGCCGCCGCTGCGACAGCGCATTGGCCTGCAATGACGGCAGATAGCCTGACTGCGCCGCCCGCAGCCGGGCGGCGAGCGCGTCGACGGCGGCGCGCTGGGCAAGCACCGTCGGATTGGTGGCCAGCATATCGTCGGCAAGCGCCGCCATGTCGGCGTCCTGTGCCCGCGCCGTCCCGGCACCGGCGGTTGCGACCAGAGCGGCTCCCGCCGCAGCGAACAGGCGCAGGCCATCCAGCATGTTCGATACCCCTTTCATCGCGGTCGGAAACCGGGCCGTTGCGCACCCTGCGACCCGCGCCGTGATCCGCACTCCGGCGGTTCGATCATGGTCACGGAAAAAGGCCCGAAATCCCTGAACGGGGACATAAAAGGCGCCGCCCGGCGCCTGTATTCGTATATTCCACAATAGAGCCGACAGACCTGCAAAACTAACAAAGCCCAAATCCCGGCCTTGGCAGCACTGTCATTTTCCGGAAATCATTATTTACATCGATATTCCAGACATACGGTCGCAGCAGCGAAACAATAACATAATATTTCAAATAAAATACTGAAACAGCAAGGGGTTCATGCACGGTGGATACTGCCTGCAACCTGCCATCGGCGGCCGCATCATGTCCGGACGGGATCCCTGACGGATTTCAGTCGACGCTGAACGCCCGGGCGGGCTGGCGCGATTTCCTGTCGGGTCTCGGCATCAAGGCGGCGGTCATCTCCTGCGAAACGAGCGGGGCCTGCGAACCGGGCGGGGCCTGTGCAGGGCGGTATCTTTACATCATCGGGCTGGACGAGCTTCAGCAGGACGCGCGCCGCGCCGCATCGCTGATCGGGCTGGCCGAGCGGATCTGGCACGAGTTTCCGGGCAGCCCGTTCACCAGCTTCACCCTGCCGCTGATCCAGATCGTGCGGCCCGAGGCGCGCCTGTGGCAGACCCCGTCGGTCCAGCCCGGCAGCGCGGAGACGAGCCAGCTGCTCGCCCGTTTCGCCTATGGCGCGGTCATCCGCGCGGCCGGGCCGGGCGGCGCGCTGGCCGGGCTGTTGCTGCGCACCGCCGATGCCGGTCCGTTCACCGCGGCGGTGGAACGGCAGGTGCTGGACGCGATCCCGCTGTTTCAGGACGCGGCGCTCGCCAGCGCCGAATCCAGCCATCGCGGCCGCCAGCTCGCCCGGCTGACCGCGATGTTCGATCAGGTCTCGGTCGCGATGATCCTGACCGACCAGGCCGGGACGGTGCTGTTCGCCAACGAAAGCGCGCGCGAGATGCTCGCCGGGCGCGGCTTTGTCGTGCAGGCGGCGAATGGCCGGATCGCCTGTCCGCGACAGGGGCAGACCAATGCGCTGCGCGAGGCGATCCGCCGCGCCTGCGGCACACCCGGCGGAGACGGGGCGCACAGCTGTTTCCGCATCGGCGATCCGGTCGATGACTGGCGACTGGCGGTCGTGGTTCCCGGCAGCCCGACGCTCGCGCCGGCGGCGGACGGCTGCGCGATGCTGCTGATCCTCGACCCGCACCGCCCGGACACGCCGGGCGAAATGCTCGGCGCGCTCGGCCTGCTGCCGTCCGAACAGCGTTTCCTGCAGGCGTTTCTGGCGACGGACAGCCTGTCGGATGCCGCCCGCCGGATCGGGCTGACCGAGGAAACCGCGCGGACCTATCTGAAACGGGTACGCAACAAGCTTGGCGTTCACCGCCAGCTCGAACTCGCCCGGCTGGTCTATGGCCTCGCGCCGCCGATCCGGTCCGCCGCCATCCTTGCAATGGAGCAGGGCCGATGATCCATCCCCGCCCCCGGCCGTCCCCGGAACGCCCCCTCGCCCCGCTGCTGCGGCCGTGCCGCGCCGCGCTGCGCCGGGTGATCGTGTTTTCGGGCATCATCAACCTGCTGACGCTCAGCACGTCGCTCTACATGATGCAGGTCTATGACCGCGTGCTGACCAGCCAGAGCCGGGACACGCTGATCTTCCTGACGCTTGCGGTGTCGCTGGCGATCCTGCTGAGCGCCGTTCTGGAAGGGGTGCGGCAGGCGGTGGCCAACAGCACCGCCGGCTGGTTCGCCGATCATCTGGGTTCGCGGCTGCTGGCGCGCGCGCTTGAACAGCGGCTGGTGATCGCCGGCCGCCAGCTCGACGTGCTGCGCGAACTGAACACGGTCAAGGGCTTCGCCGCCACGCCGACGGTGTTCCACCTGATCGACATGCTGTGGGTGCCGCTCTACCTGGCCGCGATCTTCCTGCTGCATGTCTGGTTCGGGGTGATCGCGACGATCGGCGCGGTCGCGCTGTTCGCCCTTGCGCTCTACAACGAACGCGCGACGCGCAACCGGGTGCGCGAAAACGCGGCGCTGGCAAATGCCAACATGCAGTTCGCCGAAAGCCTGATGCGCAACAGCGAGGTGATCGACGCGATGGGCATGGCGGACCGGACGGTCACGCACTGGGCGACCGGCTATACGGCCGAGATCGAGGCGGCGGAGCGAACGAACCGGCTGTCGATCCGCGCCGTCGCCGCAGCCAAGCTCGTCCGCCAGATGATCCAGATCCTGCTTTTGGGCGCGGGTGCGCTGCTGGTCATCGATCTGCAGATCACCGGCGGCGCGATGATCGCGGGCACGATCATCGTGGCGCGGCTGCTGGCACCCATCGACGCCTCGATGAGCTATTGGAAGCAGTTCGTGCTCGCCCGCCAGGCGTTTCAGCGGCTGGAGAGGTTCTGCGCGCTGCCCGCCATCCGCCGTTCCGACATGGTGCTGCCAAAGCCGCAGGGCGATCTGGTGGTCGACCGCGTGACCTTCATGGCACCGGGCGTCGGCACCCCCATTCTGAAGGGCGTCGATTTCCGCCTGAGCGCCGGCGAAATGCTGGCGATCATCGGGCCGTCGGCATCGGGCAAGACGACGCTGTCCCGGCTGCTGGTCGGGGTGCTCAAGCCGGTGCAGGGGCATGTCCGGCTGGACGGGGCGGACACGTTCGACTGGTCGCGCGGCGATTTCGGCCCGCGGGTCGGCTATCTGCCGCAGGATGTCGAGCTGCTGCCGGGATCGGTCCGGCTCAACATCGCCCGGTTCGACCAGCAGGCATTGCCCGAGGAGGTGATCAAGGCGGCGATCGCGGCGGACTGCCACCGGATGATCCTTGAGTTTGACGACGGCTATGACATGGTGCTGGGCGAAGGCGGCGGGCAGCTGTCGGGCGGCCAGCGCCAGCGCGTCGGGCTGGCGCGCGCGCTGTTCCGCGACCCGCGCCTTGTCGTGCTCGACGAACCCAATGCCAGCCTCGACACCCAGGGCGATGCGGCGCTGGCGCGCGCGCTCACCGATCTGAAGCGCCGGCGGGTGACGACGGTCGTTGTGTCGCACCGGCCGAACCTGTTGCAGCTGGCCGACAAGATCCTGGTGCTGCAGGACGGGCGGGTGACGAAGTTCGGGCCGGCGGCGCAGATCCTGCACGAACTGGGCGGCCCCCGCGCGCCGGTCCGCGCCCCGGCCAGCACCCCGGCCATCGTTCCCGCCGCCGCCGTTCACGGCCCGGGCGAACCCGTCGTCACCAGCTGAGAGGCGGACATGAACGCACCCCCGATCTTCCGCAGCCCCGAACTGGCATCGCTGTTCCGCGGTGCCGAGATCGCGGACCTTGCCCCGCGCAACCGCCGCGCGCTGCGGATCGGCTATGCCGCGCTCGCGATGTTTGCCGGCATCTTCATCATCTGGTCGGTGCTCGCCCCGCTTGAGGGCGCGGCCGTCGCCACCGGCCTGGTGCGCGCCGATGGCGGCGGGCGGCGGACGGTGCAGCATCTGGAAGGCGGGATCGTGTCGCGCATCCTGGTCCGCGAGGGCGAACAGGTGCGCGCGGGCCAGCCACTGGTCCTGCTGGACGACACCCAGTCGGGCGCGCAGCAGAGCGCGCTTCAGGCCGGCTATGACAGCCTGCTGGCCCAGGATGCGCGGCTGAGCGCGGAGCGGGCGGGCGCAGCCGCCATCACCTATCCCGCCGAGCTGACCGCACGGGCCGGGGATCCGGCGGTGCGCGCGATCATCGCCGCGTCCGACGCCGCTTTCCGCGCCAGGCGCGCGGCGCTGGCCGGGCAGATCGACATCATCCGCCAGCGCGTCGGCGGGGCGAGTGCGGAGCTCGGCAGCGCCACTGCCCAGATCGGCGCGCTCGACGACCAGAGCCGCCTGCTCGATGGCGAGATCGGCAAGGTCCGCACGCTTGTCGCCGAGGGGCTGGAGCGCGAATCCCGGCTGCTCGCGCTGCAGCGTCAGGCGACCAGCATTGCCGGCCAGCGCAGCCAGCTGGTCGGGGCCGCCGGCCGCACCAACAAGGCGATCGCCGAAAACCAGGCGCAAATGGCGTTTCTGCGCGGCCAGCTGACCAGCGACGCGGCGCTCGAACAGCGCGCGGTGCGCGCCGAGCTGGAAAGCGCGCGGCAGAAGCTGATCGCCGGGCGCGACATCAGCCAGCGGCGACAGGTGGTCGCGCCGGTCGACGGCAAGGTCGTCGGGCTGCGCATCGTCACGCCGGGTGGCGTGATCGGTGCCGGCCAGCCGATCCTCGACATCGTGCCGACCAACGAACCGATGGTCGTCGTCGCCCGGCTGAAGGCGTCCGACATCGACGTGGTCGCCGCCGGCCTTGACGCCGAGGTCCGGCTGACGCCGTTCAAGGCGCGGGTGATCCCGCTGCTGCGCGGGCAGGTGCGCCGCGTCGCCGCCGACGCCACCTGGGACGAACAGACCCGGACGCTGTATTACGAGACCGAGATCCTGCTCGATGCCGATCAGCTGCGGCGCGTGACCGGGCTGAAGCTGGTGTCGGGCATGCCGGCCGAGGTGTTCGTCAAGCTCGGCCCGCGCACGCTGTTCCAATATTTCCTGCAACCGGTCTCCGACAGCTTCCGGCGCGCGTTCCGGGACGATTGAGATGACCGCGCGGCTGGTGCTGACCATCCACTGCCCGGACCGGCCGGGGATTGTCGGCGCGGTTGGCGGGTTGCTGCACGGGCTCGACTGCAACATCGTCGAATCCGCCCAGTTCGGGGATCAGCAGACACGCCGCTTCTTCATGCGCATCGTCATCGAAAGCCCGTCGCTTGGCCGCGACGGCTTGCGCGGTGCGCTGGCACCGGTCGCCGGGCAATATGGCATGTCGGTCGCGGTCCGCGCCGCCGCCGACCGGCCGCGCACGCTGATCCTGGTGTCGCGCCCGGGCCATTGCCTGAACGACCTGCTCTACCGCCGCGACATCGGCGATCTGCCGGTGGAGATTGTCGGCATCGTCTCCAATCACCGCGACTGGGAAGGGCTGGTGGCGGCCAGGGGACTTGGCTTTCATCACCTGCCGGTGACGCCGGACGGGCGCGCGGCGGCCGAACGGCAGCTCAGCGATCTGGCGGCGGCGACCGGGGCCGAGCTGATCGTGCTCGCGCGCTATATGCAGATCCTGTCCCCGGCGCTGTGCGCGGCCTTTGCCGGACGGCTGATCAACATCCATCACAGCTTCCTGCCGGGGTTCAAGGGCGCGCGCCCCTATCACCAGGCGCATGCCCATGGCGTGAAGCTGATCGGCGCGACCGCCCATTATGTGACCGCCGATCTCGATGAAGGCCCGATCATCGAGCAGGAGGTGATCCGCGTCGATCATGCGATGCCGCCCGATCAGCTGGCGGCAGCCGGGCGCGACATCGAAAACATCGTCCTTGCCCGCGCGATCCGCTGGCACGCCGAAAGCCGCGTGCTGCTGAACGGCAACAAGACCGTCGTGTTCCGGTGATGCCGCGCCCGGCTGGCGGGACTGGATGTGGACATTCCGAATACCGGGCCGACCGCCTTCGGCGGCACACACTTCGCAAGGAGGCCGAAGCCATGAAAGCGCGTGAGATCATGACCAAAAATCTGCTGACCGTCGGCCCGGCGGTCAGCATTGCCGAGGCCGCGCGGCTGATGGCGATCGAGGATGTGGGCGCGCTGCCGGTGGTTGATCGCGGCATGCTGATCGGGGTCGTCACCGACCGCGATCTCGTCGTCCGCGCGCTGGCCAACCGGTTGCCGGGCAGCACGGCGATTTCGCAGGTCATGACGTCCAGCCCGGTGACATGCGACGACGATGCCAGTCTGGACGATGTGCTGGAGACCATGTCGGACGAACAGATCCGCCGGCTGCCGGTGGTGTCGGACGGGGGCGGCCTGGTCGGGATCGTGTCGATCGCCGACATTGCCGGCGTCAAGGGCGCTGCCCGCGACGTGGGCGAGACGGTGGGCGGGATCTGCCGGGCGCGGGGCCAGCATTGCCAGTCCGAGGCCATGGATGCCGCGCATTAGCCGGCACAGCCCGGAATCGGCAGGCGCGGCATCGGCAGGCTCCGCATCGCAAACACCCGGATCGGGAGGGCGGCTTGATGGACGATGTGGCATTTTTCATGCGCCGCATGGCGCAGCACCGTGCGCTCGCGGCGGCAGCGACGGCACCGCAGGTCCGGGCGGTCCACCGTGACTTTGTCGACGCCTATGAGGTGCGGCTGGCCCTTGCGCTGCTTGCCCGGCCCGAGGCGGCGGTCCCCGCGCGCGCCGAACTGTGGCTGTGAGACGCGCAGCCGTCAGCGCCATCGCCCTGCACGGCACGCCACGCGCCGCATGACACCCGCCACATCAGGGAGTTTGCGGATAGCCGTGCCGTGCCGCAGGGATCATTCCGCCATCATGGTGACCGGACCGAAACGCCGTCCGCCCGATGAAGTTGCCGCCGGCGACGGCGATGGCGGCGATGGCGGCCGCCCGCGCCGGCTGATCGCCGCCGCCATCGCGGCTGTGGCGGGATTCGTCATCGGTCGCCGCGCAACGCCGCCCGCCGGGGCCAGCGCGCCGGCCCGGAACCGGGACCCGAACCGGGACAGGTATCTGCGCTCGATCATCGCCACCATGCCCGACGGGATGATCGTGGCCGACAGGCAGGGCATGATCCTGTCGGTCAACCCCGCCGCCGAGCGGATGTTCGGCTGGCCCGCAGCCGAGCTTGAAGGGCGCAACGTGACGGTGCTGATGCGCCACAAGGACGCCGCCGACCATGACGGCCATCTCCGTCGCTATCTGCACACCAAGGAACGCCGGCTGATCGGCTTTGACCGGGCGATGATCGCGCAGCGCCGCGACGGCAGCCGCTTCCCGATCGAGATCACGCTGGGTGAGGACTGGAGCGACCAGCACGTCTTCACCGCCTTCATCCGCGATCTGGAAGAACAGGCGATCGCCGAAGGCCGGGTGGAGGAGCTGCGGGCCGAACTGGCCCAGGCGTCGCGCGTCAACGCGATGGTCGCGCTCGGATCGACGCTGGCGCATGAAATCAACCAGCCGATCGCCAATGTCGCCAATTATGTCGAAAGCGTCCGCCACATGCTGGCAAGCGCGCCCGAGGCCGACATGGCCGAAATCGATGCGGCGCTGCGCGAGGCGGCGGCCGAGGCGCTGCGGGCCGGCGACATCATCCGCCATCTGCGCGATCTGGCGGCAGGCGGCGAGGTGGAAAAGACGATCGAGGATCTGAGCCTGATCGTCCGCGAAGCAGCCGCGATCGGCCTTGCCGGGTGTCGCGACGGCGGCTTCGACGTCCGCATCACGGTCGCGCCGGCACTGGTTCTGGTCGACCGTGTCCAGATCCAGCAGGTGCTGATCAACCTGATGAAAAATGCCTGCGAGGCGATGGCCGGCAAGGATGTGCGCGAACTGACCATCACCAGCGCGGTCATCGACCGCGGCCTGGTGCGCGTTTCGGTGGCCGATACCGGAGACGGGCTGAGCCCCGAGATTGCCGATCACCTGTTCGATGCGTTCATGTCCACCAAGGCGAACGGCATGGGGCTGGGCCTCGCCATCTGCCGCACCATCATCGAATCGCATGGCGGACGGATCTGGGCGGAAGCCCGGCCGGACGGCGGCACCATATTCCACTTCACCATCGCGCTCGCCAGGGAGGTCCGGAATGGCTGAACGGCTCGTGCACCTGATCGATGACGAGGAATCCTTCCGCCGCTCCGCCTCATTCCTGCTCAAAAAATCGGGCTTCGAGGTGAGGCTGTGGGGCTCGGGCGACGAGTTTCTGAAAGAACTGCGCACGCTCAAACAGGGCTGCATCCTGCTTGACCTGAGCATGCCCGGGGCGGACGGCATGGAGGTGCTGTCCACGCTGATCGAGCGCGGCATCACCCTGCCCGTCATCATGCTGAGCGGGCATGGCGACATTCCCATGGCGGTGCGCGCGATGAAGACCGGGGCGGTCGATTTTCTGCAAAAGCCGTTCGAGCGCGGCGCGCTGCTCGCCGCGCTGCAGGCGGGGTTCGACCGGCTCTCCAGCGCCTGCGCCGCCGATCTGCAGCGCGAGGACGCACAGCGTCTGCTCGCCGCGCTGACCGAACGCGAGCTGGAGATTCTGCGCCGCCTGGCGAACGGCGCCCCCAACAAGATGATCGCCTATGATCTGGGCATCTCGTCACGAACGGTCGAGGTGCACCGCGCGCACGCGATGGCGAAACTCAATGCGCGCAGCTTTCCCGATGCCCTGCGCGTCGCCTTCGCGGCCGGGCTGCACCGGATGCCGGAACAGGCATGAGAGCATGTTCAGGCCGGGCGGACCCGCCCGCAGCGTAGAAAATACGGGATAACAAAAGCCTCGAGCGGCCATGCCGGTGCAGGTCGATCCTTGGCCGATCTAACCTGCATTTCTTTCATGGAAGATGGATTTCCGTTATTGATCCAGCGCGTCGCCGAACAAAAAATGGGGCTTGCGGAGGCGCCTCTGTCAACAGGGGGTGACGCATGCCGGAAATCTCGTTCGGGTCGCTGTTATCGACCTTCCGCGCCTCGCTCGATCTGGTCTCCAGCGAGCTGGATCTGAGGCTCGATGGCACTGATTTCTATGATTATGTTCTGCTGCTTTCGATCTTGCAGGCCAATGCGTCGGGCGCGCGCGGCGAAATCAGGAAACATTTCAGCATCAGATCGATCGCCGACGGCATCGGCCTGCCCAACGAAACCGCCCGCCGCCATGTCATGCGGCTGGCCGAAAAGGGGCTGGTCCTGGTCGACGAAACCGGCTGCCATGTCGCCCGGACATCGCCGATCTATTCGGAATATATCGACAATCTCGAAGCCGGCGCAAAGACGACCCATGCGCTGGTATCGCGCCTCGAACCGCTCGGGCTGGTGGGCGACAATGGCCAGCGGCTGGCCAGCGCCGACATCTGGATCACCAATCAGCGCAGGATCGGCCATCTCGCCTTTGAACACACGCTGCGGACGCTGACGTCCGTGCAGATGCTCTGCCGTCGCCTGTTGCCGACGATCCTGTTCGTCAAGGTGTTCACGATCAACACCAGCCGGGTCGGACATGATGCGCTGATCGACATCACGCCCGGTGCCTGCGCCGCGCTGGCCGATCGCGGGCTGCTCCGCCCCGCACGGGCGATCGATCTGGCCGGGAAGATCAGGGTCGCCAGCACGACGATCGGGCGTCATCTCCAGAGAGGCGTCACGGCCGGCCTCTACCGGCACACCCCGGACGGCCTGCTCGTTGATTGCGCGATGCTGGCGTCGGAACGGGGGATCGACATGATGGGCAAGACGCGGGCGAGCCTGGTGCGGCTGTTCAACGATCTGACGCAGCTCGCCCGCGCCGAGGCGCTGGTATCCTGACACCCGTTATCCTGAGCCCCAAGATCCTGAAACCGGGTATCCAGAAACAGTGCGGAGCAGCGATGAAGCGGCACCGCCGCATCTGCGCCATCAGGCCGGGGGCAATGGGCCTTCACGTTCCGGGGCGGGGCCTGCCCCGTCATGGGCGGCGCTGCGTTCCTCTTCACGCCACTGGAACAGCATCGATTCGATTGTCCGGCGCCGGCCCGGATCCGACTCGCTTCTGAGGATCGACTCATACTGGGCGATGTTTCGCCTTCGCACGAAACGCTCGATCACGGCCCATCACCTCCCGGCTTGTGGATAACTGGCCGCGACACCCCCGGAAAGCTGGCCCGTGCCCCATTTTGCGCCGGCTTATGGGACAGGCGGTCGGGGCCGCGCAAAATGTGGCGATTCCCAATTTGCGCCGCATCGCGGCTGCGCCAGCCTGACCGTCGGAAAATGGCCATGCGGCCATCGCCCCAGCCAGACGGGAGGTCATCGTGAAGACGGATGCCGACATTCAGCGCGACGTTCAGGCCGAGCTTGAATGGGAACCGAGCCTTGATGCCGCAGGCATCGGCGTCGCGGTCAGCCACGGCGTGGTCACCCTCACCGGCCAGGTCAAATCCTATGCGGAAAAGATGGTCGCCGAAAAAGCCGCCGGGCGGGTTGCCGGCGTGCGCGCCATCGCGGAGGAGATCAGGGTCTGCTACCCCTCCGATCCCAAGACATCGGATCAAGAAATCGCCCGCCGCGTCGCCGACCTGTTCGACTGGGATGTGATGATCCCCGGCAAGACTCTGCACGTGCAGGTGGAACATGGCCGGGTGACGCTGAGCGGAACGGTCGACTGGGAATATCAGCGCCGCGCCGCGCGCACCGCTGCCGGCAAGATCAACGGCGTGGTGGGGATCAACAACCTGATCGAGGTCCGCAAGGCCCCCGTCGCCCGGGATGTGCGCGACCGGATCGTCGCCGCGATCCGGCGTCAGGCGGATGCGGACGGCGAGACCATCCAGGTCGAAACCAGGGGCAACCGGGTGATCCTGAGCGGCCGCGTGAAAGCATGGCATGAGCGCCAGCTGGCCGAACGAGCCGCCTGGGCGACGCCGGGCGTGGGCGCGGTCGACGACCGGATCACGCTTGCGATCTGATCCGCAACCGCGCGCCGCCTGCCCCTCCAGCGAGACCCGGGTGCCATGACGCAAACGCTTTCTCAGGCCGGCACGGTGCCGGCAGCCGATCTTCCCGGTGATCGCGCGGCGATGGCGGCCGGGCCGCAACCGGCGCTGATCTGCCTCGACGATCTTGCCGGGGGCGGCGCGCTGCTTGCGCATGGCCGGGCGGTCGCCGCCGGGCTGAGCACCCCGATCACGCTCGGCCATGTGCTTGAAAACCGGCCGCATGACCTGGCTGCGGACGCGGCGCGCAGCCCGCTGCGGCGCGAGCGTGCCCATGCCAAGCTTGTCGATCTGGGCAGCGGGGCGCAGCGGCCGGTTCTGCTGGAAGGCCGGCCGTGCGACCAGTTGCTGCGCTGGATCGCCCGCCACCGCCCGGCCTTTGTCGCGCTCTACACCCGCGCCGCCGCGCATCCCGAGGTGCCCCGCCGGCTCGGCCATGTCGCGGCGACGCTGCTCGCCGAAAGCGGGACGTCGGTGCTGCTCGTGCCCCCAGAGATTCCCGCCACCGCGCGATACCGGCGGATCCTGTTGCCGCTCGACGGGTCGTTCGGCAGCGAACGCGCCATCCCAATGGCCGCCAATCTCGCCGCCGCCCATGATGCCGAGCTGCTGCTCGTGCATGTCGTGCCGGCCCCGGAACTGACCGTGATCGGCCCGATCGAGCGCGCGGCGATCGAACTGCGCGAGCGCGTGCTCGCCCGCAACGAACATGTGGTGCGCGACTATCTCCAGTCGATCCGCCACCGGCTGATGTGCGCGCGCCAGCCGGCCTCGGTGCATGTCGGCCATGGCGACGCGCGCGACAGCCTGCCCGCCATCGGCACGAAGCTCGGCGCGGATCTGATCATCCTGTCGACGCTGGGCAATGGCGGGCATGGCAGCCAGGGCTGCGGGCATGTCGCAGCGCATCTGGCCGGCGCGGCGCGCACGCCGGTCCTGCTGGTCAAGGCACAGGCGGGCGACGGGCCGGTGCCCGAGCCCGCACCGGCAGCGACCGTCCCTGCATGACCAGCCGCCCTATGGCGGCACCGATGGCGGTTTACCGGCATGTCCGCGAACATGACAGCAGATCACCGCACCACTTCATGCCAGCCGCCTGTAAGTACACCTCACAATTACCCGGCCCCATGACCCCGCCTAATATTTTTCCCTGACCGGCGCGCAATGGCCGGATGCTTCGCCCATTGGCTCAGGAAAAGGGGAATATCATGAACGCCCGACACATCGCTCTCGCAGGATTTGCCGCGTTTCTTGCAAGCCCTGCACCCGCTGCGATTTATCTTGTCGGCACCTTCGGCGTCCCGCCAACCCAGGCGGTCAATCTCGTCCCCTCGGTCATCGGATCGACCGGCCCGTTCCAGGACGAGTTCCGCTTCACCGTCACCGCACCGCTCACGATCGCCGCCAGCGGCTTTCAGACCACGGCGCTGTTTGCCGGATCCACCGAACTCAGCAATCTGGACCTCGGGCTGGTCCAGCTGCGCAGCGGCTTCGGCAATGCCGGCGCGCTCATTGCAAACTTTGTGAATGGCGGCGCGGTGAACGCGCTGGAGACGAGCGCGCTGGCGCCGATCCAGCTCGGCGCGGGACAATATACGATCGTGATCAACGGCATCGTCGGCACCGCGCCGGCCGATTATGACGGCTCGATCGTGTTCGCCGCCGTGCCCGAACCGGCGGTCTGGGCATCGCTGATCACCGGCTTCGGACTGATCGGCGCGGCCGCGCGGCGACGCCGCCGGTCGAACGGCCAGATCGCGGATCCGCAGCTGGCCTGACCCGCCGCCGATCAGGACGGGCCGAGGGTGCCGGGCGCAGACGCCGCCCGGCACCCTCGGCCCGCAGCCGTTTCCGGCGGGATGACATCGAGCCGGATCGTCATCGCCGCGCAATCATGGCCGCCACACCCCCAAACCGGCGATATGAGGAGATTCCACAATTGGCGCGCGGCGGCGGCCATGCGACAAGCAAAACGTGATCAGGAAGCCGAGCATTTTTATTGGCTTTGGGTGCAAACACAAAGCCTTGGTCCGGTGTTCGACGACGATCTGGTCATAAAAGCCGGCGGCGTTCCCCAAGATATGTCCTAACGGACATCGGACCGGGGGGATGCCGCCGGTTCATTTTGGCAGCGGCTGCGCCGCACCAATGCCGGATCGGCGGGGCGCGCGGATCCGCACCCCGCCTGTCCGCCAGCGCTTACCAGCTCAGCCGCAGCGTGGCCTGGGCGTTATGCGCGTCGGCGTTCGACCAATGGGCATATTGATAGCCGACATCGATGCTCACCCGCGCGCCAAGGCGGCCGGTGACGCCCGCAGCGCCGGTCAGGGCCGTCCGCCCCGGCGATGCCGCTTCGCTCGTGAAGCGCACACCGGCCAGGACAGGCGACAGCCGCGCCGCCGTCCGGCCGAGCTGGTGTTCGACCATCGCCTGGCCGAACAGGCGCAGCGCCCCGTCGCCCCCGCCAAGCGCGGCATCGGCCCGCACCCCGGCCTTGCCGGCAAAGGCCTCGCGCCGGCCATCGTCGAAACGCAGCGCGACCGCGGCATTGCCCCGTTCGGTCACCGCCTCGCGCGTCAGCCGGTCATAGGACACACCGACGATCGGGGTCACCGCCACCTTGCCGGCGCTCAGCGCATAGCCGGCCTCGACATCGAAGCCGAGCGACACGCCGTCGGTGTCGGCATGCATCCGCGCGCCGCCATCGATCAGCCCGACCGAGCGGTTGAGCGCATAATCGTCGATCCCGATGCTGGCCGCCGCGGCGACATAGGCCTTGCCTGCCTGCCAGCTGCCATAGGCATGGGCGTGGTAGCTGCGCGTCTGGCCGGCGCCATAGCCATTCTGGTCAAGGTCGTTCTCTGCATAGCTGGCGGCCAGGCCGACCGTGACATTGCGCGCCACCCGCCGGTCCGCGCCGACCGAAAAGGCCAAGGCGTTGACCCGGTACCCCGCGCTGGCGCTGTCCTGCCCGACATCAAGCTGCTGGCCGCGCACATTGCCCCACAGGCCATTGTCGCGCGCCGCGCCGTCACTGTCCGCAGCGCCGCGGCCCAGCCGGCCGATCAGGTCGCCGCGCACGCCGCGCGTCCCGGCCAGCGTGGCATCGACCGCCGAGGCATGGACACCGCCCGCCAACTGTTCGATCGTGGTGCCGAGCGCCGCGCCGTTCAGCCCGGCAAGCCCGGCGAACAGAACAGTGCCCGCCGGGGTGCCGTCCGCCCCGGCGCGCAGCGTGTCGAGCGCGGCACCCGCCGCCACCCGGTTGCGGATGCCGCTCGGGCTCATCAGCGCCGCATAGCTGCCGGGGGTGACGGCCAGCAGGATCGCGTTGCGGCGATAGATCACGTCGAAGCGGCTGTTGGCGGGCAGGCCCGCCACAGGCTGCACGACCGTGTCGAACCGGCCGGCAATGCCGCCCTGTGCGGTCACGATCTCGAAAGTCTGGCCGATCTGCGGGGTGAAATTGTTGTTGGCCGCGCCGGTGATGCCGCGCAGGATCGCTGAAACGCTGCCTGCCGCCGTGAACACCGAACCGGCCCCGACCAGATTGATCTGGTCGTGGAACCCCGCGCCATTGCCGGGATTGGCCCCATCAATATCGATGGCCAAGGTGCTGCCGGCAAACTGGGTGACGCTGCCGTTCACGGTCAGCACGCCGGGGGAGTTGCCGGGCGCGAGCACGCCGCGCACCTCCATATTGCCGGCGATCTGGCCGCTGCCTTCGGCACGGCCATTGGCTTCGACGAACACATTGCCGGCGAAGCTGCTGTTGAACCGCGCCGCGCCCTGCTCGACACAGGCCCCGATCGCGTTCCCGGCCGGTGCCGCGAACACCAGCCGGCCCGCGCCGGTCTTGGTCAGGCAGGCATTGCCGCTTGCTCCGCCCGCGAGCGTCACCTCATGCACGCCGGTATCGATCCGGGCGCCGCTGCCCGCCACGCCCAGGGTCTGGGAGACGACAAGGTTTGCCCCGGCGCGGAACGCCGTGTTCGCACCGAGCGAGATGGTGCCGCCGGTGCTGCCCAGCGCCTGCTGCGACGCCGCCTCGACCACGCCTTCGTTGACCGCAAGATTGAGGCCCGCATTGGCGCCGGTCAGGGTCAGCGTGCCGGTGCCCGACTTGACCAGCTGGCCCGTGCCGCTGATGGCGCCGGAGAACGTGCCGTTGCTGGCCTGCGCGAGTTCGAACACACCGTTGTTGGTGACATTGCCGCTGAGCGTCGTGGTCGACGCGACAAGGCGACCGGCTTCGATGGTCGTGCCGCCCTGATGGCTGTTGGTACCGGTGAGCGTCAGCGTGCCGGTGCCCGACTTGACCAGCTGGCCCGTCCCGCTGATCGCGCCGGAGAAGGTGCCGTTGCTGGTCTGCGCCAGTTCGAACACGCCATTATTGGTGACATTGCCGCCGAGCGTGGTGGTCGACGCGACAAGGCGGCCGGCTTCGACGGTCGTGCCACCCTGATGGCTGTTGGTGCCGGTGAGCGTCAGCGTGCCCGCACCCGATTTGACCAGCTGGCCCGTCCCGCTGATCGCACCCGCGAACGTGCCGTTGCCCGTCTGGGCCAGTTCGAACACACCGTTGTTGGTGACGTTGCCGCTCAGCGTCGTCGTCGACGCGACCAGCCGCCCCGCCTCGACGGTCGTGCCGCCCTGATGGCTGTTGGTACCGGTGAGCGTCAGCGTGCCGGTGCCCGATTTGATCAGCTGGCCGGTGCCACTGATCGCGCCGGCAAACGTGCCATTGCCGGTCTGGGCGAGTTCGAACACGCCATTGTTGGTGACGTTGCCGCTCAGCGTCGTCGTCGACGCGACAAGCCGCCCCGCCTCGACCGTGGTGCCGCCCTGATGGCTGTTGGCACCGGTCAGCGTCAGCGTGCCGCTGCCCGATTTGACCAGCTGGCCCGTCCCGCTGATCGCCCCGGAGAACGTGCCATTGCCGGTCTGGGCGAGTTCGAACACACCATTGTTGGTAACGTTGCCGCTCAGCGTGGTGGTCGACGCCACGAGGCGGCCGGCCTCGACCGTGGTGCCGCCCTGATGGCTGTTGGTGCCTGTGAGCGTCAGCGTGCCCGCACCCGACTTGACCAGCTGGCCCGTGCCGCTGATCGCCCCGGAGAACGTGCCGTTGCCCGTCTGCGCGAGTTCGAACACGCCATTGTTGGTGACGTTGCCGCTCAGCGTGGTGGTCGAGGCGACAAGGCGGCCGGCCTCGACGGTCGTGCCACCCTGATGGCTGTTGGTGCCGGTGAGCGTCAGCGTGCCCGCACCCGACTTGACCAGCTGGCCCGTCCCGCTGATCGCGCCGGCGAACGTGCCATCGCTGGCCTGCGCCAGTTCGAACACACTATTGTTGGTGACGTTGCCGCTCAGCGTTGTCGTCGACGCGACCAGCCGCCCCGCCTCGACGGTCGTGCCGCCCTGATGGCTGTTGGTACCGGTCAGCGTCAGCGTGCCCGCACCCGATTTGACCAGCTGGCCCGTGCCGCTGATCGACCCAGCAAAGGTCCCGTCACTGGCCTGCGCCATTTCGAACACGGCATTGTTGACGACATCGCCGACAATCGAGCCGGTCGAGGCGACCAGACGACCGCCCGAGATCGTCGTGCCACCCTGATAGCTGTTGGCGCCGGTGAGCGTCAGCGTGCCCGCGCCCGTCTTGGTCAGGCCGCCGGTACCGCTCAGATCGCCCGAAAAGGTCGAATCGAGCCCGTTGGTGTCGACCGTCCCGCCGGCCGCATTGATCGTGATCGCCGCCGTCACCGTGCCCGGCGCGTCGACCAGCAGGGTGCCGCCGTCCATCACCGGCTGCACACCGCTGCCGATCTGTGACACCGGGAAGTTGGGCTGGCTGTTGTCGACCGTGCCCGGCCCGGAATCGCTGCCGACCGGGTCGATCGGCACGCCGTTCGCGCTCAGCAGGCCCAGCCCGTCGTCGAGGAACAGCACCGGATCGAGCCCGTCGTCGAGATTATTGTACGCCCCGAAGCCGAGCTGGTAAGTGCCGGTCACGTCGATGGTGAAGGTCGCGATCCGCCAGGGCGTTGATCCATAGGTGCCGACGATGACGCTGTCGGGCTGGCCGGAGATATTGCCGGCCAGCACGTTGATCCGCTGGACGCCCGCCCCGACCAACGAGAAGAACACGCCGTCGTCATAGGGATCGTAATCCTGCGCCGCATAGGACCAGCCAAAGCTGTAGGTGCCGGCGGCGAGGTTGAACGAACGGGTCATCAGCCCGAAATTGGTCGATGCGGCAAAGCCGGGCGCGTTGGTCGCCGCGATGCTGCCGGCGGTCAGACCGAGCAGTGCTTCGGCGGCTGACCGGTTGATGTTCGAGCCATTGGGCAGGATGCGCGCCATGAAGCTGCCGCGCGCGCCCACTTCGAAGGGAGTGCCGCCAAGGTTCAGCTGGTCCGAGCCCACCAGCGTGACACCGCCGCCGACGGTCCAGCCGGTGAGGCTGTTGTCCTCAAAGCCGACCTGCGTGAACCGCGTCGCGGCATGGGCAGCCCCCGTTCCCACGGCAATGCCGCTCAGGACGGTGGCGATGAGAAGGCGGGAACGAAGGCGTCGCACATGCATCTCCGGCAGGTTGATGATCATGCCGGAGGGGCCCGGCCCCCGTTTATAGAGGGTGCGCGCCTTGGTCGTGCCGAGCGGTGCCGGAATTATACTCATTTGTTGGATTTCAGATTTTGATTAACGATATGGATTATAACAACATCAACATTCTAAAGACGCGATCACTCAATATAAGATCACATTGCCATTCTCAGTCTGATGAATAACCCACGCCTTCCGAGGCTCTACTGGCCTCAATGGCCTGATAAATACTGAATATCTACAAGATTATTCTCACCCTTATCTTGGGCGACAGATCTAGGCGAGTGAACCGAGAGACTGCGCTGCGCTGCGCGACCAAGCTGCCCCAGATGCCATGGCCCGGCTGGCGACGATGCCCGGCATGGAGCCACGCAGAGGCTTTCGCATCGGGCCATTCGACACCCTTGGCCGGCCTGGTTCGCGCGTCAAAGCCCGTCAGGCCATCGACCCGCAGATGCAGATCGAAATCCGGCGCGGCGGCGCCCCAAAAAATCTGTGCGGGTTTGTCGTCCGCGCGGCGTCTTGGGGTTGAGGGACGCTTCGGTCCGCGCGTCCCTCAACCGGTTTTGCGGGTGCCAGGACAGGGAGGGTCGGCGATGGAAAAAAGGCTGGTGATCGGCATGGCCGGCGTGCTTGTCATGACGCTGCTTGCCCTGATCGCGCCGCTGTTTGCAGCGCCCGCCGCCTGCGGGCCGGCCGCCATGCCCGCCCCGGCTGCGAAAGCCAGCAGACGGCAGCGGCTGCGGTTCCGGGCGGATGGAACTGACGCGGATGGACCTTACAATGGCCGGCCGGCGCCCGGTTCGCCCCCGATCGCCCCACCTCTTGCCAAGCGCCCCGCCCCCGCAGACACAGCGACCGATGACGGAGCAGCCGGTGACACCGCAGGCGGGCATGGAAAGCGGGCTTCAGGCTGTCTGCCTTGTCCATCGCGGCGAGCTGCTGCGCTTCCTGCGCGCGCGCGGGGCCGGCGACGCGGCCGAGGATCTGGTGCAGGATCTCTGGATCAAGGCGGCGGCCGGTGCGACCGGGCCGATCCAGGATCCGCTCGCCTATCTCTACCGGGTCGCCAACAATCTGATGCTCGACCGCCGCCGCGCCGCACTGCGCGCCGCGCGCCGCGACGAGGCCTGGACCGACGCCACCGGCGGCCTGGCCGACATGTCGCCCGATCCCGATGCCGAAACGGCGCTGATCGCGCGTGAACGGCTGCGCGCCGCCGAAGCCGCGCTCGCGGATCTGGGCGACCGGACCGAAACGATCTTTCGGCGCTTCCGCCTCGACGGGGTGAACCAGCGCCGCATCGCCGAGGAACAGGGGCTGAGCCTGAGTTCGGTCGAGAAACATTTGCAGCGCGCCTATCGCGCGCTGCTGGGACTGAGGAGACGCCTCGATGACGAATGACCCCGGCGTCGCCCGCCAGGTGCCGCGATGACCCCGCGCGACGAACAGATGGATGCGGCGCTCGATGCCGCGATCGCCTGGCAGATCCGCCTGAAGCATGGGACGGCGGAGGACTGGCGCGCCTTTACCGACTGGCTGGAAGCCGGGCCGGACCATCTGGCCGCCTGGGAAAGCCTGTCCCTTGTCGATGACCGCCTGGGCGCGCTGCCCCCCAGCCCGCGCGCCCCGTCGCCGCCGCGCCTACCCCAATGCGCGGCGGCGACACCCCGGGCACATCGGCGCGCCCCGGCGCCGCTGGGCCGTCGGCGGCGCGGTCGCCGCGGCGCTGGCCGGGGTGATCGCGGTCGCCACCTTGCGCAGCCCGGCGATGGACATGATCGAGACGCGGCCCGGCGAACGGCGCAGCGTGACGCTGGCCGATGGCAGCCGCGTCGATCTGAACGGCGGCACCCGCATCGCCCTTGATCGCGGCAATCCCCGCTTTGCGCGGCTGGAGCGCGGCGAGGCGCTGTTCACCATCGTCCATGACGAGGCCCGCCCGTTCGAGGTTCATGCCGGCGATGCGGTGCTGCGCGACCTGGGGACGGTGTTCGATGTGGTGCGCGAGCCGGACCGGCTGCGCGTCGCGGTGGCCGAGGGGCGGTGCTCTACAATCCGGCCGGCGAGCGCGTGCGGCTGGACCCCGGCATGGGGCTGAGCGAGACCGGAGACCGGGTCGCGGTCACGGCGCTCGATCCCGCGACGGTCGGCGGCTGGCGGACGGGGCGGCTCAGCTACACCGCTGCGCCGCTTGCCGCCGTGGCGGCTGACCTTGGCCGCAGCATCGGCGTGCCGGTGCGCGCGGCCCCTGAGGTCGCGGCACGGCCGTTCACCGGGGTGATCATGCTTGACCCCGACCGCGATCTGCTGTTCCGGCGGGTTGCGGCACTGCTTGGCGTCCGGGCCGTCCGCACCGCCGATGGCTGGACACTGATCCCAGGTGAACCGCGCTAGCCCGATCCTTCTTGCCGCCCTGCTGATCCCGGTCGCATCCGCGCCGGCGGCGGAGCTGCGGGCACTGGTGATCCCCGCCGGCCCGCTTGGCCGGGCGGTGGTGGCGCTCGGGCGCCAGGCCAATGTCAGCATCGGGCTGACCGATCCGGCGCTGGCGCGGCGCGACGTGCCCGGCCTGTCGGGGCGGATGAGCGTGGAGGCCGCGCTCGCCCGGCTGCTGGCCGGCACCGGCGCGCGCCATATGGCGGTCGACGCGCGCACCTTCCGCATCTTCATCGACCGCGCGGCGACGGTGCCGGCCCGCCCCGACCTCCGCCGCGCCCCGGCGATCGCGCCGACCGCGCCCGGCGATGCGCCCGACATCGTCGTCACCGCGCTCAAGCGCCCCGTCACGCTGGCCGCCTTTCCCGGTTCGGCGAGCGTGATCAGCGGCGACGATCCGGCATTCGCCGCCGGGCCGCGCGGCAGCGAGCTGCTGCTCGGGCGGCTGCACACGCTCACCTCCACCCATTTCGGCCCCGGCCGCAACAAGCTGTTCGTGCGTGGCATCGCCGATTCGAGCTTCAACGGCCCCACCCAGGCGACGGTCGGCCAGTATCTGGGCGAAACACGGCTCAACTATAACGCGCCCGACCCGGATCTGAGGCTCTACGACATCGACCGGATCGAGGTGCTGCCGGGGCCGCAGGGCACGCTTTATGGCGCCGGCGCGCTGGGCGGGATCGTGCGCATGGTGCCCAACCGGCCCGACACCGCCGCCACCGAAGGCACGGCGACGGTCGGCGCGTCGACCACGCGTCACGGCGATCCGGGCATGGATGCGGCGGCGATGCTCAACCTGCCGGTCGCAGCCGACCGGCTGGGGCTGCGACTGGTCGGCTATGGGCTGGTGCAGGGCGGCTATATCGACAATCCGCTGACCGGCGCGCGCAACATCAACGCGGCGCGGGTCCAGGGCGGCCGCGCGGCGCTGGGCTGGGCGGTCGATGACGAATGGCGGCTGACCCTTGCCGCAACCGGCCAGCGCATCCGCGGCGACGATGCCCAGTCGGCCGACCGCAACGGTCCGCCGCTCACCCGCGCCGGGGCGATCGATCAGCCCTTTGCCAATGACTATCTGCTGGTCGATGCGGTGGCGACGCGCGACTGGGGCGAATACCGGCTGGTCGCGACCACCGGACTGGTCCGCCAGAAGCTGATCGAAGTCTATGATTCGACCGCCCCCGGCGGCCCGCCGCTGCGCTTCAGCCAGCGGACCCGCATCGACCTGATGACCGGCGAAGTGCGGCTGTCGCGGCAGACGGCGGATGGCGGGCCGGGATGGCTGATCGGCGCGAGCCTTGTCGACAACCGCTCGCGGCAGAACCGCCAGCTCGGCCCGCCCGGCGAACCGGCGGCGCTGCCGGGCGTGGGCAATGAGGTGTTCGAGGCCACGCTGTTCGGCGAGGCGACGCTGCGCCCGCTCGACTGGCTGACGGTCACCGCCGGCGGCCGGGCGGTGCGCGCGCGGCTGGGTGGGCGGCCGCTCGATCCGGTGCTGTTCCCGGACATGGGCGTGCCGGGCTTCGGGATGCGCGCCGATGTCCGCCGCAACCTTGCCGCACTGCTGCCCTCGGGCGCCATCGCCGCGCGGCTTGGGCGGTCGGCGCTCGGCTTTGTGCGGTATCAGGAAGGCTTTCGCCCCGGCGGGCTGGTGCCGACTGCGGCGTTCGTCACCCGCTTCACCAGCGACCGGGTGCGCACGGTCGAGGCCGGCATCCGCTATGGCCAGCCCGATCCGGGTGCGCTCGACATCCAGGCATCGGCGGCCTTTACGCGCTGGACCGACATTCAGGCCGACACCATCGACCTGTCGGGCTTTCCGATCACCGCCAATATCGGCGACGGGCGCATCTGGACCGCCGATCTGCGCATCGGCTGGCGGCCGCTGCCCGGCCTCGCGCTCGAGGCGGCGGGGCTGTTCAACGACAGTCTGGTGACCGATACGCTGCCCTCGATCATCGCCACCCCGCGCGCGAGGCTGCCCAATGTCGCGCGCTGGAACGGGCGCGCCTCGGCCGAATACCGGCACGATCTGGGGGCGGGGCGCACGCTGCGGCTGAATGCGGCGCTGCGCTATGTCGGCCGGTCGCGGCTCGGCATCGGACCGGTCCTGGGCGAGGCGCAGGGCGGGTGGACCGACGTGTCGGCAGCCGCGCGGATCGGCTTTGGCGACCATGCGCTGACGCTCAGCATCGCCAATCTGCTTGATGCGACGGGCAACCGTTTCGCGCTCGGTTCGCCCTTCACCATCGTCACCAACCCGCAGGTGACGCCGCTGGTGCCGCGCACCGTGCGGCTGGGCTGGGACCTGCGTTTCTGAACGCACCCGCCGCCCGGTGCCGGTGCGGGTTCAGCGCGCCCGCGACGTCCTGACTTCCGAAGCCCCGCGCCGATGCGCGCGGCCGCCAACCGGAAGAAGGATCCACCATGCGCCGTCTGCTTGCCTGCACCTGTCTCACGCCCCTGCCGCTGATCGCGCTCGGCACCGTCGGCCAGGCGCAGACCGTGATCTCGACGCGGCTGACCAGCCCGGTCGCCACCGCGACCGCCGCGAACGGCCAGGCTGACAGCCTGCGCATCGCCAGCGCCGGGGCCGTCGCGCCCGCCAGCGGCACCGCGGTGACCGTCAACTCCAGCCACAATCTCACCAATGAAGGCACGATCGAGGTGCGCGGCGCGAACGGCGCGGTGGGCATCCTCGTCAATCCCGGCACCACCACCAATATCGCCAGCAGCGGCCAGATCACCATCGACGAGAATTACACGCCCGCCGACAGCGACAATGACGGCGATGCCGACGGGCCGTTCGCGCAAGGGACCAACCGTTTCGCCATCCGGCTCGCGCCCGGCGGGCAGGTGACCGGCAATCTGACGACCAGCGGCACGATCACCGTCGAAGGCAACAGCTCGGCCGGCATCGCCGCCGACAGCCGGCTGGTCGGCAATCTTGGCGCGACCGGCACGATCAGCGTCACCGGCAATGACAGTTTCGGCATCCGCACCACCGATGTGACCGGCAATCTGCGCGTCGCCGGCACGGTCGAGGCGCGCGGCGGCAATGCGGTCGGTGTGCTGATCGGCGGCAATGTCGGCGGCGCGGTGGCCGTGCAGGGCACGATCACCGCCACCGGTTACCGCGCGACGGCGCGCCCGGCCGACACGTCGAAGCTCGATGCCGATGATCTGCTGCAGGGCGGCCCGGCGCTGCACATTGCCGGCAATGTCGCGGGCGGGCTGCTGTTCGACGTGCCGCCCGCCGACACCAACCCCAATGACCCGGACGAGGACAAGGACGGCATTCCCGACGCCAGCGAAGGCCGCGCCGCCATCACCGCCTGGGGCGCGTCGCCGGCGGTGCTGATCGGATCGGCCGACCGCAGCGTCGCCGTCGGCGCGATCGCCGGCGAGGCGAACGGCCACGGCCTCGTCAATCGCGGCACGATCATTGCCGACGGGGTCTATGCCGGGGTCGCCGCCAATGCGGTGATGATCGGCGGCCAGGGCCGCGACGTGACCGTTCAGGGCGGGCTGACCAATGCCGGCACGATGCGGGCGAGCGCGTTCAACGGTTCGGCCACCGCGCTGCGCATCGGCGAACGCGGGGTGGTGAACGAAATCCGCAACAGCGGATCGATCCAGGCCGACGGGGCCAGCACGGCGAACACGCGCAGCCGCGCGATCGTGATCGACCAGAATGCGGTGGTGACGGCGATCCGCAACAGCGGCACCATCGACGCGCGGGCGACGGGCGCAGGATCGGCGACGGCGATCGTCGACCGCTCGGGCCGGCTGACGCTGGTTGAAAATACGGGCGCGATCAACGCGGCGGGCGCAACGGCCGCGGCGCAGAACATCGCCATCGACACGCAGGTGAACGGCAGCGGGGTCATCGTGCGCCAGCTGGCCGCGACCGGGGCCAACGCAGCCGCGCCGCGCATCCAGGGCGCGATCCTGTTCGGCAGCGGCGGCGATCTGCTCGACGTCGCGGCGGGCAGCGTGACCGGCCCTGTCGCCTTTGGCGGAGGCGACAACCGGCTGGTGCTGGGCGGGGCCGCGACGCTGACCGGCGACGCCGGGTTCGGTGCGGGGGCGGACCGGGTGACGCTGGGCGGCAGCGCGCAGCTGATCGGCGCGCTCGATCTGGGCGGGGGCGCAGACCAGATCGCGGTCGGCGGCACGGCCCGGTTTCGCGGCGCGGTCAGCAATGCCGGCGGGGCGGCGGTCACGCTGACCGGCGGCAGCTTTGAAATCGCCAATACCGGGCCGGTCGCGCTTGGCAGCCTGAGCGTCGGCCAGGGCGCGGTGCTGGGCATCGCGATCGACGCGGCGACCGGTCTGGCCACGCGGATCGATGTCGCGGGCACGGCCAGCTTTGCGCAAGGCTCGCGGCTGCAGGTGCGCGTGGCCGAGATCGGCCAGATCGAGGGCCGCTTCACCGTGCTGCGCGCCGGCACGCTGACGGGCACGCCCAGCCTGTCGGTCGATGCCAATCTGCTGCCCTATCTCTATCGCGGCCAGCTTGCCGCCGGCACCCCGGCGGGCGAGCTTGCGGTCGAGATCAGGCGCAAGACGGCGGCCGAGCTGGGCCTCAACCGCGCCCAGGCGGCGGCCTATGCCGGCGTCTATCAGGCGCTGCTGACCGACCGGGAAATCGGCAACATCTTCCTTGGCTATGCCGACAAGGCAAGTTTCATCCAAGCCTATGATGCGCTGCTGCCCGACCATGGCGGCGGCGTGTTCGAAGCCGCGACGCTGGGGTCGCGCACCACCGCGCGCATCCTGGCCGACCGCGACGCCCCGCGCGTCGACCGGGGCGGCTGGGGCTTCTGGCTGCAGCAATCGGGCTGGGGCACCGACAAGGGCCGCGGGCAGAGTGCGGCCTATGAGGTGCGCGGCTGGGGCTTTGCCGGCGGGGCGGAGGCGATCACCCCGGCGGGCAGCTTCGGCCTGTCGGTCGCCTATCTCGACAGCCGCAATCGCGGCCGCGACACCGACAACAGCGTCGGCATCGGCCAATATGAGCTGGGGGCCTATTGGCGGCTGACCAGCGGCCGCCTGCACGCCTGGGCGCGCGGATCGGCGGGGTTTCTGGACATGGACGCCGACCGCGTGTTCCGGGGGCGCACAGCGGCGGGCAAGGTCGTCAGCCGCATGGGCACGGCCAGCTGGGACGGACGGCTTTATTCAGGCGCCGCCGGTGCGTCCTATGAGATCGGCTTCGGCCGGCTGGCGCTGCGCCCGCAGATCGGGGTCGATTATCACCGGCTGGCAGAGGATGGCTATGTCGAAACCGGCACCGGGGCCGGCGGCAGGCTGACCGTCGGGCGGCGCAGCTCGGACGAGCTGGCGGGCACGGCCAGCGCCACGCTTGGCTATCTGGCCGGCCGCGCCGATGAAAACTGGCTGCGTGTCGAGCTGGAGGCCGGCCGCCGCCAGATCCTGGGCGGGCGGCTTGGCGACACGGTCGCGCGGTTCGGCACCGGGCAGAGCTTCACGCTGGCAGCCGATCAGCGCACCGATGGCTGGCTCGGGCGGCTGCGCGTGCTGGGCGGCAGCCCCGGCTTCACGCTCGGCGGCGATGCCAGTGTCGAGCAGCAACAGGGCCGCGCTGTGCTGTCGTTCCGCGCCTCGCTGCGCATCGGCATGTGAAGGTCGGGACCGGGCGGCCCGGCGGGGTCGCCCGGTCCCGATCCGGGTGCGGATCAGAAGCGGGCCGACACCGCCACATAGGCCTGGCGCGGACGGCCTGGATCGATGCCCTGGCCGGCGCCGGGCCGCACCCGCGCCCAGTAATCGGAATCGAGCAGATTGGTGATGCCCGCGCCGATCATCACCGGGCCGGAGACCGGCACATCGACCGACAGATCGACCACCTGATAGGCCGGGATATCGAACTCCGGCCGGTCATTGTCGGACCCGTTCTGGCGGCCGACCGCAGTCAGCAGCAGCGCCGCGCGCGCACCCGACTTGCCGATCCAGTTGGCCGAGGCGCGCAGCACATGGCCCGGTGCGTATTGCGGCCGGAAACCGGCGGCGGCCCCGCTGCGGAAACGCGCATCGAGCAGCTGGACATTGGCGCTCAGTCGCAGGGTGTCGGCCGACATGCCGGCCACGCCGTCCGGCCCCAGCAGATCGACGCTGGCGGCAAGATCGATCCCGTCATTGCGCATCGAGCCGACATTCTGGCGGCGCGCCCCGCCCGTGCCGACCGCGCCGAACGGCGCGGCGGCGGGCAGCGGCCCGGCCAGAAAGCCGATCTGATCGTCAAGCGACACGCGGAACAGGCTGGCGTCAAGCCGCGCCCCCGGCACCGGCCGCCACTGCGCGCCCAGTTCATAGCTGGTCGCATAGCTGGCCTCGAACTGTTCGGCGGCATCGACGCCGGCCTGGAAGGTCACGCCGTCGTTGAACAGCAGCGGCTTGAACCCGCGCGAGGCATTGCCGACCAGCCGGAGCTTCGGCGCGACATCCCAGGTCGCGCCCAGGCCCCAGAGCGCCACCGTCTGTTCGTTGCGGCGATTGCCGAGCTGACCATTGGCCGCGCCCGGGCCGCCGCCGGTGACCGAGCCGATCGCCACATCCAGCCGTTCGGTCACGCGCTGGCGCAGCCGTTCCAGCCGGACGCCGGGGACCAGCTGCAGCGCGCCGAGATCGATCTTCGCTTCGGCAAAGGCGGCGAGCACATCGCCCTTGCGCGCCACCCGCGCCAGCGCCCCGGCACTGCCCAGCCGGTCGGTCGCCGATGCGCCCTTGTCGACCGTGACCGGCGAGGACGAGCGGAACGCCATCGCGCCAAAGGTCAGCACATGCGGCCCGACATCGCGGCGCACGCGCAGATCGACCGCACCGGTGCGGAACAGCTGGGTCTGGCGAATGAGCACATTCTGGTCGGGGATGACCTGGCCAAAGCTGCCGCCGGCCTGCCGCCAGCTGGTGCGTTCATATTCGCTGTACCAGCCCCGCGCGGTCAGATGGGTTTCGTCGTCGATATCCCATTCGAGCGCCGCAGAGGGCACGAACCGTTCGATGAACAGCCGGTCGCGCGGGGTCGAGGAATCCTGCGGGGACGCGGCAAAGCGCGCCGCGCTCAGGCCGCCGGGTTCGCCGTAACGGCCGCGATCATAATCCACGGTCAGCGTCGCGGTCAGCGTCTCGCCGGTATAGGCGGCGCGCGCGCGGCCGCTCAGCTGGTTGAAATCGCTGTTCACCCGGCGCGGGCCGTCGCCGGCGTTCCAGACGATATGGCCATCAAGCCCGACCCGGCCGTTCGACACCGCGAGCCGCGCCAGCGCCGAGCGGAAGGCGTCGGACCCGGCGGCAAGCTTGACGATGCCCTCCTGCCCCGCCTCGCGGCGCGGGCCGACCAGCGCATAATTGAGCACGCCGCCCGGCTGCGGCCCGTGCAGCAGCCCGGCCCCGCCCCGGATGAACTCCACCCGGTCGACCAGCTCCATCGGCGGGATGATATAGGCGGCCGGATAGCTGTAGGGATCGGGCACCAGCGGCACCGCATCGGCCAGCGTCAGCAGGTTCCAGCTTTCATGCGGCTCGCCCAGCCCGCGATAGCTGACACTGGCCCAGCTGCCGTTCGACACTTCGGACACGAGCAGACCGGGAATGTCGGCAAAGGCCTGACGCAGGTTGCGCCCCTCGACCAGCGGCAGGTCGCGCATCACCGTGACGTCGGCAAGCTTGCCGGCGAAGATGAACGGGCCGGACACTTCGGGGAAACGTTCGTCGAGCCGGGTGCCGGTGACGATGATCGACCCGGTCTCGCCCGAGGCCGGGGGCGGCGCATCGGCGGCGGCCGCCTGCCCCGCCATGTTCAAACCAGCCACCATCATGGCGCAGAACGCGACCCTGTTGCGCATATCAATCCCTAGATGAACGTCGTGGCGGCTAACTATTGACACGCATTCGCATTAGCAACCATCCAAGGATGAGTTATTGCGCAACATGACATTTGTCCAGTCAATGGATGGACTGGCCGCCCCGCCGGCAAAGGCGGCGGGGCGGCCAGGGCGGTTCGGTCACCGCATCAATAGCTGCAGGTGCGCGGGGACACGGTTTCGACCGAAACCACGCTGCCGCCCTGCGAATGCAGGATCACGCACTGGCGTGACGAAGCGCGCCAGAAGGTGATGTAGCGCCCCTCGTCGGTGCGCTTGTTGTCGCGCATCGCGAAGCCGCGCCGGTTGAGTTCGCTGATGGCCAAATCGCGCGGCCGGCCTTCCAGATCATTGATGCCCGAATAATCGGCATAGCCACCGCCATAATAGCCGCCGGGGCGATAGGCGGTCTGGCTGCCGCGTTCGCGCACGCCCTGTTCATAGCCATGGCTGTACGCGTCGCTGCGGCCGTAATTGTGATAGGACTGGTTGTAGAGGCCGTCGCGATAACCGCGCTCGAACTCGGCGGTGCCGCGTTCGTCATCATAGCGGTCGCCGCGCTGATGCGATTTGCTAGCGAGCGCCGCGATGCCGAGCAGCGCCGCGGCGCCGATCGCGACCGCCGCCGCGGTGTCGCCCTTATTCCCCTTCTGGTTGCAGTCGGCGGCGGTGGTCTGGCTCACGGCCTCGAACCGGCCGTCATAGGTCACGATCTTCACACATTCGCGGGTGTTGCCGTTCCACCAGTAATTGACCTTGCGGTCCTGATCGGTCGAGCCGTGGATGAGAGTGAAGCCCCGCGTCTCCAGCTCGGTCTCGCCCCCGGCGGCGCGCGCGCCGATCAGGTCGCGCACCGAACCCGGTGCAGGGGCCGCAGCCAATGGCTGGGCGAGCAGCGCCGCAAGCGCGGTTGCGGCGGTCATCATGTTGGTCTTGCGCATAAACTTCCCCTTCTCCCTCCGGTCAAGAAACAGCGGCGACCCCGGCCGGGGCGCCCTCCAGCACGATCAGGATCACGATCATCACGACCAACAGCAGGGCGGCGCCCGACAGGGTCGACGACACGGCCAGCCACCAGGCGCGCGCGCTGCCGACATTGAGCTTGGCGCGGAACCAATGCGCCTGCTGCCGCACATACCAGCCGGTGACGACGGCAAACAAAGCCCAGCCCGCCGCGACCATCGCGATGCCGCCCAGCCGGCCGAGCGAGACGGCCAGCCCGATGCCCATGGCGACGGGGGCGGTAATGAAGCACTGGCTGTAAAAAGGCGGGCGCAGCGTCGCCCGGTCGAGCCGCTCGCGCAGCCGCCCCAGCAGGCGCAGCGACATCAGCAGCGGCAACAGGCTGAAGGCGAACACGTTGACGAACAGCAGGTTCTGCGGATCCTGCAACGCCGTCGGCAACGCCCCGCATCGCCGCGCGCCACGGCCCGACCGATCACATGGCTGAGCGCCAGGCAGATCATCAGGAACAAGGGCGGGCTGAGCGTGTCGTCATATTGTTCGGACAGCACATCGCCCAGCTCGGTATCGGCATAGTCCATCATCCGCTGCGGATGACGAAGCGTCAGGTAAAGGGTGCGCGGATAGAAGACGAGCATCACCATGACCTCGTAAAGCAGCTCTTCGAACGACTTGAGCAGCTTCATGAAATCCATCGGCCAGCCTCTCCCTTTCGGTTCCCGTTCGGCGCGTTCCGGTCAGTCGCCGGCCACAAAGACATCGGGGATTTCGTAACGCTCAGGCCCGAGGGTCGCGATCGTCGTGTCGCCATCGCGCCGGGCGCTGACCGGCAGCGCGGCGGTGCCATCGGCCTGGGCGGTCGAAAAGCTGATGAAGCGGCCCGCCTTGTCGAAGAACAGGATCCGCATCGCCCCGCCGGGCAGGCTGACCTCGACCGTGCTGCCGGTTTCGGTGCCGCGCACTACGCCCGCCGCGCACAGCCCCGGCGGTGCGCCGCGATAGCCGGCGCAGCGCAGTTGCGCGGTCGCGTGATAGCGGGTTCCGGGCACCAGCGCGTCGCCGCGGCTATCCCCGTCGCCCGGCCGTGCGCGCGAATGGGGCACGGAAACCAGGATCACGCCGCCGACCCGCCCGACCGTGCGGCCGCCCAGCCGGCGGGCATCGGCCGCACGGCGACAGCCGACCAGAGCGGCACTGTCATCGAGCAGATCGACCGTCGCCGCCGTCTCACCCATCACCCGGCAGGGGTCGCCGGGCTGGGGAAAGCCGTTGCCGACCGGGCGGAGCGCCGCCGGCCAGGGCCGCGCGGCAAGCGCGCCCACACCCGGCGGCATCGCAACGGCCAGTCCTGCCACGACCAGCCCGGCCACGAGCAGCGCAGCACGGCCCGATGATGCGCGACGATATGATGCCATGCCCCCTTCTCCCCCTCCGGCCGGCTGCGCTGTGCGGCACGGCGCCTGCCTGTTTCCGCTAGTCCCCCGACGCGGCCAGCACGGTCAGCCGCCGCCCGCCATTATTGTGCTGCGGCAACACCGGGGCAGAGGTGACGAGCACCGATGTGCCCGGCACCAGCGCCGCCTGAAGCTGCGCCAGGAACGCCGCCGGCATACGCAGCTGCGCCATCACGAACGGGTCGAGCACCCGGCCCGCCTCGCCGCCGTGCCCGGGCACGCCCGCCACGGTCCACACCCAGCGGCCATCGCCGCCGCGCGACAGGCTGAACACATGGGTCTCGAAATCCTCGCCGGGCATTTCCGCGCGCGCCCGCCCGATTTCGATCCCGCCCCGCAGCACCACGATCCGCTGATCGGCGCGCGACACGATGATCGACAGCGGCCCGGCCGGTGCCAGTTCGGGCTGCCAGCGATGGCTTTCCGCCGCGCCCAGCGGAACATGCGCGGCCGGCGCCCCTTGCCATCCGCCGGGGCGAGGACCCCGGCGGAAGGCTGCATCGCAACGCTGCCGGCCCGGCCATTCACGATCACCGTGCCGCCCATGTCCGTCGTGGCGAACAGCTGCCGGGCAAAGGCCATCGGCAGATGCACGCAGCCATGGCTTTCGGGATATCCCGGCAGGCCGCCGGCATGCAGGGCAACGCCGTCCCAGGTCAGCCGCTGCTGATAGGGCATGGGGGCGTTGTTGTAGGTGCTCGACCGGTGGTGCGCATCCTTTTGCAGGATCGTGAACACGCCGGTCGGCGTCTCGTGCCCCGGCTTGCCGGACGACACTGTCGTGACGGCGATGCGCACCCCGTTGCGATAGACGGTCGCCAGCTGCCGGGCGAGATCGACATAGACGAGCACCGGCCCCTGCGGCGCGACCTCCGCCGCCCAGACCCATTGCCCGGGCCGCAGCTGTTCGGCCTTGCGGGCGAACTCGACCGGCGAGGACAGCGGTGCGCCCTGCGCCTGGACAGGCGCGGCCGGTATCGCGAGCGCGACAAGCAGCGCCAGCCCCACCGGGGGCGCGGCAAACCCAAGGAACCTCAGCACAGACACGGGCCTCAGGCCGGCGACACGATTCGCCATATTTCCCCCTTTGTCCGGGAACCTGCGCGCCTCTTTTGCCGGGCGGCATGGCCCCTGCGGCCCAGGCGCGAGAATGACAGAGCAGGTCCGGCCCGGCCAGCGGATTTTCACGTGCCCGATCCGCAACATCACGGATGGCCGCCGCCCCGCACGGGGCCTAGCCCGGTCACCGGACGGAGCATGGCTGATGGCGGGCGACACAGGACATCGCGGCGAATGGCGCACGCCGCGGCGATTGAGCGCCATAGCCGCCACGGTGCTGGCGCTGTCGGCAGCCGTGCTGCACGCCGCGCCCGATGCCGGCGGCATGGCCGATCCGGCCTGGTCCACCCCGGCGGCGCAGGGGCTGCGGGCGGCCATCGATGCGGTGACGGCAGAGGGGCTGGACCCGCGCGACTATGCGCCCGATGCGCTCGACCGTGCGATCAGGGCGGGCGAGCCCGCCGCCCTGTCGGCTGCCGCGACGACAAGCTACCGGATGCTCGCGCGCGATCTGATCCAGGGCCATGTGCGGGCGGAGGCGCGGCGCGACTGGCATGTCGCCGGGCCGGTCGCCGAGATCGCGGCGATCGACCGGATGATGGCAGCGGCGCTGGCGAGCGGTCGGGTCGGGCCGGAGCTGGCGGCGCTTGCCCCCGCCACCCCCAATATCGGGCGCTGCGCGCGGCGCTGGCCGCGACGCCGCCGGGCGATGCCGCGCGGATCGAGGCGCTGCGCGTCAACATGGAGCGCTGGCGCTGGCTGCCGCGTGACCTGGGGGCGCGGCATCTGCTGGTGAATGTGCCGGGCTTCACCCTCGATCTGGTCGAGGGCGGCCGGGTGACGGCGCGCCACCGGGTGATCGTCGGCCGCACACAGACGCCGACGCCGCAATTCGGGGCCGAGGTCACGGGCGTCATCCTCAACCCGTGGTGGGACGTGCCGGCCAGCATCGTCGCCGAAAGCGTCGGCGCGCTGATCCGCCGCAATCCGGACGGAGCGCGGGCGCGCGGCTATGTCTGGCAGAGCGATGCCGCCGGGCATCTGCGCGTCCGCCAGGCGCCGGGGCCGGCCAATTCGCTGGGCCTGATGAAACTGGTGATGCCCAACCCGTTCAGCATCTTCGTCCATGACACGCCGGCAAAGCCGCTGTTCGCCCGCCCGGTGCGCGCCCTGAGCCATGGCTGCATCCGCACCGAAAACCCGCTCGACCTGGCCGCGATGCTCACCGGCCTGAACCGGGACGAAATCGATGCCCGGATCGCCCCCGGCGAGACCGCGCGCCTGCCGGCCCCGCCGCTGCCCATCTACATCGTCTATCTGACCGCCACCGCCGAAGACGGGACCGGCATCCGGCTGCTGCCCGACATCTACCGGCGCGACGAGCTGGTGGCCGCCCAGCTGGCCGACCGGGGCGCGCCCCCGGACTGAGCCGGATCGGCACTCGACCAGATCGTGATGCATGAAAGCCGGGGGGAAGCGGCTGCGGCGATTCGGCTGCGGCAACAGGCCCATGGTGCCCCTGTTGACGAACGACGGGCCTTGCGACCCGCCGGATGCGTTTGAACGGCTTCGGCTGCATTCGATGTTCCTGAGATTCTGACAAAATGCTTAAAAGGGCTGCGGGGTTGGGCTTCCGGCGCGGCGGGTGCCGTCTGGCCATGCGGGGTCGCGCTGGACAGAACGAAGGAGGGAATATGTCGTATCTGCTGTCATCGCAGGGAATGCGCTGGACGATCCATGGGGTTTGCGGGCCGTTGCTGTTTCTCGCCGCCATCGGCTCGGGCGGGGCGGCGCAGGCCCAGGAGATCTGCACGACAACGCCGGCGCCGGGGACGCCGCCGGTTGTTTTCGGCTTCGACTCGCTGGCCTGTGGCACCCGGGCGAGTGCCCAGGCTGCGGGGGCGACGGCAATCGGGGCGGGTGCCACGGCCAACTGGTTCGCCGCGACGGCGATCGGCTATGAGGCAGAGGCGGTCGGCTCCGGCTCGACAAGTCTGGGGAGAGGTGCACTCGCCGGTGGCGGCGGCTCGACCTCGATCGGATTCTTCACCACCGCCTCGGGTTCGGATTCGATTGCAATCGGCGCTCAGGCAGCCGCCGTCAGCGCGCGCGCGATCGCGATCGGGGATAACGCGCAGGCCTCGGGGACCGATTCCTTTGCCTTGGGGCTGCAGTCGTTTGCGGCGGGAACTGGATCGATCGCAGTGGGTCGCTCTGCGGAGGCGACGGGCGCCAATTCCATGGCCTTCGGTCAGGATTCGGTTGCACAGCAGGACAATGTTTTCTCGATCGGCAACAGCAGCCTTCAGCGGCGGATCGTGAATGTGGCCGCCGGCACGGTGGCGGCCGGCAGCACCGATGCGGTGACCGGCGGGCAGCTGCATCTGACCAACCAGGCCGTCACGGCGGCCACAACCAACGCAGCAACCGCGCAGGCAACCGCAGATGCCGCGCTTCTGGACGCGGCTGCAGCACAGGCCACCGCCGACACCGCACGTCAGGAAGCGGCGCTCGCCCAGACCCGGGCCGACGCGGCCAACAGCCTCGCGCAACAGGCGGTTTCGAGCGGGCTGGTCACGCGCGCGGTGGCCGATGCGGCGCTTGCCAACGCGGCGACGGCTCAGGCCGCAGCCGACACGGCGCGGGCACGGGCCGATGCCGCGCAGGCCGGCGCCGATGCCGCCCGGACAAGCGCGGACCTCGCGCAAGCGGTGGCCGCCAATGCGCAGGACATGGCGGTGGCCGCCCGGCAGGTCGCCGATCAGGCACTCGCCCGGACCGATTATCTGGCCGTCAACGGCAGCGGAGCGCGGCCTATCGCGGCAGGCACCGGGGCCGCGGCGATCGGGGGCGGCGCACGGGCGGGCGGAGACCACAGCCTCGCCATGGGAACGGACGCGGCGGCGGACGGCAGCGGCGCAATCGCGCTCGGCCGCAACGCGCGGGCCGCGGCCACCGCAAGCGTCGCGATCGGCGACGGCGCGGTCGCGACGCGGGCGGGGCAGATCGCGATCGGCGGCGAGGGCGCGACCTATACGATGGCCGGGATCGGATCGGCCGCAAGCCGCGCGGCCCAGTCGGGAACGGTGCGCTATGTGACGGCCGATGCGGCAGGCAACCTCGCAACGGCCGACTTCGGGCCTGCCGACCTCGCGGCACTCGACCAGCAGATGCGGCAGGACCGGCGCGAGCTGCGACGCGGGGTGGCGGCTGCGGTCGCCATGGCGGCGGCACCGATCCCGTCCGCGCCTGGGCGGACCAGCTATGCTGTCAACGGCGCCAGCTTCCGGGGTCAGCAGGCGATCAGCATGGCGCTGTCCCACCGGCTCAACCTCGACGACCCGGTCGCCGTCACCGCCGCCTTTGCGAGCGCGGGCGGCCGCAACCACGCGGTCCGCGTCGGGGTGGCGGGCGAGTTCTGACGGAAATGACGGCAGGGGGGATGCCGATCACGCGTCCGGCCGATCAGCCTGTCGAGGACAGCTGTCTTCGCGCCGGCTGGTCGACCGGGGAATGCCCCCCTGCCAGGCCGGGTTAGCGCTCGACCACCTCGTCATGCATCGGCGCGAGCCGGGCGAGCAGGCGGTTCTGCGCGGCAAAGCCGACGCCCTCCGCCGTCATGGCGTGCTGCAGCAGTTCGACCAGCCGGTTCATGTCGGCGCGGCGGATGCCCAGATCCTTGTGCGCGCTCGCCATGTCGCGCCCGCTATAGGTGCAGCCGGCATTGAGGATCGCGCAGATCTGCTCGGTCAGCGTCCGGCGCAGCCTGACCATGTCCTGATTGACGAAGATTTCGGAGATCGCCGGATCGGCGCGGGCGTCGGCGACCATGCGGGTCACGATGCGTTCAATGCCCGCACGGCCGTGAAAGGCCCGCGCCATCGCCTGCCCTGCAAAGGGCCGCGCGCCCAGATTGCGCGGATCCGGCGTGTAGGGCGCAACAGCCTCCTCGCCCGGCATCGCATAGGGCGGAGGCGCGGGAGCCGGGGCCGCAACATCAGCGGCCGGGCCAGTCCCGGCGGCCTGAGCGAGTGCGAGCAGCAGCGCGATCATCTCCCCTCCCCTCAAAAACCGGCCTGGAGCTGGACCAGCACGCCGCGCTGGCGCGGCCGGGTGGCGATTTCGCCCAGATCGACATAGGCGATCGTCGCGGTGACATGGCGGTTGACCGCCCAGGCCGCGAACAGATCCACCCAGTCATCCTCGCGGGCGATGCCCAGCCGGTCGGGCTTCATCCGGTATTCGCCGCCAATCGCCAGCCGCCGCGACAGCTGCCACGCAGCCGAGCCTTCGAATGCCAGCATCCGCCCGCCACCCTTGTCGCCGCCAAAGCCGAGCAGGCCAAGCTGGTTGGCGCGGGTCAGCCGCAACGTGCCGTTCACAAGCAGGCTGTGCGCCAGCACCAGGCGGCTGGCCGAGACATAGACATCGACATCGCGATCGGCGCGCGCACCCAGCGCGCGGACCACGGCATCGTTGCGCCCGTCCTTGAGCTGCGCACCGATCGCGACCGCCGGCATCCGGCCATAGACAAGGTCGCCCGCCAGCCTGACCTTCGCACCCAGCACATTCTGGACGAAGCGATAGTCGCGCCCCAGCCCCAGCGCCGCGCCGATCCGGTTGGTGTCGAAGCTCTGGCGGGCAAAGGACAGCTCGACCCGGTCGCGAAAGCCGACGGCCACACCGACGCCGCGATAATCATAGTCGCGCAGCACCACCCGGGTCAGCTGCGCCTGCGCGCCGATGCCGTCATCAGTGCCATTGCCGGCGATCACCGCCCAGGGCGCAAGCCCGCCCCGGCCGCGCCGTCGAGCGTTGAAATGCCGTTGGTGAGCAGCAGCTTGCCGCCGGTGGTGAGCGGCCGGGCAGGCGCGGCGGTCGCACCGGCGAGCAGCAGGGCCGCGGCAAGAGGCGGCAGAAAATGGCGCGGGAGCAGGCGGGGAGCGGTCATCACCCGGATAATATAGATTAAAAGATTGGAGACTCCTTGAACGCTAGACACGCGCCCATGCTTCGCCGCGCCCGCCAGACCCGCTGCCGATCCTCGATGGTGCCGACCGCGCGCAGCGCCGTTCTCGGCGCGGCGGCGATGGCCATGCTGGCAGCGGCGCCGGCACCGGCGGCCGACCTTGATCTGCGGCTGGTCGACAGCACCGGGCAGCCGGTTCCCGATGCGGTGATGACCTTCCACCCCGCCGGCGGCGCGGCACCGGGGCCGATCCGTTTTCCCTGGCCGGCGGAAATGGTGCAGGAAAATGTGACGTTCGTGCCGCACGTGCTGATCGTGCCGGTGGGGGCAACGGTGCGCTTTCCCAACCGGGACAAGGTGCGCCACCATGTCTATTCCTTTTCCCGCGCGGCGCGGTTCGAGATCAAGCTGTTCGGGCGCGACGAGACGCGCAGCTATACCTTCACCACGCCCGGCGCGGTCGCGCTTGGCTGCAACATCCATGACCGGATGGCGGGGTTCATCCGCGTCGTCGACACACCCTTTGCCGCCAAAAGCGATGCCGGCGGCAGGATCAGGCTCGCCGGCCTGCCCGACGGGCGCGGCCGGATCACCATCTGGCATCCCCGGCTGAAGGCGAAGGATCAGGAAATGGTCCTGCCGCATGGCCCGGGCGCCCCGGCTCGCGCCGCCGGGCAGCGGATCGTGCTGCAGCTGGGGCCGGTGCGGTGATCCGCGCGGCCGGCCGGATCTGGCGGCGTTCGGCCACATGGCTAGGCGCGACGCTGACCGTGCGCATGACGATTTTCTTCGGGCTGATGTTCGCCCTGACCAGCGCGCTGACGCTGATCGGCACCCAGGCCGCGATCGCCCGCTATGCCGAGCGCATGATCCGCGACCAGATGCGCACCGGCAGCGCGATTTTCGACCGGATCGCCGCGATGCATTTCGAGCAGCTCGCCCAGGCCGGCCGGGTGCTTGCCGGGGATTTCGGCTTTCGCGAGGCGGCGGCGACCGGCGATGCGCCGACCATCCAGTCGGCGCTCGACAGCCTGGCCGGGCGGCTGGAGGCAGACCATGCGATGTTCGTTTCTGCCGACGGGGTGATCGTCGCCCGCCCGCCGGGCTTTACCCATCAGGACCGCAACCGGCTGCTCGCCGCGCTCGAGGCCGGGCGCGAGCAGGGCATCGCGCGGTGGAGCGGGGAGGACCATATGGCCGCCGCCGCCCCGGTGCGCGCGCCGATGGTGGTCGGCTGGGTGGTGTTCGCGCGCGACATGGCCCCCGCCGATCTGGAAGCGCTCGCCCGGCTGACGCTGATCGATCTGCGCCCACGCCTTGTCGCCCCGGCGGATCTGCCGGCAGCGCTGCGCAACGGGCGCGCGCCCGGCCGCACGGTCGAGCTGGACGTGGCGGGCGAAAGGCGGCTGGTGCAGGCCCGCCCGGTCGAAAGCCTGGAGGCGGATGCGCCCCGGCTGCTTGTCCTCGAATACAGCCTGACTGCGGCGATGGCCGCCTATGCGCCCATTCTCTGGGCGCTGTTCGGCTTCGGCGTGGTCGGCGTCGGCATGGCGATCATCGGCACCTGGCTGACGGCAAAGCGGCTCAGCCGGCCGATCCTCGCGCTCGATGCGGCGGCCCGGCGGGTCAGCCGCGGCCATCACGCCGAAGTGGCGGTCGAGACCAGGGACGAGATCGGCCGCCTCGCACGCAGCTTCAACACGATGGTGACGGCGATCGGCGAGCGCGAACGCCAGATCGCGCATATGGCCTTTCACGACGCGCTGACCGGCCTTGCCAACCGGACGCTGCTGCGCGAGCAGATGAGCCTGGCGCTGGCCCGCGCCGACAGCTTCGCGCTGTTCTGCCTCGATCTCGACAATTTCAAGTCGGTCAACGACACGCTTGGCCATCCAACCGGTGACGCGCTGCTCTGCGACGTCGCGCAACGGCTGGGCGATGCCTGTGCGGGCGGGTTCGTCGCCCGGCTGGGCGGGGACGAGTTTGCCGTGATCCTGCCTGCGGCTGCCGGCCAGCCGGCGCGGGTCGCGCGGTCGATCATCGCGCGCATGGCCGAACCGTTCAACGTGAACGGCCACCGGATCGTGATCGGCACCAGCATCGGCATCGCGCTGGCGCCCGAGGACGGCACCGAGGCGACGGCGCTGCTCAAAAACGCCGACCTTGCGCTCTACAAGGCCAAGAATGACGGCAAGAACGGCTTCCGCTTCTTCGAAGCCGCGATGGATGCCGAGGCGCAGGCGCGGCGCGCGCTTGAGGTCGATCTGCACGATGCGCTGGTGAAGGGCGAGCTGGAGCTGTATTTCCAGCCGCTGTTCTCGCTTGCCCAGTCGCGGGTCTGTGCGTTCGAGGCGCTGCTGCGCTGGAACCATCCGGTGCGCGGCATGGTATCGCCGGCGCAGTTCGTGCCGCTGGCCGAGGAAACCGGGCTGATCGTCCCGATCGGCGAATGGGCGCTGCACGAGGCTTGCCGGATCGCCGCCAGCTGGCCGCGCGAGCTTCGGGTCGCGGTCAACATCTCGGCCGTGCAATTCCGGTCAGCGACGCTCAACACTGTCGTGCTGCAGGCACTGGCGGCGAGCGGCCTGGACCCGGCCCGGCTGGAGCTGGAGATCACCGAAAGCCTGTTCATCGACAATGTCGAGGCAACGCTTGCCTCGCTGCACGCGCTGCGCCGGCTGGGGGTCAGGATCGCGCTCGATGATTTCGGCACCGGCTATTCCTCGCTCAGCTATCTGCGCGCCTTTCCGTTCGACAAGCTGAAGATCGACCGCAGCTTCATCGTCGACCTGCTTGAACATGACGGGGCAACAGCGATGATCCGTGCGATCACCAGCCTGGCCGAGGCATTGGGGATGGAGACGACCGCCGAAGGGGTCGAGAATATCGACCAGCTCGACATTCTGCGCGCCCAGGGGTGCAACACCATCCAGGGTTTTTATTTCAGCCGCCCGCTGCCCGCCGGCGAGGTGATGCGGCTGCTCACCCGCGACGATCAGGCGCGGGCGGCCTGAGCTGGCGGCCTGAACCGCCGCCGATTTCCGCCTGGCCGGCGGCGGTTCAGGGCGCGGGCGCGTCGATCCGGCAGACCACGCCTTCGGGCAGAAAGGCGATGTCGACGGTGCCGCCCAGTTCGGCGGCAAGGCCGCGTTCGATCAGCCGCGTCCCGAAGCCGCGGCGGCGGGGCGGCGCGACCGGCGGCCCGCCCTGTTCCTGCCAGATGAGCGACAGCCGCCCGTCCGCGACCGCCCAGTCGACCAGGATCCGCCCGCCCGCAGCCGACAGCGCGCCATATTTGAGCGCATTGGTGCCCAGTTCATGCGCGGCGATGGCGATCGACACCGCAGTCTTGGGCGGCAACAGCACATGCGGCCCGGCAAGGCTGAGGCTTTCAGCCGCGACCCCCAGCGCCGTCAATGCCCCGTCCAGCACCTCGGCGATGGGCGTCGGATCCCAATTGCCGCGCGTCAGCAGTTCGTGCGCGGTCGCGAGCGCCGCCAGCCGCCCCTCGAACGCCGCGCGCACCGCCGGATCGATATCGGCGTCGCGGAAGCTGAGCTGGGCGATCCCCTGAACCACGGCAAGCGTGTTCTTCACCCGGTGATTGAGCTCGTCGATCAGCAGCTTCTGCCGCTCCTCGCCATGCTTGCGCTCGGTGATGTCGATGAGCGCGCACACCGCGCCGCGCACCCGGCCGTCCGCATCGCGCAGCGGCGTCGCATTGCCAAGCAGGTGCAGGTGCCGCCCGTCACCGAAGATCAGCTGCTCCTCGTGCATGGTCAGCACCTCGCCGCGCGTCGCGCGCTGGACCGGCAGATCCTCAGGCGCCACCTCGGCTCCGTCGGCACCCAGCACGCGGAAATGGCCGACATCGCTATCGGGCGCGCTTTTCGACAGATTGGCACCCGCCGGCAGCCCCATCAGTTCGGTCGCAACACGGTTGCCGACGATCCGCGCACACGATGGATCGTCGGCAATCAGAATCGCCGCCGGCGCGGCATCGAGCACCGCCTGCAGCCGGTCGCGGCTGTCGCGCAGCTCCGCCTCGATCCGCTTCAGCTCGGTCACGTCCTGCACCAGCGTATAGACGCCGAGCACCGCACCGTTTCCGTCCAGATGCGGAATGTGCTGGACGATCGTCGAGCGCGCCTGCGGCCCGTGATCGAACGGGCTTTCATAGGCGACGGCGCGGCCCGCAAACGCTTCAAGCAGGCGCGGCAGCCGTTCACGATACATGTCGTCGCCCAGCACGTCGCGCGAATGGTTGCCGAGAATGTCCGCCACCGGCCGGTCGAACCAGCGCTGATAGGCCTGGTTGACGAAACGGAAGCGGTGATCGCGGTCGATATAGGAAATCAGCGCCGGCATCGCGTCGGTGATCGCGCGCAGCCGTTCCTCGCTCGCCTGCACCGCCTCTTCGGCGCATTTCAGATCGTGCACGTCGGTCGAACAGCCGCACCAGGCGGTGATCTTTCCCGATGCGTCGCGCAACGGCTCCGCGCGGGCGACATACCAGCGATAGGCGCCATCGTGCCGGCGATAGCGGCACTCGCCCATATAGGAGCTGCCCTCGGCCAGCGTGCGCCGCCAGACGGCGGAGATCACCGGCGCATCCTCGGGATGCACGGCATCGAACCAGCCATGGGCGAGGGCGATCTCGGGCGTCTGGCCCGAATATTCATACCAGCGGTCGTTGATGAAATGGATCACCCCGCGCGCATCGGCAAACCAGATGAAGCTCGGCACGACATTGGCGAGCAGGCGGAACCGCGCTTCGCTGTCGCGCAGCGCCGCCTCGGTCCGGCGCTGCTCGGTGACATCGATCAGCATCCCGTCAAACAGCAGCCGGCCGTCGATGGCGGCGCGCGGCTGGGTGCGGACCTGGATGTGACGGATGCCCTCGCCGCGATCGGTGCGCACCTCGGTTTCCAGCCCGGACCCGCTGGCGATGACGGCCAGTTCCTCGTGGTACAGGCGGACCATGTCCTCGGGCAGGATCCCGCCCATCAGTGCCATCGGATCGGCCAGCGCTGCCGCCGCCGGGACGCCGCTCAACGCCTCGCAATTGGCCGAAATGAAGGTGAAGCGCCGGCCGCTCAGATCCGGGTTGATCTCCATCTGATAGACGATCACGCCCGGCAGATGATCGGCCAGCGCGTGCAGGCGCGACCGGTCCTCCTCGACCGCGCGGCGGGTGCGGACATGTTCGGTCACGTCATGGGCCAGCAGGAAGATGCTGTCCTGCCCGTCCGCGCCCGGCATCGGCTGGAGCGCGATGTCGAGATAGACCGGATCCGCGCCGGGCAGCGCCAGCCTCACGCCCTCGATCCGGGCGGGCTGGCCCGTGCGCGACACCTGCGCCAGTGCCGGGCCGAGACTGTCGCGGAACAGCTCGGGATGCGCATCGGCGGCGGCCATTCCGCGCAGGTCGCGGCCGAACAGCCGGCGATGCACGGCATTGACCGTCACATAATGATGATCCGCCCCGCCGATCAGCGCGATCGCGCCGGGGGCCTGTTCATACATGCGCACCAGCCGCGCCCGCTCGGCCGCCAGCCGCAGACCGGCGGCGCCATCGGCGATGGTCACGAACGCACCGGCAATCTCGCCCGCATCGTCGCGCAGCGCGACAAAGCTCAGGTCGTGATCCGGCGACGCCGTGCCCCCACCGCCATCGCCGCCGCCATCATCCGCGCCGGCGCCATGTTCCACGCCGATGCCCGCCAACCCGGCACCGATCCCGTCCCACAACGCGGCCCAGTATTGCCGCGCCGGCTGGCCAAGCGCGTCACCGCTCAGAAGCGTCATCGCCGCATCATTGGGGATCTGGACAAGATCCGTGCCCCACCAGACCGCCGATGGCCCCGGCATCGCCAGGCACAGCTCGACCGCCGTCTTCAGGCTCTGCGGCCAGCCATCGAGCGGGCCAAGCGGCGTCGATGCCCAGCCATGACCGGCGACCGCATCGCGCATCCGCCCCCGCTGCGCGGAAAACGGTGCGCACCGCCGGCCCCGGCGGGGCCGGCCGGATCGGCTGGCCCGTCCGGCGGCCCGGCCGCCCGCGCATTGATCACCGCGTCAACGGACATCTCGGCCCCCGCTGTTCGCCACAGTCCAAGCTCACGCCCCGTCCCAGTCTAGAAGCAGGCGGCGGCCAACCCAAGCGGATTATCGTCCCGCCCGCCCGGCATCAGCCGCATGTCGCGAATTCCAAAAGCGCCGCAATCCCGCTAAATGCACCCCGATGCGCGCTGCGTTGCTGCCTGTTCCGCTGCCTGCCCTGACGGCGTTGCGGTGTCCCATTTGGTCGCCGCGCCCGGTGATCGGCTGGGCACTGGCCGCCATGCTGCTGACCGGCGGCTGTGCGGCGCGGCGTGGCGAGGGCCAGCCGGTCACCCAGCGCGGCCCGGATCCGGCCGCGCTCACCCAGGCCATTGCCTCGGCCGCCGATCAGGTCCGCCGCTGCTACCGCCCGCCACGCGTCGCCCGCCCGGCCCGGCAGATCGTCACCCGGGTGCGCGTGCGCCTCGCCCCCGATGGCACCGTTGCCGCCGCGCCTGAAGTGGTCGCGCAGAGCGGGATCACCCCGGTCAACCGGGTGTTTGCGCCGCTGATGGCCGATGCGGCGATCACCTCGGTGCTGCGCTGCGCGCCGCTGGTGCTGCCGGCAGAACTGCACGCGACCGGCTGGGACGAATTCGACCTGACCTTCAGCCCCGGCGCGATGGGCTGAGGCCCGCACGCCTCAGTAATTGCGGCGGTATCGCAGCTCGACACTGGTGCCCGAAAAGGAACTGGTCTGCGACAGGATGCTAAGCGCACGGCTGAGCGCGACCTCGATCTGGGTGGCGGTGAAACCACGGGCGTCGGTGATGATCTCGACATAGATGTCGTTCGACACATAGGCCCCGGCGGCCAGCGCCGCCCCGCGCCCGATGCTCTGATCCTCGCCCAGGATGCGCAGCCGGTCGATCCCGGCGGCCGAACGCAGCTTGCCGAGCGGGTTGAGCCCGCCGCCGGTGCCCCGCAGATTGTTGAGCGCGGCGGCAAGCTGCACCGCCTGCAGCGCCGACAGGTTGGTGATCGATTCGCCAAACAGCACGCGGGCAAGCAGCTCGTCCTGCGGCAGGCTGGGGGTGGAGGTGAGCGCGATCTGCGGGTTCTGGGCGCGCCCGGTGACGACCAGCGCGACCGTCAGCCCGTCAATCTCGGCATTGGCGCGGATGTCGATCAGCGGGTTGGTGCCGCCCTGAAAACTGAGCGTCGACGCGCGGTCGAGGTCGAACCGCCGCCCGGCAAAGCTGTAGGTGCCGCGCACCAGATTGACGGTGCCGGTCACCGCCGGGGCGGTCGAGGTGCCGCCGATGCGCAGATCGGCCCCCCATTCGGATTCCAGCCCCATGCCGGCGACGAACAGCTGATCGGGCGCGCGCAGCCTGAGGTCGAACCGGAACAGTCCGGCGGCGGCGGCGCGGCGCCGCTCGGCCGCCGCCGCGCCCGGTTCGGGCAGGGGATCGCCCCTGCGCCGCACGCCTTCGAGCACCGCGATCTCGGCCGCGCCCTGGCGCGCGACCTGATAACGCGCCTCGGGCAGGCGCAGTTCGCCAGCGACCAGCACGCCCTCGCTGAACGGCCCGGTCAGGCGAAGCTGGCCGGTCGCCGTCGCGCCCAGAGCATCGGAGCGGGCAAGCCGTGCCCGGTCGAGATCGATGGTCAGATCGACCGGATAACCAGCGGCCGAGGCAAGCCCGATACGCCCCCGGCCGGAGACATTCCCGTCCCCCGTCCTTGCAGTCAACTGATTGATTTCAAGCCGATCATTCGTGAACTGGCCGGCCATGGCAACATCGGTCAGCCGCGTGCCGTAAACGGTGTTCAGATAGGTCAGCCCCTTGGCCCGGACGAGGCCTGAAAGCTGCGGTTCGGCGAGCCGGCCGCCAAAATCGGCGGCGATGCCGATCGGCCCGGCAAGCTGGTGATCGTTGAGCCCGGCCAGCGTCGGCAACAGATCGGCCGGACCATTGTAACGCAGCCCGCCGCTCAGCGGCGCGGCGCGCAGCCTGTCGGTCCAGAAGCTGCTAGCACCCGGCGGCTGCAGCCGCGCCTGCAGCCGGCCGATGTTCACGCCGCCGCGGCGCGCCAGTGCCTTCAGCTCGGCACCTTCGGGGCGCAGCGTCGCGGCCGCATCAAGATCGACCCCGGCGGACACGGCAGCCGCACTCGCGCGGGTGAACCCAGCGACCGACAGGCGCAGGTCCGCGCGGGGCATGGCGTCGCCGGCATCGGCAAAGCTCAGCTGCCCTGTCGCGCGCCCGCCGATGCCCAGCCCGCCGGACACCGCGCCCAGCACCGCCAGATCGAACCGGTCGAACCGGGCATTGACGGCCATGCCCCCGCCGCCGTTCAGCCGCCCGCCCAGCCGCAGCTCCCCCGTCCCCGCGCCGCTGCCGGCAATCAGCCGTGCGTCATCAAGCAGATAATCGTCGCCAGCCGTGCGGATCACCGCCGGCGCGGCAAGCCGAAGGGCAATCCCGCCAATCTCCCCCGCCGCCGCCAGCCGGGTGACGCCGGGGAACAGCGCGGCATTGGCCGCCAGCCGGAACGCCATGCCGGCATCGCCCTCCGCCACCAGCGCGGCGCGGCCGCGCCCGCCGCGATAATCGATGCGCGCCCGCGCGCGGCGCAGGCGCAGATCGCCGCGCGCCACCCCGGCGGCCTGGATGTCGGCAACGATGCGCGGGGCATCGGGATAAAGGGCGATATCAGCCGCAACCAGCGCCCGCCCGACCATGACCGGCGGATCGGCCGGAATGCGCGCGTCGCGGGCCCTGGCCGACACCCGCGCGGTCTGCACATCGCCCTCGGCCCCGAGCACCGCCTGGCCGCTGACCCCGGCACCCGACAGGCCAAGCGTCCCGGCAAAAGGCCCGGCAGCGGTCTGGACAAGCATGCCCGACAGGTCGAGATCGGCAAAACGCCCGCGTCGCAGATCGATCCTGAGCGGTCCCTGCCCGGTCACGACCAGCAGATCGGCAACAAACGGTCCATAGGGCGAACCGCCAGTGGCGCTCACTTCATACCCCGCCGCCGTGCCGCGCACCACGGCCTCGACATCGGTCAGGGGATGCCGATGCGCGGCCGCGCCGCGTTCAGGCGGATCACCGGCTGTGCCAGAGTGCCCGACAGCGCGACAGTCACCGGGCCATAGCGGCCGGCAAGCCCCGCGGCGCGCCCCTCGATCCGGCCACCGGGCTGCAGCCGCCCCGCGCCATCGGTCACCGTCAGCCCCGGCGAGGCAAGGCGCAGCCGGTCGAGCGTCGCCACCCCGGTCGGGCCATAGCCGATCCGCCCGGTGATCAGCGTCTGCCCGGCCAGCAGGTCGCGCAGCGCGCCATTGTCGATGCGCACGCTGCGCGCGGCGAACCGCCCGGCCAGCGCCCAGCCGCCACCCGGGGGCGCGACCAGATCAATGTCGCTCGACAGGTCGAACAGCCCCGCGCCCTGCACCAGATAGCGGTCGACCCGGCCCGACAGCGCACCGCGATAGGTGCCGGCGGCCAGATCGGCGGCGATCACCGCCCGGGCATCGATGCGCGGCGCGCGGATGCGCAGATCGTCCGCCAGCAGCCGCGCGCCGCTGACCGCAATCTGCCCGTCGAGCGTCACACCGGTCAGCAGCTCGCCCAGCGAAGGCCCCAGCCCGGCGATCCGGGCGGCGCGGGCCCTGAGCGGAATCAGAATGCGCCCGGGCATGATCCGCGCGGCACCGCCCGCAGCCAGCCCCTCGACCCGCGTGCCGCCAAAGCCGAGCATCGCGGCGTTCAGCCGATAGTCGATGCGCGGCCGGGCGAACGGCCCGTCGATCCGCGCGCGCAGGCGGACGCCGCTGCCGACCAGATTGGGCGCAAGCGCGGCGGGACGCAGCAGATCGGCAGACAGGGTGGCCATGCCGATGCGGTTGCGCGCCAGATCGACATCGCCCTCAGCCGCCACCGACAGGGCGGCCGAGGCCAGTTTGAGCCGGACATCGGCGCGCCGGTCGGCCAGCCGCGCCGACAGGTCCATGGCCAGCGCCGGGCGGGTCAGCCCCTGAAGCGCGGGCATGATCAGCCCCGGCCGGGTCGGCCCCTCAGCGCGGAACAGGCCGCTGCGCGCGGTCAGCGCCAGCCGGGCGAGCGGACGGCCGGCATAGGCCGCGATCAGCCGCCCGTCCCAGGCGCGCCAGTCCCCCGCCCCGCCAGATCGAGCGCGAGCGGCGCTTTCAGCCCGGTGAGCGCGGCCAGCGCCCCGCCCCTTGGCGCACGCACCGACGCCGCCATCGCCAGCCGCCCGTCATCGGGCGCGGCATCGAGCCGGAGCATCGCCCGGTCGCCGCCGCCAAGCGCCGCCAGATCGGCACTGACCAGCGCGCGCGCATCGGCGATCCGCGCCCGCCCGGACAGGCGGAGCGTCTGCGCCCGGCCCGTCACCGCCGGGGCGAGCACCAGCCGGTCGACCGCCAGCCAGCCGAGCGTCAGGTCGATATCGGGCAGCACCGGCCGGTCCGGATCGGCGGGCACCCGCCGCAGCGCCGGGCGGCGGGCGAGCACGACCAGCGGCGCGGACAGTTCGCGCATGTCGATATGGCCGCCCAGATAGGCAAGCGGCCGCCAGTCGAGCGTCAGGTCGGGCGCGTTGGCGAACACGCCCTGCGGATCGCGCACCGCCACGTCGCGCAGCACCATGCGCCCGAACAGCGATCCGTCGATCCGCCCGATCCTGACCGACAGGCCGGACGCAGTCTCGAGCCGCGCCAGCTGGTCGGCCACCAGCCGCCGCCCGGCATCGCTGTCGGCCGCGACGAACGCCAGCACCGCCAGCGCCACCACCCCGACCAGCCCGGCGGCAACGCCGCGCAGCACGCGGGCCAGCCGTCCCGCGCGCGCGCGCGCCGGCGGGGCGATGGTCCCATTGTCCGGATGGTCGGTCAAAACGCCTGTCCGATCGAAATGAACAGCGTGATGCGCGATTCGCCCGGCCGCCGTGCCAGCGGGGTCGCGACATCGACGCGGATCGGGCCGAAATTGGTGTAAAGCCGCCCGCCAATGCCGACCCCGGCACGGATGTCCGACAGCCCCGGCAGGCTGGAGCGATAGACTTGGCCCGCATCGACAAAGGCGGCGATGCCATAATCGCCGAACCGGTAGCGCGCCTCGACCGCTGCCTCGACGACGCTGCGCCCGCCGATCGGGGCATTGTCGGCATCGCGCGGCCCCAGTTCCTGAAAACCGAAGCCGCGCACCGATCCGCCGCCGCCGGCATAAAGCCGCCGCGACGGGGCAATGCGGTCGCGCGGCGCGCCGACGATGGTGCCGAACCGCGCCCGCGCCGCGATCACCAGATCGTCCCTGACCGGATAATAGCCGCTGACATCGACGATACCGCGCGCATAGCGGTCAAAATCGCCCGAGACACGCTGCGAAAGCTCAGGCGTCAACCGCCCGGTCACGCGGAACCCGCGCGTCGGATCGAGCAGGCTGTTCGACCGATCATAGCCAAGCTGGGTCGGCAGGGCGACGATGAAATAGGTGCCGGCACTGTCGTCGCGCGGCTCGATGCGCCGGTCTTCATCGCTGGCGAGCAGTTCGAACCCATAGGCCCAGGTCCAGATCTTCTGCCACAGCGGCGTCGACTCGCGCGAGATGCGCGCCGACAGCGATGCGGTCAGCGCGTCATAGGCCTCGTAACGCTGGCGCGCGCCGCGCAGACCCAGTTCGACCGTCCGGTCGCGGCGGCCGGCATTGGCGCGGCGGAAACTGACCCCGGCCGATTGTTCGCGCGTGCCGATCACCCCCTGCACGATCAGCGCGCCTTCGGGCGGGAACAGGTTGCGGTGGGTCCAGCTGCCGCGCAGCGTCAGCCCCTGCCCGGTCTGATAGCCGCCCTGGGCGGCGATGGTGCGCGGCGGCCCGGCCTGCTGGGTGACGTTCAGATCGACGATCATCCGCCCTTCGGCATCGCGCCGCTCGGTCGCGACCGGCGTGACCGCGACGCCCGACATCAGCCCGGTCGCGATCATCGCGTCGCGCAGATCATCGACCTTGCGCCCGTCATACCGGTCGCCGCTGCGGAACCGGGCGAGCACCGCGACATGCGCGGCGTCGAACACCGGGCGGCCGCTGGTCAGGATGCTGCCAAACGCCCCCAGCGGCCCGGGATCGACCGGCAGCGTATAGTCGCCCAGCCGCGTTTCGGGATCGAGCAGCACATCGCGCGCGCCGAGCGTCGCGAACGGATAGCCACGTTCGGGCAAGCGCACGCTGACATTGGCCTCGGCCGCCTCGATCGCGGCGGCGACCAGCGGCTCCCCGCCCTTCAGCCCCAGCGCCGCGCGCGCAAGCCCCGGCGGATCGGTGTCGGGACCGGTGACGCTGATCCGGCCCAGCCGATAACGCCCACCGGCCACGAAACGCAGCCGCGCGACCAGCGGCCGGTCGCCCGCCGGCGGCTCGATCGCCACGCTTGCGGTCGCATCATAATAGCCCTCGGCGCGCAGCAGCGACAGCGCCAGCTGCTCATCCTCGCGCGCCCGCGCCAGCACCACCGCGCCATTGGCGGCATCGCCGTCACCCCGGTCAAGCGCCGACAGGCTGCGGAAGCGGCGCTCCAGCCCGACCGCGTTCAGCCCCTCGACCTCAAGCCGGTAACGCAGCGTTTCGGCGGGCGCGGTCGCGTCGGCCAGCCCGGCGGGCGGATCGAGCGCGAAGCTGCCAAGCGGCGGCAGCGGATCGCCAAGCTCCGGCGGCAGGGACGGCACCGGCTCCGCGCCGGCCGGCGATGGCGCGGGCACGGATGCGACGGGAGCGGGTGCGGATGGCGCGGGTGTCGCAGGCAGGGGCGCAAGCGGCGCATCCAGATCGTCGCCGACCGGGGGCAGCGCGGCCTCGAAATCAGCATCGGAGATCACCGGGGAGATCACCGGCGGCTCGGCCGCGACGGACACGCTGTCCGCCGGCGATGCACGGTCGGCCCCGGCCCCGGACGAGGCGGCGGGCGGAGGAGATGCTGGCTGCGGTCCGGCCGGTGCCGCGAACGCCATGATCGCGGCCAATGACGTCAATGCACTCACCTGGACCCCTTCATCCTCCGCAGGTAACCCTGACGCCTGCCGACCGGTTCCACAATCGCTTTCATGGCGCAGCCCGCCCGCCGCTGCGGCTCGGCACGATGCCCGGCTTAAGCCTCGCTTAAGGGCTTGGGCATAAGCCCGAAAAAATGTCGGGCGCATTTCAAGCCTTTGAGCCGGTTGAGGGCGACTATCCGCCGGAGCGCCGATCGGGCGCACGGCACATGTCGGTGCTGCGCGCCGGGCGGATCAGCTTTGATGGCGACGATCATCTGTGCATCGTGCGCAACATTTCCGCGGGCGGGCTGATGGTCGGCTGCAACACGCCGCCGCAGCCCGAACGGCGGGTGACGGTCGAGCTGCGTTCAGACAAGCAGATGCACGGGCTGGTGCGCTGGAGCCGCGACGGCCAGTGCGGCATCCAGGTCGATGAACCGATCGATGTCGAGCAGGTGCTGCGCGAGGAACGCAATCCGCTGCTGCGCATCCGGCCGCGCGCGCCGCGCTTCGTGCGGCGCGGCACGGTGAAGCTGATCGGCGAGGGCGATCCGGTGATCGGCGACGTGATGGACATTTCGATCGGCGGGCTGAGCTGCCGGCCCGACCGGCCGCTCAAGCGCGGCGAACCGGTGGTCGCCTCGATTTCCGGGCTGGTCGCGACCACCGCCGAGGTGCGCTGGACCAAGGGCGATGTCGTCGGCATCCGCTTTGAAAAGCCGCTGCCCTGGCGCGGCTTTGCCGACTGGCTGGAACAGGCCCCGCGCGGCTGAGCCGCCCGGCGCATCCACGCCCCGGTTCAGGCCCGCCGCCAAAGTTCTGGCCATCGCCGCACCGCGTCCGCTAGGCTGTCCCCCAGGGAGGGCGCGCATGATGCGGTGGGTGAAACGGCTGGGCGTGGTGCTGGTCCTGCTGCTGGTCGGCGGCATCGCCTTTGCCTGGACGCCCGATGGCGACCGGGCGGCGCTCATCGCCCGTTACAGCGACGGCAAGTCGCGCTTCCTCGATCTGGGCGACGGCCTGCGCGTCCATGTGCGGGTGGACGGCCCCGAAACGGCGCCGGTGATGCTGCTGATCCACGGCTCCAACGCCTCGCTGCACACCTGGGCGGGCTGGACCGAAAAGCTGGCCGGGCGTTACCGGCTGGTCGCGATCGACCTGCCCGGCCACGGCCTGACCGGTGCCCATCCCCGGCGCGATTACCGCGAGGAAAGCTTCATCGACGTGATCGACCGCGTCGTCGACCGGCTCGGCCTGCCGCCCGCCATCGTCGCGGGCAATTCGATGGGCGGCGAGCTGGCGTGGAAATATGCGCGCGCCCATCCCGCGCAGGTGCGCGCAATGGTGCTGATCGACGCCTCGGGCGCGCCGGGCGCGTTTCCCGACCATGCCTCGATCGGCCACAGCATGATGCGCAGCGCGGCGCTGCGCCCGGTGCTGCGCCATCTGACGCCGCGCATCCTGATCGAACAGAGCCTGAAGGACAGCCTTGCCGTCCAGCAGGTCGTCACCCCGGCGATGGTCGACCGTTACTGGGAACTGCTGCTCTTTCCCGGCAACCGCGACGCGACGCTCGACCGCGCCACGGTGCGCCGCCCGGCCGCCACCCCGGCGGCGATGGCCGCGCTCGGCAAGCCGGTGCTGATCCTGTGGGGCGCAGCCGACCGGCTGATCCCGCCGCGCTATGGCGAATGGTATCGGCGCGCCATTCCGGGGTCCGAACTGATCGTCTATCCGGGGGTCGGCCATGTGCCGATGGAGGAAGCGCCCGATCGCACCGCCGCCGATGTCGATGCCTGGGCAAAACGGCTGGGCGCAGCGGGCGCATGACGACCATCGCCGTCTACAGCGCCAAGGGCGGCGTCGGCAAATCCACGCTGGCGGTGAACCTTGCCTGGTCGGCGGCGATCCTGTCGTCGCGGCGCACGCTGATCTGGGATCTCGATGCCCAGGGCGCGGCCAGCTATCTGCTCGGCCAGGGGCGCGGCGCGCCGGGCCCGGCGGAGCGCGTGTTCGCGCGCGACGTGGCACCGGAAACGCTGATCCGCCCGACCGGGATCGACCGGCTGGACCTGCTGCCCGCCGACAGCTCGCTGCGCGCGCTCGACCGGCTGTTTTTCGAAATCGGCAAGAAGAAGCGGCTCAGGCGGCTGCTCGAAGGCCCGGCGCGCAGCTATGAACGCATCATCCTCGACTGTCCGCCCGGCCTGACCGAAACCAGCGCCCAGATCCTGGCCGCCGCCGACCTGATCCTTGCGCCGGTCATCCCTTCGCCGCTGTCGCAGCGCGCGCTGGACGAGGTTGTCGCCTTTGCCGGGCGGCTGAACGGGCGGCACGCGCCGATCCTGCCGATCTTCTCGATGGTCGACCGCCGCCGCGCGCTGCACCGCGACGCGCTCGAACAGCGGCCCGACTGGCCGGTGATCCCGATGGCAAGCGCGGTCGAACAAATGGCCAGCGAACGCGCGCCCATCGGCGTGTTCGCCCCGCGTACGCCGGCGGCGGAGGCCTTTGCCCGGCTGTGGCGCGGCATCGAGAAAAAGGCCGCGCGGCTTTAGCCGGTTGCCGCGTTATCCGGCGCGATGGCGCCCGGGAGCGGTTTCGGATCCGCCGGGTGTTTCCACCCGGCTCGAAAAGGCTCTAGACAAGACCGCAATGCCGCCGATCGACACCGCCCTGCTGCTGCGCGCCTACCGGGTGGGGGTGTTCCCGATGGCCGACAGCCGCGATGCGCCGGACATTTACTGGGTGGAGCCGCGGCGGCGCGGCATCCTGCCGCTCAGCGGCTTTCACCTGTCGCGCTCGCTGGCCCGCACGCTGCGCCGCGACCGCTTCACGGTGACTGCCGACCGCGCCTTTGCCCAGGTGATCGCCGCCTGCGCCGAAATGCGCGCGCCCGGCGAAGGCACATGGATCAACGCGGCGATCGAGGATGCGTGCAACCGCCTGCATGCCGAGGGCCATGCCCATTCGGTCGAATGCTGGCAGGACGGCGCGCTGGTCGGCGGGCTGTATGGGATCCGGCTCGGCCGCGCCTTTTTCGGCGAAAGCATGTTCAGCCGCGCGCGCGACGCATCGAAGGTCGCGCTCGCCCATCTGGTCGCACGGCTGCGCGCGGGCGGTTTCACCCTGCTCGACTGCCAGTTCCTGACCGATCATCTCGCCTCGCTCGGCGCGGTCGAGATCGACCGGGCCGATTACATGGCGTTGCTGGGCGCGGCCGTATCGGGGGCCGGCGCGGGCACCGGCGGCGATGCGGCGTTCGGCGCGCTCGACCGGCTGGCCGGCGCGGTGCCGCCGGACGCGCCGGCACGCACGGTCGCCGCGCCGATTTCGGGATGCGTCATCGCACAGCTTTTGGGCCAGACATCATAGACCGGATGCTCGACGACGTTGAGCGACGGCGACTCGGCATAGAGCCAGCCCGAAAACACCCGCCGCCAGCCCGCATCGACCCCGCGCACATCAAGCTGGACGAACGCGCCGGTCAGCTTCTGCACCTCGTAAGGGGCGGTCGTCTCGCAGGCGCGCAGGCGCACGATCACATCGCCCACGCGCACCGCCTGGCCGGGCCGGAGCGTCAGGTCGCGCGCGATGCCGTTGCGCTTGTTGAGCAGGCCGAGCACCGCCACCCGCTCCGCCATCGGGGTTTCGGCGCGGACATAGGCGGGCGCGGATCCGGCGCGCGGCGGCTGATCGGCGGCGGCCCCAGTTGCGTTGTCGACCGCATCGGCGGGCGGCGTCGCTTCGGGCGGGGCCTCAGTGGAGACGGGATTAGCGGTCTGGTTCTGAAGCGCAAACGCCGCGCCGCCGGCTGCGACCGCCAGGCCGAGACCGGCCAGCGCGGCGCGCATCATGCCGCGTCCGGGCTCCACGCCTCATAATCGCCGGTCGATGCCGCGCGCACGCCGCCCGATTCGAGCGCACCGGCGGGGCGATAGGCGGCGGACGTGCCGGTCATGTTGGGCACGGCGGGCTTCTGCCAGGCGCGCGGGGCGGGCAGTGCCTCAGGCAGCATGTCGGTGGTGTGATGCAGCCAGCCATGCCATTCGGGCGGCACCCGGCTGGCGTCGTTCGACCCGTTGAAGATCACCCAGCGGCGCTTCAGCCCGTCCTCGCCGGCCGTGCGGGCTTCGTAATAGACATTGCCCCAGTCGTCGCTGCCGACACGCACGCCGTTGCGGCGGGTGTAAAGCGCGGTGCCGATGGTGGCGCCATTCCACCAGGTGAAGATCGATGCGAGCAGACCCATGCCGCCGCGTTTAGCGATGTCGGCCCGCTTGGGAAAGCCCGGTTTAGCGCGGCCAGCTCACCCGGTCGCCGGGATTGATGCCCAGCTCTGCGGCGCGCCCGCCCGCCAGCTCGAGCACGGCGGCCACATCCTCGCCCGATTCGACCGGCGCCAGCGAATGCGGGATGGTGTTGGCGGCAATGCGCGCGATCGTGCCGTCGGCGCGGATGAAGATGATGTCGAGCGGGATCAGCGTGTTCTTCATCCAGAAGCTCGCCGGGCGCGGCGGATCGAACGGGAAGATCATGCCCGCATCAGGGGCCAGCGATTCGCGGAACATCAGGCCCTGCGCCTGTTCGGCGGCCGTCCGTGCCACCTCGACCCGGAAGCTGTGCCGCCGCGCACTGGCATCGGTGATGTTGAGCGTGACGAGATCAAGCCCCGCCGGCGTCCGCGCCGGGGCCGATTCCGCCGGGCGGGCGCTGCACGCGGCCAGCGGGGCGAGCGCCAGCGCAAGGCTGGCGGCGGCGATCATGCGCAGCATCGGATCAGTCCGCCGGATCGACCTGGACGGCAAGCGGGCCTTTGCGCCCATCGGCGATGCGCGCGATCAGGCGCTGGTCGGGCTGAATGTCGAGTATGCCGGCGCGGCGAAAGGTTTCCATGTGTACGAAGATATCGCCATCATCGCCGTCGCGCACCAGAAATCCATAGCCCTTCAGCCGGTTGAACCATTTGACGCGCACCGGTTCGGGCGGACCGGCCTGATCGGCAAGGGCGACCGGGTCGACACGCTCGCGCGGGCGCGCCAGCAGATCATGGTCCGGCCCGATTGCGGTCGACAGATCGAACGACAGGATCTGGCGCGCCTGCAGCCCCCGGTCGCGGTGCGCGGCCAGGCATTCGACCCGCGCCCCCTCGGGCAGGCTGCGCCGGCCATGGTCGCGCAGAACCGAGAAGTGGACGAGGATGTCGCCGCCCCCCTGCTCGCTGACGATGAAGCCGAAGCCGCGCGTGGCGTCGAACCATTTGACCGTGCCCGTATGACGCTCGAGCGTCTGGCCATCGCCAGACGGGGCGGACCCGGCACCGGCCAAAGCGCCCCCGGCCCTGCCGATCAGCGCAGCCTCCGCCGCTGCGGCCGCGGCCGCACGGGACATGGTGCACGGTCCGCCGCCCTCATGGCCGTTGGTCAGCCGGGCACCGGGCAGCACATGGCCACCCGCCGCCCCGCCATCGGCCAGGCCGTCGACGCGGTTCTGTGCCCGCAGCTGACCCGCGCCCCCCGGCGCCGGCCGATCGAGATCCACTTGCCCCCCCAATTCAGGTCCCCCCAACCAGGTTAGCATCATAGCACAGCTTTGTTGCGAAACTGAAACATAGTTTCCGCCCGCTTTACACTTTCTCATGTCCAGTCGGCTGGCCAGCATGTCGCCGCCCCGCAGCATGCGGCAAAACAGGCGCCTAAAGAGGCTGATCCTCGTCAAGGACGGCACCTGGCGCGGCATCGACGATGCGGGCGGCCAGGCGCGGCGGGTGGCCGGCGCGCAGCATCGCCGCCATCGCCCGGTCCCGGCGGCGGCGGGCCTCCAGCGGGTCGATCGCCTCCGCCGCCCCGCCATCGGGCGCGAACGGGCCGATCCGGCGACGCCGGGCAAAGGCGAGTGCTGCGGCCCAGGCGGCATCGCGGGCGGCCTCTTCCGCCGGGGCGGCGTCCTCTGCCGCGATCCCGGCGGCGCGCAGCGCCGCGCCGACACGGCGGACGCCATAGCCCCGCCGCGTCAGCCCTGCTGCACGCTGCTGAGCAAAGCCCCTATCATCGACATAGCCGAGCGCCGCCATCCGCGCGACCAGCGCCGCCGGATCGGCGGGCACATCGCCGCGCCAGCCGCGCGCGCGCAGCTTGCGGTCGAGATAGGCCGCCAGCCGCGCCTCAGTGGTGGCGAAGCGTTCGACATAGCGCAGCGCCAGCCGTTCAAGCGCATCGGCATCAAGCGGCGACGGCGTGCGCGCCGCCGGACCATCTGCTCCATCCCCGCTCCGGCTGCCGCCGGGCCTGCCGCGCCACGATTGTGCCACACTCGCGTCCGATTTTGACCGCGCCCGGCCGCCATGCGGACAGGCTGGAACTGAAACATGCTGCACGACCTTGGCGTCTTTGCCATGGCAGGCAAGCGGGAAACGGGGTCCGGGCACAAAACGGGATCAGGGCCGGGACTGTTGCTGTCCGCCCGGCAGATGACCGGATGAACCGATCCCCCGAGATACAGGGTTGCACTGAACGTCTATGACCGAAATCGTCGTCACGCCGTCCGATGATGCGATCCCGCGCCGCTTTTCCGATTTCGCGACGCTCGGCGAAGCGCTGGATTATGCGGCCAAGGGGCTGAAGGGCTTCAACTTCCACGATGCGCGCGGCACGCTGGTGCGCGCCTATGGCTATGCCGAGCTGCGCGACGACGCGCTGGCCCATGCGCGGCGGATGGTGGCGCGCGGCATCGGCCGGGGCGACCGGGTGGCGCTGATCGCCGAAACCGGGCCGGAGTTCGCGTCGCTGTTCTTCGGGGCCGTCTATGCCGGGGCATGGCCGGTGCCGCTGCCGCTGCCGACCTCGTTCGGCGGGGCCTCCGCCTATGTCGACCAGCTGAAGGTCCAGCTCGACAGCTGCGATCCGCTGATGCTGATCTATCCGGCAGACCTTGCCGCGATGGCGGGCGAAGCCGCGCGCCAGGCCGGCGTCGTCGGGATTTCGTGGCAGGATTTCGCCGGCGAAGCCGCGCCCGACGCGCCGCTGCCCGCCGCCGATCCGGACGACATCGCCTATCTGCAATATTCAAGCGGCTCGACCCGCTTTCCGCACGGCGTCGCCGTCACCCACCGGGCGCTGCTCAACAATCTGGCCGCCCATTCGCACGGCATGCTGGTGCGCCCCGGCGACCGCTGCGTGTCCTGGCTGCCCTGGTATCACGACATGGGCCTTGTCGGCTGCATGCTGTCGCCGGTCGCCAACCAGGTGTCGGCCGATTATCTGAAGACCGAGGATTTCGCCCGGCGTCCGCTCGCCTGGCTCGACCTCATTTCGCGCAATCCGGGCACCACGCTGAGCTATTCGCCGACCTTCGGCTACGACATCTGCGCCCGGCGCGTGTCGAGCCAGATGCATGTCGCCGAACGGTTCGACCTGTCGCGCTGGCGCGTGGCGGGCAATGGCGCGGACATGATCCGCCCCGATGTCATGCAGTCCTTTGTCGAGGCGTTCGGCGATGCCGGGTTCAACGCCCGCGCCTTTCTGCCCAGCTATGGGCTGGCAGAGGCGACGCTGGCCGTCACCATCATGCCGCCGGGCGAGGGCATCGTCGTTGAAATGGTCGCCGAAAGCGAACTGGCAGGCGGCACGCCGCCGGCCGCGGGCGCGGCCGAGCGGTTCCGCGCGGTCGTCAATTGCGGCCGGCCGGTACGCGACATGGCGGTCGAGATCCGCAGCGACGATGGCGCGCCGCTGCCCGAACGTGCGATCGGCAAGGTCTGGTGCCGGGGCGGATCGGTGATGACCGGCTATTTCCGCGATCCCGAAGCCACCGCCGCCTGCCTGGTCGATGGCTGGCTGGATACCGGCGACATGGGCTATATGTCGGGCGGCTATCTCTACATTGTCGGCCGCGCCAAGGACATGATCATCGTCAACGGCAAGAACCACTGGCCGCAGGACATTGAATGGGCGGTCGAACAGCTGCCCGGCTTCAAGGCCGGCGACATTGCCGCCTTTGCGATCACCACCCCGGCCGGCGAGGAAGCGCCGGCGGTGCTCGTCCAGTGCCGCACCGCCGACCCGGCGGAGCGGGCCCGCCTGCGCGACGCGATCCGCGAGCGGGTGCGCCAGGTGACCGGGATGAACTGCGTCGTCGAACTGGTGCCGCCGCGCACGCTGCCGCGCACCAGCTCGGGCAAGCTCAGCCGCACCAAGGCGCGCAACCTGTATCTGTCGGGCCAGATCCGGCCTTACGATCTTGCGGCCTGACTGATCGTTCGGGAACGGGTCTGACGGCGCGGCGGCGGTCCGTGCCGGGTTCCTCTTTTGTGGTCGCGGCACCGGCCCGCTCCCCCACCCGGCCACCCAGCGGCAGCATCTTGTGGGCGGCCGGGTGGGGGCGTGGGCCGGTGCCGCCCTCGCGCCGTGAGGCGCAGCAAAGACACCACCACACGCCCTGCGACGGGTTCCGGGCGCGTTGCGACGAGCCGAGTGGCATTGCTTACCGAACGCTAACCAAAGCGGACTAGGCCTTGGCGGGTGACACGAGCCCGCCCTGCTGCCGCTGCGCGGCCGATGATCGACTGGCGCACGGCCCTTGGCCTGTCGGAACCGCGCGATTCCGACTGGGGCAAGGTGCGCGCCGCGCAGATCGCGGCGGTCCGGCGGCACTGGCCGACCCGGCTGGCCGCCGAGCTGCTCGGCATCGCGCTGCTCTGGACCGGGCTGACCGGCCGGGTGCCCGATACCTGGCTGTGGGGCTGGACCGCGCTCGCGCTCGTTGCCGCGCTGGGCACCGGCTTGTGGCGCGCGCGCGCAGCCGGGGCTGAGACGACCGCATCGCCCGCCGGCCTGTGGCGCGAGACCGCCGCCGCGCTTGCCGCCGCGCTCGTCTGGGCAGCCCCGCCGGCGCTGTTTGCATCGGCGACCGGCGTCGAGGCGCAGCTGACGCTGTGCGCGGTCGGGTTTGCGGTCATGGTCGGCATCGTGCTGCTGCTCGCCCCATTGCCGCTCGCCGCGGCCGGGGCGCTGGCGCTGGCCGCTGCCGGATCGACGATGTTTCTGGGCGTGCTCGGGCTCGATCTGCTCGCCATCGCCAACCTGGCCTTTGCCGCCGTGCTGCTCGCCAGCGCGCTGACCCAGGGCCGCGCCTTTCTGATGAACACCGCCGCCCAGTTCGCGCTGGTCGAGAAGGAAGAGGTGGTCAGCCTGTTGCTGCGCGAGCATGAGGAAGGCGATGCCGACTGGCTGTGGCAGATCGATGCCGCCAAGAGCCTGACCCATGTGTCGCCGCGCCTTGCCTATGCGCTGGGCGAGGAGGCGTTGGCGATCGAGGGGCGGCCGTTCCTGCAGATCCTGGCCGGCGACAGCTGGGAAACCGGGCAATTCGCCCCCGCGCTCCACGCGCTTGCCGACAAGCTCAAGCGGCGCGAGGCGTTTTCCGACCTGCTGCTTGAAGTGAAGGTGCGCGGCGAAACGCGCTGGTGGGAATTGTCGGCCAGCCCGCGCTATGACGAACAGGGCGCATTCATCGGCTTTCGCGGCGTCGGTTCCGACGTGACGGTCGAGCGCCATTCGGCCGACAAGATCAACCGCATGGCGCGGTTCGACACGCTGACCGGCCTGCCCAACCGGCTGCAGGTCAACGAGGCGCTGGGCCAGGCGATGGCCGAGGCCGAGAAATGGCGCGGCCGCTGCGGCTTCATGATGATCGATCTCGACCGGTTCAAGGCGGTCAACGACACGCTCGGCCATCCGGTCGGCGACCGGCTGCTCGGCCGGGTGTCCGAACGGCTGATGGGCCTGATGAGCGAGAATGAGCTGTGCGGGCGGCTGGGCGGCGACGAATTCGCCGTCGTTATCCGCGACGCATCCGATCCCGCGCGGGTCGAAGCGCTCGGCCGGCGCATCATCGAGGAGCTGTCGCGGCCCTATGATGTCGACCAGCATACGCTTTACATCGGCGCCAGCGTCGGCGCGGCGGTCGGCCCGCGCGACGGGCGCACGGTCGAAACGCTGATCCGCTCGGCCGATCTCGCGCTTTACCGCTCCAAGGATGCGGGCGGCGGCCATTACCATGCCTATGAACCGCAGCTCCACGTCCATGCCGAGGAACGCCGCGTGCTGGAAATGGCGCTGCGCAAGGCGCTGGAAAAGGGCGAGCTGCATCTGGCCTATCAGCCGGTCGTGTCCGCCGATGAAGCGGTGGTCGAGGGGTTCGAGGCGCTGATGCGCTGGACCAGCCCCGAACATGGCAATGTGTCGCCCGCCAAATTCATCCCGCTGGCCGAAGAGGCGCGGCTGATCGGCCCGATCGGGCAATGGGCGCTGCGCACCGCGTGCATGGAGGCGCGCAACTGGCCGTCCACCGTGCGGGTCGCCGTCAACGTGTCCGCCGAACAGCTGCACGATCCGCGCTTTGTCGATGCGGTGCGCACCGCGCTGGCCGATAGCGGCCTGCCCGCCCACCGGCTCGAGCTGGAGGTGACCGAAAGCGTGTTCATGCGCGAAGGCACCAACGCGGTCGCGGTGCTCGGCCAGGTGCTGGCCCTTGGCGTGCGGCTCGCGCTCGACGATTTCGGCACCGGCTATTCCTCGCTCGGCTATCTCAGCCGGACCAAGTTCTCGACGATCAAGATCGACCGCAGCTTCGTCCAGGGCGCGTCGCGCAACGCGCCCGAAAGCCTGGCGATCATCCGCGCCGTCGTCGCGCTGGCCGACAGCCTTGGCATGTCGACCACGGCGGAGGGCGTGGAGACCGAAGAAGAATATGCGATGATCAAGCGGCTTGGGGCCCGCAAGATCCAGGGCTATCTATTCGGCCGGCCGATGAGCCCCGCCGACGCCCGCGCGCTGTTCCCGAACGCGACGCGCACCGCCGTGGCCTGAGCCGGCGGGTGCGCGCCGGCCACCAAGCCGCTTGCGCGCCCGCCCCGCCGCCGCTATCTGCGGCGCTCTCCTGCGGAGGAGTGTAGCTCAGTTGGTAGAGCATCGGTCTCCAAAACCGAGGGCCGGGGGTTCGAGTCCCTCCACTCCTGCCAGGATCCTCCGCTGACCGGCCAGTTGAGCGCCCGGCTGGCTCAATCGGTTTTTCCGGCCCTATCTGAAGCTTGTGCCGCCGGTCAGGCTGCGCGCCGCGCCGGATCGGCCCGGCCGAGCCCCGAGCCGCCGCCCGCCTTTGCCTGTTCGCGACCATCCAGCGCCGACAGCGAGCGTTCGAGCGCCGCCATGCGGTCGCGGCTTTCGCGCACCAGCTGGGTGATGCCGCCGGCGGCGATGGTCGAGCGGTTGGCCAGTTCGCGCACCTGGGTCGCGACCACGTCGAATCCCCGCCCGGCATCGCCGGCATGGGCGGCCTCGATCGCGGCGTTGAGCGCCAGCACATTGGTCTGAAAGGCGATGGTGTCGATCGTCGTCACAATCTCTGCGATCCGCTCGCCCGCATCGATGGCGGCGCGCACGGCAACGCTCGTCTCGCTGACCGCCTGCTGGCGGTCGGACACATCGATCGCGCACATCATCACCCGATCCACCTGCCCGGTCACGTCGCGCAGCCCGGTGAACACCGCATCGAACATCAGCTCGCGCCCGTCGGCGCACGGCCAGGCGAGCATCCGGCGCAGCTGCCGCCCCGAATCGATGGCGGCACGCTCATCGGCAGACAGCAGCCGGTCGAGCGTGGTCGCGAGGCCGTCGGTCAGCCCGCCCGACTTGACGAGGGCGTCATTGGCCACCGCCAGGCGCTGGTCGCGGCCCCATTCGGCGATCGCGCTCGACTGGCCGATCGCATGCAGCTTCATGTCGAAATCGATCTCGTGCTGCTTGGTCTCGGTGATTTCGGCCTGGACCGAGATGAAGCTCTGCACCCGCCCGGCGGCATCGCGGACCGGATTGATCGCCAGATTGACCCAGTAAGGCGCGCCGTCGCGGCGATAATTCAGGATTTCGCCGCTGTACGGCTCGCCGCGCGCCAGCGCCTCGCGGATGCGCGCCACGGTCGCCTGATCGGTCTGCGGGCCTTGCAGGAATTCGCCCGGGCGACGACCGATGACTTCGCTGGCGCTGTAGCCGGTCAGCCGTTCGAACCCGGCATTCACATAGGTAATGCGGCGATCGAGCCCGGTCACGATCACTGCATTGGCCGTATGGTCGACGACCAGCGACAGCCGCGCCGCTTCTTCGCGCTGGCGGACCTGGGCGGTGATGTCGGTCGCGAATTTGATCGCCTTGATCGGCCGTCCCTCACTGTCGAAAATCGGGTTGTAGGACGCCTGGATCCACAGCACGCTGCCATCCTTGCGGCGGCGCTCAAACTCGCCGACCAGATGCTCGCCGCGCCCCACTGCCGCCCAGAGCGCGTGATATTGCGGGCTCTGCACCAACTGTTCGTCGCAGAACATGCGGTGGTGCCGGCCGACAATCTCGTCGAGGGTGAAGCCGGTCGCGCCGAGGAAATTGGCGTTGGCGGTGCGGATCGTGCCGTCCAGCTCGAACTCGATCACCGCCTGAACGCGGTCGAGCGCGGCCAGCTTCTGCGCGTCCTCAAGCGCCCTCGTGTGCGTCGCCGTGACGTCGCGGACGAACATCATCACACCGTCACCGGCGGGCACGAACATCAGGTCGAGAAACAGCGTCGCGCCGCCCGGGCCGCCCGCCCGGAACAGGCCGCGCGCCGCCGCGCCGGCGCGGGCGGCGGGCCACGCGCCTTCGTCACCAACCTCGGGGATGAAGGCGTCGATCGACAGACCGGGCGGAACACCCCCGCCCCAGCCCATCAGCCGGCACAACGGCGCGGTGGCGGCGATGATCCGGCCGGACTGGTCCAGATCAGCCACAGGATAATGATCGTGAATGGCATCCATTTTCAGCACCCGGCCATCGACTGCCGGTTCAACAGGCGCTTCAGCCTGTCGGCTCCAGAACATCTTCATTCGCGATCACCCGGTCCATGGGAGGATATGCAATGCTTATAGCGCGCCACATCTGATGTGATCGATTCATGGTAAAAAGAAATCGTTTGCAGAAATCTGCCAAAATCTGGACCGCAGCCATGGCCCGATCCCCCGCCATCCTGCCCCTGCCCCGGCGCCGGATCGCGCCGCCGTCCAAGCCTTGCACGGCGCGGGGGCGTCCTATATAGCAGCAAGCATTCCGACATGGGTGGAATGGTTCGCCGGCGACATTGGCCGGGCGGGGCCGTTCACCCCGAACACGGGCAGGTGAACGACGTGGCTGGCAAAGGCATCGGCAACATTCCGCAGTTCGTGCAGCAGGTGCGCACCGAAACCGCCAAGGTTTCGTGGCCGACCAGCCGCGAAACCGTGATGACCACGGTGATGGTCCTGATCATGACCGGCCTGCTCGGCATTTTCTTCTTCGGCATCGACCGGGCGTTCGCGGCGATCGTGAAGCTGCTGCTGTCGCTCGCTGCCTGACCGTTACACCGGCCAAGAAAAAAGGACATTTATGTCGCGCTGGTACATCATTCACGCCTATTCCGGTTTCGAGAACAAGGTCCGCGACGCGATCCTGTCAGAAGCCGAGCGGCTGGGCCTGGAAACGCTGGTCGAGCGCGTCGAGGTGCCGACCGAAACCGTGACCGAGGTGCGGCGCGGCAAGAAGGTGCAGGCCGAACGCAAATTCTTCCCCGGCTATGTGCTCGCCAAGCTGGCGATGACCGATGATGTCTATCACCTGGTGCGCAACACGCCCAAGGTGACGGGCTTTCTGGGTTCGAGCGGCAAGCCGCAGCCGATCAGCGAGGCCGAGGCCGCGCGCATCCTGAGCACCAAGGAAGAAAGCGCCGCCGCGCCCAAGACCAAGGTCAAGGTCGATTACGAGATCGGCGATGCGGTCAAGGTGCTGGACGGCCCGTTCGCCAGCTTCAACGGCGTGGTCGAGGAGCTGGATTTCGACCGCAGCCGCGTCAAGGTGTCGGTGTCGATCTTCGGCCGCGCCACCCCGGTCGAGCTGGAGTTCGAACAGGTCGAGCGCGTGAAGTAAGCGCGCCGCGACTGGCGATTGCAAAAGGGGCCGGCGCGCGATCGCCGGCCCCTTTTTTAATGTCCGCCAGGCTTTGCGCACGCCCCATGCGGGGCGGGCGGCTTTGCCCCTTTCGCTGAGCGTGGTTTTCGGTTATGGGCCGCGTCTTCTGTTGCCCTGGCGGCAGGAATCCGGCGGGAGGGGTGCGTGCCGCGCATCCCGCGAGAACCGCTCAACTTGAAACAGAGTGAGGTGGATCATGGCCAAGAAGATTACTGGCTATATCAAGCTGCAGGTGCCTGCGGGCGCTGCCAATCCGTCGCCGCCGATCGGCCCGGCGCTCGGTCAGCGCGGCGTCAACATCATGGAGTTCTGCAAGGCGTTCAACGCCGCGACGCAGGAACTCGAAAAGGGTGCGCCCATCCCGACCGTCATCACCGTCTATGCGGACCGGTCGTTCAGCTTTGAAACCAAGACGCCGCCGGCGAGCTTCCTGCTCAAGAAGGCGGTCGGCCTGAAGTCGGGCTCGAAGGAACCGGGCAAGGCGGTTGCGGGCACGATCAAGCGTTCGCAGCTTGAGGAAATCGCCACCATCAAGATGAAGGATCTGAACGCCAACGACCTCGCGGCGGCGACCAAGATCATCGAAGGCTCGGCCCGCGCGATGGGCCTTGAGGTTGTGGAGGGCTGATACCATGGCAAAGCTGACCAAGAAGGCCAAGGCATTCGCCACCGCCGTCGACCGCGAAAAGCTCTACGGCATTGACGAGGCGATTGCCCTCGCCAAGACCCATGCGTCGTCCAAGTTCGACGAGACGATCGAAGTCGCGCTCAACCTGGGCGTCGATCCGCGTCACGCCGACCAGATGGTGCGCGGCGTCGTCAACCTGCCCAAGGGCACCGGCAAGACCGTGCGCGTCGCCGTGTTCGCCAAGGGTGCCAAGGCCGATGAGGCCCGTGAAGCCGGTGCGGACGTTGTCGGTGCCGACGACCTGCTCGAAATCGTCCAGGGCGGCACGATCGATTTCGATCGCTGCATCGCCACGCCCGACATGATGGGCCTGGTCGGCCGTCTCGGCAAGGTGCTCGGCCCCAAGGGGCTGATGCCGAACCCGAAGCTCGGCACGGTGACGATGAACGTCGCCCAGGCGGTCAAGGACGCCAAGAGCGGCCAGGTCGAATATCGCGTCGAAAAGGCCGGCATCATCCATTCGGGCATCGGCAAGGCGAGCTTTGCCGCCGAAGATCTGCGCGCGAACTTCGACGCGCTGGTCGATGCGGTGGTCAAGGCCAAGCCGTCGGGTGCGAAGGGCAAATATGTCCGCAAGATCGCGCTCAGCTCGACCATGGGCCCGGGCATCAAGGTCGACGTCGCCGAAGTGGCGGGCGCCTGATCGGCCGCCGCGCGGGCTGACGGTCCGCGCCGCATGAAAAAAAGGGGCCGGGGCGGCGACGCTCCGGCCCTTTTTTTGACGCGCGCGCTCCGTGGCGGCGACGCAGCGCGCGGCATCTCGATACGCAGACGGAACCTTCCGGGGGCGTGCCGCGTTTCACCGCGGCACCTTGGCCGATCAGGAACCCGTTGATGACAATGATTGCCAGCCGTCTCGCCAGCCGTCTCGAAAGCATCGCCCCGCTGCTCGCCCGCGCCTTTGCGCCCGGTTACGGCGAAGGGCTGCCCGATCCGCTGGCCCGGCTGCTCGCGCGGCTGAGCGCCGGAGGCCCGGCCGCCGACCTCGCATTCGAGCGCGAGCTGACCGCGCTCATCCCCCGGCTGCGCGCCCATGCCCGCTCGCTGACCCGCGATGCCGCCGCCGCCGAGGATCTGGCGCAGGACAGCCTGATGCGCGCCTGGGCGGCCCGCGACCGGTTCGAGCCGGGATCGAACCTGCGCGCCTGGCTGTTCATGATCCAGCGCAACCTGTTCCTGACCCAGCGCCGCCGCGACAAATTCGCCGGTGCCTGGGACGATGCCCAGGCAGAACGGCTGCTGGTCGCCCGCCCCGAGCAGGAAGCAGCGATCGCGCTGCGCGAAGCGGGGGCCGCAATGGCCGCCCTGCCGCCGGCGCAGCGCGAGGCGCTGCTGCTCGTCGCCGCCTGCGGCTATGGCTATGACGAGGCCGCGCAGGCCGCCGGCAGCCGGGTGGGCACGATGAAAAGCCGGGTGTTCCGCGCCCGTGCGGCGATGGAGGCGATGCTGGACGGAGATGTCACCCTGCCGGATGCGCCCGATGCCGGGCCGGAGCACCGGGTCGATGCGATGATCGAGGCTGCCCGCGCGATCGGCGTCGCGGCCTGATCCACGGGCGGGTCGCGCCGCGACCGCCGCGGCACGAACCGGTCAGGCCTTGGGCGACAGCCGGTGGGAACTGATCGCGTCGGGATCTTCCTCGAGCAGCCGGTCGAGCGCGGGCTGAGGCAAGGGCGCCGTGAACTCGACGCCCAGCCGGTCCTTTTCAGCCCAGACAATATGTGCGGGAAAACGGCCGAGATCGGGGAACAGCAACGCAACACCGGTGCCGCGCACCAGATCGCCGCCCGCCCATTCGCCCGAAGCGCCGTGGCGCGACAGATTCTGGACAAGAAACGGCATGGCGATGCCATCAGGGCCGATCAGCCGCGCCTCGATCTCGATCCCGAAGCGGAAGCTGCGGCGCTCGTCGAGCTGAAAGGGTTTCGGATTCGCCACCACCATGTCCTCCGGCACCGGACTTTCGCAGCGACTGCTTAGCGAAGCGGAAATCTCCCCTCCGTAATCGCCCGGTAACAGGCGTTTGGGCCGATGGTCCGGATCAGGCCGCAGCCTTGCGCCGCAGCCGCCGCAAACCGATCTCGGCGGCCAGGTCGCTGAACATCGCCACTTCATCATCATGAAACCAGCGCCGGCTGCGTGAGGCGAATGCCGCCACACCGAACAGCTTGCCGTCGGGCGCGATCATCGGGAATCCGCAATAGCTGCCAAGGCTGAGCTTGCGCGCGGCTGCACATGCCGGATCGGTGCTGTGACCGATGTCGCGCATCACGACCGGCCGGCGGTCACGGGCCACCCGGCCACACAGAAACTCCCCAAAGGCAAGGCCGTCAAGCGCATCGCGCATGACCGGATCGAGGCCGCGGACACACAGGACATGGAGCATCTGGCGATCCAGATCCGCGCGATAGGTGAAGCACACATCAAGACCCAGCCGGGCCGGCGCCTGCGCGAACAACAGGTCGATCAGCGCGCTCTCGTCCAGCGCCGCGGGCGCTGCGGTCAACAGTTCAACCAGCCGGGCGCGTTCAGTGGCGGTGCTGCGGCTGCTGCCGATAAACTGCGTTTCAAGCATGTCGTATCCAGATCACAACTCGAAAGCCCGCACGACCGTTCATCCACACCCCCGCCAAGATGAACTTGATGACCGCCGGACATCACCAAATGCCGGCCCAATATCATCCAATTTACTTGTAAACAAATCATTTTCCATTCGAGAACAGTGGCGAAACAATGTTTCAATCTGATTCCCGGAAGCAATTGAACCGCCTGTGCCTTTGTCTGGCGACGGCAATTTATTTGCCTTGATAAGGGCATTTACGGAGGGGGCGGAAATCGGGCCGGGCAGATCGTCTTGACGGCCGGCGCGCCCCGCGTCATGCGACGACGGCCTCACGCACGAGGCCCGCCTGAATGAGGACCGCGATGCGCCGCCTTGTGCCTGTTGCCGCCGTTCTGATCATGCTGCTCGGCCTCGCAGCGTGCGGCAGCCGCGACGCCGACCGGCCGGACGACGCGGGCAATGCACGGCCCAGCCTGATCCCGGTGCTCGCCACCCTGCCCGCCGCCGCGCGGCTCGGCTGATCGCGCGAGCTACGGAGCCTTTCGCTCAGCAGCGCTTAACCACTGCGGTCCTAAGCCCGGAGCGGAGCACAGCGTTGAGCAAGCGAGGCACATCTGATCCGGCGCTTCCGGCCGTCCCGCCATTGGGGCTGCGTCAGGCGCAATATGCACGCCTGCGGCGCCAGATTCCGTTCCTTTACCTGCTGCTCGCGGTCAATGCGTTTGCGCTGGCCTTCACCCACCGGGACGTCGCCCCGCCGGGGCTGACGCTGTGGATACCCGCGGGGCTGATCGTCGCCTGCCTGGCGCGCATGTCGATGTGGCTGCGCCCGGTGGACGTGTCGCGCCGCGACACGGCATGGATCGTCGGCCAGCTGCGCCGCACGACGGTGCTGGCCATGGTGCTGTCGGTCGCCTTCATCGTCTGGGCGCTCGCGCTTGGCCCTTATGGCGATGCCTATCAGCAGGGGCATATCGCGATCTTCGTCGCGGTGACGGTGCTGGGGGTCATTTTCTGCCTGACCCATCACCCGACGGCCGCGCGGCTGGTGTGCATCGCGGTGATCGGCACCTTTCTGACCACCTGTCTGGTGGTCGGCACCGAGGTGATGATCGCGGTCGCGATCAACATCGCGCTGGTGACGGCCGTGCTGCTGAAAATCCTGCACGATTCCTTCGATGCCTTTGTCAGCCTTGAAGCCTCCAAGAACGCGCTGATCGCCGAGCGCCGTCAGGCCCAGAAGCTGAGCGAGGAGAATGCCCGACTGGCCGCGACCGATGCGCTCACCGGCCTGCCCAACCGCCGCTATTTCCTGTCGGCGGTCGAACGGCTGCTCGAACAGGCGCAGCCCGACCAGCCCTTTTCGATCGGCCTGCTCGACCTCGACAAGTTCAAGCCGATCAACGACACCCATGGCCATGCGCAGGGCGACAGGCTGTTGCAGGCGCTGGGCGACCGCATCCGCGCGCTGTGCCCGCCGGAAGCAACCGTGGCCCGGCTGGGCGGCGACGAGTTCGGGCTGCTGGTTCCGGGCACGCCTGCCGAGGCGGAGGCGCTGTGCGAAGCGCTGCGCGACGTGATCCGGCGGCCGGTCGCACTTGGCGACATTTCGGTCGCGGTCGGCTGTTCAACCGGGATCGCCACCTATCCGGATGCTGGCACCGATGCGCACATGCTGTTCGACCGCGCCGATTTCGCGCTTTACCATGCCAAGCGCCACGGCCGCGGCGGCGTGGTGCGTTTTTCCGACACGCTCGAAACGCTGATCCGTTCCGAACAGGCGCTTGACGCAACCTTGCAGACCGCCCGGCTGGAGGACGAGCTGTCGGTGCTGTTCCAGCCGGTGATGGACGCGGCCGGAAACCGGCTGTTCGGCATCGAGGCGCTGGCGCGCTGGACCTCGCCGCGGCTGGGCGCGGTGTCGCCGGAAATGCTGATCGCCACAGCCGAGCGCACCGGCATGACGCGCACGGTGACGCTGGTGCTGTTCGACAAGGTTCTGGCCGCGATGGCGCGGCTGCCTGCCGACACGCGGGTGGCGTTCAACCTGTCCGCCCTCGACCTGTGCGACGGCCGCACCATCGGCGATCTGACCGCGCGGATCGAGGCGGCGGGCATCCGCCCGCGCGGCTGATGTTCGAGATTACCGAGACGTCGCTGGTGTCGGACATGGTGACCGCGCGCGCCGCGCTCGAGCGGCTGCGGCGCGGCGGGGCGCGCATCGCGCTTGATGATTTCGGCACCGGCTATTCAAGCCTTGCCGCGCTGCACCAGCTGCCGATCGACATGGTCAAGGTCGATCGCAGCTTTGCCGCGCGGCTGAACGACGCCGCCGGCCGGCGGCTGCTGTCGGGCATTCGCGGCCTGGCCGAGGCGCTGGCCATCGACTGCGTGCTCGAAGGGGTGGAAACCGAGGCGCAATTGCTGGCCGCGCGGCGCACCGGCTTCACGCTTGTCCAGGGCTTTCATCTCGCCCGGCCGATGCCGATCGAACAGATCCTCGCGCTGCCGTCGCTCGCGCTGCCGCTCACCCCCGGCCCGCCGCCTCCGCTTCGGCCGCCTGACCCGGCGCCCTCCGGCGTTCCTCTGCCCCCCTCGCGCAACGGCTGCGCGCATCCTATGTCTGCGCTGGATTCGCCACTCGAACAAAGATAGAACGCCCTGATGCTGACCCATATCCAGGTGCGCGGCGCGCGCGAGCACAACCTCAAGGGCGTCGATCTCGATCTGCCGCGTGACCGGCTGATCGTCATCACCGGCCTGTCGGGATCGGGCAAAAGCTCGCTCGCCTTCGACACCATCTATGCCGAAGGGCAGCGGCGCTATGTCGAGAGCCTGTCGGCCTATGCGCGCCAGTTCCTCGAGCTGATGCAGAAGCCCGATGTCGACCATATCGAGGGGCTGTCGCCGGCGATTTCGATCGAACAGAAGACGACCAGCCGCAATCCGCGCTCCACCGTCGCCACGGTGACGGAGATTTATGATTATATGCGCCTGCTCTGGGCGCGGGTAGGCGTGCCCTATTCGCCGGCCACCGGCCTGCCGATTGCCGCGCAGACGGTCAGCCAGATGGTCGACCGGGTAATGGCGCTGCCCGAAGGCACGCGGCTCTATCTGCTCGCCCCGGTGGTGCGCGGCCGCAAGGGCGAATATCGCAAGGAAATGGCCGAATGGCAGCGCGCCGGCTTTACCCGCGTGCGCATCGACGGCCAGTTTCACGATATCGAGGACGCCCCGGCGCTCGACAAGAAATACAAGCATGACATCGAGATCGTGGTCGACCGCATCGTCGTGCGCGACGGGCTGGCGGCGCGGCTGGCCGACAGTTTCGAACAGGCGCTGAAGCTGGCCGACGGGCTGGCCTATGTCGATCCGGCCGACCCCGCCCCCGCCGACGCTGCCGGCCAGAGCGCGGGCATGAAGCTGGATTATGCGCCGCCGGGGCGGATCGTGTTTTCCGAACGCTTTGCCTGTCCGGTGTCGGGCTTCACCATCGCGGAGATCGAGCCGCGGCTGTTCAGCTTCAACGCGCCGCAGGGGGCGTGCCCGGCCTGTGACGGGCTGGGGGAAAAGCTGATCTTCGATGAAGATCTGGTGGTGCCCAACCATGCGCTCAGCCTGAAAAAGGGCGCGGTCGTGCCCTGGGCCAAATCCAACCCGCCCAGCCCCTATTACATGCAGGTGTTGGCCAGCCTGGCCAGGGAGTTCGGCTTTTCGCTCGACACACCCTGGGGCGAACTCCCCGCCGAGGTGCAGCGCGCGATCCTGCACGGCACCGATGGCAAGGCGGTGACGCTGCGCTTCATCGACGGGCGCAAATCCTATGAGGTGAAAAAGCCGTTCGAGGGCGTGATCGGCAATCTCAACCGCCGGCTGCTGCAAACCGAAAGCGCGTGGATGCGCGAGGAACTGGCCAAGTTCCAGTCCGCGCGCCCGTGCGAAACCTGTGGCGGCGCGCGGCTGAAGCCCGAGGCGCTGGCGGTGAAGCTGAACGGCAGCGACATTTCATCGGCCACGCGCCTGTCGGTCGCCGATGCGCTGGCGTGGTTCGAGGCGGTGCCGGCCAGCCTGTCGCCGCAGCAGCAGGCGATTGCCGGCCGCATCCTCAAGGAAATCACCGAACGGCTGGGTTTCCTCAACAATGTCGGGCTGGATTATCTGAACCTTGACCGCACATCGGGCACGCTGTCGGGCGGGGAAAGCCAGCGCATCCGGCTGGCCAGCCAGATCGGATCGGGCCTGTCGGGCGTGCTCTATGTGCTCGACGAACCGTCGATCGGCCTGCACCAGCGCGACAATGACATGCTGCTCGCCACGCTGAAGCGGCTGCGCGATCTGGGCAACACGGTGATCGTCGTCGAGCATGACGAGGATGCGATCCGCGCCGCCGATTACATCGTCGACATGGGCCCGGGTGCGGGCATGCATGGCGGGCAGGTGGTGGCGCGCGGCACGCTCCCTGAGCTGCTCGCCCATCCCGACAGCATCACCGCCGACTATCTGGCCGGCCGCCGCGCGGTGCCGCTGGGCGACAGGCGGCGCAAGGGCAATGGCCGCAAGCTGACCGTGCACAATGCCCGCGCCAACAATCTGAAGGGCGTGACCGCATCGATCCCGCTTGGCACCTTCACCTGCATCACCGGCGTGTCGGGATCGGGCAAGTCGAGCTTCACCATCGACACGCTGTTCGCGGGCGCGGCGCGCACGCTCAACGGCGCGCGCATGGTGGCGGGCGCGCATGACCGGATCACCGGGCTGGAGGCGCTCGACAAGGTGATCGACATTGATCAGTCGCCCATCGGCCGCACGCCGCGATCGAACCCGGCCACCTATACCGGCGCATTCACGCTGATCCGCGACTGGTTTGCCGGCCTGCCCGAGGCGGAGGCGCGCGGCTACAAGCCCGGCCGGTTCAGCTTCAACGTCAAGGGCGGGCGGTGCGAGGCGTGCCAGGGCGATGGCGTGCTCAAGATCGAAATGCACTTCCTGCCCGACGTCTATGTGACGTGCGATGTGTGCCACGGCGCGCGCTACAACCGCGAAACGCTGGAGGTGAAGTTCAAGGGCAAGTCGATCGCCGATGTGCTCGACATGACGTGCGAGGACGCGGCGGAGTTTTTCAAGGCAGTGCCGCCGATCCGCGACCGGATGGCGATGCTGGTCGAAGTGGGGCTGGGCTATATCAAGGTCGGGCAGCAGGCGACGACGCTGTCGGGCGGCGAGGCGCAGCGGGTGAAGCTGGCCAAGGAACTCAGCCGCCGCGCGACCGGCAACACGCTCTACATCCTCGACGAACCGACGACCGGCCTGCATTTCGAGGACGTCCGCAAACTGCTCGAAGTGCTGCACGCGCTGGTCGAGCAGGGCAACAGCGTCGTGGTGATCGAACATAATCTGGACGTCATCAAGACCGCCGACTGGATCATCGACCTCGGCCCCGAAGGCGGCGTGAAGGGCGGCGAAATCGTCGCCCAGGGCACGCCGGAACAGGTCGCGAAGGCGGCAGGGAGCTATACGGGGCGGTATCTGGCGCCGTTGCTTAAGGTGCGGAAGGCGAAGGCAGCGGCGGGTTGATCACTCCGTCAATGGAGCCGGCATCATTTTCACGAGGAGATTTTTCTAAACGCGCTGCACCTCGCCCATATGTTTCAGTGGAGTTCGTGATCGCTAAATCAAGCAGAAGAAATCGACCTTCACCCCGAGGGCCGCGCTGCCCGCCTTGTAATCCGCCCTCCGCACCCCATATCCGCCTGGCTACAGTCGCATATCGACGGTTTTCGGCGCTTTGCGGCTCCCTCTTCCTTCTATCCCTGCCCTGAGCACAGGGGCGCGCGACAGTCGCGTGGCTCCCCAGACAGAAGGAAGCATCCCATGGCCATCACTGGCACCGTCAAGTTCTTCAACGCCGACAAGGGCTATGGCTTCATCGCCCCCGATGGCGGCGGGCAGGACGCATTCGTCCACATCACCGCGCTTGAGCGCGCGGGGCTGGCCACGCTCAACCAGAATGACCGCGTGACCTATGATCTGGAACAGGATCGCCGCGGCAAGATGGCCGCGTGCAACCTGCAGACGGCAGACTAAACCCCGTGCCGGGGCGGGTTCTGCCCGTCCCGGCCGGACGCCCGGCCTGAACCTTCAGTCCCAACCTTCAGGCCCCGCCTTCAGCCGCCGCACGCCCGCTCTACCGTCCGGCCCTGCCTTCCGGCCCGCGCTTTCCCCCTTTTTGCGAAAGGCCCTGTCATGGCCCAGGCCAGCTACCGCGAACTCGCCGCCCGCGCCCGGCAGGAAGCCGATGTCGCGACCCTCGCCAATGTCCGCGAACGCGCGCTGCGCGCCGAGGCGGCATGGCTTGAAATGGCCGCGCGGCAGGACCGCAACGAACAGGCGCGCATCGCCCGCGCCCCCGCCGATCACGACGCCGCGGCCCGCACCGGCACGGAACAGGGCGAGAGCGACGGCAACGCCGCCGACACGCCCGCCATCCCGCTGCGCTAACCCACGCGCCCGGGCGGCGCTGTCGCCGCCGCGCCTCAGCCATCAGGCGTCCCCGGATCGCCCCCGCGCGCGTCAGGCGATCAGCGCGGCCATCGCCTCCACCAGCGCATCCTTGTCCAGCCGGTAAGCGCGGTAGAGATCGGGCAGATCCCCGGTCTGGCCGAACCGGTGGACACCCAGCGGCGCGACACGCTGCCCAATCACCCCGCCCAGCCATGACAAGGCCGCCGGCGCGCCATCGGTGATCGTCACCAGCCCCGCCCCCGGACCCAGCGGCGCGAGCAGGGTTTCGACATGGCTTGGCCCCTGCGCCGCGCCGCCCGTCCAGCGCGCCGCCTGTGCCGCCGACCAGCCCCGGTGGAGCAGATCGGGCGAGGTGATCGCCAGCAGGCCAAGCCCCGGCAGGTCTTCGGCCATCGCCTCCCACGCCGCCATCGCCTCCGGCGCGACCGCGCCCATATAGACGATCGCCGCGCGCGCGCCGGGCGCGGGGGCCTTCAGCCAGTATCCGCCCTTGACCGCGCCGTCGCGCCAACCGTCATCGGCGCGCGCCACCTGATCCAGCTCGCGCGTCGTCAGCCGGAAATACAGGCTCTCGCCCCCGTCCGCCTGCATATGCGCCAGCGCATGGCCGAACAGATGCGCCAGTTCATCGACAAAGGCCGGTTCATAATGGGTCAGCCCCGGCTGCCCCATCGCGATCAGCGGCGGGTTGATCGACTGGTGCGCGCCGCCTTCCGGCCCCAGGGTCAGGCCCGATGGCGTCGCGACCAGGATGAAGCGCGCATCCTGGTAACAGGCATAGTTCAGCGCATCGAGCCCGCGCGCGATGAACGGATCATAGACGGTGCCGATGGGGATCAGCCGCTCGCCAAACAGCGGCGCAGCAAGGCCGAGTGCTGCGAGCATCAGGAACAGATTATTCTCCGCAATGCCCAGCTCGATATGCTGGCCCGCCGCATTCGCCCCCATTTCTGCGCCGAGGGGATGCGCGCGGCGCGGAACACATCGGCCATGTCCTGCCGCCGGAACAGCGCGCGCTGGTTCACCCAGGCGCCCAGATTGGTCGATACGGTGACGTCGGGCGAGGTGGTGACGATGCGGTCAGCCAGCGGATGGCCCGATTTGGCCAGGTCGAGCAGGATGCGCCCGAACGCCGCCTGCGTCGCCTGGCGCGCGCCCGCCGGCGCGGGGATCGCCGGCACCGGCACCGGCTCCGCGCTCTGCCGGCTGTGCCCGGCCAGCGGCGTGGCGGCGATGATCCGCTGCGCCGCTGCGCGGGCATTGTCGCCCAGCCCGGCCCATGGCTCCCACTCCGCGCCCGGCGCGATGCCCATTTCGGCGCGCAGCTGGGCGATCTGATCGGGCGTCATCAGCCCGGCATGATTGTCCTTGTGCCCCTGAAACGGCAGGCCATAGCCCTTGATCGTATAGGCGATGAACAGGGTCGGCACATCGTCGGCCGACCGCGCGAACGCCTCGGTCAGCGTTTCGACGCAGTGGCCGCCCAGATTGGTCATCAGCCGCGCCAGCGCCGCATCGTCGCGCGCATCGAGGATCGGCCGCGCCTGCGGAATGTCCGCCGCCAGCCGCGCCCGCCACGCCGCCCCACCCTGATAGGTGAGCGCGGCAAACTCCGCATTGGGGGTGGTGTCGATCCAGTCGCGCAGCGCGTCGCCGCCCGGTTCGGCAAAGGCCGCGCGCTGCAGCCGGCCATGCTTAAGCGTCTCGACCCGCCAGCCACAGGTCTCGAAGATATCGTCGAACCGGCGGAACATCCGGTCCATCGTCGTCGCATCGAGCGACTGGCGGTTATAGTCGACGATCCACCAGCAGCGCCGGACATCGTGCTTATAGGCCTCGATCAGCGCTTCATAGATATTGCCCTCGTCCAGCTCGGCATCGCCCATCAGCGCGATCATCCGCCCGGCATCCGCCTCGTCCACGGCGCGGTGGGCGATCAGATAATCCTGAACCAGGCTGGCAAAGGCGGTGACCGCGACGCCCAGCCCGACCGACCCGGTCGAAAAATCGACCGGAATCCGGTCCTTGGTGCGGCTGGGATAGCTTTGCGCGCCCTGAAAGCCGCGAAAAGCCTCCAACTGGGCGCGGGTCTGCCCGCCCGCCAGATAATGCAGCGCATGCAGGATCGGCCCGGCATGGGGCTTGACCGCCACCTTGTCGCGCGGGCCGAGCGCCGTGCAGTAAAGCGCCGTCATGATCGTGGAGATCGACGCACAGCTCGCCTGATGCCCGCCGACCTTCAGCCCGTCCCGGCTGTCGCGCAGATGATTGGCATTGTGGATCGTCCAAGACGCCAGCCAGCGCAGGCGGGCGTCGATCAGTTCGAGCGTGGCGATATCGGCAGGGGTCATCCCGGCCCTTTGGCAGATCGCGGCGCGAAAGGACAATGGCCAAGGCGGCGACCCGGCAACGCCGCCCCGCCCGTCCCGTCCCGTCAGAAGCTGGCCCAGCCCTCGGCTTCGCCGCCTGCGCCCTCGGCCATGGCGGGCGCTGCCCGCTTGGCAGGGGCTGTCGCGCGCGGCGCGCGGGCAGCCGGCACAGCGGCGGCTTGGGGCCGGCGCGCCGGTGCCCGGCCGGTATGAAACTGCCCGGCCTTGGCGGTCATCGCCGCGACCTCGGTGGTCAGGGTGCGCGCGGCGGCCGAGGTCTGCTCGACCATCGCGGCATTTTGCTGGGTCGCCTGATCCATGCTGGCAACCGCGCTGCTGATTTCGGTGATCGCCGAGGCCTGGGCCTCATTGTCGTTCGCCATCGCGGCCAGCAGCTTGTGGACTTCGCTGACATCGGTCGAAATCGCCGCCAGCGCGCCATCTACCTTCTGCACCGCCTCGACCGCGGTGCCGATATCGGTCTGGGTCAGGGTCAGCTGGTCGCGCGCGCGCTTGGCCTCTTCCTCGGCGCGCATGGCGAGCGCGGAGACGAGATCGGCGACGACCGCAAAGCCGCGCCCCGCCTCGCCCGCGCGGCCCGCCTCGACCGCCGCGTTCATCGCCAGAACGCGCGTCTGGAACGCGATCTTGTCCAGCCCCTCGATCACGCTGTCGATGCCCTTGGCGCTGTCCGACACCCGCTCCATCGCTGCCACCGCGCCATCGGCGATCTCGCGGCCGCCCGAGACGGTCGCCGATGCCTGATCGGCGCGGGCGACGGTGCTGGTCGCCGCCTTGGCCGTCGCCTTCAGCCGCCCGTCCATCGCCGAGATCGCGGCCGAGGTCTGTTCAAGGCTCGCCGCATTGCCCTCGGTGCGGCGGGCAAGATCCTCGGCCGCCTGCGAGATTTCGGTCGATCCGGTCTCGATCTGGTTCGCGCTGTCGGCGACCGCCGCGATCAGCTCGGCCAGGCTCTTGAGCGCGGCGTTGAAATGGTCGCGCAGCGCCGCATAATCGGCCGGGAAAGACCGGTCGATCACCGCCGTCAGATCACCATTGGCGAGCGCGGCCATATGCTGGCCGAGCGTCTCGACGACCATTTTCTGCTCGGCATCGGCGCGCTCTTTCTCCAGCACCAGCCGTTCGCGCTCGATCGCCGCGTCGCGCAGCACGACGACCGCCTTCGCCATGTCACCCACCTCGTCGCGCCGGTCGCCGCCGGGGACATCAGTGTTGGTCTTGCCCGATGCCAGCCGCGCCATTGTGTGGCCGATCAGCGCCAGCGGCCGGGTGATGCCCAGGCACGACACCACCCAGCCGGCAGCAAAGCCGCCCAGCGTCGCCAGAATGGCGACCACCAGCGCGGCGGTGCCGTCGCGTTCGGCCTCGCGCGACAGGGCCAGCGCCTGCGCCGTGGCCTGGGCGACGTTGCGTTTGTTGGACGAGACCGCGATGTCGCGCGCGGCATCCAGTTCGCGCACGGCCGCGCCCATGCCGGCCGCCGAACGGCGGGCAATCGCTGCCGATGACAGCGCATGGATGCGGTCGAGCGCGCGGTCGACATCCCCGATCGCCGCCGCCATGTCCGGGCGCATCGTGCGCAGCTGGGCGATTGCCTGCTGTGCCTCGGCATAGGACCGCGCCTCGGCAGCGGCCAGCTGCGCCGCCGCCTGCGGTTCAGCCGCGACCCGATAGCCGTAAAAGACCATCTCGGTCGCCAGCCGCTGCACACGGGCGAACAGTGTGCCGCTGGGCAGCCGCGTCTGCACCAGCTCGGTAAAGCCCTGGTTGGTCCGCGAAAGGCCGACATAGCCCATCGTCGCAACGCCGATGCACACCAGCCCGGCGATCAGCTGGATGATCTGGATCTTGGTCGAGATACGCAGCACCGAAAGCAGCTTGATCATCGTCCCGGTCTTTCCGCACGGGCCGTATCCGGGTGCGGCGATGCGCGCGACCGGCAGCGGGCCTCAGGTCACGGACCAGGCCGGGCCGACCATGTTCCGCGCCCCGGTCAAGATCCGCCTCTCCTGATTCACCATATATGCGGCCCGGCCAGCCGCGTGGCGACGCAGCCATGAATAATGGTGCTTGCTGCAATACATCTGGATCATGGACAGCCTTGATGACTGAACATAAGCCTTTGCTTTTCTGAAGATGCGCACCCTATTTCAGTATCATGTGATCTGTCGTGCTTACATATGCAGGCGTCAATTCATCACGACAGCCGCATATTCCAGCTGACCGACACTGCCAGCCAGCCCCGGACTCAGGCCGGGTCGGCCGGAAACATGGTGTCGACCACGGCCTTCAGTCCGATCGCCTGGCGATCGGCGTAAAGCCGGCCGAGCGCGACCAGACCGCGCCCCAGATCGCCGGTAAACTGCCAGCGCACCGCGCCTTCGAACCGGCATCCGGACAGATGCACCGGCCCACCGCCATATTCGAGGACGACGTTGCGAAAGATGCAACGTTCAAACCGGCCGCCGTCCAACCTCACCAGCCGGTCCTCGAACAGTGTTTCGTGATGATCGAGCGTATCCAGATCGTTCAAGGCGATATCCCCCTTCGGCCAGCTTATCGCTGCCGGGGAGTTGCGCAAACAGGCCCTTCGGGCATATTGCGCTTGGCAGCCGCCCCCTCCCCTCCAAAAGGCGGCTGACAGACAGGAGACCGAAATGCGTGGAATGGCCTTCGGACTGGGTATCATGATGCTGGGCATGGCCGGTGCCGCCCAGGCGCAAACCAACCCGAACTTCGTGCAATGTGCGGTGTGCCATTCGGTCAAAGCCGGCCAGAACAAAATCGGCCCGCATCTGGCGGGGATCGTTGGCCGCAAACGCGCCTCGGTCGCCGGCTACAGCTATTCGGCCGCGATGAAGGGCAAGCCCGGCGTGTGGACCGAAAAGGAACTCGACCTTTACCTGACCAACCCGCGCAAGCATGTGCCGGGCACCAAGATGGCCTTTGCCGGCATTCCCGATGCCGCCAAGCGCGCCAAGCTGATCGCTTATCTGAAGACCGTCAAATAAGCGTCATCCAGAAACTGAACGTCGCGGGGCAGCCCATAAAAACGCTGCCCCGCGTCGATGACGATGGTCTGGCCGGTGATGGCCGGCGAATCGACCAGAAACCGCAGCGCGCCGACAATGTCGTCAGGGCTGACGCCCCGCCCGAGCGGGTTGAGCCGGTGAACCTGGTCGAAATTCTCCCCGCTCTGCGGACCTGAGACCAGCGTGACGGCGGGGGCGATCCCGCACACGCGCACGCCGCGGGGGGCAAGCAGCCGCGCGACCAGTTCCATCGCCCCGGCAAGCGCGAACTTGGATACCGAATAGCTGAAGAAATCGGGATTGGGCTGGACAAGTTTGGCGTCGAGCAGATTGACGACCAGCGCATCCGTGACTGCAGAGGCCGCCACCGCATCGGCAAAGGCGCGCGCCAGCAGCACCGGCGCACGGGCGTTGATCGCCATATGCCGGTCCCAGCCTTCCGCCGTGAAATCGTCGAACCCGTCCAGATCGAACCCGGCGGCACTGTTGACCAGCAGACCGGGCGGCGGGGCCCCGTCGAGCGCCGCCATCACCCGCTGCCCGGCATCGGGGGCGGCGAGATCGGCACCGATGGCGGTGCCGCCCAGCTCCGCCGCCAGCGCCTCGGCCTCGGCGGCGGAGCTGTTGTAATGGATGACGACATGCCAGCCATCGGCGGCCAGCGCCCGGACGATCGCCGCGCCGATGCGGCGCGCGCCGCCGGTGACGATCGCGGTGCGCCCGCGCGGGGCGCGCGGCTGTGCTCCGGCCCCGGTCATGCGCCAACCCCGGTCATGCGCCAGCCGACTCGCGCGCGGCGATGGCGGCATGCCAGCGGGCGATGGCGGGCGGGAACGCCCCGTCCGACAGCCGCGTCGCGACCGCAAAGTCGAGCGTGACGAACGCGCTCAGATCGGCAAAGCCGAACGCATCGGTCGCCAGCCACATCCGGTCGGCAAGCCGCGCCTCCAGCCGGTCGATGAAACAGCCCCACATCGCCTGACCGCGCGCGACCAGCTCGGGGATTTGCGGCATTTCGGGCCAGCGGCCGGCAAGCGCCCGGCCCACCATCGCCCGCGAACGGTTGCGGAACGCATAGACGACGGCGGCATAGCCCTCATGCTCAACGATGCGCGTCCATTCCTCGGTCGCCGCCTGGTCGATCGGGGTCGCGCCGAACAGGCAGGGTTCGGGATGCAGCGCCTCGAAATAGCGGCAGATGGCGACCGAATCGGCAATCGCCAGGCCATTGTCGAGCACCAGCACCGGCACGGTGCCGCGCGGGTTGATGCGCAGGAAATCGGGATCGAACTGCCCGCCCGCGCCCAGATCGACGGTCACGCGTTCGATGCCCGCAGCGGCAAGATCCACGCCCTTTTCAGTAAGAAACATCCGCACGCGCCTGGGGCTGGGCGCCCATCCGGCATCATAGAGTTTCATCGTCCCTCCCCGCGCCGCGCTTGCCGCTTCCATTCTGCGCATTTGGCGTTAAAGCGCCGCGCGCCGGGCGTCCATGCCCGTTGGAGCCCATTCCCGTTTGCGCCAACCCCCGTTCAGGACGCCGCCGCCCGTGTTCACGCTCAGCCCGCTTGCCGATGCCGATCCGGTCGCGATCGAGACGCTGCTCGATGCCGCGTTCGGCACCGACCGCCATGGGCGCACCGCCTATCGGCTGCGCACCGGCAGCATGGCCATCGAACCGCTCAGCTTTGCCGCGTGGATCGACGGGCAGCTGGCCGGCAGCCTGCAAAGCTGGCCGGTCGAGCTGGCGGTGCCGGGCGAGGGTGCGTGGCCGCTGGTGATGGTCGGTCCGGTCGCCGTCGCCCCCGCGCAGCAGGGGCTGGGCATCGGCAAGGCGCTGATGGCAGCGCTCGTCGATGCGTTCGCCGCCGGGCCTTGGACCGGGATGATGATGATCGGCGACCCGGAATATTATGGCCGGTTCGGCTTTGCCGCCGCCCCGGCCACGGGCTGGCGGATCGACGGCCCCTATGAACAGCGCCGGCTGCTGGCACGGCTGAAGACCGATTACCCGGCGACCGGGGATCTGCGCGCGGCGATACGGCCCGCAAACTCCGCCGCGGCCTGAACAGCCGCCGCCCAGCCGCGCAACAGGCTGGCGCAGCCGCGCCAAAGCCCTATCTTGGGGTGGTGATGGCCGACATGTCCGATCTTCCCGCCGATCTGTCCCGCCTGTCGCTGGCCGATATCGCCCGGCTGGCCGCAGAGGCGAAACTGCCCCCGGTCGCCAGCTGGAACCCGCCGCATTGCGGTGACAGCGAGATGCGCATCGCGCGCGACGGCACCTGGTATCATCAGGGTTCGCCGATCGGCCGGCCGGCGATGGTCAGGCTGTTTTCGACCATCCTGCGGCGCGAGCCGGATGGCGGCTATGTGCTTGTGACGCCGGTTGAAAAGCTCGACATCGCGGTCGAGGATGCGCCGTTCATCGCGGTCGAGGTGGCAAGCGAGGGCACGGGGCGCGACCGCCGCCTCGCCTTTCGCCTCAACACCGGCGATCTGATCGTCGCCGGGCCGGCGCATCCGCTCAGACTCGTCGAGCGGGCGGACGGGCCGCACCCCTATCTGGCGGTGCGCCCCGGCCTTGACGCGCTGGTCGCCCGCCCGGCCTATTACGAACTGGCCGGCTGGGCGATAGACGAGGCTGGCAACGAGGGTGGCGACCCGCCCGGCCTGTGGAGCGACGGCGCCTTTTTCCCGTTCGCCGCTGCCGCGTGACGCCGCCGCTCGCGCGCGAACTCGCCGCCGCGCTTGCCCGCCCGGCAGCCGGGGCGACAATCGCCGGCGACGGCCTGCCCGCCGACCGCGACACCGGCGCGCCTGTCCACCCCGCCGCGGTGCTGATCGCGGTGACCAACCGCGCCCGGCCGGGCGTGATCCTGACCGAGCGCAACGCCGCGCTGCGCCGCCATGCCGGGCAGATCGCCTTTCCCGGCGGCCGGATCGATCCCGGCGAGGATGTGGTGACCGCCGCACTGCGCGAGGCGCATGAGGAAATCGCGCTGCCGCCCGACCGGGTGAGCCTTGTCGGCGCGATCGATCCCTATGTGACCGTCACCGGCTATCATGTCGTGCCGGTGCTGGGCGTCGTGCCGCCCGATCTGCCGCTGACCCCGGCGGAGGCGGAGGTCGCCGACTGGTTCGAGGTCCCGCTCGATCATCTGATCGATCCCGGCAACCAGTTCGAGCGCGAGATGGATTGGCAAGGCGCGCGGCGGCGCTACTGGGAGATCCCATGGCAGGAACGGCGGATCTGGGGCGCGACGGCGGCGATGCTGGTCAATCTGGGGCGGCGGCTGCGCGGGTAGATCTGCCCCCGGCCGGCTGGGACGCGGACGGGCTGGCGCGGCTGATGGCGGCATTGGGCGGCGCGGACGGGCAGGCGCGCTATGTCGGCGGCTGGGTGCGCGACGCGCTGGCCGGAACGCCGCCCGGCGATCTCGACATCGCGACCGCCCTGCCCCCGGCTGAGGTGATCGCCCGTGCCGAGGCCGCCGGCCTGTCGGTCTGGTCGAGCGCGTCGGGCCTGCAGCACGGCACCGTCGGGGTGGTGATCGGCGGCAAGGGGGTCGAGGTGACGACGCTGCGCCGCGACGTCACGACCGACGGGCGGCGGGCGACCATCGCCTTTACCGATGACTGGCGCGAGGATGCCGCCCGGCGCGACTTCACGATCAATGCGCTGTCGGCCAATCCCGTCACCGGCGCGGTGCATGATTATTTCGGCGGCCTCGCCGATCTGGCGGCGGGCCGGGTGCGCTTCATCGGCGATGCGCGCGCGCGGATTGCCGAGGATCATCTGCGCATCCTGCGCTTCTTCCGTTTCCATGCCCGGTTCGGGCGCGGGCTGCCCGATGCCGAAGCCTATGCCGCCTGCACGGCGCGGGCGAACGACCTGATGGCGCTGTCGCGCGAACGCATCGCCGATGAACTGATGAAGCTGCTGGGCGGCGCGCGGCCGGCCGGGGCGATCCGCGCGATGATCGAGGGCGGCGTGCTCCGCCCGGTGCTGCCCGAAATCGATGCCGATGGCGCGGCGCGGCTTGAGGCGCTGATCGCCGCCGAGGATGCAGCCGGGATCGCCGGGGACGCGGTCCGCCGCCTCGCCGCGCTGCTGCCGCCGGATGCCGCGCGCGCCGACCTGATCGCCGCGCGGCTGAAGCTGTCGAACGCCGTCCGCAAGCGGCTGGGCGCGGCGCTGGCGATGGATGCGGAGGCGCGGCCGCGCATCCTCGCTTATCGGCTGGGCAGCGGCGGGGCGACCGACCGGCTGCTGCTTGCCGGGCGCGCGGCCGATGCAGCGGCACTCAGCGGCTGGACGCCGCCCCGGCTGCCGGTGTCGGGCGGCGATCTGGTCGCGCGCGGGCTGGATGCCGGGCCGGTGGTCGCCCGCGCGCTGCGCGAGGTCGAGACGCTGTGGCTGGACGAGGATTTTCCGGATGCCGCGCGGGCGCGGGCGATCGCTGATCAGGTCGCGGGCCGGATCAAGCTGGAGCGGTGAATCAGGCCAGGCTGGACCAGCTTTGCGCGAAGGACAGCGCTTCGTCCGCCGGCAAGGCCGGGGCATAGACATAGCCCTGGGCATGGGTGCAGCCGAGCGCCGCCAGCATCCGCGCCAGTTCGGGCGTTTCCACCCCCTCTGCCGTCGTGCGCAGCCCCAGCGCCTGGGCAAGCGACAGCACCGCGCGCACGATCGCCAGATTGTCCCGGTTGGCGAGCATGTCGGTGACGAAACTGCGGTCGATCTTCAGACAGTCGAGCGGCAGCCGCTGCAGATAGGCCAGGCTTGAATAGCCGGTGCCGAAATCATCGAGCGCGAGCACGGTGTCCAGCGCCTTCAGATCGTGCATCGTCCGCGATGCCCCGTCCGGATCCTGCACGATCGAGCTTTCGGTCAGCTCCAGCGTCAGCCGCCGCCCGTCAAGCCCATGGGCGGCGAGCGAGGATGCCACCATCGCGGCGACATCGTCGCGCGCCATCTGCAGCGCCGAGACATTGACGGCGACACCCAGCGTCTGGGTCAGGCCCGCGCGCGCATCCCAGCCCTTGAGCGTTGCGAGCGCGGCATCGAGCACCCAGCGCCCCAGCGGCACGATCAGCCCCGATTGTTCGGCCACCGGAATGAACTCGGCCGGCGACATGTTGATGCCATTGTCTTCCCAGCGCGCCAGCGCCTCGAACCCGGTCAGCCGGCCGGTGCCCAGCTCGACCACCGGCTGGAAATGCAGGCGCAGCCGGTCGGCCTCGATCGCGCGGCGCAGCGCGGTTTCGATGGTGAAGGCGCGGCGGGCGCGGTGAAAGTCGCGCGGGGTGTAAAGCTCGGTGCGTCCGGTCGCCTTGGCGCGCTTGACCGCGAACTGCGCGCGGCGGACCAGCTCGTCGCCGTCGCAATCCTCCTCCAGCATCGCGCAGCCGACGGCGCAGCCGATGCGGATCTCCAGCCCCGACAGCCGGCATGGCTCGGCGAACACGCCGTGAATGCGCTCGGCCATCTGGCGCACGGCATCGTCGCCCGTGCCGACACGCACCAGCAGGCCGAATTCGTCCCCGCCGGTGCGCGCGATCACGTCCCCCGGCGCCAGCACGGTCAGCAGCCGCCGCGCGACGGTGATCAGCAGCTCATCGCCCGAAATCGCGCCGATCGACTCGTTGATGCGGCTGAAGCGCAGCAGATCGATGACGATGACGGCAAAGCTGCCCGGCACCGCATCCGCCAGTTCCGCCTCCAGCCGGTCGGAAAAGCCGGCGCGGTTGAGCAGCCCGGTCAGGCTGTCGTTGAACATTTCGAGCCTCAGGCTCTTTTCGGTCGCCCGCTCGGCGGTGCGGTCGATGAGCGTGATCAGGAAGCGCGGCCCGGCGGCATCGAGCTGGAAGATGCGCGCGATCCGCACGCCGTAGTGCCGGCCGGTAATCTGGTCGCCATCCACCCAGTCGAGGGTGATGACATCGCCGCTGCCCGCAATCAGCGTGCGGATCGGATCAGCGAGGCCCGGCCGGTCAACAAGCGGGCAATCGCCGCCCAGATCGATGGCGCTGAGCGCGGTGTTGCCGGCAACCAGCTCGGGCCGCCCCTCGGCGTCGCGGCCGATGACACCGGCGGCGACGGGCAGAGCCTCCAGCAGGTGCGCGCGCACACGGGCGAGCTGTAGCGCGCTGGCATCGAGGGTAAGCGTCACCGGTTCGGCCCGGGCGGGGGCCGGAAGCGGCTGAACGCAGTGCATATTCCGGCTTGGCCCCATCGCCCCCGCTCTAGCCGCCATTGGTTAATGCGGCGCTAAGGACGGCTTTGCGGCTGCCCCCTAAGTAAATCTGTTTTCTCGCGGAAAACCGATGGGTGCCATGCGCCCGGCAGCGCCCCGCGCGGTGCGCCACGGCGTCAGATCCGGCTCGGTGCGGGTGCGGCCGGTCGCGCCGCCCATCGACCAGCTCAGCCCGTCGGCAAAGCGCAGCGCGATCGCATCGGACAGGCCGCCGTCGCGATATTTCTGCAGCGTCACGCCCTGCCCCCGGCCCATTTCGGGCAGCTCGGCGAGCGGGAACACCACCAGCTTGCGGTTGTCGCCGATGACGGCGACATAATCGGCATCGCCCGCAATGCGGTGGACGATGCGCAGCCGCGCGCCGGGGCGCAAATTGACCAGCTGCTTGCCCTTGCGGGTTTCAGCCAGCGTGTCCTCGACCTTGACGACAAAGCCGCGCCCGTCGGATGCGGCCAGCAGCAACCGCCCCTGGCCGGCGGGCAGACAGGCGGCAATCCCCGTCTCGCCGTCCAGGTCGAGCATCAGGCCGATCGGCTCGCCAAAGCCGCGCCCGCCGGGCAGCCGATCCCCGGCCAGCGTGTAGAAGCGGCCATTTTCAGCCGCGATCAGGATCTTGTCGGTCGTCTGCGCATGGAAGGCAAAGGCCGGCCCGTCACCCTCCTTGAACTTGAGCGTCTCGGCGGCGGCCAGGTCGACATGCCCCTTCATCGCGCGGATCCAGCCGCGCTGCGACAGGATGACGGTGATCGGTTCACGCTCGATCATCGCTTCGCGCGCATATTCGCGCGCCGGCCCTGCTTCCTCGATCGCGGTGCGCCGCGCGCCGAGCGCGGTTTCGGGGCCATAACGGTCGCGCAGCGCCGTCAGGTCGCGCTTCATCCGCGTGCGCTGGCGCGCATCCGATCCGAGCAGCGCGACCAGCCCGGCGCGTTCGGCATCGAGCGCGTCGCGTTCGCGGCGGATCTCCATTTCCTCCAGCTTGCGCAGGCTGCGCAGCCGCATGTTGAGGATCGCCTCGGCCTGGCGGTCGGTCAGGCCGAACTCGGCCATCATCACCGGCTTGGGCTCATCCTCGGTGCGGATGATCTCGATCACCCGGTCGAGGTTGAGATAGGCGGTCAGATAGCCGTCGAGCAGCTCGATCCGATCATCGATGCGGCCCAGCCGGTGTTCGGAGCGGCGGCGCAGCACCCCGAATTGATGCTCAAGCCAGGCGGCGAGCACCGCCTTCAGCCCCATCACCCGCGGCGTGCGCTGCGCATCGAGGACATTGAGGTTGAGCGGCACCTTGGCCTCAAGCGCGGTCAACCGGAACAGGCTGTCCATCAGCATGTCGGGATCGACGGTGCGGCTGCGCGGTTCGAGCACGATGCGGATCTCGGCATCGGATTCGTCGCGCACATCCTCAAGGATCGGCAGCTTCTTGTCGTTGATGAGCTGGGCGATCTCCTCGATCAGCTTGCCCTTCTGGACGCCATAGGGGATTTCGGTGACCACCGCCGCCCAGGTGCCGCGCCCGGTATCCTCCTTCACCCACCGCGCGCGCACGCGAAATGCGCCCCGCCCGGTCTCATACGCCTCGGCAATGGCGGCGGGCGCATCGACAATCACCCCGCCGGTCGGGAAATCCGGGCCGCGCACGATCTGCATCAGCTCGGCCGTGCCGGTTTCGGGCGCGTCGATCAGGCGGATGGCGGCGTCGATCAGCTCGGCGGCATTGTGCGGCGGGATCGATGTCGCCATGCCGACCGCAATCCCGCTCGCACCATTGGCGAGCAGATTGGGGAACAGGCCGGGCATGATCTCCGGCTCTTCCTCCTCGCCATTATAGGTCGGGCGGAAATCGACCGTGCCTTCATCGAGCCCAGCCATCAGGTCGATCGCGACCTGGGTCAGCCGCGCCTCGGTGTAGCGATAGGCGGCGGCGTTATCGCCGTCGATATTGCCGAAATTGCCCTGCCCGTCGACCAGCGGATAGCGCAGCGCGAAGGTCTGGGCGAGGCGGACCATCGCGTCATAGACCGACTGGTCGCCATGCGGATGATATTTGCCGATCACGTCCCCGACGACGCGCGCGCATTTCTTGTACCCCGCCGCCGGATCGAGCCGCAGCAGCCGCATCGCCCAGAGCAGCCGGCGATGAACCGGCTTCAGCCCGTCGCGCAGATCCGGCAGCGACCGCGCCGTGATCGTCGACAGCGCATAGACGAGATAACGGTCGCTCAGTGCCCGGTCGAACGGGGCATCGATGGGCTCAGGCAGCGCGGCGGCATCGGTCATGCCCGACCGATAGCAGGGCGGCGCGCGCAGGTGAACGGGCGATCGGGCCCGGGCGTTCCCACCGCACCGGGCCAACCGCGCGGCAGATCAGTCCGCCGACACGTCGACCGCAAAGTCGATGACACGGTCCTTGGGCGCATCGTCGCCCAGGGCGAACTCGTCCCCCTTGGTCAGGCTGACAAAGCCATATTCGCCCGGCGGCAGCTCCGCGATCGGCGTCACCTCGCGCATCCCCGGCCCGACATTGCGGACCGTGAACGGAAAGAAATAGCGCGCGGATTTTCGGCCGTTGAGCGCAGACAGCGGATAATCGCGCCGGTCATTCTCGACATCGAACCTGACCAGCCTGACATTTGCCGGGCGGGTGGCCCGCTGGCCGCCGACATAGCCCATGCCGCCCGCTGCTGCGGACGCCGTCTCGGGTATCACGGCATCGCAGAACAGGAACGCAGGCCGCCTGTTCGTCAGCCGCGTCTCGGCCCGCGCGCCCTCAACAACCGCGCGGCTTTCGATGTTGGAAAAGCCGCCGAACAACATCCCCTTGAGCACATTGCCCATGCGGCGGTGGGAGGTTGTCCGTTCGGTGAGCAGCCGCCGCTCGCCGCCATTGGCCTGCGTCAGCAGATAGACGCCGGGCGCGCATTCGGCCGCCGGCACCGCCTCTGGCTGCGCGGTCTGAGGCGCGGCGGACTGAAGCGCCGCCGACATGAACGCCAGAGCCAGCACCATCGTCATTTGCCACCCCCGATCGGCAGAGCGCGGTTGATCAACAGGCCCTGATGGTTGCCGAACCGCTCCGCCGGACGATAAGCCGCCGGTGTGCGCGGGAGCCCTGCCAGCCCGTCAGGCACCGGCGTGCCATCGGCCGGGGGCACGATCGCCATCGCGTCGGGGATCGTATAGCCGCGCATCTCGATATCGGCCGCCACGCGCAGTTCGCTGAGCGCCGCCCAGGGCGACGTGCCGTTTTCCGGCGCGATGTAGATGAAACCAAGGTCGGTGATGACCCCGGGGCCAGATAGACGCTGTAGCTGCCAAGGCAGAAGCAGGTCGTCGGGCTGGCCTCGATCACATACAGGCCGGCATTGACCTGCATCAGATAGGTGCGGACGTGATCCGCCTCGGCCAGGAACGGTTTGGGCGACACTGCGATCCGCCGATCGGTGCGCGGCGGCACCGGATTGGCCTTGGCCCGGCCATAGCCGCGAATGTCCGCAGCCGGTTCGTCATAAGGGCGAGGATCAGACGGTTCCACAAACCTTCCGATCTTTCCCCAAGCCGAACAAGAACATAGGCCAGATTGGGGTTGAGCGCAGCCGGTGCGGCCTTCAGCTGCGACGCTGCCCGGCCCGGTGTGGCGGCAAATGCGCAGGCGACCATGATCGCGGTCGCGCAGATGTTCAAAAGGCGCTTCACGGCTCGAGCCTTTGTGCTTCGTCAGCCGGCGCGACAGCCTTTTCAACCAGGCGCGCGCGGATGTCCTCCCATTTCCCGTCATAGACGAGCTTGGCCTCATCCTTGGTCATGGCGTAGCGCGCATAGCCTTTGACCTGCATGCATTTGCGGATGCCTGCGTTGATCATGTGGCGGCGCTGACCCGCCCGGATGAAGCCCTGGACGAAGCCGACAGCCGCAGCGGCAGCCATTCCGGCCGCACCGCCCGGGTTGTAATAGTAAACCGGGTCAGGCACGGGCCCGCGGATCGTTCCGACCAGGTCGCGGCACTCATCCCAGTCCGCACCGGCCTGTTCGGCGGCAATGCCAGCCTTGCTGAAATAGAAATAATCCGCAGGCTCGTTGTCGGTCGGCTCATAATCCTGCGCGGGCGGCGCGCCCGGTGCAGCGCCCTTGGTCTGGCCAGCATCCTGGCCAGCGCTCTGCAGGGCTGCAGGCGCGGGCGCGCACACAAATATGGCGGCGGCGACCGTGACGGTCGTCAACTTTCTCACTTTATCCCCCCTACCCATCGACTTAACTGAAGCGGCGGGCGTTAGAATGGCGTCCTGCTCACCGATCGGCAAGCAGGATCGCGTCCGGATCGGTCGCGCCGCGACGCGTCAGCCCAGCCGCTTCGACAGGATCTCGTTCACCACCTGCGGATTGGCCTTGCCGCCCATCGCCTTCATCGTCTGGCCGACGAAAAAGCCGAACAAAGCGGTCTTGCCGGCCTTATACTGTTCGACCTTGTCGGCATTGGCGGCGAGCACCGTGTCCACCGCCTGTTCGATCGCGCCGGTGTCGCTGGTCTGCTTGAGCCCGCGCGCCTCGACGATGGCGAGCGGATCCTCGCGGGTTTCGAGCATGATTTCGAACACCTGCTTGGCAAGCGTGCCCGACAGCGTGCCATCGGCGACCAGGCCGAGCAGCGCCGCGCCCTGGGCCGGGCTGACCGGGCTGTCGTCGATGCCGAGGCCCAGCCGGTTGAGCGCGCCGAACAGATCCGAAATCAGCCAGTTGGACGCCGCCTTGGCCGCGACCTTGCCCTCGCCCGCCGCCAGCAGCGCCTCGAACCAGCGCGCGGTTTCGGCTTCGGCGGTCAGCACCTGCGCCTGATAGGCGCTGATGCCCAGTTCGCTCTCGTAACGCTGGCGCTTGGCATCGGGCAGTTCGGGCAGCGAGGCGCGGCAGTCCTCGACAAACGCCTCGTCCAGCTCCAGCGGCAGCAGATCGGGATCGGGGAAATAGCGATAGTCGTGCGCGTCTTCCTTGGAGCGCATCGACCGCGTTTCGCCCTTGTCGGGATCGAACAGCCGGGTTTCCTGGACCACCCGGCCGCCGCTCTCGAGCACATCGACCTGGCGGCTCGCCTCATATTCGATCGCCTGCATGACGAAGCGCACCGAGTTGACGTTCTTCGTCTCGGTGCGGGTGCCGAACGCATCGCCGGGCTTGCGGACCGACACGTTGACGTCGGCGCGCATCGAGCCTTCTTCCATGTTGCCGTCGCACGACCCGACATAGCGCAGGATCGCGCGCAGCTTGCGCAGATAGGCCCCCGCTTCGGCAGGCGAGCGCATGTCGGGCCGTGAAACGATCTCCATGAGCGCGACGCCGGCGCGGTTGAGGTCGACATAGGAACGGGTCGGATGCTGGTCGTGCATCAGCTTGCCGGCATCCTGCTCGACATGGATGCGCTCGATGCCGACCGTCTTCACCTCGCCCTCGGCGGGCTCGATCACGATCTCGCCCTCGCCGACCAGCGGGTGGTAAAGCTGCGAGATCTGATAGCCCTGGGGCAGATCGGCGTAGAAGTAATTCTTGCGGTCGAACCGCGACCAGCGGTTGATCCGCGCGTTGAGCGCCAGGCCAGTGCGCACCGCCTGGCGGATGCATTCGCGGTTGGGCACCGGCAGCATGCCCGGCATCGCGGCGTCGATCAGCGACACCTGCGCATTGGGTTCGGCACCGAACGCGGTCGCCGCGCCGGAAAAGAGCTTGGCCTTGCTGGCGGTGATCTGGGCGTGAACCTCAAGGCCGATCACCACCTCCCATTCCCCGGTGGCGCCCTGGATGCGATAGCTGCTGGTCTCGGTCGTCATGCGCCTTCCCTGCGTCACGCGCGGCCCTTGTGCAAGAGGTGGACAAAGCGCAGCCGTCCGCGCGCCTTGGCGGGCGGGCGGCGAAATCGCGCGTGACATTGTGACACGCCGTCACCTATGCCTCTGCCCGACGGCCGGGAGAGCGGCCGGTCTCGGGGAGATTCGTGCCTGTGTCCGTTGCCGCGCGCCTGCTGCCTGCCACCGCCATTGCCACCGCCATTGTTGCCGGCTTTTTTTCAGCCCCGGCGCATGCCGATGCGATCCGCCAGACCAAGGGCCAGTGGGAAGACAAATTCCGCCAGCTCGAGGGGGAGGACTGGCCCAGCCCGACCGACTATCGCAACGCCGCCGGCGCGCCCGGCCATCGTTACTGGCAGCAAAAGGTCGATTACGACGTCAAGGCGACGCTCGACGAAGCGCGGCGCACCGTGAGCGGCACCCAGACCGTGCGTTACCGCAACAACTCGCCCGACGCCCTGCCCTATCTGTGGCTGCTGCTCGACCAGAACGATTACAAGGCCAAGTCGATCGCAGCGATGAGCGAGACCAGCTCGGCGGGCGACAGCATTTCGATCGGCGAAATCCGCCGCGTCAAGCGCATGCAGGAATGGGAAGGCGGCTTCACCATCACCGCCGTGCGCGACAAGGATGGCAAGCCGCTGCCCTTTTCGATCACCGACAGCCTGATGCGGATCGAGCTGCCCCAGCCGGTCGCGGCGGGCGGCGGCGAGGTCAGCTTCTCGGTCGACTGGTCGTTCCCGATGGCCGAGCAGAAGGTGGTCGGCGGGCGTTCGGGCTATGAATGCTTCACCGCGCAGGGCGAGGATGGCAATTGCATCTTCGAAGGCGCACAGTGGTTCCCGCGCCTTGCCGTCTATTCGGACTATGAAGGCTGGCACAACAAGGCGTTTCTGGGCGCGGGCGAGTTCACGCTGGAGTTTGGCGACTACCGCGTCGCGCTGACCGTGCCGGCCGATCATGTCGTCGCGGCGACGGGCGTGCTCGCCAACCCCGAACAGGTGCTGAGCCCCGCCCAGCGCCAGCGGCTCGACCAGGCCCGCGACGCGCGCGAGCCGGTCTATGTCGTCACCCCGGCCGAGGCCGAGGCGGCGGAGCGCGGCCGTGCGACCGGCACCAAGACCTGGGTGTTCGCCGCCGAGAATGTCCGCGATTTCGGCTGGGCGGCGTCGCGCAAGTTCGTCTGGGACGCGATGGGCGTCCGCCAGAGCGAGGGCGATGTGCCGCTGGTGATGGCGATGTCCTTCTATCCCAAGGAGGCGCGGCCGCTCTGGGACGCCTATTCGACCAAGTCGATCGCCCATACGATCGACGTCTATTCGCGCTTTTCCTTCCCTTATCCCTATCCGACCGCGCAGTCGGTGAACGGGCCGGTCGGCGGGATGGAATATCCGATGATCTCGTTCAACGGCCCGCGCCCGGTCAAGGACCGCAAGACCGGCCGGCTGACCTATACCGAACGGGCGAAATACGGGCTGATCGGCGTCGTGATCCACGAGGTCGGGCACAATTACTTCCCGATGATCGTCAACTCCGACGAACGGCAATGGACCTGGATGGATGAAGGGCTGAACACCTTCCTCCAGTTCCAGGCCGAAAAGCTGTGGGACAAGGATTTCCCGCGCCAGCGCGGCGAACCGCGCGAGATCGCCGAATATATGCGCTCGCGCGATCAGGTGCCGCTGATGACCCAGTCGGATTCGGTGCTGCAGTTCGGGGCGAACGGCTATGCCAAGCCGGCGACCGCGCTCACCATCCTGCGCGAAACGGTGATGGGCCGGCCGCTGTTCGACCGGGCGTTCCGCGAATATGCCCGCCGCTGGCGGTTCAAGCATCCGACGCCCTATGATTTCTTCCGCACGATGGAGGAAAGCTCGGGCATCGACCTCGACTGGTTCTGGCGCGGCTGGTTCTATTCGACCGACCATGTCGACATCGCGCTCGACCGGATCGTGGAGGGCCGGATCGCCGGATCGGACGTCGAGGAAACCGCGCGGATGCGCAAGGCGATGCGCGATGCCGAGCCGCCGTCGCTCACCGCGCTGCGCAATGCCGGCGAGAAGACGGTGGTCGAGCGCGATCCCGCGACGCGCGATTTCTATGACGCGACCGACCGGCTCGACGTCAGCCCCAAGGCGCGGCGCGACATGGCCGAGCGCGTGAAGGACGCGACGCCCGAGGAACGGGCGGCACTCGGCGTCAAGGACCGGTTCTACCGCTTCTCGTTCCGCAATGTCGGCGGGCTGGTGATGCCGATCCCGCTCAAGCTGAGCTTTGCCGGCGGCCAGAGCGAGACGATCCAGATCCCGGCCGAAGTCTGGCGCTACAATCCGCGCAGCATCACCTGGCAATATGTGACCGACAAGCAGCTGGTGTCGGCCGAAGTCGATCCGATGTGGGAAATCGCCGACACCGACCGCAACAACAATGTCTATCGCGGGCCGATCGACCCGGTGGTCATGAAGATCGAAGATGCCCGGCCGGGTGAGAACCGAATGAAGGAGTTCGACCTGCAGGTCGGCCCCGGCTCGCTGGCCACCCAGCCGGCGTCTCCGGGCAAATGAGGCGCGCGGTGCTGCCGGTGCGCGCGGCTGCGGCACTGCTCGGCGGTGCTGCGGCCGGGCTTGGCATGTTGGGCCTGGGCATGTTGGGCCTGGGCGCATGGGGCTGGGCGTGTTCGGCCCGGCACCGGCGGTCGCGCATCGCGGGCATGATGCGATCACCGTGGTGACGCTGGCGGCTGACGGCAGCGTCACCGTGTCGCACCGGTTCGAGGCGCATGACCTTGAGCCGGCATTGCCGCGCATCGCGGCCGATGTGCAGGCAAGCCTTGACGATCCGCAGGCGATTGCGGCGCTTCAGGCCTATCTGGGGCAGCGCTTCACCATCGCGGTCAACGGCCGGCCGGTGGCCCTTGCCCATCGGAGCACCCAGATCGACGCGGCGCAGGTCTGGGTCGACTATGCCGGCAAGGGACCGCGCCGGGCGCGCAGCGTCACCATCCGCGCGAACGTGATGCCGACGCTCTACCCCCGCGCGGCCCATCAGGTGCAGGTCACTGCCCCCGGCGTCGTCCACACGATCACGCTGGCGGGCGGCGGGGTGGAGACGATCAGCCTGACCGACGACTGAGCAGGGCAGCCAGCCGCGCCGTCCGGTGCGGTTACCGCCCCCAGGACCGGGCCCGCAAAGACCGGCTCTTTCGCGGCCCGGCCCAGTTCTGCCATAGGCTGGTGTCATGACCAGTTTTTCCCCGCCCCGGCCCGATCTGCCCCGGCCCGATTTGTCTGCGGCTCGCCCCGCCGCGCGTGTCGCCGTGCTGCTGCCCTGCTACAATGAGGCGGCGGCGATCGGCCAGACGGTCGCCGCCTTCCGTGCGGCGCTGCCGGATGCCGCCATCTATGTCTATGACAATAACAGCAGCGACGGCACGACGGCGGTCGCGGCGGCGGCGGGTGCCACGGTGCGGGTCGAGCGGATGCAGGGCAAGGGCCATGTCGTCCGGCGCATGTTCGCCGATATCGACGCCGACATCTATGTGCTCGCCGATGGCGATGCGACCTATGACGCCGCGGCCGCCCCGGCGATGATCGCGCGGCTGGCGGACGAGCGGCTCGACATGGTCGTCGGCGCGCGGCAGAGCGAGGTGCAGGCCGCCTATCGCCGTGGCCACCGGCTTGGCAACCGGCTGCTGACCGGCTGCGTCGCCTGGATCTTCGGGCGCAGCTTTTCCGACATCCTGTCCGGCTACCGGGTGTTTTCGCGCCGCTTCGTCAAATCCTTCCCGGTGCTGGCGCAGGGCTTCGAGATCGAAACCGACATCACCGTCCATGCGCTCGAACTGCGCCTGCCGGTTGCCGAGGTGATGACCGCCTATGCCGCGCGGCCCGCAGGATCGGCATCCAAACTGTCGACCTGGCGCGACGGGTGGCGGATCCTGACGATGATCCTGAACCTCGCGCGCACCGAAAAGCCGGTGACCTTTTTCGGCCTATTCGCGGCGCTGTTCCTGGCAACCGCGCTCGGCCTGTCGGTCGATCTGGTCGCGACCTATCTGGCAACCGGGCTGGTGCCGCGCCTGCCGACGGCGGTGCTGGCGATGGGGCTGACGCTTGTCGCCCTGCTCGCGCTGGTCTGCGGGCTGATCCTCGACACGGTCACGCGCGGCCGGCGCGAGATCAAGCGGCTCGCCTATCTGGCCCAGCCCGCGCCGGGCGCAGGCAATGATGGTGCGCCCCCGGCCTGACGGCAGGCCGGGCGCGGATCACCACCAGCGGTCGGGCCGCGCGACAAAGCCCGCGCGCTGCTCGATCGCCAGGCCGGCATCGAGCACGCCCTGCTCGTCGAGCGGGCGGCCGATCACCTGCAGGCCAAGCGGCAGGCCCTGCGCGTCGAGACCCGCCGGCACCGACATCGCCGGCAGCCCGGCGAGCGACGACGGCACGGTAAAGACGTCGTTCAGATACATGGCGATCGGGTCGGCCGATTTTTCGCCCAGCGCAAATGCCGCCGACGGCGCGGTCGGCGTCAGCAGCAGGTCGCACGTCGCCCAGGCCTGTTCAAAGTCGCGGGCAATGAGCGCGCGCACCTTCTGCGCCTGGGTGTAATAGGCGTCGTAAAAGCCGGCCGAGAGCACATAGGTGCCGATCAGGATGCGGCGGCGCACCTCGGCCCCGAAGCCGGCGGCGCGGGTGGCGGCATACATGTCCTGCAGCCCCGCCCCGTCGGGCAGTTCGCGCAGGCCGTAGCGCACGCCGTCATAGCGGGCGAGGTTGGACGACGCCTCGGCCGGGGCGATGATGTAATAGGCCGGCAGCGCATAGCGGGTGTGCGGCAGCGACACCTCGACAATCTCGGCCCCCGCATCGCGGACAAAGGCGATGCCCTGTTCCCACAGCGCCTCGATTTCGGCGGGCATGCCATCGACCCGGTATTCGCGCGGCACGCCGATGCGCTTGCCCCTGAGATCGGGCGACAGGCTGCGCTCCCATGCCGGCACCGGCAGGTCGAGCGAGGTCGAATCCTTGGCGTCGAACCCGCTCATCGCCTCCAGCAGGATCGCGCAGTCGCGCACGTCGCGCGCCATCGGCCCGGCCTGGTCGAGCGACGAGGCAAAGGCGACCACGCCCCAGCGCGAGCAGCGGCCATAGGTCGGCTTGATGCCCGAAATGCCGGTGAAGGCGGCGGGCTGACGGATCGAGCCGCCGGTGTCGGTGCCGGTCGCGCCCGGGGCGATGCGCGCGGCGACCGCCGCCGAACTGCCGCCCGACGAGCCGCCCGGGGCGAGCGGCGCGGTGTCGCCCGGACGACGCCAGGGCGAGATCACATTGCCAAAGGCGCTGGTCTCGTTGGACGAGCCCATGGCGAACTGATCCATGTTGAGCTTGCCGAGCATCCCCGCGCCCGCCGCGAACAGATTGGCGGTCACCGTCGACTCATAGGTCGGGGTGAAGCCTTCAAGGATGCGGCTGGCGGCGGTCGTCTGGGTGCCGCGCGTGCAGAACAGATCCTTTATGCCCAGCGGCACGCCCGACAGCGGCCTGAGCGTGCCGGCGGCGCGGTCGCGGTCCGCCTGCGCGGCGGCGGCCAGCGCATGGTCGGGCGTTTCGGTGATGAACGCGTTGAGCGGGCGCGCCGCGGCGACGGCGGCGTTGAACGCCTCGGCCACTTCGCGGGCGGAAAAGGCGCCGTCGCGCACCCCGTCGCGCAGCGCGGCGACGGTCAGGTCATTGAGCGCGGTCATTATTCGATCACCTTGGGAACGGCGAAAAAGCCATGTTCGGCCTGGGGCGCATTGGCCATCAGCTGGTCGCGGATATCGCCGTCGGTCACCCCGTCCTCGCGCAGGCGCAGATGATTGGGGATCACCGCCGTCATCGGGTCGACCCCGGCGGTGTCGACCTGGCCCAGCTGTTCGATCCAGCCCAGGATGTTGTTGAGTTCGCTCACCATGGCATCGGCATCGGCATCGCTGATGGCGATGCGGGCGAGCCCGGCGATCTTGCGGACGGTCGTGGCGTCTACGGACATGCCCTGCGGCTAGCAGCCGCGCCGCCCGCCATCAAGCCGCACCGTCAAAAGGACAGGCCGTCGGACCGGCTGGTGATCAGAATGGCTCGCCGACCGCTTCGTCGCCCACGAAAATCCGGCGCGCGGACACCAACCGCACCTCGATCCGCCCGGCCCGATAGGCGACGGCCGGGCCATGGCCGGCGGGCTCCGGCGTCTGCCAGCCGCCAGGCCGGAGAACCAGCCGGATGGGCGACGCACAGCTTGTCATGACAGGCTGTTGCGGCGCGCCATAGCATCCGCCGGCGATCACGACCGCTTCGGCCGGGCCGGTCATGACGACCGTGCACCCTCCATCGGCGCACATGGCGCGCACGGCCCCAACATCGACAAGATCGGCGGGCGCTTTGCTGCCCGCTGGCAACACGCGGATCCCCGCCGCGACGCGCCGGCGCAGGGCCGCCGCTGCAATCCGACCATCGAGCGTCCAGCGATCTGGGGCAGCCAGAGTCGCCGCCGCCTGGCGGCGGATCGCCGGATCGCGCGAATCTGCCAGCCGCCGCAGCTCGGCCCGGCCGGGCGCGCCAAAGGCAAATCCCAGCGCTGCCCAGTCGAACCGATCAGCATTCACCCGCCGCGATTCCAGGCGCGCGGCCTGGCTTCGCGCCGACAGCGCGTTGAAGCTGACCAGTGGCGTGGCGAGGATGAAGGCGACGGCACACAGCAGCGCCGCCATCGTCAGATTGGCACGGCGCACCCGAGCCATCCAGTCGCGCGGGCCGGACAGGATCGCTCCGAAACAGCCAAGGCCGACCAGCGCAACCGCAATCGCGCCGGTGAGCGCCCAGAGGCGGCCGGGCGTCAGCCCATATTGGCCGAGACGGATCAGGATCGCGGCCAGCGCCAGCCCGGCGAGCGGCAACACGGAAAGCAACAGGACCAGAGCACTACCCCGCAGCCATGCCCGGCGCGCTTCTTCTTCGCGGCCATTACCGATCACGCCATTGGCGAGCACCAGCGCTGCAACCGCGCAAGTGATTGTCAGCGACGCCGCAGACCATCCGGCACGCCAAAGCGGCGTAAGCCCGGTCAGCGGCAGCGCGAGCAGAAAGAGCGCCAGCCCCGCAGCCAGCGCCGGCGCGAGCAGGACGAGCAGCGCCACGACGGTCCGGCGCAGCAGCACGAGGATGGACTGTTGCTCGCGCAGAACACCTAAGCCCGTGCCGAGCGCGGCGCCGGACAAAACGCGCTGAACCCAATCTTCGCGCAGCAGCTTTTCGAGAAGATCGATCCCGATCAGGTCGAACATCTCAGCCAACAGAAGGGCGACCAGCCAGACCACACCAAGGAACGCAAGGCCGGCGGCCAGCACCAGCGCGTTGGTCCAGCTATGGTCATGGACAGCACGATATCGTACGCGCCCCGACCCGGCCCAGGCCTGGAACAGCGGTGCGGCGACAACCGTCGCCAAAGCGAAACTAACCAGCGCCAGCCCGTCGCCGTCAGTCCAGCCGGGAACCGGTCCATTGTGCCAGACCAGCCCCGCCGCCACCGTCGCCCACCCCATGGCGAACGCACCCCGCAGCGCGGCGCGCTGCCGTTCAATCACCAGCGCGGTCAGCCCGGCGGCGACACCGATAAAGGTCGTGAGCGTGAGCTGCCACGGCGCGGGCGTGGCGACGGGGCCGGCAGGCAGGATCAAATGGATCAGCAGCGCGGCAACGGCACCCAGCACGCCCAGCAGCAGCGGCCAGGGCGGCAGACCGTCATGCCCGTCGTCCCCGGGCGGCGACACCCCATCCGCCACGGGCATCTGCGCCCCAGTCATCACCTATGCTCCCAATGGCTTGCCGAGCGCGATCCAAGCACAGCGTCCGCTCCCCGGCAACGGCGCCCTGCGCCTGTGACGGCTCAAAGCCCCTTGACCCGGCGGGCGGGTTGCGGCCTAGCGCGCCGACACGCCCGTCGGAGCCGCGCCATGGACCGCAAGTTTCTCTATGCCGTTGCCGGTCTGGTGCTGCTGGTGCTGGCAGCCGCGCTCACTTATGCGCTGGCGGGTGAAAAGCTGATCCGGCTGGCGCTGGTGCCGCGCGTGCCGTTTGCCGCCGCCCCGCCCGCGCCGGTTTCGGCCTATGCCCGCGATCCGCAGCTCTGGCATTCGCGCCCCGGGCGCGGGACGGGCGATCCCGCGCTGTGGACCCCGGCGGGCATCGCGGCGGCGGATGCGCCCAAGGCGGCGCTGTTCTATATCCATCCGACATCCTTTTTCGGGCGCGACCGCTGGAATGCGCCCATCGGCGATGCCGAGGCCGATCAGCGCGCCGCGCTGTTCATCCGCGGGCAGGCGAGCGCGTTCAACGGCGTCGCCGCCATCTGGGCGCCCCGCTACCGTCAGGCGACGTTCGGGGCGTTCCTGACCGATGCCGGGGCGGCGGGGCAGGCACTCGACCTTGCTTATGGCGATGTGCGCGCGGCGTTCGATGCGTTTCTGGCCGCCCAGCCGGGCGACAGGCCGATCATCCTTGCCGGGCACAGCCAGGGCGCGCTGCACCTGATGCGGCTGCTGAAGGAACGGGTGGCGGGAACGCCGCTGACCCGCCGGGTGGTCGCCGCCTATGTCGTGGGCTGGCCGGTCTCGCTGACCGCCGATCTGCCCGCACTCGGCCTGCCCGCCTGCACGCGGGCAGACGAGGCCGGGTGCGTGCTGTCGTGGCTGAGCTATGCCGAACCGGCCGATCCGCAGACCGTGCTTGCCGCCTTTGACGCCGGCATCGGGCTGGCCGGCGGGGCGCGGCGGGGCAGCGCGCTGCTGTGCACCAACCCGCTGACCGGCCAGCCGGGCGGCAGCGCCCCCGCCGCCGCCAACCGGGGCACGCTGTTTCCCGCCGATGATCTGATGACGGCGACGATGCGCGCGGGCGCGATTCCGGCGCGCTGCGCCGGGCGCGGCATCCTGCTGATCGGGCCGCCGCCCGAGCTGCCCGCCTATGTGCTGCCGGGCAACAATTACCATGTGTTCGATTACAGCCTGTTCTGGGCGAATGTGCGGGCCGATGCCGCACGCCGGCTGGCGGCGTTCGCCCGGTGATCACCACCGCAACCGCCGCGTTCCGCGACGCCCTGCCGATGGGCGGGCGGCTGATGGGGCTGGATGTCGGCACGCGCACCATCGGCATTGCGCTGTGCGATGCCGGCTGGTCGATCGCCAGCCCTGCCGAGCTGCTGCGCCGCACCCGCTTTGCCGCCGACAAGGACGCGCTCGACCGGCTGATCGCCGCACAGGCGGTGAAGGGGCTGGTCATCGGCCTGCCGCTCAACCTTGACGGCAGCGACAGCCCGCGCACCCAGTCGGTCCGCGCCTTTGCCCGCAACATGGCGGTGGCGGGGCTGCCCATCCTGCTGTGGGACGAACGCTGGTCGACCCAGGCGGTCACGCGCACGCTGCTCGACGCCGATGCCAGCCGCGCCCGCCGGGCCGAGCTGGTCGACAAGATGGCCGCCGCCTATATCCTGCAAGGCGCGATCGACGCGCTCGCCATGGGCTAGCGCGGTTTCCAGTCAGGTGGACTGACCTGACGGTTCGGAAAACACGGCGAACCAGAAAATCAGAGCGGTTGACCCGGCGCAGCCGGATCGGAAACCGCTCTGAAGCCCGGATCGGGCGGAAAACTCAGGCCGAACGGGCAAACCGGCCGGGCAGATAGGGCGCGGGATCGACCGGCCCGGCCGGATCGCCGAGCAGCAGCCGGGCGGCCAGATCGGCGGCGGCGGGTGCCGTCTGGATGCCGAAGCCGCCCTGCCCCGCGCACCAGAACAGGCCGGGGCACAAGGGGTCATGGCCATAGACGGGCGCGCGGTCGGGCGCGAAGCTGCGCAGCCCGGCCCAGCGCCGCTCGACCGCCTCGACCGGCCAGCCGGTCGCCGCCCCGAACCGGTCGATGGCGAGCGCGACGTCCAGCTCCTCCGGCGCGACATCGTGCGGTCGGTCGCGCGTCTCGTCATGCGGGCTGAGCCACAGCCGCCCGCCCGCCTCGGGCTTGAAATAGAAGCTGCCGGCCATGTCGAGCACCAGCGGCAGATCGGCCGGGGCCGGCGGCGCGACGCGCAGCTGCACGACCGTGCGGCGATAAGGGGTGATGCCGATGGGCGGCGCGCCGAACAGTGCCGCCACCCTGTCCGCCCAGGCCCCGGCGGCATTGACGACCAGACCGGCCGTGACCGGGCCGGCGCGCGTCTCCAGCCGCCACCCGCCGGCCGGTCCGCCCAGCCGTGCCGCCCCCTCGACCGGCGCGCCGCAGATCAGCCGCGCGCCCGTGCGCCGCGCCTCGGCCAGACAGGCCTGATGCGCGCCCGCGACATCGATATCGGCGCAGCTCGGCTCCCAGATGCAGTGCTGCCAGCGCGCATCGAGCCGGGGCAGCAGCGCAGCGGCGAAATCGCGGCCATGGCGTTCGAGCACCACGCCCGATCCGGCGAAATCACCCAGAAACGCGCTGATCGCCGGCTGATCGTCCGCCCCGGCCAGATAAAGCGCGCCGCGCGGACGCAGCAGGCCGCGCGCCGCGAACCAGCGATGCGAGGCCGATGTCAGCGGCTGGACCATCGGCCCGCCATAGGTTTCCGACCAGAAGGCCGCCGAGCGGCCGGTGGCGTGGCGGCCGGGATGATCCTCGGCCTCGATCAGCACGACGCGCCGCCGCCCGGCAATCGCCGCTGCCAGGCTCGCGCCAGCCATGCCGGCACCGATGATCGCCACATCGCATTCGGTCATCTCGGCGATCATGCCGCGGGGGCATCTCCGGCGGCGCTGACGGGTGCGGGGGCGGGTCCGGCGGCGCGGGCAGCCAGAAACGCATCGATGCGGGCGAGCGCCCGGTCGCGCACCGCGTCGCTTTCGCGCAGGATCTCATGCGCCGATTCCGGCCCGAACATCAGCAGCTCGGCCGCGGGCAGCCGCCGGGCGGCACGGCGGATCGCCGCCGCCTTGACCAGCCCGTCGCGCTCGGCCCCCAGCAGCAGCACCGGGGTGGCGATCCGCTCCAGCACGCCCGGCCGGTCGAGCCCGGCGATCGAGCGATAGGCGGCGGCGACCCAGGCCCAGCTGGGCGGGCCGAGCGCGATGTCGGGATTGGCCTGTTTCCACCACAGTTCGTCGGCATAGCGTTCGGCGTCATGGGTCAGCAGCCGGCGGCGCGATGCGCCGGGCAGCGACGGGCGCTCATTGGTCTTCCACGCCATGCGGTCGGGCCGGCCGATCCGGGCGAGCAGCGCGGCGATCGCGCCGCCGACACGCGGGCCGAGCGGGCCGGAATGCAGGCCGAGCATCGGCGCGACCAGCACCGCCGCATCGGGCGCGATCGCCCCTTCGGCCAGACCGCGCAGCAGCAGATGCCCGCCCATCGAATGGCCGATCACGACATGCGGCCCCGGCGTCGTCGCCATCCAGTCGCCGCCGAAATCGGCGAGATCGGCAATCCAGGGCGCGAAATCATCGGCATGGCCGCACAGCGGATCGGACGACAGCCGCCCCGATCCGCCCTGGCCGCGCCAGTCGACGGCGCGGATGTGCCAGCCAGCCGCCCGCCAATGGGCAAAGCTTTCCAGATATTTCTCGATGATGTCGCCGCGCCCGCCGAGGAACAGCAGGCTGCCGCGCGACCCGCCCTCTGGCGGCCAGTCGAACATGCGCAGCGGCCAGCCATCGGGTGCGGGCCGGTGAAACAGCCGCGCCGTGGCGGGAATCGCCCGGCGGTCGAACGGGGGCTGATTTTTCATGGCCCGTGGTTACGGGTTCTAAAGCCTTGCCGTCTAGCTCTTGGCGCATGTTTGGGGGACAGACGGCCTTGGCCTTGCTGGGCGTGCTCGCGCTGCTGCTGCTCGTGGCGGCGGCGACGGACATTGCCGCGCGCACCATCGCCAACCGCCTCAACCTCGCCATCGCGCTGCTCGCGCCCGCTTACTGGGCGGCGACCGGCCTGCCGCTGTGGCCCGGAGTCGCGCTGCAGGTGGCAGCAGCCGCGCTGCTGTTCGCGCTGCTGATCGGCGCATTCGCAATGGGCTGGATGGGGGCGGCGACGTCAAGCTGCTCGGCGCGCTCGCGCTCTGGCTGCCGGGCGACACGCTGCTGCAAATGCTGATGGTGATGTCGGTCGCCGGCGGGGTCGTCACCCTTGCCGTGCTGATCGTCCACCGGCTGCGCCGCCTGCCGGCAAATCCCGAGATTCCCTACGGCGTCGCCATCGCCTTTGCCGGGCTTTGGGCGATTTACGAACGATATCTTAACCAGTTTGCTTGATGAAATGCGGGCCGGTTCGTCCGGCTCAGGAGGCGTTGAACGTCATGGATGCACGGAAAATCGCTCTGCTGGTCGGCGCGCTGGTGATCGCCGCGATCACCGCGCTTCTGGCCCGCAACATGTTCCAGGGCGCCGCCGCGCCGACCGCTGCGGCGTCGGCCCCGCGGCCGGAGGAAAATCTGCCCCAGGTGCTGGTCGCCACGCGGCCGCTGCCGGTGGGCACGATCCTGACGCCCGACGCCTTCCGCTACCAGCCCTGGCCCAAGGAACTGGTGCAGCAGGCCTATTATATCCGCGGCGAGACCGAAGCGCCGGTCGCCGGCACTGTGGTGCGCGTCGCGATCACCGCCGGGCAGCCGATCACGCAGGGCTCGCTGGTCAAGCCGGGCGACCGCGGCTTCCTGGCTGCGGCTCTTGGGCCGGGGATGCGCGCGGTGACGGTGTCGGTGTCCGCGCAGAGCGGCGTCGCCGGCTTCGTATTCCCGGGTGACCGGATCGACCTGGTGCTGACGCAGAGCATCGATGGCGGCGGCGACGGCCCGGCGCTGCGCGTCGGCGAAACGATCATCCGCAACATCCGCGTGCTGGCGACCGACCAGCGCACCGACAAGACGACCACCGAAGACGGCAAGACCGAGGTGCTCACCTTCTCGACCGTCACACTGGAGGCGACGCCGCGCATCGCGGAGAAGATCGCGGTCGCCCAGTCGCTCGGCCAGCTGTCGCTGTCGCTGCGCTCGATCGCCGACAACAATGCCGAGCTGGAGCGCGCCATCGCCTCGGGCGAGGTTTCGGTCGGCGACAAGAATGATCCCAAGGCCGAACGCCAGATGCTGCTCGCGGTCGCCGCGCGCCCGCTTGACGGCGACACCACCTACCAGACCGGGGCCGATGTCTCGCGCTTTGCCCGCCGCTCGGTGCCGGGCCGCGCCCCGACCGCAGGCGGCAGCGATCCGAACGGAGCGCCGGCCACACGCGCCGGCCCGGCGGCGACCGGCCCGGCTTACGACAATCAGGGACCCGTAGTCCGGGTGGCGCGCGGCAACGACGTCACGACGGTCGCGGTTGGGGGACGATAACATGACCATGCCCAAGGCTTTTCGCCGCCTCGCCTCGGCCGCGCTCACCGGCGGGCTGATCGCCGCCGCGCTGCCGGCGGACGCGGCCCCGGCCCGGCCGGCTGCCAAGGCGGCCGCCGCGCGCATCGCCGCACGGGTCGCGCAGGTGCCGACGGGTGCGCAGCGCCCGACCGCCGAAGTGCTGCTGTCGGTCGGCCAGGGCGAGCTGGTCAACCTGCCCGTGCCGATCGCCAATATCTGGACGTCGAACCCGTCGGTCGCCGATGTCTATGTCAGCAACCCGCGCCAGATCCATCTGTTCGGCAAGGAAGCAGGCGAAGCGACGGTGTTCGCGACCACTGCGGGCGGCGGCGTCGTCTATGCCACCAATGTCCGCGTCAGCCAGAACCTGACCTCGATCGACCGGGTGCTCAAGGTGGCGATGCCCGAGGCACAGATCACCGTCACCCCGGTGGGCCAGGTGGTCGTGCTGTCGGGCACCGTCGGCTCGCCCGAGGATGTCGAGGAGGCCGAACGGCTGGTCAAGTCGCTGCTCAATCCCGGCGTCGACGTGACCGCGCCCAATGCGGTGCTGAAGATCGGCACGGTGAACCGGCTGCGCACGGCAACGCCGCTGCAGGTCAATCTGCAGGTCCGCATCGCCGAGGTCAGCCGCGATCTCACCAAGTCGTTCGGGCTCAACCTGCTGACCCGCGACACCACCGGCGGCTTCCTGTTCGGCATCGCGCAGGGCCGCAGCTTTGGCAGCATCACCACCGATGCCGCGACCGGGGCGACCAATTTCAACCTGAACGGGCTGGGCCAGGGCGCGGGGATCACCAATCTCGGCCTTGCCGGGCGGCTGTTCGGGCTTGATGTCGCAACCGCGCTCGACCTCGCCGAGGGCGAGGGCCTGATCACCACGCTCGCCAACCCCAATCTGACCGCCCTGTCGGGCGAGACGGCAAGCTTTCTGGCCGGTGGCGAGATCCCGATCCCGCTTGCCCAGGGGCTTGGCCAGATCGGCGTCGAGTTCAAGCAATATGGCGTCAGCCTGTCCTTCACCCCGACCGTGCTGTCGGACGGCCGCATCTCGATGCGCGTCCGGCCGGAGGTGTCGGAACTGACCTCGGCAGGGGCGGTGACGATCGGCGGCTTCCAGATCCCGGCGCTGACCACGCGGCGGGCGGAGACGACGGTCGAGCTCGGCTCGGGCCAGAGCTTCATGATCGGCGGCCTGCTCCAGAACCGGCACACCAACAATGTCGACCGCGCCCCGGGGCTGGGCGACCTGCCGATCCTGGGCGCGCTGTTCCGTTCCACGCGCTTCCGCCGGGCGGAGACCGAACTGATGATCATCGTCACCCCCTATCTGGTCAAACCCAGCAGCACCCCGCTGCCGCTGCCGACCGACGGCTATCGTTCGGCAACCGATGCCGAGCGCGTGCTGCTCGGCCAGACGGCAGGATCGGGCGATACCAGCGAACGGCCGGTGCCGCGCCTCGCCCCGCCGGTCAGCGGCGGCGCGACCGCGCCTGTTCCCGGCCGGGCGGGCAAGACGGGCAAGGACGCCGGCGATCCGGCCCCCGGTTTCTCCAACTGAAGGCGCGCGCGACCATGGACAGCAGAAACTTCCGCCTGAACCCCGCCGCCCTCTCCCTCGCCCTGCTGCTCGGGGCCTGTGGTGGCACCGTCAATCGCGGGGTTGAATCGGTTCACCAGCCGGTCGTCCAGCGCACCGATTATGCGATGGACGTCGCGGCCGGCTATGCCGGGGCGCTGGCCCCGGGCGAGCGCGAGCGGCTGGACGCCTGGTTCGATGCCATTGCGCTCGGCTTTGGCGACCGGGTGGCGATCGCCGATCCGAGCGGCGGCGATGGCGGCCGTCAGGCGGTGGCCGGGCTGCTCGGCCGGCGCGGCCTGATGCTCGCCGACACCGCGCCGGGCACGGCGGGCGCCCCGCCCGCCGGCATGGTGCGCGTGGTCGTCAGCCGCGCGGCAGCCAGTGTGACTGGATGCCCCGACTGGAGCCGCGCACCCAGCCCCGATTATGCCGGCAACACCCCGTCTAACTATGGCTGCGCGCTCAACGGCGCGCTGGCGCAGATGGTCGCCAATCCGCAGGATCTGGTCGCCGGGCGCGAACCCGGCCGGCCGGCCGACGGCTTCACGTCATCAAAGGCGATCCGCGCCTATCGCGCCGCGCCGCCGACCGGCGCCCAGGGCTTGAAGAGCGAGACAACGCGAGGTGCCCAGTAATGAACGCTCCGTGGAACCCGTCCCGCAGCGCCGCGCTGCGCGACCCCTTTGTCGCCTTTGTCTGCGACGAAGGTTCGGCCGATGCCATCCGTCCCATCGCCGCCGAAATGGGCTGGTCGCCTGAAAAGGTGAACAAGGGCGGGCTGCGCAACGCCATCCAGTCGCTGTCGGTGTCGGCAAGCCCGCATGTGCTGTTCGTCGACCTGTCAGAATCGGGCGATCCGCTCAACGACATCAACGCCCTGGCCGAGGTGTGCGAGCCGGGCACGGTGGTGATCGCCGCCGGCCAGGTCAATGACGTCCGCCTCTACCGCGACCTGCTGGCCAGCGGCATCCAGGATTATCTGCTGAAGCCGTTCAACCCGGATCAGCTGCGCGACGCGTTTGGCCAGGCGCTCGCGATCCTGAACACGCCCAAGCATGTCGAGGCGGCGGTTGAAAAGCCGCATGTGATGACGGCGGTGATCGGCGCGCGCGGCGGGGTCGGTGCCTCGACGATCGCGGCATCGCTTGCCTGGTTGTTCGGCGACAAGGGCCGGCGCTCGACGGCGCTGCTCGACCTTGACGTGCATTTCGGCACCGGCGCCCTCGCCCTCGACCTCGAGCCGGGGCGCGGGCTGACCGACGCGATCGAAAACCCCAGCCGCATCGACGGGCTGTTCATCGAACGCGCGATGGTGCGCGCGAACGACAAGCTCGCCGTGCTGTCGGCCGAAGCGCCGATCAGCCAGGCGCTGATCACCGACGGGTCGGCCTTTTTCCAGCTGCAGGAAGAAATCCGCGCCGCGTTCGAATCGACGGTCGTCGATCTGCCGCGCCACATGCTCGTCCAGCATCCGATGCTGGTGCAGGACGCGAACATGGTCGTGATCGTGACCGAGCTGACGCTGGCGGCGGCGCGCGACTGCATCCGCCTGCTCGCCTGGCTGAAATCCAATGCCGGCCATGCCCAGGTCGTGCTGGTCGCCAACCGCGTGCAGACCGGCGGCGTGCCCGAAATCAGCCGCAAGGATTTCGAAAGCTCGATCGAACGCAAGATCGATTTCGCCATCCCGTATGACCAGAAGCTGGCCGCCCAGGCAGCCAAGCTCGGCAAGACGCTGGCAGAGGCAGGCAAGGGGGCCAAGGTCACCCAGGCACTGGGCGCGCTGTCCGACCGGCTGCTGAGCGCTGCCGAGGACGCGCCCGAGGCTGCGGGCACCGCCCCGCAGGCGCGGTCGCTGCTCGGCAAGCTGGGCGGGCTCAAGGACGTGATGCGCAAAAAGGCCCCGGCCAAGGGCTGAACCGGCCATCCGCCGCCCGGCGGAGGGTGAAGGACAGGAGATCAGATGACTGAAATGATGATCCCGCTCCTCGGCCTGGTGCTGGTGCTGGCGATGCTCGTCGCCGCCTTTTCCGGGCCGTCCGAGGCCAAGGCGCAGAAGCGGCGGCTGACGGCGCTGCGCGAACGCCACAGCGCGTCGGCCGCCTCGGCCGTGGAGGCGCAGCTGCGCCGGATCACCACCGCGCGCGCGACCCGGATGGACAGCCTCGCCTCGACGCTGATCCCGCGCCCGGCCCAGCTGAAAAAGCGGCTCGACATGACCGGCCGGTCGTGGAGCGTCGGCAAATATGCGCTGGTGTCGGGCGGGCTGGCGCTGGGCGGCGCAGCGCTGCTGTGGCTCGAAGGCGCGCCGCTGCTGCTCGCGCTGTTCGGCGGGCTGTTCATCGGTCTGGGGCTGCCGCACATGGCGACCGGGTTCATGATCAACCGGCGCGTCAACCAGTTCACCAGCAAGTTTCCCGACGCGATCGAGCTGCTGGTGCGCGGCCTGCGCGCGGGTCTGCCGATTTCCGAAACCCTGTCGGTCGTCGCCTCCGAAGTCCCCGGCCCGGTGGGCGAGGAGTTTCGCAGCGTCAGCGACAAGATGAAGATCGGCCGGTCGATGGATGTGGCGCTTCAGGAAACCTCCGAACGGCTGGGGACGCCGGAGTTTCAGTTCTTCTGCATCACGCTTGCCATTCAGCGCGAAACCGGGGGCAATCTGGCTGAAACGCTGTCGAACCTGGCCGAAGTGCTGCGCAAGCGCGCGCAGATGAAGCTCAAGATCAAGGCGATGTCGTCCGAATCCAAGGCCTCGGCCTATATCGTCGGGTCGCTGCCGTTCATCGTGTTCACGATGATCTGGTTCCTGAACAAGGACTATATGGGCGGCTTCTTCACCGACGAACGGCTGATGGTCGCCGGAATCGGCGGGCTGGTCTGGATGGGCATCGGCGCATTCATCATGGCCAAGATGGTCAATTTCGAAATTTGAGGCGCGGAACATGAACGAGGGCGCAGGGCCGACGCTGTTGGGCATCGACGTGGTCTGGATGGCGACTGTGCTGTCCGGGATCGCCTCGTTCATGGTGCTCGTCGCGCTCTATGCGGCGACCACGGTGCGGGACCCGATGGCGCGGCGGGTGAAGGCGCTCAACGACCGCCGCGAACAGCTCAAGGCCGGGATCACCGCCTCCACGTCCAAGCGCCGCGCGAAGCTCGGCGCGCGCAACGAGACGACGGACCGGATGCGCTCCTTCCTCGCCTCATTGAAGGTGCTGCAGGACGAGCAGCTGAAGACCGCCCAGAAAAAGCTGATGCAGGCGGGCATCCGGTCAAAGGATGCGGCGGTCGCCGTCATCTTCGGGCGCATGATGCTGCCGCTGGTCTTCGGCACCGGCATCGTCGTGCTCGTCTATGGCATCGACTATTTCCCCGACTGGGCACCGTTCAAGAAGTTCGCGGTCGCCGCCGGGGTGCTGATCGGCAGCTACAAGGCGCCCGACATCTATCTCAAGAATCGCATCCAGAAGCGCAGCGACGCGATCCGCAAGGGCCTGCCCGACGCGCTCGACCTGCTGGTGATCTGCGCGGAGGCGGGGCTGACCGTCGATGCCGCCTTTGCCCGCGTCGCCAAGGAACTGGGCCGCGCCTATCCGGAGCTGGGCGACGAGTTCATGCTGACATCGATCGAGCTGGGCTTCCTGACCGACCGGCGCCAGGCGTTCGAGAACCTTGCCACCCGCATCGATCTGGAAGCGGTGCGCGGCGTCGTCACCACGATGATCCAGACCGAGAAATACGGGACGCCGCTCGCCTCGGCGCTGCGCGTGCTGTCGGCCGAGTTCCGCAACGAACGCATGATGCGCGCCGAGGAAAAGGCCGCGCGCCTGCCCGCGATCATGACGGTGCCGCTGATCCTGTTCATCCTGCCGACGCTGTTCGTCGTCATCCTTGGCCCGGCGGCCTGTTCGATCGCCGACAATCTGGGCGGCTAGAGCGTGTTGAAGCCGGGTGGAATTGCCCGGCGGTAAAACGAAAAGGGCGCGGTGCCTGCCCGGCACCGCGCCCCTTTTTGTTTATCGGGATGAGGCGGATCAGACCGCCCTGAGCGCCGCCTGCGCCGCGGCCAGCCGGGCGATCGGCACGCGGTAGGGCGAGGCGCTGACATAATCGAGCCCGGCCTCCTCGCAAAAGGCGATCGACGCCGGATCGCCGCCATGTTCGCCGCAAATGCCCAGCTTGATGTCCGCCCGCGTCGCCCGGCCGCGTTCGGCGGCAAGGCGGATCAGCTCGCCCACCCCCTCGACATCCAAGCTGACAAACGGGTCGCGCGGGAAAATTCCCTTGTCGACATAGGCGGTCAGGAAGCGGCTGGCATCGTCGCGGCTGACGCCCAGCGTGGTCTGGGTCAGGTCGTTGGTGCCGAAGCTGAAGAATGCGCCGACCTCGGCGATCTCGCCGGCCTTGAGTGCGGCACGCGGCAGCTCAATCATCGTGCCGACCAGATAGTCGATCCGCCGCCCCGCCTCGGCAAACACCGCCTCGGCCGTGCGGTCGATCACCTCCTTCATCAGCTCCAGCTCGCGCCGCGTGGCAACGAGCGGGACCATGACCTCGGGGATCGGCGCTTCGCCGCTCTGCTCGGCAACGGCGACCGCCGCCTCGAAGATCGCCCGCGCCTGCATTTCGTAGATTTCGGGATAGGTGACGCCCAGCCGGCAGCCGCGATGGCCGAGCATCGGATTGAACTCGTGCAGCTCGGCGGCGCGGCGCTTCAGCACCTCGACCCCGACCCCGGCGGCGGCGGCGACATCCTCGAACTCCGCCTCATTGTGCGGCAGGAATTCGTGCAGCGGCGGATCGAGCAGCCGGATCGTCACCGGCAGGCCGGCCATGATCTCGAAGATCGCGGTGAAATCGGCGCGCTGTTCGGGCAGCAGCCGGTCAAGTGCGGCGCGCCGCCCCTGTTCGTCGGACGCGAGGATCATCTGCCTGACGGCGGTGATGCGCGCGGCGTCGAAGAACATGTGTTCGGTGCGGCACAGGCCAATCCCCTCCGCGCCGAAATCGCGCGCGGTGCGGCAGTCGGCGGGGGTTTCGGCATTGGTGCGCACCTTCAGCCGGCGGACACGGTCGGCCCACACCATCAGCGCGCCGAAATCCCCGGCCAGTTCGGGCTGCACGGTCGGCACCGCGCCCACCATCACCTCGCCGGTCGCACCGTCGATGGTGATGACATCGCCTTCGCTGACCGTGCGGTCGCCGACGCGGAACAGCCGTGCCTTGCTGTCGATGGCCAGCGTCCCCGCGCCCGACACGCAGGGCCGGCCCATGCCGCGCGCGACGACGGCGGCGTGGCTGGTCATGCCGCCGCGCGCCGTCAGGATGCCGCGGGCGGCGTGCATGCCGTGAATGTCCTCGGGGCTGGTCTCGACGCGGACAAGGATCACCGCCTCGCCCAGCTCGGCGCGTTTCTCGGCGGTGTCGGCGTCGAACACGACGATCCCCGATGCCGCCCCCGGCGAGGCCGGCAGCCCCTTGGTCAGCACGTCGCGCGGCGCCGCCGGGTCGAGCGTCGGGTGCAGCAGCTGGTCAAGCGCCTGCGGATCGACGCGCAGCACCGCCTCGCTCTCGCCGATCAGCCCTTCGGCCACCATGTCGACCGCGATCCGGAGCGCAGCCTTCGCCGTGCGCTTGCCGCTGCGCGTCTGGAGCATCCACAGCTTGCCGCGTTCGACGGTGAACTCGATATCCTGCATGTCGCGGTAATGCCGCTCCAGCAGGTCGAACACCTGCGCCAGCTCGGCATAGGTGTCGGGCATCGCCTCTTCCATCGACAAGGGCCGCGCGCCCGCCGCCTCGCGCGCCGCACGGGTCAGATATTGCGGGGTGCGGATGCCCGCGACCACATCCTCGCCCTGCGCGTTGATCAGATATTCGCCGTAATAGACGCGCTCGCCGGTCGACGGGTTGCGGGTGAAGGCGACGCCGGTGGCCGATGTCTCGCCCATATTGCCGAACACCATCGCCTGCACATTGACCGCGGTGCCCCAGTCGCCGGGAATGTCGTTCAGGCGGCGATAGACCTTGGCCCGTTCGGACTGCCAGGATCCGAACACCGCGCCGATCGCGCCCCACAGCTGGTCATGCACATCCTGCGGGAAGGGGCGGCCCCATTGTTCCTCGACCAGGCCCTTATACACGCCGACCAGCCTTTCCCAGTCAGCCGCCGTCATGTCGGTGTCGAGGAAATGGCCCTGATCTTCCTTGGCGATTTCCAGCGCTTCCTCGAACGCGCCGTGATCGAGGCCGAGCACGACATCGGAATACATCTGGATGAAGCGGCGATAGCTGTCCCAGGCGAAGCGCGCATCGCCCGACGCGCGCGCCAGCCCGGCGACGGTCACGTCGTTCAGGCCGAGGTTCAGCACCGTGTCCATCATGCCGGGCATCGACACCCGCGCGCCCGAACGGACGGAGACGAGCAGCGGATTTTCGGCATCGCCGAACCGCTTGCCGGTCACCGCCGCGATATGGTCGATGCCGGCGGCCACTTCGGCCTTCACGCTGTCGGGAAAGCTTTCGCCTTCCTCATAAAAGCGCGCGCACATGGCGGTCGAGATGGTGAAGCCCGGCGGCACCGGCAGGCCGATCGCCGCCATTTCGGCAAGATTGGCGCCCTTGCCGCCCAGCAGGGACTTGTCGCCCGCCCCGCCATCCGACACGCCGCCGCCGAACCGATAGACATATTTGGTCATCACCACCCCTTTTGGCTGCCCGTGCAGCCTGTCGCTGGTCCCCCGAACGCCCCTGCCGTCCTGACCGTCTGCGCGGCCTTAGCCTTCAATCTTTGAAAAATCGGCAACCCGGTGCACGGCATCGCGCATCCGCGCGAGCAGGCCAAGCCGCGCCGCGCGCTTTGCCGGATCGGCATCATTCACCGTCACCTGATCGAAAAAGCCGTCAATCGGCCCGCGCAGGCTGGCGAGCGCGGCCATCGCGCCGGCAAAATCCTCGGCCGCGACCGCCGCCTCGGCCGCGGGCGCTGCCGCATCGAGCGCGGCGGCAAGCGCGGCCTCCGCCGGTTCGGGCGCGGGATTGACCGCCCCTGCGGCAAAGCTTTCCTTTTTCAGGATATTGGCCGCACGCTTGTAACCGGCAAGCAGATTTGCCCCATCCTCGGTGCCGATGAACGCCTGCAGCGCATGGACGCGGGCGAGCAGGCGCACCAGATCATCCTCGCCGCCGAGCGCGAACACCGCATCGATCAGATCGTGCCGGACGCCTGCCTCGCGCTGCTGCACCTTCAGCCGGTCGGCGAAGAAATCGAGCACATCGGCCGCCACTTCGCGGCCAAGCGGGAAGCGCAGCCGGTTTTCAAGGATCAGCGCAATCACGCCCAGCGCCGACCGCCGCAGCGCAAACGGATCCTTGGATCCGCTGGGCTTGAGGTCGATCGCGAAAAAGCGGGTGATGCTGTCCAGCTTGTCGGCCAGCGACACCGCGACCGTCACCGGCGCGGTCGGCACGTCGTCGCCCTGCCCGGCCGGTTTGTAATGATCGCGGATCGCATCGGCGACCGCATCCGGCAACCCCTGGGCGCGGGCATAATAGCCGCCCATCACGCCCTGCAGCTCGGGAAACTCGCCGACCATGCCGGTGACGAGATCGGCCTTGGCGAGCCGCGCGGCGGTCTCGGCCGCGTCGGCCATGTCGGGCGTGCCGACAATGCCCTGTTCGACCAGCCAGCGCGCGAGCCGCGCCACCCGGTCGACCTTGTCGGCGACGGTGCCGAGCTTTTCATGGAACACGATCTGCGCGAGCTTGCCCGCCTGGTCGGCGAGCGGCACCTTGAGATCGGTGTCGTAGAAGAAGCGCGCATCACTGAGCCGCGCGGCGAGCACCTTCTGGTTGCCGGCGACGATGCGCGCGCCGCCATCGGGCGCGGCGATGTTTGCCACGCACACGAAAGCCGGGGCCAGCCGCCCGTCCGCGCCCGCGCAGACGAAATATTTCTGGTTCACCCGCGCGGTCAGCTGGATGACCTCTGCCGGCACGTCGAGAAAGGCGGGATCGAACCGGCCGAGCAGCGGCACCGGCCATTCGGTCAGCCCGGCATTTTCGGTGACCAGCCCGTCATCGGGCAGGACGCGCAGACCCGCCGCCCCGGCAAGTGCGGCAGCGCCGTCGCGGATGATCGCCGCGCGTTCGTCCTGATCGACGATCACATGCGCTGCGCGCAGCGCGTCGGCATAGCTGGCGGCGTTCGGGATCGAAACCGGCCCCTGATGCATGAACCGGTGCCCGGCGGTCTCCCGCCCGCTCGCCACGCCATCGACCGCACACTCGATCACATCGTCGCCCAGCAGCGCGATGATGCCCTGCAGCGGCCGCACCCAGCGCAGGCTTTCGGTCGACAGCGACGCCTGCCCCCAGCGCATCGATTTGGGCCATGGAAAGCCGCGCACGATGGCGGGAATGGCCTCGGCCACCACATCGGCGGTGCGGCGACCGGGCCGGCTGGTCACCGCAAACCACACGCCGTCGCGCTCGACCAGCTGGTCGCGGGTCAGCCCGGTCTTGCGCAGGAACCCGTCCAGCGCCTGATCGGGGGCGCTGGTGCGCGGGCCCTTCACCTCTTCGGTCACCGCGTCGGTCTGAAGCGGCAGGCCGCGGGCGATGACTGCCAGCCGCCGCGGCGTCGAATAAGCGGTCATGTCCGCCGCCGCGATCCCGGCGCGGGCCAGTTCCTCGGTCAGCAGCCGGACGAGATCGGCGCGCGCGCGCGCCTGCATCCGCGCCGGGATTTCCTCCGACCGGAGTTCGATCAGCAGATCGGTCATGCCGCCCATCCGTTATGCGTCATCCAGGCGGCGCAGGCCCCCTTGGCGAGGTCGCGCACCCGGCCGATATAGGCCTGGCGCTCGGCGACCGAGATCACGCCGCGCGCATTGAGCAGGTTGAACACATGGCTGGCCTTGATCGCCTGTTCATAGGCGGGGATGGCGAGGCCGCGCGACAGGCACGCCTCGCATTCGGCTGCCGCCTTGCGGAACAGATCGAACAGCGCCTCGGTGTTGGCGACCTCGAAGTTCCAGGCGCTCATCTGGCGCTCGTTTTCGAGGAACACGTCGCCATAGGTGACGCCGCGCCCGTTGAAATCGAGCTGATAGACGCTGTCGACGCCCTGGATATAGGTCGCCAGCCGCTCCAGCCCATAGGTCAGCTCGCCCGCCACCGGCTTGCAGTCGAACCCGCCCATCTGCTGGAAATAGGTGAACTGGGTCACTTCCATCCCGTCGCACCACACTTCCCAGCCCAGCCCCCAGGCGCCGAGCGTGGGCGATTCCCAGTCATCCTCGACAAAGCGGATGTCGTGGCGCGACAGATCGAGCCCGATGGCGGCGAGCGAGCCCAGATACAGCTCCTGCAGGTCAGGCGGGCTGGGCTTCAGGATCACCTGATATTGGTAATAATGCTGCAGCCGGTTGGGGTTTTCGCCATAGCGGCCGTCGGTCGGCCGGCGGCAGGGCTGGACAAAGGCCGCGTTCCACGGCTCCGGCCCGAGCGCGCGCAGCGTCGTTGCGGTGTGGAACGTCCCTGCCCCCATTTCCATGTCATAGGGTTGCAGGATGAGGCAGCCGCGCTCGCTCCAATAGCGGTGCAGCGTCAGGATCAGGTCCTGAAAACTGGGGGGGCGTGTATCGGTCAAAGCGCACCGCACCTGCCCAAAGGCCGTCCGGGAATCAAGGCCGTCCGAGAATCAGGGGCGCAGCTGCGCGACGGGACTCGCGCACGGCCCCATGTTGCGTTAGCGTAACAAGCATGGGGCAATCTCAACCAATACTGAAACTCAACCCGCAGCTCGACCTGCCGGGACTGAAAACGGCGTTTGCGCGCGACCGGCGCGTGCAGATCCGCGATTTCCTGACCCGGGACTCGGCCCAGTCGATCGCCCAGCTGCTCGCCGAGGAGACGCCCTGGGGCTTGTCCTGGCAGGCCGGGGCCGACGGCCCGCACAAGCTGCGCCGCGAGCAGATGGCCGGCCTCGATCCGTCGACGATGCAGCGCACCTGGCAGAAGCTCAACCACGCCGCCGCAACCGGGCAGTTCGCGTTCATCTATTCCCAATATCAGATGTATGACGCGGTGCGCGACGGATGGTCGGCCAGCGCCGCGCATGACGGCATCGTCGCGGCGCTGAACGGCCCCGACATCATCGCGCTGATGCGCGACGTCACCGGCATCGGCCAGATCAGCTGGTGCGACGCCCAGGCCACGCATTTCGGCGCCGGCCAGTTCCTGACCGTGCATCAGGACGTGAACGAGAATGAGGACTGGCTGGTCGCCTATGTGCTCAATCTGTGCACGCATGAATGGCACCCCGACTGGGGTGGCTATCTGAACTTCTTCAACGATGACGGCGACATCGTTGCCGGGTTCCGTCCGCGCTTCAACGCGCTCAACATCTTCGCGGTGCCACAGCATCACCATGTGTCCTACCTGCCCGGCTATGCGCCGGCCGGGCGGTTTGCGATCACCGGCTGGTTCAGGGGGCGCTGACCGGCACCGGCGACGCCGCCGCAACTGGTCGCCGCCCGGCCCCGGACTGTCACATTTCAACCACAAGGCGGCGAAAACCCGCCTATGGATTGACGCGAAACCATTGCGCGACGCGATTCATCGTCTAAAGGGCATATCAGGCGGGAGTATGGGTCCGCCACTCAACAACTGCGGTGCAGGGAGATACAAGATGTTCAAGCGTGGTTTGACGGCCGCGATCGCGGCTGCCAGCCTGGTCGCCGCCCCGGCGATGGCGCAGGCGAGCGCCTCGAAGCTTTCGGTTGCGGGTGCGGCGCGCACCGGCGCGACCGTTGAGGGCAATGACGCCATCGGCGGCACCGCCCTGATCGGCATCGCCGTGTTCGCGGCGGTCCTCGCCGGCGTGTTCCTGCTCGCCGACAGCGAAGACGATCCCGTCAGCGCCTGATCCGCGCCTGACGCAAGGATTTCGGGAAATGCCGGTCGCCCCAGGGCGGCCGGCATTTTCTTTTGGCTTGCCACTTTCAGGTCAAGTTCTTTTGGACTTATCCTTCTGGCAACGACCGAAGATACCCCCACGCGCCGCAACCATTACGGATTAATCCTGAGGCAACTTGGCCATTGCAACGCATTGGTGATGGGTTAACATGTGAATGGCGGCGGTTGACGCCGTCGGACGGGGAGACGTTTCATGTTGAAAAAGGTGATGACGGCACTTGCCGCCGCGAGCCTGATCGCCGCGCCGGCGATGGCTCAGGGCAATGCCGCGAAACTGTCGGTCGCGAATGCCTCGCGCGCGGGTGCCGAGGTCAAGGGCAACGAATTCCTCGGCGGCTCGGTGCTCCTGATCGCCCTTGCGGTCGCGGCCGTCGTGGTCGGCGTGATCGTCCTGACCGACGACGACGATCCCGCCAGCCCCTGAGGCCGGCGCCGTCACCGGCGATCCGATATCAGCGCCGGCGCCCCATGGGTGCCGGCGTTGCTGTTTTCGTCCCACACATCGCTGGGAAAACAGGTCTTGCCCGGCTTTGTCCCCGGTCCTGTCCGGTGTCTGGTTGCAAATGCCCGGCGATGGTGACGCCCTGGCCAACGCCCGGAGCCTGCACGACCCGGCTCATGCGGGGGCTCCGTGAGGCCCCGTTACGCCGCGACCCCGAACAGAACGGCTTACGCCGCGCCCCCGAACAAACCGGCTTACGCCGGCTGGGGGGCGCGAGCGTCCGGATAGACGCTGTCGGCCTTGGCGATCAGCGCGCGGTCGTCATGGTTCCACGGGTGAAAGCCCGGCATGAAGAAGGCGAGCCAGGCCGGGATCAGCCGCCGGACCACGCCCGGACGGCCGAGCAGATAGGCGAACACCCCCCATTTCGCGCGCGCGCCGGTGATCCCGTCCTGCGCCAGCAGCTCAAGCGTGCCTTCAATCCGCTTGACCCAGAAGGTGCGGCTGACGAGCAGCATCATGATCGTCTTGACCTTCCACCGCTTCCACCGCGACCAGTCGCGCGTCGCGTGGAGCCAGGTGTCATAGGCGACGCCCTTGTGCTCGATCTCCTCGATCGCGTGCCATTTCCACATGTCCGCCGTCTCGCGGTCGACGCCGCGCCAGTAATCGGCATCCTTCAGCATCATCTGCGCCATCATCGCGGTGTAATGCTCCAGCGCCATGGTGACGGCGAGGTTCAGGATCTGCGGCCGGTTCCTGGTCAGTTCCAGCGATTCGACCACCACCTGTTCGAGGTGGCTGACATCATAGCCGGCATCGACGACGCGGCGGTTGAACGCCACATGTTCGCGGCTGTGCATCACCTCCTGCTGCACAAAGGCGCGGATCTCGCGGTCAAGCTTTGCCGGCACGCCGTCGCGAAAGGCCTTCACCGATTCGATGAAGAACGCCTCGCCGCGCGGAAAGGTGACCGACAGCGCATTGTGAAACGCGGTCGCCACCGGATCGCCGTTCATCCACCAGCGGTCCTGCCGGCTGCCCCGGCCGAAGCGCCGGTCGCGCGGGGTGATGGCAAGGTCGGCAGGGGTCTTGTCGTCGCGCATGAATCTGCTCTCCCGGCGGGAATCGGCCTGTTCGGGGCAAAACATGACCATCACTGACATTTGTGTCAATAGCGCGCCGGCACCGTCATCTCCCCCTGCTCTCCCGCGCCGCCCTTCCCCGGCCTCTCGCCTTCACGGTCAGGCCCGGCTATGCGGCGGGCCCGAACAGGAGCCTGTCCGTCCGCCATGCCCGCCGCCCGCAAACGCCTGACCCCCGAAGCCAGCCGCAGCGCCGCGCTCGATGCCGCGCGCGACCTGCTGGTCGAAGCGGGGCCGCAGGCGGTGACGCTCAAGGCCGTGGCCGCGCGCATGGGCCGCACCCATGCCAATCTGCTGCATCATTTCGGTTCGGCCGCCGGGCTGCAAAAGGCGCTTGCCGAGACGATGGCCGAACAGATCACCGCCGAGATCGGCGCGGCGGTCGCCAAGGCGCGGGCCGGTGACGGCCAGCCGCGCGACATTGTCGACCTGACGTTCGAGGCGTTCGACAAGGGCGGCGGCGCGCTGGCCAGCTGGATGATCCTGTCGGGCAATGACGATGCGCTCGATCCGATCCTGACCGCGATCCACCGGCTGATGGACCGGCTGGGCGACGGCGCGCATGACGCGGAAATGCGCCGCGACACGCTCAACCTCGTGCTCGTCGCGCTCGGCGATGCACTGCTCGGCGGGCCGATGGCGGCGGCGCTCGGCCTGCCCCGGGGGGCCGCGCGCGACATCGCCACTGCCCAGCTTGGCGCAGCGCTGGCCAGCCGAAGCGGCAACCAGCCGGGCTGAACTGCCCGTCCGGGGGAAATCGGGCCGCCCAACTGGCGATTTGCGCCGAACCGTCCTATGGCGCGCGGATGCATTTCCTCGATCAGGCCAAGATTTTCATCCGCTCCGGCCATGGCGGCGCGGGCGCGGTGAGCTTCCGGCGCGAAAAATTCATCGAATATGGCGGTCCCGACGGCGGTGACGGCGGCAAGGGCGGCGACATCGTGTTCGAAGCCATTGCCGGGCTGAATACGCTCATCGATTTCCGTTACACCCAGCATTTCCGGGCGCAGCGCGGCAATGGCGGCTCGGGATCGAACCGCACGGGGGCCGGCGGCGACGATCTGGTCATCAGGGTGCCGGTCGGCACCCAGGTGCTCAGCGACGACCGGGAACATGTGCTCGCCGATTTCACCGCCCCCGGCCAGCGCGTCGTGCTGCTGCGCGGCGGCGATGGCGGCAAGGGCAATGCCGCGTTCAAAAGCTCCACCAACCGCGCGCCGCGCCAGCATGGCAAGGGCTTTCCGGGCGAGGAAATGTGGGTGTGGCTGCGCCTGAAGCTGCTGGCCGATGTCGGCCTTGTCGGCCTGCCCAATGCCGGCAAATCGACCTTCATCAACCTTGTCACCAACGCCAAGGCGAAGGTGGGGGATTATGCCTTCACCACGCTGCGCCCGCAGCTGGGCGTCGTCAGCCACAAGGGGCGCGAGTTTGTGCTGGCCGACATTCCGGGGCTGGTCGAGGGGATGGGCGAAGGGGCCGGGATCGGCGACCGGTTTCTCGGCCATATCGAACGCTGCCGCGTGCTGCTGCATCTGGTGGACGCGCATGGCGAAGACCCGGTCGAGGCATGGCAGACGGTGCGCACCGAGCTTGCCCGTTACGGCGCCGGGCTGGAGGACAAGCCCGAGGTCATCGCGCTCAACAAATGCGATCTGCTGGACGATGAGCTGACCACCGCCATCGGCGACGAGCTGCGCGCGGCGAGCCATGCGCTCGTCCTGCCGCTGTCGGGCGCGACCGGCCAGGGGCTGGAGGCGGTGCTCGACCGGCTGGTCGAAGCGCTCGGCCCCGCGCCCGACACCGGCAACAGCGCTGCCGCGGCGCACGGCCCGGACGGCGGCGATGCGGACGAGGACCGTCCCTGGTCGCCGCTCTGATCCCGGCCCGGTCATGGCCGCCCCTGCCCCCCAACGGTTGATCGTGAAGGTCGGATCGTCGCTGCTCGTCGCGGCCGACGGCGCGCTGCGCCGCGACTGGCTGGCGACTTTGGTGACGGACATCGCCGCCGAGCGCACGCGCGGCCATGAGGTGGTGGTCGTCTCCTCGGGCGCGATCGCGCTCGGCGCGCGGCGGCTGGGCCTGCCCAAAGGCGGCCGGGCGAATCTTGAGGATGCGCAGGCCGCCGCCGCGACGGGCCAGGTGCTGCTGTCCGCGCTCTGGGCGGAACTGCTCGGCAGCCACGCGATCACCGCAGCGCAGATGCTGGTCACGCTCGACGATCTCGAGGACCGCCGCCGCTATCTGAACGCCAGCGCGACGCTCGGCCGGCTGCTGGCGCTCGGCGTCGTGCCGGTGATCAACGAGAATGACAGCGTGGCGACCGCCGAAATCCGATTTGGCGACAATGACCGGCTGGCGGCGCGCATCGGCCAGGCGGCGCAGGCCGGGCTGGTGCTGCTGCTGTCCGATGTCGACGGGCTGTATGACCGGCCGCCCGGCACCCCCGGCGCGAGGCTGGTCGACCGGGTGGCGCGGGTCGATGACGATGTGCTGGCAATGGCCGGCAGCGGCAGCGGATCGGGCATGGGCAGCGGCGGAATGCGCGCCAAGCTGGAGGCGGCGCGCATCGCCGCCGCCGCCGGCATTCCGCTTGCCATCGCATCGGGCCAGCGCGACCATCCGCTGGCGCATTGGCGGCAGACCGGGCTTGGCACGCTGTTCGCGGCCGAAGGCGGCGCGGGCGGGCGCAAGGCCTGGCTGGCGGGGCGCTTGACGGTTGCCGGCCGGATCACCATCGATGCCGGCGCTGCGGCGGCGCTTCGTGCCGGCGGCAGCCTGCTCGCGCCCGGCGCGGTTGCGGCGGACGGCGCGTTCCGGCGCGGCGACGTGGTCGACATCGTGCATGACGGTCGCGCCATCGCGCGCGGCCTCAGCGAATATGATGCGGCCGATGCGCTGCGCATCCTCGGGCTGCGCTCCGACGAGCAGGCTGGCCGGCTGGGCCATGCCCCGCGCGCGGCGCTTGTCCACCGCGACCATCTGGTGCTGATCGTCTGAACGAATGACCAAGACCCCGCTTCCCACCCTCGCCATCACCGGCGGGACCGGCTTTGTCGGCGCGACGCTGGTGCGCCATGCGGTGATGCGCGGCCATGCGGTGCGCGCGCTCACCCGCCGCGCCCAGGCCGGCCATGGCCGCATCCGCTGGATCGAGGGCGCGCTTGACCAGCCCGACAGTCTTGCCCGGCTGGTTGAGGGCGCCGATGCCGTCATCCATGTCGCGGGCGCGATCAACGCGCCGTCGCGCGACGCCTTTGCCGAAGCCAATGTCGCCGGCACGCTCAACATGGTGGAGGCCGCGCGCGCCGCCGGGGTGCGCCGCTTCATCCATGTCAGCTCGCTCGCCGCGCGCGCGCCCGACCTGTCGGATTATGGCTGGTCCAAGGCGCGGTCCGAACAGGTGGTCGGCGCATCGGGGCTGGACTGGACGGTGGTGCGCCCGCCCGCCGTCTATGGCCCTGGCGACCGCGAAACGCTCGAGCTGTTCCGCTGGGCGCGGCGCGGGCTGGTGCTGCTGCCGCCGCCGGGGCGGATCTCGGTCATCGAGGTCAGCGACCTCAGCCGGTTGCTGCTGACGCTGGTGGGCGCCGAAGACAGCCTGGCGCAGATTTACGAGCCCGACGATGGCCGCGAACAGGGCTGGAGCCACCGCGAGTTTGCCGAGGCGATCGGCGTCGCGGTCGGCCGGCGGCGCGTGCGCACGCTCGGCCTGCCGCGGCCGATCCTGGCCGCCGGCGCGCGCCTCGACCGGCTGGTGCGCGGACGCAAGGCGAAGCTGACCCCCGACCGGGTCGGCTATTTCTGCCATCCCGACTGGGTGGCGGCTGCCGACCGCCGCCCGCCCGCCGATCTGTGGCGGCCGCATATCGCCACCCATGCCGGGCTGAAGGCGACCGCCATCACCTATCGCACATCGGGCTGGCTGTAGCGCCGCCGCGCCGCATCGCTGCCACCCTTCAGCCGCAATCGCTTGGCAAGCGGCGACCAAACACCCTAGGAACGCACCATGTCCGACCGTCAGCAGATCCTCGACACCGTCACCCGCCTGATCGAGCCGTTCAACAAAAAGGGCGTCGCCCTGGCCGAAGGCATCACCTTTGCCGGCGACCTTGAATGGGACAGCCTGACGGTGATGGATTTCGTCGCCGCGATCGAGGACGAGTTCGACATCATCATCACGATGAACATGCAGGCGGAGATCGAAACCGTCGGCCAGCTGGTCGACGCGGTCGCCAAGCTGAAGGACGGCGGCAATGGCTGAGGCCGATGCGATGATCGCCGGGGCGCAGGCCCCCGCGCGCGACCTGATGTCCAAGTTCGACGGCCTGATCGCCGAGCGCAAGGCACTGCTTGATTCGGGCGTCACCGATCCGTTCGCGATCGTGATGGACGAGGTCCGCTCGCCCACCCAGGCGGTGATCAAGGGGCGCGAGACGATCCTGCTCGGCACCTACAATTACATGGGCATGACGTTTGATCCCGACGTCATCGCCGCCGGCAAGGCCGCGCTCGACCAGTTCGGGTCGGGCACCAATGGCAGCCGGATGCTGAACGGCACCTTCCGCGACCATATGGCCGCCGAACAGGCGCTGCGCGATTTCTACGGCATGACCGGCGCGATCGTGTTCTCGACGGGCTATCAGGCCAATCTGGGCATCATTTCGACGCTTGCCGGCAAGGGCGATTACATCATCCTCGACGCCGACAGCCATGCGTCGATCTATGACGGCTGTGCGATGGGCAATGCGGAGATCGTCCGCTTCCGCCACAACTCGGTCGAGGATCTCGACAAGCGGCTCGGCCGCCTGCCGGCCGAGCCGGGCAAGCTCGTCGTGCTCGAAGGCGTCTATTCGATGCTGGGCGACATCGCGCCGCTCAAGGAGATGGTCGCCGTCGCCAAGAAGCATGGCGCGATGGTGCTGGTCGACGAAGCGCATTCGATGGGCTTTTTCGGCGCGCATGGCCGCGGCGTGTATGAGGATCAGGGGCTGGACGCCGATGTCGACTTCATCGTCGGCACCTTTTCCAAGTCGGTCGGCACGGTCGGCGGCTTCTGCGTGTCCAACCATCCGAAGTTCGAGGCGGTCAGGCTCGCGTGCCGGCCCTATATCTTCACCGCGTCGCTGCCGCCCTCGGTGGTGGCGACGGCGGCCATGTCGATCACCAAGCTGATGCACGCGCATGACAAGCGGCAGCGGCTGTGGGACAATGCCCGGCACCTGCATGGCGGGCTGAAGGCGCTGGGCTTCAGGCTTGGCACCGAAACGCCCGAATCGGCGATCATCGCCGTCATCCTGCCCAGCCAGGAGGAAGCGGTCGGCATGTGGCAGGCGCTGCTTGAACAGGGCGTCTATGTGAACATGGCGCGGCCGCCGGCGACGCCGGCCGGCATGTTCCTGCTGCGCTGCTCGCTGTGCGCGGAGCACAGCCGCGAACAGCTGGACCGGGTGCTCGGCATGTTCGCGGCCGCCGGCCGGGCGGTCGGCGCGATCGCCTGACGCGCCGAACCGGCTGGACTTGGCCGCGCATCCGCGCTTTGCTGTGCAGGCGTGGACATGGCTGATCCCCCGCTGCCGCAGGACGGCGACCGCGACCTGACCGGCCTGCGCCGGGGGCTGGTGGCCGGATTTGCGCTGCTCGCGGCGCTCGCCCTTGTCGTGCTGATCGGCATGGTGTCCACCTCCAATGCCGAGCGCGACGCCGCCCTCCGCGCGCAGCGGCACAGCTTTGAGGTGATGAACCTCGCGCGCACGCTCGAAGCGACGATGACCCGGTCCGAAGCGGCGCTCGGCCGCTATGTGGTGAGCGGCGATGCGCAGACCGGGCGCTATTATTTCGATCAGTGGCGGCGCGCCGGCACGCTGCTCACCCGGCTGCGGCAGATCGTGCGCGACAATCCCGCCCAGGTGAAGCTCGTCGATCGGCTGCAGGCGATCTACGACCTGCGCGGCGACCAGCTAGCCGATGTCGCGCTGCGCACCAACTATAATCAGGGCTGGAACGCGCTTGGCCGCTATTTCCAGGCCGGCCAGTCGAAAAGCGTGACCGAACTCGCCGACACGATGGAGGCGATCATCACCGCCGAGCGCAACCTGCTGATCGCGCGCACCGGGGCAGCCACCCGGTCGGTCGAACGGTCGAACCGGCTGGCGCGCATCCTGTCGCTGTTCGGCGCGGTGGTGGTGATGGGGGCGATCATCCTGGCCTATGCCGCGATCCAGGAAATGACGCAGCGCCGCCTGGCCCGGCGCGAGGCCGATGACGAGGCCCGGCGGGCCGACGAGCTGGAAGCCGCCGTCGCCGCGCGCACCGCCGAGCTGCGCGACGCCAATGCCGCGCTGCGCGCCGAGGCGGCAGAGCGCGAGGCCGCCGAGGCGCAGCTGCGCCAGGTGCAGAAAATGGACGCGGTCGGCCAGCTGACCGGCGGCATCGCGCATGACTTCAACAATATGCTGGCCGTGGTGCTGGGCGGGCTGGAGCTGGCGCGGCGCCGCGCCGCCGACCGGCCCGATGATGCGCTGCGCCATATCGACAATGCGATGGACGGGGCGCGCCGCGCCGCCGCGCTCACCCGCCGGCTGCTCGCCTTTGCGCGCGCCGAGCCGCTGCTGCCCGAGGCGATATCCGCCGACACGCTGATCGCCGGCATGACCGAACTGCTCGACCGGACGCTGGGCGAGCGCATCCGCGTCGAGACCGGCTTTGCAGGCGGCGACTGGCTGGTCTGGGTCGACCGGCAGCAGCTGGAAAATGCGCTGCTCAACCTGGCCGTCAATGCGCGCGACGCGATGGACGGCGAAGGGACGGTGAGCATCGCCACGTCGCGCCGCAGCCTTGCCGCGGGCGAGGCGGGGGCGCTGCCCGCCGGGGACCATGTCGCGATCACCGTGGCCGACACCGGCTGCGGAATGGACCCAGCCGTGCTGGAGCGGGTGTTCGAACCCTTTTTCACCACCAAGCCGGTCGGCAAGGGCACCGGCCTTGGCCTCAGCCAGGTGTTCGGCTTTGTCGGCCAGTCGGGCGGCGAAGTGCTGATCGACTCCGCGCCCGGCCGGGGCACGACCGTCACGCTGTTGCTGCCGCGCCACTGCGCCGCGGCAGCGGCCGCCCCCATCGCCGCCGACACCGAACCCGCTGCACAGGCCGGCACGACGCCGCCCGCCCGGATCCTCGTTGTCGAGGATGATCCGCGCGTGCTGGCCGCGACGACCGAGGCGCTGGCGGAGCTTGGCCATCATCCCGTCCCCTGCCCCGACCCCGAACAGGCTGAGGCGCTGATGCGCGATCATCCCGACATCCGGCTGGTGATCAGCGATGTCGTGATGCCGCGCCTGACCGGGCCGGAACTGATCGCCCGGCTGCACCCGCGCCACCCGCAGGTCGGGGTGCTGTTCGTCACCGGCTATGCCGGCGATGCCGGGGGCAATGACGCCTTTGCCGGGCATGAGGTGCTGCGCAAACCCTTCACCATCGGTGCGCTCGAACGCGCGGTCGGCCGGGCGCTGGCGCGCGGCGGCATGACGCGCGATCCGGCCGGGTCAACGGCGCAGGCCGCGCTGGGCTGATGCAGAGCGGTGTCCAAGCTGGGCGTGAGGGGCCATCCGGCTTCAAAACGCTCTGATTTGTCGGTTTGGCGCGTGTTTCGAACCGTCAGGTCAGTCCAGCTGACTGGAAACCGCGCTAGCGCACCGCCCCCGCGCGCAGCAGGCGGGGCAGCAGGACCAGCGCGGCGATCAGCGGCCAGCGCCTTTGCCAGGGCCGGATCTCGATCCCTGTCCCGGCATGGCGATTGATCTTCCACGCCAGATAATCGATCCCGCCGGCAAAGGTCAGGCTGGCCTTGGCGAGCCGCAGCACAGTGAGCGCCTTGCCGCGCCGCCGCAGCCCGGCCCAGCGCCGGTCCGAATGCCGGTCGGGCAGATGGGCGAGCAGCCGGGCGAGGCCCAGATAGCGGGCAGGATCCCAGTCCACGATCGATCCGGGCCGGTCGCCACGCTCGGCACGCAGCTCCGCGCCATAGGTCAGGGTAAAGCCGGCACGCCACCGCGCCAGCGGGTCGGCGTCGGGCGGGGCGAGCGTCCACATGGTGGCAACCGCCTGCGCCACCGCGCCTGCCACGGCAGCCCGCGCGCCGTCATCGGCCGCCCAGACGAGGCGGACCGGCTGGGCGAAGCGCGCCCATACCGACACGCTTGCCGCACCCGGCCCGGTCTGGGCCTCAAGATCGGCCAGCGACAGCACCGCATATTTGGCGGCCAGCCCGTCGCTGGTGAACGGAAACACATTGGGCGGCACCAGCCGGTTGGCGACCGCCAGCCAGCGCGCCGGATAGGCGGCGCGGTAATCGCGCACGATCAGGTAGAAATCGAGCATCTGGCCCTCCAGCGTCCCCGAACGCAGGCAGGAGCCATAAAAGATCATGGCGACCGCACCCGGATGCCGGGCGGCGATCTGGCGGGCGAGTGCGGCGATGCGCGGATCGACCGGCACGTCCAGTTCGGCAGTGATCGCAGCAGACAGCGCGGCATAGGCCGCACCCGGATCGGCGACGGGGCCGGAATCAACGGGGCCGGGTTGGACAGCACGGGACGGCACGACCGCGATCCCGATCAGGCGGCGAGTTTCAGGAACGGCACCGGCGGCGTCGTGCGCAGCACGATCGGATGGTCGCGGTCGGCCAGAAACAGCTCGCCATCGAGAATGACGTTCGACCGTTCGCCCTCGATCCGGATCAGGTCGCCCTGCTCCATATGCACGCCCTCAACCCGCTGGCGGCCGAACCGGCCGAGCAACGTCTCGCGCACCATGCGCAGCAGCGCCCAGGGGCTCTGGTCGACGGCCATCAGCTTCATCCGGCCGCGCCCCGGCTGGGTGCGTCCGCCGAGCAGCAGCTTTTCAAGCGTGGTCACGATCAACAGGCTGAACCGGCCCGACAGCTGGCCGTCCCGGACCAGCGAGATGCGCACGGGGGCCGGCCGCGGCGGCAGGAACGCCGCGCGGATGCCAAACAGCGACGAGAACAGCACGGCAAGCGCGGTCAGGAAATGGCACAGGCCGTTGGGCAGGCCGAGCGGATAGAGCTTGTGCCGGCAATAAAGGATCGAATCCGCCAGCCCCGCCCCGCCCAAGAACATGCCGAGCACCGGCCGCGTTTCGTTGGCACCGCTGGTCAGCGCGATCAGTTCGCGCTCGACAATGTGCGGCGCGAGATCGGCCTTGGCGAGTTCGACCACCCGTTCCAGCGCGTGCAGCGGATCACCCTGCGCGCCCAGATCGAGCGCGATCAGATTGGTCTTGCCGTTGGGCAGCACCGCGACCGGCGGCGGCGTGTCGCCGAAATGGCGGCCGCCATGCAGTTCGGTCAGCGCCGCCTGCACGGTGCCGTCGCCGCCATTGATCACCAGCACCTTGGGCCGGATTCGCGCGATCGTGCACATCGCCGCCGCAATCTGGCTGACATGCTCGACCTCGTAATGAAAGACGTCGGGGTGGGTCGCGCAATAATCGCGCACGCGCGGCAGGAGCGCGCGATTGCCCGTCGAGCGCGGGTTGGAGAGGAGCGCGACCCGGCTCATCCCGCCGCCACCGGCCCGATCGACAGCCCGCGGCGATATTGCAGCTGGACATCGACCGGGCTGACGCCCGCACCGGCGCGAACCACCACGTCACGAAACTCAGGCTTCAGCCGCAGCAGCGACAGCCGGGGGTTGCGCGAAAAGCCGCCGCCATCGCTCCAGCCCGACTTGCCGTCACCGTCGAGATCGTGGCGCACGGCGACGACATAGGTGCCCGGGGTCGGCAGGGCGATGCACACATCCATCCGCCCGCTGCGCGTGACCGGCAGGTCGATGCGGCGCAGCTTGCGCCCCTTGGCCAGGAAATCGGCCGGATTGTCGCCATAAAGCTGAACGCGCAGCATGCCGGTGCGGGTCTTGAAGCCGTCGACGCGCACGAGGAACGCCGTCTCGCCGCGCTCGCACGCCCCGGCATCGGCGCCCAGGGCCGTCGCCATGGCGGGCGCGGGTGCCATGGCGAGAAACGCCACCATCCCCAGTCCGACCGCCCAAACTTTTGCCATGACCGTCCTGCACATGCTCGCTATAGGCAGGCGCGCGCCGGGCGCATTCCCCGCCATGTCAGAGCGCGAAGATGGGCAGGGTTTGCGGCCAAAACATGGTCATGGCACGACTGAAATTCGGAAACTGCGGGTGATCTTGCCAACATGCTGTCGTCGCTCGACCGCTATATCGCCCGCCTGATCGCGCTGCCGCTGATCAGCACGCTGGTCATCGCCGCGATGCTGCTCGTCCTCGACAAGATGCTCAGGCTGTTCGACTTCGTCGCCGAACAGGGCGGGCCGGTCAGCGTCGTGTGGCGGATGCTCGCCAATCTGCTGCCCGAATATCTGTCGCTCGGCATTCCGATCGGGCTGATGCTGGGCATCCTGCTGGCGTTCCGCAAGCTCGCCACTTCGTCGGAGCTCGATGCGCTGCGCGCGCTCGGCCTCAGCTATGGCCGGCTGCTGCGCGTGCCCTATCTCTATGCGCTGGCGCTTGCTGCGCTCAACCTGGCGATCGTCGGCTTCATCCAGCCCTATGCGCGCTATGCCTATGAGGGGCTGCAGTTCGAACTGCGCTCGGGCGCGCTCGGCGCGTCGATCAAGGTCGGGGAGTTTGCGCGGCTGGGCAAGGACATCACCGTGCGCATCGAACAGAGCGCGCAGCAGGGCCGCGAACTGTCGGGCATTTTCGTGCGCGCCGACAGCAAGCGCGGGCGCAGCATCGCGGTGACGGCGGAACGCGGCGCGTTCCTGGCGACCGATGATCCCGACACGATCATCTTCCGCCTGTCGAACGGCACGCTCGTCCATGACGAACCGGGGTTTCGCGCGCCGCGCGTGCTGACCTTCACCTCGCACGACCTGCCGATCGACCTTCCACGGATCGAGGCGTTCCGGCGGCGCGGCGGCAAGGACCGCGAACTGACCATCCCCGAACTGGTGCGGATGGGTGCCGACCCGCGCCAGCCACTGTCCGTGCGCAACGAAAGCCGGGCGAGCTTTCATTTCCGCATCGTCGAGGTGGCGATGATGATGCTGCTGCCGCTGCTCGCGGTCGCGCTGGCGGTGCCGCCCAAGCGTTCGACCTCGGGCTTGGGCGTGTTCCTGTCGATCGTGATGGTCGTCACCTATCACAAGATCAATGAATATGCGCAGGACATGGGCGCGCTCGGCCGGTTCGATCCGCTGATCGCGCTGTGGACGCCGTTCCTGCTGTTCGCCGCGCTGATCGGCTGGCTCTACTGGCAGCTGGCGCATGTGCCGGGCGGCCAGCCGATCGGCGCGCTCGAGCGGGTGTTTGCCAAGGCGAGCACCGCGATCCGGCGCTGGTTCGGCCTTGCCGGTGCCCGGCGGCGAAAGGCTGTGGCCTGATGCCCGCCTTTTTCCCCTCGCGCACCGTGTCCGTCTATATGGCGACGATGTTCCTCACCCGCACCTTTTCGGTGCTGGCGGGGCTGGTGCTCATCCTGATGACGCTCGATCTGCTCGGTAAGAGCGGCGATGTGCTCGCCTATCCGGGCAATGGCCAGGCGCAGCTCTGGACCTATGTCAGCCTGCGCGCGCCGCAGATCGTGTCGACCTTCCTCAAATTCTCCGTGCTGCTCGGCACGCTGATCACGCTTGCGACGCTCAACCAGAACAGCGAGGTGATCGCGCTCAAATCCTCCGGCCTGTCGGCGCACCAGATCCTCGCCCCGCTGGTGGTGACGGGGATGCTGGTCGCGCTCCTCTCCTTCCTGTTCAACGAACGGGTGGTCGCGCGCGCCACGGCGACGCTGTCGGCCTGGGAAAAGGTCGATTACGGGCCGATGCCCTCCGGCCCCGGCGTGCTCAGCAATGTCTGGGTGCGCGACGGCGAGGATCTGATCCGCGCCGGCCATGCCACCGGGCGCGGGCGGGCGACCCGGCTGGAAGATGTCGCGGTCTATGACCGGCGCGACGGCAATCTGGGCGCGATCCTGACCGCGCGGACCGCGCGGTTCGACGGCGCGGCCTGGCGGCTGGAGGGCGCAAAACGCTTCGATGTGGCGACCGGATCGGTCACGCCGCTCGGCACGGTGCGCGCGGCAGCGGGCGTCAGCCCGGACCGCTTCACCCTGGCGAGCGTCAATCCGGACGGGCTGTCCTTCACCCAGCTCTACAGCGCGATCGAGGATCTGGAGGCGGCGGGCCGGCCCACCCAGTCGCTGCGCGCATCGCTGTGGCACAAGCTGTCGGGGCCGCTGTCGGCGGTGCTGATGCCGCTGCTGGGCGCGGTCGCGGGTTTCGGGCTGGCGCGGTCAGGGCGGCTGTTCCTGCGCGCGGTGATCGGCATGGCGCTTGGCTTTGCCTATTTCGTTGCCGACAACTTCGCCCTCGCCATGGGCAATCTAGGGGCCTATCCGCCGCTGCTCGCTGCCTGGGCGCCGTTTTTCCTGTTCCTGCTCATCGGCGAGGCGGTGCTGATCAGGACCGAGGAGTGACCGACACCCCCCGGACCGGTGAACCACCAGCCGTGACGCGGCACGATGTCGCGCGCGGCGCGGGGCTGGCCGCGCTGGCGCGGCTCGGCGCGCTGATCGAGGTTGTCGCCCAGCCCGCCTACACCTGGCTGTTCGGCGTTGCGACCTACGGCGTCTACACGGTGCTGTGGGCGGCGGTGAACATCGTAGAGAATATCGTCGACCTGTCGATGACGCAGGCATTGCAGCGGGTGGTGCCAGCGGCCGACGAGGACAATGCCCATGCCGCGGTGCGGCTGGCGCTGATCGTGTCGGTCGGCCCGGCGCTGCTGATCGCGGCGCTGGCGACGCTCGCGGCCGAACCGCTTGCCGCACTGGTCTCTGCCGCGCCGGCCGACCGGGCGCAGCTGCCGCTCGCCATCACGCTGTTCGCCTGGGCGCTGCCGCTATGGACCTTTGTCGAGGTCGCGACCTCGGCCGCGCGCGCGCGGCGCGCCTTCGGGCCGGAAATCCGCCTGCGCATCTTCTGGGAACAGGTGGGGCGGTTGGCGCTTGCCGTCTTGCTGTTCGCGCTCGGGCTGGACAGCCTCGGGCTGCTCGCCGCGCATCTGGGCAGCCTCGCGCTCACCGCCCTGCTGTCGGCGCGGCTGCTGGCCCGCTATTATGATCCCGCGCGGCTGCTGTCCGCGCGCGGCGTGCCGGGGCTTGCCGCCAATCTGCTCGGCAGCGGGATCGCGCTGCTGCCCAGCGCGGTCAGCCGGCGGCTGTTCAACGACCTGCCGGCGATCCTGCTCAACCTTGCCTTGCCCGGCGCGCAGGGTGCGGTCGCCGCCGGGCTGTTCGGCATCGCCCGCAAGATCGCGTCGATCCCGCTGATCGTCCGCCAGGCCTTTCAATATGTGCTGGCCCCGCTCGCCACCGCCCAGGCCGCGCATGACCGGGCGGGGATGCGCGAGATTTACGGCTTTGCGACCCGGCTTTCGATCGTGCTGGTCGTGCCGCTGTCGGCGCTGCTGATGCTGATCGCCGCCGACATGCTGCGCCTGTTCGCGCCCGAGGCGATGGCGGCGCTGCCGCTGGTCACGATCCTCGTGCTCGGCCGCGCGGGCGAGGCGCTGGTCGGCCCGGCAACACCGATTGTCGAGATGACCGGCCACCGGCTGCTGCCACTGGTCAACAGCCTGGCGGGCCTCGCGTTGTGGGCGCTGATCGGCTGGTGGCTGGTGCCGGCCATGGGGGCGACCGGCATGGCGTGGGCGGTGAGCGCGGGGACGGTGCTGATCGCCTGGGCGGCAACGGTCGAGCTGCGGCTGAGCGACGGGCTGGCGGCGTTCGACGGCGCGGCATGGCGGGCGCTCGGCGTCGCGATCGGCGCATCGGGCCTGCTCTGGGCGCTGGGCGGCCTGCTCGCGCTGACGGGCGGTGCGCCGCGCGCGATCGGCCTGGTGCTGCTGTTCTGGCCGCTGCTCTGGCTCACCCTGCGCCTCGGCCTGCCGGCGGCGGACCGGGCAGGCCTGGGCAAGGGCGCGCGCCGCCTGCGCCTCGCCTGACCCGACCGTGATGCGCCTCCCCCGCCCCGCGCCCGCGCTGGTCGCCGCCCTGGCGGGCATGGCCCCGGTTGCGCCGCTTGCGGCGCAAGCCAGCGCCCCACCGCTTGCGGCGCAAGCCGTCTCCCCCCCGCCCCCCGAACTGCCGCCCCGGCGCAGCGCCGTGCCTGAATGGCAGATCGGCGACGACTGGAGCCTGAAGCTGCGCGGGCGCATCAATCACGATGTCGCCGCCATATCCGCCCCTGGCGGGCTGCCGGCAGGAACGGTACCGCAGGGCATCGCCGTCCAGACGCGGCGGCTGCGGCTGGGCGTGGAAGGCGACGGGCCGGACGGCCTGTCCTACAAGGGCGAGCTTGAACTGTCGGGCAACCGGGTGCGCGCCGTCGATGTGGCGCTGACCTTCCGCGCCTCCCGAACCGCGCCGGTCGAGTTCACCATCGGCCATATCGAGCCGCTCAACGGCCATGAACAGATCGCCAGCTCCCGCTACACCAGCACCATCGAGCGCGGTGCGTATAACGAGGCTTTCTCCAACATCCGCCGCAGCGGGGCCTATCTGACGATCATCCCGCCGGGCGCTGACCTGCGCGTCTCGGCCGGGCTGTTCGCCGACACGGTCAACAGCGGCGGCGGCGTCCGCCCGCTGACGCTTGCCACCCGCACGGTCTGGGCACCGCGCGTGCGCGGGGTGCAGCTGCACATCGGCGCGAACGCCGCGTGGCGGCGTTACCGGGATGGCGGCAGCGCCTTTGCGCTCAGCGCCCGGCCCTTTGCGGGCATTCTCGATGCGCGGCTGCTCGGCACCGGCCGGCTGGCGGCGGTGAGCGACCTGACCTTGGGGGCGGAGTTCATCGCCATTGCCGGGCCGTTCCACCTGATCGCAGAGGGCCAGCATCTGGGCCTGCGGACATTGCGCGCCGGGACCGCGCCGGGGCTGGCGGCGGGGGCGATCCGGCCGGGCTTCGATCCCCATTTTGCCGGCATGATCGCCGAAATCGGCTGGTCCCTGACCGGGGAGAGCCGGGGCTATCGCGACGGGCTATGGGCGCGCACCCGGCCGCGCCGCCCGCTCGGGCGCGGCGGCATCGGCGCGCTGGCGATCAATCTGCGCTATGATCTGCTCGACCTCAATGACGCCGGGGGCAATGCGCGGATCGCAGGCGGGCGGCAACAGGGCCATATCGCCGCCCTGGTCTGGCAGCCGACCGACCATCTGCGCTTCACCGTGCAATATGCGCGCGGCCGGATCGATGGCGGCCCGCTCGCCCGGCCCGACCGGCCGGGCTTTGGCTTCGACGTGATGGCGCTCAGGACCGCCTGGGATTTCTGACACATGTTCAAGCCGGGTGGATCCGCCCGGCTGCCCGGCAGATCAGGCGCGCGGCAACTCGGTCGCGTAGATGCGGTAGCGCTTGTTGACCCGGCTTTCGATGGCGTCGGCGATCGCGACCATGCCCTGATTGTCCTCGAGCACCCAGCCGATCTCGCCCCGGCTCGCGCCGTAACGGCTGATCGCCTCGCGCCGCGAATATTCGATCATCATGAAGGCCAGCTGGCTCGCCAGCCGCGACGCCTGCAGCCGCTTGACCACGCCCATCAGCGGCACGCGCATCGTGCGCGCGCGCGGACGGCGCAGCCACAGCAGCAGCCGCGCCCAGCCAAAGGGCAGCAGCGCACCGCGCAGCGGCTTCAGCACCTCGTTCAGATCGGGCAGGGTGATCATGAACGCAACCGGCTCACCCTCGACCTCGGCGATGTAGATCAGGTCTTCGAATACCAGCGGCTTGAGCTTGCGGCCGACCTCGGCCACCTCGGCATCGGTCATGGGGACAAAGCCCCAATTGTCCGACCAGGCGTCGTTCAGAATCCCGAGGATGATCGCCGCCTCGTCCTCGAACCGGCTTTTGTTCACCCGCCGCACATGGATGCGCGCATTCTTCTCGCCCGCCGCGATGATGCGCTGGACGAGCGGCGGAAAGCCACGCGTGATATCCAGATCATAGGTCAGCAGATCCTTGACGCCGGTATAGCCGCGCGCCTCGATCCAGTGCTGATAGACCGGATCATGATGCCCCATCATCACCGACGGCGAATGATCATGCCCTTCGATCAGCAGTCCCGGCTCTTCCCAGACCGACAGGCTGATCGGGCCGACCATCCGGGTCATGCCCTGGTCGACCAGCCAGCGTTCGGCGCGGTCGAGCAGCGCGTTGCCGATCGCCTGGTCATCGGCATCGAAATGGCCGAAAAAGCCGGTGCCGGGGCCAAAGCCCTGTTCGGCCGGCTGGGTCAGCGCCAGATGATCGATATGCGCGGCGATGCGCCCGACGATGCGCCCGCTTTTCATCGCCAGAAACAGCTGCGCCGTGCCATGGGTGAACCAGGCATTCTTGCCCGGGGTGAGCATCCCCACCGCCTCGCCGGTGAGCGGGGCGACCCAGTGCGGATCGCCGGCATAGCGGGTGTGGGCATAAGCGACGAAATCGCGCCGCCCCTTGGCGGTCGTGACCGGCAGGATCGAAATCTGGTCGTTCATGGCGCATCCCATAGCCGTGCCCGCGCGCCCAAGTCGAGGCGCGGCCAATGATCGCGCGCCCATTGATCACGCGCAAAGCGGGTGTCGCCCTTTCACTGCCATGGTGCGGCCATTATCTGTGCCGATGAGATGACCGACATGACCGCAAGCCTTGCCTTTGACGCGCGCGCCGACCGGGCAGCCGCGCATGCGCCGGACGACCCCGGCCCCCGCCAGGTCGATGATGCCCGGCTGCTGCGCGCCGCAGCCGAGATCGCGCGCGACCTGCACGTCGCCAGCCCCGCCATCTACTGGACCGATTTTCTTGCCTCGGCCGCGCTTGGCTATGCCGGGCTGGCGGCGGCGATCCTTGCCCCGTCGGTGTGGCTGGCGCTGGCTGCGGCGCTGGTGTCGGTGCTTGCGCTCTACCGCGCCGAAAGCTTCACCCACGAACTCACGCATATGAAGCACAGCAGCCTGCCGGGCTTCCGGCTCGGCTGGAACGCGGTGATCGGGGTGCCGCTGATGGTGCCGTCGTTCATGTATGAAGGCGTGCACAATCTCCATCATGCCAAGACCCGCTATGGCACGGTCGAGGATCCCGAATATCTGCCGCTGGCGCGAATGACGCCCTGGGCGACGCTCGGCTTTGTCGCGATTTCGGCGCTGGCGCCCATCGGCCTGCTGATCCGCCATGCGCTGCTAACGCCGCTGTCGCTGCTGTCGCCCCGGCTGCGCGCCGTGGTCGTGGCGCGCTATTCGGGGCTGGTCATCAACCCCGATTTCCGCCGCCGCCCGCCCGAGGGCGAAGCCGCGCGGCGCTGGCGCCGGCAGGAAATCGTGACCAGCATCTGGGCGATCGGCCTGCTCGCCATGGTCGCGGGCGGGGTGGTGCCGCTCCGCGCTTTCCTGATCTTCCTCGGCATCGCGGCGGCGGTCGCGGTGATCAATCAGGTGCGCACGCTGGTCGCGCATCTGTGGGAAAATGACGGCACGCCGATGACGGTGACCGCCCAATATCTCGACAGCGTCAATGTGCCGCCCCCGGCGCTGCTGCCGGCGCTGTGGGCGCCGGTCGGGCTGCGCTATCACGCGCTGCATCATCTGCTGCCCAGCCTGCCCTATCACGCGCTGGGCGAGGCGCATCGCCGGCTGGTGGCGGCGCTGGGGCGGGATTCGACCTATCAGCGCGGCAATCATCCGGGGCTGACGGGGCTGATCGCCCGGCTGGTGCGCAGCGCCGCCGCCTCGCGGCGCTGAACCGGGCCGGGAAAATGCGCCAGGACGGGGATTGGGGGCGGCAGCCTCAGTCCGCGATCACCGCCCAGACCGGCGCATGGTCGCTGGCCTTTTCACGCCCGCGATAGGCGCGGTCGACACCGGCATCGGCCAGCCGGTCGGCCGCCTGCGGGCTGAGCAGCAGATGATCGATGCGAAAACCCGCATCGCGCGCCCAGGCCCCGGCCTGATAGTCCCAGAAGGTCCAGAGCGGGCCGACCGGATGGCGGGCGCGCAGCGCATCGGTCCAGCCCTGATGCACCAGCCGCCGGAGCGCCGCGCGGCTCTGCGGCTGCATCAGCGCATCATCGGCCATCGCAGCGGGCGAATAGACATCGGCATCGGTCGGGATGACATTGTAATCGCCCGCGAGCACCACCGGCACCTCTTCGGCCAGCAGAGTGCGGGCATGGGCGATCAGCCGGTCCATCCAGGCAAGCTTGTAATCGAACTTCGGCCCCGGCACCGGATTGCCGTTGGGCAGATAGATTGAGGCGACGACCAGCCCGTCAACCTCCGCCTCCAGATAGCGGCTGTGGCTGTCGTCCGGATCGCCGGGCAGGCCGCGCTGCCGCTCGACGGGATCGCGCCCGCGCGCCAGCACGGCGACGCCGTTGAACCCCTTTTGCCCGTGCCACACCGCGCCATAGCCGGCGGCGCGGATCTCGGCCTCGGGAAAGGTGTCGTCGCTCGACTTCAGCTCCTGCAGACAGGCGATGTCGGGCCGCTGCTCCTCCAGCCATTCGAGCAGCCGGGGCAGCCGGGCCTTGATCCCGTTCACATTATAGGTCGCGATGCGCATCGTCTCCGCCTAGCCGATCAGCGGCGGAGCGCAACCGCCCGTCGGCAGCAGCGCGGCGCGCGCGGCATCGGCCAGAGCGCGCATCGCCAGCCGATAGGGCCCGGGGCCATGGCTGATCCGCGCGACGCCGAGCGCGGCCAGCCGGGCGGGCGGGGGCACGCCGGGCCGCTGCATCACATTGACCGGCAGCGGGCTGGCCGCGCACAGCCGCGCGATCAGCCGTTCATCGGCAAGGCCGGGGACGAACAGGCCGCTCGCCCCGGCATCGGCAAAGGCACGGCTGCGCTCCGCCGCCAGATCGAGCAGGGCGGCGTCGTGATCCTCGGCGCGCGCCTCCAGGAACAGGTCGGTGCGCGCGTTGATGAAGGCGGGAATGCCAGCCCGTTCGGCGGCGCGGCGCATCGCCTCGATCCGCCGCGCCTGGGCGGGCAGCGGATAGAGCCCGGTGCCGCCGATCACCCGGTCCTCCAGATTGCAGCCGACCGCGCCTGTCGCGAGCAGCAGCGCCATATGATCGGCAAGCCGCGCCGGATCACCGGCATAGCCGCCCTCGAAATCGATGGTGACCGGCAGCTCGACCGCCGCCGCGATCCGCGCCGCGTTGGCGATCGCGAGATCGACGGGCAGCGCCTCGCCATCGGCAAAGCCGTGCGCGGCGGCGACCGACCAGCTGCCGGTCGCGACCGCCGCCGCCCCCGCCTCCGCAACCGCGCGCGCGGAGCCGGCGTCCCAGACGTTGAACAGGATCAGCGGCGCGCCCGGCACATGCAGCCGGGCCAGCGCCGCGGCGCGGGCGATCTGGCGGGTGGCCTCAGACATCAGCCATCGGCGGCACGACCGGCCCGCCGGTCAATGCACGAAGCGCGCGACGACGTCGCGATAGCTGCGGCTGACCTTCACCTGCGCGCCCGAGCCAAGGACAAGGAAACATTCGCCATTGGTGTGCGGCTTCACCTGACGGACCAGATCGAGATTGACGATCGTCGAGCGGTGGACACGCTGGAAACGGCGCGGGTCGAGCCGCTTTTCCAGATCCTTCATCGTTTCGCGCAGGATCAGCGTGTTGTCGGCGGTGTAGATGCACATATAATCGCCGGCGGCGTCGATACGCTCGATCGTGTCGACATCGACGCGGAAAATCTGGCCGCGATCCTTGATGTTGATCATCTTTTCGAACCGGCTGGCGGCGGGCGCATCGCCGCCCTCGCCCATTTCGGCCGCCGCCTCGGGCGCGACCTCGGCCAGCACCTCGCGCAGCCGGTCGACCTCCTCCGCGCCGCGTTTTTCCGACAGGCGCTGGCGCACCCGGTCGAGCGTGGTCGCCAGCCGGTCTTCCTCGACCGGCTTCATCAGATAATCGACCGCCTGCGCCTCGAACGCGCGGATCGCATGGTCGGAATAGGCGGTGACGAACACCACCAGCGGCGGCTCGACCTCCATCAGCCCCTGGACGACCGAAAAGCCGTCGAAACCGGGCATCTGGATGTCGAGAAACACCAGATCGGGCTTGTTGGTCTTGATCGACCGGATCGCCTCGCGGCCGTTGGAGCAGGTGTCGACAATCTCGACATCCTCATGCGCCTCAAGCCTCAGCTGCAGGCCCTGGATGGCCAGAGGCTCGTCGTCGACGAGGATGGTTCTGATGGTCATGCGGCTTCCCTTGGTTGGTCCTCGGTCTGAAACGGAATCTCGATCAACACCTCGAATCCGCCTTCCGCCCCCGCTCTCGCGTCGAAATCATGGTCCTGGCCATAGGCCTGCGCCAGCCTGTCGCGAATATTCGCCAGACCGACGCCGGTCGACATGGTGCAGGCCGGCCGGGCCGCCCCCGGTCCCGGCCCGGTATCGGCGACCAGGATGCGCACCCGGTCGACGACCAGCCGGGCGCTGACCGTGATGTCGGCCCCTTCTTCCTGCGGCGTCACCGCATATTTAATCGCGTTCTCGACCAAAGGTTGCAGCAAAAGCGACGGCAGGCGCGCACGCAGCACCACCGGATCGATCTCGAACGCCGTGCGCAGCCGGCTTTCGAAGCGCATCTTTTCGATGTCGAGATAGAGTTTGAGCGTCTCGATCTCCTGCTCGACCGTCACCTGCCCCAGCGGCTCGTTGACCAGAGTGTAGCGCAGGAACGACGACAGGCGCGACAGCATCGCGTTCGCCCGGTCGGTCTGCTTCAGCAGCACCAGCGTCGAGATCGAGTTCAGCGTGTTGAACAGGAAATGCGGGTTGAGCTGATAGCGCAGCATCGCCAGCTGGGCGGTCGAGGCCTGGCTTTCCAGCGCCTTCAGCCGGTCGGCCTGTTCCTCGACGACCAGGAAATAATTGATCGCGAAGTAGAGCGCCGACCAGGCGGCGATCACCACGAAATCAAGGAACATGGTGCCGAGAAACAGGCGGATCTGGAACGCCTCGCCCGGGCGCTGGATGGTGTTGAAGATCCACGCATCGATCAGCGAATAAAGCCCCGCCGCGATCGTCATGCCGGCGATCGACCCGGTCCAGGTGACGACCGGCGCCCGGTCCATCAGCCCCCGATAGAGCGCGCCCAGCATCAGCGTCAGCGAATAGCCGGTGGCGGTCGACACCGCGACCGGCACCAGGAAGGCGAGCGTCAGCCCATTGGCAAAGCCCGACAGCGTGCGCAGCAGGAAATAGCCCGCCCAGCCGGCGGTCTGGAGGTTCCAGAACGCCCGGTTCTTGTCCTCGAAAAACGGTGCGGCGGTCAGCCCGAAGGTCGGCATCACATATCAGCCTAGCGGAAATCTGCCGCCGGTTGAACCGGTAAGTGGCCCAGCACCCGCCCCCTTCCCCGATGCGGTCAGCGCCTATAGCCTCACCCCCGCACACAGCGCCGGCCCGCGCGGGACCGGACGGGCAAGGAGAGAGACATGGCCACCGACATCGACATTGCCGAGGGCGAACACCGCCGCGCCGGCTTTACCGCCATGACCGAGGGCACGGCCGAGGACTGGCAGATCATCTCCAGCCATTTCATGGCCTTTGCCGGCAAGGTCGCCGACCGGGTGCTCGATCATCTGCGGCTGCTTGACGGCGATTATGGCGGCTTTCCGGTCGACCGGCTCCAGCATTCATTGCAGACCGCGACGCGCGCGCACCGCGACGGGCGTGACGAGGAATATGTGGTGATGGCGCTGCTCCACGATGTCGGCGACACGCTGGGGTCGTTCAACCACCCCGATGTCGCCGCCGCGATCCTGAAGCCGTTCGTGTCGGAGCGGAATCACTGGATCACCGCCAATCACGGCGTGTTCCAGGGCTATTATTACTACCACCATCTCGGCCTCGACCGCGACCTGCGCGAACAGTTTCGCGGCCATGCGCATTTCGAGGCCTGTGCCGAGTTCTGCGCCAAATATGATCAGGCGGCGTTCGACCCGGCCTATGACACCGCCCCGCTCGCCTTTTTCGAGCCGATGGTCCGCCGCGTGATGGCGCGGCCGAAGCGCAGCACGCTGGTCAAGGACTGACCCGCCCGCCGCCACATCGGGCATCAAAAAAAAGCCGCCGCCCGGAGGGTCCGGGCGGCGGCCTTTTTTTGGTCGGTCAGGCGCGGATCAGAAGGTGAAGCGCGCGCCGACGCGGATCGCGTAGAGCGACTGGCGGCTGAACACCACCGGGTCCTGGGCGCGGTAGTTCGAATAACGATACTGCGCACAGGCCTGGGTGCTGGTGGTCGTCGCGGCAGCGCCCGGGGCGGTGCCGGTCGCGACCGGCGCCTGGAGGCACTGCACCTGCAGCAGGGCGATCGTCTGCGGGAAGGCAAACTCCTGCACCTGGCCCCAGTTGCGGTTGATCAGATTGCCCAGATTTTCGATGTCCGCGAACACGGTGAAGCGCGCATCGCCGAAGAAGGCCGGGATTTCCTGTTCAACGTGCAGGTCGATCTTGGTGAAGGACCGCGAGCGGAAGGCGTTGCGCGGCGCGATCCGGCCCCGGAAGCGGTTGAGCTTCGAGGAGTCGATGAACGCGTTGAACGCCGCCTGGGTCGCCGCGCTGTCATAGCTGACCAGCGGGTCGTTCACGGTCGGCACATAGAGCAGATAACGGCTGTTGCCGCCGATCGTGCCGAACACGCTCGAGCGCGCACCCTGGTTCTGGAAGGTGTAGCTGAACGGACGGCCGGTGCGCGTTTCGGCGAACAGGTTGATCCGGGTCTTGTAGTCACCGAAGAACGCCCGGTCGAAGTTGAAGCCGTACTTGAAGAAGTGACGGACTTCGTCATTCGCCGTGCCATAGGCGACCCGGTTCGGATCGACATAGGCGCCGTTCGAATAGTTGGACAGCGCGACCGACGACGTCGCCGGGGCCTGATCCTTCACATCCTGATAGGTGTAGCTGCCGAACAGGTTCAGGCCGAACTTGAACGTCTTGTCGAACCGGACGACCCCGACATAGCTGCGGCCGCGCGAGGTGTTGGTCAGCAGGATGTCGAAGTTGGTATCGGCAAAGCTGGTGATCGAGCTGTAGCGCGGACGGCCATCAGGCGTGGTCAGGCCGTTCGGGCGCGAACGGATGTCCTGGAACAGCACCTGGTTGCGGACCTTGGAGAAGAACAGGTCCGCCCCGAAGTTCCAGCCATCGCCGAGCGGGCCGAGATCGGCCTCGTAATCGGCCGACAGGGTCGCCCGCCACTGCGACGGCACATCGAAATCGGGATCGAGCGCGTTGGTCGGCGCCAGCGCACCGGCCGACCGGCCCGACAGATAGGTGTTGATCGCCCCCGGAATGGCCGCGCCGTTCACATTGACGAGACCCGCAGTGCCCACCGCCGTCGCATCGGCGCCGGTCAGGCCCGGCACGTTGAAGGTGCCGTTGTTGTTCACGCGGATGTCGATCGCGTTCGACAGGAAGCCGGTGTTCGAGAAGCTGTTCGACACATAGACGTCGGGCGCGCCGCCGCCGAAGATGCCGACGCCGCCGCGCAGGCTGAACCGGTTGACCGGCTTCCAGTCAAAGCCGAAGCGCGGCTGGAACAGGCTGCGGCCGCCCAGGAACGCCTGGTTGGTGAAGCCGTAACGCGCCAGGAAGTCGCGGTTGAGCGCCGGACGCGACGAGCCGCCATACAGGTCGAAGCGCGCGCCGAGCGAGACGTTGAGCGTGTCGGTGACGCGCCAATTGTCCTGCAGGCCGAAGGTCAGCGTCTGATATTCGAACCGCGCCGCCGCATCGTCGGGGTTCAGCGACGGAACGGCGTTCTGGTAACGCAGGCGCTGGGCGTTGCCCGCCTGGAAATCGGCCAGCGAGTCGAAATAATAGTCGCCGAGCGTGCGCTGCAGGAACAGGTTGAAGATCTTGGCGTCCTGATATTCGGCGAACAGGCGCAGGTCATGGTCGCCCGCCTGCAGACGCGCCTGGAACAGGCCGCCCCAGCTCTGCGAGGTCAGGCTGTTCGACTGGCGTGAAATGTCCGGACCGAAGGCGACGGTCGGCACGCCCGGCGCGCAGGTGATCGACGCACCGGCGTCAGGGTTGACGACGCCGCCGGCGAGCACACGGTCCGAGGTCGGCGCGGTGCAGACCTGGAACTGCGCGAAGTTGCGGCCGAGCAGCGGATCCTGACCGCGGACATAGTCCTTGTAGAAGGCGCGGAACTCGGTCGAGAAATTGTCCGACCAGTCGGAGTTCAGGTTGAACACCGCGGTGTGCAGTTCCTGCGACTGGGTATAGGCGTTCGACGCAAGGCCAAGGCTCGGCGCGTTGGTCGTCTGGCTCAGATTCTGCGCAAAGACGATCGAGTCCTTGGTGTAGGCATAGGTGATCGCCGCGCGCTGCGTGTCCGACAGGTTGGCGTCGATCTTGGCGACGATGCGGTCATCGCGGTCGCGCTGATTGTCCACCACGCCGCCGGTCGTGTAATTGTAACGCGACCGGGCGATCGACGACACCTGATCGACAATGGCCTGGGTCAGGTTCGGGATCGGGTTGCCGGCATTGTTGTCGAGCGGACCTTCGGCAATCGGCGAGTTGTCGCGGATGCTCTCGCCCGCGATCATGAAGAACAGCTTGTCCTTGATGATCGGGCCGGACAGCTGCGCGCCATAATTGGTGTTGCGGAAGTTCGGCAGGTTGACGCGCAGGTCGCGCGTGCGGTTCCCCTGCAGTTCGTCGGCCGTGTAGGCGTAGAAGCCGGTGCCGTGGAACTCGTTGGTGCCCGACTTCAGCACGACGTTGACGACGCCGCCCTGGAAGTTGCCTTCGCGGACGTCGAACGGCGCAACGCGGGTCTGATACTGGCCGATCGCATCGAGCGGGATCGGCGACCGGCGGGTCGGCAGGCCGTCGGGGTTGAGGCCGAAGTTATCGGTGACCGGCACACCGTCGACGGTGAAGCGGTTGAAGCGCGGGTTCTGGCCGGCGAACGAAACGGCGCGGCCGCCGCCCGGCGAGTCGGACAGGCGCGCGAACGGGTCGCGGCGCGACAGGTCGCGCACGTCGCGGTTGATGGTCGCGATCGTCGAGATCTGCTGCGCGGTCAGCAGCGTGGCCGGGCCCTGCGAGATGTTGCCCGCCTTCACGACCGCCGCGGCGGTGACGACGATGTCCTGCGAGAAATCGGCGAGCTCGATCGGCAGGTCATAGGGCGTGCCGAGCACGGTGTTGATGTCGGAAATCTGCGCCTGATTGTCGTTGACCGACACGGTGAACGGACCGCCGGCACGCAGGCCGGACAGGTTGAACGCACCATTGGCGTCGGTCGTGGCGGTCGAGCGCGTGCCCGAGGGGACATGGACGGCGGTGACGGTCGCACCGGCGACGGGAACGCCGCCATTGGTCACGGTGCCGCGAATCACCGAGGTGATTTCCTGCGCCTGGACGGCCGCAGGTGCGATGAGCGCAGCAACGGCCGCGCCGATAAAGAGACGATTCCTCATTGCTTTCCCCTGTTCTGGGCCTTCACGCCTTGTTAACCCGGCGCACGGTCGCAGGCCCCTTGAGCCGGGTATATTGCGAATCCGTGACAAGGGCGCGATTCGATTTGCGTCCGCGAAAGAACTGATTGTGCGTTGCAGAAATGACACGGGTTCCGCCTCGCCGCGCGGGGCCGGCTGGGTTAAGCTCAGCGCCACCGCCGGAGAAGCGGGCGAACCGCGCACAAGACGCGCCAAGAGATGCCGCAGATGCCAGGACCACCCATTCCACCGACGCCGCAGGGCAGCGTCGAAGCCGCGCTGAAGGCAGAGGCCCGCGCCCTCGGCTTTGCCGCCTGCGGCATCGCGCGCGCCGACGCCGCGCCGCGCGCCGGCGAGAGGCTGCGCCGCTGGCTGGCCGAGGGCGCGCATGGCGAGATGATCTGGATGGAAAGCCGTGCCGATCAGCGCGCGGCCCCGGCGGGGCTGTGGCCCGAGGTGCGCTCGGTGATCGCGCTTGGCCTCAGCTATGCGCCCGCGCTCGACCCGCTCGCGCTTGCCGATCAGGCGGCGGTCGGCCGCATTTCGGTCTATGCGCAGGGCGGCGACTATCATGATGTCGTCAAGAAGAAGCTGAAGGAGCTGGCGCGCTGGCTGGTCGGCCGCGCGGGCGGGGATGTGAAGGTGTTCGTCGACACCGCGCCGGTGATGGAAAAGCCGCTCGCCGAAGCCGCCGGGCTCGGCTGGCAGGGCAAGCACACCAACCTGGTCAGCCGCAGCGACGGCAGCTGGCTGTTCCTGGGCATGATCTTCACGACGCTCGATCTGGCCGCCGACGCGCCCGGCCGCGACCGCTGCGGCAGCTGCGACGCCTGCCAGCGCGCCTGCCCGACCCAGGCCTTTCCCGCACCCTACCGGATCGATGCGCGGCGCTGCGTTTCCTATCTGACGATCGAGCACAAAGGGCCGATCCCGCCCGATCTCCGCCCCGGCATCGGCAACCGCATCTATGGCTGCGACGATTGTCTGGCCGTGTGCCCGTGGAACAAATTCGCCCGCAGCGCGGCGGCCAATCTCGCCTTCCATCCGCGCGCCGAGCTGACCGCGCCGGCGCTCGCGGATCTGCTGGCGCTTGACGATAGGGGCTTCCGTCAGGTGTTCGCCGGCTCGCCGGTCAAGCGGATCGGCCGCGACCGGATGGTGCGCAACTGCCTGATCGCTGCCGGCAATGGCGGCGATCCCGCGCTTGGCGACGCGGTTGCGGCGCTGATCGACGATCCCGCGCCGATTGTGCGCGGCGCAGCGATCTGGGCGCTCGCGCGGATCGACGGCTCAAGGCTGGCGGCGCTGGCGCCCCCGCGCACCGACGCTGAAGCCGATCCCGATGTCCGCGCCGAATGGGCAGCGGCGCGCGGGGCGGTGCTGGCCGGTCTGCCCGCCTAGATCGTCTTCGAGCCGGGTGGACTTAACCCGGCGGCGCTGTCAGAGCAGGCCCAGCGCCGTCAGTTCCTGCGCCAGCGTCGGCGCGTCGCGGAACAGATGGCCGCGCAGCCCGACCGATTCGGCGCCGGCGATGTTTTCCGCCCGGTCGTCGATGAAGATCGCGGCATCGGCCGCAACCCCGAACCGGTCGAGCGCCAGCCGGTAGATCGCCGGATCGGGCTTCACCAGCTTTTCGGTGCCGGAGACGACGATATCGCGGAACCGGTCGAACAGCGGCGCATGGGCGGCGCGGAAGGGCGGCCAGAACTCGTCGGAGAAATTGGTGATCGCGAACAGCGGCACGCCGCGCGCGTCGAGCGCCGCGACCAGATCGGCCATGCCCGGGATCATCGGCCCGACACTGTCGTTGAAGCGCGGACCCCAGAGCGCGATCAGCCCGGCATGTTCGGGGAAACGCGCGCTCAGCTCCGCCTGCGTCTCGGCGAAGGGGCGGCCGGCATCATGCTGGAAATGCCAGTCATGGGTGACGACATCGCGCAGAAACACGTCAAGCGCCTGATCATCGCTGATCAGGCGCTCGTAAAGGAAGCGCGGGTCCCATGAAAACAGGACATTGCCGACGTCAAAGACGACGGCCGACACCGCCATTGCGGATCAGCCCTGGCGGGCCTTGAACCGGCGGTTGGTCTTGTTGATCACATAGGTGCGGCCGCGACGACGGATGACGCGGTTGTCGCGATGACGGTCCTTGAGGGACTTCAGAGAGTTACGGATTTTCATGGCGCGAATCTTGCTCGAATCTTGTGAAAAGGCTGAAAAAGGACGCGCCCGCCTAGTCGAGCCACCGGCAGGCGTCAAGGCTGGGCGGGCCGCGGTGCGGGGATCGGCCCTTTCAACCGCCTGGCGAAGCCGGTAGCGTCGGCCGATGGCCGGCCATCCGACCGGCCGCAAGCCGCCGAGGTCCGCGCCATGCCCGTTTTTCCGATCCCGTCCGCCCCCGCCGCCCACCACGCTGTCACGGGCCACGCTGTCACGGGCCGCGCTGTTACAGGCCCGGTCCCCGCATCGCGGCCCGGCCGGCGGCTGGTGCTGGCGGCGGCGCTTGTCGGTATGGTTCAGGCGCTGGCCGCCTGCGCGACGGCGGTGCCGCCGGTCAATGTCACCCGTTTCCATCTCGACCGCACGATCGAGCGCGGCACCATCTTCGTGGAACCCGCGCCCGGCACCGACGCGGCCAGCCTTGAATATGGCGCCCATGCCGCCGCCGTCACCGATGAGTTGCGCCAGATCGGCTATGTACCGACCGACACGGTCGCGAACGCGCTTTATGTCGCGGTGGTCGGCATTGAACGGAACACGCGCGCGGCCCCGCCCCGTTCATCGCCGGTCACGATCGGGGTGGGCGGCGCGACCGGCGGGGGCGGCGGCGGCTTTGGCGGCGGGCTGAGCATCGCGCTGGGCGGCGGCGGGCCCAGCGCGATCACCGCCAGCCAGCTTGCCGTCCAGCTCAAGCGCCGCGCCGACGGGACGGTGATGTGGGAAGGCCGGGCGCGGATGGAAGCGCGCGAAAAGGCCCCCGCCGCCCAGCCCGGCCTCGGCGCAGCCCGGCTTGCCGCCGCGCTGTTCGGGGGCTTTCCGGGCGAATCGGGGCGGACTATCACCGTCCCATGAGCTTCAGCATTTCCAGCCGCTTCGACAGCGGCAACATCCGCGTCCTCGCCATCCACGGCAATGAGGCCGATCTCGAAATCGAAACCGACCATGCGTCCGATTTCTACCAATGGTTTCATTTCCGGATCGGCAATGCCGCCGGGCGGACGCTCACCCTGCGCATCCTGAACGCCGCCGGTGCCGCCTATCCGCTCGGCTGGCCCGGCTACCGCGCGCGGGTGTCGGACGACCGCGAAAGCTGGCGGCTGGCCGACACCGATTATCAGGACGGCGTGCTCACCATCCGCGTCCGCCCGGCGGGCAATGCGCTGTGGGTCGCCTATTTCGCGCCCTATTCGCTGGAGCGGCATTATGATCTGGTGGCGCGCATGGCGGCGCGCCCCGGCGTTGCCCAGCGCGAGCTGTGCCAGACGCTCGACGGCCGTCCGCTCGACATGCTGACGCTTGGCGACGGTCCCAAGCAGGTCTGGCTCTATGCGCGCCAGCATCCGGGCGAGACGATGGCCGAATGGTGGGCCGAAGGCGCGCTGGAAAAGCTGACCGATCCCGGCGATGCCACCGCCCGGCGGCTGCGCGCGCACGCGACGTTTCACATCGTGCCCAACATGAACCCGGACGGCAGCTTCCGCGGCCATCTGCGCACCAACGCCGCGGGCATCAATCTCAACCGCGAATGGCATGCGCCGAGCGCGGAGCGCAGCCCCGAAGTGCTTGCCGTGCGCGCGGCGATGGATGCGAGCGGCGTCGACGTCGCCATCGACGTGCATGGCGACGAGGCGATCCCGGCCAATTTCATCGCCGGGTTCGAAGGCATCCCGTCATGGACCGAGGCGCAGGGCGCGCGTTACCACCGCTTCCGCACCCTGCTTGCCGCGCGCAGCCCCGATTTCCAGACCGAGAAGGGCTATGACACCGCCCCGCCGGGGAAGGCCAATCTGGCGATGTCGACCAACCAGGTCGCCGAACGGCACGGCGCGCTGGCGATGACGCTGGAAATGCCGTTCAAGGACCATGGCGACAATCCCGACACGGTTCTCGGCTGGTCGCCGGACCGGGCCAAAAAACTGGCCGCCGACTGTCTGGAGGTGCTGGCCGAGATGATCGACGAGGTGTGAGCGGGTTTGGTTTCGAGGCGCCTGTCGGCGCGCTCGTTGTTTGTTGCGCGCCTTGCGGCGCGGGGGCGGCACCGGCCCGCTCCCCCACCCGGCCACCCAACGGCAGTATCATATGGGAGGCCGGGTGGGGGAGCGGGCCGGTGCCGTTCTTCCCAAGCAAAAAACCACACGTCCCACGGCGCGCAACACCACTCTCACGCGCCCCCGACGATTTGCACCGCCCGCGCCGCTCGGATAGGGCCGGCGCGACACGACCCACGACACAGGATTCCGACCCGCCATGTCGAGTGCCGATCTCAAGACCCTTGTCCTCATCCGCCACGGCCAGTCGGCCTGGAATCTGGAAAACCGCTTCACCGGCTGGTGGGATGTCGACCTGACCGAGCTGGGCGTGGCCGAGGCGCGCGCCGCGGGTGAGCTGATGGCCGCCAAGGGGCTGGATTTCGACTGCTGCTTCACCAGCCTGCAGACCCGCGCGATCAAGACGCTCAACCTCGCGCTCGAGGCGATGGGCCGGCTGTGGCTGCCGGTCGAGAAGGACTGGCGGCTCAACGAGCGCCATTATGGCGGGCTGACCGGGCTGGACAAGGCCGAGACGGCGGCGCGCCACGGCGACGAGCAGGTGAAGATCTGGCGGCGCAGCTTCGACATCCCGCCGCCGCCGCTGGAGCCGGGCAGCGCGTTCGACCTGTCGGCCGACCGCCGCTATGCCGGCATCGCGGTGCCGGCAACCGAAAGCCTGAAGGACACCATCGCCCGCGTGCTGCCCTATTTTCAGGCGCGCATCGCGCCCGAACTGGCCGCCGGGCGGCGCGTGCTGATTTCCGCGCATGGCAATTCGCTGCGCGCGCTGGTCAAGCATCTGTCGGGCATTTCGGATGCCGACATCACCGGCCTCGAAATCCCGACCGGCCAGCCCATCGTCTTCCGGCTCGACAATGATCTGCGCCCGGTCGAGCGCTATTATCTGAGCGAGCGCTGACGGCCCGTCCCAACCCCCGACCTGCATTGCCATGGCCGGGGGCGTGGATAGAAGCCGGGCTCCGGGTGAAAGGGGCAGAAATGGCGGACACAGCGCCGGTGATCGGCATCATCATGGGCAGCCAGTCCGACTGGGAGACGATGCGCCATGCCGCCGACACGCTGACCGCGCTCGGCATCGCGCATGAATGCCGGATCGTGTCGGCGCACCGCACGCCCGAGCGGCTTTACGATTATGCCCGCGCCGCATCCGGCCGGGGGCTGCGCGCGATCATCGCCGGGGCCGGCGGGGCCGCGCACCTGCCCGGCATGGCCGCGTCGATGACGCCGGTGCCGGTGCTGGGCGTGCCGGTTGAATCCAAGGCGCTGTCGGGGCTCGACAGCCTGTTGTCGATCGTCCAGATGCCCGGCGGCATCCCGGTCGGCACCTTCGCGATCGGCAAGCCCGGCGCGATCAACGCCGCGCTGTTTGCCGCCGCGATGCTTGCCGGCACCGCCCCCGAAGTGGCGGAGCGGCTGGACCGCTGGCGCCGCGACCAGACCGACGCGGTCGCGGTCGAGCCGGCATGATCCTCGCGCCCGGCGGCACGATCGGCATATTGGGCGGCGGCCAGCTTGGCCGGATGCTGGCGATCGCGGCAGCCGAGCTTGGCTATCGCACCCATATCTACGCCCCCGAGGCGAGCGGCCCGGCCACCGAGGTGGCCGCCGGCTGGACCCAGGCCGGTTATGACGATGCCGACGCGCTCGCCCGCTTTGCCGGCGAAGTGGGCGTCGTCACCTATGAGTTTGAAAATGTGCCGCCCGCGGCACTCGACCTGCTGGCGCCGCTGGTGCCCATCCGCCCCGGGCGGCGCGCGCTCGAAGTGGCGCGGACGCGGCATTCGGAAAAGGCGCTGGTCGCAGCGCTTGGCGGGCGCACCGCGCCGTTCCGCATCGTCGAGGATCTGGACGGGCTGCACGCCGCTTTTGCCGCGATCGGCGCGCCGGCGATCCTCAAGACCAGCTCGCTCGGCTATGACGGCAAGGGGCAGGTTCGGCTCGGCCCCGATGCCAATCTGGCCGCCGCCTGGGACGCGATCGGGCGGGTGCCGTCGATCCTTGAGGGGTTTGTCACCTTCTTTGCCGAATATTCGGTGATCCTGTGCCGCGCCGCCGACGGCACGGTCGCGGTGTGGGACACGCCCCACAATGTCCACCGCGACGGCATCCTCGACACCTCGCACGTGCCGGCACCTTCGGCGGTGCTGGCCCAGGCCGATGCGGCGGTCGCGCTCGCCCGGCAGGTGGCGGCGGAGCTCGATTATGTCGGCGTGCTGACGCTCGAATTCTTCGCGACCGCCGACGGGCCGGTGTTCAACGAAATGGCCCCGCGCGTGCACAATAGCGGCCACTGGACGATCGAAGGCGCGGTCACGTCGCAGTTCGAAAACCATGTCCGCGCGGTGTGCGGCCTGCCGCTGGGTGCCACGGGGCTGACCGGGCAGAGCGCCCAGATGCTCAACCTGATCGGCGCGGACGCCGACAAATGGCCCGAAATCCTCGCCGATCCGGCGGCCAAGCTGCACCTTTACGGCAAGACCGTGCGCCCGGGCCGCAAAATGGGACATGTGACGCGCGTGACCCGCTGAGCGGGTTTGTTGCGGTGCGGGTTTCTTTGCGCGCCTCACGGCGCGGGGGCGGCACCGGCCCGCTCCCCCACCCGGCCACCCATATGATACTGCCGTTGGGTGGCCGGGTGGGGGAGCGGGCCGGTGCCGCGACAAACACCAAAACTCCCGGTGCCGCGACCGCGCCGTGAGGCGCGCAAAAAACAACCCCTTTCCCCGCCTGGCGGGGAAAGGGGGAATATCCGGTCAGCCGCGGCGGGTGCCGGTCATCGGGAAGCTGCCGAACGCGCCGGCGCTCACCTGAGCATTCAGCGTGTCGCCATCGACAGTGCCGGTGCAGGTCAGCGTCATCGGCATCGGCACCTTCATGTCCATCTTCCAGGTCAGGGTGTTGCCGTCGATCTTGCCGTCGGCGACCTCGAGGGTGCCGGTCGGGCCGGCATTGCTGCCGGTGAAGGTGTCGCCGTCGGTCTTGATCGTGAACACCGACTTCTGCTCACCCAGCGGCGACTTGGTGATGCAATCCCATTCGCCATCGATCTGCGACATTCTCTCTCTCCTTGAATCGGGTCTTACTGCGCGCCGGGCGCGGTCCTGACCTCCACGGGCAGGCCAAGGCTGTCAAGCTGCGGCTTGACCCGCGCCGCCTCGCCCACCACGACCCAGACGAACTTCGACGGATCGAGCACGCCGCGGATCGCCTGATCCATCGCCGGGCCGGTCAGCGCGCGATATTTGGCGGCGACGGTTTCGTAATAATTGTCCGGCCGGCCGAACAGCACATTGGTCTGCATCGCGCCGAGCACGTCGCCGCCAGTCTCGAAGCTGCCGGGCAGTTCGCGGACAAAGCCGTTGATCGTGCGCTGGGTTTCCTCAGGCGTGACGCCCTTGCTGGTCAGGAACTCGGTGATGTCCTGGCGCAGCGCGGCGATCGCCTCCCCGGTCTTGTCGGCCTGGACTGGGGCGGAGATCAGATAGGGCACATTGTTGAGCAGCCGGTTGAAGCCGCCGCGCACGCCATAGGACCAGCCCTTGGTCTCGCGCAGGTCCATGTTGATGCGCGACAGGAAATTGCCGCCCAGCACGTCATTGGCCGACAGCACCGGCAGCAGCTCGTCCGCGCCCTTGAGCGAGGTCAGCTGCCCCGCATAGATCAGCGACTGGGGCGAACCCGGCCGGTCGACAAGGATGATGCGCGGCTGGGGCGCGGGCACGGCGACCGCGAAATCCTTGGTCGCGGCCGGGCCTTCGCCGCGCCAGCTGCCAAAGCCCGCCTCGAGCGCGGCGCGCACTTCGGCGAGCGGCCGGTCGGACACGACGAAGATCCGCGCCTTGTCGGGGCGCAGCCAGGCGCGCTGGAACCCGATCAGATCGTCACGGGTCAGCGCAGCGACACGGGCGGGATCGCCGCTGCCGCTCGCCGGCTTGCCATAAGGGTGGCCCGCGCCGAACAGCACCGGGGCCAGCGTGCGCTGGGCAAGGCCGCCGGGGCTTTTCAGCTCCTGCGCGATCCGCGCCAGCTGCTCGCCCTTGAGGCGCGTCACCTCGTCCGCCGCAAAGGCCGGGTTGCGGACGATGTCGGCGAGCAGGTCGATCGACGGCCGCAGATTGGCCGACAGCGCGAACAGCCCGATATTGGTGCGATCAAGCGAGGCCGAGCTGGTGATGTTGGCACCCAGCCGCTCCTTGGCCTCGGCGATCTGGATCGACGACCGGCTGGTCGTGCCTTCATCAAGCATGGCAAGCGTCAGCGCCTGCAACCCCAGCCGGTCGGCCGGATCGGCGGCGACGCCGGCATCGAAGCTGATCGTCAGCTGGGTGACGGGAACGGCGCTGCGCGCAGCATAGACGATCTCGATCCCGTTCGACAGCGTGGTGCGCTGCACATCGGGGAAATCGAGATCGGCGATCTGGCCGACGGGCGGCGGGGTCGAACGGTCGACCGCCGCCAGCGGCAGGCGCGACGGCGCGGCCTGGGGCTGGTCGCCCTCGGCCGGGGCGCGGTAATAGGCAGGCGCGAAGGTCGCGCCGCTGACGCCCTTGGCTTCCTCATAGGCCTCGCGCTTGCCGGGGACGACCGACAGCGCATAGACCGGACGGGTCAGCCATTTGCCCATCACCGCCTTGACCCGCGCCGGGGACACCGCCGCATAGGCGGCAAGCTGCTTTTTGTAAAAGGCCGGATCGCCGGCATAGAGCGCGCCTTCGGCCAGCGTCACCGCCTTGCCGCCGAAGCCGCCAACGGCTTCGAGCGCGGCGATCCGCCCCGATGCCTCGCGCGTCACCGCGCGCTGCACCTCGTCCGCCGTCGGGCCGGTGCGGATGAAATCGGCGATCAGCTGGTCAAGCTTGCGGCCGACCGCCTCGGCATCGACGCCCGGCTTCACATCGACCTGCACCTCGAAAAAGCCGAGCTGGGCGAATTGCTGATATTCAGCGCTCACCCGCACGGCGTCGCGGTCGCGGCGGACCAGCGCATTGTCGAGCCGCGAGCTGTCCAGCCCGCCCAGCACGACGGCGGCGACGTCGAGCGCCGGGGCGTCCTTGTCGGTCAGGCCCGGCACCGCCCATTGACGGTAGATCCGCGTCGTCGCGACATCGTCCTTCATCACCTCGTCGAGCCGGCTCTTGAGCGTCGGCACCGGCGCGGCGACGGCCTTTTGCTGCGGCCCGCGCGGAATGTCGCCGAAATATTTCTCGACCAGCGGGCGGGCGGTGGCCGCATCAATGTCGCCGGCCAGCACCAGCACGGCATTGTTCGGGCCATAATGGGTGCGGAACCAGGTCTTGACGTCCTCAAGGCTCGCCGCGTCCAGATCGGCCATCGAGCCGATCGTCGAATGGCCATAGGGATGGTCGGCGGGAATGAGCGCCCGCAGCTGCGCATATTCGACCAGGCCATAGGGCTGGTTGTCGCCCTGCCGCTTCTCGTTCTGGACGACGCCGCGCTGGTTATCGAGCTTCTCCTGCGTCACCGCGCCGAGCAAATGGCCCATGCGGTCGCTTTCCAGGAACAGCACCCGCTCGAGCGCCGGGGCGGGCACGGTCTCGAAATAATTGGTGCGATCAAACCAGGTGGTGCCGTTGAAATCGGTCGCGCCGATCTGCTGCAGCGGCTCGAAGAAGTCGCCGGGCGCGTTTTCGGAGCCGTTGAACATCAGATGTTCAAACAGATGGGCAAAGCCGGTCTTGCCCTTGGGCTCATGCTTGGACCCGACATCGTACCAGACCGAAACCGCGACAATCGGTGCCTTGCGGTCGGTGGAGACGATGACGCGCAGACCATTTGCCAGGGTGAAGCTTTCATGCGGGATCGACACCGTGTCGACAAGCGCGGCGACGGGCGCGGCCTGCTGGGCCTGAAGCGCGACCGGCTGGGCCGCGGAGGCGAGCAAAGCGGCCGCCAGCAGCATGAGGCGGGTCGAGGAACGCTTGGTCTGGGTCATGAAGACTCCCTGGATGCGGACGGGCACCGGGAACGGCCCGGTGCCTGATAAGGTCAGATACGGGGCAATGCGGGCCGGCGCGTCGCGCGCGGCAAGCTCCCCACCGGGCGCGATCCTAGCCGGGCAGCGCGCAAGGGCAAGGGGCGGCAGGCGGAGAATGCGGCACCGGGACCGGACGGCGCAGACCGGCCCGCCGCCGCCGGCTTCGATCAACGGCCGATGGGGATCGACCAACTGCACGCCGGCTTGTGCGCCCCGCCCCCGTGCCGCTGGCGGCTGTGGCGGGGCTTGGGCTAGGCTTGGCGCGACAACAGCGATTTCAGGGACAGGACATGCCGATCAGACGCCTCGCTCTTGCCATGACCAGCGCCGCCGCGCTCATGGCCGCCTTCACCCCGGCCAGCGCCGCCGAGCCCGAGTTCACCGCCGAACGGTTCCGCAGCCATGTCGATTTCCTGGCGAGCGACCTGCTCGAGGGGCGCGACACCGGCTCGCGCGGCTATGACATCGCCGCCTCCTATGTCGCCAATCAGTTTGCCGGGCTGGGGCTCGTCCCGGCGGGCGAAGGCACCGGCGCTGCCGGCTGGTATCAGAATGTGCCGTTCGTGACCGCGCTGCGCGCCGACGCCCCGACGCTCAGCATCGGCGGGGTCAGCTTCGATGCCGCCAAGCAGGCGGCGATCGGGCCGAGCACGCTGGCCGAGGCGCAGACGCTGACCGCCCAGGCGGTGTTTGTCGGCTTCGGCCTCGACGCGCCGGCGGCGGGCTTTGACGATTATCGCGGGCTCGACGTGCGCGGCAAATATGTCGTCGTCCTCGCCGGGTCACCCAAGGGCACGCCGAGCGAGATCGGCGCGCATCTGAACTCGATGAAGGCCCGCTTTGCCCAGGATCGCGGCGCGCGCGGCATCATCACCCTCCGCACGCTCGCCGACCAGAAGCGCTACGGCTTCGACGTGCTCGCCCACCGCGCGGGTGAGAAGTCGATCGGCTGGGCGCAGCCGGACGGCAAGGCCTTTGCCCTCGCGCCGGGGATCGAGATTGCCGCGACGCTCGACACCGCCCCGGCAGAGGCGCTGTTCGCCGGCGCGCGCCGGACGCTCGCCGATGTGCTGGCAGAGGCCGACAAGCAGGGCGGCCGCCCGCGCGGCTTCGCGCTCAAGCCCGAAGTATCGATCACGCGCCGGACCAGCCTGGGCAAGCTGTCGAGCACCAATGTCATCGGCATGATCCCCGGTTCGGATCCGGCGCTGGCGAATGAATATGTGCTGCTGACCGCGCATCTCGACCATGTCGGCACCGATCCGGCGCGCAAGGGCGACCAGATCTTCAACGGCGCGATGGACAATGCGACCGGCGTCGCCACGCTGATCGAGGTGGCGCGCGCTTTTGTGACCAGCGGGGTCAAGCCGCGCCGGCCGATCCTGCTCGCCGCGCTGACCGCCGAGGAAAAGGGCCTGCTGGGCGCCGAATATCTCGCCAAGCACCCGGTCGTCCCCGGCAAGGTGGTGGGCGTCGTCAACTTCGACATGCCGGTGCTGCTCTATGACTTCACCGACGTCATCGCCTTTGGCGCCAATCATTCGACGCTGGGTGATGCGGTCGCGCGGGCCGGCAGCGCGCTCGGCATCGCGCTCAGCCCCGATCCGCTGCCGCAGGAAGGGCTGTTCACCCGCTCGGATCATTACAAGTTCGTGCGCGAGGGCATTCCCTCGGTGTTCCTGATGACCGGCTTCGGCAATGGCGGCGACAAGCAGTTCACCAGCTTCCTGTCGACCCATTACCACAAGGTCAGCGACAGCCCGGCACTGCCGATCGACTGGGCGGCAGGGGCGAAGTTTGCAAAGATCAACTATCTGATCGCCAAGGAAATCGCCGATGCGCCCACAGCACCGGCCTGGAAGGCGGACAGCTTCTTCAAGCCCGCCGGGACCGCCCGTTAAGCCGCGCCCGATGGCGGGGCGCAGGCCGATGGCCGCGCCCCGCCATCGCTCCGGATCAGTCCCTATTTTGCCGCTGCCAATGCCCGGCCAGCATGTCGGCATCGCCATCTTGTGTTGCCAAATGGCAACACTACATGTGTCATCAGCGATCCGACAGGGGCCGATATGAACCTCGACAAATTCACCGACCGGGCGAAGGGCTTTCTCCAGGCGGCGCAGACCATCGCCATCCGGCTGAGCCATCAGCGCATCACGCCCGAACATCTGCTGAAGGCGCTGCTCGACGACAAGGAGGGCATGGCCGCCGGGCTGATCCGCAATGCGGGCGGCGATCCGGCGCTGGCGCTTGCCGAAACCGATGCCGCGCTGGCCAGGCTACCCGCCGTCTCCGGCTCGGGCGCGCAGGCGACGCCGGGCCTCGACAATGATGCGGTGCGCGTGCTCGATCAGGCCGAACAGGTCGCGCAAAAGGCCGGCGACAGCTTTGTCACGGTGGAGCGGCTGCTGCTGGCGCTGGCGCTCTCCACGACCACTGCGGCGGGCAAGGCGCTCGCCAAGGCCGGAGTCGGGGCCGAGGCGCTCAACACGGCGATCAACGCGCTGCGCGGCGGGCGCAGCGCCGACACCGCATCGGCCGAGGACCGGTATGATGCGCTCAAGAAGTTCGCCCGCGACCTGACCGAGGCGGCGCGCGAGGGCAAGCTCGACCCGGTGATCGGCCGCGACGAGGAAATCCGCCGCACGATCCAGATCCTTGCCCGGCGGACCAAGAACAACCCGGTGCTGATCGGCGAACCGGGCACGGGCAAGACCGCGATCGCCGAAGGGCTGGCGCTGCGCATCGCCAATGGCGACGTGCCCGACGGGATCAAGGACCGGCGGCTGATGGCGCTCGACATGGGCGCGCTGATCGCCGGGGCCAAATATCGCGGCGAGTTCGAGGAACGGCTGAAGGGCGTGCTCGACGAGGTGCGCCAGGCCGAAGGCGACATCATCCTGTTCATCGACGAGATGCACACGCTGATCGGCGCGGGCAAATCGGAAGGCGCGATGGATGCCGGCAATCTTCTGAAGCCCGCGCTGGCCCGTGGCGAGCTGCACTGCATCGGCGCGACCACGCTCGATGAATATCGCAAATATGTCGAGAAGGACCCGGCGCTGCAGCGGCGTTTCCAGCCGGTGTTCGTCGATGAACCGACGGTCGAGGACACGATCTCGATCCTGCGCGGGCTGAAGGAGAAATATGAGCTGCACCACGGGGTGCGCATCACCGACAGCGCGATCGTGGCGGCGGCGACGCTGTCCAACCGCTACATCACCGACCGCTTCCTGCCCGACAAGGCGATCGACCTGATGGACGAGGCCGCCTCGCGCCTGCGCATGGAGGTGGAGAGCAAGCCCGAGGAGATCGAGACGCTCGACCGGCGCATCATCCAGCTCAAGATCGAACGCGAGGCGCTGAAGAAGGAAAGCGACCAGGCCTCGCGCGACCGGCTGGCGGCGCTCGAGACGGAACTGGCCGGGCTGGAACGCCAATCGGCGGACCTGACCGGCCGCTGGCAGGCGGAAAAGGAAAAGATCGCCGGCGAGGCGCGGATCAAGGAACAGCTCGACCAGGCGCGGCTGCAGCTTGAACAGGCGCAGCGCGCCGGCGACCTCGCCCGTGCCGGCGAGCTGAGCTATGGCATCATTCCGGGGCTGGAAAAGCAGCTTGCCGATGCCCAGTCGGCCGCCGCCGGGGCGATGCTGCGCGAGGAGGTGACCGCCGACGACATTGCCGGCGTCGTGTCGCGCTGGACCGGCATTCCGGTCGACCGGATGCTCGAGGGCGAACGCGAAAAGCTGCTGCAGATGGAAAGCGTGCTGGCCAGGCGCGTGATCGGTCAGGCCGATGCGGTGCGCGCGGTGTCGACCGCCGTGCGCCGCGCGCGCGCCGGGCTGCAGGATCCCAACCGCCCGCTCGGCTCCTTCCTGTTCCTCGGCCCGACCGGCGTCGGCAAGACCGAGCTGACCAAGGCGCTGGCCGAGTTTCTGTTCGACGATGCCGCCGCGATGGTGCGCATCGACATGTCGGAGTTCATGGAAAAGCATTCGGTCGCGCGGCTGATCGGCGCGCCGCCGGGCTATGTCGGCTATGAAGAAGGCGGCGTGCTGACCGAGGCGGTCCGGCGGCGGCCCTATCAGGTCGTGCTGTTCGACGAGGTCGAGAAGGCGCATGGCGATGTGTTCAACATCCTGCTGCAGGTGCTGGACGATGGCCGGCTGACCGACGGCCAGGGCCGCACCGTGGACTTTTCGAACACGCTCATCATCCTGACCTCGAACCTTGGCAGCCAGTTCCTGAGCCAGGTGGCCGAGGACGAGGATGTGGCGAGCGTGGAGCCGCAGGTGATGGAGATCGTGCGCGGGCATTTCCGCCCGGAATTCCTCAACCGGCTTGACGAGATCATCCTGTTCCACCGCCTCGGCCAGCAGCATATGGGGCCGATCGTCGACATCCAGGTCGGCCGGGTCGGCCGGCTGCTCGCGGACCGCAAGATCAGGCTCGACCTGACCGACGCGGCGCGCGCATGGCTGGGCCGGGTCGGCTATGACCCGATCTATGGTGCCCGCCCGCTCAAGCGCGCGGTGCAGCGCCATCTGCAGGATCCGCTTGCCGAAATGATCCTGAGCGGCGCGGTGCGCGACGGCGCAACGGTGAAGGTCGATGAAGGCGACGGGCGGCTGAACCTGATGGTGGGCTGAGGCGCCACACCGGATGCCGGGCCGGTTGATGGTGGCATCACCGGCCCGGCCATGCCAAAAACGGCGCGATGCAGATATCTTCGTCTCTTCTTCTGACCCAGGCCGACCGCGACCTGCATGCCGGGCGCCTTGACGCGGCGATTGCCGCCTATCGTCAGGCGCTTGCCGGGGGGACCGGGCGCCGGATGCGTGGTTCAACCTTGGCTATGCGCTGCGCCATACGCGGCGGTTCGGCGCGGCGCTCGACGCCTATGGCACGGCAATCGCCCAGGGCGTGGCGCGGGCCGAGGAAGTGCATCTCAACCGGGCGGCGATCTTTTCCGAACAGCTGGCCGATCCGGCATCGGCCCGCGCCGAGCTGGAACGTGCGACGGCGCTTAATCCCGGTTTTGCTCTGGCCTGGCGCAACCTTGGCCAGCTGCACGAGGATGAGGGCCGGGCCGGCGAGGCGCGGGCCGCCTATCTGCGCGCGCTGGAGCTTGAACCGGGCAATGGGCACGATCTGGCCCGGATCGCCGGGCTGGACATTGTCGAGGGTCAGGCAGCGGCGGCGGCCGATGCGCTTGCCCGCCATCTCGCCGTGCCCGGCCTTGCGCCCGCCGATGAGGCCGAGTTGCTGTTCGCCCTTGGCGCCGCGCAGGACGCGCTCGGCGCGCACGCGGCCGCATTCGCGGCGCTGGCGCGGGGAAATGCCCTGGTCCGCCAGCAGATTCCGCCGGCGCTCCGCTATGACCGGCGGCGGCACGACGCGCTGATCGACGCGCTGATAGCGATGCCCCCGCTGCCCGGCCTTGCCCAGCCCGCGCCCCACCAGTCCGATCCGGCAAGCCCGTGTCCGGTGTTCATCTTCGGCCTGTTTCGTTCGGGATCGACGCTGGCCGAACAACTGCTCGCCCGGCACCCCGCAATCGCCTCGGCAGGGGAAATGGAGACGATCCCCGCGTTCGTCCATCAGCATCTGCAGCCTTATCCGGACCGGCTCGCACAGGCCGATCCTGCGCTGCTCGCCCGGCTGCGCGACGATTATCTGGCCGAACTGCGGCAGATCGGCGGGGGAGCACGCTTTGTCTGCGACAAGAGGTGCGACAATTTCCTGCATCTGGCGCTGCTGCGCACTCTGTTCCCCGAGGCGGTGTTCATCCACACGCGGCGGGACCGGCGTGACAACATGCTGTCGATCTTCAGCCTGAGGTTCGATGACAGCATCGCCTATGGCTGGGACCTCGGCGACATCCGCCACTGGATCGACGGGCATGACCGCCTGATGGCCCATTGGCACGACCGGTTCGGCGACACGGTGCTGACACTCGATTATGACGCGCTGGTGCAAGACCCTCGCGCGGTGATGGGTGACGTGATCGCACGGATGGGCCTTGGCTGGGACGAGGCGTGCCTGACGACAAGCGGCATTGACGCGCCGGTCCGCACCGCAAGCGCCTGGCAGGTGCGCCGCCCACTACATTCCCGGTCATCAGGGCGCTGGCGTGACTATGCGGCGATGCTGGCACCGGCCATTGACGGGCTGGGAGACCGGCCATGACCGCTCCGTCCATCGCCGAGGCGGCACGCGATGCCGGCTGGCTTGCCCACCGTTACGATCCGACGCGGGACGCCATCCATCTGACGCGCGTATCGCGCGCCGACCACCGGGCATCGACCTTCATCACCGATGACTATCTGCCGGCGGAGCGGGCGGTTCATGCCGTCGACCGCCGCGCGCTGGTGGCAGCAGTCCAGCCGGTGCGGCGGCCAGTTCACTTCATCTTCCATTCCGCCTTTTGCTGTTCGACACTCATCGCGCGGCTGCTCGATCATGACGGGGTGGCACTGGCGCTCAAGGAGCCGGTGCTGATCAACGATCTGGTCGGCTGGCGGCATCGCGGCGCCCAGCCACGGGCGGTGGCGGAGATGCTCGATCACGGGCTGACGCTGCTGGCGCGTGGTTTCGACCCCGCGGAATCGGTGGTGATCAAACCCGCCAATGTCATGTTCGGCCTCTACCGCGCGGCGCTGGCCATGCGGCCGGAGGCACAGGCGCTGTTCCTGCATGCGCCGCTGCCCATCTACCTGTCGTCGATCCTCAAAAAGGGGATGGAAGGGCGGCTGTGGGTCAGGACGCTGATCGGGATCCAGCGGCTTGACGGGCTACCCGCCAGGCTTGGCCTGGACGATCATGCGCTGCTGCACATGACCGACCTCCAGATCGCGGCGGCCGGCTGGCTGGCGCAGCATGCGCTGTTCCGCGACCTGCTGGCAGAGTTCGGTCCCGGCCGTGTGCGGACACTCGACAGCGAGGTGTTTCTGGACAGGCCGGCAGACGCGATTTCGGCGCTGGCCGGGCATTTCCGGCTGGGGCTCGACTCCGACCGGATTGCGGCCACACTCGCCGGTCCGGCGTTCAACACCGATTCCAAGCGCACGAGCGAGGGATTTTCACGGGCCGATCGACAGATCACCTATGACCGGGCGGCCGAACAACATCGTGACGAATATGACAAGGTGCTGGTCTGGGCCGACGCGGTCGCCCGCAATGCCGGCATTGCGCAGATCCTCGATCATCCGCTGATCTGACCGGCGCACGGCGCGCCCTGCTTCCTAATCGATAATCGGCCGTTGCCAGATGGCGACTGCGTATCGTCGTCTGCGCAGCGATCGGAGGAACCGGTCTGCTTCAGGAGCAGATCAAAAAAAGAGCGGGCCTTCCATCCGGAAGGCCCGCCCGTTCTTCACTCCGGCGTTGCCGGATTGGGTCAGAACTTGACGCGCGCAGTCGCGGCGAAGGTCCGGCCCAGCGCGTCATAGGTCGACGGGAAGGTGTTGCCGCTATTGTAAGCGGTGGCCCCGGCGTTCGACCCGACGATCGGCGGCTGCTTGTCGAACATGTTCAGCGCCGTCAGCGTCACGTCCAGATTGTCGCCAAGATCGAACCGGACCGACAGATCGAAATAGTTATATGCCGGGATACGGTTGAAGTTGACGCGCTGGCCAGCAACCGTGGTGTTGCCGGTGATCGCACCATTGAACAGCGTGCCGATGCCCGGCTCATACTGGATGGCGCTGATGTGACGCCACAGCAGCGACACGTCGACCATATCGAAGCTGAGGGTGGTGCGCTGGTTCCAGCTGAACTCCGGCTGCGGCGAACCGCTGGTCGGCGAGCAGTTGGTCGAATAGAAGCCGGCGCATTCACGGTTCAGACCGGTCGGCGACGCACGGAACTTGATCGACCGCGTCCAGTTGCCGTTGAACGACAGCGACAGCTTCGCGAAGTCGAGATCCGTGTTGTAGTTGACGCTGAGGTCGATCCCGTTCGTCGACAGACGGCCCAGGTTGGTCAGCGGCTGCGGCAGACCCAGCGTCGTCGCGGTCGAACCGCTCAGACGGCCATTGACCGGGTTGCGGCGGATGCTGGTGCAGGCCGCGCTGGTCACCGATGCTGCAGTCAGGTTGTTGAAGCAGGCACCGATCACGTCACCCGGGGTCGCCGCGGTGATCGCGCTGTTCACGACGATATTGTAATAATCGACCGTGACCGACAGGCCCGGAATCGCTTGGGGCTGGAGCACCACACCGATGGTGTAGGAGTCCGACTTTTCAGGCTGAATGTTCGGGTTGCCGCCACCCGTGCCATTGGCCTGACCGGCAGCCGGATCCTGGATGTTGTTGATGCCGGCAAGCGGCGCGCCCTGTGCAAGGCAGACGTCGCGCAGGATGCCCGTCGGGCCGGTGCTGCGCCGAATCGGCGGGTTCGACACGTCGAGCGAGGCGCAGGGATCGGTGACGAGGTTGGTCAGGCCGGTGACGACCGGCGCGAACAGTTCACCGATGTTCGGCGCACGCACGGCGCGCTGATAGTTACCGCGCAGCTTCAGACCTTCAACCGGGGTCCAGCTGCCGCCCGCCTTCCAGGTCGTGGCCTTGAAGCTCGGGTTGCTCGGCGCATCGACGGTGTAGGACGAGTAACGGATGCCGGCTTCGAGGGTCAGATCCTGGAAGAACGGCTTGTCCTGGACGAGCGGCGCGATGACTTCGCCGAACGCTTCATACACGTCATAACCACCGCGCAGCGGCAGAACCGCACCGCCTGCGCCGCCGAGTTCGCCCGGCTGCTGGGCAAGGAAGTCCGGCACGCGCGACGCGCGGTAGTTGCGATATTCGGCGCCGACCGCGAAGCCAATGGCGTCATTGGCCGACGGCAGCGCAACCCCGAAATCGCCCGACACCACGCCACGCACCTGCGCAAGCGCAGTGGTGAAGCTGATCTGGCTCTCACCCGAAAGGAACGCGGCGGCGCCCGGCGAGATCGAGCCGGCCGGCCCGAACAGGTTGAGCGGCGTGCACCCGTTGGCAGTGTTCGTGCAGGTGTTGACGTTGTTGGCGTTCAGCGCCTGCTGGACGCGCGAGCGAAGCACATAACCCGACTGGGTCTGGTCATTCTCGCTCTGACCGTAAGAAGCCGAAACATCCGCCTTGATCGTGTCGGTCACGTCAACCCGGACACCGGCACGATAATCGAACACCTGAGTGACGAAGGTGCTGATGCGCGGCCCGAGTTCCACGGTACGGCGATAGACGGCCGGGATCGGGATCGCAGTCGTCGACGTGGGGGTGCAGGCCGAAGCCGCAATGCCCGCCGCGCTGCAGAGCTGATTACGGATCCCAGTGGTCAGGAACGGATTGTTCGCCGGGATGCTCAGCGCCTCGCCGAAGATGCCCGACGGCGCAATGATCGTCTGGACCGTGTTCTTCGAATACAGCGCGCGACCATAGACTTCAACGCCATCGGCAATCTCGTAATTGCCCTGGGTGAAGACGTTGAACCGCTGGAACGGCGTCTGGAAGATGTTGAACGGGTTGAAGTTGAAGTCCTGATAGGCCGGGACGAGCGACGCACCATCCGGCGAAACCTGCTGCTGCGGCAGACCGGTCAGCGCAAAGGACGACGGCACCGAGGTCGGCGAGCCGCCGGCGGCGCGGCCGCTGGTCGAGCTGATGCCGAAGCGCGAGAAACCGCGCGCGCCCTGATAGACCGGATCGGCTTCCTGATAGCCGATGCTGAACACGACGTTGCCGCGGCCATCGTCGAGGCTCGCACCCATCGTCAGGTCGGCGCGCAGATAGTTGCCGTCACCGCGCTCGGTGATCTGGTTCGAGAGGTTGAGCTCGACCCCCGTGAAGTCACGCTTGGTGATGAAGTTGACAACACCCGAAACGGCGTCGGCGCCGTAGGTGGTCGACGCGCCGCCGGTGAGGATCTGGGTCGACTCGATCAGCGCGACCGGAATGATGTTGAGGTCGACCGCGCCGCCCTGGTTCGCCGGGGTGACCCGGTCGCCATCGAGCAGCACGAGGTTACGGTTGGTGCCCAGGCCGCGCAGGTTGACGAACGCCGCGCCGCCATTGCCGTTGTTGACCGCGGAGCCGATGCTGGGCGTGACACCCGGCAGCTGGCGGAGAAGCTGCTCGGCGGTGTTGGTGTTACGGAACAGGGCTTCTTCGCTGCCGATCGAGGTGACGGGCGACGACGCCTCAAGATTCGGGTTGGCGATGAGCGAGCCGGTGACGACGATGGTATCGTCCTTTTCCGTCTCGGCGGTCTGGGCGTCCTGCGCGAAAGCGGCCGTGCTGAGCATCGAGGCGCCGATCAGCACCGTGGATGCAAGCAGGCGCCGACGAAGAGCAAGCTGCATAATATCTTTTCCCCTTTGCGGTGGCCGGTTCGCCCGGTCCACACATGGTCCATAGCTACAAAAAGATGAGCTATCGCGCCAGTGGATAGGCGATTTCGGGCGCAGGAAACAATGTTGGCGCAATAAAATAATCTCGTTTCTGGCAGACTGTAGCAAAACGGACACACCGCCCCGCCACGCCCGCGCTTGCGCCCCGCCCGGGCACCCCGTTATGCCGGGCGGGCCGGTAGCAGGCCTCCGGCGGATGGTTTTTCGGGAGGGGTTCATGGCACGTCCGGCACGGGTGCGGCCGATCGGGAATGCGGTGCTGGCAGCGGGGCTGCTGGTCGCCATTCCGGCACAGGCGCAGGATTCGGGTGCCGGAGGGCCGCAGCCGGCGGCGCTGCGCGACCTGCAGGCCTGCCGCTCGCTGTCCGACAATGCCCGGCGGCTCGCCTGTTATGACGCGGCGGCAGAGAATCTGTCCCGCTCGGTCGAGACGCGCGAGCTGCTGGTCCTCGACAAGCAGGAGGTGCGCAAGACCCGCCGGTCGCTGTTCGGCTTTGCCCTGCCCAACCTGTCGCTGTTCGGCGACCGTCCGGACGCGGCCGGCAAGAAGGACAAGCCGGATGCGGGCGAAGAAGCCTTTACCGAGCTGACGAGCAAGGTCGTGACCGTGACCGTCGTGCCGCGCGGCTATGTGCGCTTCACGATCGAGGATGGCGCGGTGTGGCAGACGAGCGAGCCCATCACCTTCCCGCCCAAGGCCGGGGAGGCGGTGACGATCCGCAAGGCGGCGCTGGGCAGTTACTTCATCCGCTTCGGCAAGGCCCGCGCGGTCAAGGGGATGCGGGTCGGCTAGCGCGTTTTCGAGCCGGGTGGACTCGCCCCGTGGCCCGGAAACCGCGGTAAAACAAAGGCCTTGAGCGGCGGAGCCGACGCAATCGGATCGGCGGTCAGCGCGGCGGCGCGGCGGGATCGATCAGCGTCGCCGGGTCCACCCGCGCGCCGCGCCATTTGACCGCCCAGTGCAGATGCGGCCCGGTGACCCGGCCGGAGGCACCGATCGCGCCGATGCGCTGGCCGCGCCGCACCGCCTCGCCCTCGCGCACATCGATGGCCGACAGATGCAGGAACGCGCTGTTGAGGCCCATGCCATGATCGATGATGACCAGCCGCCCCTCGAGCGTGAACGGCACGGGCGTGGCCAGCACGACGACACCGTCGGCGGGCGCCGTCACCGGCGCGCCCGCGCCGCCGGCCAGATCAAGGCCCGAATGATAGGCCCCGGCCTCGCCGCCGCGATAGAAACGCTGCGCGCCGAACCGCCCGCTCAGCCGCCCCGGCGCGGGCCAGAAAAAGCCCTGACGCCAGCCGCCGCTGCCGGTGTCGACCGCGCGGGCGGCGGCGATGCGCGCCAGCTCCGGCGCGCGCATCCGCGCGAACTCGGCATCGGGCACCGCCGGGCGGCGCGGCGTGTCGACATGCTCGATCGGCCAGGCGAAGGGCGCGACGTCGATCATGCGCGACACCTGCCCGCCCCCGCCAGCTCGGCGACGAGCAGCGCGCGTGGCGGGGCATCGCGGTCCAGCCCGATCAGGAAGCGGCCATCACCGGCAAGCGGCAGGGGCTCGCCGTCGAGCAGCAGCCGCTCCGTCCCCGGCGGCGCAAAGCCGCGCACCACCGCGCCCTGACGGGGCGCGGCATCGAGCATGATGTCCCCAACCGGCGCGGCGGGAAAGGCGGCCGGGGCAGACCCTCCGGCTGAAGCGGGGGCGCAGCAGGCGGCGCGGTGCGCGTGCCGCCGGGCGCGACACAGGCGGTGAGGGCAAGCGCGAGCAGAGCCGGGGCCAGCGGGACGGGGCTGGGAAAGATGGGGTTGGGCAGGATTGCGGCATGCCGAAACACCGCCGCCAGCCGCCCCGCGCCCGCCATGCGCCGCACGCCGCCCCTCACGCCACCGTCATCATTTGGGAGCGAGCGCCCGGGTCGCCAGCTCCGCGCTGGCATAGGGTTCCTGGCGCTCGACCGACCAGTAGCGCAGCTCGTCGAGCGCGATCTTCTCGCCGGACAGGGCGCACAGCACATGGTCGCCCTGCGCGAGAATGCGGAAGCCATTGGCCATATAATGCAGCCGGGCCGGCTGGTTGCGGTTGAACATCAGCATCGTTTTCAACGCTTTCATCTTGCGATCAAGGCCGGACCGGCCCCGGTCAGAGCAGGCTGCCCACTCATAACAGGCTGGGCTGGGCCGGCCCGTCGTCGCGGCGGGATGCCGCGCGCTCCGGCCTCACGTCAACCGTGCCGTCGGCGAAATGCAGCACCAGCCCGGCAGATGACCGGGCAGCCACCGCACTGGTCACCACCGCGCCATCGGTGCGCCGCGACACCCAGGCATAGCCTTTGGCGAGCAGATTTTCCGGATTGACCGAGCGCGCCAGCCGCCACGCCGCCGCCAGCCGGTCCCGCCCGCGCTCCAGCCGCGCATGGAGCAGGCCGGGACGCAGCGCGCCGGATGCGCGTGCCAGCTCGCCGCGCGCATCGGCGATGCGCCTGCCCAGCCCCGCCCCAGCCGATCGCCCAGATCATCGAGCCGCTGGCGCTGCGGGTCGAGCAGCCGCGCCGGCACCGGCAACAGCCGCGTGAGCGCCGCCAGCCGCTCCGCCGCGCGGTCGGCGCTGCGCTGCACGACCCGTTCCAGCCGCGCGCCCTGATCGCGGACATAGGCGCGCAGATCGGCGCGCACAGGCACCGCCATTTCCGCCGCCGCGGTCGGCGTCGGCGCGCGGCGGTCGGCGGCATAGTCGCACAATGTCGTGTCGGTCTCATGCCCGACGGCGGAGATCACGGGAATCGGGCTGGCCGCCACCGCGCGCACGACGATTTCCTCGTTGAACGCCCACAGATCCTCGATCGATCCGCCGCCGCGCGCGACGATCACCAGATCGGGGCGGCGGTCGGCGGGCAGCGCGCCAAAGCCCGTCACCGCCGCCGCCACCTGTTCGGCGGCCCCCTGCCCCTGCACCAGCACCGGCCAGACGATGACATGGCTCGGAAACCGGTCGGCCAGCCGGTGCAGGATATCGCGGATCACCGCCCCGGTCGGCGAGGTCACGACGCCGATGCGACGGGGCAGGAACGGCAGCGGCCGCTTGCGCGCCGGATCGAACAGTCCCTCGGCGGCAAGCTTTGCCTTCAGCCGTTCGAGCAGCTGCATCAGCGCGCCCGCCCCGGCCAGTTCCAGCCTTTCGATCACGATCTGGTATTTGGACCGGCCCGGATAGGTGGTCAGCCGCCCGGTCGCGATCACCTCGATCCCGTCTTCGGGGCGAAAGGCAAGCCCGGCCATGCTCCCCTTCCACATCACCGCGTCGATCACCGCCTGATCGTCCTTGAGCGACAGATAGGCATGGCCGGATGCGGCGCGCTTGAACCCGCTGATCTCGCCGCGCAGCCGCACCTGGCCGAACCGGTCCTCCACCACGCGCTTCAGTGCCTGGGCCAGTTCGGACACGCTGAGCGCAGGCGCGTTGTCGCCGGGCTGCTGCTCGGCTAACAGCCGGCCGGCGGCGTCCAGCCGGGGCGCGGAAGGAGGAAGACTGGCCATGAACGTCCTGCTGATCGGATCGGGGGGGCGCGAACATGCGCTGGCCTGGAAAATGGGCCAAAGCCCGACGCTCGGCAAGCTTTACGCGGCCCCCGGCAATCCCGGCATCTCGCGCCATGCCGAAGCCGCCGGGATCGATCCCGCCGATCATGGCGCGGTGATCGGTTTCTGCGCGCAGCATGCGATCGATCTGGTGGTGATCGGCCCGGAAGCGCCGCTGGTCGCCGGGCTGGCCGATGATCTGCGCGCCGCCGGCATCGCCGTGTTCGGCCCCGGCCGCGCGGCGGCGCAGCTTGAAGGGTCCAAGGGCTTCACCAAGGATCTGTGCGCTGAGCACGGCATCCCGACCGCCGCCTATGTGCGGGTTGAGGATACCGCCGCCGGGCTGGCGGCGCTCGACCGGTTCGGCCTGCCGGTGGTGATCAAGGCGGACGGGCTTGCCGCCGGCAAGGGCGTGGTCATCGCCGACACCCGCGCCGAGGCCGAAGCGTCGGTCGCGGCAGCGGGCGGCCCGCTGGTGATCGAGGAATATCTGGCCGGCGAGGAGGCAAGCCTGTTCGCCCTGACCGATGGCCGCGCGGTCATCGCCTTTGGTTCCGCGCAGGATCACAAGCGCGTCGGCGACGGCGACACCGGCCCCAATACCGGCGGCATGGGCGCCTACAGCCCCGCGCGGGTGCTGACCCCGGAGCTGGAGGCGCGGGCGATGGCCGAAATCGTCATTCCGACGGTCGCCGCGCTCGCCGATGCCGGCACGCCCTTTGTCGGCGTGCTCTATGCCGGGCTGATGCTGACCGCACAGGGTCCAAAGCTGATCGAATATAATGCCCGGTTCGGCGATCCCGAGACGCAGGTGCTGATGCCGCGTTTCGCCGGCGATCTGGTGGCGCTGTTCCATGCCTGTGCGACCGGGCGGCTGGATCAGATCGCCGCCCCCGCGCTGACCGGCGATGTCGCGCTGACCGTGGTGCTTGCCGCCAATGGCTATCCGGGCACGCCCGCGACCGGCGGCGCGATTGCCGGGCTGGACGCGGCGGAGGCCGGGGGGGCGCTGGTCTTCCATGCCGGCACGCGGATGACGGCCGACGGGCTGGTGGCGGCAGGCGGACGCGTGCTCGCCGTCACCGCGACCGGCGGCAGCGTGGCCGAAGCGCAGGCGCGCGCTTATGCTGCGGTCGCGCAGATCGATTTCCCGACCGGTTTCTGCCGGCGCGACATTGGCTGGCGCGAGGCGGCACGCGAAGCGGCTGCCTGAGCGCCAACGAGGGGCAACACGAACAAGACGGAGGGTGCCGAACATGGAATGGGTGCAGCAGAATCTGGTGCTGGTCCTGATCGGGGCGGCGCTCGTGATCGCATCGGTCTGGTGGCTGATCGGGTCCAGCCGGACCCGGTCGCCCGAAGCGGTCACGCGCGACGGCGTCGAAAAGGAAATCTCGCCGGTGATCATGGGCATGGGCGCGGCCCCGGCCGATGTTCCCCCGCCATCGACGCGGCCCCGGCACCAGCGGCAGCGGAACCGCCTGCGCCCGCCGCCCCCGCAATCGCGCCCGCCACCGGCCCCGCCGATGATCTGACGCGGATGAAGGGCGTCGGCCCCAAGGTTGCGGCGCTGCTTCAGGGCCTCGGGGTCACGCGCTTCGACCAGATCGCCGCCTGGAGCGATGACGACATCGCCCGGATCGATGCGCATCTGGGCGCGTTTCGCGGGCGCGCGGTGCGCGACCGCTGGGTCGAGCAGGCCCGGCTGCTCGCCGCCGGCGACACCGCCGCCTATGAGGCCGCGTTCGGCCGGCTGGGCTGACAGGCTGGGCTGGCGGGCGGGGGCGGTTCGGGCAGTGAACGGTCAGGCCGGGGCGACGAGCAATTTGTCGATCTTGCGGCCGTCCATGTCGACGACCTCGAACCGCCAGCCCTGTTCCTCGAACGTCTCGCCGACCACCGGCAGATGGCGCAGCACGGCGAGCACAAAGCCCGCGCTGGTCGCATAATCCCGGTCCTCGGCCAGCCTCAGCCCCAGCCGCTCGGCCAGCGCATCGGCGGCAAGCGAGCCGGAAATCAGCAGCGACCCGTCCTCGCGCTCGACAATGGCGGGATCGGTGCCCTCGTCCTGGTCGGACGCGAACTGGCCGGCAATGGCGATGAACAGGTCGGCGGGGGTGACGATCCCTTCCAGATGGCCATATTCGTCATTGACCAGCACCATCGGCGCCTCCGCCGCGCGCAGCGTTTCGAGCGCGTCCATCGCATCGACCTGATCGGGCACGACGCGCAGCGGCCGCATCAGCGCGCGCAGGTCGAGCGGCTTGCCCGCCAGCATCGCGGCGACGATGTCGCGGCTCTGGATCACGCCGATGATGCGGTCGACCGACCCTTCGGCGACCGGCAGCCTGGTGTGCGGCGTTTCGATCAGCCGGGCGCGGATCTGTTCGGGGTCGGCATCGACATCGATCCAGTCAATGTCGGTGCGCGGCGTCATCACCTCGCGCACCGGCCGGTCGGCAAGGCGGACGACGCCGGAAATGATCGCCCGCTCGCTTTCCTCGATCACGCCCGATTTGCTCGCCTCGGCGACGATCATGTGCAGCTCTTCGGCGGTCACATGATCCTCGGACTCGCGCGCCATGCCGAGCAGGCGGAAGATGAGCGCGCTCGACCGGTCGAGCAGCCAGACGAGCGGGGCGGCGAGCCGCGCCAGCCAGCGCATCGGCACCGCCATCACGAGCGCGATCGGCTCGGGCGAACGCAGCGCGAACTGCTTGGGCACCAGCTCGCCCGCGATCAGCGAGAGATAGGTGGTGAGCGCGATCACGATGCCGAAGCCCAGCTCCTCCGCCCATGCAGCCGGAACGCCCAGCCGCGCCAGCCGGTCGCCGACCGGCCCGCCCAGGCTCGCGCCCGAATAGGCGCCCGCCATGATGCCGACCAACGTGATGCCGATCTGCACGGTCGACAGGAAGCGGCCGGGATCGCTGGCCAGCGCGATGGCGGTGTTCGCCCCGCGCCTGCCCAGCTTCGCCAGCGCCTGCAGCCGCGACTTGCGCGACGACACGATCGCGAGTTCGGACATTGCGAACACGCCGTTGAGCGCGACCAGCGCCAGGATGATCGCGACGTCGATCCAGGGAAAGGGGGCTAAGGGCGGCATCGGAGCTGCATGGGGGCGGAAAGCGGCCATCCTTGGCCTGAATCCGCCCCCACGGCAACAGGCAAGCGCCCGCCGCCCGCCCGGTCAGCCACCCGGCTCAGGCCTGTTCCAGCTGCCGCCGCCCGGCCGGCGTGCGCATCCGGTGCGTCGCCGCGACGCGCGGATCGCGGGTGCGGATGGTGTTCATGAACGTCCATTCGGCGGTCGCCGCCGCGCGCGTCAGCGTGACGGTCATATAGCCGCGCCGGCTGGTGTCGCACCATTTGAGTTCCGGGTTGGTCTCAACCAGCGCGCGCGCCACATCGGTCGGCGGCACGCCCCGGAAATAGCTTTCAAACCCCGGCGAAGTGACGCTGTGGGTGTCGAACTCGACCCCGGCCGGGCGGCCGCCCTCGGCCAGGTCGAACGCCCAGCCATTATGGCTGTCGCCCGCCAGCACGACCAGATCGGCATCGGCCGCCTGCGCCGCGCGGAGGAAGCGGGCGCGCGCCGCCGGATAGCCGCCCCAGTTATCAAGGTTGAACGGAATGCCCGCCGCCGAGGCCGCCAGACCCGCCTGGGTGCGGTTGCGCACCAGCTCCGACGCATCGGCAGGCAGCCAGTTGGCGACCCGGTCCGGCGTGCGCGTCTGGCCCATCACCGTGCCGAAGCCGACGACCTGCCAGCGCCGCCCGGCCCGCTTGGACGCGCTGAGCGCCCCGGCCAGCCATGCTTCCTGTTCCAGCCCCAGCATCGTGCGCGCGGGATCGGCAAGCGGACCGTCGCGGAACGCCGACAGCGCCGCCCTGATGTCGCCGCCGCCGCGCAGCACGGCATCGAGCGACAGCGGCTTGCTGCGGCCATTCAGGCGGCTTTCGGTGCGGAAATAGGTGCCGAGATCGCCGAAATCATAGGCGGCATAGGGCAGATCCGACACCGGCATCCATTCATGCCAGGCCTGCATCGCCGCCGCACGGCGCACCGCCCAGTCGCCCTCGCCCTGATTATGGTTTTCAGCCCCGCCCTCCCAGGAATCATTGGCCGATTCATGATCATCCCAGGATGCAAGCATCGGCACACGGGCATGAAGCGCCTGCAGGTCGGGATCGGCGCGGTAACAGGCATAGCGGGTGCGGTAATCGGCAAGCTGGATCATCTCGCCCACCGGCTCGAGCACGCGTTCGGCCACCGCATCGCGCGGCGACGGATAAACGCCGCGCGCATATTCATACAGATAATCGCCCAGGTGCAGCGCCAGATCGATATCGTCGCGCGCCGCCGCATGGCCATAGGCGTTGAACCAGCCATAAGGCAGGTTCGAGCAGGAAAAGACGCCGATCGTCCAGCTGTCGAGCGCACCTTCGGGCAAGGTGCGGGTGCGCCCGACCGGCGATGTCTGCCCGTCGGCGACGAAGCGGTAGAAATAGCGCCGCCCCGGCTGAAGCCCGGTGACGGTCACCTTGGCCGTCCAGTCGCGGAACGGCCCGGTGACCACATCGCCGCCCGCGACGATGCGCGCGAAATCGGCGGTTTCCGACACCTCGGCATGGACCCGCGCGCTGTCGCCGCTGCCGACAAAGCGCGTCCACAGCAGCACCGACCGGGCCTGCGGCTCGCCGCTTGCGACATTGTGGGTGAAGCCGCGCGCCGCGACCAGCTGCGCGATCGCCCGGCCGCCGCCCGGCAGAAGCAGCGCCCCCAGGCCCAGCGCGCCCCCGCGCACCAGGGAACGGCGATCGATCGCAATGGTCATAATCCGGTCTCCATCAGATCAGCCGAGGCGCCCCGCCTCGGCAATGAAACGGTCCACGTCCCCGGCATCGTGATAGAGGCCAAGGCCGATCCTGAGCACGTCGCCGCGCACATCGGTGATCACGTCGCGGGCGATGAGCGCCTGCTGCCAGCCCGGTGCGGCGGGCGCGCGCAGCGCGACGAAGCGCGCCGCCGGCCCCGCACCCGGCGGGTTGAGCAGGTCTGCATGGCCAAGCGGGGTCGCCGCCAGCCCGGCGAGCAGCCGGTCGCGCAGCAGCGCGACATGGGCGGAAATCCGGGCGGTCGTCAGCCCTTCGGCGGCCAGCATGTCGCGCACCGCCAGAAAGCGGTAGAGGCCCGACGGGTCGAAGGTCGCGCCCAGAAAGCGGCGGGCGTCCGGGGCATGGCCGACCGCACCGGGCGGCAGGGCCAGATCGTCAAACGCGGCATACCAGCCGGTCACCACCGGGCGCGGGGCAAAGCCGGGCGGGGCGTGGATGAAGCCCATGCCCTCCCCCGCCATCGCATATTTATATCCGCCCGACAGGTAGAAGACCCGGTCCGCCACCGGCCCGAGATCGGTCGGCACGGCCATGAAGCCGTGATAGCCGTCGATCACCACCCATGGCCCCTCGGGCCGGGCGAGCGCGGCGAGCGGCGCGAGATCGTCGATGACCAGGCCGGAGCCGAACATCACCTGGCTGACAAAGATCAGATCATGCCCGCCCTGTTCGGCGGCGGCGCGGAAGCGGGCGGCGAAATCGGCGGCGGGTTCGACCGGCACGGTTTCGACCAGCATCTCCCCGGCCTCGGCCCAGCGCGCCGCCTGCCGGCGGAAGCTGTGAAACTCGCCGTCGCTCGCCAGCACCCTGAGCGGGCGCGGCCGTTCGATCGCGGAGACGAGGCGGACGATCAGTTCATGGGTGTTGGGCGCAAAACAGACCGTCGCGGGATCGGGCAGCCCCAGCTCGGCCGCCACCTCGGCCTGGGCGCGCGGCCAGATTTCGCCCATCACCCGATCCCATTTGCGGTCGGCGAGCCGCGCGGCATCGGCCCAGGCGTCCTGCTGGCCGGCAAGGCTGGCATCGGGCCACAGATGATGGCTGTGCGCCGCCATGTGGAGCCGGTCGGGCGCGGCGGACAGCGCCCTTTGAAACAGATGCTTCCAGCTCACAGCGTGGTTCTCAGCGACCAGAGTTCGGGAAACGCCCTCTTGGCGAGTGTTGATTGCAGATATTTGACGCCGGCCGTGCCGCCAGTGCCTGTTTTTCCGCCGATGATGCGTTCGACGGTCAGCACATGCTTGTGCCGCCACGCGGTCATCGCATCGTCGAGATCGACGAGCTTTTCGGCCAGCTGATACAGTTCCCACCAGCGCGCGGGATCGCGGTACACCTGCGCCCAGCCCGCTTCGACCGCCGGATCGGGCGCATAGGGCTGCGACCAGTCGCGCGCGAGGATGTGCGGCGGCAGCGCGAACCCGGCCGCGGCGAGCGCGGCATTGGCATCGTCCCACAGGCTCGGCTGGCCCAGCGCCTCGGCCATGGCGGCGGCGGCGGCGGGCCGGTCCTCCTGATAGGCGATGAAGCGCCCGTCCTTCAGCCCCAGCATGTATTCGACCGTGCGGAACTGGTCCGACTGGAAGCCGGAGCTGGAGCCGAGGACGTGGCGGAAGCGCGAATAATCGGCCGGGGTCATGGTGGCGAGCACATCCCAGCTGACCGTCATGACCGTCTGGATGCGCGACACGCGCGCCAGCCCCTTATAGGCGGGCACCAGATCGCCCGCGCGGACCATCGCCTTGGCAAGCGTCAGCTCGGCGATGATCTGTTTGAGCCACAGCTCCTTGGTCTGGTGGATGATGATGAACAGCAGCTCGTCATGCCGGTCGGAATGCGGGCGCTGCGCGGCGAGGATCTCGTCGAGCGCGAGATAGCTGGCATAGGTGACGTCGGTGGACATGCGCCCATGTAGCAACCGCGCGGGGGCGGAGACAGGGGCGCCGAGATCGGGGGCGCCGAGATGGGCGGGCGACCGGCCTAAGCGCCGGGCGCGCCGCCCGCTCAGATGCGCTCGGCGCTCACCACCGCATCGGCGGCGCGCAGCGCGGCGAGGATCCTGACCAGATGGTGCAGGTCCGCCACCTCGATATCGACCTGGAAGGTGTGGAAGCTGCCGTCCCGGTTCTCAAGCTTCAGGTTGAGGATGTTGGCGGTGTGCGACCCCAGAATGCCGCTCATCACCGCAAGCGAGCCCGGCTCGTTCTTGACGACGATGCGCAGCCGCGCCGTGCCGCCTTCCGACCGGTCGCCCCAGGCCAGATCGACCCAGTCGGCATCGACGCCGTCGGCCAGTTCGACACAGTCGATCGTGTGCACCTGGATCGGTTCGTCGGTGCGGCGCAGGCCGACAATGCGGTCGCCGGGCACCGGATGGCAGCAGGGCGCAAGGTCGAAGGCGACGCCGGGCGTCAGCCCGCGGATCGAAATCGCCTCGCGCTGCGCCGGGGGCCGCGCCGCGCCGTCGCCGGTCGATCCCGGCATCAGCGCCTCCATCAGCTCGGCATCGCTGATCTGGCCGCGCGCGATGGCGACCATCAGCGCGCCTTCGTCCGACAGCTTCAGCCGCTTGACCGCAGTGCCGATCGCCTCCCCGCCCAGCTGCGCGGGCAGCCGGGCGACGACCTCGTCATAAAGCTTGCGCCCCAGCGCGACCGATTCGCTGCGTTCCTTGTGGCGGACGAAACGGCGGATCGCGGCGCGCGCCTTGCCGGTGACGACGAAGTTCAGCCATTGCGGCTGCGGCTCCTGCGCCTTGGATTTCAGGATCTGCACCTGATCGCCATTGGCGATCGGCGTGCGCAGCGGCACGACCCGGCCGTTGATCTTCGCGCCCACGGCCTGATCGCCCAGATCGGTGTGAACGGCATAGGCGAAATCGATCGGCGTCGCGCCCTTGGGCAGCTGGATCAGCTCGCCCTTGGGGGTGAAGGCGAAGATCCGGTCCTGATACATCGCCATGCGCGTATGCTCGAGCAGCTCTTCCGGGCTCTCGGCATTGTCGAGGATCTCGATCAGGTCGCGGATCCAGCGCACCTGGGTATCGGGCTGCCCCTGGCGCTGCTTATAGGCCCAGTGGGCGGCCAGGCCATATTCGGCCTGGGCGTGCATGTCGGTCGAGCGGATCTGGATCTCGATGCGCATGTTCTCGGCATGGATGACCGAGGTGTGCAGCGACCGGTAGCCGTTGCGCTTGGGCGTCGAGATATAGTCCTTGAACCGGCCCGGCACCATCGGCCAGCGGCCATGGATGACGCCGAGCGCGCGGTAGCATTCGGCGACGTCGGGCACGATCGCGCGAAACGCCATGACGTCGGACAGCTGTTCAAAGCTGATGTGCCGCTCGGCCATTTTGCGCCAGATCGAATAGGGATGTTTTTCGCGCCCCGACACCTCCGCCTCGATGCCGTTGCGCGACAGCAGCAGCTTCAGCCCCGATGCGATGCGGGCGATGCGGTCGCCCCCTCCCTCGTGCAGCTGGGCGAGCCGGCGGGTGATCGACTCATACGCCTCCGGCTCCAGCTGGCGGAAGGCGAGAGTCTGCATCTCGTTCATGAACTCGTACATGCCGATCCGCTCGGCAAGCGGGGCATATATGTCCATCGTCTCGCGGGCGATGCGCTTGCGCTTGGCCTCGTCCTTGATGAAATGGAGCGTGCGCATATTGTGCAGCCGGTCGGCCAGCTTGACCAGCAGCACGCGGATGTCGTCCGACATGGCGAGCAGGAATTTGCGCAGATTTTCCGCCGCGCGCTGGCTTTCGGTCTGCGCCTCGATCTTCGACAGCTTGGTCACGCCGTCGACCAGCCGGGCGACATTGGCGCCGAATTTGGCCTCGATCTCCTCGTGCGTGGCGACCGTGTCCTCGATCGTGTCATGGAGGATCGCGGTCGCGATCGTCACATCGTCGAGGTGCAGGTCGGTCAGGATGCCGGCGACCTCGATCGGGTGGCTGTAATAAGGATCGCCCGATGCGCGTTTCTGGCTGCCATGCGCCTGCATCGAGAACACATAGGCGCGGTTGATCAGATTCTCGTCAGCGTCGGGGTCATAGCTTTTGACCCGCTCGACCAGTTCATATTGTCTCAGCACCGGCCCAAGATCGGGTCATCGGGGGGAGAACGCAACCGCAATATGCAGCGGTGCCGCCGGATGCCCGCCCGGAAAAAAGCCGGCGCCCGGGGGGACGGGCGCCGGCTCAGTCATGCGGACGAGGGAGGAATGGGTCCGCTGGGAGGGGTGGGCAGCGCCGGGCCCGTTCGGGAACGGCACCGCCAAGGATCGCTTCCGGATTAGCGCTGGACGATCCGGGTGGTGTCGATCCGCGCCTTGGCGTTGCACTTGGCAAGCGCCTCGTCGTCGAGCGCCGCACCGGCGGCGCTGAACGTCGCGATCTGACCGAACTCGCGCGCCGCGGCCGCGCAGATCACCGCCGGGCGGCTGGCGCCAGCCGCCGCCGTGCAGCTGTCGCCCGCACAGTTGAACATCAGGCCGCGCACGATGACCTTGGCCGCCGGCGCCGGATTGGCGAGCTGCAGCCGGTAATGGGCACCGGCCGGTTCGGCCGAAGCGGACGCCGCAAACAGGGTGAAGGAGCCGAGCACCGACACGATAAGCGCAAGAAAGCGAGCCATGATCCGAGCCTTTCCGATACGTCAGTTGCGAATCGCTACCTAGATTATTAGGTTTCGAGTTGCAACCAGAAACGGAAAAATTTTTGGCGCTTTATGGAAAGGCCGCCTTGGGTTACATTTCCATGGCAGGAAGAGGATCGATGGGACTGAGAGAACCGCTGGCGCAGATCGCCGCCGAATGCAGCCTGCCCAAAGCCCTTGAGGCCGTGGGCGAACGCTGGTCGTTCCTGATCCTGCGCGCCGCGTTCAACGGCCTGATGCATTTCGAGGAGATGCAGTCGAGCCTGGGCATCGCGCGCAACATCCTGGCCAACCGGCTGGGGCGGCTCGTTGATGTCGGCATCCTTGAACGCACCCCCTGCGCCGATGATCGCCGCAAGATCGAATACCGGCTGACCGAAAAGGGCATGGCGCTGCTGCCGACGATGATCGCGCTGCGCCAATGGGGCGAGCGCTGGGAAACCGGCTGTCCGTCCAATCCGGTGCTGGTCGACAAGCGCGATCAGCTGCCGGTCGCCGAAGTGCGCGTCCATGCCCATGACGGGCGGCCGCTGGCCTGGGACGATCTGTGCTTCGTCGATACCGCCGCGCTCAGGGCGATGGCCGCCGAGTAAGCCGGCCGGTCGGCTGGAGGATTTCCGAAATGTCAGGTGAGTCCACCTGACTGGAAATCGCTCTAGCCCGCGCGGCTCCCCGCCGCCTTGGCCTTGCCGGTGCGATAGGCGATGGCAAGCAGCTGTTCCAGCTCGCCCCGGTCAAGCCAGACGCCGCCACAATCGCGGCACCGGTCATATTCGATCGAACCCGAAACAATCACTTCGGCGGCTCCGCCACAGGCCGGGCAGGCAAGCTGGCGGCCACGCGCCAGCGGGCGGGAATTCATTTTTGCGGACACGCTTTGCCGGTTTCCTTGCAGAACGCCTTGATCACCTCTTCTTTATAGGCGAACCCGCGCATCGCCTCCATCGTCGCGATGGTTACCGCCGGTTCGGCGGCGCGCATCCGCTGCGCGGGCGCGCTTTCGGCAAAGGCGATCAGCGCGCGCAGATCGGCGATGCTCAGCCGCTCGGCCAGCGCCCGCCCCTCGGCGCGCAGCAGCCGCTCGGAGCCTTCGACCGCGACACGGTGGGCGACCATACGCAGCTTCAGCCGTTCCCCCGCTGCCAGCCCGGGCATGGACTCGAGCAGCTCGTCGGTTTCCTTGAGTTCGAGCACCGGCAGCACGCTCGCCAGGCTGCCCAGCCGCGCCAGCTGCACGCCCAGCGCCTCGGCTTCGGGGACGGAACGGTCGGCGCGGCAATCGCCAGCAACAGCGCAGTCAGCATCAATGTCTCTCCGGGAACGAAACAGGCTATGGGCCGGGAAAAACCGGCCGGTGATGGAGGAAATGGGGCGCGCCATCGTGGCGCGGAATGCGATAGGCCGGGCGACCCCTTCGTCGCCCGGCCAGTCGCTCAGATGCCCGCCGCCAGGGCGTTCCAGACCGTCACGGACGCGCCGCACCGGCACCCCCGGCTCTGCGGCCGGGTGGCACAAGCGGGGAATAGAGCGCCTGCTTTTCTGGTCGAACGCATGATGTCCTCCTCCGACGACGAGACGCGTGGAGCTTGCGACCGGGACCGCGCGGATAAGGGGGCGAGAACCGCCGGGCCGGACACAAGCATACGCTGTGCGGTCCGACATCACGATCGCGAGGGAGACACGATCGCCAGAGGGGCCCGGCCCGCCAGCAGGTGCTAGCGCGCGGCGATTCATTCCACGAACGATAAGTTCTGGGGTCAGGCATTCACGACGCCAATCGACCCCGCGTTGCAGCCGGGATCAAGCCGCGCGGGGTGCGTCACCCAAAGGCGAAAGCCGCTCGACGCGGCCGAGCAGAACCACCTCGGTGGCGAGGCACCGGCGCATCATGTCGATCTTCTCGCGCGCGGCGAGGCGATATTGCGCCCAATGGTCCATTGCCTCGCCATTGCTCCAGCGAGACAGATACTGGTTCAGAAAGCTGTCGAGATGCCCGCGCGTGTCGACGAGATTGCCGATGATCTCGGCCGCCGCCGAGTCGCTGCGGCGGGCGAGCACGACGAGCAGTTCGCGCAGCGCATTGCGGCGGGTGAGATCGGCCGCCAGCAGCCGCGCCCGCGCCTGCGGCAGGCCATCGTCCGGAATGGCGTCGGCCAGCCGCGCTTCAAGTTCGGCAAGGCCGGCATGGATCGCGTCATGCGATACCAGCACCCTGCGCACGAGCTGACGATCCAAACATCATCCCCCAACCGATCCCGGGGCGCATGGCCAACGGTTAACCCCTTGTCGCCCCTATCCGGCAAGATTTCCATCAGGAATGATACCAATGCCCTCACCGGCAAAGCTGAACGGCGACACGCCGCGCTCGCGTTCGTTGAACAGCAGCGCGCGCCCGGCGGGGGCGCGGCGCGCTGCGGACATTCGGGCCGGGTGCAGGCGCGGCAGCCCAGGCCAATGGGCGTTGCCCTGCCGGCCAGATCGATCCCCTGGGCAAGCGCCAGATCGCCGGCCAGCGCCGCCGCCACGCCCAGCCCGACGACAAACTCCGCCCCGACATCGCCGGCGCGCCGCCCCTGCGGGTGCACGGTGCGGGCAAGCGTGAACCAGCGGCTGCCATCCTCGAGCATGACCAGATCGCGCTCGACCCGGCCCGGCCGCTCGAACGCGGCATGCAGCCGCCAGAGCGGGCAGCGCCCCTCGGCCGTGGCGAGCGGTGCCTCGCTGGCCCCGGCATAAAGCTTGGACGCCTGCCCCGCCCGGTCGATGCGGATCATGAAGAACGGCAGGCCGCGCGCGCCCACGCGTTGCAGCGTGGTCAGCCGGTGCGCGACCTGTTCGAAGCCGGCGCCGAAGCGGCGCTGGAGCAGCTCGATATCATAGCCGGTTGCCTCGCAGGCGCGCAGGAACCGGGCATAGGGCATCATCAGCGCGGCGGCGAAATAGCTGGTCAGATGGCGGCGGAACAGCCGCTCGCCTGCGCGGTCGGCAAAGCCCGCCCCCGCGCCAGCGCATCGATTTCGGCCCGCGCCTCGATCGCGCCGAGCTGGAACGCCGCCTGAAAGGTGCGCGACGCCGGGTCGAGCATTTCCGACAGCTGCAACTGGCGGGCATGCAGATCGAGCCGCCTCAGCCGGTCGGGCATCACCTCGACCGGCAGGATGCGCAGCGTGAGCGCGTGGCGCACGCGCAGCCGGTCGGCGATCGCGCCGTACAGATCGGCAGAGCCGAGGCGCAGCTCGTCGGCCAGCAGCTCGGCTGCCGCATCCAGATCGGCAAAATGATTGCGCCACCGGCCGATTTCGTCGCGCACCCGCGCGATCGGATCATCCGCCGCCTGCCCCGGCGCGCCGCCGCCCCGGTCGTAAAGCCGGGCAAACGCCTCGGCCGCACCGGGGGCGGCGGCGATCCATTCGGCCAGTTCGGCGCGGTCGATTTCCAGATCGGCGAACAGCGGATCGGCAAGCCGGCGGCGCAGCGCCTCGGCCCCGCCGCCCGGCCCGGCCCCGGCCAGCGCGCGCGGATCAAGATCGAATTGCTCGACCAGCCGCAGCAGCAGCGCCGCCGAAATCGGCCGCTGGTTGCGCTCGATCAGGTTCAGATAGCTGGGCGACACCGCCAGCCGCGCCGCCATCTGCGCCTGGGTCAGCCCGGCGCGGCGGCGCACGCGGCGCACCTGATGCCCGGCGATCAGCTTGTCGGTGCCGTCCTTGGCCATGCCCTCCCCCGTGCGTCCGCCCCCTCGATACGTCAATTCTTCACAAAATGACAAATCCGGACCGCCAGAACCCGACAAGCCCACCCGATTGCCGCGCCGAATCGCTGGCGCATGGCGGCTGCGGCGCGGAAAAGGCGGTCACAGCCTCTCGGGATTGTAAAGGATTTCACCATGTCTGATTTCGCTTCGCTCGTCCCCGCGCCCACCGGCCGCTTCGACGGCATCAACCGCACCTACACCGCCGCCGATGTCGAGCAGCTGCGCGGCTCGGTGCCGATCGAATACACGCTCGCCCGTCGCGGCGCGCTCAAGCTGTGGGAACTGCTGAAAAGCGAACCCTATATCAACGCGCTCGGCGCGCTGTCGGGCAACCAGGCGATGCAGATGGTGCGCGCGGGGCTGAAGGCGATCTACCTGTCGGGCTGGCAGGTCGCGGCCGACGCCAACACCGCCGGGGCGATGTATCCCGACCAGTCGCTCTATCCGGCCAATGCCGGCCCGGAACTGGCGCGGCGCATCAACCGCACGCTGCAGCGCGCCGATCAGATCGAACATTCCGAAGGCGGGGTGAAGCGCGATTGGTTCGCGCCGATCGTCGCCGACGCCGAAGCCGGCTTTGGCGGGCCGCTCAACTGCTTTGAAATCATGAAGGCCTATATCGAGGCGGGCGCCGCGGGCGTGCATTTCGAGGACCAGCTCGCGTCCGAAAAGAAGTGCGGCCATCTGGGCGGCAAGGTGCTGATCCCCACCCAGGCGCATATCCGCAACCTCAACGCCGCGCGGCTGGCCGCCGATGTGTGCGGCGTGCCGACCGTACTCGTCGCCCGCACCGATGCCGAATCAGCCAAGCTCATCACCTCCGACATTGACGAGCGCGACCATGAGTTCCTGACCGGCGAGCGCACGCCCGAGGGCTTTTTCCGGCTGAAGGACGGCACCGGCGTCGATCACTGCATCAAGCGCGGCATCGCCTTTGCCGAACATGCCGATCTGCTGTGGTGGGAAACCTCGCACCCCAATCTGGAAGACGCCAAGCGCTTTGCCGAGGCGATCCAGAAAGCGCATCCGGGCAAGATGATGGCCTATAACTGCTCGCCGTCGTTCAACTGGGAAGCCAAGCTCGACCGCGACACCATCGCCAAGTTCCAGCGCGAGCTGGGCGCGATGGGCTACAAGTTCCAGTTCGTGACCCTCGCGGGCTTCCACCAGCTCAACTACGGCATGTTCGAACTGGCGCGCGGCTACAAGGATCGCGGCATGGCGGCCTATTCGGAACTGCAGCAGGCCGAGTTCGCGGCCGAGGCCAATGGCTATACCGCGACGCGTCACCAGCGCGAGGTCGGCACCGGCTATTTCGATCTGGTCGCCCAGGCGGTCGCCGGCGGCGAAGCGTCGACCACCGCGCTCGCGGAATCGACCGAGGCCGACCAGTTCCGCAAGACCGCGGCCTGAGCGCATGGATCTGCACCCGCTCCCCTGGCCGCCCCGGCGGCTGCGGGAGCGGGATTTTTTTGATCCGTTCCGGTTTCGAAATGGATCGGATCGCCGCCTTTTGCGTTTGCCGCCCGTGGGATGGGGGACGCATTCGGCATCCCCCCGGGATGCGCGGGGGAGGGTGCGGCGATGGGCGAACAGGCCTTTATGCGCGGCGGCGGCGAAATGGGGCCAGGATCCGCGCCCATGACTGGTCGTCATCCCCGCTCGGAGCGCCGCTGCACTGGCCGGCCCCGCTGCAGGTCACGCTCGGCCTGTGCCTCCAGTCGAGCTTTCCGACCGCGATCTACTGGGGCGCGGACCATATCCTGCTCTACAACGATGCCTGGTCCGCCATTCCCGGCCCCCGCCATCCGGCCGCGCTCGGCCGCCCGGCGCGGCAGGTCTGGCCCGACATCTGGGACGTGATCGCCCCCCAGATGCGCGACGTCTATGAACAGGGCATCGGTTTTTCGGCGACCGAACAGATGCTGCCGATGCAGCGCCACGGGAGGGCCGAGGAAACCTATTGGGATTACAGCTTCACACCGATCCGGGGCGAAGGCGGCGCGGTGCGCGGCATCTTCAACCAGGGGCGCGAGGTGACCGACCGGGTGCTCCAGTCGCGTCGCGACCGGCTGCTTGCCGAGCTGGACGACGGACTGCGTCAGGCGGCGACCGAGGAGGCCGCGCTCGATGCGGCGCTGGCACTGATCGGCACCGGCTTCGGGGTCGCGCGGGCAGGCTTTGCCGAAATCGAGGAGGATGGCGACGGGGCGATCGTGCGGCGCTGCTGGACGGCGGGGACGCTGCCGCTGTCGGGGCGGTTCGCGGCGGGCGCTTTCGGTTCCGCATCGTCGGCGGCACTGCGCGGGGGCGCGGTGCTCAGGATTGAAAACGTCGCCGATCTGGCGGGGGCAGACGGCCATGCCGCCCGGCTGTGGCGCGATCTCGACATCGCCGCCCTGCTGGCCGCGCCGGTGATGACCGACCGCGGCTATGCCGGGGCGATCTTCCTGCATTCCCCCGTCCCCCGGCGCTGGTTCGATCATGATGCCGATCTGCTGCGGCTGGCAGCGGGGCGGCTGTGGCGCGATCTGGCGCGCACCCGCGCCCAGGCCCGGCTGCGCGACAGCGAGCAGCGCCACCGGCTGATCTTTGAACAGGCGACCGACATCATGTTCACCGCGACGCTCGACGGGGTGATCACTGCGGCGAACCCCGCGGCCGGGGCCGCGCTCGGCCTGCCGGCGGCGGGGCTGGCCGGGCGGCCGCTGTCCGATTTCCTGGCACCGGGCGAAGGACGCCGCGCCTGGGCCAGGCTGCGCCCGCGGCGGCGGGACAGGGACGAACCAGGCACCCCCAGCCGCCACGATGTCGGCGTCACCGGCGCGGACGGCAGGGCGATGCGCTGGGCGGTCAGCTCCACGGTAACGCTGGGCGATGACCGCACGCCGATCGGCCTGCACATGATCGCCCGCGACGTGACCGCCGAACGGGCGTTCGAGGAGCGGCAGCGGCTGCTGATCGACGAGCTCAATCACCGGGTGAAGAACAGCCTTGCCCTCGTCCAGGCGCTGGCCCGGCACAGCCTGAGGCCGGGGCGCGACCATGAACAGGCGCTGGCCGATTTTCAGGCGCGGCTGGCGGCGCTGGCTGCGGCGCACGATCTGCTGACCCGCGAACAATGGGAGGGCGCGACGCTGGCCGAGCTGGTCCGCCGCGCGACCGGCCCTGTGGCGCCGGGCAGCAACCGGCTGCGCGCCGCCGGCCCCCATGCCGAACTGACGCCCAAGGCCGCGGTGGCGGTGGTGATGGCGCTGCATGAACTGTCGACCAATGCGGTCAAATATGGCGCATTGTCGCTGCCCGACGGGCGCATCGACATTGGCTGGCGGCTCGACGGGCAGAGGCTGTTGCTCGACTGGCGCGAACTGGGCGGACCGCCCGTCGCGCGCCCGTCCTCGCGGGGCTTCGGCATCCGCATGATCGAACGCGCACTTGCCTCGGATCTCGCTGCCCGGGTCAGGATCGATTTCGATCCGGCGGGGCTCATCTGCACGATCGACGCGCCCGTCGCGCCCAATCTCAGAATGATATAGGGAAGGACCGATGATGACCGATGCCATTGCCGGCCTGCGCATCCTGATCGTCGAGGACGAGGCCATCATCGCGATGATGGCGGAGGACATGCTGCTCGAACTGGGCGGCGATGTCGTCGGGATCGAAACCAGCCTTGCCGCAGCACTCGCCCGCGCCGGCACTGGCGATTTCGACATTGCGCTGCTCGACATGAACCTAAACGGCGAAAACAGCCTGCCGGTCGCTGAAAAGCTGCGCGCGCTCGGCCGGCCATTCGTGTTCACGACCGGCTATGGCGATGCCGGGCGACCGGGCGGTTTCGACCGCGCGCCTTTGGTGTGCAAACCCTATCGGACCAGCGATCTGGCGCAGGCGATCATCGCGGCGATGGCGGGCCAGCCGGCCGGCTAGACCGGGGTGGCATCACCCGGCCGCCCGGTCAGCGCGTGGCCGGGGGCGCGAGCAGATCGAGCGTCGCCACGGTCAGCGCCTCTGCCGCCGCGCCGATCACCGCCTCGGCATCGGGCGCCCAGAACGGGCTGTGCAGCGACGGCAGCCGGGCGGGATCGCCGCCCGCCGCCTCCCATTTGGCGCGCGGCACGCCGCCCACCCAGAAGATGCTGCTCTTGATCCGCGCCGGATCGGCGGCGCGATATTCGGGAAAATCCTCGCTCACCATCACCGGGCGCACCGGGCGGACACGGTCGCCCCCGAAATGGGCGGTGAAGCGGGCGGCGATCCGCGCGGTCAGATCCTCGTCGTTGAACGTCGCCATGCCGCTTTGCGGATCGACGGTCATCACCGGCATCAGCGCCTCGTCCAGCCCGGCGGCGATCGCCTCGCCGCGCGCCACCCGGGCGATGCCCGCCAGCAGCTTGGCCCGGGTTTCGGGGGCATAGCTGCGCACCGTCAGCTGCAGGCGCACTTCGCTGGGGATGATGTTGTGCTTGGTGCCGCCATGGATCGACCCGACGGTGACGACCACCGCATCCTGCGGATCGATCTCGCGCGCGACCAGCGTCTGCAGCGTCGTCACGATGCGCGCGGCAAGCACGATCGGATCGCGCGTGGTGGCGGGTGCGGCACCATGCCCGCCCACGCCCTTGACCAGCAGATCGACGGTATCGACCGCCGCCAGCGCATAGCCCGGCGTATAGCCGATATGCCCGGCGGGCAGCGACGCCGAATCGTGGAAGGCGAGCACATAATCGGGCTTCGGGAAACGGGTGTAGAGCCCGTCCTTCAGCATCGCCTGCGCGCCGCCGACCGTTTCCTCAGCCGGCTGGCCGATCATCACCACCGTGCCCGACCAGCGGCTGCGCAGCGCCGCCAGCCGCCGCGCGGTCGCGATCCAGGCGGTCATGTGCGTGTCATGGCCGCAGGCATGCATCACCGGCGTCTCCTGCCCGTCCGGCCCCCTGGCGCGGACCGTGCTGGCAAAGCCAAGGCCGGTCTGTTCGGCAACCGGCAGCGCATCCATGTCGGCGCGCAGCATGACGACCGGGCCGGGGCCGTTGCGCAGCACCGCGACGACGCCGGTGCCGCCGACCCCGGCCGTGACCTCGAACCCCGCCTTGCGCGCCTCGGCCGCCATGATCGCGGCCGAGCGCTTTTCCTGCCCCGACAGCTCGGGATTGGCATGCAGGTCGCGGTAAATGGCGATCAGCCCCGGCATGTCGCGCGCCAGATCGGCGGCAAGGGCGGGTGGCTGCGATGCGGCAGGTTGAGCGGCGAGCAGCAGCGACAGGGCGGCAATGACGGTCATGGCAGAAGGCTAGCAGCCCCGGCCCCGCGCGCCAGCCCCGATTTGCGGGACACGGGACTCAGCCGGCGGGGACGATCTCGATCACGTCGACCAGGCTTTCAAACTGCGGCGCGGGCAGGATGATCCGCCACCGGGCCGAACCGGCCGCTCCACCCCGTTCGGTAGGCCCGACCGCTTCCACCAGCCCGGCAAGGTCGCGGCCGCCATCGCGGCCATAACCGATCGCCCGCACCTCGTCGCCCAGCGCCAGCGAGCCGAGAAACACCGGCGGCTGCGCGCCCCGGCCCGGATAGATGCGCCCGGCCGGACGCTGGACCCCGTCGAGGATCTGGAAGCGCAGCCGCCCGGCATTCTCGGTCACCCGGCACGGCGTCGCCACGCCGGCGGCAAAGGCGCGCGTCGCCCCGGGGCGCGCCCCCAGCTTGACGACGCGGCAGCGATAGGCACCGGGGGGCGGCGCATCGACCCGCCCGGCATCGGGATCGAGCAGCGCCCCTTCGCCTGCCAGTTCGGCGGCAAAACCGGCGATGCGCGCCGCCTCCAGCCCGGCCAGAAACGATGTCCGCCACTGGCGCAGGCGGATCTGGTCGGCAGGGCGCGCCACGCGCCGCCAGTCTGCGCCTGCGGCCGGGGCCATTTCCGCCCGCAGCGACGGCGCATTCTGCGTTGCGGCGGCCGGCAATGCGGCGGCACTGGCCGCCGCCGGCAGCGCGACGATCATCCCGGCAGGCAGGGCGACGCGCAGACGCTTCATGCCCGTCAGGCCGCCGTCCAGCCGCCATCGACGGTCAGGTTCGCCCCGGTGATCGAGGCGGCACCGTCGCCGCACAGGAACAGGGCGAGCGCCGCGACCTGTTCCGGGGTGACGAACTGCTTGGTCGGCTGGGCGGCGAGCAGCACGTCGTTGATCACCTGGTCGCGGGTCAGGCCGCGCGTCGCCATCGTGTCGGGGATCTGTTTTTCGACCAGCGGTGTCCAGACATAGCCCGGGCTGATGCAATTGGCGGTGATGCCGGCCTGCGCGACTTCGAGCGCGACCGTCTTGATCAGCCCGGCCAGCCCGTGCTTGGCCGCGACATAGGCCGATTTATTGGGGCTGGCGACCAGCGAATGGGCAGAGGCGGTGGCGATGATCCGTCCCCAGCCGCGCGCCTGCATCGCCGGCAGCGCCGCGCGGATCAGGTGGAAGGTCGAGCTGAGATTGATCGCCAGGATCGCATCCCATTTGTCGACCGGAAACGCGCTCACCGGGGCGACATGCTGGATGCCGGCATTGCTGATGACGATGTCCGGCGCGCCCAGTTCGTCGGTGCAGCGGGCGACCATCGCCGCAATCTCGTCGGGCCGCGACATGTCGGCATCGCTGTAGCGCGCGGGCGCACCGGCCAGCGCCTCGAGCGCCGCGCGCTCGGCCTCGATCGCGTCCGCATCGCCAAAGCCGTTGATCATCACCGACACGCCCTCGGCCGCGAGCGCGCGGGCATAAGCGAGCCCGATGCCAGAGGTGGATCCGGTGATCAGCGCGGTCTTGCCGGCAAGGGTCATTGGGTCTGGTCCTTCAGCTGCGGGTCAGGTCGAACGCGGCGGTTTCGCCGTTCAGGATGTTGCGGGCGAGCAGCGCGCTGGCATTGACCGACTGCATCACCGCGCCATGCCCGGCCGCCCAATGCTCGCGCATCGTGCGGGTGGAAAATTCATAATCGCGGGCATCGCCCTCCCACGCATTGGGGCGGTGGATCAGATGAACGATGTTAACCGGATGCTCTTCGGCCAGCGCCTTCAGGGCCGCAATGTCGGGATCGCCGCACAGCTCCGCCGGCAGCTTGGCGAGCGCGCGGCGGATCAGCTCGCGCTCCTTGCGCAGGCGGAGCAGCTGATCGCCGACCTGGCGGGTGCGGCTGGAAAAGCGGATTTCCTTGGCGCGGGCGATCACGTCTTCCATCGTGCGCGGCACCCGCCCTTCGGCGGGAAACAGATCGACCTGGAACACCAGCATCGGCGAGCTCTGGGTGTCCATCACCTCCTGCAGCGGCGTGTTCGACACCAGCCCGCCATCCCAATAGAGCCGCCCGTCAATCTCGACCGGCGGCAGGCCGGGCGGCAGCGCGCCCGACGCCATGATGTGGCGCGCATCCAGCCGTTCGCGGCGGTTGCTGAAATAGCGGAAATTGCCGCTTTCGATCTCGACCACCCCGACCGAGACATGGACCGGCCCGTCATTGAGCAGATCCCAGTCGATCAGCCGGTCGAGGGTCCGCGCCAGCGCGCGCGAATCGTAAAAGCTGAGCGCATCGGGCGTCCCCGCCCGTGCCAGCGCCGGGGGAAAGGGGCGCGGCGCGAAAAAGCCCGGCACGCCCATCAGCGCGACAAAGCCGGCCGACCATTCGTGCAGCGTCTGGCGCGTCTGCGGATCGTCGAGCGCCGGGAAGCTGGGCAGCCAGCTGGTGACCAGCGACCAGAACTCACGCAGCGCGGCAACGCGCCGCTCGGGCGGATTGCCGGCGATGATCGCGGCATTGACCGCGCCGATCGAAATGCCGGCGATCCGGTCGATGGCGATGCCGCGCTGGTCGAGCGCCTGATAGACGCCGGCCTGATAGGCACCGAGCGCACCGCCGCCCTGAAGCACCAGCGCCACGCATTCGGGCAGCGGCAGCGCCGGTTCGCTCCGGCGGCGGGGACGCCCGCTGGGCGGATCTGCATCGGCCATCCAAAACCTCCTCGCAGCGGCCCTTTCCCTGTCGTAAGATGGCGCGACATGCAACCTTGGGCGCGGCCATGCCATCGACAGGCCGCCGATCCAGTGCAGGAACACGCCGATGCGCCTCGACGATTACCGGACCAGCGACAATGTCGGCGACCAGCGCGGGCAGGATTTCGGGGGCGGCGGCGGCCTTGGCGGCGGCGGCTTGGGTCTTATCCTCTCCCTCGTCGGCAGCCGGTTCGGGCTGGGGGGAATCGTCGTCGTCGTGATCGGCGCGATGCTGCTCGGCATCAATCCGTTCGGCGGCGGCGGCAGGCAGGCGGCCGGGCCGGCGACCAGCACCGCGATCGGCCAGAATGCCGCCGCCCGCGCCTGCGCGGTCGACGCCGCCAGCCGCTTTTCCTGCCAGGTGCTGGCGAGCACCGAGGACAGCTGGGCGCGGATCTTTGCCGAACGCGGCCAGAGCTACCGCCCGGCGGGGTTCATTTTCTATGACGGGCGCGGCCAGTCGGGCTGCGGCGCGGCGCAGGCGGCAATGGGCCCGTTCTACTGCCCGAGCGACAACCGCATCTATCTGGACACCAGCTTTTATGCCGAGCTGCAGAACCGGTTCGGCGCGGCCGGCGATTTCGCCCAGGCCTATGTGATCGCGCATGAGGTCGGCCATCATGTCCAGGCGCTGACCGGGGTGCTCGAACAGGCGCGCGCGGCCCAGGCGCGCACCGATGCGCGCGGCGGCAACCGCATCCAGGTGCGCGTCGAGCTGCAGGCGGACTGCTATGCCGGGGTGTGGGCGGCACGCAACCGCGACCGGCTGGAACCCGGCGACATCGAGGAGGGGCTGCGCGCCGCCGCCGCCATCGGCGACGACACGCTGCAGCGCGCGGCACAGGGCCGCGTGGTGCCCGAAAGCTTCACCCATGGCAGCGCCGCCGAACGCCAGACCTGGCTGAAGCGCGGGCTGGACAGCGGCGACCCGGCGGTGTGCGACACATTTACGGGCGCGGTTTGAGTTGCGCGCCTCCCGGCGCGGTTGCGGCACCGGGAGTCTTTGTTGTCGCGGCGCCAGCCCGCTCCCCCACCCGGCCACCCACAATATACTGCCGTTGGGTGGCCGGGTGGGGGAGCGGGCTGGTGCCGCCCCTGCGCCGCAAGGCGCAGCACAAACAAGCGGGAGCGGCCCGGTGCCGCTCGTGCGGCGTGAGCCGCACAAAAAGACGGGGGCGCCATGCGCCCCCGCCCTCACGACATCAAAGCCGGACCAGCATCTTGCCGGTGTTGGCGCCCGAGAACAGGCCGAGGAACGCGTCGAGCGTCGAGTCGAGCCCGTCCATCACCGTCGTGCGCGCCTTCATCTGGCCGCTGGTCACCCAGCCGGCCATTTCCTGCTGCCACACCGGGAACTCGGCCATGTAATCGGTGTAGATGAAGCCGCGCATCATGATCCGCGCCGGGATGGTGCGGATCAGATACTTCATCTCCTGCGGCTTGCCGTCGTTATAGACGTCAATCATGCCGCAGATGGCGAACCGGGCATTCTGGCGGGCGGTGGCGAAGGCGGCATCCAGATGCTCGCCGCCGACATTGTCGAAATAGACGTCGATGCCCTTGGGCGCGGCCGCCATCAGCTGCGGCAGCACCGGACCAGCCTTGTAGTCGATGCAGTGATCGGCCCCCAGTTCCTTGACGAAGGCGACCTTGTCCGGCCCGCCGGCCGAACCGATCACCGTCATCCCCTTGAGCTTGGCGATCTGGACCACCGCCGAGCCGACCGCGCCCGCCGCGGCCGACACGAACACGATGTCGCCCGGCTGTGCCGCGGCGCAGCGCAGCAGCCCGAAATAGGCGGTGCCGCCGGTCAGGCCCATATTGTGCAGGAAGGTTTCATCCGGCACGCCCAGCGCCGGCAGCTTTTGCGGCATCATTTCGGGGCCGACCACCGCCTCGTCGCGCCAGCCGGCCATGTGCAGCACCTTGTCACCGACCGCAAAGGCGGGATTGGCGCTCTCGATCACCTCGCCGACCGCGCCGCCCTGCAGCGGCTCACCGATCTGGAACGGCGGGACATAGCTTTTCACGTCGTTCATCCGGCCGCGCATATAGGGGTCGACCGACAGCCAGCGATTGGCGACGCGGATCTGCCCTTCGGCAAGCGGCTGGGACGGCAGGTCGACAAGCGCGATATTGTCCGGGCCGGGCATGCCGGCGGGACGCGATTTGAGGATCCAGGCGCGGGACATTCTCTCTCTCCTTATATGGTCAGCGTGCACGCCTCGTTAGGCCGGGACGCGGGCGCGAAACAAGGCTCGCCGCCGGTGGCCGGCGGGTTCCGGTCAGGCGCGGCGGCGGTGCCGGACCATGGCTGCCGTTACGGCTTGCCCCGGCCCGGCCGCGCCCGCCGTGACCGAAAAAATCGCCCACGGAAAAAATCATCGCCGGGAAAAAATCATCGTCCGCCGCCCGCCGATGCGCAACAGGCGTTGCATCCCGGCAAAAGCGCCGCTAATGGCCCTGCTTCGCGCCGGGCTGGGCCGGGCGCGGGACATGGTGCGGGGCCGTAGCTCAGCTGGGAGAGCGCGTCGTTCGCAATGACGAGGTCAGGGGTTCGATCCCCCTCGGCTCCACCATTATCCCCCTGATTTGACTGATTGTTTAGCGCGATACCTGGCAGGCCCGGGGTCGCTGTTGCCGGGCCGGTCGCGCATCCGCCGCACCGGTGCCCGACGATGCTGTTCAGCCCCCTTGCCCGCCTCCTTCTGCGCGGCGCACCGCCCCGCATCGCGATCATGCCGATGCCCCCATTGGCGCGGAACCGGACGTATCGTGGCATTAAATGCATATTAACCTTTTGCCCGCAGAGGTTAACTGGTTAATGAAGGTGACCGGGGCAGGTTGCGCATGAGGGGCGCATCAGGCCGCGACAACCAGGGGGCCTGCCGCCATGCGCGTGTTGCTGATCGAAGACGAGCCGACGACCGCCAAGTCGATCGAGATGATGCTCAATGCCGAAGGTCTGAACGTCTACACCACGGATCTGGGCGAGGAAGGCCTCGATCTTGGCAAGCTGTATGATTACGACATCATCCTGCTCGACCTGAACCTGCCCGACATGCACGGCTATGACGTGCTGAAAAAGCTGCGCACCGCCAAGGTGCAGACGCCGGTGCTGATCCTGTCGGGCATTTCGGAAATGGATTCCAAGGTCCGCAGCTTCGGCTTCGGTGCCGATGATTATGTGACCAAGCCGTTCCACCGCGACGAGCTGGTGGCGCGCATCCATGCGGTCGTCCGCCGGTCGAAAGGCCATAGCCAGTCGGTCATCCGCACCGGCAAGCTGGCGGTCAATCTGGACGCCAAGACCGTCGAGGTCGATGGCGCGCGCGTCCATCTGACCGGCAAGGAATATGCGATGCTCGAGCTGCTTTCGCTGCGCAAGGGCACGACGCTGACCAAGGAAATGTTCCTCAACCATCTCTATGGCGGGATGGACGAGCCGGAACTGAAGATCATCGACGTGTTCATCTGCAAGCTGCGCAAGAAGCTCAGCCTTGCCTGTGGCGGCGACAATTACATCGAGACGGTGTGGGGCCGCGGCTATGTGCTGCGCGACGCCGACGAGGACAAGGCGCCGGCAACCGCCGCCGCCTGACCGGGCTTCCAGCCGGGGGGAGGAAAAGGCCGGGGCCAGCCCCCGGCCTTTTCTTTTTTGCGGTGGGGTGAGGCTGGGTTGTGCGCCTCGCGGCGTGGGGGCGGCACCAGCCCGCTCCCCCACCCGGCCTCCCATAGCGTATCCTGCCGTTGGGAGGCCGGGTGGGGGAGCGGGCTGGTGCCGTTCTTCGCAGTCAACAACACCCGGTGCCGTTCTTCCCGAACAAACGCCCGCCGGTGCGGCGATACGCCACTCACATCGGCTGCGGCACCGATTCGGGTTCGAATCGCACCCAGCCGGTGCCGGTCAGCCGCTCGATCGGGCGGAAGCGCGTCTTATAGGCCATGCGCTGCGATCCCTGCACCCAATAGCCGAGATAGACATAGGGCAGTCCGGCGGCGCGGGCGCGCAGGATGTGATCCATGATGATGAAATTGCCCAGGCCCGGCCGCTCGGCATGGTCGGGATCGTAAAAGCTGTAGATCATCGACAGGCCATCGGCATGCTGGTCGGTCAGGCAGGCGCCGACCAGCCGGCCCTGCGCCCCGCCGACACGCGGCTCGCGATATTCGATGACATGGGTGTTGACCGGCGTCTGTTCGACCATGTCGGCATAGTCCATTTCGTCCATGCCCGACATGCCGCCGCCTGGATGGCGTGCGGCCAGATAGCGGCGCAGCAGCTGAAACTGCTCGTCGGTCGACCAGGGCCGGCAGGCCGTGACCTCGAGATCGCGGTTGCGCTTGAGCGTGCGTTTCTGGGTCGTGCTCGGCTCGAAATCATGCGCCACGACGCGTACCGAAATGCAGGCCGAACATTCCGGACAGCTCGGCCGGTAGGCGACGCTCTGGCTGCGGCGAAAGCCGATCCGGCCCAGCGCGTCATTGAGCTCGGCCGCATGCTGGCCGTTCAGCTCGGTGAACACCTTCCGTTCCTGCCGCCCCGGCAGATAGGGGCAGGGATTGGGGCTGGTCACGAAGAAGCGGGGAAAGCGAAATGGTGCGCTCAACGTCTCCGATCCTCCGTCCGATCCCGCCGAGCGCTAGCCCGCAGATCGTGAAGACGAGGTTTACCCGATAGCGGGCCGCGTTGGCAGAGCTTTTTTGCGGGGACGGGATTTGCCTGGGCTGGGGTTGTTTGTGGTGCGGGGCGGGCGCGGATTGTTTGTGGTGCGGCTCGCGCCGCACGAGCGGCACCGGCCCGCACCCCCACCCGGCCTCCCATAGCGTATCCTGCCGCCCGTGTGGCCGGGTGGGGGTGCGGGCCGGTGCCGCGACAAACTCAAAAAGCACCCGAACGGAAAATCCGGTCAGGCCAGTTCGACGAGGCTCGCCTCATAACCGTCGGCGCGCAGGGCCGTCATCAGCCGGTCGAGATGCGCGCGGTCGCGGGTTTCGCATTCGATGTCGGTGATCAGCCCCTTGGCCGGCAGGGTGGTGAACACCCGCTGGTGATAGACCTCGATGATGTTGACCTGCTGATCGTGAAAGATGCGCGCGACGTTGAACAGTGCGCCCGGCCGGTCCTGCAGCCGCACCCGCAGCCGCGCCAGCCGCCCCGACCGGGCCAGATCGCGCAGCAGCACATTGGCGAGCAGCCGGGTGTCGATATTGCCGCCACACAGCACCACGCCCACGCGCCGCCCGGCGAATCGGCCCGGATGGGCGAGCAGCGCCGCCAGCCCCGCCGCGCCCGCGCCCTCGACGACCGTTTTCTCGATCTGCAGCAACAGGCTGACCGCGCGTTCCAGATCGCGCTCGGACACCAGCAGGATGTCGTCAGCGAGCGCCTGCACGAACTGGCGGGTGAGCAGGCCCGGCTGCTTGACGGCGATCCCTTCGGCCAGAGTGTCGCCCGCACAGGCGAGGTCCAGCCCCTTGGTCAGCGCATACATCGACGGATAAAGCTCGGCCTGCACGCCCACCAGTTCGATGTCCGGGCGGATGCCGCGCGCGGCGGTGCCCATGCCCGAAAACAGCCCGCCCCCGCCGATCGGGATGACAAGCGTGTCGATCTCCGGCGCATCGGCGAGCAGTTCGAGCGCGACCGTCCCCTGCCCGGCGATGATGTGCGGATGATCGAACGGATGCACGAAGGTGAGGCCGCGTTCCGCCTCCAGCCGCCGGGCATGGGCATAGGCGGCGTCGAACGTCTCGCCCTCCAGGATCACCTGCGCGCCATGCCCCTCGGTCTGCGTGACCTTCACCGTCGGCGTCGGACGCGGCATCACGATGGTGACGGGAATGCCCAGCCGATTGCCGTGATAGGCAAGCCCCTGCGCATGATTGCCGGCAGAGGCCGCGATCACCCCCTTTTGCCGCGCCGCCTCGTCCATCTGCAGCAGGGTGTTGAGCGCGCCGCGCTCCTTGTAGGCGGCGGTGAACTGCAGATTTTCAAACTTCAGCCACACCTCGGCCCCGGTCATCGCCGACAGCGTCTGGCTGTGCAGCGTCGGGGTGCGGACGATCGCGCCGGCGAGCCGCGCGGCAGCCGCCTCGATATCGGGCAGCGACACCGGCAGATCGGCGGCAGAAAGGGCGGCAGGGGTGGACGGAACGGAAGCCATGGCCCGCCTTAACCAGTCGGACCGGCTCTGTCATGCCGCTACGTCAACAATGCCCGGCGGCACTGCGTGTCGCATCTGTCCTATCCGAATCGCCGCGCGCGCCGTTATGAAGATCTTGCGACCCGAAGGGCTCCCCCTCCAAGGGAGTTCCTGACCTCAAGGCCCGGCCGAATCCGTTTCGGCCGGGCCGCTTTTCATTCGATCAACTGCCGTTTATCCTGCAGCGGGGACAGGATGGGGGCACCCAGATGGGGTCGATCGCGCTCGACTATGCCGCGCCGGATCCGGCGCTCGCCGAATATCTTTCGGTCTTCTATCATTTCCGGGCCGATGTGCCGCATTTTGCTGACGATGAGCGCGCCGATCTGGCCCAGTTCCGCTTCCTGCTGCGCGGCCGCGGCACCTACCGATTCGCTGACGGCCATGTGCAGGCCGGCCCCGCGATCCAGCTGGTCGGCCCGACGACCGCCCCCAGCCATGTCGAAATCGACGGCCCGGTCGAGGTGTTCGGCGTCGGCATCCTGCCTTCCGGCTGGGGGGCGATGATCGCCATGGACGCTTCGGCCATGGCCAACCGGGTGATCGATGCGACCCAGCTGTTCGGCCCCGGGCTGAACGAGACCGCGGCCGCCATCCGCGCCGCGCCCGACATTGCCGCCAAGATCGCGGCGGCGACGCCGATGTTCGCCCGGCTGATCGCCGAAGGACCGGACCGGTCGCGCGACTTCACCCGCGCGGTCGATGCCTGGCTGGCCGGCAGCCCCAGCCCCGACATTGCCGATCTGGTGACGGCGACCGGTCTGTGCCGCCGCCAGATCGAGCGGCTGTGCAAGCGGCTTTACGGCGCGCCGCCCAAGCTGCTGGCGCGCAAATACCGGGCGCTGCGCGCGGCGGTGATCCTCGCCCGGCGTCAGGCCAGCCCGGCGGACCTGCTTGATCACGGCTTTTACGATCAGTCGCACTGCATCCGCGAGATCAAGCATTTCACCGGCATCACCCCGACCCGGCTGACCAGCGACCTGCCCGAACTGACCCGGCTGACGCTGCGCCGCACCGCCTTTGCCGGCGAGGTCGCTCCGCTGGTCGCGGAGACCTGAGCGGGGGTGTGTTTGTGCTGCGCCTCACGGCGCGGGTACGAGTTGTTTGTATTGCGGCTTACGCCGCACGGCGGCACCGGCCCGCTCCAAGTTGTTTGTTGCGCGCCTCACGGCGCGGGGCGGCACCGGCCCGCTCCCCCACCCGGCCTCCCAACGGCAGGTTACGCTATGGGAGGCCGGGTGGGGGAGCGGGCCGGTGCCGTTCTTCCCAACTAACAACTCCCGGTGCCGTTCTTCCCAGTCAACGACACCCGGTGCCGGGGCTCAGACAAACACCGCCTCGGCCCGGACCTGACATTTCCGGCTTGACCCAAAGGCCCGCCGCGCCCACATGCAATCGGACAAGAACAGTCTGATTGAACCCGAACGGTCCGCCTGAACCCATGCGCCTGTCCAACCTTGCCGATTATGCCGTGGTGATCATGGCCGCCGCCGCCCGTGCGGGCGATGGCGCGCGCCTGTCCGCCAATATGGTCGCCGATGAAACCGGCATTCCCCTGCCCACCACGCAGAAGCTGTTGCAGCGGCTGGCGCAGGCCGGGCTGTTCCTCTCGGCACGTGGCGGCGGCGGCGGCTTCATCCTCACCCGCACCCCGGCCGATATCAGCCTTGCCGACATTGTCGAGGCGGTCGAAGGCCCGATCGCGATGACCGCCTGTGTCGAGGAAGGCCGCCACGACTGTGCGCTTGAGGGCGCGTGTCAGGTGCGCCCGCATTGGGGCGCGGTCAACGGCGCAATCCGCGCCTCTTTGTCGGGCGTCAGCCTGGCCACCCTAGCAGGAGCCGCCTGATGGCGACGCGCAACGAAGAAGCCTTTGCGGCCGCCGAGAAGCTGAGCACCTATGAATGGGGCTTCACCAGCGAGATCGAGCAGGAATTCGCCCCCAAGGGGCTGAACGAGGACATTGTCCGCTTCATTTCGGCCAAGAAGAACGAGCCGGAATGGATGCTCGACTGGCGCCTGAAGGCGTTCCGCCTGTGGCTGACCATGGACAGCCCGGACTGGGCGAAGCTGTCGATCCCGCCGATCGACTATCAGGACGCCTACTATTACGCCGCGCCGAAGGCGAAGCCGACGCTCAAGAGCCTTGATGAGCTCGATCCCGAAATCCGCCGCACCTATGAAAAGCTCGGCATCCCGATCGAGGAGCAGAAGGTGCTCGCCGGCGTCGAGGGCGCGCGCAAGGTGGCGGTCGACGCGGTGTTCGATTCGGTCTCGGTCGCGACCACCTTCCGCGAGGAGCTGAAAAAGGCGGGCGTCATCTTCCTGTCGATCTCGGAAGCGGTGCGCGAATATCCGGACCTCGTCCGCAAGTGGCTCGGCAAGGTCGTGCCGATCCACGACAATTATTTCGCGACATTGAACAGCGCGGTGTTTTCCGACGGTACCTTCGTCTACATCCCCGAAGGCGTGCGCTGCCCGATGGAGCTGTCGACCTATTTCCGCATCAACGCGGCCAATACCGGTCAGTTCGAACGGACTTTGATCGTGGCCGACAAGGGCTCCTACGTCTCCTATCTCGAAGGCTGCACCGCGCCGATGCGCGACGAGAACCAGCTCCACGCCGCGGTGGTGGAGCTGGTCGCATTGGATGATGCCGAGATCAAATATTCGACCGTCCAGAACTGGTATCCGGGCGATGCCGAGGGCAAGGGCGGCATCTACAACTTCGTCACCAAGCGCGCGCTCTGCCAGGGCCGGAACTCCAAGGTGTCATGGACGCAGGTCGAGACCGGCTCCGCGATCACCTGGAAATATCCGAGCTGCGTGCTGGCGGGCGAGAATTCGGTCGGCGAATTCTATTCGGTGGCGGTCACCAATAACCGCCAGCAGGCCGATACCGGTACCAAGATGATCCATCTCGGCAAGGGCAGTCGCTCGACGATCGTCTCCAAGGGCATCAGCGCCGGCCGGTCGGACAACACCTATCGCGGGCTCGTCCGCGTCGGCCCGACGGCGGAAAATGTCCGCAATTTCACCCAGTGCGACTCGCTGCTTTTGGGCGACCGCTGCGGCGCCCACACCGTGCCGTACATCGAAGTGAAGAACCCGTCCGCGCAGATCGAGCATGAAGCGACGACCAGCAAGATCAGCGACGACCAGCTCTTCTACGCGATGAGCCGCGGCCTGGGGCAGGAAGACGCGGTCGCCCTGATCGTCAACGGCTTCGCCAAGGAAGTGCTGCAGCAACTGCCGATGGAGTTCGCGGTCGAGGCGCAGAAGCTGCTGGGCATTTCGCTGGAGGGGAGCGTCGGGTGATCCTCTTTCTCTTGGCCCAAGCATTTGCGGCCGCGCCGCTGCCGCCGCAAATGGAGCCGGCGCTGGACAGTTACGCGCAATGCCTGAACGAGCGGTTCGAGGCCGCGATGAACCAGAAGCCCAACCGGCGCGCAAAGATGGCGGCTGTTTTCGAGGTTGCCCGGGCCGGGTGCGCCGAGGTTCGAGCGCAGTCCATAGAACGAGCCATGACAGCACTCGCTGAACTGCCGGCGTTCTCCGATCCCGACACGCGAAGCGCCTTTGTGCAGCAGAAGTTTGACGGATTGGAGCAGCTTCTCGCGGAAGTCATGTCCGGTGGGATGGATCCTGGAAAGTGGAAATGAGACCTTGCTGAACATCACCAACCTCCACGCCACCGTCGACGACAAGCCGATCCTGAAGGGCCTGACCCTTTCGATCGGCGCGGGCGAAGTGCATGCGATCATGGGACCGAACGGGGCCGGCAAATCGACGCTCTCCTATGTGCTGGGCGGGCGGCCCGGTTACGAGGTGACCGACGGTTCGGTGACGTTCGACGGGCAGGATTTGCTCGCGCTGGAACCGCACGAGCGCGCCGCCGCCGGGCTGTTCCTCGGCTTTCAGTATCCGGTCGAGATCCCCGGCGTGTCGAACGTCCAGTTCCTGCGCACCGCCCTCAACGCCCAGCGCCGCGCGCGCGGGGAAGAGGAGCTGTCGGCGGGCGATTTCCTGCGCCTCGCCCGCGCCCAGGCCGATGCGCTCGGCCTCGACATGGAGATGCTCAAGCGGCCGGTGAATGTCGGCTTTTCGGGCGGCGAGAAGAAGCGCAACGAAATGGTGCAGATGGGCATTCTCGGCCCGAGGCTCGCCATCCTCGACGAGACCGATTCCGGCCTCGACATCGATGCGCTGAAGGCGGTCGGCGAAGGCATCAACCGCATCATGCGCACGCCCGACAAGGCGGTGCTGCTGATCACCCATTATCAGCGGCTGCTTGATTATGTGCGGCCCGATTTCGTCCATGTGCTGGCCGGCGGGCGCATCGTCCGCTCGGGCGGGCCGGACCTCGCGCTCGAGCTGGAGCGCGAAGGCTATGGAGCGCTGGCGGCGTGAGCCTGGCCCTTCCCTCTCCCCGTGACGAGGCGTGGCGCTGGGCCGATCTGAAGGCGCTGCCCGCGCTTGCCGAGGCCAGCCCGGCGGCGGAGCGCCCGGCGCTGCCGCCCTTCATCCTCGGCACCGGCGCGCGGCTGGTGTTCGTCAACGGCCGGATCGACGCCGCGCTCAGCACGCCCGGACCGGTCGCGCTCGGGCCGCTCGATCCCGTGACCGATCATGCGCTCGGGCGGCTGGCGACCGGCCAGGGCTGGCAGCTTGATCTGCCGGCGGGCAGCACGGGCGCGGCGGTCGAGATCGTCCATGTGTCGACCGGCGGGGCCAATCACCTGCCCGGCCGCATCACGCTGGGCGAAGCGGCGCAGGCGATGATCGTCGAGACGTTTATCGGCGATGGCTGGGCCAACCGGCTGACCGCGATCACCCTTGCGGCGGGCGCGAAGCTCGACCGGGTGGTGCGGCTGGCGCAGGACAGCGGCTTCCAGTCGCTGCGCGACGAGGCCGAGATCGGTGCCGACGCCCGGCTGGCGACGACGGTGCTGGCGCTGGGCGGCGCGGGCAGCCGCAGCGATGCGCGGCTGGTGATCGCCGGCGAAGGCGGGTCGGCGGAGATGGGCGGCGCGCTGCTCGCCCGTGACAGCCAGCGCCATGAGGCGGCGGTCGTCGTGCGCCATGCAGCCCCCGGCGGCACGAGCCGGCAGCTGTGGCGCGCCGTGGCCGATGATCAGGCAACCGCAAGCCTGGCGGCGCGGGTCGAGGTCGCGCGCCACGCCCAGCAGACCGATGGCGAACAGTCGCTGCGCGGGCTGTTGCTGCGCCGCACCGCGACGATCAACCTGAAGCCCGAGCTGGAAATCTTCGCCGACGACGTCAAATGCGCGCATGGCGCGACGGTGGGCGAGCTGGACCGGCAGGCGCTTTTCTATCTGGCGAGCCGGGGCCTGCCGCCGGTCGAGGCGCGGGCGATCCTGACGCGCGCCTTCGTGGCCGATGCGCTGGAACCGGTCGCGGACGAGGCGGTGCGTGCAGCGCTGCTCGCCGACGCCGCGCACTGGCTGGGCGCGCGGGGATGAGCGCCGTGCTGCACGCCGCCCCCGCCCCAACCCTGCGGCGATCAGCGGGTATCGCGCCGATTTCCCGGCCCTGCCCGCCGGCTGGTCCTATCTCGACACCGCCGCCACGGCGCAGAAGCCGCAGGCGGTGATCGATGCCGTCGCCCGCGTCTATGCGCGCGATTATGCGACCGTGCACCGCGGCGTCTATCGCCGCTCGGCCGACATGACGCTGGCGTTCGAGGCGGCGCGCGCCACCGTCGCCCGCTTCATCGGCGCGACGGCTGACGAGATCGTGTTCACCCGCGGCGCGACCGAGGGGATCAACCTGATCGCCCAGAGCTGGGGCCGCGCCACGCTGAAGCCCGGCGACCGCATCCTGCTGTCGGCGCTCGAACATCATTCGAACATCGTGCCGTGGCAGCTGATCCAGCAGGAAACCGGCATCGCCATCGATGTCTGCCCGCTGACCGCCGATGGCCGGATCGACCTGGACGCTGCCGAGGCGATGCTGACCGAACGGCACCGGCTGGTCGCGTTCGCGCATGTCTCGAACGTGCTCGGCAGCGTGCTCGACGCGCGCCGCGCCGCAGCACTTGCCCACCGGGTCGGGGCAAAGCTGCTGCTCGACGGCTGCCAGGCGGCACCGCGCCTTGCACTCGACATGGCGGCGCTCGACTGCGATTTCTATGTGCTGTCGGGCCACAAGCTTTACGGCCCGACCGGCATTGGCGTGCTGTGGGCGCGCGGCGAGATTCTGGCGGCGATGCCCCCTGGCAGGGCGGCGGCGCGATGATTGACCGGGTGAGCTTTGCCGGCACGACCTTTGCCCCGGCCCCGGCGCGGTTCGAGGCCGGCACCCCGCATATCGAAGGCGTGGTCGCGCTCGACGCGGCGGTCGCCTATGTCGAGGCGATCGGACTGGACCGCATCCACGCCCATGAAGCGGCACTGGTCGCGCAGGCACGGGCGGGCATGGCCGAAATCCCCGGCCTGACGCTGTTCGGGCCGGACGATGCCGCCGGCATCGTCAGCTTCACGATGGCGGGGGTGCATCCGCACGATATCGGCACCATCCTGGATGAAGGCGGGGTGGCGATCCGGGCCGGGCATCATTGCGCCCAGCCGCTGATGGACGTGCTGGGCGTGCCCGCGACCGCGCGGGCCAGTTTCGGCATCTATAACGAACCGGCCGATGTCGACGCGCTGCTGGCCGGGCTGAGGCGGGTGACAAGGATTTTCGGATGAACGAGCAGAGCCGCATTGCCGTTGAACATGTCGATTCGGTGCCGCCGCCGCCCCGCGCACGGGTGGAGGACGCGCAGGTGACGGCCGGGGCCGAGACCGGCACCGCCGAACCGCGCCGCCGCGACTATCTGGACGGGTTTCTGGCCGAAAAGCCGGCAACGGTGCCCGCAGGCGCGCCGGGCGGCGAGATCTATGACGCGGTGATCGCCGCGCTCAAGGAGATTTACGACCCCGAAATCCCGGTCAACATCTATGATCTGGGGCTGATCTACGGCGTCGAGGTGAGCGATGGCGGCCACACGGTCGTCACCATGACGCTGACGACGCCGCACTGCCCGGTTGCCGAAACCATGCCCGGCGAGGTCGAGCTGCGCGTCGGCGCGGTGCCGGGCGTCGGCGATGTCGAGGTCAATCTGGTCTGGGATCCGCCATGGAACCCGGCGCAGATGTCGGACGAAGCCAAGCTTGAACTGGGGATGCTGTGATGGCGACCACCACCCGCGCCCGGCCCGCCGCCCTGATCCTGACGCCGTCGGCTGAACAGCGGATCGCCGACCTGATGGCGCGCGCACCCGAAGGCACGATCGGCGTCAAGCTGTCGACACCCCGGCGCGGCTGTTCGGGCCTGGCCTATTCGGTCGATTATGTGAGTGAGGCCAAGCCGTTCGACGAGCGCATCGACACGCTTGGCGGCACATTGTTCGTCGATGGCGGCTCGATCCTCTATCTTGTCGGATCGACGATGGACTGGCGCGAGGACGATTTCACCGCCGGCTTCGTGTTCGCCAACCCCAATGCCAAGGGCAGCTGCGGCTGCGGCGAGAGCTTTACCGTTTAAGGTCTGCGCGCCCGCCGGTGCACAGGCAGCACCGGCCCGCTCCCCCGCTCAGAACCCCGTCTGCCACCGCATGACAAGGCCGACATCATCGCCCAGAGCGGCGAAATGGCCGGGGTCGCGCCGCCAGAACAGGTTGGCCCCGAACGCGCCGCCCATCGCCCGCCCGGAATAGCCGGCCTCGACCGCGATCTCGCGCCCTTCGGGGTTGAGATTGAGCCGCCGCCAGTCGAACCGGGTGCTGCCATCGGCATAGTCATAGCCGGTCGGCAGCCGCACCGCGATGCCGCCCGCCCCCGCCAGCCCGACGCGCAGCGGCTGCGCGACCCGAAGCGCCAGCCGGTCGCCGGGCGCGAACACGCCGGTGCCGGCCAGATCCACGGCAAAGGCGGTGCTGCCGAACGACGCGCCCTCGGCCACCAGGCCGCCGCCGTCCATCCGCGTCCAGCCGATCCGCGCCGCCGCCCCCAGCGACCAGCCCGGTGCCGGTGCCCAACGCGCACCCAGATCGCTGAACAGGGTCCGCGCGCCGCCGCCGCCAAAGGCCGCGCCGAACCGGCCGCCGAGCACGCTTCCGGCCTCGCGCATCACGCTCAGCCGCGCGTCGAGCGCGACCGCACCCAGCGACCGCGCCGCGCCCAGCCCGACCAGCGCATAGCCCGCCCGGTCGAGCGGACGGCGCGGATCGCCGGGCAGGGCGCGCAGCGCATCGCCCTGTTCGGCGATCAGGCTGAGCCCCAGTGCGCCGAGCCGGTGGCTGACCCCGGCAGCGCTCGCGATCCGCCGGTCGAAACCGAGCGCGTCGGCGGGCGCGCGCGCGACGAGCAATCCCGGTTCCGCGCGCCCGTCCAGACGCGCGGCCAGCGCCGCGCCGCCCTGACCGAAGCCCGCGGCCAGCGCGGTACGCGCGCCGATCTGCCCGGCGACGAACCCGGCAAGCGGCCGGGCAAAGCCCGCATCGGGCCTGACCCCCGGATAGGCGGCCGGATCACCATCCCCCGGCACCGCGCGGCCAGCGGCGAGCGACAGGCCGAACACCGCCCCGCCATGCGCCAGCCCGGCCCCGCGCACCGGCTGGTTGAGGATCGGGCCGAGCATGGCACTCGGCGCGGTAACGCCGATGCCAGCGCCGAGATCGACATCATAAGCGCGGCCAAAGCCGTCGAGCATCACCGCGCCCAGGCCGCGCTGCACGGCATCGCCCATGGCCGGCGACAGCGTCGCCGACACCGCCTGGCCGGTCAGGCTGAACCCGGTGCCGGCGAGCGACGCGCCGCCGCGCGGGGCAAAGGCGCGGCCGATATTGAGCCCGCCCCGCCCATAGATCGCATCGGTTCCCGCCGTGCCCAGATCGTCGGCGCTGTCGAGCAGGATCTGCACGATCTGCGCGCCGGTCAGGTTGGGAAAGGCCTGGGCGAGCAGGGCCGCCGCGCCGGCGATGTGCGGCGCGGAAAAGGATGTGCCCGAATACAGGAAGCTGGTGCCGGTTTCGTCGATCGCGCGCACCCGGGTGCCGAGCGCGGTCAGATAGAAGGCCGAGGCCGCGCCCGCGCGGTTGCTGAACTCGGCGATCACGCGGCCCGCATCATAGGCCCCGGCGATGATGATCTGGTTGCGCGCGACGACGCCGTCGGTCGCCACCGCCGCGAACGGATCGGGCTGGGCCGCGCCGTCATTGCCGGCGGAGATGACGAGCACCATCCCCGCCGCCGTCGCGCGCTGCATGGCGATGCGCAGCGCGGTGTTGGGCGCATCGCCGCCCAGCGACAGGTTGGCGACGCGCGCGCCCTGCTGCACGGCGATGTCGAGCGCGCGGGCAATGGCATTGTCATTGTGCGAACATTCGCCCTGCGCGCCGGTGCAGCTGCCGACGCTGTCGGTGCGCAGCGCAAGCAATGTCGCGCCAAAGGCGACGCCATGGGTGCCGATATCGTTGCGCGCGCCGAGCAGCACGCTCGACACCGCCGTGCCATGGCCGCTTTCATCGCCGATGCCGCGCGTGCCGACGACATCGGTCGATGCCGGCGACAGGCGGCCGGCAAACTCGGCATTGCCGGCGGCGACGCCGCTGTCGATCACCGCGACCGTCACCCCCGCCCCGCTGCCCCCGGCCTGATAGGCGGGCAGCGCATTGGCGAGCGCAAGGCCGGTCGAGCGCTGATATTCGGCCGTGTCGAAGCTGGGCGGCGGCGGCGTGGGCGATGGCGAGGCGACCGGCGGCGGCACAGCCGGTGCGGGCGTCGACTGCACGCCGCCCCCGCCGCCCCCGCCGCCACAGGCCGACAGCGCCAGCGCGCACACGCCGCCCAGAAACCCGCGTCCCGATCCGTTTCGTGCCATGCTGCCCCCGCCAGGTCGGCCCCCGGCATAGGCGACAGCCCTTGCCGTTCGTTTAATGCCCTGCACCCGGCAGCCCCGCGACCACCGCACAGCCCGCGCGCGCCGATTGCCGCCCGCGCCGGGCGCAGCTAGAGCGGGCCCCGCCATGATCACCCGCCTGTCCCATGTCCGCAACTGGATCTTCGATCTCGACAACACGCTCTACCCGGCCTCGATCGACCTGTTCGGGCTGATTGATGCCAAGATGACGCGGTTCATCCAGGATCTGCTGGGGCTGGACCGCGACGCGGCGCTCAGGCTGCAAAAGGATTATTTCCACGATCATGGCACGACCCTGTCGGGGCTGATGGCCGAGCATGGCGTCGATCCGCACCATTTTCTCGATTATGTCCACGACATCGAGATGGATGTGCTGGCCGAGGATCGCCGGCTGGTCGATGCGGTCGCGCGGCTGCCGGGGCGCAAGCTGATCTTCACCAATGGCGATGCCCCCTATGCGCGGCGCGTGCTCGCCCGGCTGGGGCTGACCGATGCGTTCGAGGCGATCCACGATATCCATGCCTGCGCCTATGAACCCAAGCCCAGGCCCGGCGCCTATCAGAGCATGTGCGCGGCGTTCGGCATCGATCCGCACGAAAGCCTGTTCGTCGAGGACATGGCCCGCAACCTCAGGCCCGCCAAGGCGATCGGCATGACGACGGTGTGGGTCAATAACGGCTCCGAACAGGGCCGCGAGGCCGATGACCGGGCCTATATCGATTTCGAAATCGCCGATCTGGGCGAATGGCTTCACGAGATTTTGGGGGACAGGACATGACCGATCCGATGCAGATCATCGATGCCGCATGGGATGCGCGCGACACGATTTCGGCCGAGACCGGCGGCGCGGTGCGCGACGCGGTGGACGCGGCGCTTGCCGCACTCGATGCCGGCACGGCGCGCGTCGCCGAGCCTGACGGCCAGGGCGGCTGGCGGGTCAATCAGTGGCTGAAAAAGGCGGTGCTGCTGTCGTTCCGCCTCAATGACATGGCGGCGATCGCCGGCGGCCCCGGCGGCGCAAACTGGTGGGACAAGGTGCCGTCCAAATTCGCCGGCTGGGACGAGGCGCAGTTCCGCGCCGCCGGCTTCCGCGCGGTGCCGGGCAGCATCGTGCGCCGGGGCGCGTTCATCGGCCGCGGCGCGGTGCTGATGCCGAGCTTCGTCAACATCGGCGCCCATGTCGGCGAAGGCACGATGGTCGATACCTGGGCGACCGTCGGCTCGTGCGCTCAGATCGGCCGCAACGTCCATCTGTCGGGCGGGGCGGGCATTGGCGGCGTGCTGGAGCCGCTGCAGGCCGGGCCGGTGATCATCGAGGACGGCGCGTTCATCGGCGCACGCGCCGAGGTGGCCGAAGGCGTGATCGTCGGCGAGGGCGCGGTGCTGTCGATGGGCGTGTATCTGGGCGCATCGACCAAGATCGTCGACCGCGCGACCGGCGAGGTGTTCATCGGCCGGGTGCCGCCCTATGCGGTCGTCGTCCCCGGCACGCTGCCCGGCCGCCCGCTGCCCGACGGCACGCCCGGCCCCAATCTCTACTGCGCGGTGATCGTGAAGCGGGTCGACGCCCAGACCCGCGCCAAGACGGGCATCAACGAGCTGCTGCGCGACTGAGTTGCGCGCCTCGCGGCGCGGGGGCGGCACCGGCCCGCTCCCCCACCCGGCCTCCCAACGGCAGGTTACGCTATGGGAGGCCGGGTGGGGGAGCGGGCCGGTGCCGTTCTTCCCAGCTAACGACACCCGGTGCCGTTCTTCCCAATCAACAAACTTCCGGTGCCGTTCTTCCCAGCTAACGACACCCGACCACCTCAGCCCAGATATTCAGCGAGCAGCGTGTTCGCGCGCGGGCCGTTCCAGTCCATGCCGCCGGTCACGCGCCACACTTCCTTGCCCTCGGCATCATAGAGCACCGTCGTCGGCAGCATGCCGCTGCCGATCGCAAAGCCCAGTTCCTGCTGGGTATCGCGATAGGGCTGCAGCCGGGTGAAACCGCCCTTGGCGAAGGTCGGGGCGATGTCGATCCCGTCCCGGTCCTGGCTGACGGTCAGCACCTTCAGCCGGTCGCCGGTGCGCGCGGCAAGCGCTTCGAGCGTCGGCATTTCCTTGACGCACGGGCCGCACCATGTCGCCCACAGGTTGACGAGCACCGGCGTGCCGCGAAACGCCGCCAGCGTGACCGGCCGGCCGGCGGGATCGGTAAAGCCCTTGTCGGGGGCCGGCTGGCCGCGCTTTGCAATGTCGAGCGTGCCTGCCGTCTCGCCGCCCTCGCCCCCGGCCGGGGCTGCGGGCGCGGCTGATGCAGGCGCGGTGCTGTTCGCCATCGCTTGCGGCGCGGGATCGCTTTGCCTATCGCAGCCGCCCAGCAGGGCAAGGCCGGCCAGCAGCAGCGCAGTGGCAGGCCGGACAGCAGCAGGCGGGACGATTGGCAGGAGAGGCGTGATGAACGGCCGCACGGGAAGCTCCAACAGCATGTGGGGCGGGCGCTTCGCCGAAGGGCCCGCGGCAGTGATGCGCGAGATAAATGCCTCGATCGGCTTCGACAAGCGAATGTGGCGGCAGGACATTGCCGGCAGCCGCGCCCATGTCGCGATGCTCGGCCGGCAGGGGATCGTCGATGCCGCCGATGTCGCCGCGATCGAGGCCGGGCTTGACCGGATCGAGGCCGAATATGCCGCCGGCGGCGTGCCCGAGGATCCGGCGCTCGAGGACATTCACATGCATGTCGAGGCGCGGCTGGCCGAGCTGATCGGTCCGGCGGCCGGGCGGCTGCACACCGCACGCTCGCGCAACGATCAGGTGGCGACCGATTTCCGCCTGTGGGTGCGCGATGCGATCGACGAGGCCGATGCGGCACTTGCCGGCCTGCAGCGCGCGCTGGTGCGCCGCGCCGAGGAAAATGCCGATGCGGTGATGCCGGGCTTCACCCATCTCCAGTCCGCCCAGCCGGTCACGCTTGGCCATCATCTGATGGCCTATTTCGAGATGATCCACCGCGATCGCGGCCGGCTGGAGGATGCGCGGGCGCGGCTGAACGAATGCCCGCTCGGCTCCGCCGCGCTGGCCGGCACCGGCTTTCCGATCGACCGCCACGGCGTGGCCGAGGAACTGGGGTTCGACCGGCCGACCGACAACAGCCTTGATTCGGTGTCCGACCGCGATTTCGCGCTCGAATATCTGTTCGCCGCCACTGCCTGTTCGCTGCATCTGTCGCGGCTGGCCGAAGAGGTGATCCTGTGGGCAAGCCAGCCCTTCGGCTTTGTCCAGCTGGCCGATGCCTGGTCGACCGGATCATCGATCATGCCGCAGAAACGCAATCCCGACGCCGCCGAGCTGGTGCGCGGCCATGCCGGGCGGATCATGGGCTGCATGACCGCGCTCATGGTGACGATGAAGGGCCTGCCGCTCGCTTATTCAAAGGACATGCAGGACGACAAGCCGCCGGTGTTCGAGGCGCATGAGCTGCTGACCCTGTCGATCGCGGCGATGACCGGCATGGTCGACAGCCTGACCTTCCGCACCGACCGGATGCGCGCGCTGGCCGAAAGCGGCTTTGCGACCGCGACCGATCTGGCCGACTGGCTGGTGCGCGAGGCGGGGGTGCCGTTCCGCGAGGCGCATCACATCACCGGCCAGGCGGTCAGGCTGGCCGAGGCGGCGGGACGGCCGCTCGCCGCGCTCAGCCTTCAGGAGCTGCAGGGCATTGATGCGCGGATCGATGCCCGCGTCTATGATGTGCTGAGCGTCGACGCCTCGGTCGCGTCGCGCACCAGCCATGGCGGCACCGCCCCGGCGCAGGTGCGCGCCCGCATCGCCGAGGCGCGGACGCTGATCGGCATGGACGAGGATGACATGCCGGCTGCGGTCAGTGCCGCGCCGGGCGCAGCGGAGACAGAGGCATGAATCTGAGAGGAAGCGGCATCGCCGCGCTGCTGCTGCTCGCTGCATGCGGCGGCAAGAGCGAGCTGCAGCCGCCGCCGGGCCAGAGCCTGCCGGCACCCGCCCCGGGCGAGGCGCGCCAGCCGACCCCGACCGAACTGATGACCCCCGGTCCGCAGGCCCGGCCCCAGCGCAGCGACGAACTGCTGCGCCGGTCCGAGGACCGCCGCGACGACCGCTTTGACCTGCCGCCGAACTGATGGACCATTTTCAGCTGAGAAACGGCGAACTCTACGCCGAAGACGTGCCCCTGTCGCGGATCGCGGCCGAGGTCGGCACCCCCGTCTATGTCTATTCGCGCGCGACGTTCGAGCGCCATGCCCGGGCGTTCCGCGCCGGCATGGAGCGCGCCGGGCGCGTGCATCTGGCCTATGCGATCAAGGCCAATCCCAATCTGGCGGTGCTTCGCGTGATGGCCAATGAAGGCTATGGCGCGGACGTGGTGTCGGGCGGGGAAATGGCCCGGGCGCTCGCCGCCGGCATGCCCGCATCGGGCATCGTGTTTTCAGGCGTCGGCAAGACCCCGGCGGAGCTGACCAAGGGGCTGGAAGCGGGCATCGGCCAGTTCAACATCGAACTGGAAGAGGAGGGCGAGGTGCTCGCCGCGCTCGCCGCCGCGCGCGGGCTGACCGCATCGGCGGTGCTGCGCGTCAACCCCGATGTCGATGCCGGCACCCACGCCAAGATCTCGACCGGGCGCAAGGAAAACAAATTCGGCGTGCCCGTCGATCAGGCGGCGGCGATCTTTGCGCGGCTGGCGGGCCGGCCGGGGCTGAGGCTGCGCGGCGTCGCCATCCATATCGGCAGCCAGCTGCAAAGCCTGGAGCCGCTGGAGGCCGCCTATCGCCGGATCGGCGCGCTGGTCGCTGAACTGCGCGCCGCCGGCCATGTGATCGACCGCATCGATCTGGGCGGCGGGCTGGGCGTCCCCTATCAGCCGGGGGCCGTCTACCCGACGCCCGACGCGCTGGGCGAGATGACCGCGCGCGTGACCGCCGGCTGGGATGTCGAGCTGATGTTCGAGCCGGGGCGGGTGATCGCCGGCAATGCCGGTATCCTGCTGACGCGGGTGATCTGGGTGAAGCCGGGGGTCGTCCACCCCTATATCATCGTCGATGCGGCGATGAACGACCTCGCGCGCCCGGCCCTTTACGACGCCTATCATCATTTCGAGGCGGTGCGCCCGGCGGGTGACAGGATGATCGCCAACATCGCCGGGCCGGTGTGCGAAAGCGGCGACACCTTTGCGATGGCGCGCGAGATCGACCGGGTGGTGTCGGGCGATCTGGCGATCTTCCGCACGGCGGGCGCTTATGGCGCGACAATGGCGTCCACCTATAACAGCCGGCCGCTGGTGCCCGAGGTGATGGTGGACGGCGACCGCTATGCCGTGGTCGCCGACCGGATTTCGGCCGAGACGATCATGCATGCCGAGCGCGTGCCCGACTGGCTGGACCGGGTCTGATGCACAGCCTGCCGGTCCTGATGCGCCTCACGGACCGGCCGGTGGTGCTTGTCGGCGATGACGAGATGGCGGCGGCCAAGCGCCGCCTGCTCGAACGCGCCGGGGCGGTCGTGGTCGCGGAGGACGACCGGCGGGCAGCGGAGGCCCGGCTGGCGATCGTGGCGCTGGCCGATGACGATGACGCCGAGGCGGCGGTCGCCCGGCTGAAGGCGCGCGGGATGATCGTCAACGCGGTCGACCGGCTGCCGCTGTGCGATTTCACTTTGCCCGCGATCGTCGACCGCGATCCGGTGCTGATCGGCATCGGCACCGGCGGGGCATCGGCCGGGCTGGCCAAGGCGCTGCGCCAGCGGCTGGAGACGCTGCTGCCCGCGCGGCTGGGGGCGCTGGCCACGGCGCTGGGCGCGGCACGGGCGGCGATGCGCGCGCGCTGGCCCGACGGTGCGACGCGGCGGCGCGCGATCGATGCCGCGCTTGGCCCCGGCGGGCCGCTCGACCCGTTCGGCGGCGGCGGCACTGACGGCGCGGCGGCGGTGGAGCGCTGGCTGGCGGCGGACGCCACCGCCTCCACCGCCATGTCCGCCGACCGGCTGGTGCGCATCCTGATCGCCTCGCCCGATCCCGATGCGCTGACGCTCGGCACCGCGCGGCTGCTGGGCGGGGCCGACCGCGTCTATCACCGCCCCGACGTGCCGGCCGCCATTCTCGACCGCGCCCGCGCCGATGCTGCACGCATCGCCTGTTCCGCAGCCCCCGCCGATCCGGGGCCTGGCCTGTCGCTCGACCTGGAGATGCGGGGATGAGTTCTTTTGCGATCATCGCGGGCGCGCAGGGCGGCGTCGAACTGCCGCTCGAGGCGGCGATCGACCGGCTGGACGGCGCGGTGCTGGGCTGGCTGCACCTGCACGGCATATCCGAGGAGACGCGCGCGCTGCTCGGCGAGCGGCTCGGCCTGCCCGATCTGGTCGTCGGTGCGCTGACCGCGGTCGAAACGCGCCCGCGCTGCGACGGCATTGGCGACGGCGCGCTGATCAACCTGCGCGCCCGCGCACCCGACCGGGCGACCGATGCCGACGCGCTGGTGTCGATCCGCGTGTGGACGCAGCGCGGCCGGATCGTGTCGGTCGCGCGCTATGACATTGACGGGCTGGACCGGATGCGCGCGGCGATGCTTGCCGGCCGGGTGCGCGATCCCGGCGATTTCGTCGCGATGCTCGCCGATGCGATCACCGACGATCTCGATCCCCGCGTCGCGGCGCTGGGCGACATGCTCGACGATTGCGAGCTGATGCTCGATGCCCGGCGGGCCTTTGCGCTGCGCCGCGACATCGCCCGCGTCCGCGCGGAGGCGATCGAATATCGCCGCTTCGTCGCGCCGCAGCGCCAGGCGCTCGAACGGCTGGCGGCGCTCGACTGCGCCTGGCTGGAAAATGACGACCGGCTGCACCTGCGCGAATCGGCGGACCGGTTCGCGCGCATGACCGAGGAGCTGGAAAGCATCCGCGAGCGCGCGGCGCTGACCTCCGAACAGATCACCGACCTCAGGGCAGAGCTGCTCGACACGCGCTCGCTGTGGATCTCGATCGTCGCGCTGATTTTCCTGCCGCTGACCTTCCTGACCGGCCTGCTCGGCATGAATGTCGAGGGGATTCCCTATGCCCGCGAACCCTGGGCGTTCTGGGGCGTGGTCGGCGTGTGCGCCGCGCTGGCGGCGGGCACCTTTGCCTGGTTCATGCGCTCGCGCTGGTTGCGCTGAGCCGCAGCAGCTCGGCCCGCGCCGCGGCAAGCTCGGCCCGCACCTCGCCCAGCTCGATCGCGCGCTGCACGATGCGGGCGTCGAGCGCCTCATTGGCGCGGCGCAGCGCCTCGATCGTCCGCGCGCGCTCAAGCGTCCGCGCGATGCGCGCGCCCAGCACCTCGAACGCGAACGGCTTGACGATCCAGTCATCGGCCCCGGCCTCGACAGCGTCGAGCGCGGCACCATTGTCGCTGCGGCCGGTCATCAGCATCACCGGCGTCGATGCCGTCGCCGATCCGGCGCGGATCTCGCGCAGCGTGGCAAGGCCCGACAGGCCGGGCAGCCCCATGTCGAGCAACACCAGATCGAACCGCCGCGCCTGCATCAGGTCGAGCGCCTCCAGCCCGGTCTCGCTCAGCGACACGCGGTAGCCCATGCGCGTCAGCCGCTTGCCCATCACCTGCAATGCGGTGCGGCTGTCATCGACGACCAGCAGGCTGGCCGTATCGGGCGCAATGCGGTCGACCGCCGCTTCGGGGCTGAAGAGATCCATCGCCGCATGGCTTAGCGCGGGATGGTTAAGGATCGGGAAACCAGCCGGTCCGGGCGGTGCCGTGCGTGAGGCCGTCCAGAGCGGCGGTCGATCTGATTGCATCGGATCGACCGCTCCAGCTTTGTGTTTGACCGCGTTTCCCGAGCCGCCGGGTGAGTTCGCCCCGCCTGAAAACGCTCTGAGGGGGGGCTTGCGCCGCCGTGCCGCCGCCCGCAAGGACGGGCCATGGCCTCTTCCGCTTCCCGCCCGATGCGCCATGCAACGCTTGCCGCCGGCATCGGCGCGGTGGCGGCGCTCATTCTCTGGCCCGCCTATGCGCTGATCCAGGGGCCGCTCTACTGGCCGTTCGTCGCCGCCCTTGGCCTGAGCTGTGCGGGCGGCACGGCGATCCTGGCCCTGGCCACGCTCGACCTGATGACGGTGACGCGCAGCCGGCGCGTGCGTCCGGCCCGCGCCTTCGACCTGCTACTCGGCCTCGGCATCGCCGTGCCGGCCGGCGCTGCCCTGATGAGCCTGCTCGCCTGACGCTTCAGGGCTGATCGGTCCAGCCCCATCTCGGACGCGAAACGGCCGCCCCCTTTGCCAAGGGGACGGCCGTTCGTGTCGATCAGGGCGGTCGGGGGCGCGCGCTGCGCGCCCCGGCACGTCAATCGTTCAGATAATCGCCAGCGGCTTCGTCGCTGCCGTCACCCGACACCACGACTTCGCCGAGCGGGTCATCGCCATTATCGTCCTGGACCGGACGATTGAGCTCGGCCGCATGCTCTTCGGCCGCATTGTGCGGCGCGACCAGAGCGGCCTGCCAGTTGCGCTGCGCGGCGCGGAGCGCGGCGTCGCGGCTGGAGGCGGCGACCCGCAGGCGGTTCATGCCCGCCCCCGTGCCCGCCGGGATCAGCCGGCCGACGATCACATTCTCCTTCAAGCCGATCAGCGTGTCGGTCTTGCCCTGCACCGCCGCCTCAGTCAGCACCCGGGTCGTTTCCTGGAACGACGCGGCCGAGATGAAGCTGCGGGTCTGGAGCGAGGCCTTGGTGATGCCGAGCAGCACCGGCTTGCCTTCGGCCGGGCGCTGGCCCGGGAGGAGCTTGGCGTTGATCTCGTCCATTTCCTCGCGGTCGACCTGCTCGCCCGGCAGCAGCGTGGTGTCGCCCGCCTCGGTGATCTCGACCTTCTGCAGCATCTGACGGACGATCGTCTCGATGTGCTTGTCGTTGATCTTCACGCCCTGAAGTCGGTAGACTTCCTGGATTTCCGAGACGAGATATTCCGCCAGCGGCTCGATGCCCAGCACTTCCAGAATATCGTGCGGGTCGGGCGAACCGGCGATCAGATTGTCGCCGCGCTTGACGTAATCGCCTTCCTGGACGTCGATCACCTTCGACTTCGGCACCAGATATTCGACGACCTCGCCGCCATCATCCGGCTGGATGCCGATCTTGCGCTTGGCCTTATAGTCCTTGCCGAACACGACACGGCCCGAGACCTTGGCGATGATCGCATTTTCCTTGGGCTTGCGCGCTTCGAACAGCTCGGCGACGCGCGGCAGACCCCCGGTGATGTCGCGGGTCTTGGCGGCTTCGCGCGACACGCGGGCGAGCACGTCGCCGGCCTGCACGGTCTGGCCGTCATCGACCGACAGCATCGCGCCCGGCGACAGCATATAGCGTGCCGCCTCGCCCGAGCTTTCGTCGAGCAGGGTCATGCGCGGACGCAGATCCTCCTTCGACTTGGACGCGCCCCGGTTTTCGGTGACGACGCGCTGGGTGATCCCGGTCGCTTCGTCGGCCTGTTCAGTCAGCGTCTTGCCGTCGATCAGGTCCTGGAACTTCACGATCCCGGCCTTTTCGGTGATGACCGGCATGGTGAAGGGATCCCATTCCGCGATCCGCTCGCCCTTCTTCAGCTCCTGGCCGTCCTTGGCGATCAGATTGGCACCATAAGGGATGCGGTGCACGGCGCGCTCGCGGCCATCGGCATCGATGATCGCGATTTCGCCGTTGCGGGCGAGCGCGATCGTGCGGCCGCGGCTGTCGACGATCGTCGGCAGGTCGCGATATTCGAGCCGGCCGTCGCTCACCGCATCGAGGTTCGACTGCTCGTTGAGCTGCGCCGCGCCGCCGATGTGGAAGGTGCGCATGGTCAGCTGCGTGCCCGGCTCGCCGATCGACTGGGCGGCGATGACGCCGACCGCCTCGCCGATATTGACCGGCGTGCCGCGCGCCAGATCGCGGCCATAGCATTTGGCGCACACGCCCTGCTTGGATTCGCAGATCAGCGGCGAACGGATGCGGACCGACTGGATGCCGATCTCTTCGATCCGCGCGACCATCGGTTCGTCGAGCAGCACGCCCGATTCCACGATCACGTCGCCGGTCTTGGGATCGACGATGTCCTCGGCCGTGGTGCGGCCCAGAACACGCTCGCCGAGCGAGGCGATGGTCGCGCCGCCCTGGATGATCGCCTTCATCTCGAGTGCGCGCTCGGTGCCGCAATCCTCTTCGATGACGACGCAATCCTGGCTGACATCGACCAGACGGCGGGTCAGGTAACCCGAGTTCGCGGTCTTGAGCGCGGTGTCGGCCAGACCCTTGCGGGCGCCATGGGTCGAGTTGAAATATTCAAGGACGGTCAGGCCTTCCTTGAAGTTCGAGATGATCGGCGTTTCGATGATCTCGCCCGACGGCTTGGCCATCAGGCCGCGCATGCCGGCCAGCTGCTTCATCTGCGCCTGCGAACCGCGGGCGCCCGAATGGGCCATCATGTAGATCGAGTTGATCGGCGCCAGCCGGCCATCGGCCTGCTTCGGCGTCGCCTTGATCTCGTCCATCATCGCGTTGGCGACCTGATCGCCGCAGCGCGACCAGGCGTCGATCACCTTGTTGTACTTTTCCTGCTGGGTGATCAGGCCGTCCTGATATTGCTGCTCATAATCCTTCACCAGCGCGCGGGTCTCCTCGACCAGCTGCTCCTTGGCGGCGGGGATGATCATGTCGTCCTTGCCGAACGAGATGCCGGCCTTGAACGCGTGGCGGAAGCCGAGCGCCATGATCGCATCGGCGAACAGCACCGTCTCCTTCTGGCCGGTATGGCGATAGACGATGTCGATGACGTCGCCGATCTCCTTCTTGGTCAGCAGGCGGTTGACCGTTTCGAACGGGACCTTGTGGCTCTTGGGCAGCGTCTCGCCGAGCAGCATGCGGCCCGGCGTCGTCTCGACGCGCTTCATGTAGCTGTTGCCCTGCTCGTCGGTCTGCGGCACGCGGCTGATGATCTTGGTGTGCAGCGTCACCGCACCGGCATCGAGCGCCTGATGCACTTCGGCCATGCCGGACATCAGCATGCCTTCGCCCGGCTCGCCCTCGCGCTCCATCGACAGATAATAGAGCCCCAGCACCATGTCCTGCGACGGCACGATGATCGGCTTGCCGTTGGCGGGCGACAGGATGTTGTTGGTCGACATCATCAGGACGCGCGCTTCCAGCTGCGCCTCGAGGCTCAGCGGCACGTGCACCGCCATCTGGTCGCCGTCAAAGTCGGCGTTGAACGCCGAGCAGACGAGCGGGTGAAGCTGGATCGCCTTGCCCTCGATCAGCACCGGCTCGAACGCCTGGATGCCCAGACGGTGGAGCGTCGGCGCGCGGTTGAGCAGCACCGGATGTTCGCGGATCACCTCGTCCAGGATGTCCCAGACTTCCTTGCGTTCCTTCTCGACCCACTTCTTGGCCTGTTTGAGGGTCATCGACAGACCCTTGGCGTCGAGACGGGCATAGATGAACGGCTTGAACAGCTCGAGCGCCATCTTCTTCGGCAGGCCGCACTGGTGCAGCTTGAGTTCCGGACCGGTCACGATGACCGAGCGGCCCGAATAGTCGACGCGCTTGCCGAGCAGGTTCTGGCGGAAGCGGCCCTGCTTGCCCTTCAGCATGTCGCTGAGCGACTTCAGGGGGCGCTTGTTCGCGCCGGTGATGGTGCGGCCGCGGCGGCCATTGTCGAACAGCGCGTCGACCGCTTCCTGCAGCATGCGCTTTTCGTTGCGCACGATGATGTCGGGCGCGCGCAGCTCCATCAGCCGCTTCAGACGGTTGTTGCGGTTGATGACGCGGCGATACAGGTCATTGAGGTCCGACGTCGCGAACCGGCCGCCGTCGAGCGGCACCAGCGGGCGCAGTTCGGGCGGAATGACCGGCACGACGTTCAGGATCATCCATTCCGGCCGGTTGCCGGATTCGATGAAGCTCTCGACGACCTTCAGCCGCTTGATGATCTTCTTGGGCTTCAGCTCGGACTTGGTCTCGGCCAGTTCCTTCAGCAGCTGCTCGCGCTCGCCCTCGAGGTCGAGGCTTTCGAGCATGATGCGGACCGCTTCCGCGCCGATGCCGGCGGAGAAGGCATCCTCGCCATATTCGTCCTGCGCGGACAGCAGCTCGTCCTCGGTCAGCAGCTGATAGCGTTCAAGCGGGGTCAGGCCCGGCTCGATCACCACATAGGCTTCGAAATAGAGGATGCGCTCCAGCTGCTTCAGCTGCATGTCGAGCAGCAGGCCGATGCGGCTCGGCAGCGACTTCAGGAACCAGATATGGGCAACGGGCGCGGCCAGTTCGATATGGCCCATGCGCTCGCGGCGGACCTTGGACACGGTCACTTCCACGCCGCACTTTTCGCAGACGATGCCCTTGTACTTCATGCGCTTGTACTTGCCGCACAGGCACTCATAGTCCTTGATCGGACCAAAGATGCGGGCGCAGAACAGGCCGTCGCGTTCGGGCTTGAACGTCCGGTAGTTGATCGTCTCGGGCTTCTTGATCTCGCCGAACGACCAGCTGCGGATGCGCTCGGGCGAGGCGATGCCGATCTGGATCTGGTCGAACGTCTCCGGCTTGGTCAGCGGATTGGCGAAAGCAGTCATCTCGTTCATTTTTTGCTCCGGTCCCCCTGCCGGCGAAGCGGCAGGGGCTCAATATGGGCAAATCGTCGCGGGCAGGCGGCGGGGCGGCCGCGCCGCCCCGCTTTGTCCCCGCTTATTCGGCGGCCTTGGCGAAATCCTCGTCCTGGTCGGAGTCCGACATGGACGCGAGTTCGACATTGAGGCCGAGCGAGCGCATTTCCTTGACGAGCACGTTGAAGCTCTCGGGGATGCCGGCCTCGAAGGTGTCGTCACCCTTGACGATCGCCTCATAGACCTTGGTGCGGCCGACCACGTCGTCGGACTTCACCGTCAGCATTTCCTGCAGCGTGTAGGCGGCGCCATAGGCCTGGAGCGCCCAGACCTCCATTTCCCCGAAGCGCTGACCGCCGAACTGCGCCTTGCCGCCCAGCGGCTGCTGGGTGACGAGCGAGTAAGGCCCGATCGAGCGCGCATGGATCTTGTCGTCGACCAGGTGGTGGAGCTTGAGCATATAGATATAGCCCACGGTCACCTTGCGGTCGAACGCCTCGCCGGTGCGGCCGTCATAAAGCGTCGACTGGCCCGAGGTGTCATAGCCGGCCAGCGCCAGCATGTCCGACACATCGGCTTCGCGCGCACCGTCGAACACCGGGGTCGCCATCGGCACGCCGCCCTTCAGCAGCTGCGCCATTTCGACGATTTCCTCGTCCGACCGGGCACCGATTTCGGCGACATAATTCTCGCCATAAACCAGCTTCATCCGCTCGCGCACCGCATCGGGCGGCGCCACGACCTGGCCCTTGGGATTGGCCTCACGCCATGTTTCCAGCGCCTCGGCGATCTGCTTGCCAAGGCCGCGCGCGGCCCAGCCCAGATGCGTCTCGAAGATCTGGCCGACGTTCATGCGGCTGGGCACGCCCAGCGGGTTGAGCACGATGTCGACATGCGTGCCGTCTTCGAGGAACGGCATGTCCTCGATCGGCAGGATGCGCGAGATGACGCCCTTGTTGCCGTGACGGCCGGCCATCTTGTCGCCCGGCTGCAGCTTGCGCTTCACCGCGACGAACACCTTGACCATCTTGAGCACGCCCGGCGGCAGTTCGTCGCCCCGCTCCAGCTTCTCGCGCCGATCCTCGAATTTGTCCTGGATCAGCTTGGCGGCCTCGTCATACTGGGCCTTGACCGCTTCCAGATCGGCCTGGACCCGGTCGTCGGCGACCGCGAACTTCCACCATTCATGGCGCTCGACCTGCTCGAGCAGTTCGGCGTCGATCTCGACCCCCTTCTTCACGCCCTTGGGCGCGGCGGTCGCGGTCTGGCCGATCAGCATGTCGCGCAGGCGCGACCAGGTCGCGCGGTTGAGGATGCCGCGCTCGTCATCGGCGTCCTTCTTCAGCCGCTCGATCTCCTCGCGCTCGATCGCCATCGCGCGCTCGTCCTTGTCGATGCCGTGGCGGTTGAACACCCGCACCTCGACGACGGTGCCGGCAACGCCCGGCGGCAGGCGCAGCGACGTGTCGCGCACGTCCGACGCCTTTTCGCCGAAAATGGCGCGGAGCAGCTTTTCTTCCGGCGTCATCGGGCTTTCGCCCTTGGGCGTGATCTTGCCGACCAGGATGTCGCCCGGCTCGACCTCGGCACCGATATAGACGATGCCCGCCTCGTCGAGGTTGCGGAGCGCTTCCTCGCCGACGTTCGGGATGTCGCGGGTGATGTCTTCCGGCCCGAGCTTGGTGTCGCGGGCCATCACCTCGAACTCCTCGATATGGATCGAGGTGAAGACGTCGTCCTTCACGATCCGTTCGGAGATCAGGATCGAGTCTTCATAATTGTAGCCGTTCCACGGCATGAACGCGACGAGCGCGTTGCGGCCGAGCGCCAGCTCGCCGAACTCGGTCGACGGGCCGTCGGCGATGATGTCGCCGGCGCTCACCACATCGCCCACCTTCACCAGCGGACGCTGGTTGATGCAGGTGTTCTGGTTCGAACGCTGGAACTTCATCAGCGTGTAGATGTCGACGCCCGACTTGCCGGCCTCGACCTCACCGGTTGCGCGGACGACGATGCGGGTGGCGTCGACCTGGTCGACGATGCCCGACCGCTTGGCAGCGATCGCCGCGCCCGAATCGCGCGCGACGGTTTCTTCCATCCCGGTGCCGACGAACGGCGCTTCGGCGCGGACCAGCGGCACCGCCTGGCGCTGCATGTTCGACCCCATCAGCGCGCGGTTGGCGTCGTCATTTTCCAGGAACGGGATCAGCGACGCGGCGACCGACACCAGCTGCTTGGGGCTGACGTCCATCAGCGTGATGATGTCGGGCGTCGCCATCAGGAACTCGCCCGCCTGACGCGCGGAGATCAGCTCCTCGACAAAGCGGCCTTCGCCATCCAGCTCGGCATTGGCCTGGGCGATGGTGTGCTTGGCCTCTTCCATCGCCGACAGATAGACGACCTCGTTGGTCACCTTGCCGTCCAGAACCCGGCGATACGGCGTTTCGATGAAGCCGTATTTGTTGACCCGGCTGAAGCTCGCCAGCGAGTTGATCAGGCCGATGTTCGGCCCTTCCGGCGTTTCGATCGGGCAGATACGGCCATAATGGGTCGGATGGACGTCGCGGACCTCGAAGCCCGCGCGCTCGCGGGTGAGACCGCCCGGCCCGAGGGCGGACACGCGGCGCTTGTGCGTCACTTCCGACAGCGGGTTGGTCTGGTCCATGAACTGCGACAGCTGCGACGAGCCGAAGAACTCGCGCACCGCGGCGACCGCGGGCTTGGCGTTGATCAGGTCGTTCGGCATCACCGTCGACACATCGACCGACGACATGCGTTCCTTGACCGCACGCTCCATGCGCAGCAGCCCGACCCGGTACTGGTTTTCCAGCAGCTCGCCGACCGAACGCACGCGGCGGTTGCCGAGATTGTCGATGTCGTCGATCTCGCCCTTGCCGTCCTTCAGGTCGACAAGCGTCTTGACGACGGCCAGGATGTCCTCGGTGCGCAGCGTCGTCACCGTATCCGGGCAGTCGAGCTCAAGGCGCATGTTGAGCTTCACGCGGCCGACGGCCGACAGGTCATAGCGCTCGGGATCGAAGAACAGGCCGGCGAACAGCGCCTCGGCCGTCTCGCGCGTCGGCGGCTCGCCGGGGCGCATGACGCGGTAGATGTCGGACAGCGCCTGGTCGCGCTCCTCGGCCTTGTCGGCCTTGAGCGTGTTGCGGATCCAGGGACCGGTGTTGACATGATCGATGTCGAGCAGTTCGACCCGGTCGAGGCCGGCACGGTCGAGCTTGTCGAGATTCTCGGGCGACACCTCGTCGCCCGCCTCGATATAGATCTCGCCGGTCGTCTCATTGATCAGGTCGAGCGCCGAATAGCGGCCGAAAATCTCCTCGGTCGGGATCAGCAGCATCGCCAGCCCGTCCTTGGCCGCCTTGTTGGCGGCGCGCGGCGTGATCTTCTGGCCGGCGGCGAACACGATCTCGCCGGTCTCGGCGTTGACGACGTCGAACGCCGGCTTCTGCCCGCGCCACGCCTCGGCGACGAAGGGCACCTTCCAGCCGCCCTCGCCGCGCACCCAGGTGACGGTCGAGTAGAAATGGTTGAGGATCTGCTCGCCGTTCAGGCCCAGCGCATAGAGCAGGCTGGTGACCGGCAGCTTGCGCTTGCGGTCGATGCGGACGTTGACGATGTCCTTGGCATCGAACTCGAAATCGAGCCACGAGCCGCGATACGGGATGACGCGCGCGGCGAACAGATACTTGCCCGACGCATGGGTCTTGCCGCGGTCATGATCGAACAGCACGCCCGGCGAACGGTGCATCTGGCTGACGATCACGCGCTCGGTGCCGTTGACGATGAACGTGCCGTTCTCCGTCATCAGCGGCATGTCGCCCATATAGACGTCCTGCTCCTTGATATCGAGCACGGAGCGCGATTCGGTATCGGGATCGACCTCGAACACGATCAGGCGCAGCGTCACGCGCATCGGCGCGGCATAGGTGATGCCGCGCTGGCGGCATTCGTCAGTGTCGTATTTCGGCGGCTCAAGCTCGTAATGGACAAAGTCCAGCTCGGCGGTGCCGGCAAAGTCGCGGATCGGGAACACGCTGCGCAGCGTCTTTTCCAGCCCCGACACATAGCCGGTCGCCGGATCGGAGCGCAGGAACTGTTCATAGCTTTCGCGCTGCACCTCGATCAGGTTCGGCATCTGCACCACTTCGTGGATGTTGCCGAAAACCTTGCGGATGCGCTTGGTCGCGCCGCCAGCCGAAGCCGGAACTGCCTTGCTTGCCATGGGTAAGTGCTTGCCTCGCCGTTAGAATGCGAACGCGCAGCCGACACGAAAAGCCGCGCACCCCGCAACCGGGGTGGCAGCTTCAAGCGTCAGGCAGCCCGCTCTTTCCATTCGTCCGGCACGCTGCGCTCAGGCGTGCCATGTCCCGAAAGGGCGGGCAGATGATTGACTTATAGGATGACGGGGCGGCGCTGTCCAGCCGCCGCCCCGTCGCCGCTCATTGCATCACAGGATGTAGCGCGACAGATCGGTATTGCGGGCGATGCCGGCCAGCTGCGCCTCGACATAGGCGGCATCGATCAGCACCGTCTCGCCGCCGCGCTCCTCGGCCTCGAAGCTCAGCTGTTCGAGCAGCCTTTCCATCACCGTCTGCAGCCGCCGCGCGCCGATATTCTCGACCTGGCCGTTCACCTCGGCGGCGATGCGCGCGATCGCGGCAATGCCGTCGGGGGTGAAGTCGATCGCCACCCCCTCGGTCGCGAGCAGCGCCTTGTACTGCGCCGGCAGCGACGCCTTGGTGTCCGACAGGATGGCGACGAAATCGGCCTCGCTCAGCCCTTTCAGCTCGACGCGGATCGGCAACCGCCCCTGCAGCTCGGGCAACAGGTCGCTCGGCTTGGCGACATGGAACGCGCCCGAGGCGATGAACAGGATATGGTCGGTCTTCATCGGCCCATATTTGGTCGCGACCGTCGTGCCTTCGATCAGCGGCAGCAGATCGCGCTGCACACCCTCGCGGCTCACCGATCCGCCGCGCACATCGGACACGGCGATCTTGTCGATCTCGTCGATGAACACGATGCCGTTCGCCTCGGCATCGGCGATCGCCGCGCGGTTCAGCTCGTCCTGGTCGAGGCGGCGGTCGGCCTCTTCCTCGATCAGCTTGTCCCAGGCAGCACGGACGCTCAGCTTGCGGCGCTTCATCTGGCCGCCGCCCATCGCCCGCGCCATCAGGTCGGACAGGTTGATCATCCCCATCTGCCCGCCCATGCCCGGCACGTCGAGCGGCATCTGCGGCTGGTGCGCCAGTTCGATCTCGATCTCCTTGTCGTCGAGATGCCCGTCCTCGAACCGCTGGCGGAAGGCGCTGCGCGTCGCCTCGCTCGCATCCTTGCCGGTCAGCGCATCGAGCAGCCGCGCCATCGCTGCGGCCTCGGCCTTGTCCTTGACGGCGAGGCGGCGGCGTTCCTTTTCCAGCCGGATCGCCTCCTCGACCAGATCGCGGGCGATCTGTTCGACATCGCGGCCGACATAGCCGACCTCGGTGAACTTGGTCGCCTCGACCTTGACGAACGGCGCATCGGCCAGCCGGGCGAGGCGGCGGCTGATCTCGGTCTTGCCGCAGCCGGTCGGCCCGATCATCAGGATGTTCTTGGGCGTCACCTCGTCGCGCAGCTCGGGGCCGAGCTGCTGGCGGCGCCAGCGGTTGCGCAGCGCGACGGCGACGGCGCGCTTGGCCTCGGCCTGGCCGATGATGTGCGCGTCGAGCGCGCCGACAATCGCCTTGGGGGTAAGCTTGTCCTGCATGGTCCGTCCTGGCCGCCGGGCGGCCGCAAATCAAGGAGATGAAAGGGGTTGCGTGCGGTCAGGCCGCGCTGTCGAGGGCTTCGACGGTCAGCTGGTCGTTGGTATAGACGCAGATCTCCGCCGCCACCGCCATCGCCCGCCGGGCCAGCGCCTCGGCGTCCGGCTCGTAATCGGCCAGCGCGCGGGCGGCGGCGAGCGCGAACTGCCCGCCCGACCCGATCGCCGCGATCCCGCCCACCGGTTCCAGCACATCGCCATTGCCGGTCAGGATCAGCGTCACATCCTTGTCGGCGACGATCATCAGCGCCTCCAGGTTGCGCAGATATTTGTCGGTCCGCCAGTCCTTGGCCAGCTCGACCGCCGCGCGCAGCAGCTGGCCGTGATGCGTCTCCAGCTTGCGTTCCAGCCGCTCGAACAGGGTGAAGGCATCGGCGGTCGCGCCGGCAAAGCCGCCGATCACCGAGCCGTCATGCAGCCGCCTGACCTTGCGGGCATTGGGTTTCATCACCGTCTGGCCCATCGACACCTGACCGTCGCCGATCACGACCACCCGGCCGCCCCGGCGCACGCTGAGGATGGTCGTGCCGTGCCAGCCGGGTCCGTTTTGTTCCTGTGCGTTCATGGCCGGCGATATGGGGGCGGGCGCGGTTGTGCAACGGCTGCCGATTTGCGGACTCGCCTTTGCCGCCATTTGCCCGCAAGAAGGGCCGTTTCGTGTTTTGGGGGGCTGTTCCAGCCAATGTCTCGTCTGTTGATCGGCCTGGCCGGGATCATCGTCATTCTCGGCCTGGCGGTGCTGTTGTCTGCAAACCGGCGGGCGATCCGCCCGCGCGTCGTCGGGTCCGCCTTTGCGCTGCAGGCCGGGATCGCCGTGCTCGTGCTCTATGTGCCCGCCGGGCGGGCGGTGATCGAGGCGCTGTCGCGCGGCGTGTCCAACCTGCTCGGCTATGCCAGCGACGGCACGCGGCTGCTGTTCGGCAATCTGGCGAGCGATCCGAAGTTCGGCACCGCCTTTGCGATTTCGGGCCTGCCGGTGATCATCTTCTTCGCCGCGCTGATCGCGGTGCTCTATCACCTGCGCGTGATGCCGTTCGTCATCCGCTGGGTCGGCGGGGCGATCGAGCGGTTGACCGGCGTGTCCAAGGTCGAATCGCTGTGCGCGGCGGCCAACATCTTTGTCGGCCAGTCCGAATCGCCGCTCGTCATCCGCCCCTATCTGGCCGCCCTCACCCCGTCGCAGCTGTTCGCGGTGATGTCGGTCGGCATGGCGGGCGTCGCGGGCACGATCCTGGCCGCCTATGCCAGCTTTCTGGGGCCGGAATCGCTGCCCTATCTGCTCGCCGCATCGTTCATGGCCGCACCCGGCGGGCTGCTGATGGCAAAGATCGTGATGCCCGATGAGCGCGGCACCGCCGCCCCGGTCGCGGTCGAGGACGAGGTGATCGCCGCCGTCGAGGCGCATGAGGAAGAGGAAAAGGCCGCCAACATCATCATGGCCGCGGCAATGGGCGCGCAGACCGGCGTGCGCATCGCGGTCGCGGTCGGGGCGATGGTGCTCGCCTTTGTCGCGCTGGTGGCGCTGGCCAACGGCATATTGGGCGGCATTGGCGGCTGGTTCGGCTATCCGGGGCTGAGCTTCCAGGGCGTGCTCGGCACGCTGCTCGCACCGCTGATGGTGCTGATCAACATCCCCTGGGCCGAGGCGCAGGCGGCGGGCGGGCTGCTCGGCACCAAGATCGTGCTCAACGAGTTCGTGGCGTTCATCGATCTTGGCCAGGCGACGGTGTTCAGCGACCGCAGCCGCGCGATCATCACCTTCGTGCTGTGCGGCTTTGCGAACTTCAGCTCGATCGCCATCCAGATGGCCGCGACCGGCAGCCTGGCGCCCAATCAGCGCCCGCTGATCGCCCAGCTGGGCGTGCGCGCGGTGATCGCCGGCACGCTCGCCAATCTGATGTCGGCGGCGCTGGCCGGCATCCTGCTGCCCTAAGATTGCCGGGGCGGGCGGTCCCGCACGGGGCCGCCCGCTGCCGCGCCTGTGCGCCCGTTCGTCAGTCGTCGAAGCGCGCCGGGGCCGGTGACACGGTGACCAGCGTGCCCGCGCCGACTTCCTGCACCTCAAGCGCGCGTTCGGCGACGCCGTCGCGGCCGAAGCGGAACGCGCCGTCAATGCCGGTAAAGCCGCCCTGATCGGTCAGCCGCGCGACCGGAAAGGGCTGGCCGACGCGCCAGTCCTGCGCGATGCGGGTGACGAGCAGCACCGCATCATAGCCCATCGACGCGATCCGGTAGGGCGCGGTCTGGTAACGGGCGCGATATTTGGCGGCGAGCTGCGCATAAAGCCCGTCCGAGACGCTGGCGAACCACGCGCCGGCCAGCGGCGTCATCGCCGCCAGCCCGGTCTCGGCATTCCACAGCTCGGTGCCGAGCAGCCGGGCCTCGGTCGCCCCGGCCTTGCGGATCAGCGGCGCGGCCTGCACGGCGATGCGCCCGCCATCGGCGATCAGCACCGCGTCATAGGCGCTGCCCCGGCCCAGCCGGGTGACCGCGGCGGCAAGGCCGCCCCGGCTGCGGTCGAAGCTTTGCAGCGACACCACCTGCCCGCCCGCGCTTTCGACCGCGCGCAGGAACGCCGTGCCCGCCCGGTCGCCATAGACGCCGGTGGGCGTCAGCCCGGCAAAGCGGGTCGCTCCGCGCGCCCGCGCAAAGCGCACGACCCGGTCGATCGACTGGGCAGGCGAATAGCCCATGACGAAGGTGCCGGCGCCCGCGATCGCGGCATCGTTGGAAAAGCTGACCAGCGGCACCCGCGCCTTTGCCGCGACCGGGGCGATGATGCGCGCGTCATCGGCCAGCAGCGGCCCCAGAATGACCTTGGCCCCATCCGCGATCGCGCGCTCGGCGGCCCCGGCCGCCCCGACCGCCGTGTCATAGACGGTCATGCGGATGCGCTTGCCGCCGGTGTCGAGCACGGCAAGATTGGCAGCATTGGCGATCGACTGGCCGACCGCCGCATTGGTGCCGGTCAGCGGCACGAGCAGCGCGATGCGGTGGCGGTTCTGGTCGGTCGGCAGTTCCTCAGCCGCCGGGCCGGTTTCGGTCTGCGCCGGCCCGGGGGCGGGCGTCGGCGCCTGCCGCTTGGGCACCATCGTCTGGCAGGCCGCGAGCGCGAACAGGCCGATGACCGGCGTCAGCCGCGTCGCCAGCATGGGCGTCCGTCCGCCACGCCCCTGGCCTGTGCCCCGGCCACTCTCAGGTTGCCGCGCGGGCGCTGCCTCTGCCATGACGATCCCCAATGTCCAACTCCCTTGCGCCCGGCCTCTACATCGTCGCGACGCCGATCGGCAATCTTTCCGATCTGTCGCCGCGCGCCGCTGACATTCTTGCCCGTGCCGACCTGCTGGCGGTCGAGGACAGCCGGGTGACCGCCCGGCTGCTCCACCATATCGGTGCCAGGCGGCCGATGCTGCCCTATCATGATCACAATGCCGACCGCGTCCGGCCCGATCTGATCGCGCGCATGACCGCAGAGGCGGTGGCGCTGGTGTCGGATGCCGGGACGCCGCTGATCTCCGATCCCGGCTACAAGCTGGTGCGCGACGCGCACGCGGCGGGCATCGCGGTCACCACCATCCCCGGCCCGTGCGCGGCGATCGCCGCGCTGACCCTGGCCGGGCTGCCGACCGACCGGTTCTTCTATCTCGGCTTTCTGCCGACCAAGGCCAAGGCGCGCGCCGATGCGATTGCCGAGGTGGCGGCGGTGCGCGCGACGCTGGTGCTGTACGAAGCCGGGCCGCGCCTTGCCGCGACGCTGGCCGCACTGGGCGCGGGGCTTGGCGACCGCGAGGCGGCGGTGGCGCGCGAGATCAGCAAGAAGTTCGAGGAATGCGTGACCGGCACGCTCGGCCAGCTGGCCGAGCGCTATGCCGAACAGCCGCCCAAGGGGGAGCTGGTGATCGTCGTCGCCCCGCCCGGTGCCGCCGCGCCGCCCAGCGCGGACGATGCCGATGCCGCGCTGGCCGAGGCGCTGACCCGGCTGCCGGCGGCCAAGGCGGCGGGCGAAGTGGCCCGGCGCTTCGGCCTTGACCGCAAGGCGCTTTATGCGCGGGCGCTGGCGCTCAAGCCATGACCGGCCGGCGCGCCGCCGAGGCCCGCGGCCGCGCCGGCGAGGAGCGCGCCGCCTGGTATCTGCGGCTGAAGGGCTGGCAGATCCTCGACCGGCGGGTGCGCACCCCGGTGGGTGAGGTGGATCTGGTCGCGCGGCGCGGGCGGCTGGTCGCCTTTGTCGAGGTGAAGACCCGCGCCAGCGACGCCGCGCTCGACCATGCGATCGACGAACGCCGGCTCGCCCGCGTTGCGGCGGCAGCCGAATATCTGCTGCCCCGCTATGCCCGGCCCGAGGATGCGGTGCGCATCGACGTGCTGCTGATCGCCCCCCGCCGCCTGCCGCGCCATATCGAGAATGCGTGGATCGGCTGAGGGGCGAGAGTCCTGGTTGCGCGCCTGACGGCGCGGGGGCGGCACCGGGTTGTTTGTGCCGCGCCTCGCGGCGCGGGGGCGGCACCGGCCCGCTCCCCCACCCGGCCTCCCATAGCATATCCTGTCGATGGGAGGCCGGGTGGGGGAGCGGGCCGGTGCCGTTCTTCCCAACCATGACGCCGCGACAAACAAAAACACCCGCTGACGTGACAGGCCCCGCCGGCCGCCCTACAGCGCGCGCCAGTCAACGGAGTTTGCCGACATGTCGCTTGCGGTCGCCGTCCAGATGGATCCGCTCGATTCGATCAACATTGCGGGCGATTCGACCTTCGCTTTGATGCTGTCGGCGCAGGCGCGCGGCCACCGGCTGTTCCATTACGCGCCCGAGGATCTGAGCTATGAGGCCGGGCGCGTCTGGGCCAGCGCGCATCCGGTGACCGTGCAGGCGGTGGCCGGCAATCATTTCGCCTTTGCCGATCCGGTGCGGCTCGATCTGGGTGCCGAGGCCGATGTCGTGCTGATGCGGCAGGATCCGCCGTTCGACCTTGGCTATATCACCGCCACCCATCTGCTCGAACGCATCGCCGACCGGACGCTGGTGGTGAACGACCCCGTTCAGGTGCGCAACGCCCCGGAAAAGGTCTGGGTGCTCGATTATGCACAGTTCATGCCGCCGACCCTGGTCACGCGCAGCGTTGCCGAAGCCAAGGCGTTTCTCGCCCGCCACGGCGAGGTGGTGGTCAAGCCGCTGCACGGCAATGGCGGCAAGGCGATCTTCCGCATCGGCGCGGACGGGGCCAATCTGTCGTCGCTGATCGAGGTGTTCAACGCCGCCTGGCGCGAGCCGCATGTCGTGCAGGCGTTCCTGCCCGGCGTCGCTCAGGGCGACAAGCGCATCGTGCTGGTCGATGGCGAGGTGGCCGGCGCGGTCAACCGCCTGCCCGGCGAAGGCGAGATCCGGTCGAACCTGGCGGTGGGCGGCAAGGCGGCCAAGACCGACCTGACCGAGCGCGAGCGCGCGATCTGCGCGGCGCTCGGCCCCGAACTCAAGCGGCGCGGGCTGCTGTTCGTCGGCATCGACGTGATCGGCGGCCAGTGGCTGACCGAGATCAACGTCACCTCGCCCACCGGCATCGTCGCCATCGACCGGTTCAACGGCACCGACACCGCGGCGCGCATCTGGGACGCGATCGAGAGCAAGCTCAAATGAGCGACTGGGTGTTCGAGCTGATCGACCGGGGCGGCTATCTGGGTGTCGCGCTGCTGATGTTCCTTGAAACCGTGTTCCCGCCGATCCCGTCGGAAGTGATCATGCCGGTCGCCGGGCTGCGCGCCGCGCAGGGGCCGATGCACCTGCCGGGCGTGATCGCGGCGGGCACGGCCGGGGCGATGCTGGGCAATTTCTTCTGGTATGCGGCGGCGCGGGTGATCGGCCTGGCGCGGTTCCGCCCGCTGATCGAACGCCATGGCCGCTGGCTGACGATGGACTGGAACGATGTCGAAAAGGCAGAGGCGCTGTTCGGGCGGTTCGGCGGCTGGCTGGTCGGCGTCGGGCGGATGATGCCGACGATCCGCTCGATCGTGTCGGTGCCCGCCGGGCTGCTCAACATGCGGCTGCGCGGCTTCCTGATCTGGTCGACGATCGGCACGGCAGGGTGGAGCGCGGCACTGGCGCTCGCCGGCTATCTGCTCGGCCGCCGCTTCGGCCAGATCGAACAGGTGATCGGCCCGCTTTCGACCGCGGTGATCGCGCTGGTTGTCCTCACCTATGTCTGGCGGCAGGCGACATGGCGGCGGCGGCACCCGGTCACGCCCGCGGATGCGCGTTCCGATACACATCCATGAGGTGCGCCGCATCGACGGCGGTGTAGATCTGCGTCGAACTCAGGCTCTGATGGCCGAGCAGTTCCTGAAGCGCGCGCAGATCGACGCCCCGGCCGAGCAGATGGGTGGCAAAGCTGTGGCGCAGCGCATGTGGCGTCGTCCGCTCCCCCAGCCCCAGCCGCGCACGCGCGCCGCGCACCGCGCGCCTGAGCTGCGACGGCTCCAGCGGGCCGCCGCGCGCGCCCCGGAACAGCGGCAGGTCGCGCCCTGGCGGATAGGGACAGGCGGCGACATAGGCGTCGATCGCCGCGCGCACCGGGGGATCAGCGGCACGATGCGCGTCTTGCCGCGCTTGCCGGTGACCGCGATCGTCGGCCCGAGCGGCAGCACCGCCCCGGTCAGGCCCAGCGCCTCCCCGATGCGCAGTCCGGCCCCGTAGAGCAGCAGCAGCACGGCCAGATCGCGCGCGCCGGTCCAGCCGCCCCGCGCCTCGGCCACGTCACCGGCCAGCGCGACCGCCTCGTCGGGCGAGACCGGCCGGGGCACGCCGGGGCGGACGCGCGGCCCGCGCAGCCGCGGCGGATCGATGCCCAGATGCTGAAGGAAGCTGCGCACCGCCGACAGTTCGCGCGCCGCCGAGGCATTGCCGATCCCGTCGCCGCGCCGCAGCGCAAGAAAGGCGCGCAGATCGGCAGCGGTCAGCGCCGCCAGCTCCGCAACGCTGACCGGACCGCCCAGATGCCCGGCGAGAAAGCCGATCAGCCGCTCCGCCGTCGCCTGATAGGCGCGCACCGTGTGGACCGACCGGCGCCGGTCGCGCCGCAGATGCGCGGCAAAGGCAGCGGCAAGGGGTGCGCGTCGGTCATCCCGCACAGCCTGGGGTGCGGGCCAAGGCGCGCAAGCCCCAGGCGCTGATGTCGCGGCCCCGGCCCGCTTCCACAGTCGCGCTTCAGCGACTGCGGAAGCAAAGCCCACAAGTCTCAGCCGATCGTCTGGCCCGACTTGGCCCAGTCGGCCAGAAAGCCTTCAATGCCCTTGTCGGTCAGCGGATGGCGGACGAGCTGGCGGATCACCGACGGCGGCATCGTCGCCACATCCGCGCCGATGCGCGCGGATTCGAGCACATGCACCGGGTGGCGGACGCTCGCGACCAGGATTTCGGTGTCGAAACCGTAATTGTCGTAGATCAGCCGGATGTCGGAGATCAGCTGCATCCCGTCAAAGCCGTTATCGTCGTGACGGCCGACAAAGGGCGAGATGAAGGTCGCCCCCGCCTTGGCGGCGAGCAGCGCCTGATTGGCCGAAAAGCACAGGGTGACGTTCACCATCGTGCCCTCTTCGGTCAGGCGGCGGCACGTCTTCAGCCCGTCGAGCGTCAGCGGCACCTTCACCGTCACATTATCGGCGATGCGGCGCAGGATATCGGCCTCGCGCATCATGCCGTCATGGTCGAGCGCGACCACTTCGGCCGACACCGGGCCGGGGACGATCGCGCAGATCTCGCGCACCACGTCGAGGAAATCGCGTCCCGCCTTGTGGATCAGCGACGGGTTGGTGGTCACGCCGTCGAGCAGGCCGGTCTCGGCCAGTTCGCGGATGTCGGCGGTGTCGGCGGTATCGACGAAGAATTTCATGGGGTGCATCCTGCTGCTGAGCTGGCCGGGCCATAGCCCCGGCCCGGCCCGGCGAACAAGGATGATTGCGTGCAGGGCTGATCGCACAACAGCGATTGCCGGGCGCGCGCGCCCGATTATGGTGACGGCATGGCAAGCATGACGATGGACGGCCGCGTCGCCCGGCTGGTGAGCGCGGCGCAGCAGGCGCAACAGGCCCGGCAGCTCGACGAGGCGGCACGGCTGATGGAAGAGGCGCTGGCGCTGGCACCGGGCGATCCCCGGCTGCTCAACGCGCTCGGCACGATCCGGCTGGGGCTGGGCGAGCCGCAGGCGGCGCACGTCCTGTTCACCCGGGCGGCGGCCGCCGATCCGGGCGAGCCGATCCTGTGGCTGAACGTCGCCCGCGCGTCGCGCGACATGGGCGACGATGCCGGCGAACAGGACGCGCTCGACCGCGTGCTCGCCATCGATGCGCGCCATTTCGTCGCGCTGCTGCGCAAGGCGCATCTTGCCGAACGCCGCGGCGAGGACAGCCGCGCGGCGGCGCTTTACGGGCAGGCCAGTGCCGTGGCCCCACCAGAAGGGCAGCTGTCGGGCGATCTGGGCGCGCTGCTGGCCCATGGCCGGGACTTTGCCCGCACCCGCCAGACCGCGTTCGGCACGGTGATCGACACGGCGATGGCCGAGGCGTTTGAGGGCCTGCCCCCGGCCGACACGCGCCGGGTGCGCGCGGCGGTCGACCGGATGCTCGGGCGCCGGCAGATCTATGCCAATGAATGCTCAGGCATGCATGTCCCGTTCCTGCCCGCCGACGAATATTTCGACCGCGCGCATTTCCCGTGGATGGAGCGGCTGGAGGCGGCGGCCCCGGCGATCCGCGCCGAGCTGCAGGACCTGCTGGCGCGCGGCGATGACGGCTTTGCGCCCTATGTCCAGTTCCCCTCGGGCTATCCCGAGAGCAAATGGAGCGAGCTTGACCATTCGAAGCGGTGGAGCGCCTATTTCCTGTGGCGGCACGGCAAACGGGTCGACGATCATTGCGCCCGCTGCCCCGAAACCGCGGCGCTGCTCGACAGCCTGCCGCTGGCCGATCATGCCGGGCGCGCGCCGACCGCCTTTTTCTCGCTGCTCCACCCGAAAACGCGCATCCCGCCGCACACCGGCGTCACCAATGCGCGCACCATCGTCCATCTGGCGCTGATCGTCCCCGAAGGCTGCGGCTTTCGCGTCGGCGGCGAGACCCGGCAATGGGTCGAGGGCCAGGCCTTCGCCTTTGACGACACGATCGAGCATGAGGCGTGGAACGACAGCGATCAGCTGCGCGCGGTGCTGATCTTCGACGTGTGGAACCCCCATATCGGCGCGGGCGAACGCGCGCTGATCAACCGCTTCTTCACCGCCGCCGACACCAGCGGCATGGACCCGTTCCCCGAGGAACATTGAGCGCATCAACCGGCCCGACGGCACGGGCACGCGGATCAGCCCGGCGGCAGATCCGCGGCGGCGACCAGCCGGTCGCGCAGCTGGCCGAGCGCGGTGCGCAGCGCCTGCAGCTCGTCGACCGGGCAGCCGGTCGCGGCAAAGATGTGCAGCGGCACCTGCCCGGCCCGGTCCGCCAGTGCGCGCCCGGCATCGGTCAATGCCACGCGCACCTGCCGCCCATCGGCCGTGCCGCGCCGCCGGATGACCAGCCCGGCGCGTTCCATCCGCTGGAGCAAGGGGTAAGCGTGCTCGTCTCCAGCATCAGCCGCTCGCCGATCGCCCCGACCGTCTGGTCATCCTCCGCCCACAGCACCAGCATCACCAGATATTGCGGATAGGTCAGCCCCAGCCGGTCGAGCAGCGGCTTGTAGAGCCGGTTGAACGCATGGGCGGTTGAATAGACGGCAAAGCACAGCTGGGTGTCGAGCGCGAGCGCGGCACGCGCCGGATCGCCGGCGGGCGGGACGGGATCGGACGGTTCGGATGCGGCCATGCCCCATGCTATCGCCGCCCGCCCGGCTTGGCGAGCAATGGGCAAAACACAGCGGCAGGGCACAGCCGGCGGGCACGCCTTGAAATATATCGTGCACGATATATCTTGGATGCAGTGGGAGTGAAGCCCGCCCCCGTAACCAAGGAGACCGTCATGACCATCCTCTACACCGCCCATGCCAGCGCCACCGGCGGCCGCACCGGCAGCGCGCGCAGCGACGATGGCGCGCTCGACGTCCGGCTCGACACGCCGCGCGCGCTGGGCGGTCAGGGCGGGGCCGGCACCAATCCGGAACAATTGTTCGCCGCCGGCTATGCCGCCTGTTTCCTGAGCGCGACCCGCTTCGTCGCCCAGCAGCAGGGGATCGCCGTTGCCGGGGATGCGGCGGTCGCCGCCAGCGTCGGCATCGGTCCCCATGCGACGGGCGAAGGTTTTGGCCTGACGGTCGCGCTGTCGGTCACCCTGCCCGGCATGGAGCGCGCCGCCGCCGAGGCGCTGGTCGCCGCCGCCCACCGCGTCTGCCCGTACAGCAACGCCACGCGCGGCAATGTCGAGGTCAGCCTGACCGTTGTCTGATCCGGCGACGATCGCCGGCGCTTTTGCTGCGCGCGGCTTTTTAACGGCCGCGCGCAGCGCTATCTCCGGGCGGCGATGTCCCGCGCCCGCATCCTCCTGACCAACGCCGCCCTTGGCCCGCTCGATTACCGGGTGCCGGCCGGCATGGCCGCGCCGCCGGGCACGATCGTCATCGCCCCGCTGGGGCCGCGCCAGCTGACCGGGGTGGTGTGGGAGGCCGAGCACATGCCCTCGGCCGGCGAAGTCGGCGACAACCGGCTGCGCAACCTGATCGCGCGGCACGATGCGCCGCCGCTGCGCCCCGAGCTGCGCCGGCTGATCGAATGGACAGCCGATTATTATCTCGCCCCGCCGGCTGCCGTGCTGCGCATGGCGCTGCCCTCCGCCTCGGCGCTGGATGGCGGGCGCACGGTGCTCGAATACCGGCTGACCGGCGCGGTGCCCGACCGGCTGAGCGCGCAGCGCGAACGCGCGCTCGCCCGGCTGGCCGGCCGGCAGGGGCTGGTGCGCGAACTCGCCGCCCATGCCGAGGTGTCGGACGCGGTCATTCGCGGCCTGATCAAGGCCGGTGCGCTCGGCCCGGTCGAGGTTGCGCTCGACGCCCCCTATCCCGCCCCCGATCCCGATCATGCGCCGCCGCTGCTGTCACCGGTGCAGGCGGACGCGGCCGGGCGGCTGGCCGCCGCCGTCAACGCCCGCGCCTTCCAGCCGGTGCTGCTCGACGGGGTAACCGGATCGGGCAAGACCGAGGTGTATTTCGAGGCGATCGCGGCGGCGCTGCGCGCCGGGCGGCAGGCGCTGGTCCTGCTGCCCGAAATCGCGCTGACCGAGCCGTTCCTCAAACGCTTCGCCGCCCGGTTTGGGGTGATGCCGGTCGCCTGGCATTCGGATCTGCGCCAGTCGGAACGGCGGCGGGCATGGCGGGCGATCGCCGAGGGCCAGGCACAGGTCGTGGTCGGCGCGCGTTCTGCCCTGTTCCTGCCCTATGCCGATCTGGGCGTGATCATCGTCGATGAAGCGCACGAGACCAGCTTCAAACAGGAAGAGGGCGTGGCCTATCACGCCCGCGACGTCGCGGTGATGCGCGGCCGGTTCGAAGCGATCCCGGTGATCCTCGCGTCCGCCACCCCGGCCATCGAGACGCGCCATCAGGTCGAACTGGGCCGGTATCAGGAGCTGCGCCTGCCCGGCCGGCATGGCGGGGCCGAACTGCCGGCGATCACCGCGATCGATCTGATCGCCCAGCCGCCGCCGCGCGGCAGCTGGCTGGCGCCGCCGCTGGTCGCGGCGCTTGGGGAAACGCTGGCGCGCGGCGAACAGGCGCTGCTGTTCCTCAACCGCCGCGGCTATGCGCCGCTGACGCTGTGCCGCAGCTGCGGTCACCGGTTCCAGTGCCCGAACTGCACCGCCTGGCTGGTCGAGCACCGGCTGGTTCACCGGCTGCAATGCCATCATTGCGGGCTGGTCGCCCAGCCTCCCGCAATCTGCCCCGAATGCAAGGCCGAGGACAGTCTGGTCGCCTGCGGCCCCGGCGTCGAGCGCATCGCCGACGAGGTCGCGGCGCTGTTTCCCGATGCGCCGCGCGCCATCGTCACGTCGGACACGCTGTGGTCGCCGGCGCGGGCGGCGGAGTTTGTGCGGCGGATGGAGGCGGGCGAGATCGCGGTGGTGATCGGCACCCAGCTCGTCACCAAGGGCTATCATTTCCCCGATCTGACGCTGGTCGGGGTGGTCGATGCCGATCTGGGGCTGGCCGGCGGCGATCTGCGCGCGGCGGAGCGGACGTTCCAGCAGATCGCGCAGGTCGCGGGCCGCGCCGGGCGCGGGGCCAAGCCCGGCCAGGTGTTCATCCAGACCCATGACCCGGCAGCCCCGGTGATCCAGGCGCTGGTCAGCGGCGATGCCGACAGCTTCTATGCCGCCGAAACCGAGGCGCGGCGGCTGGCGGGCGCGCCGCCCTTTGGCCGGATGGCGGCGATCATCGTGTCGTCCGAACAGGCCAATGCCGCCGTCGAGACCGCCCGGATGATCGGCCGCGCCGCCCCCGATGACGGCCAGATCCATGTGTTCGGGCCGGCCCCCGCGCCGCTCGCCATGCTGCGCGGCCGCCACCGCCACCGGCTGCTTGTCCATGCGCCGCGCAGCGCCGACCTGCAGGGCATGATCCGCAGCTGGCTGGGCGGGCTGAACTGGCCGGGGAGCGTGCGGGTCGCGGTCGATGTCGATCCATACAGCTTTCTTTGACCCCGCTCCCGGCCTAGAAGTGGGCGCGCAACCCTTGGAAAAAGGCTGATCTACAATGCGCCACCTGTTTGCCGCCCTCGCCCCCGTCGCCATGATGGCGGGCATCGCCGCACCGGCAGCAGCCGCCGATTTCGCCTCGGACCGGATCAGCGTGACGGTCAGCGGCAGCGGCCCGGACGTGATCCTGGTGCCGGGCCTGACGTCCAGCCCGCGCATCTGGGCGGACCTGACGGCGGCGCTGCCCGGCTATCGCTATCATTTCGTGCAGGTGCGCGGCTTTGCCGGGACGCCCGCGGGCGGCAACCAGAGCGGCGAGGTCGTCGCGCGCGTGGCCGATGAGGTCGCCCGCTATGCCGCCGAGCAGAAGCTGACCGCCCCCGCACTCATCGGCCATTCGATGGGCGGCACGATCGGCATGATGGTCGCGTCACGCCATTCCGGCCGGATCGGCCGGCTGATGGTGGTCGACATGGTGCCGTTCATGGGCACGTTCATCGGCGGCCCGACCGCGACGGTCGAGAGCATCCGGCCGATGGCGCAGCAGATCACCGCGCAGATGGCCAAGGCCCCGCCCGAACAGCGCCGCCAGAATGCGGTGATGACGCTTGCCACGATGATCAAGACCGAGGCCGCCCGCCCCGGCCCGATCGAGGACAGCGAGAAGAGCGACCCCGCCGTCGTCGCCAGCGCCTATGCCGAGCTGATGCTGACCGATCTGCGCCCCGAACTGGCGCGCATCGCCGTGCCGACCACGGTTCTGTATGTGAAGCCGCCGCAGCTGCCGATCACCGACGCGCAGATGAACGCCTTTTACCAGACCCAGTTTGCCGGCATCGCCGGGGTGAAGCTGGTGCAGGTGCCCGACAGCTATCACTTCATCATGCTCGATCAGCCGCAGCGCTTCCGCGAGGACGTAAAGGCGTTCCTCGCCAACTGACGGCGCGGGTGACGACGATGCTCCCCCGGCGGCGCGGGTGGCGGGCGGTGCGCCCGGCCCTTATGCGCACGCTCCTGCTCCCGCTCCTGCTCGGCCTGATCGCCGGCGCACCGGCGCGGGCGCAGGACAATCTCGATGTGCAGGCGGCAAGCCGCAGCGTCGTGCGCGTCGTCGTCGTCGGGCTGGAGGGCGGCAGCCCGAGCGGCATCGGCACGGGCAGCGGCGTCGCCGTCGCGCCGGACCGCATCCTGACCAACGCCCATGTGCTCGCCGAAGCGGCGGAGGGCACGGCGATCATCGGCATCGTGCCGTCCGAGGGACGCCAGCGTTTCACCGGCCGGCTGATCGCCATCGACACGCGCCGCGACCTGGCGCTCATCCAGCTGACCGAGGGCAGGGTCGAGCCGGCGACGATCGCGACCGGGGCGGTGCCCGACGGGGCGGCGGTGGCGGCGGTCGGCTATCCCTATTCGGTCGACCGGGCACGCGAGCTGTCGGCGGAAGGCTTTGTCACCCCCCAGGCCCCGGTCAAAAGCTGGGGACGGGTGTCGTCGGGCGCGTCGTCGCAGCGGTTCGACACCGTGCTCCACGACGCGTCGATCGGGCGCGGCAACAGCGGCGGCCCGCTGGTCGACAGCTGCGGCCGCGTGGTCGGCATCAACAGCTTCGTCAGCAACTCCGAAGGGATTGACGCGGTGTTCGGCTTTGCCGTGTCGGCGCGCGAGCTGGTGCCCTTTCTGCGCGAGGCCGGGGTCAAGCCGCGCACCACCGCCATTGCCTGCCGGTCGGCGACCGAGCAGGCGGCGCTCGACGACCAGCTGGCGCGCGAGGAGGCCGAGCGTGCGGCCGCCGAACGCGACCGGGCGGACACGGCGGAGGACCGCGACGAAGCCCGCCGCCAGACGATCCGCGACCGGATCGCCGCCGAGCGCGAGGCGCGGATCGGCGTTGCAATGCTGGCACTGGCCTTTGCGACCTTCGGGGCCAATGCGGCGCTGATGCTGGCGATGCGGCGCGACCGGCGGCTGGCGCTCGCCACGCTCGCCGGCACGGGGCTGATGCTCGCCGGCGGGGCGATCGCCTGGGGCACGCGGCCCGATTTCGACGAGGTCGATGCGCGGCTGGCCGCCGAACGCCGCGCCGCCGCGCCGCCGGCCCGCGCCGCCGCGATGCCCGGCGGCACCGGGCCGCGCCAGTGCCGGCTCGATCTGGCCCGCAGCCGGGTGACGATTTCAGACCCGGCCGATTTCGCGCTCGACTGGAGCGGAACCGGCTGTGCCGACGGGCGCAGCCAGTTCGCCGAGGTCGAGGGCACATGGCTGCGCGCCGATCTGCCCGCGGGCCAGGCGGCGGCCGATATCAGCAGCTTTGATCCCGCGACCGGCCAGTACCGGATCGAACGCTATTTGCTGTCGGCCGATCAGGCAGCGGCGGCGCGCGCGCTCGCCGCCCGCTACCCGGCGCGCGCCTGCAGCCCCGAAACGGTGGGCATGGTCGCGACCCTCGCGACCGCGATCCGCGACGTGCTGCCGCCCGCGCCCAATGAACGGCTGCTCTATCGTTGCGATCCGCAGCAAGGCGCTGGACCCGCAAAACCGCCAACCGGCCGCTAGCGCGGTTTCCAGTCAGATGGACTGACCTGACGGTTCGGAAAACGCGGGCAAACCAACAAATCAGAGCGGTCAAAGCCTGCGGTCCGAGGCCGCGGGACTTTTGGCGCTATTCAGGATCGGGCGCCGCGCCCCGCTCCAGCGCCAGCAGGGCGCGTTTGCGGTCCAGCCCCCAGGCATAGCCGCCCATGCTGCCGTCGCCGCGCAGCGCGCGGTGGCAGGGAATGAGGACCGCGACCTGATTGGCCCCGCACGCGCTGCCCGCCGCGCGCGCCGCGCCGGGGCGGCCCGCGCGGGCGGCGAGGGCCGCATAGCTGACCGTTTGCCCCGGCGGCACGCGCGACAGTTCGCGCCACACTGCCTGCTGAAAGGCGGTGCCGGCGATATCGAGCGGCAGATCAGGCGCGGCATCCGGCCGGGCGACCGCCGCCACTGCCGCGGCGACCAGCCCGTCAAGCGCCGCGCCGCCCGGCTCGATCACCGCATTTGGAAACCGGGCGCGCAGCCCGGCCTCGTCCTCTTCGAAGGCCAGCCGGCAGATTCCCCGCCCGGTCGCGGCGAGCAGCATCGGGCCGAGCGCGGTGTCAGCGACGGTGAAGCGGATCGTGACACCGCGCCCGCCGTCCCGCCACGCCCGGGGCGTCATGCCCAGCCGGTCCCCGGCCTCGGCATAAAAGCGGCTGGGCGCGGCATAGCCGGCCTCGTAAATCGCATCGGTCACGCGGGTGTCTCCGGCAAGGGCGGTTTCGGCGCGGCGGGCGCGCAGCGCGCGCGCATAATCGGCCGGGGTAACCCCGGTCGCGCGCCGGAACAGCCGGTGGAAATGCGCCGGCGAATAGCCGACCGCGGCGGCGAGCGTGCCAAGCGCGGGCGGCGCATCGGCGGCCGCGATCAGATCAATGGCGCGGGCCAGCGCCGCCGCATCGCGCGCCACCTCGTCCGGCCGGCAGCGCAGGCAGGGGCGCAGCCCCGCCGCCCGTGCCGCCTCACCATCGGCAAAGAAACGGACATTGGCCCGGCCCGGATGGCGCGCGGCGCAGCTTGGCCGGCAATAGATGCCGGTCGTCATCACGCCGGTCACGAACCGTCCGTCAAAGCCCCGGTCACGGCGCAGCACCGCCGCCCAGGCCAGATCCGCATCGATCCCGCCCGGCGCGGCGGCACCGGGCGTGTCGGGCAGGTCGGCAGGCGGGTCTGGCAGCGGGGCCGCGCGGTCGGGCATGGCCGCCAGCTTGTGCGCCGCCGCCGGCGCGGTCGCAAGCTGCGAGGCTGGAAGGCCCGGGGACGCGGGGCGCTGGAGGATCGGGCAGGTATCGGGTGCGGGCATGGCGGCGGGCCTTGGTCTGTCGGATGGCCATCATGCCCCGGCGGCGCGCAAGCCGCGTCCCGCCGCTTGCGGTCAAACCCTCGCGCTCAGGCCGCCCTGACCGACGCCATCAGATCCTGAACCTCGCGGCTGAGCAGATCCGACTGGCGGGCGATTTCCTCCGACAGCGCCGACAGGTCATCGGCATTGCGGCGCGCGACCAGGGCGCGGTTCTGCAGCTGGCCCATGCCGGCGGCGACATTACTCGTTCCCTGTTCGACATCGGCGATGGCGGTCGAAATCGCGGCACTCGCCCCGCTTTGCTGGGTCACGGCATCGGCGATCCGGCAGGCGGCCCCGTCCAGCGCCTCGACCAGCCGCTGCACATCGCCGCTCGACTGGACGACGCCGCGCGCCATCCCGTCAATCTCGCGCAGCCGCGCATTGATCTGCGCGGCGGCGGCCTGGGTCTGGCGGGCGAGCGCCTTCACCTCGTCGGCCACGACCGCAAAGCCGCGCCCCGAATCGCCGGCCCGCGTCGCCTCGATCGCAGCGTTGATCGCCAGCATATTGGTCTGGCTGGCGATCGCGCCGATCAGCGACAGCACATCGGCCACCTCGCGCAGCAGCGCATCGAGTGCGGCGGCGCGGGCGCGATTCGCCGCCGTCTGGTCGCGCACCACGGCGACATGGCCGCGCGTCTGATCGGCCTCGGCGCTGATTTCGCCCATCGCCTCGACGAGCGCGGCGGCGTTGGTTGAAATCACCCGCATGCCGGCCGCCGTGTGCCCGGCCATGTCGGCGGCCATCCGCGCGCTCGCCTCGGTATCGTCGGCGCGCTGCAGCGTGCCCGATGCCGCCTCGCGCATCTGCCGCCCGGCGGCGGCCAGCGTGCCGACAATCCGCGCCAGATCCTGTTCGAACCGGGCGAACACCGCATCGAGCCGCGCCGCCCGCGCATCGCGCGCCAGCAGCGCCGCGCGCTCGCGCTCCGCCAGATCACGGGCCATGCGCTCGCGCTGCTTCTCCAGCCGCCGCGCCTCGATCGCGCGGTCGCGCGCATAGGCAAGCGCGCGGGCCAGTTCGCCAATCTCGTCATCGCGGTCGAGGAACGGGATCGGCTGGTCGCGCGAATCGATCCGCCGCGTCGCCTCGGCAATCGCGGCCAGCGGGTCGCTGATCCGCCGCCGTCCCACGCCCGCCGCCCACCAGGCGACGCCGGCCGCCCCGGCGAGCAGCGCCGACACGGCGATGCCCGCGATCAGGAAAAACCGGTTGAGCCGCGCCTTTTCATGCGCGGCATCGGCGCGCAGCGCGGCGATCAGCAGCCCGCTCGACACGGTCAGCGGATCGATCCCGGCGTAAAGCTCGCCATTCACGAAGAAGTCGAGATCCTCCATCTGCCCCCGGCGCAGCGTCCTGAGCAGCGCATCGGTCGCGGCGCGGGCGGTGACGATATCCTCGGCCACCAGGCGGACGGCATTGCGATGGGCGCGCGGCATCGGCCGGGCGGCAAAGCGCCGCCACTGCGCATCGATGCGCGGCAGCGAACTGTTGATCGCGCTGATCGCGCCGGCAGGGGCCAGCAGCCCGCCTTTGACCTTGTGGGCCAGCGCCAGCGCATCGGTATAGCCGTCAACCACCGCCTGCAGCTCGCCAATCGGCTCGATCCGGTCGTCGACCAGGGTGTAGAGCGTGTGGCGCGCCGTCAGCGTGCCGGCCGCCAGCGCGAGCGCGAGCAGCGCCTGCAGCGCGATCATCGCCGCGGTCAGCCGGGCGATTCGCCCGCGGATGGACCGGTCGCGCACGAGTCTGGTCAAGATTGCGTTCACCGCATTCATGCCCCGTCCCTGCCGCGCCAATGGCCAACAAAGGGTTATCCGGGCGTGACGCTTTGATGAAACACGCCCGATGATGCGGGGAAGGCCAGCCGCGCCCGGCTGCGCGAGCGGCTTGCATCGCGGGGGGCGCTTTGCTAACCGCGCCGCGACCTCGCCGGGCGCGTCCGCGCGCACCCTTTGTCGCGGGGAAGCTATCCTGTCTTGGAGGACATTGAGCGCGTGGAGACATCCGGCGGCATTGGGGCCAGCCTCGCAGGGCGCTATGCGACGGCATTGTTCGAGCTTGCGCGCGAACAGGATCGCATCGGCCCGGTCGAAACCAGCCTGGCGACGCTCAGCGACGCGCTCGACCAGTCGGCCGATCTGCGCGCGCTGACCACCAGCCCGGTGCTGTCGCGCGCCGACGCGCTCAAGGGCGTGGCCGCCATCGCCGCGCCGCTCGGCCTTGATCCGCTCGCCGCCAGCTTCCTCGGCGTCCTCGCCCAGAATCGCCGCCTGGCCGAACTGCCGGCGGTGATCCGCGCCTTCGGCATCCTCGCCCGCCAGCATCGCGGCGAAACCAGCGCCGAGATCGTCTCGGCCCATCCGCTCGACGACGCGCAGGTGGCAAGCCTCAAGGCCGAACTGGCCCGGCGCGTCGGCCGCGACGTCTCGGTCTCGCTCAAGGTCGATCCCGCGCTTCTTGGCGGTCTGGTCGTGCGCATCGGCAGCCAGATGATCGACAGCTCGATCCGCACCCGTCTCTCCTCCCTCGCGCACGCGATGAAAGGCTAATCATGGATATCCGCGCCGCAGAAATCTCGAAGGTCATCAAGGACCAGATCGCCAGCTTCGGCACCGAGGCCCAGGTCTCGGAAACCGGCCAGGTGCTGTCGGTCGGCGACGGCATCGCGCGCGTCTGGGGCCTGGACAATGTGCAGGCCGGCGAAATGGTCGAGTTCGCCAACGGCATCCAGGGCATGGCGCTCAACCTTGAAGCCGACAATGTCGGCGTCGTCATCTTCGGCTCCGACGCCGGCATCCGCGAAGGCGACACCGTCAAGCGCACCGGCACCATCGTCGACGTGCCGGTCGGCAAGGGCCTGCTCGGCCGCGTGGTCGACGGCCTTGGCAACCCGATCGACGGCAAGGGCCCGATCGAGTTCACCGAGCGCCGCCGCGCCGATGTGAAGGCCCCCGGCATCATCCCGCGCAAGTCGGTGCACGAACCGGTGCAGACCGGCCTGAAGGCGATCGACGCGCTCGTTCCCGTCGGCCGCGGCCAGCGCGAACTGATCATCGGCGACCGCCAGACCGGCAAGACCGCCGTCGCCATCGACACGTTCATCAACCAGAAGACGGCCAACGCCGGCACCGACGAATCGAAGAAGCTGTACTGCATCTACGTCGCCGTTGGTCAGAAGCGCTCGACCGTCGCGCAGATCGTGCGGATGCTCGAAGAAAACGGCGCGATGGACTATTCGATCGTCGTCGCCGCGACCGCGTCCGATCCGGCCCCGCTGCAGTTCCTCGCGCCCTATACGGCGTGCGCGATGGGCGAATATTTCCGCGACAACGGCATGCATGCGCTGATCGTCTATGACGATCTGTCGAAGCAGGCGGTCGCCTATCGCCAGATGTCGCTGCTGCTGCGCCGTCCGCCGGGCCGCGAAGCCTATCCGGGCGACGTGTTCTACCTGCACAGCCGCCTGCTCGAGCGCGCGGCCAAGCTCAACGACGACAATGGCAATGGCTCGCTGACCGCGCTGCCGATCATCGAGACGCAGGCGGGCGACGTGTCGGCTTACATCCCGACCAACGTCATCTCGATCACCGACGGCCAGATCTTCCTTGAAACCGACCTGTTCTTCGCGGGCATCCGCCCGGCGATCAACGTCGGCCTGTCGGTCAGCCGCGTCGGCTCGTCGGCGCAGACCAAGGCGATGAAGAAGGTGTCCGGCTCGATCAAGCTGGAGCTGGCCCAGTATCGCGAAATGGCGGCCTTCGCCCAGTTCGGCTCGGACCTCGACGCCTCGACCCAGAAGCTGCTCAACCGCGGTGCGCGCCTGACCGAGCTGCTCAAGCAGCCGCAGTTCAGCCCGCTGCCGTTTGAAGAGCAGACGGTGTCGATCTTTGCCGGCACCAGCGGCTATCTCGACGCGATCCCGGTCGATGCGGTCACCCGCTATGAAGCCGCGATGCTCGCCGACATGCGCGCCAACCATGCCGGCATTCTGGCGGCGATCCGCGACAGCCGCGATCTGGGCGACGATGTGAAGACGAAGCTCAAGGCCGCGCTCGACCAGTTCGCGAAGACCTTTGCGTAAACTCTGAACGGGAGGGGCGTTCCCTCCCGTTTGCGGCAGGCGGCCGGGGCGACAGCGCACCCGGCCGGCCCGCCAGACCGGAAGCTTGACCAGATGGCCAGTCTCAAGGCGCTCAAAATCCGCATCGGCTCGGTGAAGTCGACGCAGAAGATCACCAAGGCGATGAAGACCGTCGCCGCCGCCAAGCTGAAGCGCGCGCAGGACGCGGCCATGGCCGGCCGTCCCTATGCCGAACGGCTGGGCGCGGTGATGGCCTCGCTTGCCGGGCGGGTGACGATCAGCGCCGCCACGCCGCGCCTGCTGGCGGGCACCGGGCGCGACGCCGTGCACCTGATCGTCGTCGCGACGTCGGAACGCGGCCTGGCGGGCGGCTTCAACACCAACATCGTCCGCCTGGCGCGCCGCAAGGCCGAAGAGCTGATCGCCGCCGGCAAGACGGTCCGCTTCTACATCGTCGGGCGCAAGGGCCGTGCGGCGATCCGCCGCTTCTTCCCGTCGATGATCCTTGCCGATCACGACATGAGCCATGCGAAGACCGCGCGGTTCGACGATGCGCAGGCGATCGCGCGCGACCTGATCGCCCGCTTCGACGCCGGCGAGTTCGACGTCGCGCACCTGATCTTCTCGCGCTTCCAGTCGGCGCTGGTGCAGGAACCGGTCGCGCGCCAGATCATCCCGGCGGCGATCGACACCGGCAATGCGGCGGCAGCCACCGGCGCGTCGGCGGCGGTCGAATATGAGCCGGACGAGGAAGCGATCCTCGCCGATCTGCTGCCCAAGAATGTGGCGATCCAGATCTATTCGGCGCTGCTTGAAAACCAGGCCGGCTTCTTCGGCGCGCAGATGACCGCGATGGACAATGCGACGCGCAACGCCGGCGACATGATCAACCGCCTGACCATCCAGTATAACCGGACCCGCCAGGCGGCGATCACGACGGAGCTGGTCGAAATCATCTCGGGCGCGGAAGCTCTATGATGCAAGCTTTGAAAGTCGCGCCGCTGTTCGCTGTCCTGGCGTTTGCGAGCCCTGCGTCTGCGGAAAGCGATGCACGCGCCGTGGAAGCGATGCGGCTGTTCAAAGCTTTTTGCGTCGTCACCGAGGGCTCGTCGGCGAAAGCCAATTTGGTTCTGGGCGTTACCAATCCTATTGCGGCGAAACTTCCGGACGCGGTCGTTACCGGCATATACGGAGTGCCGGGGGGCTTAGGCTGGGCCATCCGGAGCCCATCCGATGGCATTTTTCTTTTGGGCTATAACCCTGCCGGGATCTGCGAAGTTCGGATCGCTGAAGCAGCGGAAGGTTCCGTTGTAGCCGCTTACGAGGCGCTGGTTGGAGAGTTAGCCGGAAACGCCGAGCCGACGGTAGGACAAAGCCGAAAACAAGGGGATGCCACACTGACATTCCGATCGGCTCAGCTCAAAAGTTCGGGGCGCACCTCAGCGATTGCTCTTACGTCGTCCGACAGACGTATAGGTGAGCACCAACACCTGATTACATTCGCGTTCGTGAAACCCCAAAACTGATTTAGGATCGCGGCGCCCAAGCGCTGTAAGCTGTAAGGAAAGTCGTAATGCTCGAGCCCCAAGCGATGAACAGAAGCGTGGCCCCGGCTACTAACACCGGCCGCATCTCGCAGGTGATCGGCGCCGTCGTCGACGTCGCCTTCGATCAGCAGCTGCCGGCGATCCTGTCGGCGCTCGAAACCGACAATAACGGCCAGCGCCTTGTGCTCGAGGTCGCCCAGCATCTGGGAGAAAACCTCGTCCGCACCATCGCGATGGACTCGACCGAGGGTCTGACCCGCGGCCAGCCGGTGACCGACACCGGCGCGCAGATCCGCGTTCCGGTCGGCCCCAAGACGCTCGGCCGCATCATGAACGTGGTCGGCGAGCCGATCGACGAGCGTGGCCCGATCGGTGCCGACACCCATGCCCCGATCCATGCCGAAGCGCCGGCCTTCATCGATCAGTCGACCGAGGCGAGCATCCTCGTCACCGGCATCAAGGTCATCGACCTGCTCGCGCCCTATGCCAAGGGCGGCAAGATCGGCCTGTTCGGCGGCGCGGGCGTCGGCAAGACCGTGCTCATCCAGGAACTGATCAACAACATCGCCAAGGGCCATGGCGGCACCTCGGTGTTCGCGGGCGTGGGTGAGCGCACCCGCGAAGGCAATGACCTGTATCACGAGTTCCTCGACGCCGGCGTCATCGCCAAGGACGCCGACGGCAACCCGACCAGCGAGGGGTCGAAGGTCGCGCTCGTCTATGGCCAGATGAACGAGCCGCCGGGCGCGCGCGCCCGCGTCGCCCTGTCGGGCCTGACCATCGCCGAATATTTCCGCGACGTCGAAGGCCAGGACGTGCTGTTCTTCGTCGACAACATCTTCCGCTTCACCCAGGCGGGTTCGGAAGTGTCGGCGCTGCTCGGCCGCATCCCCTCGGCGGTGGGCTATCAGCCGACGCTCGCCACCGACATGGGCGCGCTGCAGGAACGCATCACCTCGACCAACAAGGGCTCGATCACCTCGGTGCAGGCGATCTACGTGCCCGCGGACGACCTGACCGACCCGGCGCCGGCCACCTCGTTCGCGCACCTCGACGCGACGACCGTGCTCAGCCGCGCGATCTCGGAACTGGGCATCTATCCGGCGGTCGATCCGCTCGATTCGACCAGCCGCGTGCTCGAACCGCGCGTCGTCGGCCAGGATCATTACGACACCGCGCGCGCCGTCCAGTCGATCCTGCAGAAGTACAAGTCGCTGCAGGACATCATCGCCATCCTCGGGATGGATGAGCTGTCGGAAGAGGACAAGCTGACCGTCGCCCGCGCGCGCAAGATCCAGCGCTTCCTGTCGCAGCCCTTCCACGTCGCCGAAGTGTTCACCGGCATTCCGGGCAAGTTCGTCCAGCTGGACGACACGATCCGGTCGTTCAAGGCGGTGGTCAACGGCGAATATGACCATCTGCCCGAAGCTGCCTTCTACATGGTTGGCGGCATCGACGAAGCGGTCGAAAAGGCCAAGAAGCTGGCTGAAGCGGCGTGATTGCGCTCGCTGTCGCGCTCGCGGCGGCGGCCGCTCCGCCGCCCGAGCAGGCGGCGGGGACGGCGCTGATGCAGTGTGTCGGCCATGCCCTCGGGAACGCGCCGATCGTCGCCGAGAACGCAACGGCGATGGCAAGCAACGGTTTGATCTTCAGTCCGGAGCCGCCGCCGCAACTTAAGGTGATGAAGAGCACGCTCTACGGGTCCGCCCAGTTCGCCGGCGCGCCCTCCACCGAGGGTCAGGCCTGGGCGGTCGGCTACGACAGCGGCGTCTGCATGGTGATGGTGTTCGGCACTGAGCCTGCTCCAGTCGAGAAGCGTCTGACGGACATGTTCGCGATCCCCGGCACTTGGAAGCCGGAGCCGGTCAAGCAGCAGGACTCGCAATCACGCAAGACGCGGTTCGGCTGGGATCTGAAGGATCGCCGGCTTACCGCGCGGATGACGGTCCAGCCCGAGCCGGAGCCGGTCAAGGGCTTCATCATGGTGACGATCGCTCCAGAAGAGAAGAAGTGACATGCCCCTGCATTTCGAACTCGTGACCCCGGAAAAGCTCGTGCGGTCCGAAGACGTCCATATGGTGACGGTGCCCGGCACCGAGGGCGATTTCGGCGTGCTCGAAGGCCATGCGCCCTTCGTCTCGACGCTGCGCGACGGCGTGTTGCTGGTGTTCGCCGCGCCGGGCGCGGAGCCGGTGGCGATCCCCGTCGAAGGCGGCTTTGCCGAGATCAATGATCGCGGGCTGACGGTGCTCGCCGACCGGGCGGGCTGAACCCGGCGATAAGCGGGGCCGCGCGGCGGCCCCGCACGCGCCATTGCTTTCGTACGGACATCCGGGCGGCCTATCTGTCCCGTGGCGGTGCAGTGCCGCCGGCGGTCATCAAAGCTTAACCATTTTCCTTGCCAGCGGCCCGATCGCTCCGCACCTTTTCTCCTGAAAACAACAAGGAGAGGAGGACGAACATGATCCGTGCCCTGAAGATGGCGGCCACAGCCTGCGCGGCACTGCTGGCGGCACATGGTTCTGCCGCTACGGCAAACCCGCGATTCTCGGCGCTCTATGTGTTCGGCGACAGCCTGGTGGATGCCGGCAACATCGCCGTCGTTACCGGCGGCGCGACGCCGAATCAGGCGGTGGGCTATTTCCCCGGCCGGTTCACCAACGGCTATAACTATGTCGACTATATCAACTACCAGCTGTTCGGCACGGCCACGACCGCGTCGCTGCGCGGCGGCAACAATTTCGCCTTTGGCGGCGCGCGCATCGTCAGCGACACGACCGACACGATCCCCGACCTGACGCCGCAGCTGGGTGCCTATGCCGCCCGGCAAGGTGCGGCCGCGGGCGATGCCGACGCGCTCTACATCCTGAACATGGGCGGCAACGATATCTTCGCACTGGGCCGCTTCGCTGCCGGCAATCCCAATGCGCTCAATCCGGTCGGCAATGCCGAAGCCTATATCGAGGCGCTGGTCAGCATCTATGCCAATGCGGTGACGACGCTCGACCAGCTGGGGGCGCGCAACATCCTGATCACCGGCATCCCGAACTCGACCGACCCGCTCGCGCTGAAGGTCGACCAGCTGCTTCAGGCGCGGCTGGACGGGCTGACGCTCGCGTCCGACACCAATCTGATGCGCTATTCCTATATCGACTTTTTCGGCCGCGTGGCGAACGATCCGGGGTCGCTCGGCCTGCCGACCATGCGCACCGACACCACCTGCATCCAGGCCCGTGCCCAGGCGACCGGCTGCGCCGGCATCTTCTCGTTCGACGGCGTCCACCCGACAGCGGCCGTCCAGTCGGCGCTGTTCCGCGACATGGTCACCCAGTTCAACCTCGCCCCGGTGCCCGAACCGGCAAGCTGGGCGATGATGATCGCCGGGTTCGGCGTGGTCGGCACCGCGATCCGGCGGCGTCGCGCCGGCATGACGGTCGCGTCCGCACGCCTCGCGCGCGCGCACGCGTAGAGGCCCCTTGCCCTCCCCCGCCTTGCCTGCCTGACCCCGGTTAGCACTTCCGTAAAAGTTTCCGGCTTATTCACCGGGACAGATATGGAAGGTGACGCACAGGGATGAGCGCTTTTGGCAAACGCGGGGGAGCGGCCGGCCTGCCCAGCCGTCCCGCCTTCGGGGTCGCCCGGCCGATGCAGGGCGGCGCGCCCGCACCCGCGCCGCGCCCGGTCGACACGCCGCCCAGCGCCGAACAATTCCCGCCGCTGCCCGGCATCGATGGCGACACCGCCGCGCCGGTGCAGATGGATGCGATGGCCCGGCTGGCGAGCCGCGAGGCATCGTCCGGCGAGGCCGCGGCGTCCCGCCAGGAAGGGTTCGAAGCCTCCATCCACCGCATCAAGGAGCAGGTGCTGCCGCGTCTGCTCGAACGCGTCGATCCCGAAGCCGCCGCCGCCCTGTCGAAGGACGAGCTGGCCGAGGAGTTCAGCCCGATCATCGGCGAGGTGCTGGCCGAGCTGAAGCTGACGCTCAACCGCCGCGAGCAATTCGCGCTCGAAAAGGTGCTGGTCGACGAGCTGCTCGGCCTCGGCCCGCTCGAGGAGCTGCTGGCCGATCCCAACATCTCCGACATCATGGTGAACGGCCCGGACCAGACCTTTGTCGAGCGCAAGGGCAAGCTGGAGGTGGCCAATATCCAGTTCCGCGACGAGGAGCATCTGTTCCAGATCGCGCAGCGCATCGTCAATCAGGTCGGCCGCCGCGTCGACCAGACCACCCCGCTCGCCGACGCGCGCCTGAAGGATGGCAGCCGCGTCAACGTGATCGTGCCGCCGCTGTCGCTGCGCGGCACGGCGATCTCGATCCGCAAATTCTCCGCCAAGCCGATCACCCTCGACATGATGGCGGGCTTTGGCTCGATGAGCCCGAAAATGGCGACCGCGCTCAAGATCGCGGGGGCCTGCCGGTTCAACATCGTGATTTCGGGCGGCACCGGATCGGGCAAGACGACGATGCTCAACGCCCTGTCCAAGATGATCGATCCGGGCGAGCGCGTGATCACCATCGAGGACGCAGCCGAGCTGCGGCTGCAGCAGCCGCACTGGCTACCGCTTGAAACCCGCCCGGCCAATCTTGAAGGCCAGGGCGCGATCACCATCCGCGATCTCGTCATCAACGCGCTGCGTATGCGCCCGGACCGGATCATCCTGGGCGAAATCCGCGGCTCGGAATGTTTCGACATGCTCGCGGCGATGAACACCGGCCATGACGGGTCGATGTGCACCCTGCACTCCAACAGCCCGCGCGAGGCGCTGGCGCGTATGGAGAACATGGTGATGATGTCCGACATCAAGGTGCCGAAAGAGGCGATCAGCCGCCAGATCGCCGACTCGGTCGACCTGATCGTGCAGGTGAAGCGCCTGCGCGACGGTTCGCGCCGCGTGACCAACATCACCGAGGTGATCGGGATGGAAGGCCCGGTGATCGTCACCCAGGAACTGTTCAAGTTCGAATATCTGGACGAAACCGCCGACGGCAAGATCATCGGCGAATATCGCGCCATGGGCCTGAGGCCCTACACGCTTGAAAAGGCGAAACAGTTCGGGTTCGAACAGCCGTTCCTCGAGGCATGTCTGTAAACTTGACGGGTTGAACCGCGAAGGTTTGCCGGGCCGTGTGCGTTCAGCCATGCGGAGGTGACATGACCCGGACCATCGCCCCTGCCCTGATCCCCCGCCTGATCCCTGGCCTGATCCTGGCGCTCACCCTGGCGGGCTGTGGCGGCGGCGGCGCGCCTGCGCCTGCGCCCGCTCCGGCACCCGCACCGCCGGCTGTGCCGCCGCCCACCCTGCCCCCGCCCGGCCCGACGCCCGCCCCACCCCGGCCCCTATCCGGCGGGGCTGAGCGCGGCGACCATCCGGGTCGACGGGGTCGAGCGCAGCTTCCTGATCCATATGCCGCCATCGGGCCGGCCGCGCGCGCTGGTGCTGGTGCTGCATGGCGGCGGCGGCAACGGCCTCAATGCGGCGACCCAGTCCGCCCAGTCGGTGTTCCGCACGGTTGCCGACCGGGCCGGTTTCGCCGCCGTCTATCCAAGCGCGATCGACGGCAACTGGAACGACTGCCGCAGCGACGCCCCGGCGGTCGAGGAACAGGCGCGCGACACCGCCTTTCTCGACGCGCTGATCGCGCGGCTGCAGAGCGAGCTGGGGCTGGGCGCGGGCGCGGTGTTCATGACCGGGCATTCCAACGGCGCGCTGATGACCTTCCGCTATGCCTTTGAACGCGCCGACCGCATCGCCGCCATCGCGACCTCGGCCGGCCAGCTGCCCGAACGGCCCGAGGCCGGGCTGTGCACCACCGGGCCGCAGCGCGCCGTGCCCGCGCTGATGACGATGGCGACCGGGGATACGGTGCTGATGCCCTATCCGGGCGGCTGTGTTGCCGATGCGCCGCTGTGCGTGCGCGGGCGGGTGATTTCGGCGGTGGCGACGCGCGACCGCTTTCTCCAGATCAATGCGCTCGCCGGCGTCACGCCGATCATCCGCACGGTCGAGCGCGACACCGGCGATGGCGGCCCGGCGGTCGAGCATGTCTATGCCGGCACCGCCCCGGTGATCTGGTGGCGGCTCGACGGCGGCGGGCACAAGGTGCCAAGCCTGTCGGTCCGCCAGGACGCCGACACCGCGCCCCAGAATCGCGACATCGAGTTCGCCGAGGAGGCCTGGGCGTTTTTCGACCAAAGGATGCGCTGACCGACGAACCGCACGGGCCCGACTTGCAACTGTCATGGCGAGCCACCAATGTCGGCCACACAGCGACAATGGAGGAATGCCGATGCGAGCGAAGATCATCGCGGCCCTGCTTGCGGCCGTGGCCCTGGGCGGGGCGGGCGCAACCATGGCCGGGGCAGCGGGCAAACCCGCGTCCGGCGTCGAGCGCAAGGCGCTGGAACAGGCGGCGGCGGGCGCGCATCGCAGCGCCGCGAACCGCGCCCGCGACCAATATCGCCACCCGGTCGAGACGCTGAGCTTTTTCGGCGTCAAGCCGACCGACACGGTGGTCGAAATCTGGCCGATGGGCGGCTGGTACACCGAGATCCTCGCCCCTATCTGGCGGCAAGAGGCAGACTGATCGGCGCCCAGCCGCTGCGCGCCGCCGACCGCTATGCCAAATTCCTCGCCACCGATGCGGCGCTGTACGGCAAGGTCGGCCAGGCGAGCTTTCCGGGCTTTCTGGGGGGCACGCCGGTCGCGCCCGGCACCGCCGATGTCGTGCTGACCTTCCGCAACGTGCATAACTGGCGGATGGGTTCGGGCGATCCGGCCAAGGCCGATTATGCCGAAAAGGCGTTCCGCGAGATGTTCGAAATGCTCAAGCCCGGCGGCGTGCTCGGCATTGTCGAGCACCGGCTGCCCGAGGCGGCGGACGCCGCGCGCGAACAGTCGAGCGGCTATCTGAAGACGTCGACCGTCCGCCGCCTGGCCGAAGCCGCCGGCTTCCGCTTTGCCGGCGCGTCCGAGGTCAACGCCAACCCCGAGGACACCGCCGATTACCCCAAGGGCGTGTGGACGCTGCCGCCAAGCTTTGCCGAAGGCGACACCGACCGCGCGCGCTATGCCGCGATCGGCGAGAGCGACCGCATGACGCTCAAGTTCGTCAAGCCCGCCAAATGACCGCCCGGCCGGGCCGCGCAGACCATGTCGCGGCCCGGCCGCTTGCCCGATGATCAGCTGGGACGATTTCGCGCGGGTCGACATCCGCGCCGGCACCATCGTCGCCGCCGAACCCTTTCCCGAAGCACGCAAGCCGGCGATCCGGCTGGTGATCGATTTCGGACCCGAACTGGGGCGCAGGAAATCGAGCGCCCAGATCACCCGCCATTACGCCCCCGAAACGCTGATCGGCCGGCAGGTGCTGGCCGTGGTCAACTTCCCCCCCGCGCCAGATCGGCCCGATGATGTCGGAAGTGCTGACGCTCGGCCTGCCCGATGCCGACGGGGCGATCGTGCTGGTCGCACCTGACAGACCGGTCCCCGACGGAGGGCGGTTGTTCTGAACCGCAACCCTCTTTAGCAGATGGGCCCAGCGACAAGCGGAACGACAGGGGGGATGAACCGCGTGGCAAGCCTGGCAGCCCGACCGGACGAGGAAATGAGCACCAGCGATGTGCGGCTGGTGATCACCGCCTCCGCGCTCGGCACCGTGTTCGAATGGTATGATTTCTTCATCTACGGCACGCTGGCCGCGATCATCGGGCGGACCTTCTTTCCCGCCGACAGCGAGGTCGCGCAGCTGCTGCTCGCGCTGGCGGGCTTTGCGGTCGGCTTCGGCGTCAGGCCGCTGGGCGCGGTGCTGTTCGGCTATCTGGGCGACCGGCTGGGGCGCAAATACACATTTCTCGTCACCATCACGCTGATGGGGCTGGCAACAGCGGCGGTCGGCATGGTGCCATCGGCCGCGACCATCGGCGTGGCGGCGCCGGTGATCCTGCTCCTCCTCCGCGTCGTCCAGGGGCTGGCGCTGGGCGGCGAATATGGCGGTGCGGCCATCTATGTTGCCGAACATGCAAGCGCCGCGCGGCGCGGCTTTTACACCAGCTTCATCCAGGGGTCGGTCGCCGGCGGCTTCATCCTGTCATTGGCGGTCGTGCTGGCGACCGAGATGGTGCTGGGCGAGGCGGCGTGGAACGCCTGGGGCTGGCGGATCCCGTTCCTGTTCTCGCTCGTGCTGCTCGCCATCTCGCTGTGGATGCGGCTGAAACTGTCGGAAAGCCCGGTCTTTCGCGCGATGAAGGAAGCCGGGGAGACGGCGCAGAACCCGCTCAAGGAAACCTTCACCTATCCGGGCAATGGCCGTCGGCTGTTCGTCGCCCTGTTCGGGATCGCGGCGGGGCTGACGGTGATCTGGTACACGGCGATGTTCCAGGCGCTCTATTTCCTCCAGAACGCGATGAAGCTCGAACCGGCTGTCGCGCAGCTGCTCGTCGGGCTGGGTGCGGCGGCGGGGCTGATCTTCTTCGTGCTGTTCGGCTGGCTGTCGGACAAGGTCGGCCGCAAGACGCCGATCCTGGTCGGCTATCTGCTGACGCTGCTGTTCCTGTTTCCGATCTTCACGATGATGGGCAATGCCGCCAATCCGGGGCTGTCGGATGCCGCGCGGCGCGCGCCGATCGTCGTCGGCGGCGCGGATTGCCGCTACAACCCCTTTGCCAAGACCCAGGCGACGCCGTGCGGCCAGGCGCTCGACATGCTGTCCAAACGCGGCGTTCCCTATTCGACCGACGCCAGCCTGACCGGCGTGATCATCGGCGATGCGCGGATGAGCGCGGGCGACTATCCGACCGCCGCGGAGCTGGACAAGGCACTGGCCGAGGCGGGCTATGATCTCGGCCGGGTGCGGCCGGGCACGACCGACATCCTCGTCATCCTGGCCGGCATCATGGCGCTGAGCGCGCTGTCGGGCATGACCTATGGCCCGGTCGCGGCGCTGCTGACCGAGCTGTTCCCGGCGCGCATCCGCTACAGCTCGATGTCGATCCCCTATCATATCGGCACCGGCTATTTCGGCGGCTTCCTGCCCTTTGTCAGCCAGCTGATCATCGCCAAGACCGGCGATCCCTATTCGGGCCTCTGGTATTGCTGGGCGGTGGTGGCGATGGCGGCGCTGGTGACGGCGCTGTTCCTGAAGCGCGGCGATCTCGACCTGCATGGGTGAGGAGCGGGCGGGCCGGGCCGGGCTGACACCGGCCGGCCCGCTCCGGGCTGTTGCGTGGCCGCATTTTCCCGGTCGCCGGGTGATTCCACCCGGCTTCAAAATGCTCTAGCCCCGGGGGTGTGACGATCGCTGCCCCGCTCCGCCTGCGCCTCGACGGCGCTGCCCTTGTCGCCAACTGGCGCTGGCTCCGCGCGCGGGGCGGCGCTGCGGCCTGTGGTGCCGCGATCAAGGCCGATGGCTATGGCCTTGGCGCGCGCGCGGTGATGGAGCGGCTGGCGGCCGCCGGGTGCCGCGATTTCTTCGTCGCAACCTGGGCGGAGGCGGCGGCGCTGATGCCGCTGCCCGCCGGGGTCGCGCTGTCGGTGCTGCACGGGATCAGGGCCGAGGATATGGCGCTGGCGGCCAGCGTCGATGCGCGGCCGGTGCTCAACAGCCCCGAACAGGTGCAGCGCTGGCGCGCCGCCGGGGGCGGGGCATGCGATTTGATGGTCGATACCGGGATCAGCCGGCTGGGCCTGTCGCCGGCTGACGTGGGTGCCGGGCTGCTCGACGGGATCGCGGTCGACACGCTGATGAGCCACCTCGCCTCGGCAGATGAGGACCGGGCGTCGAACGCCGCGCAGCGCGCCGCTCTGCACGATGTCGCGCCGCATGTCGCGCACCGGCGGCTGAGCCTCGCCAACTCGGCCGGCATCTGTCTGGGCCCCGATTATGCGTTCGACCTGACCCGGCCGGGCCTCGCGCTTTATGGCGGCGTGCCGCGCGGCGAGGCGGCGGGTGCGATCGCGCAGGTGGCTTTCCCCGAGGCGCAGATCATCCAGCGCCGCCTTGTCCCTGCGGGGGCAGGCGTCGGCTATAACGCGCTGTGGACCGCCCCGGTCGACAGCGAGATCGCGATCCTCAACCTCGGCTATGCCGATGGCTATCCGCGCGCGCTGACCGGGCATGGCGTGGCGCTGGCCGGAGACCGGCGGCTGCCGTTGCGCGGTCGGGTGTCGATGGATCTGGTCGCGGTCGATGTGACCAACGCCCCCGACCTGCGCGAGGGTGACTGGCTGGGCCTTGATTTCGCCTTGCCCGCGACCGCCCAGGCGGCGGGGATCAGCCAGTATGAGCTGCTGACCGGCCTTGGCGGGCGTTTCGCGCGCATCTGGGCCTGACCTGCGTCCCGCTCACGGGCGTGATTCCGCTTTGCTGCACGGCAGCCCGGTGCTGCCCACTGCCTTGTTTCAGCTTCGCCATAACGGCGTGAGATGCCGGCCGACGGGCCGGTGCGGCGCATCTGATCCGCAAAACAGAAAGGGCCGGTCAAACGACCGGCCCTTTCCATGTTCGGCGTGAATGCCGGATCAGAACTTATGGATCAGCTGGAGCGCCGCGCGCCGACCCAGCGTATCATAGGCACCGATCGCCGCACCCGCCAGCGGATAGGGCGGATCGATGTCGAACAGGTTGGTCACCGTCAGACGGATGACGCTGTTCTCACGCAACTTGTACGACAGCGTGGTGTTCCACAGGATCTGTTCGTCGAAGCGGATACGATCACGGGTCTCGAACACGTCGAGAATATTGATCGCCGCCGCGCTGACGAAGTTGGCCTGGATATCCCAGCCGAACCGGCCACGGGTGTAGCCAAGGTTCAGCTGGCCCTGCCAGCGCGAGTTGCCCAGTTCGGCAACGCTCGGATCCGGCACGATCCCGTTGATGTTGAAATCAAGCCGGTCGAGATGGAACAGGGTAGCGTTGATGTCGAACTGACCGACCTTGTCGATGCTGAAGTTGTAGCCGATCTCGGCGGTCGCGCCGCGGAAATCGATCCGTTCGCCATTGACGAAGCCTGTGCGGATGCCCGGGGTCTGCGGATCGCTGACGATCTGGCCATTGGGCAGACGGGTGATGCGCTCGCAGAAGCTGTTCGCCCGGGTGACATCGGTCGTATCGAAGTTGGTGTTGTCGAAGCACCCGGATGCAATCTGGGCCGCGGTCAGATTGGCGATCGGGCCACGGATCGTGATCTGCTGCCAGTCAGCAGCCAGGCGAAGGCCCGGCACACCGCGCGGCTGCAGCACGACGCCGACCGTCCAGCTGTTCGACCGTTCATTGTCGAGATTGGGATCACCGCCGGAGATGCCCGGGATGGTCGCATCGTTCGCCGACGACTGGAAGCTCGCCGGGTTGAGGTTGAACTGCCGATAGAAGGCCGCACAGTTCGCCCGGCGCACATCCGGCCGCGCACCGCCATTGACGTTGCGCGAGTCGCACGGATCCGGAACCGCCGTGAAGATGTTCGAGATCGGCGTGAACAGCTCGGTGATCGCCGGGGCGCGCAGCGAACGGGTGAAGTTCCCGCGGATCTGCATGTCGCGAACCGGTTCCCACCGGCCGCCCAGCGTATAGGCGGTGAAGCCGCCGTTCACCGTATTGTCGACGTAGCGGATCTTCCCTTCAAACTCGAGGCGGTGGAAGAACTTGATGTCGTTCTGCGGCGAGATCAGCGGCACCAGCACTTCGCCGAACACTTCCCGGGTCGAGAAGCTGCCCTGGTTGCCGAGGATCGCCACCGCGCGGCCGCGACCGGCGATCTGGAACGCATCCGGGCGGAACGCGCCGCTTTCGACACGGTGCTCGAAGCCGGCGACGACGCTGACATCCCCTGCCCAGAGCGAGAACGGCGAGCCGCTGACGTTGATGTTGTAGACCTGCTGTTCGAGCACGGCGCGCGTGCGGGTGCGGGTCGTCACATAATCAAGCGCGGCCTGCGACGGGATACCTTCGCCGAACACGTTGAGCGGCACGCACGCGGCATCGGCGATCGGGGCCACCCCGCCCGGCGCGACGTTGCGCGTCGGCGTCGGATTACAGACGATCTGGCCCTGCGCGTTGGTGGTCACGTTGATCGCATTCGAGAAACGCTGCTGATCGAGAACCGTCTGGGTGTAGGTGCCGGTCGAGCGGCCATAATTGGCCGAGGCTTCCCAGTAGAACTTACGACCGCCGATCTCGAACGAGCCGTCAAAGCCGCCAACGATGCGGTACAGCTGGTTGCGACCGCGAGCGTTGTTTTCGACGATGTCGCGCGACGCACGGGTCAGACGAAAATCGGTGACGCCCAGCGCCGCCAGCCGCGCCCGATCGTCCGGGTGCAGGCGCGGGTCATTCGCGGAGAAGGTCAGCGGGCCCGACAGACCGCCGAACAGGTTCGACTGGTAGATCGGCTGGTCGACGAGCTCGAGCGAATCGGCCCGGTAGAAGGTGCCTTCACTGAAGAACCGGATATTGTCCGCCACTTCGTAATGCAGCTGCGCGGTCGCGGTGTAACGCTCGAGCGGGCTGAGCAGCGGCAGGGTTTCATTCAGGTTGAAACCATCGCCGCCGCTGGCATTGTTGTTGCCGAACGGCGTGCCAGGATTGAAGTCGAAAAGACGGCCCTGGCTGTTGAACGCCAGATTGGTGGTGCCGGCCGCACCGAAGCCGCGCGGCGCACCGGTCGCAAGGTTGAACGCGCCCGTCGCCGGGAACAGCAGGCCGCCGCCGGTGAACACGCTGAACCGGTCGTCACGGATGTAGACCGAGTTCGGGATATTGTCGTTGTTGCCGGTGTTGAACGGCGTGTTGAAGAGACGGCCGTCATTGCCCGGCGTACGGCCGGCGGCAACCGACGATGCCAGCGGGTTCGGGCGCGCGGTCAGCCCCTGCGCGAAACGACGACGCTCGGTCGAGATCAGGCCGTTCGCCTTGTCATAGCTGCCCGAGATCATGAAGTTGCCGCGATCATCGGCGCCGAAGTTGAACCCGGCCAGAGCCTGGAACGAATAACGCTCGGCGTCACCGCGCTGGGTAATGCCGCCCAGGGCACGAACCTCAAAACCCTGGAACTTTTCACGCAGGATGATGTTGACCGTGCCCGCGATTGCGTCCGAGCCATAGGTCGGCGCACCGCCGATGCTCAGATTGTCGATGCGGTCCACCATGATCGACGGAATGACGTTCAGGTCGACCTGAAGCCCCGCCGCCGCCGGACCGAAAATGGTCGGGGCGTTCGACGACACGAAGCGACGGCCGTTCACCACCGTCAACGTGCGGGCCGAGCCGAGGCCGAACCGGTTGACGAAGTTCTGGCCGACGCCGAAGCCGGACTGACCGCCTTCCGGCGTGACGCCGACACCAAAGCCCGGCAACTCGTTGAGCGCGTCGGCGACGTTGGTCAGCGCGCGGCTGTCGAGATACTCGGCGCTGATGACGAGCGCCGGCTCGAGCGTGTCGAATGCGGTCGAGCGACGGATACGCGAGCCGGTGACCGTGATCACTTTTTCTTCTTCGGTCGACGCCGCCGTCGTAGTGGCGTCACTGACCTGCGCCTGCGCTGGCGCGGCAACTGCGATCAGAGAAATACCGGCGAGCGCAGTGGCCGCCAGAAAGCGATAAGATGACATAAATCCCCCGGTCTTGAGCAGCGCCGAAGCGCTTGAACCGCCGTTTACGAACGAAAATTTCACGGACATTGCAAGATCGTGAATCCAAAGGAATTCACAAACTGTTCATAACCCGCCCGGGTGTTGCATTTCCGCAACGCAAAACGCCCCGGCCGCGCGGGGGCGCGACCGGGGCGACGTTCAGAAACAACAACTTAGGTTAAGGCCGATCGCAAATCACAGCGATCAGCACCGGCAATGAGTCAGCGCTCCACGCAAAGCGCGACGCCCATGCCGCCGCCGATGCACAAGGTGGCAAGCCCCTTTTTCGCGTCGCGGCGCTGCATTTCATGGAGGAGCGTGACGAGGATTCGCGCCCCGCTGGCCCCGATCGGGTGGCCGATCGCGATCGCGCCGCCATTGACGTTCACCCGCTCCGGATCCCAGCCCAGTTCGCGGCCCACCGCCAGCGCCTGGGCGGCAAAGGCCTCGTTCGCCTCGATGAGATCAAGGTCGCCGATGCTCCATCCCGCGCGGGCAAGCGCGCGGCGGCTGGCGGGGGCGGGGCCGATCCCCATCACCGCCGGGTCGACGCCCGAAGAGGCCCAGCCGGCGATGCGCGCCAGCACCGGCGCACCGCGCCGTTCCGCCTCAGCCCGGCTCATCAGTACCAACGCGGCCGCGCCGTCATTGATGCCCGATGCATTGCCGGCGGTTACGGTGCCGTCCTTCTTGAATGCCGGGCGCAGGCCCGACAGGGCGTCGGCGGTCACGCCGTCGCGGATGAACTCGTCCCGGTCGACCACCACATCGCCCTTGCGGCCCTTGACGGTGACGGGCGCGATTTCGCCCGCAAAGCGGCCATCGGCGCGGGCGCGTTCGGCCTTGTTCTGGGACTGGGCGGCGAACGCATCCTGCTCGGCACGGCCGATCTGGTAACGCTCGGCCAGATTTTCAGCCGTGATGCCCATGTGATAGCCGTTGAACACGTCGGTCAGGCCGTCCCTGATCATCGTGTCGACCAGCTCGACCGCGCCCATTTTCGCCCCGGCGCGCAGCGCCTGGGCATGGGGCTGAGCGACATGTTTTCCTGTCCGCCCGCCACCATGATCGTTGCATCGCCGGCGGCGATCATCTGCGCAGCCGTCGCCACCGCGCGCAGGCCCGAGCCGCAGACCTGGTTGACGCCCCAGGCCGGTACTTCCTGCGGGATGCCGGCGGCCATTGCCGCCTGGCGGGCCGGGTTCTGCCCCTGGGCTGCGGTCAGCACCTGGCCCAGGACGACTTCGGACACATCCTCTCCGGCGACGCCCGCATCGGCAAGCGCGGCCATGATCGCAACGCGGCCCAGTTCATGCGCGGGGGTGGCGGCAAAGCTGCCCATGAAGCTGCCGACGGGGGTGCGCCGCGCGGCGGTGATGACGATATCCTGTTTAGGGTCGGTCATGGCGGGGATCCTCAAGCGTTCGGTGCTGTAATGTGTTGTCGCCCGGCCGCGTATCAGCTTTGCCGCACCTGCGAAAGCCAGTCGGCCAGCGGCTCCCACAGCACCGCCCGCGCCCGCCCGCCGACAATCATCCCGACATGGCCGAGATCGATCCGGTGCGATTCCGCCAGCCCCGCCGCCGCGCCGGGGGGCACGATCCGGTCGGTGCGCGACACGAACTCGGCCGCCGGACAGGTCAGCGCCTCTGGCGTCACCGCCATGCCGCCCACGCGCCAGCGACCGCTGCCGGGCAGGTCGGCGGCATAGAAATCGTCGAACAGCTCGCGCCCGGCGGCGAAGGTCAGCGGCGCGCCGTCATTGGCCCAGTCCTCGAGCGCGATGAACGCCCGCGCCTCGGCGCTGCCCGGCGGCATCGCGGCAAAGCGCGCATATTTGGCGACCGTGCGGACCGGATCGAGACGCCAGAAACCGGTCTGCAACACCTCGACCGGCACAAGGCCGAGCGTCGCACAGGCCGGGTGCGCGGCATCCCACAGCGCCGAAATCGCCGCGCGCGCGCCGTCGTCATAACCGGAAAAGCGCCAGGGGGCGGCGATCAGCGTCAGGCTGAGCGGGCGGACATGGACCGCCGCCGCCAGCGCCATCGTGCCCCCAGGCAATAGCCGGCCAGATGCAGCGGCGTGCCGAGCGCGGCGATCAGCGGGATGAGCAGCGCCTCGACATGGCTGGCGACATCATGCGGATCGTGCGGCGCGGGAACACCCCAGTCGACCAGCAGCGGGCGCACCCCCCGGCCCGCCAGCCAGCGCAGCAGCGACTGTTCCGCCGTCAGGTCGAGGATGTCCGGCGGGTTGATGAGCGAGGGCACGAACAGCATTGGCGGCCCCGCTCCCCCATAATCGCGGACACAGGCCCGCCCCACCCGCGCCACTTCAGGCATGGTGGGCAGCGGCGCGGCGCGCGGCGCGGCCTGGAAGGCGCGCAGCCCGGCGAGCGCGGCCGCCAGCCGCACCGGTTCCCCGGCCAGTTCGGCGCGGAGCAGATCGATAAACAAGGGTAATGGACGCGGGCCATGTTGCGCCGCATCAACAGCCGGTGCTACCGGGCCTGAACTTTCTTGCGGGACAATCTGCATGGCCAAGAATCCGAACCGCGCCCAGGGCGTCGTGATCATCAAGAAATACGCGAACCGCCGGCTCTACAATACCGAAACGTCGAGCTACATCACGCTCGACCATCTGGCCCAGATGGTCCGCGAGGGCCGCGAATTCGAGGTTCGCGACGCCAAGAGCGACGAAGACATCACCCACAGCGTCCTGACCCAGATCATCATGGACGAGGAACAGCGCGGCCAGACGATGCTGCCCGTCAGCTTTCTGCGCCAGCTGATCGCCATGTATGGCGACTCAATGCAGGCGATGGTGCCCCAATATCTGGAAGCGTCGATGGAGGCGTTCCGCCGCAACCAGGCGCAGTTCCACAAGGCGATGCAGGGCGCGTTCGCCGGCGGCCCGTTCGCCGAGATCGCGCGCCGCAACATGGAAATGTTCGAAGCCGCCGCCAGCGCCTTCCAGACCCGCCAGGGCCAGGACGACGCGCAGCCGGGCGACCGCAAGGACGACGACATCGCCGCGCTCAAGGACCAGCTGGCCGCACTTCAGGCCAAGATCGACCGGCTGAGCTGACCCGCACGCCCCGGCGCATCACGACGCAGCGCCCGAAGGAGCTTTATGGGTCGAGGCGCCTCAGCCTCTGCAAGAAACACCGCCGCGTCTGCCGGCCACAAGCTGTCGCGACACCATCGGCGTGATTTCGCATGAGAGGGTCGGTGAGAGGGAGAGGCTGCAACAACCAAGCGGTCCCGTTTCGAAACACCGCTGAAGAGCCGCTGGACAGAAACAGCACACCTGCCTTAGCCTGTTATTGCTATCGTCTTCGGGGGAAATATGAGATTTTTTCTGGCTCTTCTCGCCGCAATGACTGTTCACAGCGCGGCTCAAGCGGAGGTCGTTATCCAACGTTGGCCTGCCGCAGGCTTTCGGCCGGCGGATACAGAGTTCTTTTTTGACAATCCGTCCCTTTTTTCGGGCGACTCTCAGATAGGACAGACCTACACTGCGGAATATACTGGCAAGCTGCTGTCAGTCGACCTCCTGCTAACCCGCGGATTTATACCGAACGGCCCCGATCCTGAATTCGAACTAAGTTTGTTTGATCGGCCCGGCGGCTCGCGTCTTACCAAAACGACGTTCACAGCCCCGGCGGACCTGGGCCCGTCTTTTCGTTGGGTTTCGGTCGACGTCAGTAGCGCGAACATATTTCTCACAACGGGAGCGAAGGGCTTCATCGTGTGGAACGAGGCCGGCTTGATCCCAGGCCTGGGTCGCAATCAAACCATCGACTGGGTCGGGCTTTATGGTCCTTCCGAGTCGCTCTATGCTGGTGGAAAAGCCTTTAAGAAGCTGTCCCAAAATCCGAATTGGGAGCGGACTCGAAAATTGTCGGTCGACGATTTTACAAAGAATGACGTCGATCTGGCTTTCCGTCTGCACATCGACACGAGCTTCGCCGCCATTCCGGAACCAGCGACCTGGGCGATGATGATCGGCGGGTTCGGCCTGACAGGCATGACGCTACGTCGCCGGAACGGCACCTCGGTACGCTGCGCCTGACCGCGTCGCGGATCTGAAAATATTGTACCCGCCGGCTTGGACGCTGGCGGGTGCAACGCGGCACGATAATGCTGCCATCGGTCGCGGCTTAACGCCCTGAGCGCTGAACGACCCGAGCCCCTCCACACTGACGGATGACGCCACGACCAGGCTGGTTGCGGCAAAATCCGTCATCAGGGGTTCAGCGGCACCCAGCCGGTCAAATCATCACTCGACGGTGACGCTCTTCGCCAGGTTGCGCGGCTGGTCGACATCGGTGCCCTTGGCGACTGCGACATGGTAGGCGAGCAGCTGCACCGGCACCGCATAGACGAGCGGGGCGATCAGCGGGTGGACGCGCGGCATTTCGATCGACGCCAGCAGCCCGTCGCCCGCTTGGGCCAGCCCGTCGGCGTCGGAAATCAGCACCACCTTGCCGCCGCGCGCGCGGACTTCCTGCATGTTCGACACCGTCTTGTCGAACAGCGGCCCCGACGGCGCGATCACCACGACAGGCACCTGATCGTCAATCAGCGCGATCGGCCCGTGCTTCATCTCGCCGGCGGCATAGCCTTCGGCGTGGATGTAGCTGATTTCCTTGAGCTTCAGCGCCCCTTCCAGCGCCAGCGGATAATCCGGCCCGCGCCCCAGATAAAGCACGTCGCGTGCACCGGCGATCGTCGGCGCCATCGCCTCGATCTCGGCATCATGGGCAAGGGCGGCATTCATCGCCGCCGGCACTTCGGCCAGCTGGCGGACGATCTCCGCCTCCTCGGCGGGGTTCAGCCGGCCCCGCGCGCGGGCGAGGTTGACGGCCAGGGCGGCCATCACCGCCAGCTGGCAGGTGAACGCCTTGGTCGAGGCGACGCCGATTTCCGGCCCGGCATGGGTCGGCAGCAGCAGATCTACCTCGCGCGCCATCGAGCTGGTCGGCACGTTGATGATGCCGGCAACCGTCACCCCCTCGGCCTTCATGTGCCGCAGGGCCGCAAGCGTATCCGCCGTCTCGCCCGACTGGGAAATGACGAGGCCGAGCATGTCGGGGCCGAGCACGGGTTCGCGGTAGCGGAACTCCGAGGCGACATCGACCTCGACCGGCACGCGCGCCAGCTGCTCGATCCAGTATTTGCCGATCGCACCGACATAGGAGGCGGTGCCGCAGGCGACGATCGCGACGCGGCCGATACGGCTGAGATCAAAGCCGAGATCGGGCAGCGCCACCTGTTCCTCGACCGGGCGCAGATAGGAGCTGAGCGTCTGGGCGACGACGACCGGCTGCTCGTAAATCTCCTTCTGCATGAAATGGCGGTGATTGCCCTTGTCGATCAGCGCGCCGGTGATGCCCGACAGCGTGACCGGCCGGTCGACCGGGCGGTTGTCGCGATCATAGACCGTCGCGCCGCCGCGCCGGATGACGACCCAGTCGCCTTCGTCCAGATAGGCGATCTTCTGAGTGAGCGGCGCCAGCGCGAGCGCATCGGAGCCGAGATAGATCTCGCCCTCGCCTTCGCCCTCGCCATGCCCAAGCACCAGCGGCGAGCCGAGCCGCGCGCCGATCAGCAGATCGGGATGATCCTGGAACAGCACGGCGAGCGCGAACGCGCCGTGCAGGCGCGGCAGCACCCGGCGCACCGCCGATTCCGGATCATGGCCCGCCGCCAGTTCGCGGTCGATCAGATGGGCGACGACCTCGGTATCGGTCTGGCTGGTGAACACGCGGCCATCGGCGATCAGCTCGTCGCGCAGCGGCTTGAAATTCTCGATGATCCCGTTGTGCACCAGCGTGACGCGCCCGGCGGCATGGGGATGGGCATTGTCCTCGGTCGGCGCGCCGTGCGTCGCCCAGCGGGTGTGCGCGATCCCCACCAGACCGGGCAGCGGATCGCCGGCCAGCTTGCGGGCAAGATTGACCAGCTTGCCCTCGGCGCGGCGGCGGTCGATCCGGCCGTCATGCACGGTCGCGACGCCGGCGGAATCATAGCCGCGATATTCAAGCCGCCTCAGCCCGTCGACCAGCCGGTCGGCGACGTCATGGCTGCCAAGGATCGCGATGATGCCGCACATAGATCAAGGCTCTTTCAGTTGATTGGTTTCAGGTCCGCGCGCCCAACCGCATAGCTGCGCCGCCCGGTCCGCGCCAGCCGGCCCCGCCCATGCGGATCACGCAGCGCGCTCAGCCAGCACGATCAGCCAGCATGATCAGGAGGCGCGCCGCGCCGCCATCATCGTCCGGAACCGCGCCGCCCAGCCGGGCTTGACCGTCTGCCCGGCCCGGCCGAGCGCCAGCGCATCTGCGGGCACATCGGCGGTCACCACCGATCCGGCGGCGACGATCGCACCGTCGCCGATCGCGACCGGGGCGACGAGCGCGCTGTTCGAGCCGATGAACGCCCCCGCGCCAATCTGCGTGCGGTGCTTGAGAAACCCGTCATAGTTGCAGGTGATCGTCCCCGCGCCGACATTGGCCCCCGCGCCGATTTCCGCATCGCCCAGATAGGACAGGTGATTGGCCTTGGCCCCGTCGCCCAGCCGCGCCTTTTTCACCTCGACGAAATTGCCGATCTTCACACCGCGGCCAAGCACGGTGCCGGGGCGCAGCCGCGCATAGGGGCCGATTTCCGCCCCTGGGCCGACCGACGCGCCCTCCAGATGGCTGAATGCGCGGATCACCGCGCCGTCGGCCACCTCGACCCCGGTGCCGAACACGACATGCGGTTCGATCACCACGTCACGGCCAAGCTGCGTGTCGTGCGAAAACCATACCGTTTCGGGCGCGACCAGCGTGACGCCATCGGCCATCGCGCGGGCACGCCGGGCCTGCTGCCACCGCGCCTCCATCGCCGCCAGTTCGCCCCGGCTGTTGACGCCCGCCACCTCGTCGGCATCGGTTTCGATCACCGCACAGGCCCGGCCATCGGCGGTCGCCAGCATGACGATGTCGGGCAGATAATATTCGCCGGCGGCATTGTCGTTGCCCACCCGGGCGAGCAGCGCGAACAGGTCGGCGGCGCGGACCGCCATCAGCCCCGAATTGCACAAGGTCACCGCGCGTTCGGCGGGCGAGGCATCCTTGTGCTCGACCATCTTTTCGATCCGCCCGTCGGGCGTCGCGATGATGCGGCCATAGGCCCCCGGATCGGCGGGCCGGAAGCCGAGCACCGCCACCGCGGGCCGGTCGTCGGCGTCGAGCCGCGCCGCCAGCCGCGCCATGGTTGCGGACGAAACCAGCGGCGCGTCGCCGTAAAGGATCAGCACCGTGCCGTCGAACCCGGCAAGCGCGGCTTCCGCCTGCTGGACGGCATGGCCGGTGCCGAGCTGCGGTTCCTGCACGGCAAGGCTGACGTCGCGCCCTGCCAGCGCCCGTTCCAGCTGGTCGCGGCCGCTGCCGACCACCGTCACCACCCGCGCCGGGCCGAGTGCGGCAAGGCTGTCGAGCAGGTGCATCAGCATCGGCCGCCCGGCGAGCGGGTGGAGCACCTTGTGCAGCGCGGATTTCATCCTTGTGCCCTTGCCGGCGGCGAGCACGATGGCGGCGAGATTGGCTGGCTGTGTCACACGGCCGCGCTTGCCATGGCGGGCCGGGGCGGGGCAAGGGGCGGCGATGGGGACCGGGCCGATCGCGCGGCACCCGGCCCAGCAGGGAGAACCCATGGCGACAGTCCCGCCCCGGCCATTGGCGACATCGGCTTTGATATTGTCGGCTTCGATCTCGACGGCACGCTGATCGACACCAGCGCGACGCTGGCGCGCGCGGTCAACCATGCGCTTGCCGCCGGCGGGCGGCCGCTGATCGCCCCCGATCAGGTCAGGCCGATGATCGGCGGCGGCGCGAAGCTGATGCTGGAACGGGGCCTGGCCCTGAGCGGCGGGGCCGAGGAGGCGGAGTTCCGCCGGCTCTACCGGCTGCTGCTCGACTGGTATGGGGCCAATCTCGCCGACGGGTCGGTGCCCTATCCGGGCATGGTCGCGGCGCTCGACGCGCTGGCGGCGCGCGGGACGAGGCTGGCGGTCGTGACCAACAAATTCGAAAGCTTCGCGCGCACGCTGCTGACCGATCTGGGGCTGATCGACCGGTTCGACACGCTGATCGGCGGCGACACGCTGGGCAAGGGCAATGCCAAGCCCAGCCCCGCCCCCATCCACGCAATGATCGAGCGGCTGGGCGGCGGCCGGGCGGCGTTTCTGGGCGATTCGGTCTATGACGTCGCCGCCGCCCGCGCCGCCGGGGTGCCGGTGATCGCGGTCAGCTTCGGCTTTCTGTCCGGCCCGGTCGAGGATCTGGGCGCGGATGCGGTGATCGACGGCTATCACGAGCTGATCCCCGTGCTCGACCGGCTGGCCCTGGCCGTGCCCGCTCAGGAGCCGCGCTGATGGACCGCATCCTGCTTGCCGTCCTGATCCAGCTGGGTGGGCTGATCGCGGGCGCGCTGCTCGGCGCGTCGGGGCTGGTGCTGGGGGCCAATCTGACGGTCGGCATCGCCATGCTGGTCGCGCTGTGGCCGCAACAGATGCCGGAGCCGGCTGTGCCCCGGCCCCCGCGCCTGCCCCGTCGGGCAGCGCCGACGATCCGCTGGAGGCCATTCTGGACGCGATTGCCGATCCGGTGCTGCTGGTCGGCGACGGGCGGGTGGCAGCGGCCAACCGCGCGGCGCGGACGCTGCTTGGCGAACATGTGGTGGGCGAGGATGCACGCATCGCCATCCGCCACCCGGCGGCGGCCGAGCGGCTGCTGGCCGGCGCATCGCCCGCCGATGCGCAGCCGACCGAGCTGGTCGGGCTGGGCGGGCGCGACACGCGTTGGGAAATGCAGGTGGCGATGCTCCCCGACGCGCGGCGGCTCGTCCATCTCGTCGACCGCAGCGCCGGCCATGCGGCGGAAAAGATGCGCGTCGATTTCGTCGCCAATGCCAGCCACGAACTGCGCACGCCGCTGTCGGCGATCCTCGGCTATGTCGAGACACTGGACGATGAAAAGGCCGGCGGCGACGTCGCCGTGCGCAAGCGGTTCCTGAAGATCATGCATGACGAGGCGCAGCGGATGCAGCGGCTGGTCGATGATCTGATGTCGCTGTCGCGGATCGAGGCCGAGAAATACCGGGCGCCCGACACCGCGATCGACATGGCCGGCCTGATCGCGGAAACCCATGCCGTGCTGCGCGACCAGCGCGGCGAGCGCGGCCGCGACATCGTGACCGACATTGATGAAAGCCTGCCCTTTGTCGCCGGCGACCGGGCGCAACTGTCGCAGGTGCTGCACAATCTGATCAACAATGCGATGAAATATGGCCGGCCGGGCACGCCGATCACCGTCAGCCTGGCGCGCGGGCCGGGGTCGATGATCCGGCTGAGCGTCGAGGACGAGGGCGAAGGGATCGCGCCCGAACATCTGCCGCGCCTGACCGAGCGCTTCTACCGCGTCGATTCGAGCCGCAGCCGGGCGCTTGGCGGCACCGGCCTTGGCCTTGCCATCGTCAAGCACATCATCGAACGGCATCGCGGGCGGCTCGACATCCAGTCGACACTGGGCAGGGGCACGACGGTCAGCGCGCTGCTGCCGCCCGCGCCGCTGCGGCTGTCATCAAACGGTAACAGCACTGTAACAGGAAGCGTCTGATTGGCTGCTAGCCGCGAATGACGGGGGCTGGCGGGTCGCACACCGCCACCAAGCGATTGGGACTGAGTTTCAGATGAAAGTGACCAGGGCGTTTCTGGCCGCGGGGCTGGGTGTTGCCGCGGCTGCGCTGTCGGCCTGCCAGGATGCGGCCGATGACGGCGGCACCGGCGCGCGCGCGCAGATCCGGGTCGTGGGATCATCGACCGTCTATCCCTTCACCACGGCGGTCGCGGAACAGTTTGTCCGCAAATTCACGCAGTTCCAGGCGCCGATTGTCGAATCGACCGGCACCGGCGCGGGGATGAAGCTGTTCTGCGCCGGCGTGGGTGCGGCCTATCCCGATATCGAAAACGCATCGCGGCGCATCAAGGCCTCCGAACATGCCGATTGCGTGCGCAACGGCGTGACCGAGGTGATCGAGCTGCAGATCGGCGTCGATGGCCTGGCATTTGCGCAAGCGAAGAACGGCCCGCGCCTCGCGCTCAGCGAAGCCGATGTCTACCGCGCCATCGCCGCCGCCCCGTTCGGGCGCCCCAACACCGCGCGCACCTGGCGCGACATCAACCCCGCGCTGCCGGCGGTGCCGATCAAGGTCTATGGCCCATCGAGCACGTCGGGCACGCGCGATTCGCTGGTCGAGCTGGTGCTGAAACCGGGGTGCGAGACCGATCCGGCGACCCGCGCGCTCAAGAGCAGCGACCCGAAAAAGTTCGAGAATATCTGCGCAAAGCTGCGCGACGACGGGGCCTATGTCGATTCGGGCGAGAATGACAATCTGATCGTCCAGAAGCTCAACGTGAACCCGACCGCGATCGGGGCCTTTGGCTACAGCTTTCTCGAGGAAAATCTCGACACGCTGCGCGGGGTGGCGATCCAGGGGGTGATGCCGTCGGTCGCGACGATCCAGGACGGCAGCTATCCGGGCGCACGGCCGCTGTTCATCTATGTCAAAAAAGCGCATCTGGCCGCGGTGCCGGGGCTGCGCGAGTTCATCGGCGAATATGCGATTGGCTGGCGACCCGGTTCCTACCTGTCGCGCCGCGACCTGATCCCCGCGCCGCCTGCGGTGATGGCTGCCAATGCGCGGGTGGCGACCGAGCTGACCCCGCTTGATCCGGCGGAGCTGAAATAACGATGACGCCGCTGTCGACCCTTATCCTCATTCTCGGTCTCGGCCTGGTCGGCTGGGCAGCCGGGCGTGCCCGCGCCCGGGCGCGAGCATCGGTGCCGGGCGTGCGCGCCCATTCGCTGCCCGGCTATCATGGCTGGTATGTCGCGATCTGGACGGTGGTGCCCGCGCTCGCCTTCCTCGCGCTGTGGAGCAGCTTTGCCCCCGCGCTGGTCACCGACGCCGTCCTGCAGACGCCGGCGGCACAGCTGCTGCCTGCCGAAACGGTCGACCGCGCGGCGATCCTGAGCGAGGCGCGGCGCATCGGCACAGGGGGTCAGGCCAATGCGTTCAACCCGCTGTCGGCGCAGCTGGCCCCGGCCTATGCGGCGGCAACCGCGCGGTTCGGCTTTTATGGCGGTGCCACGGCGATCCTGATCGCCTTTGCCTGCGGTGCGTTCGTGTTCACCCGCATCCGCGCCGATTTCCGCGCGCGCACCCGCGTCGAACGGCTGGTGATGGGCGGTCTGCTGCTCGCCTCGCTGATCGCGATCCTCACCACCGTCGGCATCATCGCGTCGCTGCTGTTCGAATCCGCGCGCTTCTTCCAGATGGTGTCGCCGGCCGGGTTCCTGTTCGGCACCAGCTGGAGCCCGCAACAGGCCGGGTTCGGCGACATCAACCGCGTGTTCGGCGCGGTGCCGCTGTTCTGGGGCACGATCTTCATCGGCGCGATCATCGCGATGCTGGTCGCGATCCCGCTCGGGCTGATGAGCGCGATCTACCTGACCCAATATGCCGCCCCGGGGTGCGCGCCTGGATGAAGCCGGTGCTCGAGATCCTGGCCGGCGTGCCGACCGTCGTTTACGGCTATTTCGCGGCGCTGACCGTGGCCCCGGCCGTGCGCGACGCGGCGGCCGCGCTCGGCCTTGCCAGCGCGACATCGGAAAGCGCGCTGGCCGCCGGGCTGGTCATGGGGGTGATGATCATCCCGTTCGTGTCGTCGATGGCCGATGATTCGATCGCCGCCGTGCCGCGCGCGATGCGCGACGGCTCGCTTGCCATGGGCGCCACCCAGTCGGAGACGATCAGCCGCGTGCTGCTGCCCGCGGCCCTGCCCGGCGTCGTCGGCGGTGTGCTGCTGGCGGTCAGCCGGGCGATCGGCGAGACGATGATCGTGGTGATGGCCGCCGGGCTGACCGCGAACCTGACCGCCAATCCCTTTGCCAGCGTGACGACGGTGACCGTCCAGATCGTCCAGCTGCTGACCGGGGATCAGGAGTTTGACAGCCCCAAGACGCTCGCCGCCTTCGCGCTCGGGCTGGTGCTGTTCATCGTCACGCTTTTGCTCAACATCGTCGCCCTGCGCGTCGTCAAAAAATATCGGGAAGCCTATGAGTGACACGGTTCTTGCCGGCGTGCGCCCGCGCGGCACCGAGGCCGGGCGCACGCCGACCGACTGGAAAGGTGCGGCGATGCAGCGCCGCATCAAGCGGCGCTACGCCGCCGAACGCCGGTTCCGCCTGATCGGGCTGGGCGCGGTGATGCTGTCGGCGGCGTTCCTTGCCTTTCTGCTGGTCGTGATGATCGCCAATGGCTGGCGCGGCTTCACCCGCACCGAGGTCAGGCTGGACGTGGATTTCGCACGCGCCGGGCTGACCGTCACGCCGGCGATGCTGGGCGGCGCGGATGCCGACCGGCTGCTCGCGACCGCGGGGCTGGAGGATCTGGTCAACCGCACGGCGGTGCAGCAGTTCGGGCCGGGCGGCGAGCGGCTGCTGTCCGAGGCGGGATGGCTGGAACTGCGCCGCGCGATCAAGGCCGATCCGTCGGTGCTGTCGCGCACCGCCCCGCTCTGGGTGCCGGCAGCCGACGCCATCGACGTCGCGGCCAAGCATCAGGGCACCGCGCGCGCCGAGGCGGATTATGCCCGGCTGGCCGCAAAGGGCGCGGTGCGCACCGGCTTCAACCTCACCTTCCTGAGCGATGCCGATGCGACCGACCCGGCGATGGTCGGCATCTGGGGAGCGCTCAAGGGTTCGCTGCTGACCATGCTGGTCACGCTTGCGCTCGCCTTTCCGATCGGCGTGCTGTCGGCAGTCTATCTGGAGGAATATGCACCCCGCAACCGCTGGACCGACCTGATCGAGGTGTCGATCAACAATCTGGCGGCGGTGCCCTCGATCATCTTCGGGCTGCTGGGCCTCGCCATCTTCCTCAACACCTGGCACCTGCCGCGCTCGGCCCCGCTGGTCGGCGGGCTGACGCTCGCGCTGATGACCATGCCGGTGATCGTGATCGCCGGGCGCAACGCGATCAAATCGGTGCCGCCGTCGATCCGCGACGCGGCGCTGGGCATCGGCGCCAGCCGCATCCAGGTGGTGTTCCACCATGTCCTGCCGCTGGCCCTGCCGGGCATCCTGACCGGCACGATCATCGGCATGGCCCGCGCGCTCGGCGAAACCGCGCCGCTGCTGATGATCGGCATGCGGGCGTTCATCGCCTCGCCGCCCGGCGGCATTTCCGATCCGGCGACCGTGCTGCCCGTGCAGATCTTCCTGTGGTCCGACGAGGTCAGCCGCGGTTTTGTCGAAAAGACCTCGGCCGCGATCATCGTGCTGCTGGTGTTCCTGCTCGCGATGAACGCCGTCGCCATCTATCTCCGCAACCGCTTCGAACAACGCTGGTGATCCATGTCTGAGCCGACCACCCCCACCCGTCCCAAGATGACGGCGCGCGACGTCAGCGTGTTCTATGGCGCCAAGCAGGCGATCCGGAACGTGTCGATCGATGTCGACATGGAAAATGTCACCGCGTTCATCGGCCCGTCGGGCTGCGGCAAATCGACCTTTCTGCGCACGCTCAACCGCATGAACGACACGATCGGCAATGCCCGTGTCGAAGGCCGGATCGCGCTTGACGGCGAGGACATCTACGCGCCCGAAATGGACGTGGTGCAGCTGCGCGCGCGCGTCGGGATGGTGTTCCAGAAACCCAATCCCTTCCCCAAGTCGATCTTTGAAAACGTCGCCTACGGGCCGCGCATCCACGGCCTGTCGCGCAGCAAGAGCGAGCTTGAGGGCATTGTCGAACAGTCGCTGCGCCGCGCCGGGCTGTGGGACGAGGTCAAGGACCGGCTGTCGGACAGCGGCACCGCCCTGTCGGGCGGCCAGCAGCAGCGGCTGTGCATCGCCCGCGCCATCGCGGTCGACCCCGAAGTGATCCTGATGGACGAGCCGGCATCGGCGCTCGATCCGATCGCGACCGCCAAGATCGAGGAGCTGATCCACGAACTGCGCGGGCGTTATGCGATCGTGATCGTGACCCACAACATGCAGCAGGCCGCGCGCGTGTCGCAGCGCACCGCCTTTTTCCATCTGGGCGAACTGATCGAATATGGTGTGACGTCGGAACTGTTCACCAATCCCCGGCAGGAACGCACCAAGGACTATATCACCGGACGCTATGGCTGAGGACGCGGGACATGCAGGAACATACGGTCAAGGCGTTTGACGAAGACATCGTCAAGCTGCGCGGCCTGATCTCGGAAATGGGCGGCCGCGCCGAGGCGGCGATCGACCATGCGATGGCCGCGCTCACCCGGCACGATCTGGATGCGGCCAGCCGCATCATCGCCGAGGACAAGCGCATCGACGAGCTGGAGGCCGCGGTCGAAAAGCTCGCGGTCCAGATCATCGCCCTGCGCGCGCCGCTGGCCGATGATCTGCGCGAGGTGGTCGCCGCGCTCAAGATCGCCGCGGTGATCGAGCGCATCGGCGATTATGCGAAGAACATCGCCAAGCGCGTGCCGCTGATCGGCCGCCAGCACCAGATCGAGGCGCTGTCGGTGCTGCCAGCGATGGCGCAGCTGGCAAGCGACATGCTGCACGACGTGCTCGACGCCTTTGCCGCGCGCGACTGGGAAGCGGCGATCGAGGTCAACAAGCGCGACCGGGCGGTCGATGATTTCTACAACAGCCTGTTCCGCACGCTGCTGACCTTCATGATGGAAAATCCTGCGACCATCGGCGAGGCGGCGCATCTGCTGTTCATCGCCAAGAATCTGGAGCGGATCGGCGACCATGCAACCAACGTCGCCGAAATGGTCTATTTCGCCGCCAAGGGCGTGCACATGGCCGAACGCGAGCGCGGCGACGATGTGACGGAGGCGCAGTGATGGCCCGGGCAAAGATGCTGCTGGTCGAGGACGACGCCGCGCTGGCCGAGCTGCTCGTCTGGCATTTCCAGCGCGAGGATTTCGAGATCCGCCACACCGCCGATGGCGAGGAGGCGCTGCTGATCGCGCAGGAAAACACCCCCGATCTCGTCCTGCTCGACTGGATGATCGAAGGGCTGTCGGGCATCGAGGTGTGCCGCCGCCTGCGCCGCATGCCCGAGACGCAGAATGTGCCGATCATCATGCTCACCGCGCGCGGCGAGGAGGAGGACCGGGTCCGCGGGCTTGAAACCGGTGCCGATGATTATGTGACCAAGCCGTTTTCGCCGCGCGAACTGGTTGCGCGCGTCGGCGCGGTGCTGCGCCGCGTGCGGCCGGCGCTGGCGGGCGAGCAGCTGACCTATGCCGATCTGGAAATGGACACGGTCGGCCACAAGGTGCGCCGGGGCGGGCAGCTGGTCGCGCTCGGCCCGACCGAGTTCCGCCTGCTCAAGCATTTCCTCGAACATCCGGGCTGGGTGTTCTCGCGCGAGCGGCTGCTGGACAGCGTCTGGGGCCATGACGCCGATATCGAGCCGCGCACCGTCGACGTGCATATCCGCCGGCTGCGCCAGGCGATCAATGCCGGCGGGCGGCCGGACATCATCCGCACGGTGCGCAGCGCCGGCTATGCGCTGGACGCCGACGGCAAGCTGTGAAGAGCGGTTTCCGGGGCGGCTGATCCCGCGACGGACACGGCGGCAGCGCGAAGAATGACAGCGGGGGCAGCGCATCCGGCCCCGACACGCCTATAGGGTGAGGCATGGCTGCCCAATCCCCTGATCTCGCCCGCATCATTGCCCGCCTTGCCGCCGACATGGCGCACGAACCCCAGCGCGGCCGCGTCGCCGACTATATCCCCGCGCTCGCCCGCGCCGATGCCGACCGGTTCGGCATCGCCGTGCTGACCGCCGACGGGCAGATGCATGTCGGCGGCGATGCCGATCACGGATTTTCGATCCAGAGCATTTCCAAGGTCTTCACGCTGACCATGGCGCTCAACCGCATCGGCGCGCGGCTGTGGCAGCGCGTCGGGCGCGAGCCGTCGGGATCGGCGTTCAACTCGATCGTCCAGCTCGAACATGAACAGGGGCTACCGCGCAATCCGTTCATCAATGCCGGGGCGATCGTCGTCAGCGACGTGATCCTGGCCGGGCAGACGGCAGCGGCCGCGACCGCCGAGATCCTCGATTATCTCAGGATGCTCGCCGGTGATCCCGCGATCGCGATCGACGCCGAAGTCGCCGCTTCGGAGGCGGAGACCGGCCACCGCAATGCCGCCCTTGCCAGCTATATCAAGAGCTGCGGGCGGCTCGACCATGCGGTCGCCGATGTGCTGCAGGTCTATTTCGGCCAGTGCGCGATCACGATGAGCTGCCGCCAGCTCGCCCGCGCCGGCCATTATCTGATGGCGGGCGGGCGCGGCCCGCATGGCGAGGTGCTGGTGCCGCCGGACCGGGCGCGGCGGATCAACGCGTTGATGCTGACCTGCGGCCATTATGACGGATCGGGCGAGTTCGCCTATCGCGTCGGCATTCCCGGCAAATCGGGGGTGGGCGGCGGCATCCTGGCGGTCGTGCCCGGCCGGGCGTCGATCGCCGTCTGGTCGCCGGGCCTCAATGCGCGCGGCAGCTCGATGATCGGCAGCCTGGCGCTCGAACGGCTGGCCGAGGCGATGGGCTGGTCGGTGTTTGCGGCCTGAGGGCCGGCGCTCAATAGGCGCGGGCGACGGCGAAGGCGACGGCTTCGGTCAGTGCGGCCTTAGCCGCGCCCTGCCCGAACCCGCCCAGCGCATCGACCGCGCGCTGGCCATAGCGGCGCGCCGCCGCCAGCGTGTCGTCGATCGCCCCGGTCGCGCGCAGCAGCGTCTGGGCGTGGGCAAGATCGGCGTCGCTCGCCCGGAACCCCATCATCGCATCGCGCCAGAACGCCTTGTCCTCGGCCGAACCGCGCGCATGGGCGAGGATGACCGGCAGCGTCACCTTGCCGTCACGGAAATCATCGCCCACGCCCTTGCCCATGGTTTCGGCGTCCGAGACGAAATCGATCGCGTCGTCGACCAGCTGGAAAGCGATGCCGAGATTGCGGCCATAGGCGTCGAGCGCCAGTTCCTCGGCCTCGTTGCGTTCGGCGACGACGGCGGCGATCCTGCAGGCGGCAGCGAACAAAGCGGCGGTCTTCGCGCCGATAATGTCCAGATAGCGCTCTTCGCTGGTCTCGACCTGGCGCTGGGCGGTCAGCTGGTTGACCTCGCCCTCGGCGATCACCGCGCTGGCGTTGGACAGGATCTTGAGCACCTTGAGGCTGCCGTCCTCGACCATCAGCTCAAAGCTGCGGCTGAACAGGAAATCCCCGACCAGCACGCTCGCCGGATTGCCCCAGATGATGTTGGCGGTGCGCTTGCCGCGCCGCAGGTCCGATCCGTCGACGACATCGTCGTGCAGCAGGGTGGCCGTGTGGATGAACTCCACCGCCGCGGCGAGCTTGTGGTGGCGGGTGCCCGGATAGTCGAGCAGCCGCGCACAGGCGAGCGTCAGCATCGGGCGCATCCGTTTGCCGCCGCCGGCGATCAGATGCCCGGCCAGCTCAGGGATCAGCGGCACATCGGACTGCATCCGGTCGAGGATGACCGCATTGACCGCATTCATGTCGGACGCGACGAGCGCCATCATCGGGTCGAGCGATGGCGGCCGGCCCGCGTCGATACGGTGGAGTGTTGCGCTCATGCCCCGCCCCTGTGGCCGACCGGGGCGCGAAAGACAAGGCAAAGCGGCGGCCGGACCAGGCGAAGACGGGCGCACGACTGAGAAAAGCCTTGCGCCCCCGCCGGCCAGTGTCTTGTCTGGCGCGGATGGGCATCAGATGGGGATGATGATGACGGCCGATGAACAGCTGCGCCGGTATCGCGAGAGCATCGACAATATCGATGCCGCGCTCGTGTTCATGCTGGCGGAACGCTTCAAGATCACCCAGGCGGTCGGCGCCTACAAGGCCGAACACGGGCTGCCCCCCGCCGATCCCGGCCGCGAGGACCAGCAGATCGCGCGGCTGCGCCGGCTGGCCATCGAAGCACGGCTGGACCCCGAGTTTTCGGAGAAATTCCTGCGCTTCGTGATCGACGAGGTCATCCGCCACCATGCGCGGATGCAGCAGGGCTAGGGCGAGGTTGTGGTGCCGCGCCATGCGGCGCGGGGGCGGTGTGTTTGTGCTGCGCCTTGCGGCGCAGGGTCGGCACCGGCCCGCACCCCCACCCGGCCTCCCAACGGCAGGTTACGCTATGGGAGGCCGGGTGGGGGAGCGGGCCGGCGCCGCGAACAAACAACTCCCCGGTGCCGTTCTCCTCAGCCCAAAACACCCGCCGGTTACAGCCGGGGCAACGTCACCCCGCGCTGGCCCATATATTTGCCCGCCCGGTCGGCATAGCTGACCTCGCAGGGCTCATTGCCTTTCAGGAACAGGAACTGGCACGCGCCTTCGTTCGCATAGATTTTGGCAGGCAGCGGCGTGGTGTTGGAAAACTCCAGCGTCACATGGCCCTCCCAGCCCGGTTCGAGCGGGGTGACGTTCACGATGATGCCGCAGCGCGCATAGGTCGATTTGCCGAGGCAGATGACCAGCACGTCGCGCGGCACGCGGAAATATTCGACCGTCCGCGCCAGCGCGAAGCTGTTGGGCGGGATGACGCAGATGTCGGTCTTGCGGTCGACAAAGCTGTTCGCGGCGAAATCCTTGGGATCGACGATCGCGCTGTCGACATTGGTGAAGATCTTGAACTCGTCGGCGACGCGCGCGTCATAGCCATAGCTGGACAGGCCATAGCTGATGCAGCCGTCGCGGCGCTGCGCCTCGACGAACGGTTCGATCATCCGCTCGGACAGCGCCTGCTCGCGGATCCAGCGGTCGGATAGAATGGCCATGGGGTCGCTCCGTCAAAGCCCGAGATCGGCGGGGCCGAAGGCATGGGGCAGCAGCGCCGACAAAGCGAGGCTGATCACCTCGCCACCCTCGGCCGCGGCGCAGTGGATCATCAGGTCGCGGCGACCGAGCTGCGCGGCCTCGTTCAGCATTTGGCGGCAGCGGCCGCAGGGCGTGACCGGGGCGGTGCCGCTGATCCGCCCGTCGGGGCCGAGCGCGCCGCCGATCACCGCCACCTCGACGACATCGGCCAGATGGCCTTCACAGTTCGCGCGCGCCAGCGCCACCGTCTCGGCGCACAGCGACAGGCCATAGCTGGCATTTTCCATGTTGCTGCCGGTGATGATCCGGCCATCGGCCAGGCGCAGCGCCGCCCCGACGCCGAACCGGGAATAGGGCGCATGGGCAAAGGCCGCGGCGGCGCGGGCGGCTTCGATCAGGTCGTTCATCTCATCCCTTGATGTGGAGCACGCAGATCAGCGTGAACAACCGGCGGGCAGTGTCGAAATCGACGGTGATCTTGCCCTCCAGCCGTTCGACGAGCAGCTGCGCGGCGTCGTTGTGGATCGCCCGGCGGGCCATGTCGATGGTCTCGATCTGCTGCGGCGAGGCCTGGCGGATCGCCTGGTAATAGCTGTCGCAGATCGCGAAATAATCCTTGATCGGCCGCCTGAACCTGGCGAGCCCGAGCACCAGCGTTTCCAGATGCGTGGAATCGTCGCGGAACATGTCGATCGCCAGCCGCCCCTCCTCCACCCTCAGGCGGATGCGGTAGGGCCCGGCATAGCCGTCGGCGGCCGGCCGCTGCGGCGCGAAATGATTGCCCTCGAGCAGGTCGAAGATGGCGATGCGGCGTTCCTGCTCGACATCGGCGCTGCGCCACAGGATCGTGTGCTCGTCCAGATCGACAGCGATGATGCGCGGATCGCCCATTCACCCCGGTTTAGGCACGAACCGCGGCGCGCTCAACGGGAATCGGGCGGGTGGCATGAGAGGGCGCGGGTTGCCCACAAAATCATCCACAGACTTGCTGGCTTGAGCCTGGCGCGCGAACGCGCGACACTGGCACCGACTTCCGCCACGGTCCGCGCCCCGCCCGCATCCGCGGGTCTGGCGGGCCGGACCGCGCGGCACCCGCACCAGACCGGAACCAACATGGCCGAACCGCTTCGTCTCCTTCCCCCCGCCGAGGGCCAGCCGCCCAGCCTGCCGCGCAACGTCGAGGCCGAGGCCGCGCTGCTTGGCGCGCTGATGATCGACAACCGGCTGGTCGAGGATGTCCAGCTGAAGCTGAAGCCCGAACATTTCTTCGAGCCGCTGCACGGGCGCATCTATGATGCGATCCTGCGGCTGGTCGACCGCAACATGGTCGCCAATCCGGTGACGCTGAAGCCGATGTTCGACGCCGATGAGGCGATGCGCGAACTGGGCGGCCCGGCCTATCTGGCGCAGCTGACCGGCAATGGCGCGGCGCTGATCGGCGCGCGCGACTTTGCCCAGCAGGTCTATGATCTGGCGCTGCTGCGCGAGCTGGTCGGCGTCGGGCGCGACATGGTCGAAAAGGCGCTCGACACATCGGATGCGATCGATCCCAAGGGGCTGGTCGAGGACGCCGAGACCGCGCTCTACCGCGTCGCCGAACAGGGGGCGAGGGCGGCGGCACCAAAAGCTTCGTCCAGGCGACGCGGATGGCGGTCGAACTGGCCGAGCGGGCGCAGAACTCCGGCGGGCATATTTCGGGCGTCACCACGGGGCTTGCCGATGTGAACGCCCGCACCGGCGGCCTGCAGCGGTCCGACCTGCTGATCCTGGCCGGCCGTCCCGGCATGGGCAAGACGTCGCTGGCGACCAACATCGCCTTCAACGCCGCCCAGCGCTGGATGCGCGACATGGCCGACGGCATTCCGCCCGAAAAGTCGCTGGGCGCGCGCGTCGCCTTTTTCAGCCTCGAAATGTCGGCGGACCAGCTGGCGACCCGCATCCTTGCCGAACAGTCGGGGGTGATCGGCTCCAAGATCCGCAAGGGCGAGCTGAGCCGGGACGAGTTCAACAAATTCGCCCGCGCCGCCGCCGAGCTGGAGGAACTGCCGCTCTACATCGACGACACGCCGGGGCTGACCATCGCCGCGCTGCGCACCCGCGCCCGGCGCATGCAGCGCAAGCATGGCATCGGTCTGATCATCGTCGACTATCTGCAGCTGCTGACCGGATCGTCGCGGGGCGGCGGCGACAACCGCGTGCAGGAAATCTCAGAGATCAGCCGCGGGCTCAAAACGCTCGCCAAGGAACTGCATGTCCCGGTGATGGCGCTGTCCCAGCTCAGCCGCGCGGTCGAGCAGCGCGAGGACAAGCGCCCCCAGCTGTCGGACCTGCGCGAATCCGGCTCGATCGAGCAGGACGCCGACATCGTGCTGTTCGTGTTCCGCGAGGAATATTATGTCGCCGCGCGCGAGCCCAAGGCCGACAGCAGCGATCCCAAGATCGACGAAGCCTATCGCCAGTGGCAGCAGGACATGCAGGACGCGTTCCAGCGCGCCGAACTGATCATCGCCAAGCAGCGCCACGGCGCGACCGGCAAGGTCAGGCTGAAGTTCGATTCGAGCATCACACGGTTCAGCGACTATGTCGATGACAGCTATCTGCCCGCGCAGATGCCGTAAGCGGGCCGGGACCAAATACGGCCCCATCCCGTCGCCCGTTGACCGGCGGCCCCGCGCTCGCCCATAGCTGCCGCCATGACGGAACATGCCGAAGTGGAATCCCTGTCGTTCGAGGATGCGCTGAAGCGGCTGGAGGCGATTGTCGGCCGGCTGGAGCGCGGCGACGTGCCGCTCGACGAATCGATCTCGCTTTATGCCGAGGGCGACCGGCTGCGCGCCCAGTGCGAGGCCCGGCTGGCCGCCGCCCAGGCGCGGATCGAGAAGATCACGCTCGGCCCGGACGGCCAGCCCGCCGGCACACAGCCATTCGACGCCTGACCAGATAGTTTGCCAGTAGCTTTGGGGGAGATCATGCACGGCATCGCCGCGACCAGCCTGACCGCAGCGATGCAGCGCATCGCCGCCGACATCGATCATCAGTTCGACCTGCTGCTGCCGCTGCCGGAAGATCCGCGCCGCCCGCTGTACGAGGCGATGCGCCATGCCGCGATCGGCGGCGGCAAGCGGCTGCGCCCGCTGCTCGTCTGCGCGGCTGCCGATCTGTTCCTGGTCGACCGTCAGGCGGCGCTGCGCGTCGGCACGGCGATCGAGTGCATCCATGTCTATTCGCTGATCCATGACGATCTGCCGGCGATGGACGATGACGATCTGCGCCGCGGCAAGCCAACCGTGCACAAGGCGTTCGGCGAGGCGACGGCGATCCTCGCCGGCGATTCGCTGCATGCGCTGGCGTTCGAGCTGCTGGCCGACGAACGCACCCATGCCGATCCGTTCGTGCGCGCCGAGCTGTGCCTTGAACTGGCACGGGCGAGCGGCCCGTCGGGCATGGCCGGGGGCCAGATGATGGACCTGGCGGCCGAACAGGCGCTGTTCGACCTGCCGACCGTCACCCGGCTGCAACAGCTGAAGACCGGGGCGCTGATCTCGGTCTCGCTGGAAGCGGGCGCGATCCTTGGCCGCGTTCCGCCCGAGGGGCGCACCGGCCTGCGCGCCTATGCCCGCAATCTGGGGCTGGCGTTCCAGATCGCCGACGACCTGATCGATGCCGAAGGCACCGCCGAGGCGGCCGGCAAGGCGGTCGGCAAGGATGCGGCGGCGGGCAAGGCGACCTTTATCGGCCATCTGGGCCGCGAACAGGCGCGCGCCCAGGCCGAGATGCTGGTCGAACAGGCGATCGCGCATCTCAACTCCTTTGGCGAGAAGGCCGATCTGCTGCGCGCGCTCGCCCGCTACACGATCGCGCGGGACCGGTGACGATGCGCATCGGCGTCTATCCGGGCACGTTCGATCCGGTCACCCTCGGGCATATGGACATCATCCGGCGCGGGGCGAAGCTGGTCGACCGGCTGGTGATCGGCGTCACCACCAACCCGTCCAAATCGCCGATGTTCAGCGTCGAGGAGCGGATGGCGATGGTCCGCCGCGAAACCGCCGAGGTCGACGGGGCGATCGAGGTCGTCAGCTTCGATTCGCTGCTGATGGAGTTTGCCGAGCGGCAGGGTGCGGGCATCATCGTGCGCGGGCTGCGCGCGGTCGCCGATTTCGAATATGAATATCAGATGGCGGGGATGAACCAGCAGCTCAACGACCGCATCGAGACGGTGTTCCTGATGGCCGATGTCTCGCTGCAGCCGATTGCGTCGCGGCTGGTGAAGGAAATCGCCCTTTATGGCGGCGATATCAGCCGGTTTGTGCCGCCGCTTGTCGCAGGCGAGGTGGCGGCGCGCGTCGAAAGGCTTGGCCGCCGGGGCAGCTAGCCCTATTCAGCGCGCTTCGACCCCGGCGGTTCGCCCCCGGCAGGGCGTCGCCACACCCGCTTTCCGATCGGAGCCAGACATGCGTTTGATTGCCGCCCTGTTCGCCCTGCTCGGCGCGCTGTTCGCGACCGCCTGTGCCAAGGCGGACCGGCCCGCCGCTGCCGCCGAGACGGCCCCCGCCGCCCCGCCCGAAGTGCCGGCGGCAACGCCCGACAATATCTGGGTGCTGGAGCTGTCGACCGGCGGGCGCGTGCGCATCCAGCTGCGCCCCGACAAGGCCCCCAATCATGTCGAACGGATCAAGACGCTGACCCGCAAGGGCTTTTACAACGGCTTGATCTTTCACCGGGTGATCGAAGGCTTCATGGCGCAGGGCGGCGATCCTGAAGGGACCGGCCAGGGCGGATCGGACCTGCCCGACCTGAAGGCGGAGTTCAACGATCTGCTGCACGTCCGCGGCGTGACGTCGATGGCGCGGTCGAACGACCCGGATTCGGCCAACAGCCAGTTCTTCATCATGCTGATGCCGACCTTCCGGCTCGACAATCGCTACACGGCGTTTGGCCGGGTGCTGACCGGCATGGCCTATGTCGATGCCATGCCGCGCGGCGAGCCGCCGGCCGAGCCGGGCCGCATCCTGCGCGCCTGGATCGAGGGCGATGGCGAGCCGACTGCGGTCGCCCTGCCCCCGCCCGCTCCGGCGATCCCCGCTTTGCCGCTCAAGGCCCCGGCCGGATCGCGCCGGCCCGGCAACTGATGCGCGTCGACCTGTTCGATTTCGACCTGCCGCAGGAGCTGATCGCGCTCCGCCCGGTCGAGCCGCGCGATGCCGCCCGGATGCTGGTGGTGACGCCGGCTGGCCTTGCCGACCGGGCAGTGCGCGACCTGCCGGCCTGTCTGCGGCCCGGCGACTGTCTGGTGTTCAACGACACGCGGGTGATCCCGGCGCGGCTCGAAGGCCGGCGCGGCGAAGCGCGGATCGAGGCGACGCTGCACAAGCGCGAGGGGCTGCGCAGCTGGATCGCCTTTGTCCGCAATGCGCGCCGGCTGCGCGTGGGCGACAGCATCGATTTCGGCGCGGGCGTGACGGCGCTGGTCGAGGCCAAGCTTGACGATGGCAGCGTGCAGCTGGGCTTTCCGGGCGACGAACCGGTCGAGCTGCTGCTGGAGCGCGCCGGGCAGATGCCGCTGCCCCCCTATATCGCCTCCAAGCGGCCGACCGATGCGCGCGACCGCGAGGATTACCAGACGATGTTCGCGCGCAGCGACGGCGCGGTCGCGGCACCCACGGCGGCGCTGCATTTCACCCCGCGGCTGATGGAGGCGGTGGCCGCCGCCGGCATCGCGCATGAAACGCTGACCCTGCATGTCGGCGCGGGCACGTTCCTGCCGGTCAAGGCCGAGGACACGGCCGATCACCGGATGCATGCCGAATGGGGCCGGATCGACGCCGCCACCGCCGACCGGCTGAACGCGGTGCGCGCGCGCGGCGGACGCATCATCGCGGTGGGCACGACCAGCCTGAGGCTGCTCGAAAGCGCCGCCGATGCCGGGCGCGTGATCCGGCCGTTCGAGGGCGATACCGACATCTTCATCACCCCCGGCCACCGGTTCTGCGGCATTGACGGGCTGATGACCAACTTCCACCTGCCCAAATCGACGCTGATGATGCTGGTGTCGGCGCTGATGGGGCGCGAGACGATGCTTGCCGCCTATGCCCATGCGATCGCCCAGGGCTATCGCTTCTACAGCTATGGCGATTCGTCGCTGCTGCTGCCCGAGGGTTAGGGATCGGGCGCTGGGCAGGGACCGGCCCGTGCAGCGGGCGTGGCCCCGGGCCGTCCGGTTTCGCTTGAAAGCGCGCGGCTTTCACCCGATATTCCGGCTATCCGGCATCGTGCCGGGCAAAGGAGCGTTTTTCGATGGCGAACTGGACTGACCCCCGCGCGACCGTTGCGGCGCCGACGTCGGTCGCAAGCGGTGCGGCTGCTTATGATGCCGGCCTGCGCCGCTACATGCTGTCCGTTTACAACTATATGGCCTCGGGCGTGCTGCTGACCGGCATCGTCGCGCTGGCCTTTGCATCCTCGGGGCTGGCCGCACAGCTGCTCGCGACGCCGCTGCGCTGGGTGATCATGCTCGCGCCGCTCGCATTCGTGATGGTGATGAGCTTCGGCATCAACCGCATCTCGACCGCGACGCTGCAGCTGCTGTTCTGGGCGTTCGCGACGGTGATGGGCCTGTCGATGGCGTCGATCTTCCTGGTCTTCACCGGCACCTCGATCGCGCAGACCTTCTTCGCGACCGCGGCGGCCTTTGCCGGGCTGAGCCTGTGGGGCTACACCACCAAGCGTGACCTGTCGGGCTTCGGCACCTTCCTGGTCATGGGTCTGGTCGGCCTGATCGTCGCCAGCATCATCAACATCTTCCTTGCCTCGAGCGTGATGAGCTTTGCGATCTCGGTGATCGGCGTGCTGCTGTTTGCCGGCCTGACCGCCTATGACACGCAGAAGATCAAGAGCGTCTATGCCTATGTCGCGGGCACCGAGATGATGGGCAAGGCGGTCATCATGGGCGCGCTGAACCTGTATCTCGACTTTGTGAACATGTTCACCTTCCTGCTCAACCTGATGGGCAGCCGCGACTGATCCGGTCGCGCGCGTGACACGACAGGGGCCGGTGCCGGGTGGCACCGGCCCTTTTTTTGTCAGAACATCGCCCTGATGCCGGCCGAGCCGGACAGGGTTTCGCCGCCTGCCACGCCCAATGTGCTAACAAGGCTGAGGTCGATGGCCAGCCCGTCGCTGAGGCCGACCGTGCCGACCGCGCCGAACTCCAGCCAGCCATCGCTGCCCCCCACCCCTTCGAGCAGCCGCTGGCCAGTGCCGCTGAAGCGGGTGACCGCGGCGCTGTTCGACGTCGCGGTGAAGGCGGCGAGCAGCCCGAGGCTCGAACGCGGCCCGATCGCGCGGTCGAGCGTCAGGCCCAGCGATCCGGTCGTCCCGCTCTGCCGCTGGACCAGCGGCTCCGCCACCGGTCGGCCGCCCGGCCCGAGCACGGGACGCGCGACATCGATCCGGCTGCGGTCGACAAAGGCATAGGGCGACAGCGACCAGCGTTCGGCCAGCGCAAAGCTGGCACCGATGCTGGCGCCAAAGCTTGAAATATCGCCGTCGCCGCCGACCGTCACCGTGTTGCCCGAGCGCAGCCGCACGGCCTGGTCGCGGAACGAACGGCTGCCGAGCGCGCCATGCGCCTCGAGCGTCACCACGCCGATCTGGCGGCTGTAGGACAGGTTGAACAGGCTGGTCCGCGTCGTCGTGCGCAGTTGCCGGAACTGGTCGCCGCCGCTGAACAGCGTGGCACCGATCCTGATCGTGTTCGCGCCGAAGCTGCGGGCGAGGGTGACGCCGCCAAAGCTCTGGCTGAGATCCGGGCCGAGGCGGGTGACGCCGCCATTCACCCCCGCCGTCCAGGGGCGGGGTTGCGCAGCGCCCTCCTGCGCCGATGCCGGGGCGGCGGCGAGCAGCACGAGCAAACAGATTCGTGTCATCGGATCCCCCTCCTATGATGGTCCACAGGCGAAACGAACGGGGCGGACAAAACCTTTGATGGTGCCGCGAAGGTTTTTCGGCGACCGTCCGTTTGGTCCTGGGGAGGGCAATGGTGGACGGGCCTGAGCGCCAGACCGATGATGAACAGGCACTGGTTGCGCGCACCGGGCGCGGCGACCAGATCGCGTTCAGGCTGCTGGTCGACGCCCATGCGCGCCGGCTGCATGCGCTTGCCTGGCGGATGCTGATGGACGGAACGGAGGCGGAGGATGTGGTCCAGGAAAGCTTTGCCAGGCTGTGGACGGGCGCACCGCGCTGGCGCGCCGGTTCGGGCAGCGTCGGCGGCTGGCTTGCCCGCGTCTGCACCAATCTGTGCATCGACCGGCTGCGCCGCCGCCGCTTCTGGGCCGATGAGGAGGTGCCCGACATGGCCGACGACCGGGTGGCGGCGACCGAGGCCATCGACGCAAGGCGGCTCGACCAGGCCGTGGCGGCGGCGCTGGCGGCGCTGCCGGACCGGCAGCGGACCGCCATCGTGCTAACCTATCACGAACACTGGCCGAATGCCGAGGCCGCGCAGATGATGGGCCTGCATATCAAGGCGTTCGAATCGCTGCTGCTGCGCGCGCGCACCGCGCTGCGCCGGGCGCTCACGGCACGCGGCTTTGACGGCAGCGAAGGACAGGCGGCATGACCGATCCGCTCGACCGGATGCTGGACGCGCTGCGCGTCCCCGAACCCGATCCGGGGTTCGAGGCGCGGATCGCCGCCCGCGCGGTGGCCGGGGCGCAGGACCGTCCCGGCTGGCGGCGCGGCGGCCAGGCCGGGCGGCGGCGCTGGCTGGCGCGGCACCGCACGCTCGCCAGCTTTATCGGGGCCAATCTGGTCGCGGCCGGTGCGGTCGCCGCCGCCTTGGTGTCGGGGGTCGAGATCGCCAAGCTGCCGCTGATCGCGCCGGCGATCGAGGCCGTTGCGCCTGAGCGCACCGCATCGCCGCCGCGCAACCCCCGCCGGCCCGTCCGGCAGGCCGCCGATGCCGGCGCAGCACCGGTCGATCCCGCTGCCGTGCCGGTTGCACCCGCGGCGGCGACGATGACCGGGCCAGAGGCTGCGATCGCGCGGATCAGGGAGCTGGAGGCGGCGGGCGTCACCATCCCGCTGAGGGTGCAGGAACGGGTGCGCCTTTATGAAGACCGCAAGGCGGCGCGTGACCTGCGCGCCCAGAATCTGCCGGTGCCTATCGACCTGCAGACCAGGATCGTGCGCGCCCGGCTGAACCTCGCGCCGCCGCCGGTTCGGGACCGGATGGTCGAGCGGATCGAACGCCGCCGCGCCGCCGGCCTGCCGGTGCCGGCTGCGCTTGATGCCGCCGTGCCGCTACGCGGACCGGGGTTGATCCCCGCCGACAGGACGGTCCAGCCGGCCCCGGTGCGGGTCGAAGGCGGCGCAAGCCGCTCCGCCCTGCCCGCCCGGCCCCCGGCAATCCGGCCGGCGGTCGAACGATCGGCGGGCGACCCCGGGTTGGTCGTGCCCGCAATGCCGGATGGCGGCACCGATGGGGCAGGCCCGGCTGTATCGGTGCCCGGCCAGCCAGCCACCCCGGCGGCCGGGTCGCCCCCGGGTCCGGGCACAGCCGCGACCGGCGGTCAATGGCGGGCGCGGCTGCAGCAGCTGCCCCCGGCGCAGCGCCGCCAGCTGATCGAGCGCTGGCGCGCGCGTCAGGCGGCGACCGGCCGCCCGCACTGATCCGCGTCCAGCTGCACCGCGCGGCAGCACAAGCGAAGGATCAGCCCGACATCCGCGTTGAATGGTCAGGCCGCCCCCGCGGCCCCGTGCAACGAGGAGAAGGACGATGCGCAAGACGCTGTTTCTGGTGCCGGCCATGCTGTGGGCGGGCAGCGCCATGGCCCAGCCGGTGGTCACCACCAAGCCGATCGAAACCGAAAAGGTCAGCGGCACGCGGACGCTGACCGTCGACGAAGCCGCCGGCACGCGGCGGATGCAGCTGGACGTGACCCGCAAGGCCGATGGCGCGACGGCGAGCCGCGACGTCACCCGCCAGCGCACCGACACCGGCGCAACGGTGACCGGCAGCGCGCGCAACTTTGCCGGCGAAACCGCAAGCTGGTCCAAGACCCGCGAGCGCACCGCCGACGGCTTCACCGCAAGCGGCACCGGCACCGGCTTTAACGGCAGCGCCTACACCTATGCGGGACAGGGCAGCCGCACGGCCAATGGCTATACCACCAATCACAGCGTGACGGACGCAAACGGTGCAGTGGTGCGCAGCCGGGCGGCCAATGTCTCGCGCCAGAACGGCCAGGTCACGCGGCAGATTTCGACCACGCGGCCTGAGCGCCTCGGCCGCCGCCGCTAATCCCTCTACCCCCGGGAGTGGCGGCGGGGGCCGGCGGCGATGGTCCGTGCCGCCGGTCCCCTTTTTTTCCGCCGGGCCGGTGCCTGAGGGCACCGGCCCGTTTTCGCATCAGTAAACGCGCTTCTTCGGCTTGATGTAATCGACATCGTCGGTGAGCGTGTATTCGTGCACCGGGCGATAGTCGATCGACACGCCGCCTTCGGGCTTCAGCCACGTCACCGTGTGCTTCATCCAGTTGGCGTCGTCGCGGTCGGGGAAGTCCTCATGCATATGCGCGCCGCGGCTTTCCTTGCGGTTGGCGGCGGAATGCATGGTGACGACCGCCTGGCCGAGCAGATTGTCGAGCTCGAGCGTTTCGATCAGATCGGTGTTCCACACCATCGACCGGTCGGTCACGCGCACATCCTCGATCGAACGCGCGATCGCGTCGATCTTGGTCTGCCCTTCGGCGAGCAGGGCCGAATCCCGGAACACCGCGGCATGGGCCTGCATCGTCTTCTGCATCTCGCGCCGGATCTGTGCGGTCGGCGCGCTGCCGGCCGCGTGGCGGAACCGGTCGAGCCGGGCCAGCGCCTGCTCCTCGGCACCCTTGGGCAGCGGATTGTGCGGCGTGTTGGGCTTCAGGATGTCGGCGATCCTGAGGCCGGTCGCCCGGCCGAACACCACCAGATCGATGAGCGAGTTGGAGCCGAGCCGGTTGGCACCGTGCACGGACACGCACGCCGCCTCGCCGACGGCGAACAGGCCCGGCACCACCGAATCGGGGTTGCCGTCCTTCAGCGTCACCACCTCGCCATGATAATTGGTCGGGATGCCGCCCATATTGTAATGGACGGTCGGCACCACCGGCAGCGGCTGGCGGGTCAGATCGACCCCGGCAAAGATCTTGCCGGTCTCGGTGATGCCCGGCAGGCGTTCGGCCAGCACCTTGGGGTCGATATGGTCGAGGTGCAGATAGATGTGATCGGCTTCCTTGCCGACGCCGCGGCCCTCGCGGATCTCCATCGCCATCGACCGGCTGACGACGTCGCGGCTGGCCAGATCCTTGGCCGAGGGGGCATAGCGTTCCATGAACCGCTCGCCCTGGGCGTTGGTCAGATAGCCGCCCTCGCCGCGCGCGCCCTCGGTGATCAGCACGCCCGCGCCGTAAATGCCGGTCGGGTGGAACTGCACGAACTCCATGTCCTGAAGCGGCAGCCCTGCGCGCAGCACCATCGCATTGCCGTCGCCGGTGCAGGTATGGGCCGAGGTCGCCGAGAACCAGGCGCGGCCATAGCCGCCGGTCGCCAGCACCACGGCATGGCTGCGGAAGCGGTGGATCGTGCCGTCTTCCATGCACAGAGCGATCACGCCCCGGCACACGCCGTCTTCCATGATCAGGTCGAGCGCGAAATATTCGATGAAGAAGTCCGCATCATATTTCAGGCTCTGCTGATACAGCGTGTGCAGCATCGCATGGCCGGTGCGGTCGGCCGCCGCGCAGGTGCGCTGCGCCGGCGGGCCTTCACCCATATTCTGCATCATGCCGCCGAACGGCCGCTGATAGATGCGGCCTTCGGTGGTGCGCGAAAACGGCATGCCGGCATGTTCGAGTTCATAGACCGCAGCCGGTGCCTCGCGGCACAGATATTCGATCGCGTCCTGGTCGCCCAGCCAGTCCGACCCCTTGACGGTGTCGTACATGTGCCAGGTCCAGTGGTCCGGCCCCATATTGCCGAGCGACGCGGCGATGCCGCCCTGCGCGGCGACCGTGTGGCTGCGCGTCGGGAAGACCTTGGTGATGCACGCGGTCTTGAGCCCCGCGCCGGCCACGCCCATCGTCGCGCGCAGGCCGGCCCCGCCGGCCCCCACGATGACGGCGTCATAGCTGTGGTCGATGATCTTATAGGCGTCCGCCATCAGGCAGCTCCCGCAAAGGCGATCTTGAGGATCGAGAAGATGGCCAGCGCGCCCGCGCCGACCGCGTAGAAGTTGAGCGCGACGAGCCAGAGCACGCGCTGCTCATTGTGCTGATAGTCCTCGATGACGACCTGCAGCCCCATGCGGAAATGCCAGAACACGCTGAGCACCGTCAGCATCATCGGCACCGCCGCCAGCGGATCCTGCAGCCACGCGGTCACCGTCGCGTAATCGAGCGACGGCAGCCGGGCGATCGAGAAGATGAACCACAGCATCAGCAGGAAGTTCGATCCCGCCGTCAGCCTGTGGGTCCACCAGTGATGGGCACCCGATTTGGCGGAGCCCAGGCCGCGCACGCGGCCGATCTGCGTTCCCGTTCCCATCAGCCCTTCACCACCAGAATATAGGTCCAGAACAAGGCGGTCGCGACGACCGAGAAGGCCCAGGTCAGCTGGGCCGAGCGTTTGTTCGATTTGAGCTCGAAGTTCGCGCCCATATCCATCACCAGATGGCGGACGCCCGATGCCATGTGCTGGAAGAAGCTGAGGCTGAGCCCGATGCCCAGCACATAGCCGGCGATGTTCAGACCGCCGGATTTGAGCGTGAACAGGTCGAGAAAGCCCTGATAGGCCGCCTCGCCGCTGGCCAGCGCCACCAGCCACCAGACCAGCAATATGGCCCCAACCGTCGCCATGCCCGACCCGGTGGCGCGGTGGAGGATCGACACCGCCATATGCGGGCCCCAGCGCCAGATGGTCAGGTGCGGCGACAAGGGCCGCGTGCGGTTGCTGCTGCTCATATCGAGCCCCTTTGCGTTGCTGTCGGGCTGCGTCTTAGCCCGTCTGCGCCAAGGTGCAACCGGGCGAAGCGGGAAAGCGCAGGTTTAACCGCGGCTTTACCAAAATCCCCTAACCCGGGGGCCAAGCACAGCCTGCCAGGAACCAACGCCGTGACCGCCACATCCTCCGCGTCCCACCCGGCCCGCCAGCCTGTTCGCGCCGCCACCATCGCCGACCGGCTGCGCGAGTTCGACCGCGAAGGCACGCTCGAAGCGCAGCTGCGCGAGGTGAGCACCCTGGTTGACGGCCATCTACCGGATATCGCTGCATTTTTCTGGCAGGCTTACAATGCCTCGCCCAATGTGGCGGCGAAGATCGGCGGCGAGCGCCTGACCCGCTTCGTCGAGGACAGCCTGCTCTACACGCGCGAACGGTTCAGCAATCCGCGCAGCGAACGCTGGGCGGATCTGGCGCGGCAGAATGCGGCGCGGTCAGAGGCGGCGGGCGTGCCGCTGCACACCACGCTGGCGGCGCTCAGCCTGACCTATGACCATGTGATCGACGTGCTTTACGACAAATGCGGCGACGAGCGGGAACGGTTCCGCAACCTTGCCCGCGCGATCCGGCGGATCATGATCATGGAAGCCGACATCATGTCGGCCCATGTCAGCGAACTGCGCGCCAACCGCGCCTCGGCCGAGCGGTCGCAGCATGCCGACATGTTCCAGAGCCGCATCGCAACCGAGGTGTCGAGCGCCTTTTCGCTTGGCGAAACGCTGCGCAACCAGGCGTCCGATGCCTCGGCCGCCGCGCGCGGGATGCTGGGCAAGGCAAGCGAAGTGGCCGCCGCCGCCGAACAGTCGGCGGTCGCGATGCGCGAGGCCGCGCACACCGCCGCCGGGCTGATCCGCGCGATCGAGGATGCGCGCAGCGAGGTCGAAGTCGCGGCCAATATCGCCACCCGCGCCGCCGCCCAGGCCGGCGATGCGGTCAGCGTGTCCGAGGCGCTGTCCGCCCATGCCCAGTCGATCGAATCGATTCTGGGGCTGATCCGCGACATTGCCGGCCAGACCAATCTGCTGGCGCTCAACGCCACGATCGAGGCCGCCCGCGCGGGCGATGCCGGGCGCGGCTTTGCCGTCGTCGCGCAGGAGGTGAAGAGCCTCGCCAACCAGACGGCACGCGCCACCGATGACATCGCCGCCAAGATCGCCACCATTCAGGCGGCAACGCGCACCACGGTCGACGCCAACAGCTCGATCCGCGACACGGTGGGCGAGGTCCAGCAATCGGCCGACCGCATCCGCACGGCGATGGAAACCCAGGCCCAGACGGTGACGATGATCACTGCCGCCGTGGACGAAACCGCCCTGGCCGCCGATTCCATGTCGGCGACCATCGCCGCGATCCGCCAGGACACCGAAAATGTCGCCAGCGAGATCGACCAGCTGGAAACCGGCTTCCGCCGCGTCGACGCCCAGCTGGGCCAGCTGCGCGCCGCGGCGACCGATTATGTGAAGCTGGTGGCCTGAGGGATTGTTTGTGCTGCGACTTGCGGCGCAGGAAGTTGTTTGTTGCGCGCCTCACGGCGCGGGGGCGGCACCGGCCCGCTCCCCCACCCGGCCACCCATATGATACTGCCGTTGGGTGGCCGGGTGGGGGAGCGGGCCGGTGCCGTTCTTCCCCAACAAAAACAAACCCCGCGCTCACGACCAGCCGCCTTGGCGGCCGGCCGCAGACCGGCTAGGCGCCGGGCATGATCCATGTCCTTCTGACCGGCGCGAGCCGGGGCATTGGCGCCGCCGCCGCCGCTGCGCTTTCCGACTGCCGGGTGTTCGGCACCAGCAGCGCCGATGGCGATCTGGCCGATCCGGCAACGCCGCAGGCGATCTGGCACAAGGCGCTCGACGCGCTTGACGGGCGGATCGATGTGCTCGTCAACAATGCCGGCGTGTTCGAAGCCGCCCCGCTCGATCTCGAGCATGACGACTGGGTGGCGGCGTGGGAGCGCACGATGCGCATCAACCTGACCGCATCGGCGGAGCTGTGCCGGCTGGCCGTCCGGCACTTTACCGATCAGGGCGGCGGGCGGATCGTCAATGTCGCCAGCCGCGCCGCCTATCGCGGCGACAGCCCGGCGCACTGGCATTATGCCGCGTCCAAGGCCGGGATGGTCGGCATGACCAAATCGATCGCCCGCGCCTATGCGCGCCAGTCGATCCTTGCCTTCGCCATCTGCCCGGGCTTCACCATGACCGGCATGGCCGAGGATTATCTGGAAAGCCGCGGCGGCGACAGGCTGCTGGCCGACATCCCGCTCGGCCGCGTGGCCATGCCCGAGGAAGTGGCCTCGGCGATCCGCTATCTCGCGCTCGATGCGCCCGCCTCGATGACCGGCGCGGTGCTCGACATCAACGGGGCCTCCTATGTCCGCTGACGCAGGCGGTGCGATCGACAGCTGGAAGGTCTCGCTGCCCTGCACCCGGGCCGAGGCGGAGGCGATCGATGCCGGGCTGATCGACATCGATGCCGTGCTGATGACCAGCGAGGAGGTCGAGGACGACCGCGAACGCTGGCGGCTCGACGCCTATCTGGAGCGCGCGCCCGATGCGGCGATGCTGGCCGCGATCCGCGCGCTGGTGCCGAGCGCGGCCGATATCGAGCCGGTGGTCGAGGCGCTCGGCGCGCAGGACTGGGTGACGCTCAGCCAGCAGGGGCTGGAGCCGATCCGCGAGGGCCGGTTCGTCGTCCATACCAGCGCCCATCCGGTCGCGCCGCCGCCGGGCGGGCGCGCCTTTCTGATCGATGCCGGCCGCGCCTTCGGCACCGGGCATCATGCGACGACATCGGGCTGCCTGGCGATGCTCGACGCGCTGGCCGGCCAGCATTTTGCCAATGTCATCGACATCGGCACCGGCACCGGGCTGCTGGCCTTCGCCGCCGCCCATCTGTGGCCGGACGCGGCGGTGACCGCGACCGATATCGACCCGGCGGCGATCGCGGTCACGGCGGAAAACGCCGCCGCCAACAGCATCGCCGGGCTGAAGCTGATCGTTGCCGACGGCACGCTCGACGACGCGATCGTCGCCGCTGCGCCCTATGATCTGGTGATCGCCAACATCCTGGCCGGGCCGCTGATGTCGATGGCCCCCGAACTGGCGGCGATTGCGGCGGCGGACGCGACCATCCTCCTCGCCGGGCTGCTGGAAACACAGCGCGCCGAGCTGGTTGCCGCCTTTGAAGCCTGTGGCTGCACGCTCGAAGCGGCCGACCGGCGCGGCGACTGGACGATCCTGCGCCTCAAGGCCGGCGCGACCCGGTTCGTGCCGGCAACCCCGCCCGACCCCAAGGGCCGGGACGGCTGGGCGCTCGACATCTAAGCCGTTATTCGCAGCGGCCGATCACCCGGCGGCACGCGACCGGGCATAGTCCTGGGTGCCGCGGGTGATGACGCGGTCGCCGGGCAGGATTTCGGCGATGGAAATGTCGGGCAGCGCCGCCAGCTCGGCATAAAGCGGCGCGAAATCGGTCTCGACCGTGACCCGCAGCAGGTCTTCAAAGCTCGGGATCACGAAATAATTCTGCTGATAATCGTCGATCCGATATTCGGTGCGCATCACCCGGGCGAGGTCGAAGCCCAGCCGGTTGGGGCTTGGATCGTCGAGCGCGAACAGGCTCTCGCCCTTGCTCGACACGATGCCCGAGCCATAGATTTTCAGCCGGCCATCCTCCTCGATCAGCCCGAACTCGACCGTGTACCAGTAGAGCCGCGCCAGCCGGTGGATGGCATTGTAGCGCATCGACCGCAGCCCGCCTTCGCCCCAGGCGACGACATAATCGGCAAATACCGGGTCCGCGAGCATCGGCACATGGCCGAACACATCGTGGAATACATCGGGTTCCTGCAGATAGTCGAGCTGATCGGGCCGGCGGATGAAATTGCCCGCGACGAAGCGGCGATTGGCCAGATGTTCGTAGAACACATGGTCGGGCACCAGCCCCGGCACCGCGACGACCTGCCAGCCGGTCAGCTTCATCAGCCGTTCGGACAGCTCCTCGAAATCGGGGATGCCGGGCTTGGACAGGCGCAGCACATCCAGCCCGCGCAGGAACGCGTCTGACGCGCGGCCGGGCAGCAGCTTGCTCTGCCGCGCAAACAGCCGGTCCCAGGTCGCATGATCCTCGGCGGTATAGGCCGCCCAGTTCTGCGGGATCGTCCAATCGGCACCCGCGCCTTCGGGCGGGCGGTCGAGCACATGCGTTTCCATGCGCCATTCCTAGACCGGGCAGCGCGAAAAAGCGATAAGCCGCTGTGATGGCGGCACGCATCATCATGGCGGCCGGGTTTACCGCGCTCGCCTATCCGGCGCTGGCGGCACTGCTCGGCGCGGTGCCGGTCAATCCGCGCTGGTCGCCGCCCGACACCGGCATCACCGTCCATGTCGCGACCAATGGCGTCCACAGCGGCATCGTGCTGCCGGCATCGGCGCTCGGCGATCTGGTGCGCCCCGGCGACCTGGCCGATCCGCGCCGCGCCGGGCCGCTGATCTGGATCGGCTGGGGCGAGCGCCACGTCTATCTGGGCACCCCGCGCTGGCAGGATGCCCGGCCCGGTCCGCTGATCGCCGCCGCGTTCGGCAGCGACGCCACGCTGATCCATGTCGATCACCTGACCGCGCCGCCACCGGGCGCGCGGCCGCTCCGCCTCAGGCCCCATGAATATCGCCGGCTGGTCGCCGCCATCCGGCGGAGCTTCGCCCCCGGCCGCCCGCGCCCCCTTGCCGGCTATGGCCCGGCGGACGTGTTTTACCCGGCGACCGGGCGCTATTCGCTGCTGTTCACCTGCAATGGCTGGACGGGCGCGGTGCTCCGCGACGCCGGCGTGCGGACCGGCTGGTGGACCCCGCTCAGCGCCACCGTGATGCAGTGGCGGTAGCGGGGGGTGTTTGTTCGGGAAGAACGGCACCGGCCCGCTCCGGTTGTTTGTGCTGCGCCTTGCGGCGCAGGGGCGGCACCGGCCCGCTCCCCCACCCGGCCACCCATATGATACTGCCGTTGGGTGGCCGGGTGGGGGAGCGGGCCGGTGCCGTTCTTCCCAGCAAACAACACCCGGTGCCGCCGTGCGGCGTGAGCCGCACCACCAACAATCCGTTCTTCCCGGCTAACCACTCCCCGCCGCGGCGACGATCGCCGCCCAGCCGGCCTCGTCGATCACGCGGATGCCCAGTTCCTCGGCCTTTTTGAGCTTGGAGCCCGCGCCCGGCCCGGCGACCACCAGATCGGTCTTGGCCGATACCGATCCGGCGACCCGCGCGCCCAGTGCCAGCGCCTGCGCCTTGGCCTCGTCGCGCGACATGGTCTCCAGGCTTCCGGTGAACACCACGGTCTTGCCGGTGACTTCGGAGTCGCGCTCATTGGCCGCAAAGGGCTGGGGGGCGATTTCGCGCAGCAGATCGTCCCAGGCGGCGCGATTGTGCGGTTCGGCGAAGAAATCGGCGAGAGCCTGGGCGACGACCGGGCCGACGCCCTCGACGGCGGTCAGTTCGGCAAAGGCCGCCGGGTCGGTGCCCGCGCGGGTGGCGACATCGGCCAGCGCCTCGACCGTGCCAAAGGCGCGCATCAGATCGCGCGCGGTGACCGACCCGACATGGCGGATGCCGATGCCGAACAGGAAACGCGCGGCCTCGGGCGTCCGGCGCGCCTCGATCGCGGCGAGCAGATTGTCGACCGAGGTTTCCGCCCAGCGTTCGCGGCCGACAAGCTCGGCCCGCCGGGCGCGCAGCCGGAAGATGTCGGCGGGGGCATGGAGCAGGCCGTCGCGGAAAAAGCTTTCGATCGTCACCCCGCCCATGCCGTCAATGTCCATCGCCCCCCGGCTGACGAAATGGCGCAGACGCTCGACCCGCTGGGCCGGGCAGATCAGCCCGCCGGTGCAGCGTATGTCGACCTCGCCCTCCTCGCGCACCGCGTCCGATCCGCATTCGGGGCAGGTGGCGGGAAAGACGAAATCCGGCCGCTGGATCTCGGGCGTCAGATTTTCGAGGATCTGAGGAATGACGTCGCCGGCGCGCTGCAGCGTCACCCGGTCGCCGGGGCGCACGCCCAGCCGGGCGATCTCGTCGGCATTGTGCAGCGTGGCGTTGGTGACGACGACGCCGCCCACCGTCACCGGCTCCAGCCGCGCAACCGGCGTCAGCTTGCCGGTGCGCCCGACCTGGATGTCGATCGCGATCAGCGTCGTCTGCGCGCGCTCGGCGGGAAATTTGTGCGCGACCGCCCAGCGCGGGGCCTTGGCCACCTGGCCCAGCCGCGCCTGCCAGTCGAGCCGGTCGACCTTGTAGACCACACCGTCGATATCGAACGGCAGGTCGGCGCGCAGCGCCTCGATCCGCCGGTAATGGGCAAGCGCGCCTTCCACCTGCTCGGCGCGCAGCAGCAGCTCCGACACCGGCAGCCCCCAGCCGGCAATCGCCTGCATCACCTCATATTGGGTGGCACCGGGCAGGTCCGACGCCTCGCCCCAGCCATGGGCCAGAAAACGCAGCGAGCGCGTGGCGGTGACCGACGGATCCTTTTGCCGCAGCGACCCGGCAGCGGCGTTGCGCGGATTGGCGAACACCCGCTCGCCCGCCAGCCGTTCGTTGAGCGCGGCGAAATCGGCCTTGGCCATGTAAACCTCGCCGCGCACCTCGAAGACGCGCGGCGCATCGCCGTTCAGCCGCGCGGGGATGTCGGCGATGGTGCGGACATTGGCGGTCACATCCTCGCCGACCATGCCGTCGCCGCGCGTCGCCGCCAGCACCAGCCGGCCGTCCTCATAGCGCAGCGAACAGGACAGGCCGTCAATCTTGGGCTCGGCGGTCAGCGCAACCCGCTCGTCCTCGCCCAGATTGAGGAACCGCCTGACCCGGATCACGAACTCCAGCACATCGGCATCGGCAAAGGCATTGTCGAGGCTGAGCATCGCCCGCGCATGCGGCACCTTGGCCAGATGCGCGGCGGGCGCGGCGCCGACCTGGCGCGACGGCGAATCGGCGCGCACCAGCTGCGGCCAGGCCGCCTCCAGCGCCGCATTTTCGCGCACCAGCGCGTCATAATCGGCGTCCGCAATCTCGGGCGCGTCCTCGGCGTGATACAGGCGATTGTGATGCGCGATCAGCGCGGCCAGCTCAGCCAGCCGGCGCGCGGCATCGCCCTCGGTCATCAGGGTCATTGCGGCTCCAGCAGCCGGGCCGCCTGGGCGCGGGCTTCGTCGGTGATGGTGGCGCCCGAGAGCATGCGCGCGATCTCCTCGCGCCGCGCCGCCGCGTCAAGCGGGACGACGCCGGTGCGCGTCACCAGCCCGTCATGGCTCTTGGCGATCAGCCAGTGGCCGGTGCCGCGTGCCGCGACCTGCGGGCTGTGGGTGACGACCAGCAATTGCGCCCGCCCGGCCAGCCGCGCCAGCCGGTCGCCAATCGCACTCGCCACCGCGCCGCCGACGCCGCGATCGATTTCGTCAAAGATCATCGTGCCGGCCCCGCCCTCCTCGGCCAGCGCGACCTTGAGCGCGAGGATGAAGCGCGACAGCTCCCCGCCCGAGGCGATCTTGGCGAGCGGCGCGAACGGCGCGCCCGGATTGGTCGAGATCATGAACTCCACCCGGTCGCGCCCGGCCGCGCCCCATTGCTCCTCGGGCAGCGGCTGCACCGCCGTCTGGAACCGCGCGGCGTCAAGCTTGAGCGGGGCGAGTTCGGCGGCGACCGCGGCGTCGAGCCGGGCGGCAGCCTCTGCCCGCCGGGCGCTGAGCGTCGCGGCCTCGGCCGCATAGGCCGCCCGCGCCTCAGCAGCGGCGGCGGCAAGCGCGGCCAGCCCTTCGCCGCCCGCAGCGATCCGCGCCAGCCGGGCGGCAAGCGTCGCGGCAAGCTCGGCAAGCGCGTCCGGCTCGACCCGGTGCTTGCGGGCGAGCGCGCGCAGCTCGAACAGCCGCGTCTCGATCGCCTCCAGCCGCGCCGGGTCATGCGCCAGCGCCTCATGCGCGCGCGCCAGCCGGTCCTCGGCCTCGGCGGCCTCGATCACCGCCCGGTCGAGCGCCGACAGCGCCTCGGCCAGCAGCGGATGTTCGCCGCCGATCCGGTCCAGCCGCCGCGCGGCCTGACGCAGCCCGGCAAGCGCACCGGCCGAGCCGCCCAGATGCTGGTCGACCGCCCCCAGATCCTCGGCCAGCCGCGCGCCGCGCTGGATCGCCGCCCGCTCCTCGGCCAGCGCCTGTTCCTCGCCGGGTTCGGGGGCAAAGCCGGTCAGTTCAGCGACCGCATGGTCGAGCCATTCGCGGTCGCGGTCGGCATCCTCCTGTTCAGCGCGCGCGGCGATGAGCGCATCCTCGGCGGCGCGCCAGGCGGCGTGCGCGCGGGCGGTGGCGGCACTGTCCAGCCGCCCGAACGCATCGAGCAGCGCGCGGTGGCCGCGCGGGTTGAGCAGGCCGCGATCGTCATGCTGGCCATGGATCTCGACCAGCCCGGCGCCCAGTTCGCGCAGCAGCGCCGCCGACACCGGCTGGTCGTTCACAAAGGCGCGGCTGCCGCCATCGGCCTTGACGATGCGGCGGACGATCACCGGCTCGCCCGGATCGATCTCGACCCCGCTGTCGGCAAGCGCCGGGGCGAGCGGCCCCACCGGCTCGAACGTCGCCGTCACCACCGCCTGCGCCGCGCCCTGGCGGACCAGCCCGGAATCGGCGCGCGCGCCGAGCGCGAGGCCGAGCGCGTCGAGCAGGATCGACTTGCCGGCCCCGGTCTCGCCGGTCAGCACCGACAGCCCCGGCCCGAACCCCAGGTCGAGCGCCTCGATCAGCACCACGTCGCGAATGGAAAGGCCGGTCAGCATCGCCTGCTGGTTAGCTGCATCCGCGCGCGCGCGGCAAGCTTGGTGGTGGTGGCGGGGCAGCGGTGGCGCGGCGGTGGTTGCCAGCGGCACGGCGCGCATGATAGGCGCGCGGCTTTCCCGGCCGGACTTTTCCGGCCCCAGTGCAGGCACAGACCGCAGCAATGTTCGAAACCCCCGCTTACGCCCAAGCCACTGGCGCCGCCGGCGCCGGCAGCGCCGCCTTTTTCGTGCAGATGGTGCCGCTGCTGCTCATCTTCGTCATCTTCTGGTTCCTGCTGATCCGTCCGCAGCAGAAGCGGATGAAGGAGCATCAGGCCAAGCTTGCCGCCGTGAAGAAGGGCGACACCGTCGTCACCGGCGGCGGCCTGGTCGGCAAGGTGACCAAGGTCGAGGACCATCATGTCGAGGTCGAACTTGCGCCGCAGATGCGGGTCCGCGCGGTCAAATCGACGCTGACCGACGTTCAGCCGCTGGGCGGCAGCAAACCGGCGAACGACTGATGCTCGATTTCCCGCGCTGGAAGATCTGGGCGGTCATCGTCACGACCGTCATCGGCATCCTGTTCGCGGTGCCGAGCCTGGTGCCCGAACGGCTGTGGCCGGCCGGCCTGCCCAGCCCGCGCATCAATCTGGGCCTCGACCTGTCGGGCGGCAGCCACATCCTGCTCGAAGCCGACACCGCCGATGTCGCCAAGCAGCGGCTGGCCCAGATGGAAGAAACGATCCGCACCGAAATGCGCCGCAACCAGCCGCGCATCGCGATCGGCGATATTTCGACCGCCAGCGGCCGGATCAGCTTTTTCGTCCGCGACGCGGGCCAGGTCGACCCGGCGGTCGAGCGCGTCCGCGCGCTGACGACCGGCGTCGGCGTGACCGGCCAGCGCGACTGGGATGTGCGCGTTGTCGATTCCAACCGCGTGATCGTGACGCCGACCGAGGCGGGCCTTGCCGATGCCGTCGACAAGGCGATGCAGGTCGCGACCGAGGTGGTGCGCAAGCGCATCGACGAGCTGGGCACGCGCGAGCCGACGATCATCCGCCAGGGCCGGGCACGCATCGTCGTGCAGGTGCCGGGCCTGCAGAACCCCGAAGCGCTCAAGGCGCTGCTCGGCAAGACCGCCAAGCTTGAGTTCAAGCTGGTCGACATCGCCGCCAGCCCGACCGATCTGGCGCAGGGCCGCGCGCCCGTCGGCAGCCAGATCCTGCCCTATCCCGACAATCCGCTGGGCGTGCCGCTGATCGCGGTCAAGCGCAGCGTGCTGATTTCGGGCGACCAGCTGATCGACGCCTCGCAGGGGTTCGACCAGCGCACCAACGCCCCGGTGGTCAACATCCGGTTCGACGGCGCGGGCGGGCGCAAATTCGCGCGGGTGACGCAGGAAAATGTCAACAAGCCGTTCGCGATCATCCTCGACAATCAGGTGATCTCGGCCCCCAACATCAACGAACCGATCCTGGGCGGCCAGGCGCAGATTTCGGGCAATTTCACCGTTGAAAGCGCCAACCAGCTGGCGATCGCGCTGCGCTCGGGCAAGCTGCCGGTCGCGCTCAAGGTGATCGAGGAACGCACGGTCGGCCCCGATCTGGGGCCGATTCGATCCGCAAGGGCGTGATCGCCGGCATCGTCGCGACGGTGGCGCTGATCCTGTTCATGCTGGTCACCTATGCGCGGTTCGGCGTCTACACGTCGCTGGCGCTGGCGGTGAACGCGTTCCTGGTGCTCGGCATCATGGCGATGATCGGCGCGACGCTGACCCTGCCCGGCATTGCCGGCTTCGTGCTGACCATCGGTGCGGCGGTCGACGCCAATGTGCTGATCAACGAGCGCATCCGCGAGGAACAGCGGCGCGGGCGCGGCCCGATCCAGTCGGTCGAGTTCGGCTATAAGGAGGCAAGCCGCGCGATCTTCGACGCCAATGTCACCAATGTGATTTCGGCGATCATCATGTTCGTGTTCGGCTCCGGCCCGGTGCGCGGCTTTGCGGTCGTGCTGGCGATCGGGATCGTCACCTCCGTGTTCACCGGCGTGACCTTCACCCGTCTGCTGGTCGCGGACTGGCTGAAGCGCAACCGCCCGAAAGAGATCGTGATCTGATGCGTCCGCTCAAACTCGTTCCCGACAACACCAACATCCAGTTCCTGCGCTACCGGATTGTGGCGCTCGTGCTGTCGGTCGTGCTGATCCTCGGCTCGGGCGTGCTGGTGGGCGTGCGCGGGCTCAATCTCGGCGTCGATTTTGTCGGCGGGCAGATGCTGCGCGTGCAGTTCGCGACCCCGGTCGATGCCGAGGCGCTGCGCACCACGGTCGACCGGCTGGGGCTGGGCGAGGCGACGATCCAGCAATTCGGCTCGCCGCGCGACATGTCGATCCGGCTGCCGCTGCCGCCGGGCGGTGAGGAGGGCGCGAACCGTGCCGCCAGCCAGGTGCGCGAAGCGGTCGGCAAGGCGTTTCCGGGCGCGCGCTTCGACGCGGTGGAAACGGTGTCGGGCAAGGTGTCGGGCGAGCTGTTCCGCACCGGGGCCTGGGCGCTCGGCCTCGCGATGCTCGGCATCGCGCTCTATATCTGGTTCAGCTTTGAATGGCAGTTCGGGGTGGGGGCGCTGTTCGCGCTGTTCCACGACGTGGCGCTGACCTTCGGCTTTTTCGCGCTGACCCAGCTTGATTTCGACCTCAACGTCGTCGCGGCGATCCTGACGATCATCGGCTATTCGCTCAACGACACCATCGTCACCTATGACCGCATCCGCGAGAATCTGCGCAAATACCGCAAGATGGACATGCGCACCCTGCTCGACCTGTCGGTCAACGAAACGCTGTCGCGCACTATCGTCACCTCGCTGTCGCTGATCATGACGCTGGGCCTGCTGCTCGCGATCGGGCCGGATGTGATCTTCGGCTTCACCGCCGCGATGCTGCTCGGCATCATCATCGGCACCTTCTCGTCGATCTATATTTCCGCCCCGATCCTGTTGTGGCTGAACGTGACCGGCGAAAGCTTCGTCCCCAAATCGGGAGCGGAGCCGGGGGCGGAGCGGATCGGCGGCGCGGAACGCCGGCCCGACTGATGCCCGAGCTGCGCCCAGAGGCCCGGGCGCCCGGCCCGGTCATCACCGGCTTTGCCGGCCCCGGCTTCCGGATCGACGGCGTGGCGACCAGCGGCGGCGCGCTGCTTTCGCCCGACTGGTGGCGGCCGATCGAGGCGACATCGCTCGATCTTGATCTGCTCGCGCCGCTGATCGCGCTCAGGCCCGAGTTCATCCTGATCGGCACCGGGCCGGTGCTCGTGCGCCCCGCCCCGGCGCTTGCGGCCGCGATCGAGGCCGAAGGCATCGGCATCGAGGCGATGGACAGCCGCGCCGCCGCCCGCGCCTGGGGCGTGCTGCGCGGCGAAGGGCGCTGGATCGCCGCCGCGCTGCTGCCGCACGGCTTGCCCCCCCGGATTTAAAGGCGTTAGGACAGGCCCCATGGATTTCCGCTTCTCCCGCCCGCTTGGTCTCGCCGCCTGTGCCGGTCTTGCCGTCATGCTCGCTCTGTCCGGCTGCGCGACCAGCGGGCCGAAGCGCGACACCGCCTATATCGCGCGCGATGTGAACACGCTTTACTCGGCGGCCAAGGCGCGGCTCGACACGCGCCGCTACAAGGAAGCCGCGCAGCTGTTCGACGAGGTCGAGCGCCAGCACCCCTATTCGGTCTGGGCGCGGCGCGCCCAGCTGATGAGCGCATTTTCCTATTATCTGTCGGGCGATTACAACGAATCGATCAGCTCGGCGCAGCGCTTCCTGTCGCTCCATCCGGGCAACAAGGACGCGCCCTATGCCTATTATCTGATCGCGCTCGATTATTACGAGCAGATCAGCGACGTCACCCGCGACCAGAAGCTGACCCAGCAGGCGCTGAATGCCATGGGCGAGCTGACGCGCCGCTATCCCAACACCGCCTATGCCCGCGACGCGCGGCTGAAGCTTGACCTGATCAACGACCATCTTGCCGGCAAGGAGATGGAGGTCGGCCGCTTCTACCAGCGGCGCGGCCAGTGGCTGGCCTCGACCTACCGGTTCCGCAAGGTCACCGACGAATATCAGACCACCACCCACACGCCCGAAGCGCTGCTGCGGCTGACCGAGAGCTATCTGGCGCTGGGCGTGCCCGAAGAGGCGAAAAAGGCCGCCGCCGTGCTGGGCGCCAATTACCCCGGCAGCAAATGGTATGAGCGCGCCTATCGGCTGATCGGCGAGCATATGCCCGAGGCCAAGCGCGCCGGCTGAGCCCGGCGGTTTCAAGCCCGCTTGCCTTTGGCGGCGCGGGCGCATATGTCGCGCCCTCCGGTCGGGGCGTAGCGCAGCCTGGTAGCGCATCACACTGGGGGTGTGGGGGTCGCAGGTTCGAATCCTGTCGCCCCGACCAAAAAATCCTCCCTTTCGCGGGGAGGATTTTTTTCTGTCCTACATATAACCTATCTGGTTATTCCTGCCGCCCTGTTCAAACCAGGAGCGGCGCAGTGATGGTGGACGAACTGATCGACGCAGTGATCGCGCGGGAGGGCGGCTATGTCGATCACCCCGCCGACCGCGGCGGGCCGACCAAATGGGGAATCACCGCCGCCACGGCGCGCGCGCACGGCCATGCCGGGCCGGTCAGCACCCTCTCCCGGGCGGCGGCGGCGGAGATTTACCGGCGCATATACTGGCTCAGGCCCCGCCTCGATGCGGTCGGCACCCGCGCGCCGCTGCTGGCGGCGGAGATGTTCGACACCGGGGTCAATATGGGGCCGCGCACCGCGATCGGCTTTCTCCAGCGTGCGCTCAACGCGCTCAACCGCGGCGCGCGCGATTATGCCGATATCGCCATTGACGGGCGGATCGGGCCACGGACGCTCTCAGCGATCGACGGCTTTCTGGCCACACGCGGACAGGCGGGCGAGACGGTGCTGGTGAAGGCGGTCGAATCGCTGCAGGGCGAACGCTATCTGCGCCTCGCCGAAACGCGCCCGGCCAATGAGGCCTTTGTCTATGGCTGGCTCGCCCACCGCATCGGCCAGGCGGCGGCACCGCGCCCGACCGACGCCCCCAGGACCATCCCCCTTGCCGGAGACGACGCCCATGCCCGTGCTTGATGGCCTGATCGGCCCCGTCGCCCGGCTGATCGACCGGGTGATCCCGGACCCGCGCGCCCGCGACGCGGCCAAGCTCGAACTGCTGCGGCTCGAAGGCACGCAGGAACTGGACGCGCTGCGCATGCAGATGTCGGCGATCCTGGCCGAAGCCGGCGCGGCCGATCCCTGGACCAGCCGGGCCCGGCCGGCCTTTCTCTATGTGATCTATGCGCTGCTGCTGTGGTCGATCCCGATGGGGCTGATCAGCGCGCTGTCACCGCGCTTCGGCGCGGCCATCGCCCAGGGCATGGGCGCCTATCTGGCAAGCCTGCCCGAGCCGCTCTACGCGCTGTTTGCAACCGGCTATCTCGGCTACACGGCGGCGCGCCAATGGGGAAAGTCGCGCGGAACCGATAGATAGGTTTCAGATATCTGATTTTATGCAGCTTTCACCAATGGCCTTGTGCCCGGCAAAAGCCAAGGAGGCGGCACGGAAGCCTGATGCTATGTCCGCTGCTGGGAGTGAAAGCGAAAGCGCCCAATGACCGCAGATGGGTGGGAAGCTGCCGTCAATCAATCACGTCCTGTGCGTCTGGAACCGAGATGACGTTCGAGCAAGACAGGTCAGCTCCAAGAAAGCTCAGCAACATAGACGGCATACCATCGGTGGCGTTCTGCGGCGGCGCATCCGCCCGAAGTTGGAGATACAAGTTAAGCGCCGATAGAAGCGCAGCTCTGACCGACGCAGCCTCAAGCTGCGGCGCTGTCGATGCAAGCGCTTTGTCCCCGTCGAGGCCAAGCATCTCGATCCGTCTGACCCCGCGCTGCGGCAGACCTGCCCGGCGGTATAGCATCGGACCGAGCACCTGTTCACGGAAGAAGGAAAGCATGCCAACCGCTTCGAACAGTTCGCCGCGCAGCAGCTTGGTGGCGGCGTAGTGCAGCCAAATCCAGGCGCGTGCTTCGAACCAGTCCGGGCTCATGTTGGGCCAAGCGATCGTCGCGGCGCCAAGCTGTGCCGCGATGCGTTCGCGATCGCGCGCAAACAGCACCGCAGGCATCTCGATTCGGTGATCAAGATCGGATGCAGTCACGAATTTCAGGTCCACGTGGAGCAGCGGGGGCCCGTAAAGGCAGATCAGCAAGCGCGGCTCGCCCACATGTTCTCCCGAAAAGGCGCTGATCAGCGTGCCCAGGCTTTGTGCAAATGCCATTCGTGAATTCATGACCTGCGGATATGCAACCTCGTCGATCACGAGGACGAAATCCAGATCCGAGTGTTCGTCCAATCCGCCATGGATGAACGAGCCACCCGCAAGCAGACCGTCGACATACGGATGATGCTTCACCGCCGCGAGGATGCGTGCGACAAAAGCGGCGTGAACGGGAGGAAGGGTGCTGGTCATACGTTTCTCTAAGCCAGCACTCCTGCATACTTGAGATAGCTAGGACATTCAATCACGCCTTCATCAGGTGCCTCATGCGAAGGCCGCTTTGGGGTCGGTTTCAGCCTGTCAGGTTTTTTCGAAAGAGGTGCGAAAGCGGACTGTTCCTGAGGCTTCGGACTTTGGAACAAAGGCCAAATCCCATAAGCCAAAGAAGCCCCGACGTCTCGCGCCTGCCCGGCCGCGCGGAGCATCGGAGCGAGGTCGAGGGCGTGGACCGCTGCCCCGCCAATATGGACCCCGCCGCCGCCCAGGACATGGGCGCCTATCTGGCAAGCCTGCCCGAGCCGCTCTACGCGCTGTTTGCAACCGGCTATCTCGGCTACACGGCGGCGCGCCAATGGGGAAAGTCGCGCGGGACCGACAGATAGGTTTCAGATATCTGATTTCGTGCAGCTTTCACCGATGGCCTCGCGTCCGGCAAAGGCCAAGGAGGCGGCACGGAAGCCTGATGCCATGTCCGCTGTCGGGAGTGAAAGCGAAAGCGCCCAATGACCGCAGATGGGTGGTTTTCTGCCACTACTTCATGTAACCAGTGGGCTGCCAGGTTCGGAAGGAGATGTCGTGTGTTCAAGCTCTTGCTGCTTGTTGGCGCGTCCCTAGCCCCAGCGTTCTCTTTCTCGAACGAAGACCGAGGGGGCCATGAAGCTGACATCTTTCGTGCCCCTCTGCTGAGGAGACCAAGGCAACCCTTGAGCAGCTGATTGACCAGGAACCTGAACCGTTGAAGCGCACGACCTCGGCCCGCCAGCATTCACAGGGTGGTCAAATAGCCATGACAACCCTCCAGTATGGGGCAGGTGAGGCAGCAATTGCATACCTTTATCACGATGCCCCTAATGCCGAAGGGGACGATTACATCTGCCGGATCAGGATCGATCCCCAAAGCGAAGCGGGCTTGTTTCTAACTATGAATTGGTGCCTCAGCTTCATCGATCAGGCCTACCGTCCTACCGTAGTTGTTCCTTCGGTGGAGCCGCGTTGACCTGCCATTAGCTGCAACAGTCTCAGCGCCCTTGCTAATGACCGCTTCGGGGTCGGTTTCAGACTGTCAAGTTTTTTCGAAAGAGGTGCAAAAGCGGACTGTTGCCGAGGCTCGGGACTTTGGGACAAAGGCCAAATCCCATAAGCCAAAGAAGCCCCGACGTCTCGCACCTGCATGCCCGCGCGGAGCACCGGAGCGAGGTCAAGGGCGTGGACCGCCGCCCCGCCAATATGGACCCCGCCGCGCAAACCCGTTAGCAGGCGCCATGACCGAACCCGCCGCCCCGGCTTCGCCGGCCCCGATGCCCCCGGCTTCGCCGGCCCCGATGCCATCGCCGTCGCTGTTCCTGTTCGCCATTCTTTACGGCGGGATGGTGTGCATCGCCGGCGTCCTTGGCAACAAGCAGGTGGCGATCGGGCCGCTGGCAGTCGAGGCGGGCATTTTCGCCTTTCTGCTGCTGGTCGTGATTTCAAGCGCGGTCGCCGAGCTTTACGGACAGGCGATCGCCAACCGGCTGGTGCGGATCGGGTTCGTGCCGCTGATCGTGTCGCTGCTGCTGTCGCTGATCGTCTGGTCGCTGCCGCCCGCGCCCGACATGGACCCCGCCTATCGCGACGCCTTCCAGCTGATGATGGGCCAGACATGGCGGATCTGGCTGGGCGGCATCATCGCCTATGGCACGTCGCAGACGCTGAACGTCACGCTGTTTTCCTGGCTGAAGGGCAGCAAGGGCGGTGCGGGCAGCCGGGGGCTGTGGCTGCGCGCCGGCATTGCCAGCATCCTGTCGCAGATCGTCGACACCTTGCTGTTCGTCACCATCGCCTTTTACGGCGTCTTCCCGATCGGCGAACTGATCGCCGGGCAGATGCTGGCCAAGGTCACGCTGTCGGCGCTGCTGGTGCCGGCGCTCATCTATATATTGGTGGGGCTTGCCCGCCGCCTCGACGCCCGCCCGATGGAAATTGCCTGATGACGCCTGCCCCGAACCCTGCCGAGCCCGGACCCGTGTCGCGCGCCGACATTCTGATCGAGGCGCTGCCCTATATGCAGCGCTATGCCGGCCAGACCTTTGTCGTCAAATATGGCGGCCATGCGATGGGCGATCCCGCGCTTGCCGCCAGCTTTGCCCAGGATGTCGTGCTGCTGAAGGCGATCGGCATCAACCCGGTCGTCGTCCATGGCGGCGGCCCGCAGATCGGCTCGATGCTCAAGAAACTGGGCGTCCAGTCGGAGTTTGTGAACGGCCTGCGCGTGACCGACGCGGAAACCGCGACGGTTGCCGAAATGGTGCTGTCGGGCACGATCAACAAGGAAATCGTCACCTGGATCAACCAGGCGGGCGGCCGGGCGGTCGGCATTTCGGGCAAGGACGGCAAGCTGGTGCGCGCCGAAAAGCTCGAACATGTCACCTATGACGCCGACCGCGACGAGGAGACGATCGTCGATCTGGGCTTTGTCGGCGCGCCGGTTTCGGTCGACACCACGCTGATCGATCATCTGGAAATCGCCGGCATGATCCCGGTGGTCGCGCCGATCGGCGTCGACGACAAGGGCGAGACCTACAACATCAATGCCGACACCATGGCCGGCGCTCTGGCTGCTGGGCTGGGCGCGGCGCGGCTGTTCCTGCTGACCGATGTGGCGGGTGTGCTCGACAAATCCGGCCAGCTGCTGACCGATATCGGCCCCGATCAGGTGCGCCGCCTGCGCGAGGATGGCACGATCAGCGGGGGCATGATACCCAAGCTGGAAACCTGCCTGCACGCCGTGGCCAACGGGGTCGATGCGGCGGTGATCCTCGACGGCCGCGTGCCCCATGCGGTGCTGCTCGAAATGTTCACCGACCGCGGCGTCGGCACGCTCGTCCGGGCGTGACCGGGGACCGACCACCGACCGCCTGGCACCCGACGACAGATCAAGGATAACGACCCGACATGACCCTGATCCTGACCGCCCTGCTCTACATCATCAACATTATCTGGTGGATCATCATCATCCAGGCGGTGCTGTCCTGGCTGGTCGCGTTCAACGTGATCAACACCTATAACGATGTCGTGCGGTCGATCTTCGAGGCGCTCGACCGGCTGACGACCCCGCTCTACCGGCCGATCCGGCGCATCCTGCCCGATCTCGGCGCGCTCGACCTGTCGCCGCTGGTGGTGCTGCTGGTGATCGGCCTGATCGACCGGCTGCTCCGCACCCAGCTCGCCTCCATGTATCTGGGCGTCTGAGGGGCGGACGATGGCGGCGCGGATCATCGACGGGCATGGCTTTGCCGCCGGGCTGCGCGCCCGGGTGGCCGAAGGGGCCGAAGCGCTCAAGGCACGGATCGGCCGCGCGCCGGGCCTGGCGGTGGTGCTGGTCGGCGAGGATCCGGCAAGCCAGGTCTATGTCGGCGCCAAGGGCAAGGCGACGCGCGAGGCCGGCATGGCCGGCACCGAATACCGGCTGCCCGCCGAAACCGAACAGGATTCGCTGCTCGCGCTCATCGCCCGGCTGAATGCCGATCCCGCGGTTGACGGCATCCTCGTCCAGCTGCCGCTGCCCGCGCAGATCGACGCCCAGGCGGTGATCGACGCGATCGACCCGGACAAGGATGTCGACGGCTTTCACGCGCTCAATGTCGGGCGGCTGGGGATCGGGCTGGACGGGTTCGTCCCCTGCACACCGCTTGGCTGCCTGATGCTGCTGAAGGCCGAGCTGGGCGACCTGTCGGGGCTGGATGCGGTGGTGATCGGCCGGTCCAACATCGTCGGCAAGCCGATGGCGCAGCTGCTGCTCGCCGAAAGCGCGACCGTGACCATCGCCCATTCGCGCACCCGCGACCTGCCGGCGCTGTGCCGCCGCGCCGATATCGTCGTCGCCGCCGTCGGCCGGCCGCTGATGGTCAAGGGCGACTGGCTGAAACCCGGCGCGACCGTCATCGATGTCGGGATCAACCGCGTCGCGGGGGCCGAGCCGGGCAAGACCCGGCTGGTCGGCGATGTCGATTTCGATTCAGCGCGCGCGGTTGCCGGCGCGATCACCCCGGTGCCGCGCGGCGTCGGCCCGATGACCATCGCCGTGCTGCTGCGCAACACCCTGGTGTCGGCCTGCCGCCGCCACGGCCAGCCGATCCCCGCCGGGCTGTGACGACCCGATGATCGAGCTGTTCGCCTCCGCCTTTGCGACGTTTTTCGTCGTCATCGACCCGCCGGGCTGCGCGCCGATCTTCGCCAGCCTGACCGCGGGCGCGACGCCCGCGCACCGCCGCGCGATGGCGATCCGGTCGGTCATGGTCGCCGCCGCCATCCTGTTCGCCTTTGCGATTTTCGGCGAGGTGTTCCTGCGCGCGCTGGGCATCAGCCTTGATGCATTCCGCATCGCGGGCGGGGTGATGCTGTTCCTGATCGCGCTCGAAATGGTGTTCGAGAAGCGCCAGGAACGCCGCGAATCGCGTGCCGAGGAGGTGAAGGCCCAGCCCGCGATCGAGGATGTGTCGGTGTTTCCGATGGGCATCCCGATGATCGCCGGGCCCGGATCGATCGCCAGCGCCATGCTGCTGATGTCGCGCGGCACCGGATGGTCGGAAAGCCTGACCGTGCTGGCGGCGCTGGGCGGCGTGCTGCTGCTCACCATGGTGGCGCTGCTGGTCGCCGGGCCGCTGATGCGGCTGGTCGGCCACAAGATCGAGGCGATGATCACCCGCGTGCTCGGCGTCATCCTGGCGGCGCTGGCCGTCCAGTTCGTGATCGACGGCATTCGCGGCGCGCTCAGCTAGAGCGGTTTTCGAGCCGTCAGGTGATTCCGCCGACTGGAAACCGCTCTAACGCAGCCGCCACAGCCAATAGGGCGATTTTGCGGGCAGGGTGACGGGCTCCAGCCAGTCGAACCGCTCCCCGCGCTCCAGCCGTGCGTAAAAGCCCTTGGGGCTGCGCGCCTTGTAGACCGTCGATTCGGGCAGATAGGGGCAGACCAGCAGATGCGTCGCGCCATGCGCGCGGATGATCGCGCGCGCGCGCTCCGGCGTGCCGTCAAAGGCGTGATGGACGTCGAGGATCGCGTCGCCATTGCGGTGGTACGGGCCGGCAATCGCCTTGTGATGCGTGACGGTGATCAGCCGGGGGCCGAGATCGACAAAGGTGAAGATGGTCGTCGCCGGCAGGCGGCCTATGGGGGCCAGCGCGGCCAGCGTCGGGCACAGCCGGCTGGCGCGGTTGATCTTGGCGCGCAGCGGGCCGGGGCGCGATTTGGGATAGATAGGCAGCGCGCCGACCAGGCTTGCCGCAGGAACCGCGCACAGCAGCCCCGCCGGCACAATGACCCGCACGAGCAGCCGGGTCGAGGCGCGCGCGCGCAGCACCAGCGTCCACACCATCCCGGCGCAGCCGAACAGGCCGATCAGCTGCGACGCCGGCCCGGCGCGCACCTGCCAGACCAGCATGGCGACCGAGAACAGCGACATCACGATCACCGACAGCCAGGGATAGACCGTCTCGGTGCCGCGCGCACGCCACAGGCAGTAAGCCGCCCCGCCCAGCCCCAGCGCCGGCAGCACCGACAGCCCGGTGAACAGCGGCCAGTCCTGCGCGAACAGCGGCTTGGCCTCACGGACATTGCCCAGCCACAGCCGGTAGAGTTCGGGCGACACGCCCTCGGGCCGGCCATGGCAGCCGGGCCAGGCGAACCAGAAAAAAGCGAGCGTCGCCGCCCCGGCAAAGCCCGCGAACAGCAAGCGGCCGCGCCATGTCTCGGCCGGGGCGATCCCGATGGCGGCAACCGCCAGACAGGCGACCGCAACCGTCGTCAGCCACACCGGGGTCAGCGCGTCGCACAGCGGCTGGCGATTGGCATAGGAGGCAAAGACGACATAGGCGATAATCGTCGCCAGCCCGAAGGACAGCGCATAGGCAAGCATGCGCGGCCGCGCATCGGCATGGACGACCCAGCGCAGCACGATCGAGGCCCCTGCGACCGCGATATAGGGCAGCAGCTCAAGCCCGATCGCCAGCGACACTGCGCTGGCGATGCCCACCACCATGCCCCCGCGCCCGCGCCGCGGATCGGCCAGTGCGGCGATGGTGAGCGCGAGCAGCGCCAGCTGCCAGCCATGATGATCGATCCTGAGCGGGCGGAACATGCCCATCGTGCCATGGGCAAAGGGCAAAAGCGCGGCAGCGAGCAGCCATGCGCCGGGCGCGACCAGCCGCCGCGCGGCCAGCGCCAGCGAAAACATCGCGAGCAGCAGCGGCAGCATCGGCGCGATCGCGACCGCCGCCTTTTCCGCCATCGCCCCACCGATGAACGGGCGCAGGCCAAGGATCAGCGCCGCGATCGGCAGATCGACGATCCGCGACCAGTGGATGTTGAAGCCGCCCGGCGGGTTGAGCTTCATCTGGCGAAGGTCGAACCAGTCCTGCCCGGCCAGCCAGGCGCGGACCTGCGCCATGCGCAGATTGTCGTCGGTGTCGGGCAGGGCGAAGCCGCGGATCGCGCCCGCGCGCTCCGACAGCATCCAGGCGCACAGCAGCAGCCAACAGATCACCAGCACGGCCTGCCAGTGCCGCCCCAGCCAGTCCCAGACCGGCTGTAACGGATCATCGGCGCGACGTTGCGGTTCCCATTGCATGACGAGCGCATTAGGGCGGTCGGCGTGAAAGGTGAACCATTCGATATGCTGATGGCGCGGATTCCGCCCGAACAGCGCGCGCTCTATGGCCAGCTGGTGCGATTCCTGATCACCGGCGGCTTCGTCACCCTTTTGGGCGCGGCCGTCTATGCGGTGCCGGCGCAGTTCATGGGCGTGCCGCCGCTTGCCGCCAATGTGCTTGCCTATCTGGTCGCGGCGCTGATCGGCTATGTCATGCACAGCCGCTGGAGCTTTCGCGGCCATGGCCGGCGCGACAATGTGGCGCGCACCACCGGGCGCTTCGTCATCGTCTCGCTGGTCAGCTTCAGCCTCAACAGCCTGTGGGTCTGGTCGCTGACCGACCTGGCGGGCGGCGAGCCATGGTGGGCGGTGGTGCCGATGGTGTTCGTGACGCCGGTCGTCACCTTCCTGCTCAACCGCAACTGGGTGTTCGGCTGATGGAACGCATCGTCTATGACCGCATGGCGGAGCTGGACAGCCGCCACTGGTGGTATCGCGCCCGGCGCGAGATCCTGGCTGGGCTGATCGCCCGCCACATCCCCTGCCCGCCAATGCCCGGCTGCTCGAAATCGGCTGCGGCACCGGCCACAACCTCGCCATGCTCGCCCGGTTCGGCAGCGTCGACGGGATCGAGATCGATGCGGAGGCGCGTGCGCTGGCGAGCGCCCGGTTCGGCAAGCCGGTGCTCGACGCGCCGCTGCCCGCGCTCGCGGGCGTCGCCGACGCGCATTATGATCTGGTCGCGGTGCTCGACGTGATCGAACATGTCGTCGATGACCGCGCCTCGCTGGTCCGCATCGCTCAGACGCTCAGGCCCGGCGGGCGGATCCTGATCACCGTCCCCGCCCATCCCTGGATGTGGAGCGCGCATGACGAGGTCAATCATCACCAGCGCCGCTACACCGCGCGCGCGCTCAAGGCGGTGATCGCAGATGCCGGGCTGAAGCTTGAGCTGTTCAGCCCGTTCAACGCGCTGCTGTTCCCGCTTGCAGCGGCGGCGCGCATCGCCGGGCGGCTGACCGGCCGCACGTCGAGCGACGACGCGCTGCCGCCCGCGCCGCTCAATGCGCTGTTCGAGGGGATATTCGGGCTGGAACGCTATCTGGTCGGGCGCGTGCCGATGCCGCCGGGCGTGTCGTTCGTCGCCATCGCATCGCCCGCGACATAGCCCAGCCGGGCCGAGGCGCGGCGGCCGTCATGGTCGCCGCCGACAATGTCGGCGACCAGATAGAGCGGCCGCCGCTTCGCCTCGATATAGAGCCGGCCCAGATATTCGCCGATCATGCCGAGCACGAACATCTGCACCGCGCCCAGCGTCACGACGACGAACATCAGCGAGGTCCAGCCCTCGACCGTCGCCCCGCGCGCCCAGGCGATCAGGATATAGCCGAGCAGCAGCACCGACGCGGCCCCCAGCCAGAGGCCGAAATGGCTCGCCAGCCGCAGCGGCGCGACCGAAAATCCGGTCACCGCATCGAGCGCGAAGGCGATCATCTTCGCCAGCGGATATTTGGACGTGCCGGCATGACGCTCGGCCCGATCATAAAGGAACGGGACCTGGCGGAAGCCGATCCACGCCACCATGCCGCGGATGAAGCGCGCCTGTTCGGGCAGGCTGAGCAGCGCGTCGAGCGCGCGGCGGCTCATCAGCCGGAAATCGCCGGTATCGACCGGGATCGGCGTCGGCGACAGCCGCGACAGCAGCCGGTAGAAACCGGCAGCGCTCGCCCGCTTGAACCAGGTCTCGCCCTCGCGCTGGCGGCGCACCGCATAGACGACATCGGCCTCGGCCGCGTCCATTTCGGCCATCATCGCGCCCAGCAGCTCAGGCGGGTCCTGCAGATCGGCATCGATGATCAGGATGCGCGCGCCGCCACACAGATCGAGCCCTGCGGTCAGCGCCAGCTGATGGCCGTGATTGCGCGACAGGTTGACCGCAACGACATGGGGATCGGCGGCGGCCAGCGTCTGCATCACCCGCCAGCTGGCATCGCGCGACCCGTCATTGACGAGCACGATTTCATGCGCGTCGCCCACCGCCGCGCGCGCCGCCGCAGACAGGCGGCGGTGCAGCTCGGGCAGGCACGCCTCCTCATTGTAGCAGGGGACGACGATGGACAGCAGGGGCGACGGGGCTGACGACTGATCCGGGCGGCGCATGGCGGGGTTTCCTATTTCACCACCCGGTAGAGCGCGGAGCGGCCATTCGTCCAGACCAGCGTCAGATCGGCGGCGCGCACCGCCCCGGCGGGGCATGGATCGTCCAGAGATAGTCAAAGGCCTGGCGGTTGAACTCGGCAGCCGCGCGGTCGAGATCCGAGCCTTCGCCGCCCCGGCACCATTTGGGGAAGACGATGTGCGACGGATCGCGGCCATAACGGCCGACGCCCGGCTGGCGGATGCTGATCAGCTGGGCATTGTCGACCGCCCACTGGTCGTTGGTGAAGGAATCGCGGCGCACGATGGCGAGTGCGGGCAGATGCTCGGTCCGGGCGGTCGTCCATTCCCAGCGGCAGTTGCGCGCGACCAGCGACAGCACCGGCGCGCCGCGCGGCAGATGATCGAGCGCGCGCGCCTCGTCCCGGTGCAGCCGGTCGTAAAGCAGGAAACTCGCCGTCGTCGCGCCGGCGCGCAGCCCGACAAAGGCCAGGCCCGCGACCGCGATCACCGTCGCCAGCCGCGCATGGCCGGGGCGGACCGCGACGGCGGCGAGCGCCAGCATCGCGATCCAGGGCAAAAGCCGCATATCGGCATAGGCCGAGCCGACCGCGACGCGCGGCATCAGCACGAACACCCCCAGCCCGAGCAGCGCTGGCAGCGCCAGCACCGGATCGACCCGCAGCCGCCGGTCGACCAAGGCGGTCAGGATCATCAGATAGACGATGCCGGCCGAAATGATGTCGAGATCGCGCCACCGGTCGCGCAGCAGCGACAGCACCCAGTAGAGCTTGGCCCCCAGTTGAAGAAATCCCAGCTGCGCGCCTGGGGCGATTCGCTTTTGACGAGCGCCATCAGCCCGAACGCGGCGGCCAGCGGCAGGCAGGCAATGCCTGCCCCCAGCCCCGCCGCCACCACGCCGCGCCCGGCGCGGCGCAGGCGGACGAACTCCGCCCCGAACGCGCCGATGCCCAGCATCCCCCAGCCGACCATATGGACGACCCAGAGCAGCGCGCCGATGACCAGGAACAGCCCGGCGCGCAGCCTGAGCCTGTCCTGCCGCCCGAGCCGGATCCACAGCGCGAGCGCCGCCAGCGACAGCGCGACCGACAGGCAGAAATTGATGAAGCCGAAATGGAACGGGAAGCCGTAAGCCAGCGGCAGCGCGAACAGCAGATGCGGCTGCACCCGGCCATGCACCTCGCGCGACAGCCACAGCAGCGCCGCGACGGTCAGCACCGGGATCAGCATCACGATCAGCTTGGTGCCCGCCTCGACCCCGATCAGCGGCGCGAGCGGCAGGATCAGCAGGTCGATGCCCAGATTGCCGATCAGCCGCCATTCAAAGCCGAAGCCGGTGGCGAGTGAGGCGACATCGCGCGCGGTCTCGACGCGGTACCGGCCCATATGGCCGATCACGTCGATCAGCGGCGGCACCTGCGGCCACAGCAGCGGCAGCGCCGCCAGCAGCATCAGGGCAATGGCGGTCGCGCGCCGGTCGAGCCAGTTCGGGGAAGACGTCACGCGCGCGCCTCTACCGGGCGGACGCCGCCACCGGCAAGACCCGCCACATCCGCGCCCGGCTGCCGAGGATCAGCACCGGCTCCATCCAGTCGGGGGCATCGCCGGCGCGCAGCCGCGCGGCAAGGCTGCGCGGCGGCAGCGGCACCGGCAGATCGGCCAGGCTTTCCGGGCACAGCAGCACATAATCGACCGCCCACAGCGCCGCCTGATAGCGGGCGGTGTCAGGCGCGGCGAGGATCAGGTCATACCAGGCGCGGTTGCCCGCCTGCGCCGCCGCCACCGGGGCCGCAAGCACGCGGTGGCGCGTCGCCCCCAGCAGATGCCCGCCAAGCTCGGGCGGGGCAGCGACGGTGCCGGGCGCGAGCCGGTCGATCTGGTCGAGCGTGCGCGCCGCCTGGCAGCCCGCGCCGATCGCCGCATGGGCGCGCGCCATCACCGCCGCCGGGCGTCCGCGCGCCAGATCGAGCGCGAGGCCGAGCGTCTGCCAGACGAGCCCGATCGCCGCCAGCGACAGGCCGAGCCGCGCCGGCCAGCGCCGGCCAAGCACCGCGAGCACGGCCCGCGCGAGCAGCGGCACGGCGAGCGCCGCGCCAAAGGCCGCAACCGACAGGTTGGCGAGCCCGCCGAGCAGCGCCCCGGCGACGCCCGCCGCGAGCAGCAGCGCCGCCTGTGCGGCATGCGCGGAGATGTCGTCCTGCCGGTCGCGCACGGGCGCAGCGCGGCGCGCCAGCGACACGGCAAAGGCGGCCAGCCCGGTCGCGCCCAGCCCGGCCGCCGCCACCCATGCCCCCGCCGACTGGCGGATGCCGGCGGCGGCAAAGCCGAAACCATCCGGATGGATCGCGCGCAGCAGCGGATCGTCACCGGCTCCGGCTGCGCAGGCCGGCATCAGCGCCATGATCACCGCCCATGCGAGCAGGGCGAGCGCCGCCGCCGCGCCCAGCCGCCAGCGCGGATCGGCCAGACGCGGGGCGAGCAGGCCGAGCGCGACCAGCGCCAGCCCGGCCACGCCCGCCGCCCCGACCCGCCAACCGCAAAGCCCGGACAGCTGCCGCCCTGAGGCAAAAGCACCGCATCGGCGACGGCCCCGGCGGCCAGCCCCGCGCCGCCGCGCAGGAGCGCGCCGCCGGTCACCGCCGGGCGGTCCGCCGCCCAGATCCCGATCAGCGCGACCAGGGCGGCCAGCAGCGGCGGCGTGGCCTCCGGGCCGATGGCGAGCGCGAGCGCCGCGAGCAGTCCGGCTGCACCGAAGCGGCCGCGCACCAGCGCGAGCATCGCCGCCTCGACCGCGACGATGCCCATGCCCAGCCCGCCAATCGCCCCCGGCCGGAAGGCGGCGGCGGCGGGCGTCGCGAGCGCGGCAAGCACCACGGCGATCAGCGCCGCGCGCGGCCCGGCCAGGGTGCGCGCCAGCGCCGCGGCGATCAGCATATGGGCAAAAAACAGCAGCTCGGGCCACAGCACCAGCGCCACCAGCTCGGCCCGCGCCGGACCGGTCACGGGCGACAGCGCGGCGACAAGCAGCGCCGGCACCAGATCGGGCAGCCGCGACCAGTCGAGCGCGGTGCCGCCCGGCGGGCCGAGACGGAGCTGGGTCAGGTCACCCGCCGCCTGCCCGGCCAGCCAGTCGCGGATCCCGGCCAGGCGCAGCATGTCGTCGGCCATGGGCAGCACCCGCGCCGACAGATCGGCCCAGGCCAGAAACACCTGCAGCGCGGTCAGCGCCACCGCCAGCCCCAGGGCCAGCGGCACCACGCCCGCCATCCGCGCCTCTCTCCCGGGGCGGGAGAGAGACAGGGTCATCCGCGCTGCCCGAGCAGACGGAGCCTCAGCGCATTGAGCTTGATGAACCCTTCGGCGTCGCGCTGGTCATAGGCCCCGGCATCGTCCTCGAAGGTGACGATCTTGGCAGAATAGAGATTGTGGCGCGGATCGGCGCGCCGGCCGACGACATGCGCCGCGCCCTTGTAGAGCTTCAGCCGCACGGTGCCGGTGACATGCTGCTGGCTGTGATCGATCGCCGCCTGCAGCATCTCGCGCTCGGGCGAGAACCAGAAGCCGTTATAGATCAGCTCCGCATAGCGCGGCATCAGCTGGTCCTTCAGATGCGCGGCCCCGCGGTCGAGCGTCACCTGCTCGATCGCGCGGTGGGCAAGATGCAGGATCGTGCCGCCCGGCGTCTCGTACATGCCGCGCGACTTCATGCCCACGAACCGGTTTTCGACCAGATCGAGCCGGCCGATGCCGTGGCGGCGGCCGAAATCATTGAGCCGGGCAAGCAGATCGGCCGGCCCCAGCCCCTCGCCATCGACGGCAACGGCATCGCCGCGCTCGAAATCGATGGTCAGATATTCGGGCGTGTCGGGCGCATCCTCGGGATTGACGGTGCGCGAGAAGACATAATCGGGCACCTCGTCCCACGGATCCTCGAGCACCTTGCCCTCGGACGAGGTGTGCAGCAGGTTCGCATCGGTCGAAAACGGCGCCTCGCCGCGCTTGTCGCGCGGAATCGGGATCTGGTGCGCCTCGGCAAACTCGATCAGGCGGGTGCGGCTGGTCAGATCCCATTCGCGCCAGGGCGCGATCACCTTGATGTCGGGCTGAAGCGCATAATAGCCCAGCTCGAACCGCACCTGGTCATTGCCCTTGCCGGTCGCGCCATGGCTGACCGCGTCGGCGCCGACCGCGCGGGCGATCTCGATCTGCCGCTTGGCGATCAGCGGGCGGGCGATCGAGGTGCCGAGCAGATACTGGCCCTCATAGACCGCGTTCGCCCGCATCATCGGGAACACATAATCGCGCACGAACTCGTCGCGCAGATCGTCGATGAAGATATGCTCGGGCTTGACGCCCATCAGCGCGGCCTTCTGCCGTGCCGGCTCGAGCTCCTCGCCCTGGCCGAGATCGGCGGTGAAGGTCACGACCTCGCAGCCATAGGTCTGCTGCAGCCATTTCAGGATCACGCTGGTGTCGAGCCCGCCCGAAAAGGCGAGGACGACCCGGTTGATCTGCTCCGCGCGCTGGCGCTTGTCCGTCATGCCCACAAACCTCCGTTTCGCCGCCGACTATGCACAAAGCCGCGCGGGCGCAATGGCGGATCAGGCAGGGGCCGGCACCAACGGGGCGGGAGCGGCGCGCAGCCGCGCTTCGGCGGCGGCCATGTAATCGCGCGTGATCGGCAGCGCGCGCCGGTCGCGGACATATTGCAGCTGGTAATTGCACAGCCCGCCGCTTTCAAAGGCGGTCAGCGCGCCGGCCAGATAGAAGCACCACATGCGGTAGAAGCGGGCGTCGTACAGCGCCTCGATCTCGGCACGGCGGGCGACCGTCCGGTCATACCAGTGCTGGATGGTGAGCGCATAATGCAGGCGCAGCGTCTCAATATCGGCGGCGATCAGCCGCGACGGCTCGCTCGCGGCGACAATCTCGCTGAGCGCCGGGATATAGCCGCCGGGGAAGATATATTTGGACGTCCAGCTGTCGGTCACGCCCGGCCCGCCCATGCGGCCGATCGTGTGCAGCAGCATCACCCCGTCCTCGGCCAGCAGATTGCGGCACTGGCGGAAAAACGTCCGGTAATGCGGCGGGCCGACATGTTCGAACATGCCGACCGAGACGATGCGGTCGAACCGCCCGGAGACATCGCGATAATCGACCAGTTCGAACCGCACATGGTCAGCAACGCCCGCTTCGGCGGCGCGGCGGCGGGCGACGCGCAGCTGTTCGTGCGACAGGGTGATGCCCAGCACATCGACCCCGGCGACCCGGTGCAGGTAAAGCGCCAGCCCGCCCCAGCCACAGCCGATGTCGAGCACGCTTTGCCCCGGCGCGAGCGCGAGCTTGGCGGCGATATGCGCCTTTTTGTCGGCCTGTGCGGTCTCGAGGCTCTGGGCGGGATCGGTGAAATAGGCGCAGCTATATTGGCGGTCGGCGTCCAGAAACAGGTCGTAGAGCCCGTCCGACAGATCATAATGATGGGCGACATTGCGCCGCGCGCGCCGCGACCAGTTCAATCGGTCGATCCGCCCCGCGACCGCACCCAGCGCCCGCCGCCAGACAGCGGGCGGTTCCAGCCGACCGCCGGTTTCAAACGGCAGGCCGCCGCGGATCAGCCGGACAAGATCGAGCACATCGCCCTGCTCGACGATCAGCCGCCCATCCATATAGGCCTCGCCCGCGCCGATGCGCGGGTTGCGGGCGATGCGGCCGGGGGTCGCGCGGTCGGCAAAGCGGATCGCGACCGGCGCGCGGCCGGGCGCGGGCTGGCCGTAACGGGCGATCCGGCCATCGGCATAGGTGACGGTCAGTTCACCAGCGCGGACGGCGCGGGCAAGCAGCTGGTCGAGAAGGAACATGGCCGGCCTCGCTTGTGTCCAGAGGATGGATTGGCTGCGCAACGGCCGGGCCGGCCAGGCGGTTGCGCGCGCGGCGGCTCAGATGCCGGCATACCATTCATAACCGGCCAGATCCTCCCACAGCCCGCCCTTGCCGCCATGGATGGCCGCGAGGCTTGCCACCGCTTCGATCCGCATCACATATTTGGCCTGTTTATAGCCCAGCTGCCGTTCGACGCGCAGGCGCAGCGGCGCGCCATGGCCGACGGGCAGGGTGCGGTTGTTCATCCCCCAGGCAAGGATCGTCTGCGGATGGAACGCATCGACCAGATCGATCGATTCATAATATGGCCGCCCGCCCAGGCTGTCGGCGCAGTGAAAGACGATATAGCGCGCCTCCGGCCGCAGCCCCGCCCGGTCGAGCAGCAGCGACAGCGGCGGGCCATGCCATTTGCCGATCGCGCTCCACCCCTCGACACAGTCGTGCCGGGTGATCTGGGTGCGCATCGGCATCGCCTTGATCGCGGCAAGGTCGAGCGCCAGCGGCCGGGCGACCAGCCCGTCGACCCGCAGCCGCCAGTCGGCAAAGCCATTTGCCAGATGCGCGGCATAGTCCGCAGTGCCGGGATTGCGGGTGCCGTTCATGCGGAACACCGGCGACATCTGGTCTTCGCGATATTCGCGCGCCAGCGCCATCCGGTCGACCAGCCGGCGCTGGAGCGCGCGGTGCGCATCCTCGGCCGAAAACAGCAAATGGCGCACCGCCGGCACCTCGCCCAGCCGGTCGCACCCGCCCAGCAGCCCGCCCGCCGCCAGCCCGCCGATCAGCCGCCGCCGCGACAGCGTCACGCCGCCGCTCATGCCGCCGCTCCGGTCATGGGCGCGCGCGAATCGCCGGGCACCCAGCCGGTGATCATCCCCGCAATCTGGCGCAGCGGCCCGGACAGCAGCACCAGCAGCAGATGGATGGCGATGAAGCCGAGCAGCGCGGCGGCAGCGATGAAATGCACGGAGCGCGCCGATTGCCGCCCGCCGAACATGCCGCTCAGCCACGGATAGCCGGCATCCATGCCCGGCGACATGGCAAGGCCGGTCACGATCATCAGCGGGATCAGCCCGAAAATCACCGCCGCATAGCTGATCTTCTGCAAGGTGTTGAACGCCGCCGGATCGGCCGGATCGTGAAAGCGCAGCCGCAGATGGGCGATAATGTCGGCCCGCAGATGCGCCGGGCGCAGCTCGCGCGCGCGCAGCCGCAGATCGCGCGCGGCATGGCCGTTCAGCAGGCTCGCCAGCATGAACCCCAGCAGCGCAAAGGACAGCAGCAGCGCCAGCGCCATGTGCCAGCGCCGGGCGAGCGCCAGATTATAGCCCGAGGGGATCGTCGCCCAGTGCGGAAAGGCGCGGGTGCGCGTCACGCCCGACGCATCGGTCCAGCGCCCCAGCACGCCGCTGGTGTCGAACCGCCAGCCGGCAACCGACAGATAGCCGGTGCGCTCGGTCGCGCCGATGTGCAGCCAGGCGCGGTCGGGATTGGCGCCATATTCACCCCAATAGAGCCGGGGATGGGCGTTGAAGATCATCGCCCCGCTCATCAGCAGCAGCGCGACCGCCGCCGCATTGACCCAGTGCCACAGCCGCGTCGCCAGCCGGTGCCGGTAAATGCCCCGCCCGGCGGCGCGGGCCTGCGTGCCGCTGTCCTGCGTGCCGTCATCCTGCGTGCTGATGCCCATACGCCCTCCCGTTCGCGCGTGCGGCTGGCCCGGTTACAGGCCCCGGCGATCAGCCAAGGCTAGCAGGTGCGGGCGGGCAGCGGGAGGGGCGGAACGGGCGGCTGGCGCGCAGGCGCAGGATCAGCCGAGCGCGGCCTGTTTTTCCTCGACCAGCCGATCAAGCTCCGCCCGGCTCTTTTTCTGGGCGGCCGATTTCAGCTGGCCGCAGGCGGCCATGATGTCGCGGCCGCGCGGCGTCCGCACGGGGGCGGAAATACCGGCTTCGAACACGATGTCGGAAAAACGCTGCACCCGCTCGGGCGTCGAACATTCATAGGGTGCGCCCGGCCAGGGGTTGAAGGGGATGAGGTTGACCTTGGCCGGCAGCCGGTATTTGCGCAGCAGCCGCACCAGCTCGCGCGCATCCTCGTCGCTGTCGTTGCGGTCCTTCAGCATCACATATTCAAAGGTAATGCGCCGGGCATTATTGGCGCCCGGATAGTCGGCACAGGCCTGGAGCAGCTCCTCGATCCCGTATTTGCGGTTGAGCGGCACGATCTCGTCACGCACCTCCTTGGTCACCGCATGCAGCGACACGGCCAGGTTGACGCCGATCTCGGTGCCGGCCTGAGCCATTTTGGGGACGACGCCCGCGGTCGACAGCGTGATGCGCCGCTTGGACAGGGCGATGCCGTCGCCGTCCATCACGATGCGCAGCGCGTCGCGGACATTGTCGAAGTTATAAAGCGGCTCGCCCATGCCCATCATCACGATGTTGGTCAGCAGCCGCCCCTCGGGCTGGCTCGGCCATTCGCCGAGCGCGTCGCGCGCCAGCATCACCTGGCCGACAATCTCGCCCGCACTCAGGTTGCGCACCAGCCGCATCGTGCCGGTGTGGCAGAACCGGCAGTTGAGCGTGCAGCCGACCTGGCTCGACACGCACAGCGTTCCCCGATCGGCATCGGGGATGAACACCATTTCATAATCCTGGCCGTCATCGGACCGCAGCAGCCATTTGCGCGTGCCGTCGGACGAGACCTGCGCCTCGACCACTTCGGGGCGGCCGATGGCGAATCGTTCGGCCAGCCAGGGCTGCTGCGCCTTGGCAATGTCGGTCATCAGCGAGAAATCGGTGACGCCGCGATTGTAGATCCAATGCCACAGCTGCTTGGCGCGCAACCGCGCCTGGCGCGGCTCCAGCCCGGCGGCCTCCAGCGTGTCGCGGATCTGGTCGCGCGCAAGGCCGATCAGGTCAATGCGCCCGTCGGCGCGCGGGGTGGCGGCGCGCGGCACGGGCACGGGGTCGATATGGCCGGGCATCTGCATGGTCGGGGTCATCGCGGTCCCATGTAAGCGGAATGCGGCATTTTTGCGAGCGTCGGGGGGCGAGCCCCCTAACGAGGATTGGGCCGCCGCTCCGAGGAGCGACGGGCCTGATAACGGGGATTGGGCCGCCGCTCCAAGGAGCGGCGGCCCGGCGCTGCGCAACTGAAAGGCGGATCAGGCGAAGGCGGCGGTGGCCGCGCGGCGGCGCAGGCCCATGCCGGCCAGGCCGAAGCCGGTGATCATCATCGCCCAGCTGGCGGGTTCCGGCACCGCGTCGGTGGGCGCGAAGAACACGCGGTCGACCACGAAGTCCTTGGCCGGAATGCCAAAGCTGTTGAAGGTGAACTGGAAGGTGCTCGGCCCGGTGACGGTGGCGACGCCGCTCGACTTGAAGGTCAGCCACTTGCCTGCCGGCTGGCCGCTTGCCGAGAAGCTGGCGAACTGGATGCCGCCGACCGAAGCGGTGAAGCTGGCATCGTTCGGGTTGGCCGCGCCGTTGAACGGCAGATAGACGTCGAAGCCGAAGGTGTAGTTGGTGCCCGAAATCACATTGACGGTCTGCGACAGGGTCTGCGGCCGGGCGAGGTCGGCGACGAAATAGGCGGCCTTGCTGCCGACCGCGTCAAAGCCGGGATTGGCCGCGCTGTTGGTCGCCGGCACGGCCTCGCCATAGGCGCCGGTCGGATAGGCGGTCGCGCTGTTATAGTTGATCACCGCGGGCTGCACCCCGTCGCCGGAGGTGCCGCCCAGCGTCCAGCCATTGAAGCCGTTCTCGAAGCTGCCATTGACCAGCAGGTTGGCGGCAGACGCCGGCGCGGCCAGCGTGGCGGCGAGGACGAACGCGAGAGCGACAGACTTCATGGCTACACCCCTTTTGAAATCGGAGATCCGGACCAGACCGGACTGGATGAAGCCCAAGTAACGATTCGTTTATCATCCGTCTTTGGTTAAATTCGCCCCGTCCCAAAGCGGATCATTAACGATATTTCTTCAGAACAACTGCGCCAGACGCCGGACCGACATCCGCTTATCGACGCACGGCGCAGCCGATCATTGCGGCATCGATCGCCGAGGCCGCCCCGCGCAGCGCATAATGGTCGGCAAATCCGACCCCGCCTGCCGTGCGGCCCGATATCGTCATCTGCTCGGCACTGCGCAGCGCCGCGATGATCGCGGCGTCCATCCGCTGATCGGCGGCCCAGGCATCGACCCCGCGGGCGATCAGCGCGAATCGACGGCCGCCGACCGACAGCACCGGCCCGGCCGCCCCGCCATGCGCGCGGCTGAGGCGCAGGTGCAGCTGCCCGCCCGGCTGGCGGCCGGGCCAGAAGCCGATGCTGGCATAAGGCTGATCGGGCATCGCCCGCCCCGCCGGCGGGGCGGGGCGCACGGGCCGCGCAATCGCATGGCAGCGCCGGGCTGCCGGGTCACGAAACGCCCCCCAGCGGCCATAAATGCCCAGATCCTCGCGCCCCGCCGCCGGCGCGGGCGTCAGGCCGGTCGCGGCGGCGGCGGCCAGCACCGTGCGGATCGCCGCCGCCCGGATCATGCCGGGGCCGCGCCGCCGCCCAGATGGACGATCGCCTCGCGCCCGCCCTCGATGACCACCATCGTGCCCTGCGGCAGATGCGGCGCGACGGGTGCGCGCCAGCGCGGATCGACGGGCAGGCCGGTGAGCAGCCCGCGCAGCACGCGCGACGACATGCCGTGCATGATCACCAGCCGGTCGCCGGGCGCGCGGCCATGATCGGCGATCCAGCCGGACAGGCGGGCGGCGATCTCGTCATACCATTCGCCGCCGGGCGGGCGCACCGCGAACAGATGGGTGTCGCGGCAGACGATCTCGCCCTGCTCGGCGATGATCTCGGCATAGCTGCGCCCGCCCCAGCCGCCGACATTGATCTCGGCCAGCCGCTGGTCGCGGCGGCAGCCATGCCAGTCGCCGCCAATATGTTCGGCGATGATGGCGAGCGTCTGCAGCGCCCGCCCATAGGGCGAGGACCAGAGCTCGAGCGCGGCGGGCGCATCCCCCAGCCAGTCGCGCAGCCCCCGGCCCATCGCATCGGCCTGGGCAAAGCCCGCGCGGGTCAGCGGCGTGTCGAGCTGGTCGCCCTGCATCCGCCGCGCGGCGTTGAACACGGTTTCGCCGTGGCGGGCGATGAAGATGCGGCTCATGCCTCCCGCGCTTCCGGCTTGCGGCTGGCGAGCAGGACTTCGGCAATGGCATAGGTGCGCGGATTGTCGACATCGACCGCCAGCGCCCCGTCGGTCACGAACACCGGCCGGACGCGCACGCCGAAACGGCGCGACAGATTGGCCATGATGCGGTCGAGCGACCACCAGCGGCGGCGAAAGCCGATCAGGTTCCACAGCCCGAACGCCTTCAGGATCGCGCCGGGCGTCTTGATGAACTGGCCGCCGCCGCGAAAGCTTTCCGCCGCGCGCAGCGCCGCCGCATCGGCCAGCCAATAGGCGTTGCAGTTGGAAATCGCGACATCGGCAAACTCGTAGAAACGCCGCTGCCCCTCGGGATGGGCGGCGAGGATCTGTTCGCGGCTGGCAACCGACAGGGCCGCCCCGGCCCCGTCCCGCACCGCCTCGTCATGCAGCCGGCGCAACGCCTCGGGCGTGACCAGCACATTGTCGGCGGTCGTCACCAGCATCGGCCAGGCACGGTCGCCCGCCGCCGCGACCACCGCCTCCAGGCTCTCGACGATCCCCGGCCCGGCGGGCACCGCGATCAGCCGCCCGGCCGCCTGCAGCCGCGCCACGATCGGCAGGCCGGCGATCACCGCCGCGTCATGGATCGAGACATAGATCGGGCTGTCGGGCCATGCCGCCTCGGCGGCTTCGAGCACCCAGACGATCAGCGGCTTGCCGCGGATCGGCACCACCGCCTTGTGGCTGACACCCGCCTGTTCGGCGAGCGGATCGAGCCGGCCGTCGCGCTTGCCGGCGAGGATCAGGATCGCGGGCGAACCCGGCGGCGGCGCAATGGGCGATTGACTTGCCATGCCGGCCCTTTAGCCCATGATCGGCATGACTGAAGCCTTGAAAATCGCCCTGGCGGGCCTGGGAACGGTGGGCGGCGGCGTCGTCCGCCTGCTCGACACCAATGCCGATCTGATCGCGCGCCGCGCCGGGCGGCCGATCGAGATCGTCGCCGTCTCGGCGCGCGACCGGGCGAAGGACCGCGGCGTCGATCTGTCGCGCTTCCGGTGGATCGACGACATGGGCGAGATGGCGGCGCTGGACGGCGTCGATGTGGTCGTCGAACTGATCGGCGGCAGCGACGGCCCGGCGCTCACCCTCGCGCGGCGGACGATCGCCGCCGGCAAGGCGCTGGTGACCGCCAACAAGGCGATGATCGCCCATCACGGGCTGGAACTCGCGAGCGCCGCCGAGGCGGGCAATGTGGCGTTCAAATATGAAGCGGCAGTCGCCGGCGGCATTCCGGTCATCAAGGGGCTGCGCGAAGGCGCGGCGGCCAACCGCATCCAGCAGGTCTATGGCATTCTGAACGGCACCTGCAATTATATCCTGTCGACCATGGAGGCCGAGGGGCGCGACTTTGCCGATGTGCTCGCCGAGGCGCAGGCGCTCGGCTATGCCGAGGCCGATCCCGGTTTCGACATTGACGGGGTCGATGCCGCGCACAAGCTGTCGATCCTCGCCAGCCTCGCCTTTGGCACGCGGATCGATTTTCCCGGCGTCGGCACCACCGGCATCCGCCATGTGCTGGCCGCCGACATCGCCGAGGCGGCGGCGCTCGGCTTCCGCATCCGGCTGCTCGGCCATGCCGAAATGCGCGCCGACGGGCTGTTCCAGCGCATCCACCCGCATCTGGTGCCGGTCAGCCATCCGCTTGCCCATGTCACCGGATCGCTGAACGCAGTGGTGGCCGAGGGCAATTTCGTCGGCCGGCTGCTGTTTCAGGGGCGCGGCGCGGGCGACGGGCCGACAGCCAGCGCGGTCGTGGCGGACCTGATCGACATTGCGCGCGGCGAATATGGCCCGGCCTTTGCCATGCCCGTCGCGGCGCTCGGCGAACAGCCGCCCGCCGATCCGGGTGCGCGCGAAGGCCGTGCCTATCTGCGCTTCACGGTCGACGACAAGGTCGGCGTGCTGGCCGAAATCGCGGCGGCGATGCGCGATTCGGGCGTGTCGATCGAAAGCCTGATCCAGCGCGGCGCGATGCCCGATGGCGGCGTGCTGGTGGCGATCGTCACCCATAAAGGCCCCGAACGTGCGGTCGCCCAGGCGATCGAGCGGCTGGACGGCGCCCCCTGGCTGCGCGGCCAGCCGATGCTGATGCATATCCTCGATTGAGCGGGAGGCCCGCTCCCGGTTGTTTGTGCTGCGCCTTACGGCGCGGGGGCGGCACCGGCCCGCTCCCCCACCCGGCCACCCAACGGCAGGATACGCTATGGGTGGCCGGGTGGGGGAGCGGGCCGGTGCCGCAACTCAAACCAAAACTCCCGGTGCCGTTCTTCCCAATCACAAACAACGGTGCCGCAACTCAAACAAAAACACCCCCTCAGGGGGCGAGCGGCCGCGGTTCGACGCGTCCGGTGCCCAGATTGGTGCTGACGGTGACGCCGGCCATCCCGCAGCCGATCAGGAACGGCCCCGATTCCTCGCACGGGCTGGCCCGGTAGAGCAGGGCGGCGCGCTCGCCATGCGGGCCGAGGTTGCGCGGATCGCCCGGCGTCGGAACCAGAAACGGCACGCGGTAGCGGTCGGCGCCGCGGCGCGCGCACACCAGAATGTCCTGCCCTGCCGGCGCCTGGCAGCGCGGCTCGATACGGGTCATCCGGTCATAGGTCGCAACCGCATCGGGCGGTGGGGCGGCCGGGAGCATCGGCGGCGGTTCGGCCCCGAGCGCCTGCACCAGTCCCGCCATCACGCGCATCAGGATCATGGGCCGCCTCCCCCGCTGTCTTTGCCGGGCAGAGGCTAGAGCAGCGGCGTGAACGATGACTGAACCATGGCCGCGGGGTGATTCTCGACATCGCAACCTTCGTCGCCTATCGCGGCGCGCGTAAGCAGACTGATTATTCGGACAGGGGATGCGTCTTCATGGTCACGGCAAGCCAGAATCTCGACCGCGTGCTGGTGCTCGAAATGGTGCGGGTCACCGAAGCGGCGGCGATTGCGGCGTCGCGGCTGATCGGACGGGGCAATGAAAAGGCGGCCGATGCTGCCGCCGTCGAGGCGATGCGCGCCGCGCTCAACGAGCTTGATGTCAACGGCACCGTCGTGATCGGCGAGGGCGAGCGCGACGAAGCGCCGATGCTCTATATCGGCGAAAAGGTCGGCTCGGGCACCGGCCCGGCGATCGACATCGCGCTCGACCCGCTCGAAGGCACGACGATCACCGCCAAGGCCGGGCCGAATGCGCTTGCCGTGCTCGCCATCGCCGAGAAGGGCTGCCTGCTCAACGCGCCCGACGTCTATATGGACAAGCTGGCCGTCGGCCCCGGCTATCCCGAAGGCGTGATCGACCTTGATCGCAGCCCGGCCGACAATATCCGCGCCATCGCCGCCGCCAAGGGCGTGCGCCCGGACGAGGTGATCGCCTGCGTGCTCGACCGGCCGCGGCATGAAAAGCTGATCGCCGAACTGCGCGAGGTCGGCTGCGGCATCATGCTGATCCCCGATGGCGATGTGGCGGGCGTGATCGCGACGACCGACCCCGACACGACGATCGACGTCTATATGGGGTCGGGCGGCGCGCCCGAGGGCGTGCTGGCGGCGGCGGCGCTGCGCTGCGTCGGCGGCCAGTTCAAGGGCCGGCTGCTGTTCCGCAACGAGGATGAGCGCGCACGCGCGCGCAAATGGGGGATCGAGGATCTGAACAAGATCTACGACCTGACCGAACTTGCCAGCGGCGACTGCATCTTTGCCGCGACCGGCGTGACCGACGGATCGCTGCTCGACGGGGTGAAGCGGCTGAAGGGCGGCCGGATGACCACCGAAAGCGTCGTCATGCGCGCCTCGACCGGCACCGTGCGCTGGGTGCGCGGCGAACACCAGGGCGAAGGCTGAGCCCCGCCCCGCTGGCGGGGCAGCCCTGCCGCTTGGCGCGGCGGGCAGGCAGCGGCTAGGAACGGGGGATGGAGCACCGCCCCCCGATGACAGCCCTGCCGCCTTCCGCTCTCCCCCCGGCCCTGGGGGTGACCCGTTCGGTGCTGGGCCAGCCCTGGCACTGGCGCGGCGCGCCCACCGACGGGATCGACCGCGATCTCAGGCCCGATGATCTGGTCACGCAGCTGCTGATGACGCGCGGCTGCCCGCGCGACGCGGTGCCGATCTACCGCGCGCCGACGATCCGCGCGTTCATGCCCGATCCGTCGATCTTCCGCGACATGGACCGGGCGGCCGCGCGGCTGGCCGATGCGGTCGAGCGCGGCGAGGCGGTGACGGTGTTCGGCGATTATGATGTCGATGGCGCAACCTCGGCCGCGCTGCTGATCCGCCTGCTCGCCGGGCTCGGCCTGTCGCCCGCCGCCTATATCCCCGACCGGCTGATGGAAGGCTATGGCCCAAGCGGCGAGGCGCTGGTCAGGATCGCGGAGAGCGGCACGCGGCTGATCGTCACCGTCGATTGCGGCGCTCAGGCGTTCGAGGCGCTCGCCATGGCCCGCGCGGCGGGGGCAGAGGTGATCGTCGTTGATCATCACAAATGCTCAAGCGCGCTTCCCGAGGCCTATGCGCTCGTCAATCCCAACCGGCTCGACGAGGATGAGGGCGCGGCGCATGGCCATCTGGCGGCGGTCGGCGTCGCCTTTCTGCTGGGTGCGGCGCTGCTGCGCGAGCTGCGCGGACGCGGCCATTTCCGCACCCGGCCCGAACCCCGGCTGATCGACCTGCTCGATCTGGTCGCGCTCGGCACGGTTGCCGATGTGGCGGCGCTCAAGGGCCTCAACCGCGCCTTTGTCGCCCAGGGGCTGAAGGTGATGGCGGCGGGCCGCAATATCGGGCTGACCGCGCTCGCCCGCGCCGCGCGGCTGTCGCGCGCGCCGCTCACCCATGATCTGGGCTTTGCGCTCGGCCCGCGCATCAATGCCGGCGGGCGGGTCGGGCGGTCGGACCTGGGGGTCAGGCTGCTGACCACCAGCGACCCTGACGAGGCCGCCCGAATCGCCGCCGAGCTCGACGCGCTGAACGAAGAACGCCGCGCGATCGAGGCCGAGGTCCAGCAGGCGGCCGAAGCGGCGGCGCGCAGCGACGATGCCGTGCAGATCGTTGCAGGCGCGGGCTGGCATCCGGGGGTGATCGGCATCGTCGCCGGGCGGCTGAAGGAACGGCTGGGCCGGCCGGCAATCGTGATCGGCATCGACGAGGCCGGGATCGGCAAGGGATCGGGCCGGTCGGTCGCGGGTGTCGATCTGGGCGCGGCGGTGATGGCCGCGCGCGATTCGGGGCTGCTGGTCGCGGGCGGCGGCCATGCAATGGCGGCGGGGCTGACGGTAACGGCCGACCGGGTCGATTCGCTGCGCGATTTCCTCAACGAACGGCTGGGCGATGCGGTGGCGGCGGCCACGGCGTCGCGCGCGCTTGCCATCGATGCCGTGGTCAGCCCGCGCGGCCTGTCGCCAAGCCTGATCGAGGCGCTCGACGAGGCCGGGCCTTACGGCATGGGCTGGCCCGCGCCGCGCGTCGCGACCGGGCCGGTCAGGATCGTGCGCGCCGATATTGTCGGCAGCGGCCATGTGCGCACGATTCTGGCCGGCGAGGACGGTGCGCGGGTGAAGGCCGTCGCCTTCCGCGCCGCCGACACCGATCTGGGTCAGGCGCTGCTCGGCGCGCCTGCGGACCGGCGGCTGTGGCTGGCCGGACGGGCCAAAACCGATGATTGGGGCACCCGGCCGGCAGCAGAAATGCATATTGATGACGCAGCATGGGTTGAGTGACTTGACCAGCGCTTCGGACCCGTCTAACGGAGCGCCTCGCCAGCGATGGCCCCTTCGTCTAGCGGTTAGGACGCGGCCCTTTCACGGCTGAAACACGGGTTCGATTCCCGTAGGGGTCACCATCTTTTCCGGCAGTCGTCCTGTGCGCGCCGGGCGCTGGTGAAATCCATTTTGCGATCACTGGCGGACGAAACGGGCGGTTTGCGCGCCCCTTCTGTCCACGCCGCCCATCCTCAGCCCGGCCTTTGCGCGCGGGCCAGATGCCGGCGGAAAAACCGCACCACCTCAGCATTGAACCGGGCGTGGAAAGCCCCCCGGTCGAACCCCTCGGTCGCGCAGATGCGCGCCAGCGCCCCGCCGGCATCGCAGGGCGCGAGGAAATCGAAATGTCCGGCCCCGGGAACGGCGTGGAATTCGGGCCGGCGCGGCAGATCGGCGCGCACGGCATCGGCATAAAAGGGCGCGGGCAGCACCGGGTCATTGTCGGCCCGCCACAGCTGGACGGGCATGGTCACGCGGCTCAGCCCCGTGCGGCCAAAGGTGAAGCCCAGTGCCGGCGCGGCGGCGACCACCGCCTTGATGCGGCGGTCCGGCCGGGCCGTCCATGCGGGATCGGGCAGCGGATGCGCCTTCACCACCCCGCAATCGAAAAAGCCTGGATGATCGGCGCAGTGGCGGCCCATGCGGGCAAGGTCGGGCCGTCCCCCGGCGGCGGCGAGCACGGTGAAGCCGCCCGCCGAAAAGCCGAACGCGCCGACCCGCTGCGGATCGAGCACCGCATGATGCTGCCAGCTTTCCAGCATATGGGTGATGAGCGCCGTAAGCGCGGTGACGCGGCCATTCATCTGCGTCGCCCGGCTCTGGTCGCGCCAATTGTCGCCCGGATGGGTGAGTGACGCGACGACGAAGCCGGCGCGCGCCAGCGCCGCCGCCGTGTCGGAATGGCCGGCAAAATGCCCGCCATTGCCGTGCGACATGACGATCAGCGGCAGCCGGCGGCCGGCCGGGGCGGCACCAGTGATGGCCTGTTGCGCATACAGGCCCAGCCGCTGCGGCTTTGCCGCGCCATAGGCCGGAAACCAGATGCCGATCTCAGTGCCGTCCCCCATGCGCGCCTGCTCAAAGCCGACGCCCGCGCCCGCCTCGGCACGCGTCGCCGCCTGGCCCGGAACGGCAGCGGGGACGGACGCAGGGGCGGCGGCACCCTGGCCATGGGCCGGTGCCGACAGGCACAGCATCGCAGGGGCAAGGCGCAGAAACAGACGAGCAGACATGACGGCACTCCAAAGTTGCGCCGCCGGTATCGACAGGCTTTTCCGGCCCCTGCGAGCCGGATTTCGTGAATGGGCGAACGGGTTCGCGACCCGGCAAACGGGACTGGAGGAAACGGGACGGTCGGAAACGGCACAGGAGCGCGCGCCATCACCCTGCGCTCCCGCGTTATCGCCAGGGCCGGGAGATTCCACCGACCGTCAAATCGCATTAGGAACGGGCATGGCCGATTTCGCCCCCGCTCCTCCTGCCGCCGCTGCCGCCTCTGCCCAACCTGCGCCCGCCGCCTCGGTGCCGGGCAGCGTCGTTCGCGTGCTGGCGCTGACGAGTGCCGGGGGCGTGCTGCTTGGCATGCTGGGGCCGTTTGGCAGCTATCTGAACGGCAGCGCGCCGGTGCGCATCCTCTATTGGGTGGCGAGCATGTGGTGCGGCCTCGCGCTCTACGGGGCCGGGCTGGGGCTGGCGATGCGCCGCCATGCCGGGGGCGGGCGGCGATTCTGGGCGCTGCTGCTGGCGTGGGTACTGGCCGCGAGCGTGCCACAGGCTTGGGCAACGCGGTCGTTCGCCTTCTGGTTGTGGCCCGAACTCGCCCGGCTCGGCCTGTCGCCGGCCATCTGGTACGCTCAGGTCGTCATCATCGGCATGGTGGTGGTGCCGGGAACCGCGCTTGCGATCCGCCGCGCGCGCCGCAGCCGGTCCGTCGCCCCGTCACTGGCCCAGTCCCCGTCGCCTCCCCAGTCGCGCCCGGCCCCGGCAGCGCACGCGGCCCTGTTCAGCAGCGACGTCATCGCGCTGCAGATGGAGGATCATTATGTCCGCATCCATTCGCCGCGCGGATCGGAGCTGGTGCTGATGCCGCTCGCGCGCGCGATCGAGGCGATGGCCGCGGTCGAAGGCCTGAAGACGCACCGGTCGTGGTGGGTCGCGCGCCATGCGGTGGTGCGCGTCGACGGCACCGCCCGGTCGATGAACCTGCACCTGACCAACGGCTTGACCGCCCCGGTGTCGCGCAGCGCCGTCACCACCCTGCGCGCGGCGGGGTGGCTGTGAATAGAAAGGGAGGGCGGGACCACCGCATGACGACAGTTGAAGCAAGGTCGGCAAAGCACTGTTTTCGCCATCGTCACTCGACATAACATCGCCACCGTCCGCCCCATGCCCACCGACAGTGTGGAGCGCGCTATCTTTTGGTTGGCGCCAATCGTTACGCGGCTTTTCGCCCATTGATGCGCGGCCAGGCGCAGAGCTGGACAGATGCGATCGATCATGTGCCCGAAACAACGTTCGGGCTTGATTTCCATGCATGACCATGAGCAGGGCACGTCGACATGAACATGTACCCATGACCATGGACAGGCGGATTGGACAGGGAATGGGCGAAATGCTGTGCTTCCAGATGCGGCGACGGGCGAGTGATGCGGGTCAAGACTAAGCGGACGCGGCACCACCAGACGCGACGCGCGGATATTCCAGCCTTTTTCCGCGCCCATGGCTTCCACATGTTGCTGGCCCTTTTCGTGATCGTTCTGGTCTTTCTGGGCGGATCGAGCCGCTATGACCGGGTCGTGCAGATTCCCGTTCGATTGGTGGCGATTGCGACAATCGCCTGGGCATGCTTCCGTCGCCTGCCGAACGACCTGCCATCTTTGCGCGCGCCGGCGCTGCTGTTGGGCGGCGCGATCATGCTGGTGTTCGTGCAGCTTGTTCCGCTTCCGCCCGCGATCTGGACGGCACTGCCGGGCCGCGAAGACTTTGCCGCGGCGGCAACGCTCGCCGGGATTGCGCAGCCATGGCGTCCGCTTGCCATTGTGCCCGACATGGCGGTCAATGCACTGCTGGCGCTCACGGTTCCGCTGGCCGTTCTATGGGGTCTGGCCGGGCTGGACAGCCGCGCCCGCGAATGGGTGTATCCGACAATCCTTGCCGTCATCGCCTTCGCCCTGAGCGTCGAAACCATCCAGCTGATTACCGGCGGGCAGCTGGTCCGGGCGATTTACGCAACCGGGTTCGACCTTCAGGCGGCGGGCATTTTTGCCAACCGGAACCATCAGGCCCTGCTGCTGGCCATCGGGATCCCGCTGGCGACCGGCTGGCAGGTGATCCGGCGAAGTGGCAATCGCGGCACGATCGCACGCTGGGGCGTCGGGCTGGCACTCGTTCTACTGGTAATGGTGCTGCTCGCCACCGGGTCCCGGGCGGGCCTCGCCCTGGGTGCGGTCGGCCTGGCTGGCGCTGCGGCAATATTTCTGAGCTGGTGGGGTGCCCGTGCGTCAGCCAGCAAACGCAAGTCGACCCTGCTGGTGTTCGGCGCCCTTGCGATTGCGGTGGCTGCGGCCATCGTCGCGGTGGCGTCCGGACGCGGCGAGGCTGTTGAGCGCCTTGTCGGCAACGACCCGTCAGCCGACATGCGGGCGCGCGCCGCGCCCGTGGTGGTCGCGCTTGCCGTTGATTTCCTGCCCTTCGGATCGGGATTTGGATCTTTTGATGCGGTGTTCCGCCGCGTGGAACCGACGGATCTTCTCGACACGATCTATTTCAATCAGGCCCATAACGACCTGCTGCAAATCGTGCTGGAAGGCGGCTTGCCGGCATGCCTGCTGCTACTGGGCGCGATCGCCTGGCTCGGCATGGCGACGATCAGGCTATGGGCGAACCGCACGACGCATGTCGCCGTGGTCCGGGGGCGCGCGGCCAGCCTGGCCCTTGGTCTCATGGCACTCGCCAGCGCGGTCGACTATCCGCTGCGCACCCCAACGATGATGGCGATCGCCGCTGCGCTCGTCTTCATTGTCGCGACGGCGCTTGACCACCTTAGGCTCGCGCGCGGCGAGCGTCTGGCTTGAGGGGCATCCGTTGCTTTACCTAACTACGTGCAGCCCTTATGGCTAACGCGCTTCCTCTAAGTATCGAGCCCGGATTTCCGATGCGTTCCCTTCTAGCCGCATGCGCGGTGCTGATCTTGCTTTCCGCCTGCGCCCAGCGCGCCCAGCTTCGGCCGGCGCCGGGGCTGGCGATCATCACCGACAACTCCGTCCTGCCCGAGCCGGCCCGAGGCGATCTGTCGTCCGGCGAACGCGCCAGCCTGATCGGTCCGCTCGACGTCATCGAGGTGGGCGTGTTCGGCGTCCCCGAACTGAGCCGCGAACTGCAGGTCGACCTGAGCGGTCAGATCACCATGCCATTGGTCGGCCAGGTCGATGCCCGCGGGAAGACGCCGTTGGAACTGTCGGAGGAAATCGCCTCGAGGCTCCGCGGTCGCTATGTGCGCGATCCGGACGTGACGATCAATGTCAAGTCTTCGGTCAGCCAGGTGGTGACCGTCGATGGCGAGGTGAAGGAGCCGGGCCTTTATCCGGTCACGAACCAGACGACGCTGATGCGGGCAATCGCCTCCGCCAAGGGACTTTCCGAGTTCGGCAAGGCCACCGACGTCGTCATTCTTCGTCAGGTAAACGGCCAGCGCATGGCCGGGCTGTACAATCTGTCGGCGATCCGCCGCGGGGTTTATCCGGATCCCTCAATCTTCGCCAACGACGTGGTCGTCGTCGGTGACTCGCCCGCTCGGCGGCTGTTCGGCGATGTGGTCGCGACCGCGCCGCTGCTTGCCGCCCCGCTTGTGGCTATCATCCAGTAGGGATTGTGATGAACCGCCCAGAAGTTTTCAGCCCGCGCGACGCGGGCAGCGTTCTGCCTAAAGCCGGGGCCGCACTTCGTGGCGAAACCGGCCGCGAAGACACGCCAATCGCGCTTGAATATCTGCGGATTGCCAAGCGCTGGAAGTTCCTGATTGCCGGAACGATCGTCGGTTTCATCCTGCTCGGCTTGGTCATCACTCTGCTGATGACGCCCAAATATACGGCGATCACGCGGATCGAAATCGCCCGCGAATCCAAAAAGATCGTCAATCTGCAAGGTGTCGAGCAGGAAGCGAGCGACGCGGACCAGGAATTCTATCAGACGCAATATGGTCTGCTGCGCTCGCAGGGCCTTTCCGAGCGCGTCGTCGGCAAGCTCAAGCTGCAGGACGACCCCGCTTTCTTCCGCATGTTCGGGGTCGACCTGTCCAACCACGGCATCCAGAACGGAGACGCGGAGGGCTTCACGCCCGCGAACCGCGCGCTCCGCACGCGGCTGGCGGCCGAGGCGCTGCTCAAGGTCGTCGGGATCAACCCGATCCGCCTGTCGCGGCTCGTCGATGTGTCAGTCACCACGCCCGATGCGGAACTGTCCGCCCGGATCGCCAATGCCTGGGCCGAGAATTTCATCCAGGCGACGCTGCAGCGCCGTTACGAGGCCAGCTCCTATGCGCGAACGTTCCTCGAGAACCGCCTTGGCCAGCTGCGCCAGCGGCTCGAAGAGTCAGAGCGCCAGCTCGTCGCCTATGCCTCGGCCCAGCGCATCATTAACCTGCCCACGACCGGCGGCCCCAGTGACAGTCGCGCAGAACGTTCGATCGTGGCCGACAATCTGGCATCGCTCAATATCGAGCTTGCCAAAGCCACTGCCGAACGCGTGAAGGCCCAGGCACGGTTCCATCAGCAAAGGGGCCGGGCCGGCGATACGGCCGAGGCGCTCGAAAACCCGGCGATCAACACGCTGCGTGCGCGCCGTGCCGAACTGGCCGCCGATCTGCAGAAGCTGACGTCGCAGTTCGAGGATGACTATCCGGCCGTGCGGGCAATGAAGGCGCAGCTCGCGCAGCTCGATCGCGGCATCGCGCGCGAAGAGGTCCGCGTTTCGGGATCGATCGGCGGCGAGTTCAACAGCGCACTCGACCGCGAGCAGCAGCTCGCCAAACGGGTCGAAGACCTGAAGGGTGATCTGCTGAACCTGAAACGGCGCAGCATCCAGTACAATATCTATCAGCGCGAGGTGGACACCAACCGCGCCCTCTATGACGGCCTGCTGCAACGCTACAAGGAAATCGGGATTACCGGCGGCGTCGGCGTCAACAACATCGCCGTTGTCGATACCGCCTCGGCCCCCGACCGGCGATCCAGCCCGCGCCTGTTCCTCAACCTTTTCATTTCGGCAGTGCTTGGCACGATGCTGGGTGTCGGCGCGGCGCTCCTGCTCGATCATATCGATGAATCGATCACCGATCCGTCGGAAGTGCGGCAAAGGCTCGGCATTCCGCTGCTGGGGACTGTGCCGCGGACCATGGATGTCGAGCCCTCGGATGCGCTCGACGACCGCAAGTCGCCGCTGTTCGACGCGTATCTGGCCGTCCAGGCCAATCTGCGTTTCGTCAGCGAACGCGGTGTGCCCAGCACGCTCTCGGTCACCAGCACGCGGCCTGCTGAAGGCAAGTCGACCACAGCACTTTCGATCGCGACCATGCTTGCACGCAGCGGCCGTCGGGTCGTGCTTGTCGACGGCGACATGCGATCGCCCTCGGTCCAGAGCCTGCTCGATGTCGACCAGTCGCGGGGGCTCAGCAACTATCTGGCTGGCGAGGACGAGCTGCAAGGGCTGCTCGTCCCGACGACGCGCTTCGGCTTTGCAGCAATGACGGCCGGCCCATTGCCGCCCAATGCCGCCGAACTGCTCTCCAGCGACCGGCTGTCGACGCTGCTCAACCGCCTGCTCGAGCAGTTCGACCATGTGGTCATCGACAGTCCGCCCGTGATGGGCCTTGCCGATGCGCCGCTGATCGGCGCGCGCGTCGAAGGCGTGGTCTATGCCGTCGAATCCCATGGCGTGCGCTCGCGTCAGGTCGCGACGGCGCTTGCGCGCCTGTCGGACTCCGGCGCGCGCATCATCGGGGCGGTGCTGACCAAGTTCGAATCCCGCAGGGCGAGCCTCGGCTATGACTATGGCTATGGCTATGGTCAGTCGGGCACGGCGTGAGCCCAACGTCGTGGCGATGGCCGCACTGAACCGCGCCCCGCAGATCATCCTCGTCGCCGGGCTGGCGGTGCTTGCCTGGCAGGCTGTCGCCTTCGGCGTCGGCATCGGACTCCGCCGCTCGGCGCCGGTGCTGGCGGCCCGGTTCGCGCCCGACAATGCACTGGTGCTAGGACGGACGGCGCAATATCAGCTGAAAGACGCCTTTCCCGAAGCGATCGGGACGGCGCGGCGGGCACTGCGACGCGACCCGACCAGCGCCGCTGCCGCCGGTGCCCTGAGCATGGCGTTCGCCCGCCAGGGCCAGATCGACCGATCGGCCGCGATGCTCGAATATTCGCAGGCGATCTCGCGGCGCGATCTGCCAACCCAGCTCTGGGCCATCGAGCTGGCGGTGCAGCGCAACGATATCGGCCGCGCGCTTGGCCATTACGACATTGCTTTGCGGGTCGGCAAAAACATGCCGACCATCCTGTTCCCGATCCTGGCGTCAGCCGCCGCAGATCCGGCGATCCGCGCGCCGCTTGCGCGCATGCTTGCAGCCGGCACCCCGTGGAAGAACAGCTTTCTCGACTATCTGAGCGCGCAAACCCAGGATCTGAGCTCGGCGTCGCAGCTGGTCGACGCGGTCTATCGTTCGGGCGGAACCGTGCGCCATGAACCGATCGGCATCCTTGTCCAGCGGCTGGCGGAGAAGAACGATGTCGCGGCGGCCTGGCGCCTCTATCGCCTCCAGGCCCCGCGTGCCCAGCCGATCGAGGTGCGCAACGGCGACTTCAACGAAACGCTCCGGCTTCCGACCATCTTCGACTGGCGTCTGGAAGATTCCGGCGACGCCCGGGCCGAAATTCTGCGTGGCACCGACGGCGGTGAGCTTCACCTCGAGGCACGCGTGGGCGCGGGCAGCATGGTCGCCAGCCAACGCCTGCTGCTTCCGCCGGGTCGCTTCGCTCTGGAGTTCAAGGCTCGCCCGGCGGAAGGAGCGACCCTGGGGACGAGCAAGTTCGCAATCATCTGCGTCCCGTCGGGCCAGAATCTGGCGGAGACGAAGCTCGCCAGCGGCGGCCGTTCGGTCCATGCCTTTGCGTTCAGCGTCCCCGCCGGCTGCCCGAGCCAGTCATTGCTGTTGACCGCCCAGTCGGAAAGCATGGGGTCGGGCGTGGACGGTGCGGTCGACGGAGTGAGGGTCCGCCGCGTCGCGCCGCCGAACGCCTTGCAATAAGGTTTATGCGTCGGTAAGCGGTCATGTGCGTTCGCACGCCAGCTCGGGTTCACACTAGTTGGACGTTTTCGGTGCCAGAGCGGTCGCACACCAGTTGGGCTTGGGTTGACAAGCAATGTTTGCAGTAAAGTCACTGAGTCCGCAGCCGCTTTATAGATGGCGAAATCAGTTAGGGGGCTGCTTGGTGCTTGCAGCCCTTCTTCCCTATACTGTGCGTTGGCTGACCCTTTCTTCGACTGCCTACCTCCTCCCCCTGCACATCACGCTTGCAGGAAGCGCGGCTGCGATTTTTTTGGGCACATGGCTGTTCCGCAGCATCACGACCTATCCCGGGGCTGAAGCCAGCAGCTACATCCTCCCCGTCTTTTCGGTCGCCTATGGCGTCCTTGCCATGGCGTTCATCGTCGCGCGCCTGGATTATAACATCCCGCTGCTGGTGGCCGGCTATTTCATCAGCCTGGCCTGGTTCTTCTGGCTGGTAGCGATCCTCAGGGGGCGCCAGGCGCTCCGGATCGGCGTGGTCGCCATGGTCGACGGTCAACAGCTGCCGAGCGTGCGCGGCATTCATTGGATTGCCATCGCCACGCCCGCATGCGGGTTCGACGGGCTCGACGCCGTGACCACCGACCTGCGGCAGGACCTGCCTGACGAATGGGATCGCAAGCTGACCGACCTCGCACTGGCGGGCGTGCCTGTCTATCATTTCAAGCATCTGGCGGAATCCCTGACCGGGCGCGTGGAGTTGGAGCATCTGTCCGAAAACAGCTTCGGCTCGCTCAGCCCCGTGTCGGCCTATATGTCGATCAAGCACGCGGCGGACTGGGTTGCAGCGCTGGTCTGCGGCATCCTGTTTCTGCCCGCCCTGTTGATCATCGCGGTCGCGATCAAGTTCAGCTCTCCGGGTCCCGTCCTGTTTCGGCAAACGCGCGTTGGATATCGCGGCCAGCGCTTCACGGTCTTCAAGTTCCGGACGATGCGGATCACGCCGCCAGGCGAGGCGGACGGCCGGACACTGGCCATGACCCAGACCGACGACCAGCGCATCTACCCGCTTGGCAGATTCCTCCGGACGTCGCGACTGGACGAGTTGCCGCAGATCATCAATGTCCTGCGCGGGGAAATGAGCTGGATCGGACCACGGCCCGAAGCGGAAGTTCTGTCCGAGTGGTATGAGCGAGAGATCCCCTTCTACCGCTACCGGCACATCGTGCGCCCGGGGATTGCCGGCTGGGCGCAGGTCTGCCAAGGGCACGTCGTCGAAGTCGAGGATGTCCGCAGCAAGCTGCACTACGACTTTTACTACATCAAGAATTATTCGCTCTGGCTTGACCTTCTTATTGCCATGAAGACTGTTCGCATCATGGTCACCGGCCATGGATCAAAGTGATTTCCTGAAAGGGCGGGGAGAAATCTGAGATGAAGGCCGTTATTCTGGCCGGTGGCCTTGGCACGCGCCTATCCGAAGAGACGCACCTGCGTCCAAAGCCAATGATCGAAATCGGCGGCAAGCCCATATTGTGGCATATCATGAAGATCTATGCGTCACACGGCGTTTCCGACTTCATTATATGCTGCGGGTATCGAGGATATTTCATCAAGGAATATTTCGCCAATTACTTTCTCCACAACTCCGATGTGACGATCGACCTCGCTGCCAACAGCATCGAGGTGCACCATCGGCGCGCCGAACCGTGGAAGGTCACATTGATCGACACCGGCGAGCACACCATGACCGGCGGCCGTCTGAAGCGGATCGCACATCATCTGCGTGACGAGGAAGACTTTTGCTTCACCTATGGGGACGGCGTCGCCGATGTCGACGTGACGGCCCTTATCGCGTTTCACCGTGCGCATGGCCGGATGGCGACCGTGACGGCGGTCAGGCCGCCGGGCCGCTATGGCGCGCTCGATTCCGTCGACGGGCAGGTGCGCGGCTTTACTGAAAAGCCACGGGGCGACGGCGCATTGATCAATGGCGGCTTCTTCGTCCTGTCGCCCAAGGTTATCTCCTACATCGCCGAGGACGCGACCAGCTGGGAGGCCGAACCGCTCGAAACCCTTGCCCGCGAGGGCGAGCTGATGGCTTTCGAGCATCTGGGCTTCTGGCAGCCGATGGACACGCTGCGGGAAAAGAACATGCTCGAGGAACTCTGGAGCAGCGGCCGCGCGCCTTGGAGGACCTGGTGAACATGCCTTCAGGCTCCTTCTGGCGCGGCCGTCGCGTCCTGCTGACCGGCGCGACCGGTTTCAAGGGCGGCTGGCTGGCGATCTGGCTTCGGCGCCTTGGAGCCTCTGTGACCGGTCTGGGCCTTGAGGCACCCGCCCTGTCGCTTTTCGAGGCGTCCGGCCTCGCCGGGCTGATCGACAACAGCATCGTCGACATCCGCGATGCGGATACGCTGAGCGATCTGGTGCGGCGGGCCGAGCCGGAGATCGTGTTTCATCTGGCCGCCCAGCCGCTGGTGCGCGCCAGCTACCAAAGCCCGGTCGAGACATTTGCCACCAACGTCCAGGGCACGGTCAATGTGCTTGAGGCGTGCCGCGGGGCGCCATCGGTGCGCACGATCGTCGCGATCACCACCGACAAGGTCTATGCCAATCTCGAACATGTCCTGCCCTATCGGGAGGATGACCGGCTTGGCGGGCATGACCCCTACAGCGCCAGCAAGGCGGCCTGCGAAATCGCCATCGACTGTTATCGCCGGTCGTTTCTGGCGACTGCGGGGGTCGGCCTTGCCTCGGCGCGCGCCGGCAACGTCATCGGGGGCGGCGACTGGTCGCAGGACCGGCTGCTGCCGGACGCGGTCCGGGCCTGGTCCAGCGGCAGCACGCTGGTCATCCGGCGGCCCGATGCGGTCCGCCCCTGGCAGCATGTGCTTGAACCGCTTGCCGGCTATCTGCTGCTCGCAGAACGCCTGTCCGCACAGCCGGACCTGGCCGGCGCCTTCAACATGGGGCCGCACACCCATGAAGCCGCCGATGTCCGTACGGTGGTCGAGCTGGCGCAGCGCAGCTATGGCGCGGGCGTCGTGGAGTTCGGCCAGGCCGAAGGCCCGCACGAGGCCGGTCTGCTGACGCTCGAGACCGCCAAGGCGCGGAGCGTGCTTGGCCTTGCCCCGCGCTGGTCACTTGCCCAGTGCGTGGACCGGACGATGCAATGGTATCGCGCATTCTATGATGGCGGCGACGCGCTTTCGTTGTGCGAGCGCGATATCGATGGCTGGGAACAGGCCCAATGCGGCGGCTGACGATCGGGGATACGCCCATCGCTGGCGTGAAGACCATCGACCGCCAACTGTTCAGAGATGAGCGGGGCCATTTCGGCCGGCTGTTCTGCGCCGAGACGCTGGCGGAGGCCGGCTGGCCGGGACCCGTCGTCCAGATAAACGAAAGCTGGACGTCGCGCCGTGGCAGCCTGCGGGGCATGCATTACCAGATACCGCCCCATGCGGAGAGCAAGCTCGTCACCTGCATTCGCGGGGCCGTGATGGACGTGGCGGTCGATCTGCGACACGGCTCGCCCACGCTGCTTGGCTGGCATGCCGAAACACTGTCGGCCGAAAACGGGCGCGCCCTGCTGCTGCCGCCCGGCTGCGCCCATGGTTTCCAGGCGCTGACCGACGATGTGCTGCTGGTCTATTGTCACTCGGCCCCGTACGTTCCGGCGGCCGACGCCGGCGTTCAGCCGCTCGATCCCCGGATCGGCATTCGCTGGCCAGTGCCGATCGCCGATCTGTCCGAAAGGGACCGGAACCTGCCGTCCCTGCCCGCCAACTATCTGGGAGTCCGATTTTGAACTGTCGTCATTGCCAGACGCCGCTGCGCACGCCGGTTCTCGACCTGGGCGCAGCGCCGCCCTCAAATGCCTATCTCCAGGCGGCCAAGCTCAACGCCGCTGAGGTCTGGTTTCCGCTGCGGCTGATGGTGTGTGAGAATTGCTGGCTGGTACAGACCGAAGACTATGCCGCCAGCGACGAGCTGTTCACCGAGGACTATGCCTATTTCAGCTCCTATTCCTCGTCATGGCTGAAGCATAGTGAAGCCTATGTCGCCGCGATGCGCGCGCGCTTCGGGCTGGATGGCGACAGCATGGTCGTCGAGGTTGCGGCGAATGACGGCTATCTGCTGCAGTTTGTCGCCGCTGCCGGCATTCCCAATTATGGGATCGAGCCGACTGCCAGCACCGCCCAGGCAGCGCGTGACAAAGGCATCGACATCGTCGAGCGCTTTTTCGGTGTCGCACTCGGCCAGGAGCTTGCCGCTGCCGGCCGATCTGCCGATCTGATGGCCGCGAACAACGTGCTCGCGCACGTTCCCGACATCAACGACTTTGTCGGCGGCTTCGCCGCGTTGCTCAAGCCAACGGGGGTCGCGACCTTCGAGTTTCCGCATCTGCTGCGCATGATCGCGGAGACCCAGTTCGATACCGCCTATCACGAACATTATTCCTATCTTTCGCTGACTGCGGTCGAGCGCATCTTCGCGGCAAACGGGCTGCAGGTGTTCGATGTGGAAGAACTGCCGACCCATGGCGGCAGCCTGCGGGTGTTCGCGCAGCGCGCTGACGGGCCGCACGAAATCTCGCCGCGCGTGGCGGCGCTGCTCGCGCACGAGGACGCAGCCGGGATGCGTTCAGTCGACTATTATGCCAGCTTCCAGGCGCGCGCCGAGAAGGTGAAGCACGACCTGACGGCCTTTCTGATCGAACAGCGGCGCGCCGGCCGCAAAGTGGCCGCCTATGGCGCGGCCGCCAAGGGCAATACCCTGCTGAACTTTGCCGGCATTCGGCCCGACCTTCTTCCCTATGTGGTCGACCGCAACCCGGCCAAGGCAGGCAATTTCATGCCTGGCAGCCGCATCCCGATCGTCGGCGAGGATCATCTGCAGGCCGACAAGCCCGACACGGTGCTGATCCTTCCCTGGAACCTGATGGACGAGGTTGTCGCCCAGCTTTCATATGCGCGCACATGGGGCGCTAAGTTCGTGCGCGCTGTTCCGGCTCTGGAGGTGTTGTGAACCGAATTCATTACACGAAGCCGTCGATCACCGACCTCGAAGTCGCTTATGCGACTGATGCGGCACGCAACGGGTGGGGCCCGGACTGCTACAACTATCTTCACCGGCTTGAGCGCGACTTTGCCGCGCATCTTGGCGTCGCCCATGCCATCGCCACATCCAGCTGCACCGGCGCCTTGCATATGGGACTAGCCGCGCTTGGCATCGGCGAGGGCGATGAAGTCATTCTTGGAGACATCAACTGGATCGCCTCTGCAGCGCCCATCGTTCATGTCGGGGCCAAGCCGGTTTTCGTCGATGTGCTTGAAGACAGCTGGTGCATCGACCCGGACCGGGTCGAGGCAGCCATAACGCCGCGCACAAAAGCGATCATTGCCGTCCATTTGTATGGCAACCTCGCGGCGCTCGACGCGCTATCGGCGATTGCGGATCGTCACGGGCTCGTGATCATCGAGGACGCGGCGGAAGCCCTGGGCTCCGTTTGGCACGGGCGGCGGGCAGGGTCGATCGGGCGGTTCGGCACCTTCTCGTTCCACGGAACGAAGACCATGACGACTGGCGAAGGCGGCATGTTCGTGACCAACGATGCCGAGCTCTACGAACATGTGCTCACACTCAGCAACCATGGTCGCGCACGAAGCCAGCGGCGCCAATTCTGGGCCGACGAGGTGGGCTTCAAGTACAAGATGTCGAACATCGCAGCGGCGATCGGCTGCGCCCAGATCGAGCGGATCGAAGAGCTGGTTGCACGCAAGCGCTGGATCTTCGACCAGTACCGTAGTCGGCTTGCCGGCCTTCCGCTCAGGATGAACCCGGAACCGCAGAATTGTTCGAACGGCTACTGGATGCCGACTATTGTCGTCGATGCGGCGATCCGTTTCGATCGCGCACGACTGCTTGACCGCTTTGCCGAGAACAACATTGACGGACGCGTCTTTTTCTGGCCGCTGAGCATGCTGCCGGCGTTTGAAGAGCGGCGGCAAGAAAACCCCGTCAGCTATGGGCTTTACGAACGTGCGGTCAACCTGCCCAGCTATCACGAAATCAGCGAGGATGACATTCAGCGTGTCTGTGATGTTGTCAGGAACGCATTGTGACGATCCCCGAAATCCTGCTCTGGGGCGGGACGGGACAGGCGCGGGTTCTGCATGAACTGATCGGAGACCGCTATCGGATTGCCGCTGTCGTTGACCGCGCACTCGATCGGTCGCCCTTTGATCAGGCACCCCTGCTGCGCCACGAGGGCGATGTCGAACATTGGCTGGCTTCCCGCGGCGATGCGCCGCTGGTGGCCGCGGTCGCGATAGGGGGTGGGCACGGCGCGGAACGGCGACGCCTGGCGGGCTGGCTGAACGCCAGGGGCGTCGCAACACCCACGCTGATTCACGGCACCGCGGTGATTGCCAGCAACAGCCACGTTGGCGATGGCTGCCAGATCCTGGCCGGTGCAATCGTCGCAGCCGGCGTTCGCCTTGGCTCCAGCGTGATCATCAATACCGGCGCGCAGGTTGACCATGACAGCTCCGTCGGCGATGGCAGCCATATCGGGCCCGGTGCCGTCACCGCCGGCGAGATTTCGATAGGCGAAGACGTGTTCGTTGGAACAGGTGCGATCATTATGCCGCGTGTCTCAATCGGCCGAGGCGCGACAATCGGTGCAGGTGCTGTCGTCGTCAGCAATGTTGCACCCGGGGCCACAGTCGTCGGGTGCCCGGCGCGCCCAATCTCGAAATAGTCAGGGCTTTAGCGAGGAAAACACATGTCACCGAATGAGCAGTTTCTGGTCGAGTGCGCAAAGGAGATCGAACTTCAGGGGGCCAACCAGGAGCTGAGGGACGCGACCACACATTGGATGAATATAGCCAACAAAGGGAAGTATTCGTATCACTTCCAGTGGCTCGGCCGTCCGATCATCCAGTATCCACAGGACGTCATGGCCCTGCAGGAGATCATCTTCGCAGTGCGCCCCACCGTGATCGTCGAGGCCGGCATTGCGCATGGCGGTTCGCTGATACTGAGCGCGTCACTCCTTCGCCTGCTCGACCTCTATGAGGCCGCAGAAAAGGGAGAGGAAACGATCTCCGTGGCGTCCAAGCGCAAGGTTATCGGGATCGATATCGACATCCGCGCGCACAATCGCGCCGCGATCGAAGCCCATCCGCTGTCCGGCAACATCACACTGATCGAGGGTTCAAGCATCGCCCCCGATACGGTGGAGCGCGTGAAACAGCAGGTTCCAGGCGACGCGCGGGTTCTTGTGATCCTCGATTCCAACCACACCCATGAACATGTTCTACGTGAACTCGAAGCCTATGCACCGCTCGTTTCGCCGGGCAGCTACTGCATCGTCTTCGACACTGTGATCGAGGACATGAGCGACGACATGTTCCCCGACCGCCCCTGGGGCAAGGGCGACAACCCGAAAACGGCCGTCTGGGAGTATCTGAAGCACAATCCCGAGTTCACGATCGACCGCAGCGTCGAAAACAAGCTGATGATCACCGTCGCCCCCGACGGCTTTCTGAAGCGCGCCGGATAAACAATGGCTGGGGCGCAGATTCCCCGCCGCACGGCCCTCGCGCTCGCCGCGCTTCCAGCGCTTTCGAGCGCGAGGGCCACATCAACATCGGCGAACCCGGCGTCCCGAACTTTCAATGTTCGCGATTTCGGCGCCAAGGGTGACGGTGTCACCGATGACACCGAGGCGTTCAACCGCGCCGCGCGCGCCGATGCTGAATGGTCGTGGGACCTTCTGTCGTCGATCATCGTCCCGGCCGGCCGCTACCGGATCACCGGCACAGTTTTCCTGCGCAAGGGTCAGTCGCTGATCGGCGAAGGGCTTTCGACCTATATCGACGCCACTGGCGCGCAACGGTCGACCTTTGTTATGGGACGCCGCCGCGATGCCAACCGGGGGACCGAGGATCCCGGCGGGCTGCCCGTGCGGATCGAACGTCTGATGGGGCTGGGCGGCGCGGCTGATCAGGGATTCATCTTCGCGGCCATTCCGGGCTTTCAGATCAGCGGCCTATTCCTGACGGCAGTCGGTCTCGGCATTGAGATCGAGGCCGCCGATGGCATCATTTCCGATATCGAAATCGATCAGTGCCTGACCGCCTTTCTGATCCGGAACAGCCAGAATCTGGTGCTGTCGAACCTCAATCTTTACCTGGCAAACTACGGAGTAAGGTTCGATAGCCGTTGCCGGGACGTGACGATCTCGAACTCCGGGTTCTTCTACACCAGATATGCGGCAATCCTGCTCAACGATGGCGCGCGGGAAATCGATGCGGTCAGCATTGCGGGCTGCACATTTGCCAACAACATCCCGTACGATACCTTCGCGGGCTACATCTACAGCCGCGCCAGCGCGAGCGACGTGCTGGTCACCGGATGCACCTTTCGAAACGCGCCGGGTTATGCCGTCAATCAGGGGGCTGGCACCGATCTGCTGATGTCGGTCCAGGGCTGCGTGTTCGATGGCCAACGGACGAATGCCGTTTATGATCAGAGCCCGTCCCCCAAGGGCCTTCATCTGCGCAACGGCCGGTTTCTGGTATCGAACTGCGTGTTCCGGCGCATGCCCGAAGATGCGATCCGGATCGGCGCAGGCGGCGGCTCGCTCAGTGTCGAGGGCGGCACCATTGAGGACATGCGCGGCGATCCGATCATTGCTGCGGAAACAGCAAACTGGACGATCTGCATCCGCAACCTGAGCGGGCTGGCCCGGATATCGCCGAATAGGGACGGCCTGGCCGTCTCGATGCCGTGGCTTGGCCCGCAGACGCGCTGGCAGGCAACGGTGCTTGCAGGCGGCGGCGGGGGAACATTGACTGCGGCGCAGTTGCTGGTGTCCGCCGCCGGGAACGGTATCGCGGCCGAACCCGTTTGGACGGCCGGCGGACGCCGGTCCGACACACCCCCCAACCGGCCGGACAAGCCGATCGCGGCAGCGAGGCGGCAGGGGCAATCGGTGACGCTGCAGCTGGGCGCACACGCATTCGGCACAGGCTGGCCGCAGATCGATCTCATCGGTCATGCTTGACCGCCAGACACGGTTTACGTAGCGCAGGGCCGATCCCGGTGGATCGGACAGGTACGGCGCAGCATGGTCGGCTGCGTGAGGAAAGCGCCCCTCCCTTATGTTTGTGTTCCTTGTCTGCACCGCAATCACGCTGTTCGTCACCGGCCAGGCGGTCGTGAACCTGTTTCGCGATCGGTTTCCGCATGCCGCTGACCTCGCCACCCTGTCGATTTTCTATTACGGCGTGCCGCTCGCCGTTGCTGGTTATTTCGACCTCAATTACGACCACATGGCATTCTTGGCGCCATTCGCGGCGGATCAGGAACTCGCTCTTTATTCGATCCAGCACATCGCATTCGCGCTTATGGCACTGCAGATCGGGCGCGCAGTGGCACGGCGTATCCCCCCTCCGAAACTGTCCTGGTTCGGCAATAGCGGCGTGCTGACGTTCGAACGCGTGCGCTTCGGCTTTGCCGGCCTGATCGGCCTGATCGCTGTCGGCGTGTATTTGTTCGGCACGCGGGAGTTTCTCGCGGGCTATGCGACTGAGGGGCTGGATGCCACCGGATCGACCGGCAATGCCGTGGTCTATGCGACGCTCGAGTTCATGGGCCTGACGATCGCCTATGCAGTCATTCTCGGCATTTGCGTGGGCCGGATCCCGTTCAAACTGCTGATCCTCACCTGCCTTGCGATCATGCTTGTCATCCTTGCCATCCGGGCAAAGCGGCTTGAGATCGTGTCGGCATTCATACCTCCCGCCTTCATTCTGCTATCACGGCGAACGGCGATCAGTTCGACGTCGTGGCGGGTGATCGCCGGCGCAATCGCGGTGTTCGTGCTCGTCGTGGTTTCGGCCGTGCGCGCCGATGCCGAGCTTGGCTGGGGGCAGGGCATTTTCCTGTTCTTCTCCGAAGGTCTTTATGCCGGCCATTCGCTGCCCGGGATCACCGAACGCCTGCAGACCCAGACCCTTGGCTATGAATATGGAGTGCGCTTCATCAACTCTCTGACCGGCTTCATCCCGCGCTTCGTCTGGGAGGGGAAGGACGAGATGGTCTATGCGGGAAACCTGGCGCTCAAGGGCGTCGCGCCGCTCGGTGCGACAAGCTTTCTTGCAGAAGTGGTATTGCAGGGCGGATTTGGCGCAATCGCGATCTGCTATCTGATCATGGGCTTTGCGTTCGAGCGGATCATGCACTTCCAGAATGGCTGGGACGAGTTCCTGAAGCGGGGCTATATCCCGGCGCGGGTCGGCGCCTATCTGATCGCCGTTGCCATTTTCGTCCCGCATTTCCGGGACGGGATCATCCCGGCGGTGAAGCTGTCGCTGCAGGCGTCCGTCTTTTTCATTCTGCTCTCAGGACTGCGGATCACAAGCGCAGCGCGCACCGGCGCCGGGCCGAGCGGCTCGCCCAATCCGTCGTCCGCCGCCTCGATCGCTGCTTGAAATGCGGAGCGGCGCGGCCCCACCCGCTCAGGCCGCCGCGACGGACAGCCCGAACGGCTTGCCGTCGCGGGTGAAAGCCAACGCCATCGCCAACTATCTCGGCCGTGCCTGGACGACTCTCGTCGGGCTGCTGTCCCTGCCGCTCTTCCTGCTGCTGCTGGGCAGCGAGGCCTATGGCCTGATCGGCGCGTTCGCAGTCGTCCAGGCCTGGACCATGCTGCTCGATTTCGGCCTGACGCCAACGCTCAATCTCGAAATGTCGCGCGCGCGGGCTGGATCGAAATCCTGGCAGTCCACTGCCAACCTGCTGCGATCGATCGAGTTGCTGAGCATCGCAATCGCGGCAATCGCCCTGGTCACGGTGGCGCTCATGTCCGGCATGCTGACAAGGACGTGGCTCCAGCCCCAGAGCCTGGCCCGAAGCGACGTGCAATATGCGGTTGTCTGCATGGGCGCGCTTGCGGCGATACGCTGGATCGAACAGGTGTATCGCGGGGCCATTCAGGGCATCGAGGATCAGGTCTGGCTCAACGGCGCGCTCGTGACCGTTGAAACGCTGCGCTGGGGCGGCGCGCTGCTCGTTATCAGGTTCATCGAGCCGAACGTCCTGCTGTTCTTCGGCTGGAATCTGATGGTAGCGATCGGCTCTGCTTCAATCCTGCGACGCCGCGTGAAGATGGTCCTCCGCGCGCAGGGTGCCGGCCCCGCCCGCCCGGACCTGGCCGAACTGAAGGCGGTTCGCGGCTTTGCGGGCGGGATGTTCCTCAGTGCCCTCCTCACCTTCCTGCTGACCCAGGCCGACAAGATCGTTGTGGGCAGCATGGCGTCTTTGTCGGATTTCGGTCTTTACAGCCTGGCCGCGACGGCGGCGGCGGGCCTGCTCCAGCTTGTCCAGCCGCTGACCACTGCCATTCTGCCACGTTTCACCGCGTTGGCCGCGGCACGTCGGCAAATCGACCTGAGTGACGCATTCCGAGCCGCAAGCGAATGGATGGCGGTGGCCGTGGCTCCGGTCGGGCTGCTGGTGCTGGCGCTCCCCGAGCACGCGCTGATGGCCTGGACAGGGCAGCCCGTAGTCGCGCGCGCAGCCGCGCCGACGCTGTCGCTGCTGATGCTGGCCAGCCTGTTCAACGCCCTCGCGAACATCCCTTACATGCTGCAGCTCGCCCATGGCTGGACATCGCTGACGAACAAGCTGAACGCCCTCCTCATCCTGGCGATGCTGCCGGCCATGATGTGGGCGGCAGAAGACATGGGCGCCGCCGGTGCGGCGGGCGTGCTCGCGGCGCTCAATCTTGCCTCGATGCTCATCCTGTCCTGGCTGGTTCTGTCCCGCCTGCTGCCGGCGGAACGCCTGCGGTGGGCGATGGTGACGGTTGCGATGCCGCTCCTGCTCGGCGGCGGTGTCGCGCTTGCGCTCCGCCTGCTGTTACCACCCATTGGCGGGCGCGCAGCGGCCTTTCTGCAGCTTGGCTTTGGCTTCTTCGCGATCACGTTGACAATGCTGCTGATCATGCCGCATCCGCGGCGCGCGCTGCTGGTGCGGGTGCGCCAGCGGGTTCGGGCCTTCGGCCTCTAGGCCGGCAATATTTCGGAGACCTTCGTGCCGCTCCTCAGCATCGTCATCCCGACCCGGGATCGAGCGCCCTACCTCGCCGCGTCGATCGCGACCGCTCTTCAGTCAACAGACGCGCCGCTGGAAGTCCTGGTGCTCGACAATGCGAGCGCCGACAACACACGTGACATCGTCGCGGCCATCGCCGATCCGCGGTTGCGCTACGAACGGTCCGAACGGCGCCTGAGCATGCGCGACAATTTCGAGCGCGGGCTCCGGCTTGCCCAAGGGGAGTATATCGGCTTCATCGGCGACGATGATGGCATTCTCGGTCACGCTCCCGCCGCCGTTCATGCCATCTTCGACAACCCTAAGGTCGACGCGATCGCTGCCGCACGCGCCCATTATTACTGGCCCGACCTTGAAGGGGGCAGGCGCGGAAGCGCACTCCTTCCACGTGGCGAAGGCATGGAGTTGCGCAACAGCCGGCAGGAACTTCGCAAGCTGCTGGACGACAGCGACTATTACCGCCTGCCATGCATCTATCACGGCTTTGTGCGACGTTCGTTGATCGATCGGAACAGTAAGGATCGCTTTTTCCTGTCCAGCCAGGTCGACATTTATTCGGCGATCGCGCTGTCGATGGCCGGGGTCACTTTCGCTTTCAGCCACGCGCCTCTGGTCATCAATGGCGGTTCGGCGCGCAGCAACGGGGCTTCGCATTTTGGCGGCGGCACCGCAGAAGAACGCAATAAGTGGAAGCAGGAAGACGATCTTGGCTTCCTGCCCGGCTTCGACAATCACGCGACAGTGGGAGTGCTGATCGTGGAATCCGCCCTGCGTTACGCAGCCGCGTTCGATGTCCAGTTGGAGGATATCTTTCCACGCAACGCGATTGATCAGGCAATGCACCGCGAGCATGCGGCGCGCATCGCGCTCGGCCGGCCACTCGACAATTTCGATCAGGCGGCGGCGGCGGCGGGCAGCACCGGGCGGATGCCGCAAACCGGGGGCGCCCTGGACCGCGTGAGGCGGCTGGCGCGATCCTTTTCGGCAACGATGCCGATCGATGCGGCCGCCCGGGGCGTCACTGATGTCAAGGGCGCAGCCGATCTGATCCAGGGTCTGTTGGCGCGCGGCAGGCAGCGCAATTTCGATCGGCCGGGCGAACAGCTGCGCATTGCGCTGCGGATCGGCCGTGGCTGAGTGCCAGGATCGCCCGGTCTGCTTTTTGCAGCTGAAGGCCTTTGGTGATTTTGTGATCGCGAACGCAGCCGCCGAGCGGGTGGCTGCGCAGGATCGGCAGCGGGTAACCATCGCGATCGGCACGCATCTGCAACAGCTTTGCGAAGCCGTCGCGCCGACCGTTCCGGTCATTACGGTCGCGTCACCCGAGGCCAGCGTTCCGGCGATCTTCGACATTCGCAAGCTGGGCCTGTCCGCCGCGCTCAAAAGTGCATGGCAGGTCCGCCGCGCCGTCGAGCGGGCAGCAATCGGCCGGGACGCGCTGATCCTGGTCGATGGCCTGGGCATGCGCGAGCGGTTCGTCATTGGTAGCAGACCGGCGATCGGGATGAGCGCCGCCACGGCCAACATCTATCACGGATATGACGCGCTGTTGCAGGCGGCCGGCATTCGGCTCGCGCCGGCGCAACCGGCGCGGGCAGCAACCGTGCGCAGGGCCGGCATCTTCCCGGGGAGCCGCATCGCCGCGAAAAACCTGCCGGTTGCGCTGGTGGCGGATCTGCTGAACGAGGCCGGCCGCCGGGGCGTGTCCACCGATCTGTATCTGCTTCAGGGAGAGCGCCCCGACCTCGAAGCGAGCGGCCTGCCGCACATCGTCATGCCCCGCCAGTTCACGGCGCTCCGCGCAGCCATCGCCGGCGTGGACTTTGTCGTCTCGGCGGATTCGCTGCCCGCGCATCTCGCCGAAAGCCTGTGCATCGACAGCTTCGTGATCACACCCAGACCAAACGAGTTCTGGATGCCGCGCAGCGTGTTCGACCATCGCAGATGGGGGCTTTTCAACGAACCCGGATTGATCGCCCGGATCGGCGCGCTGCTGTCGGCATGAGGGTTTGACGATGTGGGCACCGGCTGGCAAGGTAACCCTGCTCCAAGAGACCTGCCCGCAGGTGCACTCTCCATTTACACACCGGGCCTTGTGGACTGTCATCACATGAAGAAAATACTGGTCACCGGCGCCGCCGGGTTCATCGGCGCGCACCTCGTCGCGCAACTCCTCGACGATGGACTGACGGTTCGCGCGCTCGACAATCTGTCAACGCAGATCCACGGCCCTGATGGTGCATTCCCTGCGTGGCAAGATCACCCGGGCGTCGAGATCATGCGGGCTTCGATCACGGAGGACGGGGTCTGGGACCAGGCGCTCGACGGCGTCGATGCGGTGGTTCACCTGGCTGCCGAAACCGGCACCGGCCAATCGATGTACGAAATCGCGCGCTACAGTGCCGTCAACACGCAGGCGACTGCGGCGCTGATGGAAGCCGTGGCGCAGCGCGCCGACACCATCCGGCGGATCGTGCTCTCGTCGAGCCGCTCGATCTATGGGGAAGGCGCGTTCAGTTGCCCCGCCTGCGGCCTTGATCCCGTCCATCCCGCACCACGAACGGCCGAGGCGATGCGACGCGGGGAATGGGATCAGCCCTGCCCGCGCTGCGGGGCGCCGATGAACATGCAGCCAACGCGCGAAGACGCGCCGCCCCGCCCGGCATCGGTTTACGCTGCGACGAAACTGGCGCAGGAAGACCTGGTCAGCATCGTGGCGGGAGCAAACAGAATACCGGCGGCCATTCTGCGCTTCCAGAACGTCTATGGCGAAGGGCAATCGCTCAACAATCCTTATACCGGCATCCTATCGATCTTCTCGACCCGGATCCGGCGCGGCCTCGATCTGCCGATTTTCGAAGATGGCGAGGAAACCCGCGACTTCGTCCATGTGTCTGATGTTGTGGCGGCCATCCGCGCCGCACTGCGCGCGCCGGAGGATGTTTCGGGGACCTTCAATGTCGGCAGCGGCGTTGCGACCAGCATCAGGGACGTGGCGAAGCATCTCAATGATGCGTTTGGCGGCAGCTCGACAATCCGGGTGACGGGCGAGTTCCGCGTCGGCGACATCCGACACAATGTCGCAGACCTTGCCCGGCTGCGCACGGTGCTTGGCGTAGAACCCAAGATCGACCTTCCGTCGGGCCTGGCGCGGTTCGCCCGCTGGGTGCTGACCCAGCCTTTGCCGGAAGATCGGCTCGCTCAGGCCAATGAAGAGTTGCGGGCCCGCAGGTTGATGGGCTGAGTACATGAGGCCCGACCTTACCGGCAAACGGATCCTGATGCAGGTCGTACCCTATTTCGGCTATGACCGCGTTCTTGCCGATGCGCTGCGCGCGCGCGGCGCAACGGTGGACGTGCTTGCAGATCGCCCGTTCGGATCGGCCATCATGCACGGGGTTGCCAAGCTCTGCAGGCCCGCGGTGCTCGGCCACGCAACGCGGCTGTATCAACAGCAGGTCGCCGCATTCGGCCGTTCGCACTACGATCATGTCCTCGTCATCAACGGCCAGACCATGTCGTCGAGCTATCTGCGCCAGCTGCGCGTCGATTTTCCGTCAGCCCGGTTCACATTCTACATTTGGGATTCGTTCGAGAACAAACCCTATGCGGTCGCAGCGCTCAGGCACTATGACGCCGCGCTGTCTTTCGACCGGCGCGCGGCGGCCACGCATGGCATCGGCTTTCGGCCGCTGTTCTATTCGCCGGAGTTCGACCTGCCCGCCGGCAGCGCAGCCGACCTCGATCTGAGCTTTATCGGCACCGCGCACAGCGACCGCCCGGCGCTGATCGACGCAATCGACCACAACTTGCCGTCGAGCGCCCGGCGTTACTGGTTCCTCTATCTCAAGGCACCCTGGGTTCTTCATTACCAGCGCCTAACCAACCGCAGTTTTCGCGGCGTGCCGGACTCGATGTTCAGCTATCAGCCGATGCCGAGAGAGAAAGTGCGCGACATTTTCATGCGGTCGCGCACGATTCTGGACATCGAGCATGACCGGCAGACCGGGCTGACAATCCGCACGTTCGAGGCGCTCGGCGCGCGCAAGAAGCTGGTCACGACCAATCCAGATGTGCGGAACTACGATTTCTATGATCCGGCCAACATCCAGATCCTGGACCGCCGCCGACCCGGTCTCGACCCCGCATTCCTGCACGCGCCGGCCCGCGAATTGGCTCCGGCGCTGCGCTATCGATACAGTGTGGACGGATGGATAGACGACGTGCTTGGGGGCGATCATGACGCATGAAGCAATCGCCCGTCCCGATTTCTCGACGGCCAACATACTGGTCGTGGGCGATGCCATGCTCGACCAATATTGGTTCGGCGACGTCGACCGCGTTTCCCCCGAGGCACCGGTGCCTGTCGTCCTGGTCAAGCGCGAGGAGTATCGCCTGGGGGGCGCAGCCAACGTCGCGCTTAATGTGGCGACGCTGGGCGGGAAAGCAACGCTGCTGTCGGTTGTCGGGCGCGATCCGGCGGCAGCACGGATGCGTGACATGCTGGACGGTGCCGGCATCGCGCACGACCTGCAGGACGATGACAGCGTTCAAACGACGCTGAAGCTGCGGGTGAGCGGGCGAGCGCAGCAGCTGCTGCGCATCGATTTCGAAAACCGTCCGAACGCCGACATGCTCGACGTGCTGGCCGGCGCCATGGAGCGCCATGTGGCCGCGCACCGGGTGGTCATACTGTCGGACTATGGCAAAGGATGTCTGGGGCGGGTCGAGCGGAAGATCGACATTGCGCGCCGCATCGGGCGACCGGTGCTGATCGATCCAAAAGGCCGCGACTGGGAGATCTATCGGGGGCGACCGTGCTCACGCCCAATCGGGCGGAACTTGTTCAGGTGGTTGGGGCCTGGCGCGACGATGCGGAGCTTCAAGACAAGGCACAGGCATTGCGCACGCGGCTGGCGCTGGACGCGCTGCTGGTGACCCGGTCGGAAGAGGGCATGACGCTCTTCGACGCCGATGGCGCGCTGCACGTCCCTGCCCAGGCGCGTGAGGTGTTCGACGTCACTGGTGCGGGGGATACGGTTCTCGCGACCCTGGCGGCGATGGTCGCGAGCGGATCGAGTCTGCGTGATGCAGTGCCTGTGGCGAACCGGGCCGGCGGAATCGTCGTCGGCAAGTTCGGCACCTCGGCAATCAATACTTCGGAGTTGTTCGGATGAGAGTGGCGGTCACCGGTGCAGCCGGGTTCATCGGCGGCAATCTTCTGCGTGGGCTGAATGCGATCGGCATTGATGACATCGTTGCGACCGATGACCTGACGGACGGGCGCAAGTACCGCAACCTCGCCAACGCGCGTATCGCCGACTATCTCGATCACCGCGATTTCTACGCGGCGCTCGCCGCGGGACGCCTGGGCGCGTTCGATGCCATCCTCCACGAAGGCGCATGCTCTGACACGATGGAGCATGACGGCCGGCTGATGATGGATCTCAACTATCGATGCAGCCGCCAGCTGCTCGATTACTGCGAAGCCACCGGAACCAGGCTCCTCTACGCATCGAGCGCTGCGGTCTATGGCGGCGAAAGCCATTTTGTCGAACAGCCTCAATATGAGCGGCCGCTCAACGTCTATGGCTATTCGAAGCTTCTGTTCGATCAGGTCGTTCGCAGGCGACAGCACCAAATGAGCCAGGTGGCCGGATTCCGCTACTTCAACGTCTATGGTCCGGGCGAAGCCCATAAAGACCGGATGGCATCGGTTGCCTTCCATCACATCAACCAGCTTCGCGACAGCGGACGGGTCAGGCTGTTCGGCGAATATGGTGGCTACGCGGCCGGCGAGCATCGACGCGATTTCGTCCATGTGGACGATGTGGTGCGCGTGAAGCTGTGGTTTCTCGAGCACCCCGGCCAGTCCGGGATATTCAACCTCGGCACCGGCAGGGCGCAGCCGTTCAACGATATCGCCCGCGCCGTGGTCAACGGCGTGCGGGCGCGCGATCAAAAGCCGCCGCTCGATCTGTCCGCGCAGGTCGCACAGGGGCTGGTCGAATATGTCGAGTTTCCCGAAGCCCTGAAGGGCAAATATCAGAGTTTCACGCAGGCCGATATCAGCAGACTTCGCGCTGCTGGCTATGAGGCCCCGTTCCTTTCGGTCGAGGATGGCGTCGCCGCCTATGTCGACCATGTTCTGGGAGAAGGCTGAGCGCAAAGCGCGTCAGTCGATCAGCGCGTCCTCGACGATCCCGCACAGCGTGTGGCCGATCATGATATGGGCCTCCTGGATGCGCGCGGTGACGTGACTGGGCACCACGATTGCAATATCCGAGAGGCCAACGAGCGCGCCGCCGTCGCGCCCGAGCAGACCGATCGTCACGATCCCAGCCGCACGGGCAAAATCGAACGCCTTGACGATATTGGCCGAATTGCCCGACGTCGAAATCCCGACCAGGCAATCGCCAGCCTTGCCGAGCGCTTGGACCTGACGAACGAAGACATGCTCATAGCCATAGTCGTTGGAAATGCATGTCAGCGCGGAACTGTCCGTGCTCAGCGCCAGCCCCGCCAGCGGCCGGCGATCGTCGATAAAACGCCCGGTCAACTCGGCTGCAATGTGCTGGCTGTCCGCCGCCGAACCGCCATTGCCGCAGAACATGACCTTGCCTCCGGCCCGCAATGCGTCCACCAGAGCGTCGCCGGCACGCGCGACATCGTTTCCGATCGCATCAAGCCTCTGGAAAAGTTCGAGATGCTCGGCAAGATTCTGTGCAAATACGGACATGTTGGCGACCCAGTAAAGCGAGGCGTGGATGGACGGCAAAATCCTAGAGTTGTCAAGAATGTCGATCGATGCCCTGCCGCGGCCGCTGGTCTTCACGAACGGCGTTTTTGATGTACTTCACCGCGGACATGTCACCTATCTGGCAGCCGCCCGCGCACTCGGCGCCGGACTGTTCGTGGCCCTGAACTCCGACGCATCGGCACGGATGCTGGGCAAGGGGCCAGACCGCCCCATCAACCGGGCTGAGGACCGCGCGCTTGTGCTCGCCGCGCTCGAAAGCGTGACGGCTGTCGGTATTTTCGACCAGCGGACGCCGATCGAACTGCTCGAACGCGTGAGACCGGACATTTACGTGAAGGGCGGGGACTACACGCTCGACCAGCTGCCAGAGGCCGAGGTGATGCGCCGCTGGGGCGGCAGCACGATGATTATGCCGTTCGTCGACGGTTATTCGACGACCGACCTGCTGCGCCGGGTCCGGAGCGTCGCATGAACAGCGGCCCCAAGCGGGCAGCATTTCTTGATCGCGACGGCGTGATCAACCTGGATCATGGCTATATCGGCAGGCCGGAGGATTTCGAGCTGTGCCCGGGCGTCCCGGAGGCGCTTCAGCGGCTCCGCGACAATGGCTTTGCGCTGATCGTCGTGACCAACCAGTCGGGCATCGGGCGCGGCTATTTTGCCGAAAGCGACTATCAGGCAGTCACGCAGCGCATGGTGAGCGCCCTTGCCGGTCATGGACTGGAACTTGCCGCCGTTATGCATTGCCCGCACACCCCCGACGCCGGCTGCACGTGCCGTAAGCCGCAGCCGGGGCTGATCCTGTCCGCTGCGGCGCGGCTCGGCATCGACCTGCACCGGTCGGCCATGTTCGGCGACAAGACATCGGATGTTACCGCCGGCCGCGCCGCGGGTGTCGGACGATGCTTCTTCGTCGGCCCGGCGGAGCAGGCACCGGCAGGCGCGGACGGCCATGGGGCGGATTTGCTCTCATGCGTCGGACTGCTATTGGCCGATCAGGCCTGAACGTGGGGGAAGCGGGTGAGTTCGATCAATATCGTTCCGCAAAACAACAATCTCGATATCGTCCGGTTCACCCTGGCCTCGATGGTCTTCATCTCGCATGCGCATGATCTGTCCGGGCTGTCGGCGCTTGCCCTATTGTCTGCAGCCGTGTCGTCCACGCTTGCGGTTCAGGCGTTTTTCATCATCAGCGGCTTTCTGATCTTCCAGAGTTTCGATCGATCCTCGACGCTGAAATCCTATGCAGCGCGGCGGGTCCGACGTATCCTGCCGGCCTATGTCGTCGTGGTGATCAGCTGCGCCGTGCTGCTGGGTGCGCTGAGCACGCTTCCCTTTGGCGCCTATGTCCGTGACCCCGGGCTGTGGCGCTATCTGGGTGCCAACCTGCTGTTCCTGAACTTCCTTGCGCCCGAACTGCCGGGCGTATTCCAGAACAATCTCTTCAGTGCCGTAAATGGCGCATTGTGGACGCTAAAGATTGAGGTCGCCTTCTACGTCTCGGTGCCGATCTGTGTCTGGCTGTGCCGGCGATATGGGCGTGACCTGATACTCGTCCTTATCTATCTGCTGTCGGTGGCTTATGCGGCGGGCTGCCTGTGGTTGGCCGAAACCCGTGGCAGCGGAGCATTCGTCGAACTGTCGCGCCAGCTTCCGGGCCAGATGACCTATTTTGTCGCAGGCGCGGCCTGCTATTATCATTTCGGTCACCTGCGGCAGCGGCCATGGCTAACAGCGGCAGCCGGCCTTATTCTGTTCGGGCTATCCACGGTTGGGTTGGAGCTGGCGCTGCGGCCGATCGGTCTCGCCCTGCTGGTCATGGGCATTTCGTTCGGGCCGTTTGCGGGTCGGTTCGGCCGTCATGGCGACTTTTCCTACGGCATTTACATCATTCATTTTCCAGTGCTGCAGACGCTGATTGCACTTGGGCTGCCCAGCCAATCGCCGCTCGTGTTCCTGCTGGTGAGCATCCTTGCGGTCGGCACGCTGGCGTTCGCAATGTGGCATCTGGTTGAAAAGCGGTTCCTGCGGCGCGACAGCCACTATCGTCGATCCGCCCGCCCTGGCGCTGAACCAGACATGTCGGTGCGCGGGTCGGCGATGCCCCACTGACAGAGGACCGCCAGGCCCAGCAATCGTAGCGATCGGTCGGGCGGGGGAGACGATCCCGACCTCAGTCCTCCGGCCCAGCGCCGGATCGAGGTCGCGGGGGCGCACGAAGCGGGTGAGGCGGGCGCTGCCGGGGGCGAGCGCGGTCCAGGGGCCGTCAAACTCGATTTCGGCGAGTGCGGCGGTCGGGTATTTTTCCTCGACCGCATCGCGCAGCGCGTCGCCGGCGCGGTCGGGGACCAGCATCAGCACCAGATCCTCAAGCCCCGGATTGTGCCCGGCAAGCAGCAGCGACTGCGCCTCGGCCGGGGCCTCGCGCACCACATCGAGCAGCGCGACGCATGACGCCAGATAGACCCGCCGGTCCCAGACCGGGCGCAGCTTCGTGCCATAGCCGTCCCAGACACCGTCGAGCGTCTCGATCACCCGCACGGCGGGCGAGGCGATGACATGGTCGAACACCAGCCCTCGGCGCGCATATGGCGACCGATCGTCTGCGCGGCCTTCAGCCCGCGGGCGTTGAGCGGCCGGTCGAAATCCCGCTGCACGGAATCGTCCCAGCTCGACTTGGCGTGGCGCAGCAGCGTCAGGCGGGTCATTGTCGCTCCGTCAGCACATCCCCGGCCGCGCCATGCCCCAGTTCCGTGACCGATGAAAGACGCGATCGCACCGCCGCGACCGCTTCGGCAAGGCCAAGCCGGCGCACCGGAGTGCCGGGCGGAAAGGCGGTCAGCAGCCGCGACGGCATCGCGCCGGACAAGAGCACGAACACCCCCGGTCATCGCCGCGGCGGATCAGCCGGCCAAAGGCCTGGGCCAGCCGCGCCTTGACCGCCCGGTCTTCATAGGCGCTGCCCCCGCCCGCCAGCTTGCGCGCGGCATGAAGAACGCTGGGCTTAGACCAGGGCACGCCCTCCATCACCACCAGCCGCAGCGAAAATCCGGGCACATCGACGCCGTCGCGCAGCGCATCGGTGCCGAGCAGCGAGGCGGCGGGATCGTCGCGGAAGATATCGACCAGCGTGCCGGTGTCGATCGGATCGACATGCTGGGCGTAAAGCGGCAGCCCGTCGCGCGCCAGCCGGTCGGCGATCCGGGCATGGACGCCGCGCAGGCGGCGGATCGCGGTGAACAGCCCCAGCGTGCCGCCGCCCGCCGCCCCGATCAGCGCGGCATAGGCCCCGGCAAGGGCGGCGACATCGCCCTTTTTGACATCGGTCACGACAAGCACTTCAGCCTGGGCGGGATAGTCGAACGGGCTGGGCGCTTCGAACCGCGCGGCGGGGCGCGGCAGATGCGGCACCCCGGCGCGCGCCTCGGCCGCCGCCCAGTCGCCATTGCTGAGCGTTGCCGAAGTCACGATCACGCCGTGCGCGGGTTTGAGGACCAGTTCGGCGAGCGGCCGGGTCGGGTCGAGCCAGTGGCGGTGGATGCCGATGTCATATTCGCGCCCCTCGGCCCGGTCGACCGCCAGCCAGTCGACGAAATCGCCATCGGCCGGGCCGCCGACCCGGCCGAGCAGCGCGATCCACGCCGCCAGCGTCTCGATCCGCCAGCCGAGACTGGCGATCGCGCCCTCGATCCGCGCCCGCGCCGGGCCGTCGAGCCAGTCGGGCGCGTCGGCCATCACCGCTTCCAGCCGCCGCCCGAGCTGGACGAGCGGCCGGTGCAGCCCCTCAAGCGCCGCCGCTGCCTCGCCCGCCGCCTCGACCAGCGGGCCGCCGGGCTCGGCCAGTTCGGTCTCGAGCGCATAGCCGGCATCCTCGCCCTCGGCCCGGGCATAGACGGTCGCGCGCACCGCCGCGAGCAGCCGTTCGATCGCCCCGAACGGCGCGCCTTCGGCCAGCCGGCCCAGCCACCCGTCGGACGGCAGGGCGAGCGCGGCATTGCCCGCCGCCGCAATCGCCGCCGCGCCCTCGGCATCATAGCCGGCAACGTCCGACAGCCGCGCCGACAGCCCGCGCCGCCGCCCGCGCGATCCGCTTTCCGGGCCGGTCACCCAGCGGCGCAGCTCTATCGCCTCCTGCCCGCTCAGCACGGTTGAGAACATCGCATCGGCGGCATCGAACAGATGATGCCCCTCGTCGAACACCAGCCGGGTCGGGCGGCTGGCGGCTTCGCGGCCGCGCGCGGCGTTGACCATCACCAGCGCATGGTTGGCCACGACGATATCGGCATCGGCGCTGGCCCGGGCGGCGCGCTCGATGAAGCATTTGCGGTAATGCGGGCAGCCGGCAAAGATGCATTCGCCGCGCCGGTCGGTGAGAGCGGTCGCCCCCGCGCGGCGGAACAGGGTCGGCAGCCAGCCCGGCAGGTCGCCGCCCACCATGTCGCCATCCCTGGAATAGGCGGCCCAGCGCGCGACCAGCTGCGCAAACACCGCCGCGCGCCCGGCAAAGCCGCCCTGCAGCGCGTCTTCCAGATTGAGCAGGCAGAGATAGTTTTCGCGCCCCTTGCGCACCACCATCCGGCGGCGGCGCACGGCTGGATCGGGATAAAGCCGTTCCCCTTCGCGGTCGAGCTGGCGCTGCAGCGCCTTGGTATAGGTCGAAATCCACACCGCGCCGTCCGCCGCCTCCGCCCACAGCGAAGCGGGGGCCAGATAGCCAAGCGTCTTGCCGATGCCGGTCCCCGCCTCCGCCAGCAGCAGCGCGGGCGCATCGGGGGCGGGGCGCGGGCCGAAGGCGGCGGCGGCGGCGCGGGCATAGGCGCGCTGGCCGGGGCGCGGTTCGGCCCCGCTGCCGGTCAGGTCCTCCAGCCGGTCCTCGGCCGCGGACGGCGGCACATGGATGGTGCGCGGTGCCGCGCGCGGCGGCCGCTCCTCCCATTCGGGCAGGCGGCTGAACAGCCAGCGCTCGGCCGTATCGGGCCGGGCAAGGTGGCGGCCGATCGCCGCCGCCCAGGACCAGCGCAGCCGCCCCAGCGCCTGCAGCGCCGTCCACGCGCCCTCGCGCTCGGGCCAGTCGGGGGCGGCCATGCGGTCGATCAGCGCCGCCGCCGCATCATGCAGGAAGGTGGCGGCGCGATCCTCCGCGCCCGGCGGATCGAGGCCGAGCGCGCGCGCCAGCCCCGGCGGCGTCGGCACCGCAAAGCGCGCCGGATGCACAAAGGCGAAGAGTTCGAGCAGGTCGAGCCCCGACAGCTCCGGATAGCCGAGCCGGGCGGCCATCAGCGGCGCGTTGAGCAGGATGACCGGCGTATCGGCGGCAATCGCGATCGCCTCGCCCCGGCCCACCCGGCGCGGCGCGGCGCCGCTGTCGGCAAGCCAGATTCCGGCATGGCTTGCGTGCAGCGCCGGATAGGGCAAAGAGGCGGTCATTTCCTTCCCTATGCGAACCAGGAACGAAAGGGCAACAAGAGTGAATGACCTGCGCGCAGCCGCGATGACGTCCAAGGCATGGCCGTTCGAGGAGGCGCGCAAGCTTCTGAAACGCTATGAAGCCGCGCCGCCGGCCAAGGGCCATGTGCTGTTCGAAACCGGCTATGGCCCGTCGGGCCTGCCGCATATCGGCACGTTCAACGAGGTGCTGCGCACCACGATGGTGCGCCACGCCTTTGCCGCGCTGTCGGACCTGCCGACCCGGCTGATCGCCTTTTCCGATGACATGGACGGGCTGCGCAAGGTGCCCGACAATGTCCCCAATCCCGACATGCTGCGCGCCCATCTGGGCAAGCCGCTGACGCGCATCCCCGATCCGTTCGGCAAATATGAGAGCTTTGCGCACCACAACAATGCGATGCTGCGCGCGTTCCTCGACCGCTTCGGCTTTGAATATGAGTTCGCGTCCTCGACCGACTATTATACCGGCGGGCGGTTCGACGACGCGCTGCGCGCGGTGCTGCGCCATTATGGCGCGATCATGGACGTGATGCTGCCGACGCTGCGCGCCGAGCGCCGCGCGACCTATTCGCCGGTGCTGCCGGTCAGCCCGAAATCGGGCGTGGTGCTGCAGGTGCCGGTCGAGGTGATAGACGCCGAAGCCGGGCTGATCGCGTTCGAGGACGAGGGCGAACGCATCGTCCAGAGCGCGCTTGGCGGGCTGTCCAAGCTGCAATGGAAGGTCGACTGGGCGATGCGCTGGGTCGCGCTCGACGTCGATTATGAAATGGCGGGCAAGGACCTGATCGATTCGGTCACCCAGTCGTCGCGCATCGCGCGCGTGCTGGGCGGGCGGCCGCCCGAGGGCTTCAACTATGAGATGTTCCTCGACGAAAAGGGCGAGAAGATCTCCAAGTCCAAGGGCAATGGGCTGAGCCTCGACCAGTGGCTGACCTATGGGCCGGAGGAGAGCCTGGCCTTTTTCGCCTATCGCGAGCCCAAAAAGGCCAAGCAGCTGCATTTCGGCGTGATCCCGCGCGCGGTCGACGAATATTGGCAGTTCCGCGAGAAATATCCGGCGCAGCCGATCGAGCAGAAGCTCGGCAACCCGGTGCACCATATCCATGACGGCAAGGTGCCGGCGGAAACGCTGCCGGTCAGCTTCGGCCTGCTGCTCAATCTGGTCAGCCTGCCGGGCGTGGGCGACCGCGACACGCTCTGGGGGTTCCTGCGCCGCTACGACCCGGCCTTGTCGCCGGAGGCGAACCCGGCGCTCGACCGGCTGGTCGGCCACGCCGTCGCCTATGGGCGGGATTTCGTCGCCGCCACGCTTGTCCGCCGCGCGCCGAGCGCCGAGGAACGCGCCCAGCTGGCCGAACTCGATGCCGCGCTGGCCCGCTTTGCCGAACGGGGATTTGGCGAGGTTGAGCCGGCCCAGGCGATCCAGGACCAGGTCTATGAGATCGGCAAGGCCCATTACGGCAAGGAAGGGCTGCGCAGCTGGTTCCAGGCGCTTTATGAAACGCTGCTCGGATCGAGCCAGGGCCCGCGCATGGGCAGCTTCTTCGCGCTCTACGGGATCGAGAACAGCCGCAAGCTCATCGCCGAGGCGCTGGCGGGCTAGGTTTGTTGCGCGTCCCGGCGCGGAGAGGCGCCGGGGGTTGTTTGTTGCGCGCCTCGCGGCGCGGGGGCGGCACCGGCCCGCTCCGGTTGTTTGTGCTGCGCCTTGCGGCGCAGGGGCGGCACCGGCCCGCTCCCCCACCCGGCCTCCCATCGACAGGATATGCTATGGGAGGCCGGGTGGGGGAGCGGGCCGGTGCCGTTCTTCCTAGCAAACAACGCGACGGCACCCGTCAGCCTCCCCGCCTCAGCCGGCCTTCTTCGCCGCGATCCAGGCGTCGATCTTCTTTTCGAGGATCGCCATCGGCAGCGCGCCGGTCATCAGCACCTGGGCGTGGAAGTCGCGCACGTCGAACTTCGGCCCCAGCTGCGCCTGCGCCTTGGCCTTCAGCCGCGAAATCGTCAGCTGGCCGATCTTGTAGGCGAGCGCCTGGCCGGGGATGGCGATATAGCGTTCGACCTCGGCGGTCGCCTCGGTGCGGCTCATGCCCGAATTGGCGAGCATGTAATCGATCGCCTGATCGCGCGTCCAACCCTTGGCATGGATGCCGGTGTCGACCACCAGCCGCATCGCGCGCAGCATCTCGTCATCCAGACCGCCGAAGCGCTGATAGGGATCGCTTTCCATGCCGAGTTCCGCCCAGAGCTGTTCGGCATAAAGCCCCCAGCCCTCGGCATAGGCGGTGTTGCCGCCAAAGCGCATAAAGGCCGGCAGCGCCTCGTTTTCCTGCGCGAGCGCGATCTGGAAATGATGGCCCGGCGCGCCTTCGTGGAGATAGAGCGTCTCCATGCCCACGACCGAGCGCGACGGTAGGTCATAGGCGTTGAAATAGAAGATGCCCGGCCGGCTGCCATCGGGCGATCCGGGTTCATAGGAGCCGCCCGCCGAGTTCTTCTCGCGGTAAGGCTCGTAATAGCGGATCTCGAGCGGCGTCTTGGGGATGGTCGAAAACTGCTCTCGGATGCGCTGGTCGACCCGCTTGCCGATCGCGTAAAAGCCCTGGAGATAGGTTTCGCGGTCGGCGGGGCGGAAGCGCGGATCGGTGCGCAGATGCTCGAAAAACTGCGGCAGGGTGCCGGCGAAACCGACCTTGACGCGGATCGCGTCCATTTCGCCCTTGATGCGCGCAACCTCGGCCAGGCCGATGCCGTGCACCTCATCCGCCGTCATGTCGAGCGTGGTGTTGCTGGTGATCAGATAGTCGTAAAGCGCCTTGCCGCCCTTCATATGGACAAGGCCGACACCGTCGCGCGCGACCGGGCGATATTCGTTCTTCAGGAAATCGCGCAGCCGCACATAAACGGGCAGGATCTGGTCGCGGATCATCGCCGCCGTCGCCGCGCGCAGCCGCGCCTGATCGGCGGCCGGCACATCCTTGGGAAACTCCTTGACCGGCAGGTAGAAGGTCGATCCTTCAACTCCTTGCGCGATCTGCAGGTCGAGCTGGCCGATCACATTGTCGACGACCAGCCGGGGCTGGACGACGCCCGAAGCCATGCCGCGCCGGAACAGCGCCACCGACCGGTCGAGCAGCGCGACATAGTCGCGGTGCCGGGCAAGGTTGTTCTCATAATCCTTGACGGTCTTGAACGGCGCCGCGCCCTTGCCCGAGGCCAGCCCCGGATAGAAGACATGGAAGCCGAAGAAATGATCGACCGGGCGGACCTGGGTAAGCGCCAGCAGATCGGGCGACAGGCTGCGCAGCGTGTCGCGCGTCTGCCATTCGAACACGTCATAGGCGATCTGGTTGACCGGGGTCAGCGCCGCCCGGTCGATGCCGCGCAGCCGCGCCAGATCCTTTTCCGCCGCCCGGCGCAGCGCGTCATACCAGCGGTCATCGCCGAAATCGCCCAGCCGGTCGGCATAGCGCATGTCACCCCGGAACAGCGCCGAGATCGGGTTGAGCCTCAGGCTTTCCTCGTCGCTGTCGGCGAACAGCTTCGTCAGCGCAGCATCGGCCGCCGATGCTTTGGGTGCGGCGGGGGCCGACTGGTCCCGGGCGGGTGCGGCCACCGCCTGCCCGGCTGCCGCCAGCGCGAGTGCGGCCGAGGCGAGCAGCATGGACATACGCATCATTTTCTCTCCCTGAACAACTGTATGACGCGTATAAGACAGTCGGGTCCGGTTTGAAAAGAGCGTGGCGCACGGCATGGCCGGATTTGCGCGCACGCTTGCATGGCCCGTCCCCTTTTGCTTTGGGACATGCGCCATGACCGAGATCGACCAGCTTCAGCACCAGGCGCTTGCCGCCATCGCCGCCGCGCCCACCCTTGAGGCGCTCGATGCCGAGCGCGTCGCGCTTGTCGGCAAACAGGGCAGCGTGTCCGCGCTCTTGAAGACGCTGGGCGCGATGTCCCCCGAACAGCGGCAGGTGGAAGGGCCGCGCATCAACGGCCTGCGCGAGGCGGTGACCGCAGCGATTGCCGAACGCAAGGCGGCGCTTGAGCAGCAGGCGCTCGATGCGCGGCTGGCGTCGGAGCGGATCGACCTGTCGCTGCCCGCGCCCGAGCGGCCGCGCGGCAGCATCCATCCGGTGTCCCAGGTGATGGACGAGCTGGCGGAAATCTTCGCCGATCTGGGCTTCGCCGTCGCCAGCGGCCCGGAAATCGAGGATGACTGGCATAACTTCACCGCGCTCAACATCCCCGAAACGCATCCGGCGCGGGCGATGCACGACACCTTCTACGTGGAACCAACGTCCACAGAACGTGAGGTTGTCGATCGGTGGGCGTCCGGCCCGGATATCGTGCTGCGCACGCACACCAGCCCGGTGCAGATCCGCACGATGACCAGCCAAAAGCCGCCGATCCGCATCATCGCGCCGGGGCGGGTCTACCGGTCGGATTCGGATGCCACCCACACGCCGATGTTCCACCAGATCGAAGGGCTGGTGATCGATCGCGGCATCCATCTGGGCCATCTGAAATGGACGCTCGAGACCTTCCTCAAGGCGTTTTTCGAGCGTGAGGACATCGTGCTGCGCCTGCGGCCGAGCTATTTTCCATTCACCGAGCCGTCGGCCGAGGTCGATGTCGGCTTCACCTGGACCGACGGCAAGCGGGTGATCGGCGGCAGCGGCGACGTGCCGGGCGGCGGCTGGATGGAGGTGCTGGGCAGCGGCATGGTCCACCGCCGGGTGATCGCGGCATGCGGCCTCGATCCCGATGAATGGCAGGGCTTTGCCTTCGGCACCGGCGTCGACCGGCTGGCGATGCTCAAATATGGCATGGACGATCTGCGCGCCTTTTTCGACGGCGACCTGCGCTGGCTCAGGCATTACGGCTTCGCGTCGCTCGACATTCCCACCCTTTCGGCCGGAGTCGGCGCATGAAGTTCACCCTGTCCTGGCTCAAGGAGCATCTGGAAACCGACGCCGGTCTCGACGAGATCGTGCTGACGCTGACGCGCATCGGGCTTGAGGTCGAAGGCGTCGAGAACCCCGCCGAGCGGCTGCGCGGCTTTCGCATCGCGCGCGTGCTGACCGCCGCGCGCCACCCCCAGGCCGACAAGCTGCAGGTGCTGAGCGTCGATTGCGGCGACGGCCCGTTGCAGGTGGTGTGCGGCGCGCCCAATGCGCGCGCGGGGATGGTCGGCGTGCTCGGCCTGCCCGGCGCGGTCGTGCCGGCCAATGGCATGGCGCTGAAGGTGTCCGCCATTCGCGGCGTCGAATCCAACGGCATGATGTGTTCGTCGCGCGAGCTGGAGCTGGGCGATGATCATGACGGCATCATCGAACTGCCCGAGGATGCGGCGATCGGCACCGCCTTTGCCGATTATGCGGGGCTGGATGATCCGGTGATCGACGTGGCGATCACGCCCAACCGGCAGGATTGCATGGGCGTGCGCGGCATCGCCCGCGATCTGGCGGCGGCGGGCCTCGGCACGCTCCGGCCGCTCGACGCCGTGGTCGCGGACCTGCCGGCAATCGTGCCGCAGGGCGCAGGGCCCGATGTGCGGACCGAGGATGCGGCGGGCTGCCCGGCCTTTTACGGCCAGGCGGTGCGCGACGTGACCAACGGCCCCTCGCCCGACTGGTTGCAGCGCCGGCTGAAGGCGGTGGGGCAGAAGCCGATTTCGGCGCTGGTCGACATCACCAATTATGTCATGCTCGGGCTGGGCCGGCCGCTTCATGTCTATGACATGGCAAAGCTTTCGGGCGGGCTGGTGGCGCGCAAGGCGCAGGACGGCGAAAGCGTGCTGGCGCTCAACGGCAAGAGCTATGCGCTCACCCGCGGCATGACCGTGATCGCCGACGATGCGGCGGTGCACGATATCGGCGGCATCATGGGCGGCGAACATTCGGGCTGTGCGGACGATACCCGCGACGTGCTGATCGAATGCGCCTATTTTGATCCCGAACATATCGCCCGCACTGGCCAGACGCTGATGCTGACCAGCGATGCCCGCACCCGGTTCGAACGCGGCGTCGATCCGGCGTTTCTGGACGAGGGGCTGGCGATCGCAACCCGGCTGGTGCTGGCGCTGTGCGGCGGCACCGCAACCGAGGTGACCCGCAGCGGCGAGCCGCCGGAAGGCGGCGCGGTGATCGGCTATGATCCCCGGCTGGCCGCGACGCTGGGCGGCCTTGCCGTGCCCGCCGCGCGCCAGGTCGAGATCCTCGAAAGCCTGGGCTTTGTCGTCCAGCCGCTCGACGGCAATGGCGATCCGGTCGCGCTGGACGGCGGCTTTGAGGATTTCCGCGTGACCGTGCCAAGCTGGCGGCGCGATGTCGACGGCCCCGCCGATCTGGTCGAGGAGGTGATCCGCATCGCCGGCATCGATCATGTGCCGTCAACGCCGCTGCCGCGCGCCGACGGGGTCGCCCGCCCGACCGCCAGCCCCGAACAGCTGGTCGAGCGGCGGGTGCGCCGCACGGCGGCGGCGCGTGGCCTGAACGAGGCGATCACCTGGTCCTTCCTGTCCGAGGCCGAGGCCGGGGCGGTGGGCGGCGGCGCATGGACGCTCGCCAACCCGATCAGCGAGGATCTGAAGGTCATGCGCCCGTCGCTGCTGCCGGGCCTGATGGGCGCGGCGCGGCGCAACATCGACCGGGGGATGAAGAGCGTCAGGCTGTTCGAACTCGGGCGGCGCTATCTGGCGGATGGCGAGCGGCTGACGCTCGGCTTCGTGCTCGCCGGCGAGCGCGCGGCGCGCGGCTGGGCAAGCGGCCGGGCGCAGCCATTCGACGCGTTCGATGCCAAGGCGGAAGCGCTCGCCCTGCTCGAGGCCGCGGGGGCCCCGGTCGACAATCTGCAGGTGATGGGCGAGGCTGGCGACAGCTATCACCCCGGCCAGTCGGCGACGCTGCGGCTTGGCCCGAAAACGGTGCTGGCGGCGTTCGGCGCGCTGCATCCGGCGCTGGCGCGGCGGTTCGACCTGGCGGTGCCGGTGGTGGCGGGCGAAGTCTATCTGGACGCGGTGCCGGCGCGGCGCGGCGCGACCCGCCAGCGCCCGGCCTATCAGCCGCCCGCGCTGCAGGCGGTGACGCGCGACTTTGCGTTCGTCGCGCCGATGGATCTGGCCGCCGACGCGCTGGTGCGCGCGGTGCGCGGGGCGGACAAGGCGCGCATCACCGGCGCGCGGCTGTTCGACCTGTTCACCGGCACCGGCGTGCCCGAGGGGCAGAAGTCGCTGGCGGTCGAAGTCGTGCTGCAACCGGCCGAGAAAAGCTTCACTGACGAGGATCTGGCCGGCATTTCGGCCCGCATCGTCGCGGCCGCGGCCAAGCTGGGCGCGACGCTGCGCGCCTGAGCGGCGGGGCGGCAACAGGGCGTGGACAAGCGCGCGGTCGTGCGGCCATGATCGGGCGATGACAGCCCGTTCGCCCCGTCCCCCGATCGCCCGCACGCTCGTTTCCGCCCTTGCCCTGTTGCTGTCGGCCTGTGGCGGGGGTGGCGGCGCGGGCGGCCAGAGCGGCGGGCAGACCGGCGGGGGGCAGGTTGGCGGGGGCACGCCGCTGCCGCCGCCGGTGGCCGCCAATTGCAGCCTGTCGGACCGGCAGGCCTGGGCGCGTTCGGTCATCGACGAATGGTATCTCTATCCCGAAACCGTGCCCGGCACGCTGTCGCCGGCGGGCTTTACCAGCGTCCAGGCCTATATCGACGCGCTGACCGCGACCGCGCGCGCGCAGGGGCGCGACCGGTTCTTCACCTTTGTCACCTCGATTGCCGAGGAAAACGCCTTTTTCGCCCAGGGCACGACCGCCGGCTTCGGCATCCGGCTCCAGTCCGATCCGGTGGCCCGGCGGGTGACGATCATCGAGGCTTATGAGGGCGCGCCGGCGCTGGCCGCCGGGCTGGACCGGGGCGACCGGATCGAGGCGATCGGCACCGGCCCGACCTCGCTGACCCCGGTGGAGGATCTGTTCGCGCGCGGCGGCGCGGCCGCGATCACCGACGCGCTGGGACCGAACACCGCCGGGCTGGCGCGCACGCTGCGCGTCTCGGGGCCGACGGGCACGCGGACGGTGAGCGTCACCAAGGCGTCGTTCGACATTCCGCCGGTCTCCAGCCGCTACGGCGTGCAGATCCTGTCCGATGGCGGGCGGCAGGTGGGGTATCTCAACCTGCGCACCTTCATCTCCTCGGCCGATGCGCCACTGCGTCAGGCCTTTGCGCGGTTCCGCGCCGCGGGCGTGACCGATCTGGTCATCGACCTGCGCTACAATGGCGGCGGGCTGCTCAGCATCGCCGAGCTGTTCGGCGACCTGCTCGGGCGCAACCGCTTTGCCGCCGACGTGTTCGGCCAGACCGTCTACCGGCCCGAAAAGGCCGCCAACAACCGCACCCGGCGGTTCCAGACGGTGGCAGAATCGGTCGCGCCCACCCGCATCGCCTTCATCACCACCGGGTCATCGGCCTCGGCCAGCGAGGTGGTGATCAACGCGATGATCCCTTATCTCGGCGCCAACATGGCGCTGGTCGGCGCGAACAGCTTCGGCAAGCCGGTCGGCCAGATCGCGCTCGACCGCGCCGCCTGTGACGACCGGCTGCGCGTGCTGGCCTTCTCGACCCGCAACGCGGCGGGATCGGACAATTATTTCAGCGGGCTGGCAGGGGTGGTGCCGAACAGCTGCCAGGCGGCGGACGATACCGCCCTGCCGCTCGGCGACCGCAACGAAGCCTCGCTGCGCGCCGCGCTCGACTTCATCGCCGGCCGGCCCTGCACGCCGATCCCGACCGGGCAGCAGGCCCGCTCGCTCGGCACCACGCGGACAGCGCCCGAACCGCTGCTGCCCGCCAACCCGAGCGCCGCCCAGCTGGAGCTGCCGGGGCTGTTCTGAGCGGGGCGATGTTGGTGCGTGCCTTGCGGCGCGAGAGCGGCACCGGGTTTTCCTGTGCTGCGCCTTGCGGCGCAGGGACGGCACCGGCCCGCTCCCCCACCCGGCCACCCATATGATACTGCCGTTGGGTGGCCGGGTGGGGGAGCGGGCCGGTGCCGTTCTTCCCGATCAACAGAATCCCGGTGCCGTTCTTCCCAAACAAAAACACCCGATCCCGTTCTTGCCGATGAACACCCCCGGCCCGATGGGCCGGGGGTGGGACAGCTCAGAACTTCACGCCGAACGACACGAACGCCTGGCGCGGATTGCCGTAAAAGGCGGTCGCCACGCCCTCGCGGCCAAGGCTCGGCACCACGGCACCCGCCGCGGTGCGGGTCGGCACGCCGGTGACCGGATCGGTCGCGAGGAACTGATAGCCCGCGACGATGTAGCGCTGGTTGGTGATGTTCTTCACATGCGCGCCGATCGTGTAACGCTGGTCCTCGCTGGTCCACACCAGGCTGGCATCCCACAGCGCATAGCCCGGCTGGTCGAGGAACGGGCTGGGCGTTTCGAACTGGAAGGTCTTGCTGCGATAGGACAGGCTGGTCAGCGCGGTGAACAGCCCACCGGCCAGCGGCACATTGTAATCGAGCGTGCCTGACAGCGTCCATTCGGGCGTGTTCTGGATGCGCCGGAAATCGGCGACGTCGACCGGGCCGCGCCCGGGGACGTTGGTGATGAACTCGTCATATTGCGCGTCGATCCAGCCGAGCGTGCCGGAGAAATTGAGCCGGTCGCCACCCACCGCGAAATCGCGGGCCAGCCCGGCCTGCATCTCAAGCTCGACGCCCTTGAAGGTCGCCTTGCCGGCATTGGTGGTCACGCCGACAAAGGTCGGCACCCCGCCGATGACCGCGCCGACCGAGCCGGGCACCTGCACGTCGCTGTAATCGGCATAGAAGCCGGCGAGCGCGAAGCGCAGCCGATCGTCGAGCATCGACGCCTTCCAGCCCAGTTCGTAGCTGTTCACCTTTTCAGGGTCGAACAGGAAATAGTCGAAGATTTCCGACGCCTCGCGGGTGCCGTTGCCATTGAGGTCGGGTGCGGCCGTCGACAGGCCGCGCGGGTCGAAGCCGCCGCCCTTGAAGCCCTTCTGGTAGGAGGCATAGAGCGTGTGATCCTCGCTCGGCTTCCAGCTGATCGAGGCACGCGGCGTGAACTGCTTGAAGGTTTCAGCGCCGGTGAAATCGGACGTCCGCGCGCCGAGCTGCACGCCCTGGCCGCCCAGCTCGGGCGACGGGCCGCCGAGCAGATTGGCGCGGATGACGCGCGCCCGGCGTTCATCGGAGGTGTAGCGGCCGCCGACCGACAGCGAGATCTGCTCGCTCAGTTCATAGGTGAAATCGCTGAAGATCGCCCAGGTCTTGGTGCGCACGTCGCCGGAGGTCGATGCGCTCAGCCCCGGCAGGAACACCGGGTTGGTGGTCGCCAGCACGACGTCGAAAATGTTGCGCGCCCGCGCATTCAGATAATAGGCGCCGACGATCCCCTGCAGCTTCTCGCCTTCATAGAGAACCTGGAATTCGTTCGAGAATTGCCGGTTGCGGTAGATGGCGGGCACATCGACATCGGCGGCGGGCAGGCTGTCGAAATCGATCGGGGTCTGGCTGCGGTCCTGGCGCCAAGCGATGATGTTCTTGAGCGTGACGGTGTCGTTCAGCGTCCATTCGGCGGTGCCCGACAGGCCGTAAGCCTTCACATCCTGGGTCGGGCGGGTCAGCCCGGCGCGGGTGTCGAACACATCGTCAAGCACCGGCGCGCCCGACAGCAGGCCGGGGATCAGCCGGTGGCCGTTGCGCGGGTTCGAGCGGTCGCGCGTGTAATCACCGACGATGCGCAGGAAGAAATCACCGCGCCGGCCGAACTCGGCATTGGCGCGCATCGCCCAGATGTCCTTGTTGTAATTCTCCAGCCCGTTGACGAGATTCTGCCCGAAGCCGCCACGGCTGAAGCGGCCGATCGACCCGCCAAGCCGGAAATCGTCGCTCAGCGGCGTGCTCGCCGTCGCCACCAGATCGAACTGGTCAAAATTGCCGACATTGCCGCGCACCCGCCCTCGGCCTCGTCGGCGTTCAGGTCGCGCGTCACATATTTGATCGCGCCGCCGATGGTGTTGCGGCCGTAAAGCGTGCCCTGCGGCCCGCGCAGCACCTCGATCCGCTCGACATCGTAAATGTCGAGCACCGCCGCCTGCGGGCGGTTCAGATAGACATCGTCGAGATAGAGGCCGACGCCCGCCTCGAAACCCGCCACCGGATCCTGCTGGCCGACGCCGCGGATGAAGGCGGTGAGCGTGGTGTTGGTGCCGCGCGACACTTCGAGCGTGACGTTCGGCGTCACATCCGAAATCTCGGTGATGTCGATCGCGCCCGTCCGCTCCAGCGTCGCGCCGGAGAAGGAGGTGATGGCGATCGGCACGTCGAGCAGGCTCTCCTCGCGCCGCCGGGCGGTGACGGTGATGTCGCCCAGATCGCTGACCCCGGCCGGCGGTTCGACCTGCTGGGCGGCAAGCGGTGCGGAAACGAGCGCCTGCAGCCCGGCCCCAGCAGAAACAGCGCGCGCGACGACATCCGGTTCATTGGCATCCTTCCCCTCCTGCGGGCGGTCATTTCGGCATGACTTGCGCCCGGTCCACCCCGGCCTATACTGAAACCTGAACCGGGTTTCAACTTTAGCGCGGCGGGAGAGGGAAAATGGCCGGCAGGCGTAGCGGCGCGGCAACAGTTGCAGCTTCGGACGCGGCTTCAGGCCCGGCCGCAGATGGCGCAGCGGCCGAGGCGGCAGCCGGCGGCGCGACCGACAAGACGCCGCGCACCGCGCGCGGGCGCAAGACGCTGCGCGCGATCCTCGATGCGGCGGCGGCGGAGTTTGGCGCGCGCGGCTTTCACGACACCGGCATCACCCACATCACCCAGCGCGCGGGCGTCGCGCTCGGCACCTTCTACACCTATTTCAACTCCAAGGAGGAAGTGTTCCGGGCGCTGGTGCGCGACATGTCGGCGCAGGTGCGCGACCATGTCGCCCCGGCGATCGCAGCGGCGCCGGACGGGCTGGCGGCCGAACGCGCCGGCCTGGCGAGCTTTCTCGGCTTCGTGCGCGCGCACAAGGAAATCTACCGCATCATCGACGAGGCCGAGTTCGTCGATCCCGACAGCTACCGCGCCCATTATCAGAACACCGCCGACCGCATCGCGCTCAGGCTCGGCGAGGCCGAACGGCGCGGCGACCTGAGCATCGCCGACACCGAAGTCGTCGCCTGGGCGATCATGGGGATGAACGTGTTTCTGGGCCTGCGCTTCGGCGTGCTGGGCGATGATCGCACGCCCGATGAAGTGGCCGGGATCGCCAATGCGCTGATCGCGCGCGGGCTGGTGCGGGGGTAGGGCTTCCGGCGCAGGGGGGCGTGTTTGTGCTGCGCCTTCCGGCGCAGGGACGGCACCGGCCCGCACCCCCACCCGGCCTCATGGGCGGCAGGTTACGCTATGGGAGGCCGGGTGGGGGTGCGGGCCGGTGCCGTTCTTCCCACACAAACAACCCCCGGTGCCGTTCTTCCCGGCTAAAACCCCCGCGACCGATCCTCAATCCGGCCGGCTGAGCAGGAAAACCGCATGTTCAGCGCGGAAATTCGCTGCCGCCGCGCTGGTCAGGCTGTCGCCCGACAGGAACCAGCTGCCCTCGACCGCCAGCCCGCGCGCGGCGACAAGGGCGCGGAAATCGTCGATCGTGACATGGTGGATGTTGGGCGTTTCATACCATTGCAGCGGCAGCAGCCGCGTGACCGGCATCCGCCCGCCCCACAGCAGCGACAGCCGCACCCGCCAATGGGCGAAGTTCGGGAAGGACACGAACGCCCGCCGCCCGATCCGCACCAGCTGGTCGAGCACAAGGTCGGGGCGGCGCGTCGTCTGCAGTGTCTGGCTGAGGATCGCATAGTCGAACGCCCCGGCGGGGTAATCGACCAGATCGACATCGGCATCGCCCTGCATCACCGACAGGCCGCGCGCCACGGCGGCGGCGACATTGGCGGGATCAAGCTCCAGCCCGCGCGCATCGACGCCGCGCGCGTCGCGCAGCGCCGCCATCAGCGCACCGTCGCCGCAGCCAATGTCCAGAACCCGCGTGCCGCGCGCGACATTGGCAGCGATGATCGCCAGATCGGGGCGCAGCGCGGTCATTCCCCGGCCCTCAGAAAGCCGTCGACGATGCGGTTCATCTCCGGCGCGTCGAGCAGAAAGGCGTCATGGCCGAACGGGCTTGAAAGCTCGACACAGCTGACCGCCGCGCCGGCGGCGTTGAGCGCATGGGCGATCGCCCGGCTTTCGGCGGTCGGATAAAGCCAGTCGGTGTCGAAGCTGATCAGGCAGAAACGCGCCGCGCTGCCCCGGAACGCGTCGGCCAGCCGCCCGCCATGATCCTCGGCCAGATCGAAATAATCGAGCGCGCGGGTGATGTAGAGATAGGAATTGGCATCGAACCGGTCGGTGAAGCTCAACCCCTGATGGCGCAGATAGCTTTCGACCTGGAAATCGGCGTCGAAGCCGAAGCTCTTGGCCCCGCCCGGCTTGTCGGGCCGCCCCTGCAGGCGGCGGCCGAATTTCTCGGTCAGCCCGGCTTCGGACAGATAGGTGATGTGCGCCGCCATGCGCGCGACCGCCAGCCCCGCGGTCGGCGGATCGCCGCTGGCGTAATAATCGCCGCCGCGCCAGCGCGGATCGGCCATGACCGCCTGACGGCCGACCTCGTGAAAGGCGATGTTCTGCGCCGAATGGCGGGCGGCGGAGGCGATCACCACCGCCGCCTCGACCCGTGCCGGATAGGTGGCGGCCCAGCTGAGCGCCTGCATCCCGCCCATCGACCCGCCGACCACGGCGCGCAGCCGCGCGATGCCGAGATGGTCGAGGAGCGCCGCCTGCGCGCGCACCATGTCGCGGATGGTGATCACCGGAAAGCGCATCGCATAGGGCGTGCCCGTCGCCGGATCGAGGCTCGCCGGGCCGGTCGAGCCCATGCACGATCCCAGCACATTGGCGCAGATGATCAGATGCCGCTCGGGATCGACCGGCTTGCCGGGGCCGACCATGCGCGTCCACCAGCCGGGCTTGCCGGTGCGCGGATGCGGCGAGGCGACATGCTGGTCGCCGGTCAGCGCATGGCAGATCAGGACCGCGTTGTTGCCCGCCGCATTCAGCCGGCCATGGGTTTCATAGGCGATCTCGATCTCGCCAAGCGACGTGCCGCCGTCGAGCGGGAACGGGCCGGGCAGGCGCAGCTGGCGGGACAGGCCGAAACGGGCATCGTCGCTCATCCGCGCCGCTTGGGCGGGGCCGGCCCCGCTTGTCAATCCGCGCCCGCCTGGCCGGCCCGGCGGAAACGGGCGATGAAGAAGCCGTCGAGCCTGCCCTGATCGGCCAGAATCGACGGCAGCGTGCGGACATGGCCGCGCGGATCGGGCAGGATGCCGGGCGGCAGCTCGTCCGCCAGCACCGGCACCGGTTCCAGCCCCGCCGCCTCCGCCGCTGCCAGATGCGCCTCGCCCTCCTGCGGCTCGAGCGAGCAGGTGGCGAACACCAGAATGCCGCCGGGCCGCAGCCAGCCCGCCGCCCGCGCCAGCAGTCGCCCCTGCAGCTCGGCCAGCGCCGCAATGTCCTTGGCGCGCACGCGGTGGAGCACATCGGGGTGGCGGCGGAAAATGCCGGTCGCGCTGCACGGCGCATCGAGCAGGATCGCATCGACAGGCGCAGGCGGCGCCCAGTCGAGCACATCGGCCAGCACCAGCTCCGCCGGCAGGCCGGTGCGCGCCAGATTGTCGCGCAGCCGGTCGAGCCGCGCCGGCGCATTGTCGAGCGCCGTCACCCGCCAGCCCGCCGCCGCCAGCTGCAGCGTCTTGCCCCCCGGTGCCGCGCACAGATCGAGCGCCTGCCGCCCGCCGCCTGCGCCCAGCAGCCGCGCCGGGATCGACGCGGCCAGATCCTGCACCCACCAGCCGCCCTCGGCATAGCCGGGCAGTTCGGTGACGCGGGTGCCGGGCGGCAGCCGGCGGTGGCGGGGGGCGAGCGCCACGCCGTCAAACGCCTCGGGCTCGACAGCGAAGCTGAGATCGATCGGGGCCGGGGCGGCGATCGCCTCTGCCGCGGCATCGATCATGTCGCGCCCCCACGCGGCCAGCCAGCGCTGCGCCACTCCACCCGGCAGGGACGGCCGCGCCGGCAGCGCCACCCGCCGCCGCATCAGCGTGCCGAACACGCCGTGCACCAGCTTGCGCGGCCCGCCATCGACCAGCGGCAGCACGGTGGCGATCGCCGCATGGCCCGGCGTGCCCAGCACCAGCGCCTGCGCCAGCGCGATGCGCAGCGCAAACCGCGCCTTGGCATCGGCGGGCAGCGGCCGGGCGGTCGCCGAATCGATGAGCGCATCGAGATCGGGCAGGCGGCGCAGCACGGCGGCAGCCAGCGCATGGGCAAGCGCCCGGTCGTCGCCGCGCGTCAGCTCGCGCGCGGCGGCATCGAGCGCCGCCTCGAGCGGCAGCCCCCGGCGCAGCACCGCATCGAGCAGCCTGAGCGCCGCCCGCCGTGCCGCCAGCCCCGGCCCGTCCGCCATTTTATCGCCGCCCATGGTCTTGCCCGATCCCTCTGTTGCCCCAATGTTAACCCGGCCCCGCTGTCGGGGTATCACAGCCGCCTGATGTCGAAGGGAGACCGCAATGGGCGAACGCCCGGCCCATGTGAAGCCGCCCGAATATCTGTCCCCCAGCCCGCCGGTGCCGCAACCCGCGCCCAAGGCCGCGCCGGAGGCTGCACAAGGCGAGGATGATCCCCTTGGCCTCAACCCCGTCCGCTATGGCGACTGGGAGTTGAAGGGCATCGCCATCGACTTCTGAGGAGGGTGTTCGTTGCGCGCCTCCCGGCGCGGAGGCGGCACCGGCCCGCTCCCCCACCCGGCCACCCAACGGCAGTATCATATGGGTGGCCGGGTGGGGGAGCGGGCCGGTACCGCGACAACTAAAGACTCCCCGTGCCGCGACTTAAGCCCCCTCCGCGCGCAGTGGCCGGGCGAGGAGCGTCGCCGTCACCGCGCCGACATCGGCACCTTCGGCGAGCAGCGCGCACACCGCATCGACGACCGGCATGTCGACGCCGATCGCCCGCGCCGCCTGTTGCAGCACCGGCGCGGTGAACGCGCCCTCGGCAACCGTGCGGCGATCGGCCATCAGCGCGGCCGCCGGCCTGCCCTCGCCAATCGCCTTGCCGAGCGCGAAATTGCGCGAGCTGGTCGACGAACAGGTCAGCACCAGATCGCCCAGCCCCGACAGGCCGGCCAGCGTCTCGCGCTCCGCCCCGCGCGCCAGCCCGAACCGGGTCATTTCCGCAAAGCCCCGGCTGATCAGCGCCGCACGGGCGTTGAGGCCCAGCCCCCGCCCCTCGACCACGCCGCAGGCGATGGCGAGCACATTCTTGACCGCGCCGCCAATCTCCGCGCCGATCACATCGGCGGACAGATAGGGCCGGAAGGCGGGACCGGCGAGCCGCTGCGCCAGCGCCTGACCGAGCGCGGGATCGGCACAGGCAAGCGTCACCGCCGTCGGCAGCCCGGCCGCCACCTCGTGCGCGAATGTCGGCCCCGACAGCACGGCGAGCGGCCGGCCGGGGCAGAGCTGGGCCACGATGTCGGACATCAGCATGCCCGTGCCCGCCTCGATCCCCTTGGCGCACAGGATGAGCGCGGGGCCGGGCGGAACGGCCAACAGCACGCTGCGCAGATGCTGGGCGGGCGTCACCAGCAGCAGCGCATCGCAGCCGCCAAGATCGGCCAGATCGCCGGTCGCGCGCACCATGGGCGACAGCGCGATGCCCGGCAGAAACAGCGGATTGGCGTGGGTGGCGTTGATCGCCGCGACGACTTCGGCCTCGCGCGCCCAGATCGGCACCTCCGCCCCGCCGGCGGCGGCCAGCTGCGCCAGCGCCGTGCCCCATGCGCCCGCCCCGACGACGCCCAGCTTCATCTCGGTGCCCATCCTGCCCCTGTTCCCTGTTGCCCGTGCCGCCTCACGCCTTGACGCCCGCGCCGCGCGCCGGCGCGGCATCCGGATCGAGCGGCCAGCGCGCGCGCGCCGGCGTGTCGAGCGGATCGGCATGGCCGAGCGCAAAGCGTTCCGCCCCGGCCCAGGCGATCATCGCCGCATTGTCCGTGCACAGCCAGAGCGGCGGCGCGACAAAGGGCAGGCCATGCGCCGTCGCCAACGCCTCCAGCGCCGCGCGCACCCCGCCATTGGCGGCAACGCCCCCGGCGACGACCAGAGCGGTCGCCCCCGGGCTGGCGGCGATCGCCCGCGCGGTGCGGTCGACCAGACAGTCGATCACCGCCTGCTGGAAGGATGCGGCAATGTCCTCGGCGCGGTGGGCCCCGGTGCCATGGGCGCGCAGCACCGCGCTTTTCAGCCCGGCGAACGAGAAATGCGGCTCGGCCGTGCCGACCAGCGGCCGGGGCAGCGGCACCGCACGCGGATCGCCGCGCGCGGCCGCCGCCTCGACACGCGGCCCGCCCGGAAAGCCGAGGCCGAGGATCTTGGCGGTCTTGTCGAACGCCTCGCCCGCCGCATCGTCGATGGTCGTCGCCAGCCGCCGGTAACGCCCGACCCCGGCGACGAACAGCAGCTGGCAATGCCCCCCGACACCAGCAGCAGCAGATAGGGAAAGGCCAGCCCAGCATCGGCAAGGCGGGGGCTGAGCGCATGGCCTTCCAGATGATTGACCGCGATCAGCGGCTTGTCCGCCGCCATCGCCAGCGCCTTGGCCGTCACCAGCCCGACCATGACGCCGCCGATCAGCCCCGGCCCGGCGGTCGCCGCCACCGCATCGACATCGGCCAGACGCAGCCCGGCATCGGCAAGCGCGGCTTCAACCAGCGGGCACAGCGCCTCGACATGGGCGCGCGCGGCGATTTCGGGCACCACCCCGCCAAAGGGGCGGTGCGCCGCTTCCTGCCCGGCCAGCCGGTGGGCCAGCACGCGCCGCCCGTCATCGACAAGCGCCGCCGCCGTCTCGTCGCAACTTGATTCAAGGCCGAGGATGATTGCCATGCCTCGCCCCCTACCTTCTTGCGCCGGTCCTGTCTAAGCTGCGGCCATGGAACGCATTCTCCGGCTCGGCACCCGCGGCTCGCCTCTTGCTCTCACCCAGGCCCGCATGGTCCGCGCCGCATTGGCCGCCGCCCATGGCTGGAGCGAAGAAGATATTGAAATCGTGACATTCAAGACCAGCGGCGACCGGTTTCAGGACCGTGCGCTCGCCGATCTGGGCGGCAAGGCGCTGTGGACCAAGGAGCTGGATGTCGCGCTGACCGAAGGCCGAATCGATTTTGCCGTCCATTCGATGAAAGATGTCGAAACGATCCGCCCGGCGACCATCTGCATCGCCGCCATGCTGCCGCGCGCCGATGTCCGCGACCGGCTGATCGGCGCGGCCTCGATCGCCGCGCTGCCGCAGGGCGCGCGCATCGGCACCAGCTCGCCGCGCCGGGCCGCGCAGCTGAAGCGGGCGCGGCCGGACGTCGAAACCCTGCTCTATCGCGGCAATGTCGAGACGCGGCTGGCCAAGCTTGAGGCGGGCGAAGTCGATGCGACCCTGCTCGCCGCCGCGGGGCTCGACCGGCTGGGGCATGGCGATATCGGCGTCGCGATCGCGACCGACGAGATGCTGCCCGCCCCGGCGCAGGGCGCGGTGGGCATCGAGGCGCGCGCGGGCGATGACCGGATGCGCGACCTACTGGCGGCGATCGATCATCCGGCGACCACCGCCTGCGTGTTTGCCGAACGCGCCTTTCTGGCGCGGCTGGGTGCGGGCTGCCGGTCGCCGGTCGCCGCCCTTGCCGAGCCGGATGGCGGGCTGATGCGGATGCGCGCCGAAATCCTGTCGCCCGATGGCAGCCAGCATGTCGGCGACACCGCCGAAATCGCGGTCGAGGGCGATGCCGAAGAGCTGGCCGAAGAGCTGCTGGGCCGCGCGCCTGCCGAACTGAAGGCGCTGTTCGTCGGATGACGCTGCTGGTGCTGCGCCCCCAGCCCGGGGCCGCGGCAACGGCGGCGCGCGCGCGGGCGCTCGGCCTTGATCCGGTGATCGCGCCGCTGTTCCGGATCGTGCCGCGCGCCTGGGCGCTGCCCGATGCGCGGTTCGATGCGCTGCTGATGACCAGCGCCAACGCCGCCCGCGCGATCGGCACCGCGCCCGCCGGATTGGCCGGCCTGCCGCTCTATGCGGTCGGCCACGCGACGGCGGAGGCGGCAGCCGCTGCCGGCTTTGTCGATATCCGCACCGGCCCCGGCGATGTTGCTGGCACTGCGGCGCGCGCCGCAGCAGACGGGGTGCGGGCGCTGCTGCATCTGGCGGGCGCGGACCGGGTGCCGTCCCCCGCCCTGCCTGAGATCCTGCCGGTCACCGTCTATGCGTCGGAGGCTGTCGATCCGCCGCCTGCTTTGCCGCCGGGGCCGCATCTGGCGCTGCTGCATTCGCCGCGCGCCGCCCGCCACTACCGGGCGCTGGTCGCACCCGATGGGGCGGTGCCCGCGCGTCACCGCATCGCCGCGATCAGCCCCGCCGTCGCCGCGGCGGCGGGCACCGGCTGGGACGCGGTCGGCATTGCGCCCCGAAGCGACGATGACGCGCTGCTGGCGGTCGCCGCGCGTCTGTGTCAGGGATGACGGCATGACCAACGGGTTCGATTCACTCGATGGCGGGCCGCGCCCGGTGCCGCGCCGGTCCGGCGCGTTTCTGATCGGCATGGTCGCCTTTCTGGGCGGGCTGGCGCTGGCCGTCTGGGCGCTGAGCAGCTGGCCGGCGCTGCGCGACATGCTGGCGATCGAAACCGGGCCGCCGCCAGGCGCCACGGCGCCAGTCCAGGTCCAGCCTGTTGCCGCGCCCCCCGCCTCAGCCGCTCCGGCGCTCGCCCCCGCGCTTGCCGCCTCGCTGGACGGGCGGGTGAGCGAGATCGAACTGCGCATCGACCGGGTCGCCGAACGCGCCAATGCCGCCGGGGCCAATGCCGCCCGTGCCGAAGGGCTGCTGATCGCCTTTGCCGCCCGCCGCGCGATCGACCGGGGGCTGGGGCTTGGCTATATCGAGGCCGAGCTGCGCACACGCTTTGGCGCGGCCCAGCCCCAGGCGGTGGCGCTGGTGATCGACGCCGCGCGCCAGCCGGTCACGCTTGAAGACCTGCAGCTGGGGCTGGACGATCTTGCGCCAGCGCTGACCAGCGGCGTTGACAGCGAGGGCTGGTGGACGGCGCTGCGCCGCGAGCTGGGCGGGCTGATCGTCATCCGCAAGGCCGGCACGCCCTCGACAGGCCCGGCCGAACGGCTGCGCCATGCCCGCCGCCTGCTTGCCGGTGGCCAGGTGGACAAGGCGATGGTCGAAATCATCCGCCTGCCCGGCCACAACGAGGCCGGGAACTGGCTCGCCGCCGCGCGGCGCTATGTCCGCACGCGCCAGGCGCTCGACATTCTGGAAACGAGTGCGATCCTGCAGCCGCGCGGCCCGGCGACGCCGCCGCCGCTGCTGCCCGAACCGACCCCCGCCCGCTAAGGCCGCGCACATGGCCTATGCGGTCAAGGAACTGTTCTACACGTTGCAGGGCGAGGGCCGGAATGCCGGGCGCGCGGCCGTGTTCTGCCGCTTTGCCGGCTGCAACCTGTGGAGCGGGCGGGAGGCCGACCGGGCCAGCGCCATCTGCCGCTTCTGCGACACCGATTTTGTCGGCACCGATGGCGATGGCGGCGGGCGCTTTGCCGATGCGGCGGCGCTTGCCGATGCCGTTGCCGCCGCATGGGGCGGCGATGGCGGCCAGCGGCTGGTGGTGATGACCGGCGGCGAGCCGTTGCTTCAGCTCGATCCGCCGCTGATCGACGCGCTGCACGCGCATGGTTTCGAGATCGCGGTCGAAACCAACGGCACCATCGCGCCCCCGCCGGGCATCGACTGGCTGTGCGTCAGCCCCAAATCCACAGCCACGCTGGCGGTCACGTCGGGCGACGAGCTGAAGCTGGTCTATCCCCAGGCCGATGCCCTGCCCGACCGGTTCGCGGGCCTCGATTTCCGGCATTTCCTACTCCAGCCGATGGACGGGCCGGACGTCGCCGCCAACACCCGCGCGGCGATCGCCTATTGCCTCGATCATCCGCGCTGGCGGCTGTCGGTCCAGACCCACAAGCAGCTGGGCATCCGCTAGACCGGTTTGCGATCCGTGTGCATCGGATCGGCGGGACGGCCGGTGCGCGCACCGGCCGTCCCCCAGCGCGTCAGTCGGCGAACACCGGCGCGCGCTTCTGCATATTGGCCATCACCGCCTCGACCTGGTTGGGGCGGCGGATGACCCCCGCCTGCTCGACGCTTTCGGCGACCAGCAGCGGTTCAGGATCGCCGGCGGCGGCGTTATAGAGCCGCTTGGCGGCGCGCATCGCTTCGGGGTTGCGCGCCGCGATCGCCCGCGCCAGCGCCATCGCCTCGGCATGGGGATCATCGGCAAGCCGGGTGACGAAGCCGAGCGTCTGGCCCTCGGCGCCTGAAAACTCGCGCGCCGTATAGGTCAGTTCGCGCAGCACATCGTCGCGCACCAGCGTGCGCCACAGCGCGATGCCCGCCATGTCGGGCACCAGCCCCCATTTCATTTCCATGATCGACAGCCGCGCATCGGGGCGGGCGATGCGGATATCGGCCCCCGACATGATCTGGCAGCCGCCGCCAAAGGCGATGCCCGACACCGCCGCGATCACCGGCACCGGCAGCGCGCGCCAGCCCCAGGCGACATGCTGGAAGATGTTCGCGGGGCCGTGCGTGCGCTGGGTGAGGTCGGCCCCGCCGCCCAGCGCCGCGCTCGCCCCGCCCGAGGCCATGCTCGCCATGTCGAGGCCCGCGCAGAACGCCCGCCCCTCGCCCGACAGCACGACCGCGCGCAGGCCGGGCATCGCCGCCAGCCGGGCAAGTGCGGCCTCGATCCCGGCGAACATCGCCGGATCGAGCGCGTTGAGCTTGTCGGGCCGGTTGAGCCGGACATCGGCGACGCCGCCGTCAAAGGCGATCGTCACCCGGTCTTCATCGGTCGGTGCTGCGGTCATACGATCCTCGTTTCGGTCTTGCCCCAATAGCGGTCGCGCAACAGGCGCTTGTAGAGCTTGCCGGTCGGGTGGCGCGGCAGTTCGTCGACAAAGTCGAACCGGCGCGGCGTCTTCACCCCCGACAGGGCGGCCCGGCAGAAGCGGGTCAGCTCCTCGGCCAGCTCCAGTCCGGGCGCAACCCCCGGCGCGGGTTCGATGACCGCGATCACCTCTTCGCCCATTTCGTCATGCGGCCCGCCGATCACCGCCACATCGCCGACCGACGGGTGGGTGACGAGATGGTTCTCGATCTCCTGCGGATAGATGTTCACCCCGCCCGAAATGATCATGAAGCTCGCCCGGTCGGTCAGATAGAGGAACCCGTCCTCGTCCATCCAGCCGACATCGCCCAGCGTCGACCAGCCATGGCGGTTGCGCGTCTGCGCGGTCTTTTCGGGATCGTTGTGATATTCAAAGCTGGTCGGGCTTTCGAAATAGACCATCCCGGTCTCGCGCGGCGGCAGCACATTGCCGTCCTCGTCGCAGATATGCGCGATGCCGTGGACGGCGCGGCCGACCGAACCGGGATGCGCCAGCCAGTCGACCGGGCCGATCGCGGTCATGCCATTGCCTTCGGAGCCGGCATAATATTCGTGGATCACCGGCCCCCACCAGTCGAGCATCGCCTGCTTGACCGGCACCGGGCAGGGCGCGGCGGCGTGGAAGGCGACCTTGAGCGACGAGGTGTCATAGCCGCGCCGCACCGCCTCGGGCAGTTTCAGCATGCGCACGAAATGGGTCGGCACGAACTGGCCGTGGGTGACCTTGTAGCGCTGGATCGCGGCGAGCGCCGCCTCGGGATCGAAATGGGCCATGACGACCGCGGTGCCGCCCAGCCGCTGGGCGGTCATCGTCCAGCGCAGGGGGGCGGCGTGATAGAGCGGCGCCGGGCACAGATAGATGCTGTCGGCATTCATCCCGTACAGCCCCTGGGCGAGCAGCATCAGCGTGTTGGGCGCGTCGATTTCCGGCGGATCGGGCAGCGCGACCTTGATTCCCTTGGGCCGGCCGGTGGTGCCGGACGAATAGAGCATGTCGACGCCGGCGCTTTCGTCCTCGATCGGCTCGGGCGGCATCAGCGCCAGCGCGGCCTCGGCATCCTCAAAGCCCGGCACATCGCCGTCGAGCACCAGCCGGTCGATCCCGGCGACCGTCAGCGCGGCCGCCGTGCGCGCGAGGCTGGCCTGGGTGATCAGCAGCCGCGCGCCGCTGTCGGTCAGGATGTAATCGACCTCGGCCGGGGTCAGCTTGCTCGACACGCAGACGAAGAACAGGCCGGCACGCTGCGCGCCCCAGGCCAGTTCGAGGTAGCGGAGATGATTTTCAAGGAACAGGGCGACCACGTCGCCGCGGCGGCAGCCGCGCGCCCGGTAGAGCTGGGCGGCGCGGTTCGAACGGGCGTCAAGCTCGGCAAAGCTCAGCGTCTCGCCGGTCTCGGCCATGATCAGCGCCGGTTTGTCGGGTTGGGTCAGGGCATGGCGGGCGGGGTGCATGGGGCGTCTCTCTCCATTGTCGTTATGATGTCGTTATGCCGTTTGTTCTGATGCGGTTGCGGCGGCGTGCGGCATTGCCGTCCGCGTCAAGCCAGCTTAAGCGGGGTCCATGCCGTTCGACACGCGCTTCGACCCCGAACGTTTCGTGCGCACCCTGGCCAGCCGCGCGCATGGCGGGCTGATCGGGCTGCGCTATGTCGGCCATGGCCCGGACTGGGCGGAACTGGCCATCGACTATCGCGACGCGCTGGTCGGCGATCCGGACAGCGGCGTGCTCGCCTCCGGCCCGATCCTGGCGCTGATGGACATGGCGACCAGCATGGCGATCTGGATCCGCCAGGACCAGTTCCGCGCCCAGGCGACACTTGACCTCCGGATCGATTATCTGCGCCCGGCAACGCCCGGCCGCGCGGTGATCGGCCGCGGCGAATGCTATCGGCTGACGCGCAGCATCGCCTTTGTGCGCGGCCAGGCGCATGACGGCGACCCGGACGATCCCATCGCCCATGTCGCGGGCACCTATATGTTCACGGACCTGCCATGAAGCTGCCGCCTTATGCCGAGCTGCTGGAGCTGCGGATCGCGGGCCTGGAAGGGGGCGCGCCCGTCCTTGCCATGCCCTATCATCACGGCGTTGCCGGGCGGCCGGGATTCCTGCACGGCGGCGCCATTGGCGGGCTGCTGGAAATGGCCGCCTTTGCCGCACTTCACGCCGCCTTTGCCGATGCCGACCGCCCGCGCATCAAGCCGGTGACGGTGACGGTCGATTTCATGCGCGGCGGGCGCGAGGTCGAAACCTTCGCGCTCGGCACGGTTGAACGGCTGGGAACGCGCATCGCCAATGTCGTCGCCCATGCCTGGCAGGATGATCGCACGCGGCCGATCGCGGCCGCGCGGATGAACATGCTGCTGCGGCGCGACTGATCGCCGCGCCGCAGCCCCGCCGGCCGGGGGCCATGGCTGTGCGCAAGGCGGCGCAGGGCATTTTCCCGGCCATGGCGCGGATCAGTCGGCGTCGATGCTGACGCCGCACGACGCGCTCACCAGCCCGCCGTCGACGGTCAGCGTCTCGCCGATCACATAGTCGCCCGAGCGCGCGGCCAGATAGAGCGCGGCGGCCGCCATGTCCTCGGGAATGCCGATCCGGCGCGCGGGGATGGCGCGGGCAACTTCGTCGCCATGGTCGCGCGCGGCGCGGTTCATCTGCGACGGGAACGCGCCCGGCGCCAGCGAGGTGACGTTGATGTTGTCGGCAACCAGCCGCGCCGCCATCCGCTTGGTCAGATAGATGAGCGCCGCCTTCGACGTCTGGTAGCTGTAGGTTTCCCAGGGGTTGAGGCGCTGGCCGTCGATCGAGGTGATGTTGATGACCTTGGCCGGCTGCCCGGCCGCGCCCGCCGCCTTGAGCATCGGATAGAGCGCCTGGGTGAGGAAGAAGGGCGATTTGACGTTCAGATCCATCACCTTGTCCCAGCCCTTTTCGGGGAAGGTCTCGAACGCCTCGCCCCAGGCGGTGCCGGCATTGTTGACCAGAATGTCGAGCCGGCTTTCATGCTCGGCAAGCTGCGCGGCGAGCGCCTGGCAGCCGGCGACGGTCGACACGTCCTGCGGCAGCGCGATGCAGTTCGGCCCCAGTTCCTCTGCGGTGGCAAAGCAGTCCTCGGCCCGGCGCGCCGAGATATAGACCTTGGCCCCCTGCGCGATAAAGCCTTGGGCGATCCAGCGGCCGATGTTGCGCGACCCGCCGGTGACCAGCGCGACGCGCCCGTCGAGGCGGAAGAAAGATGCGATGTCCATGATGATCCTCTCCTGAAATATTGGCGGCGACGGTCAGCCGCCGCGCCGGATCGTCTCGCGCGCGATGACGATCTGCTGGATCTGGCTGGTGCCCTCGTAGATGCGGAACAGCCGCACGTCGCGGTAGAGCCGCTCGATCCCGTAATCGGCGAGATAGCCGGCACCGCCATAGATCTGCACCGCCCGGTCGGCGACGCGGCCGACCATCTCGCTGGCGAAATATTTGGCGGCGGCGGCCTCCATCGTCACCGCCTCGCCCCGGTCCTTGGCGGCGGCGGCATCGAGAACGAGCGCGCGGGCGGCAAGCGCCTCGGTCTTGGAATCGGCGATCATCGCCTGGACGAGCTGGAAGTTCGAGATCGGCTGGCCGAACTGCCGCCGCGTGGTGGCATAGCCGACACAGTCGGCGATCAGCCGCTCGGCAACGCCGACACAGACGCCGGCGATGTGCAGCCGCCCGCGATCGAGCACGCGCATCGCGATCTTGAAGCCTTCGCCCTCGGCGCCCAGCAAGTTTTCCGCCGGCACCGGCACATCGTCGAAATGCACGTCGCAGATATGCGCGCCCTTCTGGCCCATCTTGCGTTCGGGCGTGCCGACCGACAGGCCGGGCAGGTCGCGCGGCACCAGAAAGGCCGACACGCCGCCCGCCCCCTCGCCGCCGGTGCGGGCCATGACGGTGAACAGCCCGGCCTTGTTGGCGTTGGTGATGTAGCGCTTGGACCCGGTCAGCCGGTAGACATCGCCGTCGCGCACCGCGCGGGTGCGCACCGATGCGCCGTCGGATCCCGCCTCGGGCTCGGTCAGCGCAAAGCTGGTAATCAGCTCGCCGCTCGCGATCAGCGGCAGATAGCGCGCCTTTTGCGCTTCGGTGCCGGCCATCACCAGCCCCTGGCTGCCGATGCCGACATTGGTGCCGAACGCCGAGCGGAAGGCCGGGGTGGTGCGCCCCAGCTCGAACGCGATGCGCACTTCCTCGGCCATGGACAGGCCAAGGCCGCCATATTCGGGGGCGATCGACAGGCCGTAAAGGCCCATCGCCTTCATCTCGTCGAGCACCGCATCGGGGATCGAATCATCCTCTTCGACCTGCGCTTCGATCGGCCGCAGCCTTTCCGCTACGTAACGACGGACATTCTCCACAAGCGCTTCGAAAGTCTCCGCGTCCAGGGCCATTTTCCTCTCCTTTTCCGCATTCAATCGGGTTGACCTTACGTGTCCGTCAAGTCCAGCTTGCACGCCGGACGCCCAAAAAGGAGCGCCGCAGGATGAGGACGGACATGGAATCAGCCGATGAGCGGGCGCTGAGGCGGCGCGGCCTGACCCTTGGGCTGCTGACCCTGACCTATTTCTTCTCCTATATGGACCGGCAGATCCTCGCGATCCTGATGGAGCCGATCCGCCGCGACCTCGACCTGACCGATCTGCAGCTCGGGCTGGTCGCGGGCTTTGCCTTTGCGCTGTTCTACGCAACGCTCGGCATTCCGGTCGCGCGGCTCGCCGATCGCGGCAACCGGCGCAACATCGTCGCGGTGTCGCTGGCGGTGTGGAGCCTGTTCACCGCTTTGTGCGGGCTGGCGCAGAATTATGCGCAATTGCTCGCCGCGCGGATCGGCGTCGGGATCGGCGAGGCCGGGTCCAGCCCGCCCAGCCATTCGATGATCGCCGATCTCTACCCGCCCGACCGGCGCGCCGGGGCGATGGCCATCTATGCCTCGGGCGTGGTGCTGGGCGGCGGGTTCGGCACGATCCTCGGCGGCTGGCTGGCGCACCAATATGGCTGGCGCACGGCGATCATGGCGGTCGGCCTGCCGGGGCTGGCGCTTGCAGTCATCGTCCGGCTGCTGGTGGTCGAGCCGCGGCGCGGCCTGTCGGAACCGGCGCGCATCACCTCGACCACCCAGCCGCCGCTGGGTGAGGGGTTTACGACCATCTGGGCCAATCCGGCGGCGCGCCATCTGGTGATGGGCGTCACCCTCACCTCGCTGGTCGGCTATGCGCTGACCTCGTTCGGGCTGACCTATTACATCCGCTCCTACAATCTCGACACGGCGACCGTTGGGCTGGTGCTCGGCCCGCTGGTCGCCATTGTCGGCACGATCTCCGGGGTGGGCGGCGGAATGATCGCCGACCGCTGGGCACGCAAGGCGGGCCAGCATGTGCAAAGCTGGCTGGTCGCGATCCTCAAGACCGCGGCGATGCCGTTCATGGCGCTCGTCTACCTCGCGCCCAGCTTTCCGGTCGCGGTCGCCGCCCAGGCGGTGTCGGTGCTGCTCCAGTCGAGCTATCTCGGCCCGAGCTTTGCGCTGATCCAGGGGCTGGCCCCGATCCGGCTGCGCGCGATGTGGGCGGCGATCACGCTGCTGGTCATCAACCTGATCGGGCTGGGGCTCGGCCCGGCGGTCACCGGCGCGCTCAGCGATCTTTACCGGCCATATTTCGGCACGGAATCGCTGCGCTATGCGCTGCTCACCATGGCCGCGATCACCCCCTGGCCGATCTGGCATTACTGGCGCGCCGGCCAGATCCTGAAACAGATTGAGGCCGGGGCCGACGCCGCCGGCAGGACGGGAGACTGACATGCGGTTTGAGGGCAAGGTCGCGATCGTGACCGGGGGCGCATCGGGCATCGGCCGCGCGACGGCGCTGCGGCTGGCGGCCGAGGGCGCGACCGTGGTGATGGGCGACATCGATGCAGAAGGCGGTGCGGCGCTGGCGGCCGAGGGCGGCGGGCGCATCCATTTCCGCCCGACCGACGTGACCGCCGAGGCCGACATCGTCGCGCTGGTCGCCGCGGCGCAGGAACTGGGCGGGCCGCACCTGCTGTTCAACAATGCCGGGGCCGGCGGGCTGCGCGCGCCGATCGACGAGATCGATCTTGCCGGCTGGGACCGGACGATGGCGCTGCTGCTGTCGTCGGTCGCGCTGGGCATCCGCCATGCCGCGCCGGCGATGACCGCGCTTGGCGGCGGGGCGATCGTCAACACAGCCAGCGTCGCCGCGCTGGCGGCGGGGGCTGCGCCCACCGCCTATTCGGTCGCCAAGGCAGGCGTGCGCCATCTGACCCGGATGGCGGCCGCAGACCTTGCCCGCCACCGCATCCGCGTGAACGCCGTGCTGCCGGGCTTCATCACCACCAACATCTTTGCCAGCGCGATGGAGCTGACCGGCACCGTGCGCGACACCGCAAACGCGATGATCGCCCAGGCCGCGTCGAACGCCCAGCCGATCCGCCGTGCCGGCCGCGCGGAAGACATTGCCGCCGCCGTCTGCTTCCTGCTCAGCGACGATGCGTCGTTCATCACCGGCACCGACCTGCTGGTCGATGGCGGGCTGTCGGTCGGGCCGCGGCACAGCTGGGATCCGGACACGCCGGGCCTGTTCGACGCGCTGGCGGTGATCGCGGCCAAATGAGCGGCGCCGAGGTCCCGACCCGGGCGCGGCTTGCGATCGGCATCGGGTCCATCGCCTATGGCATCAAGGACAACGGCTTTTCGGTCTTCCTGCTCGTCTTTTACAATCAGGTGCTGGGCCTGCCGGCCGATCAGGTCGGGCTGGTGCTGCTGTGCGCGCTCATCATCGACGGGCTGATCGACCCGGTGATCGGCGTGCTCAGCGACAGCACGCGCAGCCGGATCGGCCGCCGCCATCCCTGGCTCTATGGCTCGGCGCTGCCGATCGGGCTGAGCTGGCTGCTGCTGTGGAACCCCCCGGCGCTCAGCGCGGAGACGATGGTGCTGCACCTGTTCGCGGTCGCCGTGCTGGTGCGGGCAAGCGTGTCGGCCAATGAGGTACCGGCCGCAGCGCTCGTCCCCGAAATGACGCGCGACTATCATGAACGCACCGCCGTCATCCGCTACCGTTTCCTGTTCGGCTGGGGCGCGGGGCTGGCGATGCTGATGCTCGCTTATGGCGTGCTGCTCACCCCCGGGCCGGGCGGCGGCTTCACCGCGGGCGGGTTTGCGCTGTTCGGCGCGGTCGGCGCGGCGGCGATGGCGATGTCGGTGCTGGTCTCCGCGCTCGGCACCCACCGCGCCTATGCGCGGATGCCCGCCAATGCCGCCCCGCGCCACAGCCTTGGCGGCGAGCTGCGGGGGATCGCCCATGCGCTGTCGAACCGCGCCTTCCTGATCCTGATGGGCATGGGGCTGTTCGCCTTTGCCAATCAGGGGATGATGTTCGCGCTGACCAATTATCTGCTGCCCTATGTCTGGCAGTTCGGGCGCGGCGGCCTGCTTGCCTATTCGGTGTGCCTGTTCATCGGCGTGGTCGGCGCGTTCCTCACGGTGACGCCGCTGGCCCGCCGGCTGGGCAAGAAGGGCGCGGGCGGGCTGCTGGTGCTGCTGGCGGCGGCGGCGGGCACCGCGCCCTATTGGCTGCGGCTGGCCGGGCTGTTCCCGGCCCCCGGCGATCCGGCGCTGGCGCCGCTGTTCCTGCTGCTGGCGATAGCGGGCACCGGGGCGGGCGTGGCGACGATGATCCTGATTTCATCGATGGTCGCCGATCTGGTCGAGGCGGCGGAGGAACGCACCGGCCGGCGCGACGAGGGGCTGTTCTATGCCGGCTTCTTCTTCGTCCAGAAATGCACGACGGGGCTGGGCATCTTCCTTGCCGGGCAGATCGTCAGCCTGTCGGGCTTTCCGGCGCGGGCGGGAATCGGCCAGGTGCCGGATGCGGTGCTCGACCGGCTGACGCTCGGCTATGCGGGCATCACCATCGTCTTTGCGGTGGCGAGCAGCCTGTTCGCCCGCGCCTTCCCGATCGGGCGCGCCGAACATGAGGCGCGGCTCGCCAAGCTTGCCGTAGCGGCAGCGCGGCAGACCGGCCAACATGGCGGTTAACCGCCATTTTTTGGACTGGAAAGCGGCGCTGATCGCCCTTTAGAACAGACCCTGACCAAGGAGAGGGACATGGATTTCGACCTGACCGAACGCCAGCGTTACTGGCGCGACCGGGTGCGCGACTTCATCGAGGCGAACGTCCGCCCGCGCGACCCCGATTACCATGCCGAGCAGCATGAGGGCGACCGCTGGAAGGTGCTGCAGACGATCGAGGATGCAAAGCAAAAGGCCAAGGCGCAGGGCATCTGGAACCTGTTCATGCCGCCGAGCGCCGGGCGGCCGCATGTCGATGACAGCTTCGCGTTCGAAGGGCCGGGGCTGACCAATCTCGAATATGCGCTGTGCGCCGAGGAAATGGGCCGGATCGGCTGGGCGTCGGAGGTGTTCAACTGCTCAGCACCCGACACCGGCAATATGGAGGTGCTCCACCGTTACGGCACCCGCGCGCAGAAGGACCAGTGGCTGAAGCCGCTGATGGAGGGCGAGATCCGTTCGGCCTTTCTGATGACCGAGCCGGCCGTCGCCTCGTCGGATGCGACCAACATCGAGACGCGGATCGAACGCGACGGCGATCATTATGTGCTCAATGGCCGCAAATGGTGGTCGAGCGGCGCGGGCGATCCGCGCTGCAAGATCGCGATCGTCATGGGCAAGACCGATTTCAGCGCCGCCCGCCATTCGCAGCAGTCGATGCTGCTGATGCCGCTCGACGCGCCGGGGGTGACGATCCTGCGCCACCTGCCGGTGTTCGGCTATGACGATGCGCCGCACGGCCATATGGAGATCGAGCTCAAGGACGTGCGCGTGCCCGCCGAGAACATGCTGCTCGGCGAAGGGCGCGGGTTCGAGATCGCGCAGGGCCGGCTGGGGCCGGGCCGCATCCATCATTGCATGCGCACCATCGGCGCGGCGGAGGAAGCGCTGGAGAAGATGTGCCGGCGGCTGCTGTCGCGCGTCGCCTTCGGCAAGGTGATCGCCGAACACAGCGTCTGGGAACAGCGCGTCGCCGAAGCGCGCATCGACATCGAAATGACGCGGCTGTTGTGCCTGAAGGCCGCCGACATGATGGACAAGGCCGGCAACAAGGCGGCGCAGGCCGAAATCGCGATGATCAAGGTCGCGGCGCCGCGCGTCGCGCTCAAGGTGATCGACGATGCGATCCAGGCCTTTGGCGGCGCGGGCGTGTCCGAGGATCCGGGGCTGGCCAAAATGTATGCGGGCATCCGCACGCTGCGCCTCGCCGACGGGCCGGACGAGGTCCATAACCGGTCGATCGCGCGGCTGGAGTTCGGCAAATATGGCGGGCGCGAGGCGATCGACGCCGCGCGGCGGCAGTTCAGCTCGGGCGATCTCGGGGTCGCGCGGTGAAGGCCGCGATCCTGTTCGAGCCGCGCTCGGAGCTGCGCATCGAGGATGTGACGGTCTCCAAGCCCGGCCCGCACGAGGTGCTGATCCGCACCGCCGCGACCGGCGTGTGCCGGTCGGACCTGCATTTCGTCGACGGTGCCTATCCGCATGCCATGCCCTGCATTCCGGGGCATGAGGCGGCGGGGATCGTCGAACAGGTCGGCAGCGAGGTCCGCGCGCTCCGCCCCGGCGATGCGGTCATCACCTGCCTGTCGGCCTATTGCGGCGAATGCGAGTTCTGCGTGACCGGGCGGCTGTCGCTGTGCCTGGGCGCGGCGACGCGGCGCGGCAAGGGCGAGCCGCCGCGCCTGACGCTGACCGCGGACGGATCGGTGGTCAATCAGATGCTCAACCTGTCGGCCTATGCCGAACAGATGCTCGTCCATGAGCATGCCTGTGTCGCGATCAACCCCGACATGCCGCTCGACCGCGCCTGTGTGATCGGCTGTGCGGTGACGACGGGGGCGGGCGCGGTGTTCAACGCCGCCCGGCTGACGCCCGGCGAAACCGTGGCGGTGATCGGCTGTGGCGGGATCGGGCTGGCGGCGGTCAATGCCGCGCGGATCGCGGGCGCAGGCCGGATCATCGCGCTTGACCCGGTGCCCGAAAAGCGCGCGCTCGCCGAAAAGCTGGGCGCGACCGACAGCTTCGATCCGTCGGCCGACGGCACCGCCGGCACGGTGATCGAGCTGACCCGGGGCGGCGTCCATCATGCGATCGAGGCGGTCGGCCGCCCGGCCTCGGGCGACCTTGCGGTCAAGCTGCTGCGCCGGGGCGGGACGGCGACGATCCTTGGCATGATGCCGCTCGACCACAAGGTCGGGCTGTCGGCGATGGACCTGCTCGGCTCCAAGAAGCTGCAGGGCGCGCTGATGGGCGACAACCGCTTTCCGGTCGATATTCCCCGGCTGGTCGATTTCTACATGCGCGGCATGCTCGACCTTGATTCGATCATCGCCGAGCGTGTGCCGCTTGCCGACATCAACCATGCGTTCGACCGGCTGCGCCAGGGCGATGCGACGCGTTCGGTGGTCGTCTACCAATGAGCGGCGCGGACGAAACGATGGTCGGCACCATGGCGGTGCCGGAAAAGGACCGGCTGGACGAAGCGCGGCTGACCGCGTGGTGTAAGGCCAATGTCGCGGGCTTTGTCGGCCCGATCACCCTGTCGCGGTTCAAGGGCGGCCAGTCGAACCCGACCTACCGGATCGACACGCCGGGCACCGCCTATGTGCTGCGCCGCCAGCCATTCGGGCCGCTGCTGCCCTCGGCCCATGCGGTCGACCGCGAATATCGGGTGATCGCGGCGCTGCATCCGGCGGGCTTTCCGGTCGCCCGGCCTTATGGCCTGTGCACCGATCCGGACGTGATCGGATCGATGTTCTACGTGATGGGCCTCGCTGAAGGCCGCAATCTGTGGGACGGGTCGCTGCCCGGCTGCACACCCGATGAGCGGCGCGGCCTTTATCACGCGATGATCGACACGCTTGCCGATCTGCACGCGCTCAATCCCGCCGCGATCGGGCTTGGCGATTATGGCAAGCCGGGCAATTATTTCGAACGCCAGGTCGCGCGCTGGACCAAGCAGTACCGGGCGTCGGAAACCGAAACGATCCCGGAGATGGACCGGCTGATCGACTGGCTGCCGCGCACGATGCCGGTGCAGGACCGGGTGTCGATCGTGCATGGCGACTACCGGATCGACAACATGATCTTCGACGCCGCCCAGCCGCGCGTGGTGGCGGTGCTCGACTGGGAGCTGTCGACGCTTGGCGATCCGCTGGCCGATTTCTCCTATCTGCTGATGAACTGGGTGACCGAGCCGGAAGGCCGGTCGGGGATCAAGGGGCTGGACCTGCCGGCGCTCGGCATCCCGACGCTCGACGAGGCGGTGGCGCGTTACTGCGCCCGCACCGGGCGCGACGGGCTGCCGGAGCTGAACTGGTATTTCGCCTATAACCTGTTCCGCCTCACCGGCATCGTGCAGGGAATCAAGAAGCGCATCGTCGACGGCACCGCCTCCTCGCCCCAGGCAGAGGCGACGGCCGCCCGGGTGCCGGCGCTGGCCGCCGCCGCCTGGCATTTCGCCGCCGCCGCCGGCGCGGCCTGAGGCGGCGCACGCACCAACCCCGCCCAACAACGGCATCATCAGGGAGCACCGATCATCGTGGCCAGCCTGTTCGACCTGACCGGCAAGGTCGCCATCATCACCGGATCGTCGCGCGGCATCGGCAAGGCGACGGCCAGGGCGATGGCGGCGGCCGGTGCCCGCGTCGTGATTTCCAGCCGCAAGGCCGAGGCCTGCGACGCCGCCGCTGCAGAGATCAACGCCGATCATCCGGGGGCCGCGATCGCGGTGCCGGCCAACATTTCCGACAAGGACGCGCTCGCCCATCTGGTCGCCGAGACCGAGCGGCAGCTCGGCCCGGTCGACATTCTGGTGTGCAACGCCGCCTCCAACCCCTATTACGGGCCGATGGCCGGCATGGCCGACGACCAGTTCCGCAAGATCCTGGAAAACAACGTCATCGCCAATCACTGGCTGATCGGCATGGTCGCGCCGGGCATGCGGGCGCGGCGCGACGGCGCGATCATCATCATTTCCTCGATCGCCGGCCTGCGCGGCACGCCGGTGATCGGCGCCTATGGCATTTCCAAGGCCGCCGACATGGCGCTGGCGCGCAACCTGGCGCGCGAGTTCGGCGGCGACAATGTGCGCGTCAACTGCATCGCGCCGGGGCTGATCCGCACCGATTTCGCCCGCGCCTTGTGGGAGGATGCCGACACGCTGCGCCGTTCGACCGAAGGCGCGGCGCTGAAGCGCATCGGCGAGCCGGACGAGATTGCCGGCGCGGCGGTGTTCCTGGCCTCGGCCGCGGGCAGCTTCACCACCGGCCAGACGCTGGTGATCGACGGAGGGCAGACGATATGAGCAGCGCAACGGGCCGGCTGGCCGGGCGGGTGGCGATCATCACCGGTGCCGGATCGGGCATCGGCCGGGCGACGGCGCTGCGTTTCGCCGCCGAAGGTGCGCGGCTGGTGCTCGGCGACCGCAGCGATGCCGTCCATGAAACGGCGGCGCTTGCCGGGGGCGGCGCGGTCGCGCTGGAGATGGATGCGGGGCTGGAGGCTGATGTCGTCCGCCTGGTCGAAACCGCCGTCGATACGTTCGGCGCGCTCGACATCGCCTTTGCCAATGCCGGCATTTCGGGCGGGCTGACCGGCATTTTCGATCACAGCGTCGAGGACTGGCAGCAGATCCTGCAGGTCAATCTGATCGGCCCCTATCTGATCATCAAGCACGCGGCCCCGCGCATCATGAAGCAGGGGCGCGGATCGATCATCCTGACGGCAAGCGTCGCCGGACTGCGCTCGGGCGCGGGCTGCCCGGCCTATTCGGCGTCGAAGGCCGCGGTCATCAACCTTGCGCAGACGGCGGCACAGCAGCTGTCGGCCACCAATGTGCGGGTGAACGCGATCTGCCCCGGGCTGATCCAGACCGGCATGACCCAGCGCGCGTTCGACCATGCCGCCGAAAAGGGCGTGACCGACCGGATCGGCCGCCTCAACCCGCTGCGCCGCGCCGGCCAGCCCGACGAGATTGCGGCGACCGCGCTGTTCCTCGCGTCCGACGAGGCCAGCTATGTCAACGGCCAGGCGATCGTCGTCGATGGCGGGCTGTCCAGTTCGCACCCGGTCACCCGCCAGGAAACCGGCCGCACCGCGGCCTGACCCCCCGATCCAGAACAGCCTTTAAGGAGAGAGCAATGACATCCCCGATTTCCACCGAGATCCGTGACGGGATCCTGATCATCACGTCCAACAACCCGCCGGTGAACGCGCTGGGCGCGGCCGTGCGCGTCGGGCTGGATGCCGCGATCACCGAGCTTGAATCGAACGACGCCATCCAGGCGGCGGTCATCCGCTGCGAAGGCCGCACCTTCTTTGCGGGCGCCGACATCACCGAATTCGGCAAGCCGCCGGTCGAGCCGCTGCTGCCGCAGCTGATCGACCGCATCGAAGCGAGCGCCAAGCCGGTGGTCGCCGCGATCCATGGCACGGCGCTGGGCGGCGGGCTGGAAACCGCGCTGGCCTGTCACTGGCGCGTCGCGGTGCCGTCGGCCAAGCTCGGCGTCCCTGAAGTGAAGCTCGGGCTGCTGCCGGGTGCGGGCGGCACGCAGCGCCTGCCGCGCGTCGCCGGGGTCGAACTGGCCGCCGAAATGTGCGCGACCGGCAACCCGATCAGCGCGAAAAAGGCCGCCGAAGTCGGGCTGGTCGACCAGATCGCCGGCGAGGACCGGCTGCTCGACGATGCGATTGCCTTTGCGCGCACCAAGATCGGCACCGCGCCGCGCCGCAGCCGCGACCTGCCGGTCAAGGGCGATCCGGCGTTCATCGACACATTCGCGGCGCAGAATGCGAAGAAGTTCAAGGGCTTCGACGCGCCGGCCGCCAATCTCGCCTGTGTGCGCGCAGCGGTCGAAAAGCCGTTTGACGACGGCATCGCCTTTGAGCGGCAGGAGTTCATGAAGCTGATGTTCGGCAGCCAGTCGGCGGCGATGCGGCACATCTTCTTTGCCGAGCGCCAGGCCGCCAAGATCGACGGCATCGCCGAAGACATCGCGCTGCGCCCGGTCGCCAAGGTCGGCGTGATCGGGGCCGGCACGATGGGCGGCGGCATCGCGATGAACTTCCTCCAGGCCGGCATTCCGGTGACCATCGTCGAACAGGCGCAGGACGCGCTCGACCGCGGCGTCGGCGTGATCCGAAAGAACTACGACGCCTCGGCGGCCAAGGGCCGGTTCAAGCCCGAACAGGTCGAGGCGATGATGGGCCTGCTGACCCCGTCGCTGACGCTTGAAGATCTGGCCGATTGCGACCTGATCATCGAAGCCGTGTTCGAGAATATGGACGTCAAGAAGGACGTGTTCGGCAAGCTTGACCGCATTGCCAAGCCGGGTGCGATCCTCGCGTCCAACACCTCCTATCTCGACGTGAACGAGATCGCGACGGCGACGGGCCGCGCGGGCGATGTGCTGGGCCTGCATTTCTTCTCGCCGGCCAATGTCATGAAGCTGCTCGAGGTCGTGCGCGGCGCCGAGACCGCGCCCGATGTGCTCGCCACCGCGATGGCGGTCGCCAAGAAGATCGGCAAGGTCGCCGTGGTCGCCGGCGTGTGCGACGGGTTCATCGGCAACCGCATGCTCAAGCCGCGCCAGATCGAGGCGATGAAGCTGCTGATGGAAGGCGCGACGCCCGCCCAGATCGACAAGGTCCATGTCGATTTCGGCATGCCGATGGGCCCGTTCCAGATGTCGGATCTGGCCGGCGTCGATATCGGCTGGCACCGCGATCCGTCGCGGATCGAGAATGTCCGCGACGCGCTGTGCGCCAAGGGCCGCTGGGGCCAGAAGACCGGCAAGGGCTTTTACGATTACGACGAAAATCGCCGCCCGTCGCCGAGCGCCGAGGTGCAGGAGATCCTCGACGCCTTCGCCGCCCAGGCGGGGACGGCGAAGCGCGAGATCAGCGATGCCGAAATCATCGAGCGCACCATCTATCCGATGGTCAATGAAGGCGCGCTGATCCTTGAGGAAGGGATCGCCCAGCGCGCGTCCGACATCGATGTCGTGTGGATCTATGGCTATGGCTGGCCGGTCTATCGCGGCGGCCCGATGTTCTGGGCCGACCTGGAAGGCGCGGACAAGATCCTGGCCGGGCTTGAAAAGCATCTGGCCGCGTTCGGGCCGGAGTTCCGCCTGTCCACGCTGCTCAAGGACAAGGCGGCGGCCAAGGGGCGGTTCACCCGCCCGGCCTGATCGCCTGCGCGCGTCGCCCCGGTCGCCTGACCGGGGTGACGAGGCGTCACCCGCGCTTCCGCAGCGGGTGCCGCTCCGGGCATTGTCCTGCCGCATTTTCCGGGCCGCCGGGTGTTTCCACCCGGCCTGAAAATGCTCTAGGGGGGCGCGCATGACCGAGATCAGGATCACGCGCGCCCTTCTTTCCGTTTCCGACAAGACCGGCCTCGTCGAGCTGGGCCAGGCGCTCGCCGCCCAGGGGGTCGAGCTGGTGTCGACCGGCGGCACCGCCCGCGCGCTGCGCGATGCCGGGCTTGCCGTGCGCGACGTGTCGGACCTGACCGGCTTTCCCGAAATGATGGACGGGCGGGTGAAGACGCTGCACCCGGTGGTCCATGGCGGCCTGCTCGGCGTGCGCGACAATCCCGAACATCAGGCCGCGATGGCCGAACACGGCATCGGCGCGATCGATCTGGTGGTCGTCAACCTCTATCCGTTCGAAGCGACGGTCGCGCGCGGCGCGGCGCGTGACGAGATCATCGAGAATATCGACATTGGCGGCCCGTCGATGGTGCGGTCGGCGGCCAAGAACCATGCCCATGTCGCGATCGTCACCGACCCGGCCGATTATGCGCTGGTCAGCACGGGCACGACCAGCCTGGCCGACCGCCGCCGGCTGGCGGCCAAGGCCTATGCGCTGACCGCGCGTTACGACGCCGCGATCGCCGGCTGGTTCGCCCATGCCGATCAGGGCGAGGCACTGCCCGAGACGCTGCCGGTCGCGCTCACCCGCGGGGCGGTGCTGCGCTATGGCGAAAACCCGCATCAGGCAGCCGCGCTCTATCTGCCCGGCGGCGCGGCCGCGCGCGGCATCGCCCAGGCCGAACAGGTGCAGGGCAAGGACCTGAGCTACAACAATTACAACGACGCCGATGCGGCGCTGGAGCTGGTCGCGGAGTTTCGCGACGGCCCGCCGACCGTCGTCATCGTCAAGCACGCCAATCCCTGCGGCGTGGCGAGCGCCGACACGCTGATCGACGCCTATCGCGCGGCATTGGCCTGTGACAGCGTCTCGGCCTTTGGCGGGATCATCGCAGTCAACCGCCCGCTCGACGGCGACACCGCGCGCGCGATCACCGAGATCTTCACCGAAGTCGTCGCCGCCCCCGACGCCGATGCCGAGGCGCGCGCGGTGTTCGCGCAGAAGAAGAATCTGCGCCTGCTGCTGACCGGCGAGCTGCCCGATCCGGCGCGGCCGGGGCTGATGCTCAAGAGCATCGCCGGCGGCATGCTGGTCCAGACCCGCGACGCCGGGCGCATCGACGAGACCGCGCTCAAGGTCGTGACCAGGCGCGCGCCGACCGCGCAGGAACTGGCCGATTGCCGCTTTGCCTGGACGGTCGCCAAGCACGTCAAGTCGAACGCCATCGTCTATGCCAAGGACGGCTGCACCGCGGGCATCGGCGCGGGGCAGATGAACCGGCTGGAATCGGCGCGCATCGCCGCGTGGAAGGCGAAGGACGCCGCCGACAAGGCCGGCTGGGCGCAGCCGCGCACCACCGGCTCGGCAGTGGCATCGGATGCCTTTTTCCCCTTTGCCGACGGGCTGATGGCCGCGGTCGAGGCGGGGGCGACGGCGGTGATCCAGCCCGGCGGCTCGATCCGCGACGACGAGGTGATCGCCGCCGCCGACGCGGCCGGGCTGGCGATGATCTTCACCGGGATGCGGCATTTCCGTCACTGACGGGGGGTGTTTTGTGCGCGCCTTGCGGCGCAGGGGCGGGGTTGTTTGTGCCGCGCCTCACGGCACGGGGGCGGCACCGGGGTTTTGTTTGCGGTGCGGCTCACGCCGCACGGGCGGCCCCGGCCCGCTCCCCCACCCGGCCTCCCATAGCGTATCCTGCCGTTGGGAGGCCGGGTGGGGGAGCGGGCCGGGGCCGTTCTTCCCGGTCAACCGCGCTCGAACATCCCGTTCAGCCCTTGGGCAGTCGCCGGGCAAACAGCAGCCGGTCGGCCTCGGTGAAGCCCTTGCGCCAGATCAGCCAGCCATAGCTGACCAAGATGGCGGGCACGCCGACCGCCAGTTCCAGCCATTCGGGCACCTGGGTGGCGACAAAGCCGATCACCGCCGCCGCCGCCACCGCCCAGACCAGCGCCCAGCGCCAGGGCGACACCGGAGCCGCGAGCAGCCGGGCGAGCAGCCGGGCTTTGAGCACCGCGCCGAGCCCGAGTGCGAGCGGCAGCGCCAGCGCCGGGCCGAGCGCCTGCAACGGCGCGGGCAGGCCGGCGGCGCGCGCGCCAAGGATGAAGGCAAAGCTCAGGCCCAGCTGCACGGCGATGGTCGCGACCGAAATCAGCATGTTGCGATGCCGCGCGACATAGACGAGCGCGGATTCGGCCACCACGCCGGTCGCGGCCACCACTTCGGCGATCATCAGGAACACCAGCGCACCGGTGCCGGCGACGAATTGCGGCCCGGCCAGGCCCATCACCGCCTCGCCGGGGATGGTGAGCGCGAGCGCGATTCCCGCCTGCGCGGCGATGATCCAGAAGCCGACCTGACGCACCTGCTGCGCCACCGCCGCGCGGTCGCCCTTTTGCAGATTCTGGGTGATGACCGGTCCCAGGATCGGGTCGAAACTGGTCTTGAGCTTTTGCGGCAGGGTGACGATCTGCTGCGCCACCCAATAGATGCCGACCACCCCCGGCGCAAAGAACAGCCCGAGGATCGCCCGGTCGACATTGCGCGTCGCCCATTCAATGGCATCGGCGGCCGCAAGCGGCGCGTTGCGGCGCGCGAGGCGGAACAGCTCGGCCGGGCGCGGCGACCAGCCGCGCGGCTGGCCATAGCTTTTGAGCATCGGCCACAGCGAGGCGAGCAGCGCGGCGAGCAGCGACAGCACATAGGCGATGATCAGCCCGTCGCGCGTCGAATAGAAATGCAGCGCAAAGGCGGCGATGCTGATCGTCCAGGGCTCGACGATCGCCCGTGCGCGCACCGTCGCGGCGACGTTCAGCTGATAGGCACAGGCAGCGAGCGCGACGTCTGACCAGGCGAGCGCGAAGATGGTGAGCGGCAGCAGCCCGTCCAGCCCGTTGAGCCGGCTGTTGGGAAACATCAGCTCGGGAAAGGCGATCAGCGCCCCCGCCGCCAGCGCCGATGCGCAGCCGGCGACCAGCATCCCGTCCCACACGACATGGGCATGCGGCCGGTCGGTCGCGGCAAGCTGCTGGGCAAGGCCGCGCTTCAGCCCCAGCGTCGCCAGCTGGGCGGCGAACTCGATCACCAGGATCGCATAGGCGAACCGCCCGAGTGCCTCGGGGCCGTAGAGCCGCCCGGCGATGAACAGGAACGGGATGCGCGCCAACAGGCGCAGCACGAAACCGAGCACATTGGTGCGCCCGCCCTTGGCAAGACTGGCCAGATCGCGGTCGGCGGCCGGGGCGGCGCTGTTTTTCATCCCCTCCCCTTATGCGGGCCGCCCGGCTTTTTCCACCGGCACGCAGGATCCGCGCGTGACCGCCAGGGCCGGTCTGCCACCAATCCGCGATCAGCGATGGTATTTCGCGTAGCTCAGATCGAAGCGATCGGCGTTCATCACCTTGATCCAGGCGGCGATGAAGTCGTGGACGAACTTCTCCTCATTGCCCGCCTCGGCATAGACCTCGGCCTGGGCGCGGAGCATCGAGTTTGCGCCGAACACCAGGTCGGTGCGCGTGGCCCGCCATTTTTCCGTGCCGGTCGCGCGGTCACGGCCGATATATTCCTCGTCCCTGCTGTCATCGACCGGCTGCCACACCGTGCCCATGTCGAGCAGATTGCGGAAAAAGTCCGGCGTCAGCACGCCGGCGCGGTCGGTTAGCACGCCGATCGCATTGCCGTGATGCGCATGGCGGCTGACCGCACCCAAAGCGCGCATCCCGCCCACCAGCACCGTCATTTCCGGGATCGACAGGCCAAGCAGATGCGCCCGGTCGATCAGCATCTCCTCGGTGCGGACCTGCGCCTTCGTCTTCAGATAATTGCGGAACCCGTCGGCAAAGGGCTCGAGCGGTTCAAAGCTCGCCGCGTCGGTCTCGGCCTGGGTCGCATCACCGCGCCCGCCCAGGAACGGCACGGTCACGTCATGCCCGGCATCGCGCGCCGCCTGTTCGACCGCGGCCGAACCGGCGAGCACGATCGCATCGGCCATGCTGAGTTCGCCGCGCTCGGCTGCGATGGCCTCAAGCACCGCGGCCAGTTCGTCCGGATCGTTGACCGCCCAGCCGCGCTGCGGTTCCAGACGTACCCGCGCGCCATTGGCGCCGCCGCGATGATCCGAGTTGCGATAGGTCGACGCCGACGCCCAGGCCGCCTTGACGAGCGCACTGACCGGCAGTCCGGATCCCAGGATCGCGGTCTTGAAGCGCGCCACTTCGGCGTCCGACGGCATCGTGCCCGCCGGCACCGGATCCTGCCAGATCAGCGTTTCGGCCGGCACGTCGGGCCCGAGATAGCGGATCTTCGGCCCCATATCGCGGTGGCACAGCTTGAACCATGCCCGCGCGAACGCATCGTCGAGCGCCGCCTGATCGTCCCGGAACCGCTCGGAGATCCGGCGATAGTCGGGGTCGAGCTTCAGCACCATGTCGGCGGTCGTCATCATCGTCGGCACACGCTTGCCCGGATCGCGCGCATCGGGGGCCAGGTCTTCCGGGTCGGGATTGATCGGCGTCCATTGCCACGCCCCCGCCGGCGACTGCACCAGCGCATAATCATATTTGAACAGCAGGCGGAAATAATCGCCGCCCCAGCGAATGGGGTTGTTCGACCAGCTGCCTTCGATGCCCGAGGTGGTGATGTGCCCTGCGGCAATCTCCTGCGCGTCGACCAGCCAGCCAAAGCCCATGCGGTGCAGATCTTCGCTCTCGGGTGCGCCGGCAAAGCTTTCGGCGGGCTTTGCGCCATGGGCCTTGCCAAAGGCATGGCCGCCGGCGGTGAGCGCCACGGTTTCCTCGTCATTCATCGCCATGCGCGCAAAGGTCTCGCGCATGTCGCGCGCCATGCCTTCGGGATCGTGCGGATTGCCCTGCGGCCCCTCCGGATTGACGTAGATGAGGCCCATCTGGATCGCCGCCAGCGGATTTTCGAGCGCGCGGCCCTCGGCAGGCTGGATGCGGGTGGCGACGCCCTCATTCACCCATTGGTCCTCGCTGCCCCAATAGACGCTTTCGGGCTCGAACACGTCCGCGCGGCCGCCGCCAAAGCCGAACACCGGCCCGCCCATGCTCTCGATCGCGACATTGCCGGCCAGGATGAACAGGTCCGCCCAACTGATGTGCCGGCCATATTTCTGCTTGATCGGCCACAACAGCCGGCGGGCCTTGTCGAGATTGCCATTGTCCGGCCAGGAGTTGAGCGGCGCGAAACGCTGCTGCCCCGAATTCGCGCCGCCGCGGCCGTCGCCGGTGCGGTAGGTACCGGCCGCGTGCCAGGCCATGCGGATGAAAAACGGCCCGTAATGGCCGTAATCGGCCGGCCACCACGGCTGGCTGTCGGTCATCAGTGCGACCAGATCGGCCTTGAGCGCGCGATGATCGAGCCGGGTGAAGGCCTCGGCATAATCAAACCCCTCGCCATAGGGGTTGGCGCTCCGGCCCCGCTCGGTCAGGATTTCAAGCTGCAGCGCCTGCGGCCACCAGTCGCGGTTGGTGCGGCCAAGCAGGCTGCGCATCTGGCCACTGCCATGAACCGGACAGCCGCCGCCAATCTCTCCCGTCTTCGCGTCCATGCCGCATCTCCCTCCAAACAGGCAGGCATGGCGAGGTCCGCCAGCGCGGTGCCGAACAGACAATAGCCGATTGCCCGCGCCGTCACCAGCAATGACCCATGGCGTCACCAGAAGATGATCGGGAAACGGCAGGCATTCACGGCACCGGTGCCGGGGCCAGACGCGCTTGTGCGGGACATCACCTACTGACCGGGCGGTATCGGCGCGCAATATCTGCCCGGCCGTCCGGATACAGCCGGCAACCCGGCCCCGGAGAGGATCATGCCCGACCCCAAAGGATACACCATGATGGCGACCGATCTTGTCCCACGCCCGTCATCGCCCGTTCGCGCAGGGCCGATCTGGTGACCGCCCATGCGACCAAAGCGGCGCACACCATGAAAGCCGCCTCCGCGCTGGCCTTTGCGGCGATGATCATCCTGCCCCAGCACGCCGCGGCCGCCGACCGGTCGTTCGGGACGTGGAAAAACCCGCAGAACAGCGTCCATGTGCGCGCGCAGCCCTGCGGCCCGCACATGTGCGGAATCGTGGTCTGGGCAAGCGCCAAGGCAAAGGCGGATGCCCGCAAGGGCGGTACGGATCCGCTGATCGGATCACGCCTGTTCCGGGATTTCGAGCAGGAAAAGCCGGGCATCTGGCGCGGCACGGTGTTCGTGCCCGATATCGGCAGAAGCTTTTCGGGCACGATCAGCGTGATCGACGACAACACCCTGATCGGCAAAGGCTGCCTGGTCGGGCGCGTCGGCTGCCGGTCGCAGCAATGGACACGCTTGCGCGACTGAGGGCGTGTGCGCGGGCGGAAACGCTGGCACCGCCCCGGCGCATCAGGCGATGTCGGGCGCTGGCATCAGCGGCACCGGCAGCACCTCAAAGGCCGGCCGGGCAAAGAAATAGCCCTGGAACAGATCGATCCCCAGATCGGCAAGGCAGCGATACTCGGCCGCGGTCTCGATCCCTTCCGCGATCACGCGCACGCCAAGGCGCTGGCAGACAAGGACGATGCCGCTGACGATCGCCCGGCGTGTCCGGTCATGATCGATGCCGCGGATCAGCCCCATGTCGATCTTGATGAAATCGGGCTGAAAGTCTGCAAGCAGGTTCAGTCCCGCATAGCCCGCACCGAAATCGTCGATCGCGGTCCTGAAGCCCATTTCGCGATAGGCGCGCAGGATCATGCGGATGCGTTCGGGCTCGCGGATCTGCTGATCCTCGGTGAACTCGAAAATGATGTTTTCGGTCGGAAACCGTTCGCGCCGCGCCGTTTCCAGCGTCGTGCGGATGCACAGTTCGGGCCGGTAGATCGCATTGGGCATGAAGTTGATCGACACGAACGCGCCCTGATCGGCGACCCCCAGCCGCGCCGCCAGCTCGATCGCCCGCACGCGGCAACGCTGGTCAAAGGCATAGCGATTGGTCTCGTCGACCACCGCCAGTATCTCGCCCGCACCGGTGCCGACGGGGCCGCGCACCAGCGCCTCATAGGCAAAGACCCGGGCGCCGGCCGGCTCGATGATCGGCTGGAACGCCATGCTGAAATCGACCGGAAAGGACTGGCCGTCGCGGCAGCCGGCGCACCCGGCCGCGCGCGCCGGGGCGGCCGCCCCGCCGCCCTGGCCATCGGGGCCGAGCGCAAATGTGCCTCTGGCGTCCATATGCATCTCCATCCGCGCCCGGGCAGCCAGACGCGCCCTCCGGCTGCCTGCCGCGCTGATGGCTTACGGACGGTAAACGATACGCTCCGGCATCCCCCGTCCGGCAGACGCGCTAATGCGCAGCGCCCCAGCTCGGCCCATGCCCGATCTCGACCGCGAGCGGAACGCTGAGCGGCACCGCCGGTTCGGCGGCGCTTTCCATCACCCGGCGGATGACCGCCGATGCTGCCTCCACATCGCTTTCGGGCACCTCGAACACCAGCTCGTCATGCACCTGCAGCAGCATGCGCACGCCGCTCAGGCCGGCGGCGTCGAGCGCCGGCTGCATCCGCACCATCGCGCGCTTGATGATGTCGGCGCTCGTGCCCTGGATGGGCGCGTTGATCGCCGCGCGCTCCGATCCCTGGCGCTCGGCCTGGTTCTTCGACGACAGGCGCGGGAAATGCGTCTTCCGCCCGAACAGCGTCGTCGTATAGCCGCAGGCGCGCGCGCTGGTCAGCGTGTCGGCGATATAGCGGCTGATGCCGGGAAAACGATCGAAATAACGGTCGATCATCGCCTGCGCCTCGTCGGGCGTCACCCCCAGCCGCCCGGCCAGCCCCCAGCGCGAAATGCCGTAGAGGATGGCAAAGTTGATCGTCTTGGCCCGGCCGCGCGTGTCGCGGTCGACATGACCGAACAGCTCGGTCGCGGTCAGCGCATGAATGTCCTGCCCCTCGGCAAAGGCGGCCTTGAGCGCCGGCACATCGGCCATGTGCGCGGCCAACCGCAGCTCGATCTGGCTGTAATCGGCGGCCAGCAGCACATGACCCGGCTCGGCCACGAACGCCTCGCGGATCTGGCGGCCGACCTCGGTGCGGATCGGGATGTTCTGCAGATTGGGCTCGGTCGAGGACAGCCGCCCGGTCTGCGCCCCGGTCAGCGAATAGGAGGTGTGGACGCGCCCGTCCTCGGGGCTGATCGAGTCCTGCAGCGCATCGGTATAGGTCGATTTGAGCTTGGACAGCTGCCGCCAGTCGAGCACCCGGCGGGCGATTTCGACCCCGTCACCGGCCAGCCGCTCCAGCTCGGTCACATCGGTCGAATAGATGCCGGTCTTGCCGCGCCGCCCGCCCTTCAGGCCCATTTTTTCAAACAGGATCTCGCCCAGCTGCTTGGGGCTGCCGATCGCAAAGCTCTGCCCGGCCAGCGCGAACACATCCGCCTCGATCCCCGCGATCGACTGGGCGAAATCGCGCGACAGCGCGGCAAGGCGCGCACGATCGACCTTGATCCCCGCCCGCTCCATCGCCGCAATCACCGGCACCAACGGCCGGTCGACCATCTGATAGACGCGCGTCGCCGCCTCCGCCGCCAGCCGCGGGCTGAAGCGCCGCCACAGCCTGAGCGTGACATCGGCATCCTCGGCGGCATAGCGGGTCGCCGTCGCCAGATCGACCTGATGGAAGCCGAGCGCCTTTTTGCCGCTGCCGGTCACGTCCTTGAAGCTGATGCAGCGGTGCTGGAGATGCGTCTCGGCCAGCTCGTCCATGCCATGCCCGCCAAGCCCGGCATCGAGATCGAAGCTCATCAGGATGGTGTCGTCAAACGGCCGCACCGCGATCCCGTGGCGGGCGAGCACGACCATGTCGAACTTGAGATTGTGGCCGATCTTCATAACGCTGTCGTCGGCAAGCAGCGGCCGCAGCCGGTCGAGCGCATCGGCAAGCGGGATCTGGGCGGGAAAATCCGCGCCCAGCAGATCGCCGCCGCCATGGCCAAGGGGAATATAGCAGGCGCGGTTGGGGGCGAGCGCAAGGCTGACCCCGACCAGCCGGGCGTGAAACGCATCGCGGCTGTCGGTTTCGGTGTCGATGGCGACATGCCCCTGCGCGCGCGCCTCCGCGATCCAGCGGTCGAGCGCGGCGGGATCGAGCACGGTTTCATAGGCGCCGTGATCGCAGGGCGGATCATCGGGCAGCGCCGGGCTGACCCCGGACGGGGTGACCGCGTCGGTGACGCTTTCCAGCCGCGCCAGCAGCGAGCGAAAACCGTGATGCTCCAGAAACGCACGCAGCGGCCCCTCGGGAATGCCCTTGAGCGCCAGCGCGTCGAGCGGCTGGGCGAGCGCGGCATCGTCCTTCAGCCGCACCAGCTCGCGCGACAGGCGCGCGGCATCGGCATGTTCGATCAGATTGTCGCGCAGCCGCCCAGGCTTCATCCCCGGCGCGGCGGCGAGCACCGCCTCGACATCGCCATGCTCCTGGATCAGCTTGGCGGCGGTCTTGGGGCCGATGCCGGGGACGCCGGGGACATTGTCGACACTGTCGCCCATCAGCGCCAGCACCTCGCCCAGCTGGTGCGGGGGCACGCCGAATTTCTCCACCACATCGGCATCGCCCAGCCGGCGGTTGTTCATCGTGTCGAGCAGGTCGAGACCCGGCTGGATCAGCTGCATCAGATCCTTGTCGGACGACACGATGGTGACCGACCAGCCCTGAGCCAGCGCGGCGCGGGCATAGCTGGCGATCAGATCATCGGCCTCCAGCCCGGTTTCCTCGATACAGGGCAGCGAGAAAGCGCGCGTCGCCTCGCGGATCATCGGAAACTGCGGCACCAGATCCTCTGGCGGCGGCGGCCGGTTGGCCTTGTAGGCATCATACATGCCGTGGCGGAACGATTCGCCGCTCGCGTCGAGGATCACCGCCATGTGCGTCGGGCCGTCGGCCTTGTGGAGCGCGTCGGCGAGCTTCCACAGCATCGTGGTATAGCCATAGACGGCGCCCACCGGCTCGCCATGACGGTTGGTGAGCGGCGGCAGCCGGTGATAGGCGCGGAAGATGTAGCCGGAGCCGTCGACCAGATAGAGATGGGGCATGAAAAGGGGATAGCGCCGGCCGCCGATCCGCGCCAGCATGCGCGGAGCATCCCCGGCAGATGGGCGGGACGGCACGGATGATGGAGCAAGGCACCCAAGAGGCCCGGGCACTGTCGGAAGCTCTGCGCGAAAGCGAGGAGCGGCTGCGGCTGGTGCAGGCCGCCGGCGGGGTGGGCAGTGTCGATCTCGACCTGCGCACCGGCATGGTGTGGCGGTCGGACGAATATATCGCGCTGCACGGCATGCCGCCCGACACACCCCGCCGGCAGCGTTATTCGGCCAGCTGGCTCGACCGCGTGCATCCCGACGACCGCGAACAGGTGCGGGCCTGGCTGGCCGCGGACGCCGCTGCCCCGTGCGAGTTCGAGCATGAATACCGGATCGTTCGCCGCGACACCGGCGAAACGCGCTGGCTGGTCAGCCGGGGGCGGGTGACCGGCGATCCCGAGGGGCGGCCGCTGCGCGTGCTGTCGATGCAGACCGACATCACCGAGCGCAAACGGGCGGAACTCGACATCGCGTTCCGCGCCGATCTGTCGGATGCGCTGCGCCGGATCGGCGATCCGGTCGAGGTGCTGCGCACCGCCGCCGCGCGTATCGGCCGGCATCTGCGCGCCGACTATGCCTGTTTCGGGGAAATCGATCCCACCGCGCAATGGGCCGAGGTGCACGCCGCATGGGCGCGCGAGGAGACGCCGGACATGCTCGGCCGCTTCCCGCTCAGCGATTTCAGCCCGGAAATGGTCGCGCGGCTGACCGCGGGACAGGCGATCATGCTGGACGATATCGGCGACCGCACCGATGTGTCGACGCAGGTGCGCCTGCTTGGCGTGCGCGCGATCCTCGATGTGCCGATCGTCCGCGATGGCCGGCTGGTCGCGGTGCTGGCAATCTATCAGCGCCAGCCGCGCGCCTGGCAGCAGGCCGATGTCGACCTTGCCCTGCTGGTCGCGGAGCGCGCGCGCGAGGCGGTGGAGCGCGCCCAGGCCGAACGCGCGCTCAGCACCAGCGAGGAACGGATGCGGCTGGCGATCGCCGGCACCGGCATCGGCACGTTCGACATGGACCTGGCGACCGGGGCGATCATCTGGTCGGATACCGCGTTCCAGCTGCTCGGGCTGCCGGTCGCCCCGGACGGACGGGCGACGCTCGAGGGCTGGCTGGCGCGGCTGCACCCCGATGACATGATCAGCACGCCGACCCGGCTGGCCGAGGCGGCGATGCATCCCGGCCCGTGGGAAATCACCCACCGCATCGTCCGCGCCGACACGGGCGAGATCCGCTGGATGCAGGCGCTGGGCGTGATCATCGGCCCGGCGGACGGGGCGCGCTCGATCGGCGTCGTCATCGACGTGACCGAGCGCAAGCGCTCCGAACTGCGCCAGGCGTTCCAGCTCGGCCTGGCCGAAAAGCTGCGCACCGCGACCTCGACACGTGCGGCGACCGAGGCGATCGCCGCGATGATCGCCGGCGAGCTGGGCGTGGACAGCGCGGGCTTTCTGGAGATCGACATCGCCAGCCGCACCGCCTGGGTGATTGCCGGTCATGGCCGGGTGGCGGCCCGGCTGGCCCATCAGCCCTGGAGCTTTGCCGGGGCCGACGGCCCGTTGCGCGGCGTCGCGCGCGGCGAGCTGATGACCGGGCGGACCTTCGTGGTCGCCGATCTCGCCACCGATCCGCGCACCGCTGCCATCGCCCAGGGGGCGGAAAAGCTGATGGAGGCACGGGCGATGATCGTGGTGCCGCTGATGCGCGGGGCCTCGTCTCGACGGTCGTCTATGTGCAGTCGGCCCAGCCCCGCGCCTGGACGGCGGAGGAAATCGCGCTGGTCGAAGACGCCGCCGCCCGCACCTGGGAGGCGCTCGAGCGGCTGCGCGCCGAGGATGCCGTGCGCCGGGCGAACAGCGCGCTTGCCGATCAGGTGGCGGCGGCGGTCGCCGAGCGCGAGGCCGCGCTGCAGCAGCTCCACCAGCGCCAGAAGCTGGAGACGATCGGCCAGCTGACCGGGGGCATTGCCCATGATTTCAACAATCTGCTGACCCCGATCACCGGCGCGCTCGACCTGTTGCAGCGGCGGCTTGGCGAGGATCCCCGGCTTGGCCGGCTGATCGCCGGGGCGCTGCAATCGGCCGACCGCGCCCGCACCCTGATCCAGCGGCTGCTGGGCTTTGCCCGGCGCCAGCCGCTCAACCCGGTGCCGCTGGCGATCGGCCCGCTGGTCGAGAATATGCGCGACCTGCTGGCAAGTTCGATCGGCCCGACGATCCGGCTGACGGTCGACATTCCCCCCGATCTGCCGATGGCCCGCGCCGATCCCAACCAGCTTGAGCTGGCGATCCTCAACCTGTGCGTGAACGCCCGCGACGCCATGCCGGATGGCGGGCAGATCGCGATTGCGGCATCGGCTGCAGAGACCGCCGAAGCACCGGCCGAGCTGGGACTGGCACGGGGCCGCTATGTCCGGCTGTCGGTCAGCGACACCGGGATCGGCATGGACGAGGAAACCCGGCGGCGGGCGGTCGAGCCGTTTTTTTCAACCAAGACCAAGGACAAGGGCACGGGCCTGGGCCTGTCGATGGTCCATGGCCTGGCCGCACAGCTGGGCGGCGCGCTCGCCATCGCCAGCCAGCCGGGCGGGGGGACGTCGATCACGCTGTGGCTGCCGCTTGCCGCCGGCACCCGGCGACCGGCGGCGGCAGCCCCGCATGCGCGGCTGCAACCGGGGCGGGCGCTCAATGTGCTGCTGGTCGATGACGAGCCGCTGGTCAGGGCGAGCACCGCCGAGATGCTGGACGAGCTGGGCCACGGCGTTGCCCAGGCAGGCCATGCGCGCGAGGCGCTCGCCCTGATCGAGGAACAGCCGTTCGATCTGCTGATCACCGACTATATGATGCCCGATATCAACGGGTTGCAGCTTGCCGCGACCGCAGGCGCCAGCCGCCCCGACATGCCGGTGCTGATCGTCACCGGCTATATGGGGCTGCACGACCGCGAAGACCGTCCGCCGGTGCTGATCAAGCCCTTTACCCGTGACGAGCTGGAACGGGCGGTCACCCGCGCGGTGGGGCTGCGCGCGCTGACCTGACGGCAACCACCATGCGCCTGCCGCCGCGTCGGGCGGGGCCGGTCAGCCGGCCGCGCGCGCCCGCGCCATGAAATGGCGGCGGCACAGCGCGACATAGCGGTCATTGCCGCCAATCTCGGTCTGCGCACCGTCGATCACCGGCCGCCCGGCCGCGTCGATGCGCATGTTCATCGTCGCCTTGCGCCCGCATTCGCACACCGCCTTCAGCTCGATCAGCTCATCGGCAATGGCGAGCAGATGCGCGCTGCCCTCGAACAGCTCGGCGCGGAAATCGGTGCGCAGCCCATAAGCAAGCACCGGCACCCCCAGCTCATCGGCCACGGCGGCGAGCGCGAACACCTGCGCGCGGGTGAGGAACTGCGCCTCGTCGACCAGCACACAGGCCAGCCGCGCCTCGCCATGCCGCGCGGCGATCGCCGCATAGAGATCGGTGTCCGGCCCGAACACATGCGCTGGCGATTCCAGCCCGATGCGCGAGGTGATGACCCCCGGCCGGTAACGGTCATCGACCGCGGCGGTGAACAGCATCGTGTCCATGCCGCGTTCGCGGTAGTTGAAGCTTGCCTGCAGGAGCGTCGTCGATTTGCCGGCGTTCATCGACGCATAATAGAAATAGAGCTTAGCCAAGCGCCGCCTCCAGCCGCGCCTGCGCCTGTGCCGGGCCGATCAGCGGCAGCAGCGCCGCCATGTCCGGGCCATGATCCTGGCCGGTCAGCGCGCGCCTGAGCGGCAGGAACAGCGCCCGGCCGGTCCGCCCCGTCTCCGCCTTGAGCGCGGCGGTCAGGCCCGCCCAGGGCGCGCCCGCCCAGTCGAGTGCGGGGATCAGCGCCAGGGCGCGGCGCAGATAATCGGCATCGGCGGGATCGGCCGGGCAGGCGACCGGCCCGGTGACCACCGCCCACCAGCTGTCGGCATCGGCAAGCGTGTCGAGATTGGGGCGCACCGCCGCCCAGCCGCGCGCGTCCATGCCCGGGGGCAGCCGGTCCGCCACCTGTTCGAACGGCATCAGATGCAGGCACTGGGCGTTCAGGCGGGCGAGTTCGGTTTCATCGAACCGCGCCGGCGCGCGACCAAAGCCCGCCAGATCGAACCGCGCGATCAGCGGCGCAAGCGTCGCGACCGGCTCGACCGGCAGGCTGGTGCCGATCCGCGCCAGCTTGGCGGCCAGCGCGACCGGTTCGATCCCGGCGGCGCGGAAATGATCGGCATCCGCCGATCCCAGCCGCTTGGACAGCTTGCCCTCGCCGCCCACCAGCAGCGCCTCATGCGCAAAGGCGGGCGGGGCCGCGCCCAGCGCCTCAAACATCTGCACCTGCACGGCGGTGTTCGACACATGGTCTTCGCCGCGCACGACATGGGTGATGCCCAGGTCGATATCGTCGATCACCGAGGGCAGCAGATAGAGCCAGCTGCCATCGGCGCGGCGAATGACCGGATCGCTGATCCGTGCCGGATCGAAACGCTGGGGCCCGCGAATGAGATCGTCCCAGACGATCGGCCGGTCATGATCGAGCCGGAAGCGCCAGTGCGGCCGCACCCCTTGCGCCTCCAGCCCGGCGCGCGCCGCAGCATCAAGCGCGAGCGCCGCCCGGTCATAGACCGGCGGCAGCCCGCGGCCGAGCTGGATCTTGCGCTTTAGCTCAAGCTCCTCGGGCGTCTCGTAACAGGGATAGACGCGCCCCTGTTCGACCAGCGCGGCAAAGCGCGCCTCATAGAGCGCGGTGCGCGCCGACTGGCGCACCTCGCCTTCGCGGTCGAGGCCCAGCCAGTCCAGATCCTGCCGGATCGCGTCGACAAAGGCCTCGGTCGAGCGCGCGGCATCGGTATCATCGATGCGCAGCCAGAACCGCCCGCCATGGCGCCGTGCATAAAGCCAGTTGTGCAGCGCGGTGCGCAGATTGCCGACATGCAGCCGCCCGGTCGGCGACGGCGCGAAACGCGTGACGGTCATCGTTCGCTCCGGAAGCCATGGGTGATCGGATAGCGCCGGTCGCGGCCGAAATTGCGCGTGCCGAGCTTGACCCCCGGCGGGGCCTGGCGGCGCTTGTATTCGGCGACATGGAGCAGCCGTTCGATCCGCGCGACCATCGCCGGATCAAAGCCACGCGCCGCGACCTCGGCGACCGACAGCTCTTCTTCCACCAGAGCGTGCAGCACCTGATCGAGCACGTCATATTCGGGCAGGCTGTCGGCATCCTTCTGGTTGTCGCGCAGCTCGGCCGAGGGCGGCTTGGTGATCACCCGTTCGGGCATCACCGGCCCCGCCGGCCCGAGCGCAAGCGCCGGGCGGTTGGCGTTGCGCCAGCGCGACAGCGCGAACACCGTCGTCTTGTAAGCGTCCTTCAGCACCGAATAGCCGCCGGCCATGTCGCCATAGATGGTCGCATAGCCGACCGACATCTCGCTCTTGTTGCCGGTGGTCAGCAGCATATGGCCATGCTTGTTGCTGAGCGCCATCAGCGTGACGCCGCGCACCCGCGACTGGAGATTTTCCTCGGTCAGATCCGGCCCGCGCCCGGCGAACAGCGGGGCCAGCATCTCCTCGAACGCGGTGACGGCGGGCATGATGCCGACCGTGTCGAGCCGGACGCCCAGCAGCCGCGCGCATTCGGCGGCATCCTCGAGCGATTCGGCGCTGGTGAAGCGCGACGGCAGCATCACGCACCACACCCGCTCCGCCCCCAGCGCATCGACCGCGACCGCCGCCGACAGGGCGCTGTCGATCCCGCCCGACAGGCCAAGCACGACGCCGGGAAAGCGGTTGGCGTTCACATAGTCGCGCAGCGCCACGACCATCGCCTGATAGACATCGGCGGGATAGGGATCGAGCGGCGCGCGCTCACCCGGCGTGCAGCGCCAGCCCGCCTCGCCGCGCGTCCAGCGGGTGACGACCAGCGCCTCGGCAAAGGCCGGCAGCTGATGGGCGAGCGTGCCGTCGCCGTTCATCACGAACGACGCGCCGTCGAACACCAGCTCGTCCTGCCCGCCGATGCGGTTGACGAACATGAGCGGCAGCCCGGTTTCGCCCACGCGCCGTGCCGCCACCTCGCGCACCCGGCGGTCGTCCTTGCCGATTTCATAGGGGCTGCCATGGGGCGACAGGATGATGTCGGCCCCCGCCGCCGCCAGATGCGCGCAGACGCCGGGAAACCAGATATCCTCGCAGATGGCGACGCCCAGCTTCAGCCCGCGAAACGCGATCGGCGTCGGCAGCGGGCCGGGGGAGAACCAGCGTTTTTCATCGAAAGTGCCGTAGTTGGGCAGTTCATGCTTGGCGGTCACCGCCGCCACCCGCCCCTGATCGAGCAGGGCGATGACGTTGAACAGCTGGCCATGCTCCATCCGCACCGATCCGACGAGCATCGCCGGCCCCGGCGTCGCGGTCAGCGCGGCCAGCCGCTGCAGCTCCGCCTCGGCGCGGGCGATGAGCGCCGGCTTCATCACCAGATCCTCGGGCGGATAGCCGATCAGCTGGAGTTCGGGGAAAATGATCAGGTCGGCATCGCCGGCCCGCGCGCGGGCGGCGCGCATCGCTTCGGCATTGGCGGCAAGATCACCCACCTGCTGGCCGGTCTGGCAGATCGCGATGGCAAGGCTGTCGGTCATGCCCCGCGTCTAGGCCGGGCAGCCGCGCGCCGCAACGCAAGGCTGTGGGCACGGCTTGGGGCACGGCTTTGGCAGGCATCGGCCGCGCTGCGGGGCTTTGCGTTCCGGGCCGGGCGGCTCTAAGGGCTCGGCGACAGGTTCATGACAGTGGTTGGGGCGAAGGCGATGAAACTTCTTTCGGGCAATGCGAACCATCCGCTGGCCCAGGCGATCGCGCAATATCTGGAAATGCCGCTGACCGAGGCGAGCGTGCGCCGCTTTGCCGACGAGGAAGTGTTCGTCGAAATCCACGAAAATGTCCGCGGCGAGGATGTGTTCGTGATCCAGCCGACCGGCTTTCCGGCCAATGACAATCTGATGGAGCTGCTGATCTGCATCGACGCGCTGAAGCGCGCCTCGGCCAAGCGGATCACGGCGGTCGTCCCCTATTTCGGCTATGCCCGGCAGGACCGGAAGCCCGGGCCGCGCACGCCGATTTCGGCCAAGCTGGTGGCCAATCTGATCACCGTCGCCGGCGCCAGCCGGGTGCTGTCGGTCGATCTCCATGCCGGGCAGATCCAGGGCTTTTTCGACATCCCGACCGACAATCTCTATGCCGCCCCGGTGATGTCGGCGGACATTCTGGCGCGCTGGCCGGCGGAAAATCTGATGGTCGTGTCGCCCGACGTCGGCGGCGTGGTGCGCGCCCGTGCGCTGGCCAAGCGGCTGAACAATGCGCCGCTCGCCATCGTCGACAAGCGCCGCGAGCGTCCCGGCGAGTCCGAGGTGATGAACATCATCGGTGACGTGACCGGCCGGTTCTGCATCCTGGTCGACGACATTGTCGATTCGGCGGGCACGCTGTGCAACGCCGCCGCCGCGCTGCGTGAAGCCGGCGCGCAGGACGTGGTCGCCTATGTCAGCCACGGCGTGCTGTCGGGCGGCGCGGTGGCGCGCGTCGACGCCTCGGCGCTGACCGAGCTGGTGATCACCGATTCGATCGCCCCGCCCGAAGCCGTGCAGCAGGCAAAGCGCATCCGCACCCTCACCATCGCGCCGCTGCTCGCCGAGGCGATCAAGCGCATCGCCGATGAAAGCTCGGTCTCGTCGCTGTTCGACTGAACGGGGTGTTGGTTGCGCGGCTGATTTGTTGCGCGCCTTCCGGCGCGGGGCGGCGTGTTCGTGCTGCGCCTCACGGCGGAGGGGCGGCACCGGCCCACTCCCCACCCGGCCTCCCAACGGCAGTATCATATGGGTGGCCGGGTGGGGGAGCGGGCCGGTGCCGTTCTTCCCAGCTAACAACACCCGGTGCCGTTCTTCCCAAACAAACAACACCCGGCGCCGCTCTTCCCGTCACCCGGCTCCCGCGATCGCACGCCAGCTGGCGGCGATCTCGCCGATCGCCCCGGCGGTCGCGCGCAGCAGCGCGGCGTCATTGTCGACGCTTGCCTGCATGATCTCCGCCCGCGCGCCGCGATAGAAGCGCGACAGCGTCTGCGCGACCTCGCCGCCGCGGGTGAAATCCAGCCCGGCCTCGAGCGCGAACAGCAGCGCCAGCGCCTTGGTGATGCGCGCGCTCTTGGCGGCATAGTCGCGCATCGCGATCGCCCGTTCGGCGAGCCTCAGGCACATCAGCGCCTCGTCATAGAGCAGGCCGACCAGCTGATGGCGATCCGCCCCGCCGACGCGGCTGGCGAGATCGACCTGGCGATAGGTTTCGATCGGATCGCGCGCGAGGCGCGAGGCATAGCTCATCGATCAGCCGTCCAGCTCTTGATCTGCTGGTCAAGGAAGCTCTGCGTCGCACGGTAGGCGGACACGCGCGCATCCATGCCGGCAAACTGCCGCGTCAGCCGCGTGCGCAGCTGATCGGCCTCGCGCGTCAGCTCGCTCTGTTCCTCGGACAGCTGGCGCGAGAGGCGCTGAAATCCGGCCTCGCTGGCGGCAATGCCGCCGCCACGCCGCGTCAGGTCCGACGAGATCTGGCGCAGTTCACGCCCCAGCCCGACGGTCAGCATGCGCTCCACCGCCGCCGGAGTGTCCGCGAGCACGCGCTGCAGCCGCGCCGGATCGAGCGTCAGCGTGCCGTCGCGGCCGGTGGCGACGCCGAGTTCACCCAGCGTCAGCGGTTCGCCGGGCGCGGCGGCCGGGTTGATCGGCCGGTTGGTCAGCCCGCCCAGCTGCGCCATGAAGGCGCGCCCCCCGGCATCGCCCGACAGCACGCCGGCGACCGGATCGGTATCCGCACGGGCGATGTTGATCAGCTCGTTATAGGTGGCGACGATGTCGGCGACCGCCTGGGCAAGGCCTGCGGTCTGCGGTGCCGTCGTCACCGCGACCGCCCGGCCGGGATCGGCGCGGACGAGATCGAGGCGGATGCCCGGCACCAGATCGGTGATGCTGTTGCCCGGGCGGCGAACGGCGACGCCGTCGACCGCGACCACGCTGTCCGCCGCCTTGCGCGTCACCGCCATCGCGGCAGCGCCCGGGGCAAAGGCAAAGGCGCCCAGCCCCGGCGCAGCCGGATCCTCGGCGGCCGTGATCGTGAACCCCTGTTCGACCCCGGTTGGTCCCTTGATCGACAGGCGCGCGCCATCAGCATCGCTGATCACGCTGGCGGTCAGCCCGGCGCGCGCGGCGTTGATCGCGCTCGCCAGCCCCTGCAAACTGTCATTGCCCTCGCCGATCGTCACCGTGACCGGCGTGCTGCCGGGCCGGGGGGCAAGGCCGTTCGGCACATCGCCCGCCCAGTCGACCGTGCCCAGGCTGATCGTCAGCTGCCCGCGCCCGACCGGAGCCGCGCGGCCGGGCAGCAGCGGCGATGTCACCACCTGCGCGGCGGCCAGCTGGCGCACCTCGACCTCGGCCGACAGGCCGGCGACATTGGCACCCGGCAGGCGGCCGACGCCGAGCACGGCGGGATCGGCGCTGGCCGGCTGGGTCGACAGGCTGCCGCTGTCGACAAGGCTGGTGAGCGCGGTTGAAAAGCCCGACAGGCCGCTGCGCAGCCGGCTGAGCGCGGAGATCTGCGCGGTCAGCTTTTCCTGGCGCGTGCCGATTTCGCGCGTGCGGTTGGCAAACTGGGCATCGACCAGCTGGCCGACCAGCGCCTTGGTGTCGATGCCGGCCCCTTGGCCAAGTGCCTGGGTGATGGAGGTCATGGGTCGCGATCCTTTGCCTTCAAGATCGGCCGTGCGCGGCAAAGCTTAAGCGGGTGGGCGCGTTATCCGCGCCGCTGGGGCACGCCATGTTCGTCGAACAGCGCGGTGTCGGGCACCAGCACCGCCGGCTGGCCGCCGCCCGCGCGCAGATTGACGCCGAACACAAAGGCAAGAACGGTCGCGACCGCGACATACAGATCGTCGCGGATCTGCTGCCCCTCGCGGCTGGTGAAATAGACGGCGCGGGCAAGCGCGGGATATTCGAGCACCGGCTTGTCCAGCTCGCGCGCCAGTTCGCGGATGGCGAGCGCCTTCGCCCCCGGCCCTTGGCGACGACCACCGGCACCTCGTCCTCCCCGCGTTCGTAACGCAGCGCGACCGAGAAATGGGTCGGGTTGGTGAGCACGACATGCGCGCCCGCCACCGCGCCGCGCATCCCGCCCTTCAGGATCTCGCGCTGGCGCTGGCGCAGCGCGGCCTTGAGCTCGGGCGCGCCCTCGCTTTCCTTGTGCTCGTCCTTCACCTCCTGCCGGGTCATGCGCAGCCGGCTGCGCAGCCGGATCGCCTGGATCGGCACGTCGATCGCGGCGATCACCGCCAGCCCCCGGCCATCGCCAGCAACAGGGTGACGAAACTGCCGCCAAGCGCCGCGACCGCCGGGCCGACCGCCGCCGCCGGCAGGCCGAGCGCCAGCCCCTTCATGCCGATGAGCATCCATGCGCCGATCCCGCCCAGCAGCGCGACCTTCATCAGCCCCTTGCCCAGTTCGATCAGACCCTGGGTGCCGAACATCCGCTTGAGGCCCGCCGCCGGATCGATGCGCGACGCCTTGAACCCCATCAGCGCGGGGTTGAAGCGCGCGCCGCCCAGCCCCGCCTGCGCGAGGATCGCCGTCACCATGGTGAGCGCGAACAGCCCGGCGAGCGACGGGGCAAGGATCATCAGCGCCGCGCGCAGCGGCCGCCACGGCGCGAAATCCACGATATCGCCCCGGCCAAAGGCCAGCGAGTCGCGCAGCACCAGCTTCAGCGCCTCGATGAGCGCCGGCCCCGCCAGCGCCAGCCAGGCGACACCGCCCAGCACCACCGCCGCCGTCGCCAGCTCGCGGCTGCGCAGCACCTCGCCCTTGTCGGCGGCGTCGCGCTGTCTTTTGGGGGTTGGGGCTTCGGTCTTTTCGCCCGCCGTCTCCGCGCTCATCGGCCGAGCACCAATGAACTCGCCGCCGCCAGCCCTCGCGGACGATCAGGCCCATCTGCTCGCCCATCGCGGGAAAGGCGATGGCGAGCGCGACCAGCCCGGTCGCCAGGCTCGCCGGCAGGCCGACCGCGAACAGGTTGAGCGCCGGGGCCGAGCGGGACAGCATGCCGACGATGATGTTGAGGCAAAGCAGCGTGAAGCCGACGGGCAGCGCCAGCAGCAGCCCGGCGGCAAAGGCATGGCCGCCGAACAGCGCGATGTCGCGCAGCTGGGCGGGCTTCAGCCACGCATCGCCGGGCGGCAGCACGCCATAGCTGCGCACGACCAGATCGACGAGCAGCAGATGCCCGTCGAGCGCGAGGAACAGGAGCGTCATCACGATGGTCAGGAACTGGCCGAGCGCGGGGCTTGAGGTGCCGGCCTGCGGATCGACCGAGGTCGCAAAGCTGAGGCCCATCGCCCCGCCCAGCGCTTCGCTGGCGACCAGCGGCCCGGCAAAGGCGATCTGGAGCACGAAGCCGAGCGCCAGCCCGACCAGCGCCTCCTGCGCGACCTGAAGCATGGTCAGCGCCGAAAACACCGCCGCAGGTGCCGCAACCGGCGCATGGCCGGTCACCAGCACGGCGATCGCGCCGGCAAGGATGATCCGCACCGGCAGCGGCACCGCGACCGCGCCGAACACCGGCGCGGCGACAAAGGCCGCGCCCACGCGCACCATCACGAACAGCAGCGAAAACAGCGCCGGTTCGACCATCGGCAGGCCGAGGCCCAGCATGTCAGCGCACCAGCTCGGGAATGCGTTCGAAGATCGACACGGTGAAATCGCCGATCAGGCCGAGGATCAGCCCGCCGAAGATCGCGATCGACAGGCCGACGACCACCAGCTTGGGCACGAACGACAATGTCGCCTCGTTGATCGAGGTCGCCGCCTGCACCATGCCGAGCAGCAGCCCGGCGAGCAGCGCGGGGACGAGGATCGGCGCGGCGGCCAGCGCCAGCACCCACATCGCCTCGCGCCCGACCGCGATGAAATAGGACGCGTCCATCAGCCGCCCCCGCTTATCCGACGAAACTGTTGGCAAGCGACCCCATGGTCAGCGCCCAGCCATCGACGAGCACGAACAGCAGCAGCTTGAACGGCAGCGAGATGATCGTCGGCGACAGCATCATCATGCCAAGCGCCATCAGCACGCTGGCGACCACCAGATCGATGATCAGAAACGGCAGGAAAATCAGAAAACCGATCTGGAAGGCGGTCTTCAGCTCCGACGTCACGAACGCCGGCAGCGCGATCGAGAAGGGAATGTCGGTGGGCCGCGCGAACGGACCCTTTTTGGCAAGGGTCGAGAACATCTGCAGGTCCTTGACCCGCGTCTGCTTGATCATGAAGCCGTGCATGACATCGCCCGACCGGCGGATCAGCTCGGATGCCTGGATGCGCCCGGCGGCATAGGGTTCGACCGCCTCGGCATTCACCCGCGACAGCACCGGCGACATGACGAACAGGGTGAGGAACAGCGACAGGCCGATCAGCACCTGATTGGGCGGCGTCTGCTGAAGGCCGAGCGCCTGGCGCAGGATCGACAGCACGATGATGATGCGGGTGAAGCTGGTCATCATCAGCAGCAGCGACGGCAGCACCGTCAGCAGCGACATGATGATCAGGATCTGAAGCGACAGCGACAGCGGCGCTTCGCCGCCCGTGTCCGCCCGGCCCCGGCTGCTGCCGATATCGGCGAGCGCGCGGTCAAGCGCCTCGGGCGCGCCGGGGCGCGCCGAGGCCGCAACGGGCGCGGGAGCCGCAGGCGCAGATGCAGCAGATGGAGCCACCGGCTGGGCGACCGCCGGGGCCGCGACGGTCAGCGCCGGTGCGCCAAGCAGCAGCAGGGCGGCAAACAGCGCCGCCGGACGCCGACGCGCGCCCTCAGCCATGATCGCCCCCCAGCGCCGGCGCGCGACCGGCCCCCTCTGGGCCAGCCACCTTGTTCACCAGGGTGACGCCGCCGCGCCCGACCGACACCAGCAGCCTTTCCCCCTCGAAATCGATGACCGCAAGCCTCAGCCCCGGTGCGATCATCATCGTTTCCCTGACCATGATCATCCGCGTGCCCGGCAGGCCCGGCAGCCGCGTTTCCAGCTTGCGCCAGGCCCACAGGCACAGCACCAGCAGGCCGCAGACCAGAGGCAGCAGCAGCGCCAGCTTGAGCAGATAGGTGCCGATCACAGGGCGGCACCCCCTGCCAGCCCGGCGGCCGCCGGATCGGCAAGTTCGGCGATGCGGATGCCGAACCGGTCGCCGACCGTCACCACCTCGCCCCGGCCGATCAGCGTGCCGTTGACGCGGATGTCGAGCAGCTCATTGGCATGGCGATCAAGCTCGACCACGCTCGCCTCGCCGAGCGCGAGCAGCTCGCGCAGCTTGAGCCTGGCCCCGCCCACCTCGACCGACAGGCGCACATCCACATCCTGCAACAGCCGCAGATTGGCGGCCACGGCACCATCGACCGGCAGGCCCGCACGGTTCATATCGTTCATGGCTGATCCTCATGGGCAAGGTGTTGATCGGCAGGGTCTTGGCAATCGGGGTTTTGCAGGCGGCTGAGGCGGACGGCGGCACGGCCATTGGCCGCGCCCACCGCGCCGCGCGCGAACAGGCTGTCGGCGACCAGCACCGGAATGTCCGGCCCGAAGCTGATCGGGATCACGTCGCCGGGCCTCAGCGTCAGCAGCCGGGACAGCGGCACCACCGGCTCGGCCAGCACGGTGCGCACCGGCAGCGGCACATCCATCACCACGCGCGCCAGCCGGCCCAGCCAGGCCGGATCGGCGGCGGGGCGCGCGCGGCCGCCGCGCGACGACAACAGGCCGGCAACCGGCTTCAGCGCGGCGACCGGATAGATCAGGTCGAGCGCGACCGGCCGGGCCGCGCCGATGGTGAGCACGAAACGGGCAACAAGCACGCGTTCGTCCGGCTCGATCGCGGCGAGAATGGCGGGATTGGCCTCTGGCCGCCCGGCGGTAAAATCGATCGCGGCGATGTCCGCCCAGGCGGTGCGCAGCTGGCCGGCAATATCGCCCGCCAGCCGCGCGGCCATCGCCTCGGCCGCCGGGCTGAACTCTGCCGGGGGCGTGGCGGGCACCGCGCCGGGGCCGCCGAAATACAGATCAACGAGCTGGCTGACAAAGCCGCCCTCCAGCATCAGCACCAGGTCGCCGTCGAGCGGCGGCATCGCAATCGGCACCGCACAGGCCAGCCCGCCGCCGCGCGCGTCGCGATAGGCGTCGAACCGCGCATTCGCGACCGGTTCGGCCTCGATCCGCACGGTGCGGCGCAGCATCGGCTCGAACAGGCCGCGCAGGCCGCGCGCCAGCCGCTGATTGACCCGCGCCAGCGCCGCCAGATCGCCCGGCGGACGCTGCCCGGCCCCGGCCAGCGTTTCGGCATGCGCGGCCCGGGCGCGGGCTTTTTCGGCAAAGGCGGGGTTTTCAACCATCTAGATGGTTACTGAACGATAAAATTAGTAAAATAGACGTTACCAACGCCGCCAAAGCCTTCCTTTTCCTTAAGCGTGGCGTTGATCGCGCGGGCAAGGCGCTGCTGCAGATCCTTCTTGCCGGCGGCGGTGAACACCTGTTCCCCGTCGGTCTCGCCCAGCGTCAGCAGCACGGCCGAGCGCACGGCCATTTCATGGGTCTTCAGATTGTCGATCACCCGCTGGTCGTAATTGGTCGCGACCGCCAGGCCGACCTGGATCAGATGGGCGCTGTCTTTCAGGTTGGAGGTGAACTCGCGCTCCATCTGGAAATAGGTCGATTCATATTTGGGCGCGCCGGGGGCCGGGGCCGTCTCGGCCGGGGTCTCGGCATCGGCGCGCATGCCCTTGGGCACCAGCTGCGGCCCGGCGGGCGCGGCGACATCGCCCGGCTTGCCGCCGACCAGCCCCGAGGTCATCAGAAACACGGTCGCCCCCGCGCCCGTGCCGGCAAGCAGGATCACACCGCCGATCAGCAGCAGCGGCGAACGGCGTTTGGGGGCGGGCGGCGGGGCGGCACTGGCCATGGCGGTTCAGATCCCTTTTTGTCTGCAGAGATGTTCTGGGGAGCGTGGAAATCAGGCGATGCGCTCGGCACGCGCGGCTGCCGGTGCGTGCGCCAGTGCCGATGCGGATTGCCGGTCGGCATCGCCGCGCCGCACGGGCGGCGGTTCCTGCGCGGGCTGGCGCTGGCCTGACTGGCCGGACTGGCCGCCCGACAGCGCGGCATCTATGCTCGCCTGAGCAAGCCTCAGCCCGCGCGCCTCGGCCAGTTCGTGGAGCCGGGGCTGCGCCTCGGCCAGCAGCGCGCGCGCCTGCGGATTGTCCGCCGCCAGTTCGACATGCACGCCGTCGCCGCGCTCGACGATGCGGATATCGACCGCGCCCAGCGCATCGGGCAGCAGCCGGATCCGCGCCGCGCGGGCGCCGCCCTCGGCCTGGGTTTCGGCAATCTGGGCGATCATCGACTGCATCCAGTCATTCCGCGCGGTGTCGACCGGCGGTTCGGGCGGGCGGGCCGGGGACGGGCCTTGCGCGGGCGCAGACGGCGGCAGCGATGGCTGGAGCGGCGCGGCGGATGGCGGCGGTGACGCGGCTGCATCGGCAACCGCCACCACCGCGCCATCGCCCGTCGCGCCCGGCCTGGCGGGATCGGGCAGGACAGCGAGCGGCGCGGCGGCGGCTTGCCCGGCGGCGCGCAGCGCGCGGCCCGACAGCAGCGCGCCGCCCATGCGCTCGGCAGCGGCCGAACCAGGGCGCGCATCCGCCGCCGGGGCGGCAGCCATAGCGGGAGCGGCAGGCGTCACCGCGCCGATCCCGCCCGGCCCCGGAGCCGGCGGCTGAGCGGCGATGACCGGCGCAGCGGCAGCCGGTGCCGACGGGCCGGCCGATACCGGGCCGGGGACGCCAGCATCGCCAGCCAAGGCCAGCGGCGACGGCAAGGCGGCGACAGACGGGGGCGGCAGGGGCGGCACCGGTGGCTGCACGGACGGCAGCTTGATGCCGGGCATCTGCAGCATCAGCGGCAGGGCCAGCGGGTCGAGCGTCATCACCCGTCCGCGCAGGCGCGCCGCCGGGCCGCCCGCCTCTCCCCCTTCGCCGCCCATTTCGCCATCTGCGCCCGGCAACGGGGGAAAAGGCGGCACGAAGGCCGGCAGCACCGGCAGATCACCCAGCGCACAGCCCGGCCCAGCGGCAGTATCCTGCCGCCCACCCAGCCCAGCGGCAGGATCCTGCCGCCCGCCCGGCAAATCCTGGCCGGCCGGTGCCGGCAGCGATGCCAGTTCGATGCCGCCGATCAGCTCCGCAAAGCCCTGCGCGCCGCCTGCCTCCCCAGCCGTCGCCGACGGGGTCGGATTGGGCGGCAGGGCGGGTGCGGACGGCAATGCCGGCGGACCAAGGGAAATGCTGTTCATCGGCGCGTCTGTCCCGGTGGCTCGTGTCAGCCGTTTTTTAGCAAGGTCCGTGCCAGACGCGGGGCATGGGGCAGTTGTTCGAGCGCGCGGGCCGCAGCGGCATCGCGCTCGGCCTGCGCGCGGGCGAGCAGCTTTTCGACCGCCTGACGGTCGCGTGCCGCTGCCTCGGCGGCGGCCCGCGCGGCGTCATGCGCGGCGCGGGTCGCGGCCATGCGCCGGCCGGCCTCGATCCGGCCATCGGCCAGCCGGCCGCGATAGACAGCCGCCGCACCCAGGCCCAGCCCCCGGCCAGGCCGGGCTGCGGCCCGACTTCCCGGTGCAGCGCATCCAGCCGGGCGGCGAGATCGGCGGCGGCGCGTTCCTGATCGGCGGCGCGCAGCTGGTCGGCGCGGGCCAGATCGCGCGCGACCGTGCGGACGCGCAGCATCCGGGCCAGCCGCCGGGGGTCTCGCGCCATCAGGGCGTGCCGAACACGCCGACCAGCTCGGCGACCGCATCGTCAAGGCCGACACGGGCATCGGCATCCTGCGCCAGATAGTCGAGGATCGCCGGGTGATGGGCGAGCGCGGCGTCGATCGCCGGGTCCGCGCCGCTGCGATAGGCACCCATCAGGATCAGCTCGCGATTTTCCTCGTAAGTGGCGAGATGGCGGCGCAGCGCGCGCGCCGCCGCCAGATGGGCAGGTTCGGCAATGTCGGCCATCACCCGGCTGACCGAGGGGCCAAGGTCGATCGCCGGATAGACGCCGCGTTCGGCAAGCGCGCGCGACAGCACGATATGCCCGTCAAGGATCGCGCGCGCGCTGTCGACCACCGGATCCTGCCCGTCATCGCCATCGGCGAGCACCGTGTAGATGGCCGTGATCGCCCCCGGGCCATGGGCATCGGCACCGGCGCGCTCGATCAGGCCCGGCAGCATCGCGATGGCGGACGGCGGATAGCCGCGCGCCGACGCCGGCTCGCCCAGCGCAAGGCCGATTTCGCGCCCGGCATGGGCGACGCGCGTCAGGCTGTCGATGATCAGCAGCACGTTCAGCCCCTCGGCGCGATAGGCTTCGGCAATCGCGGTCGCGCGCATCGCGCCGCGGATGCGCAGCACCGGCGAATGATTGGCGGGCACCGCGACCACCACCGCGCGCGCGCGCGCTGCGCCGGCAAGCTTGGTTTCCAGAAAATCGCTGACCTCGCGGCTGCGCTCGCCGATCAGGCCGACAACGACGACATCGGCCTCGACCGCGCGCACGATCATGCCGAGCAGCACCGATTTGCCGACGCCCGATCCCGCCATGATGCCGACCCGCTGGCCGCGCCCGATGGTCAGCAGGCCGTTGATCGCCCGCACGCCGACATCGAGCGGGCGGGTGACGCGGGCGCGGTCGAGCGGGTTCTGCATCCGCCCGGCAAGCGGCCAGCACGCATCGGAGCGGATCGGGCCAAGCCCGTCGATCGGCTGGCCGGTGCCGTCGATCACCCGGCCGAGCAGCGCGCGGCCGACCTGGGCCGCGCCCGGCGGGCCGAGCGGCCTGACCGGCGCGCCGGGCAGCAATGCCGCCGGGCCGCCAAGGTTCATCAGCAGCAGATGCCCGGCGCGAAAACCGATCACCTCGGCCTCGACCATGCCCGCCCCGTCGCCGATGCGGCAGATGGTGCCGACCGGGAGCGCAAGGCCGCGCGCCTCCATCAGCAACCCGTCATAGGCGACCAGCCGCCCGATCCGGTCGGGCGCGAGCGCGAGATCGAGCCCGAGCGCATCCAGACAGGCATCGGCATGGGCCTGAAGGCTCATGCCGCGCCGCCTGCCGGTGCGGGACCAAGGGGAACGGCATCGAGCGCGGCGTGCAGGCGCGCCAGCCACTGATCCGGCCCGTCCATGATTTCGCCGTCGCGCGTTTCGATGACAAACGCCCCGCGCGCCAGCGCGGCATCGCCGGTCACGGCCAGCCCGTGGGGCAGATGATCGCCGATCGCGACGGCATCTTCGGGGTTGAGGCGCAGCCCTGCCGGGGCCGTGCGGTCGACGATCAGCGCCGCCGCCGCCGCGATCCGTGCCGCCGTCAGTTCGGCGGGCGGCACCGCCTCCCCCACGATCTGGGCGGTGAGATGCAGGACGGTCGCCCGCAGCCGTTCGGCAAGCCGGGCGTGCTGAAGCGTCGCCATCGCGGCCAGCCGGTCAGCAATCGCGGTCAACGCCGCGCCGGTCGCCCCGGCTTCGGCGGCTTCGGCGCGCCCGGCTGCCAGCCCGGCGGCATAGGCCTCGGCCCGGATCGCCTCGTTATCGCACGCGGCGGGCGGCGGGGCCGGTGACGGATCGGCCGGGCGCGGGCCAAACCGGCCATCGCCCATCGGGTCGAACGGGTCCCAGCCGGCGGTCGGCCGCGCGCCGGGCGCTGCCGGGCGGAAATGGCGCGGCGCGGGGGACGGATCGGCGGCGGCGGGCGGCGCGGCCTCGGCGGGCATGCCCAGACCGGCGGCAAAGCCGCCATGCATCGCGGCCATCGCCGCGCCCAGCGCCCCGGCATCGACGGCGCGGGCGCGCGCGAAGCGGTCAGACATAATCGTCGGACTGGTTGCCGAGGCGGATCGTGCCTTCCTTGGCAAGGCGGCGGGCGGTGGCCAGCATCTGGCGCTGCGCGTCGAGCACATCGCTCAGCCGCACCTGGCCGCGCGCGTCGATCTCGTCGCGCACCGTGTCGGCGGCGCGCTGCGACATGGCGGCCAGGAAGATCGCGCGCGCATCCTCGTCCGCGCCGCGCAGCGCGAGCACCAGCACATCGCTGTCGACCGCGCGCATCAGCGTGCCGAGGCTCTTCGGGTCAAGATCGAGCAGATGTTCAAACACGAACATCTCCTCCTCGATCCGCCGCGCGGTCTCGCGGTCGATCTTGGCTATGCGCGGCATCACCCGCTGTTCGACCCCGGCGCGCGCCTTGTTCATGATCGCCGCCGCCTCGCGCGTGCCGCCAAGCGGCAGGCCCGGCGCGCCAAGGCCCGGCCGCCGCGCCAGCAGATCGCGCAGCATGGCAAGCGCATCGGGCGAAATCGGGCCGAGCGTCGCGATCCGGTGCAGCACATCGGGCTGCATCGGATCGGGCAGATGCTCGATCACCTGCGCGGCCACCGCGGGATCGACATTGGCAAGCAGCACGGCTGCCACCTGCGGATGCTCGTCGCGCAGCAGCGCGGCCATGTCCTCCGGCTCCAGCCAGTCGAGCATCTCGATCGCGCAGGCCTCCTCACGCGGGGTGATGCGCGACAGCACGGTATCGGCGCGTTCGGGGCCGAGCGCCTTGGTCATCATCGTTTCGATCTGCGGGCGCGGATCGAAACCGATCGCCGAACAGCTGCGGGCGCGGGCGACGAAATCGTCGAGCACGGCGGCGACCTGGGGTTCGGCGACATCGGCAACGGCGAACATCGCCTTGCCGAGCCGGCGGACCTCGTCGGGATCGAGCTTTTTCAGGATCGCGGCGGCTTCCTCGTCACCGACAAGCATCATCAGCACGGCGGCCTTTTCGACGCCGGAAAAACCGCGCGGTGCGGCGCTGGACAAACTCTGGGTCATGCCTCGGCCTTCTGGTCGGAACGGATCATGTCGCGCACGGCAAGGGCCGCGCGCTGCGGATTTTCGCGGGTGAAGTCGCGCACCAGCCGGACCTTGTCCTCATAGCCGGCGGCATGGTCGATCCGCGCCAGATCGGCCGCCGGATCGGTCGGCACCGGTGCGGGGAGCGCCGCCTCGGGCGCGCGGCGCGGGCGCTGCATCAGCCGGATGAGCGGGCGCACGCCGAGCAGCAGCACCAGCAGCGCGACGATCAGCGCCGTGCCCTGGCGGGCGACGACCGGGAACCAGCCGGCCTCCCAGAACGGCGTGCCCGCCGCATCGGCCGGCCCGGCAAAGCGGCGCGACATGACCGCCACCTGATCGCGGCGGCCGGCATCATAGCCGACGGCGGCACGGACAAGATCGGTCAGCTGGCGCAGCTCCTGCGCGCTGCGCGGACGGCCGCTTTCGGGATCGCGCAGCACGACCGCGACCGACAGCCGGCGGATCGCGCCGGGCGCGGCGCGCGTCACCGACACCTCGCGGTCCAGTTCATAGGAGCGGGCGAACTGATCGGTCTGCTTGACGGCGGGCGCGACGGGCGTAGCAGGCGGCGGGGCCGTGCCGGCGGTCGGCTGGGGCTGGGCCCCGGCACGGACTTCGGATGCCGGCGGCGGCGTGTTCGACAGCGCACCGGGGATGCCGGCGGCGACCGGCGGCTCGGCCTGATTGCCGGTCCACTGCCCCTGTTCGGCGCGCAGCGCGCCTTGCTTGCCATAGGCTTCGCGCGTCGCCTGGGTTTCCGACAGATCGACCTCGGCCTGCACCTCGGCGGTGAAATTGCCCGCGCCGACCAGCGGGGTGAGCAGCTGGGCGATCTGGGCGCGGTATTTGTTCTCGACCTGGCGCTGGAACTCCAGCCGCTCGTCGGTCGCGGCCAGCGCCGCCCCGGCGGGCTTGGACAGCAAGGTCCCCGCGCCATCGACGATGGTCACCGCCTCGGGCTTCATCCCCGGCACGGACGAGGCGACGAGATTGATGATCGAGCGCACCTGCGCATCGGCCAGCGCGCGGCCGGCGGCCAGCCGGACGATCACCGAGGCCGAAGGCTGGGCGCTGTCGCGGACGAACACGCTCGCCTCGGGCATCGCCAGATGGACGCGGGCATCGGTCACGCCCTCGATCTCGCGGATCGAGCGCGCCAGTTCGGTCTCGCGCGCCTGGCGCAGCCTTTCGCCCTCGACCGCGCGGCTGACGCCCATCGGCAGCTGGTCGAGCAGCGCATAGCCGCCCGGATCCGCCTTGGGCAGATTCTGCGCGGCCAGCAGCATCCGCGCCCTGTAATAATCATCCTCGGCCACGGTCAGCGTGCCCGTGGCGGGATCGATGCGGTGGGCGATACCCGATTGTTCGAGCGCCTCGACCGCCGCCGCCTTGTCGGCATCGGCAAGGCCCGAAAACAGCGTCTTTTGCGGCGGCGCGGCCATCAGCGCCCAGGCCAGTGCCGCCGAGCCGATCAGCCCGGCCAGCCCGATGGCGGGCGCGCTGCGGCGGACGGCGGGCTGCGCCCAGAGTTCGCGCAGCGCGGCGACCGGCGGCAGGCGGCGGCCGGAAAGCCGTGCGGTCGTGGACGGCGGCGCGGACGGATCGGCCGGCCCCGGTTCGGGCGGCGACGCGGCGGCAAGAGCGGTCGTGACCATGGCTTAGACCGGCATGCTCATAATGTCCTTGTATGCGGACAGGATCTTGTTGCGGGCCTGGAGCGTCGCCTCGAAGGCGAGCGAGGCTTTCTGGCGGCTGAGCATCACCTGCGCGACGTCGACCGTCTCGCCGCGCTCATAGGCTTCGCTGGCCGCCGACGCCGCCGACTGGGCGCGGTTGACCGACTGGAGCGCGGCCTCGAGCGTGCCGGCAAAGCCCTGAGGCGCGGGGGCGGGCGGCGCGCCGATGCCGCCGGCGACCGGGGCTGCGGCCCCGCCGGTTGCACGTTGCAGCGCGGCGTTGCGTTCAAGGATCTGCGCGCGGATCGCCATCACCCGGTCCGCCCCGCTCAGGCCCGCGACGCTCATGCCCAGGCGCTCCGCCGGGTGGCGACGGCTTCGCCCGCCTCACGCATCCGCGCGAGCCGGTAGCGCAGCGTGCGCTCCGAAATCCCCAGCCGGCGCGCCGTCTCGACCCGGTTGCCGTTGCACTGGGCAAGCGCGTCGCGGATCGCCTGCACCTCGTGCAGCCGCACGATGTTGCCCAGCGTCGGATCGGCGGGGGCGGGCGCGCTGTCCATCACCGCCGCCGGTGCCGGGCGCGCCGACGGATCGAACACGATATCGGCCGCCGCAATCCGGTCGCCCGCCGACAGCAGCAGCGCGCGCTGGACGACATTTTCCAGTTCGCGGACATTGCCCGGCCAGTCATGCCGGGCAAGCGCGGCCAGCGCCGCCGCATCGGGCCAGGGCAAAGCGGGCCGCTGGCCGGCATGGCGCAGGATCATCGTCGCGGTCAGCGCCGCCACGTCCTGCGGCCGCGCGGACAGGGCAAGGGTCGCGAGCGGAAACACGCTCAGCCGGTAATAAAGGTCGGCGCGGAAGCGCCCGGCGGCCACTTCGGCCGGCAGATCGCGGTTCGCACAGGCGATGACGCGGACATCGACCGGCTCGGCCGCGGTCGCGCCCAGCGGCACCACCTCGCGCTCCTGCAGCACGCGCAGCAGCTTGGCCTGCAGGCCGATCGGCATTTCGGCGATCTCGTCGAGCAGCAGCGTGCCGCCATCGGCGGCGCGGAAAAAGCCCTGCGCCGGGGCGCTTGCACCCGTGAACGCGCCCTTCACATGACCGAACAGCAGCGCTTCGAGCATCGCTTCGGGCAGGGCCGCGCAGTTGACGGCGATGAACGGCCCGGCGGCGCGCGGCGAGCTGTTGTGGATGTGGCGGGCGATCACCTCCTTGCCGGTCCCGGTCGGGCCGTTGACCAGCACGGTGATGTCGCTGGCCGCCACCCGTTCGGCGAGCGCGCACAGGGCAAGGCTGCCGGGATCGGCGGCCGCCGGCGCATCGCCCGCCAGCAGCGCGGCGGCGAGATGCCGGGCGAAATCCTGATCCTCCGCGCCATAGCCGAGCCGGGCGGGCGCACCGTCGCGCGCCGGCACCAGCACGCGGTCGGCCCCGTTCATCAGGATCAGCGTCGTGCGCGGGGCGGGCGGTGCCTCACCCTCGGCGATCACGAAGCGGTCGCCGGCGCGCGGCCGGTCGCCCGCATAAGGCCGCACGTCCCGGCCCAGCCCCTTCAGCCAGGACAGGAGCTGCGGGTGCTGCCGCATCGCCTTGTCGGTGTGGAAGATGGTTCCCATCGTCTCGGCCCCCTTGTTCGAGGACCGGTATCCAAAAATGAGGTAAAACAGTCGTTAACGCTGATTTTTGTTCTACGCGCGCGCGTAGAGGCCTTTCGGCGGTGGCGCGCGGGGCGGCGCGAAAAATCCGCTAAAGCCCGGACGACATGAGCCGTTTTCTGGGGTGGCTGCTCTGGCTTCGCTGTCGTTCCTGCGACGAGGAAGCGCGGCCAGACCACAGACGGAGACCGGACATGACTGTGATTTCGACCAACTCGGCGGCGCTCAGGGCGCAGAACGGCTCGCGCACCGCCCAGCTTTCGCTGCAGACCGCGATGGAGCGGCTGTCGACCGGCAAGCGCATCAACAGCGCGCGCGACGACGCCGCCGGCCTCGCCATCGCCAGCTCGATGACCTCGCAGATCCGCGGCATGAGCCAGGCGATCCGCAACGCCAATGACGGCATCTCGCTCGCCCAGACCGCCGAAGGCGCGCTGACCGAGGTGACCAACATGCTGCAGCGCATCCGCGAACTGGCCGTGCAGTCGGCCTCGGGCACCTATAGCGACGCTGACCGCGCGAACCTGCAGACCGAAGTCGCCGAACTGGGCGCGCAGATCGACGACATCATCGAAAACACGACCTTCAACGACGTGACCCTGTTCGGCACCAACGACGTCGAGGTCGATATCCAGACCGGTGCCGATGACGGCCAGACGGTGACGCTCACCATCACCGGGCTTGACCTGTCGGACGCGACCGGCGCCGATATCTCCGACGCCGCCGACGCCTCGACCGCGCTTGGCGACGTCGATGCCGCGCTCGATGCGGTCAACACCACCCGCGCGTCGCTGGGCGCCGGACAGAGCCGCCTGCAGTCGGTGGTCAACAACCTGACCAACAACATCAACAATCTGTCGGATGCGCGCAGCCGCATCGAGGACACCGACTTCTCGGTCGAGACGACGAACCTCGCCAAGGCCCAGATCCTGAGCCAGGCGGCGACCGCGATGCTCGCCCAGGCCAATCAGAGCGCCTCGGGCGTGCTGAACCTGCTGCGTTAAGGCGCAGTCGGGAGTTACGTTTGTGTTCGCGTTTGAGTTCGCGTTCGAGTTTGCGTTCGTAACCGTTGCGTAGCGGACAAAACCCGCCCCCGGCGCCCCCAACGCGCCGGGGGCTTTTGCATGGCCGGCCCGCGCCACCGGCAGCGGCCACCGGATCGGGGCGCGTCGATGATGCAAAAAGATGCGGCCCGCGATCAGGAGACCGGGGCCGCAGGAGATCGAAGGAGACGGCTGCGGCTCAGCCGGTCTGGCGGGCGAGCGCGTGCCTCAGCTTCTGGTGGGCGGCCTTTTTGATCTGGCAGATCCGCGCCGCGCCGACGCCCAGCACCTGGCCGATTTCCTCCAGATTCAGCTCCTCGACATAATAAAGCTGGATCACCTGCGCCTCGCGCTCCGACAGGGTTGCGATCGCGGCGGTCAGCGCGCGGTGCAGATCCTCCTGCTCCAGCGTGGCGAACGGATCGGGCTCGTCGCTCATGAACCACGGGCTGTCATCGGAATAGACGCCGTCGATCGGCTCCATCCGCACCGGCCGCGCGTCGAGATAGTCGGTGCGCAGCCGGTCGCGCGTCACGCCCAGCCGCTCGGCCAGCTCGGCCTCGGTCGCCGGGCGGCCATGCGCGGCGGCAAGCGCCGCCTCCGCCTCGGCCAGCGCCCGCCGCCGGCGCATCGCGCCCCGGGTCAGCGTCGCCTGGCGGCGCAGCGCATCGATCATCGCGCCGCGGATGCGGGTCGCGAGATACTGGGCGAAGGTCACCTGGCCGCGATCCTCGAAGCTCGCGGCGGCCTCGACCAGCGCGACAAGGCCGGTCTGGATCAGATCCTCGACCTCGACCGCATTCGACACCGAACCATGGACATGCCAGGCGATGCGGCGAACCAGCGGCATATGCGCGCGGATCATCGCCTCGCTGCCGGCGGGCTGGCCGGGACGGTCATAGACAAGCGGCATCATGGGGGCAGTGGCCATATCGGATCCTCAGGCCGCGAGTTGCTGGGGGGCGCCGATCACGGCGACGACTTCGACCGGCTTGTCGTCCGGCACTTCGAGAAAACTCATCACCGGCGTGTCCGGCAGGGCGGTCCTGACCAGCTTGCGCAGCGCGATGCGAATGCCCGGCTGCACGATCAGCGCGAACGGCCGCGCCTCGGCGATCAGCGGCTCGGCCGCCTGATGCAGCGAATCGAGGATGCGCCGGCCAAGCTCGGGATCGATCATGTGGCGGCGGGCGGGGTCGGACCGCACTGCCTGCCCCAGGATCGCTTCCAGCCCGGCCTCGAGCGTCATCACGCGCAGCGGCTCGCGCGGGGCGCACAGCTTCTGGATGATCAGCGGGCCGAGATCGGGGCGGATCGCCTCCGCCAGCTCCTCGGCGTCGAGCGTGCGCTGCGCGGCAACCGCAATCGCAGCGCCGATGCGCCGGAACTCGCGGATCGGGATGTTTTCCGCCAGCAGCGCGCGCAGCACCTGGGTCAGCACGGTGAGCGGCACCGGATTGGGCGACAGCGAGGCGACCAGCTGCGCCGCCTGTTCCTTCAGCCGGTCGAGCAGGCTCTGCACCTCGTCGGGGCCGAGCAGATCGGCGGCATGGCTGCCAAGCAGATGGTTGAGATGGGTGGCGATGACCGTGCCGCTGTCGACGACCATATAGCCCTGCGCGGTCGCCGCATCGGCATCGGCCGCCGCGATCCAGGTCGCATCAAGGCCGAAGGTCGGATCGCGCGCCGCCCGCCCGCGCAGGCGGCCGACCGCCTGCCCGGTATCGAGCGCCAGCATCTCGTCGGGCGCGACCTCGTCCTCGCCGACGACGACGCCGTTCACCAGCACGCGGTAGCGATAGGGCGCGAGGCCGATATTGTCGCGCACCCTGACCTGCGGCACGACAAAGCCCAGTTCCTTCGACAGCTGACGCCTGACGCCGGTGATCCGCGCCATCAGCGGCGCGCCCGCGCGTTCATCGACCATCGGCACCAGCCCATAACCGATCTCAAGATTGACCTGCATCGCATCGGCGACTTCGGACCAATCGATGCGGCTGATGTCGCCCGGCTCTTCGGCAAGCGGGGGCGGCGCGGCATCGGCGCGGGCCTGCGCACGGGCGAGCGCCCAGGCGGCAAGCCCGGCAATCGCCGCCGCCGGCAGCAGCAGCAGCCCCGGCATGCCCGGCAGCAGGCCGAGCAGGGCGAGGATCGCCGCCACCGGCGCCCAGGTGCGCGGGCTGGCGAACTGGCTACCGATCTGGCCGGCCAGATCATGGGCAGAGGCGACGCGGGTGACGATCGCCGCCGCCGCGATCGACAGCAGCAGCGCCGGGATCTGCGCGACCAGCGCGTCGCCGACCGCCAGCAGCAGATAGGCCCGCGCCGCAGCACCGATGCCCAGCCCATGGCTTGCGACCCCGATCACCAGCCCGCCCAGCACGTTGACGCCAAGGATCAGCAGCGCGGCGATCGCATCGCCCTTCACGAACTTGGACGAACCGTCCATCGACCCGTAGAAATCGGCCTCGGTCGCCACTTCGGCGCGGCGGGCCTTGGCTTCGTCGGGGGTGATCAGCCCGGCATTGAGATCGGCATCGATCGCCATCTGCTTGCCCGGCAGCGCATCGAGGGTGAAGCGCGCCGACACTTCCGACACGCGCCCGGCCCCTTGGTGATCACCACCATGTTGATGATGACCAGAATGGCGAAGACCAAGAGGCCGACGACATAATCGCCGCCGATCAGGAAGCTGCCAAACGCCTCGATCACATGGCCGGCGGCGGCATTGCCTTCATGGCCATGGACAAGCACGACGCGGGTCGAGGCGACGTTGAGCGCCAGCCGGAACAGGGTGGCGAGCAACAGCACGGTCGGAAAGCTCGAGAAGTCGAGCGGCTTTTCCGCGTTGAGCGCGACCATCAGCACCGCGACCGAAATCATGATGTTGAGGATGAAGAACAGGTCGAGCAGCGCCGCCGGGATCGGCACGACCATCAGCAGGACGAGCAGCAGGATGCCCGCCGGCAGCGCGGCGACCCGGCCGGCGCGACCGGCCATGGCCGGGTTCATCGTCAGGCTGGCCATGATCTCAGCCCCCATGCCGGCAAGCATCAGATAGGCGAGCCGCGCGGTTTCGGGCCGGGGGCGCAGCAGATTGTCCTGCGCTCGCCCGCGCGCCAGCAGATCATCAAGCGTGGTGCGCCCGTCGGTTTCCGCGCCCGGGACGGCAACCGCCTGCGCGAATGCGGGTGCCGCGGGGGCGGCAAGGTCCGGCAACGCTTTGCCGCCCCGGCAAGCCGCGCGCCGCGTTCCAGCCGTTCGGCGAAGCGGCCATGGATTTCGGCCACCGAACGTGCCCGGCCATCGGGCGCGAAGAACACATTGCGATTGGCGGCAGCGGCGGCGGGGAACATCCGCGCTGCCGGCTGGCCGGGATCGCTGTCGAGCGCGGCGATGAAGCGGCGCGCGCCGCCCAGGCCAAGGAAATGGGCCATGTACAGGTCGGCCGACCCCATGTTGCGCCCGAACCGCGCCTCAAGCTCGGCCTTGTTGTCGGCGGCATGTTCGGCGGCCATCAGCGCGGCGGTGCGCGGATCGCGGCGCAGGTCGAGGATCGCGCGGCGCAGCGCGGGATCGGCGACATTGAAGCGGCCGCCCGGCCCCTCGGTGATCGCCGCCGCCGCCCAGCCAAGGCCATGGGCGGCACCGTGGCGATGGACGATGCCCAGCCAGCTCTGGTCGATGAACTGATACAGCCCTCGGCGCTGCTGGTCGCTGCGCGCGCATCGGGACGCATCGCCGATTCGACCTGCGCCTGGCCGAGCAGATAGGAGAAATCCATGCCGGTCCGCGCTGCCGCCACCGCAATGGCGGAATGGACCCCGCCGGGCCGATCCTGAACGCTGAAGCTGGCGATCGTCATGCACGCATCCCGTTGATTCGGGATCGGTTCAGCAAAGATCGTGCCAGAAACCGTCGTGCTGGTCGGGGACGGCGCGGCGGCCCCTCAAGCCCCCGGATCGCCGCACCGCCCCCGTGGCACCGCCCCGGTCGCGCACAGCGGCTGCGCGCCCGGAGCGGCGACCCGTCCTCCTCCCCGCGGGCGACCGGGGGAGGAAGTTCCGCTTACGCTGCTGCGCGCGGCGTGTAGGCAACCGGCGCGGTGCCGGTCAGCGCCTCGAGCCGCTGGCGCACATTGGCGCTCATCAGATTGACATAGACGCGCGCCAGCTCGTTGAGGCGCATCGCCTCTTCGGCCAGCGCCCGCTCCTCGGTCGACAGCGGATTGTCCTGGCCCGAGGCGAGAAGGGCGATCCGCTGTTCCTTGATGTCGGTCGCCTCGGCAAGCGCCACGATGTCGAACGCTTTGAGCGCCGCAAGCTCGGCGTTCAGCGACGTGATGACCTGGCCGAGCGCTTCAATCCTGCTCATCGGGTTTCGCCCAAAGCATCTTTGCCGCGATCAGCCGGTCGGCGATCCTGGCAGGCGTGATCGGAAAGCGGCCCTCTTCGAGCGCGCGGCGAATCTCGGCGACCCGGTCGGCATCGACGGGCGGCCGGGCCGCCATCTCGCGTGCGGCGCGGCGCGTGTCGACCGGCGCATCGGCCCGGCCGGCGGACGCCCGCTCCGCCCGCACCGGAGGTGCCGCCCCCGGATCTGGCTGACCCCCTGAATCTGGCTGACCGGCGCAGGGCCGGACTTGATGCTGATCGGATCCACCACCCCTGCCTCCTTCGCCGCGGTTTTCGGTCCTGAGGCTGAATACGGCCGGATCGGACGGGGCTTTAACGGCGTAACAGAGTTTTCTGGGCAAAGTTTTCTGGCGGGCGGGGCGCTCAGCGCGGCGGCAGCATCGCCCGGCCGGGGGCGACAGCAATGGCCTGAACGGGCGTGCGCGCGCCCTCGACCTTCACCGCAACCCGTGCGCCGGGCGCCGCATCGGCCATGGCAACCGCCTCTGCCGACACCGAAAATCCCGGCTGTTCGCTGGCCAGCGTCACCGGGTCGCCGCGCCGGATCACCGGTTCGGCGACGCGCGGCACCGGCGATGCGGCGGGACCGGCCGCCGTCCCATTCGCTGCCGCCTGCCGGACGGCGACGAAGATCCGCCAGCCGCCGGCTTCCGGGCAGCGGATGACGATCGCATCGTGCGCGGGGGTGCGCCAGGCGAATTCGGGGCTGGACGGGCAGCTTTGCAACCGCAGCCGCCGGTCGATGGGGGCGACCGGCCCGCCCGCCTCGCCCAGCCGGGCACCGGCGAAGATTTCGGCGGCACGGTCGAGCACCGCCAGATCGGTGATGGCCGGCGCGGACGGCGCGGCCAGGACAGTCAGCAGCAGGGACAGCATCGGCAAACTCCTTGATCGCAACGGGCAGCGGCGGCGACGCCGACAGGGCCGGTCATGGGTCGTAGGATATGGCAAGGGCGACATGCCCCGCGCCCGGTTCCACCGTCGCGGCAAGGCGCAGCCGTGCCCGGTCGACCGGCAGTGCGCGGGCAGCGGCTTCGGCACGGGCGGCGGCCAGCGCCAGCCCCTCGGCCGGGGTGGCATGGCCGGTCACGACGATATGGCTGCGCGGGTCGGCGGCGGCCTGCCGCGCCCATTCAGCGAGCGCCGCCGATGCCGCGCGCGGCAGGCGGGCATAACCCGACGCAAAACCGTCGATGCGGTTCGCGGCCACCGCCAGCCGGGGGGCATCGGTGCCGCCAAAGGCATCGCGAATGCCGGCGGCAATGGCGGCACGGCGTGGCGCGGGATCGCGCGCGCTTGCCTGAATGAGCACGAAAAAGCCGAGCAGCAGCAGCGACAGATCGGCAAGCGTGACCAGCCAGAGCGGCCGCGCGCGCGGCGTCCAAAGGGCGTCAGGGGTCATGCGGCCACATCCCGGCGGGTGGATGGCAGCTCGCGCGCGGCAAAGGCGCGCAGCGGCGCGACCAGCTGCGCCCGCCCGGCGGCCTCCGCCTCGGACAGGCGGGCCAGCCGCGCGGCCAGCGGCGCGGCAACCAGATTGGCGATCAGCGCGCCGTAAAGCGTCGCCAGCAGCGCAACCGCCATGGCCGGGCCGATGGCGGCGGGATCGTCCATCCGGCGGAACAGCGCGACCAGGCCGAACAGCGTGCCGATCATCCCCATTGCCGGCGCGGCCTCGGCGGCGGCCAGCCACCAGCCTATCGCGATCCGGTGCCGGGCACGGCGCGCGGCCTGCCGGTCCTCGGCCAGTGCCGCGACCCGATCGGGGGTGGCCCCGGCGGCGATGGCAGCAATGGCGGCGGCGATATCGGGATCGGCAGGCGCGAGCCGGTCGATCGCCAGCACCCCCGGTCGCGCGCCACCCGCTCCGCCTGGGCAAGCTGCGCGCGCACCGCGGCGGCGTCGAACCCCGGCCGCACCAGCCGCCCCAGCGCGGCAAAGGCGCGCAGCGTGTCGCTGAGCGGCCCGCGCAGCAGCGTCGCGATCAGCGTGCCGCCCAGCACAAGGCCCAGCGCAATCGGATCGAACAGGAAGGACATGCCGGTCATGGCCGGCGGCAAAGCAAGCCCCGGGCCAGATCGGCGAACCGGCAGCCGGTGCGCGACAGCCCCCTGCCGGCCAATCGCGCTGCACGCGCGGGCAAGCTGCCCCGAACAGGGCGAACAGGCGCGCGATTGCCGGACGGGCGGCAAGATGCTGCCGCCCGCTTGCCGGAACGGGCGTCCGGCGGTGGAGAAGGTGGGAACGGGGCGGGAGCGCACCCCACCTGTGCCGCTGCCTGAGCCGCTGCCTGTGCCGCCGGCCCCACCCTGCGCCACCTCTCAATATAGGCGATTTGGCACGGCTTTTGCTGACCCACCGCTGAAAATCCGCGTGGCGACGTGCGCCAGGCCGGTTTCGGAGGAGCCATTATGGCAATGGGCAATGATCTGTTCGGCGTGCATGGCACCGCGCTCGCCCTGCGTTCGCAGCGGCTCGGCCTGCTCGCCTCCAACATCGCCAACGCCTCGACCCCTGGTTACAAGGCGAAGGATCTGGATTTCGGCGCGGCGCTTGCCGCCGCAGGCAAGGGCGGCCTCGCCCCGGCCAGGCCGGGGAAGCGGCCACCCGCTACCGCGTGCCGGTGCAGCCCTCGCTCGACGGCAACACCGTTGAGCTGAATACCGAACAGACGCTGTTTGCCGAAAACGCCGTCGCCTATCAGACGACCCTGTCGTTCCTGAACGGGCGCATCCAGACGCTCACCCGCGCGCTCCGGGGCGAATGACGATGACCGGGCCGCGCAGCATCTTCGACGTCGCCGGGCGCGCCATGTCGGCGCAGCTCGTGCGCATGAACACCACCGCGTCGAACCTGGCCAATGCCGGCGGCGTCGCCGGCAGCGAGGCCGGCGCCTACCGGTCGATCAAGCCGGTGTTCCGCACCAGCTATGACCAGGCCAGCGGGCTGGCGACCGTCGACGTCCAGCAGGTCGTCACCGCCGGCCCCGCCCCCACCCGCCGCCACGATCCGAGCCACCCGCTCGCCAATGCCGATGGCGATGTGTTCGACGCCGCCGTCGATGAAACCAGAGAGCTGGTCGACATGATGGAAACCGCCCGCAATTATCAGAACAATGTCGAGGTGCTGCAGACGGCGAAGTCGCTGATCCTCGACACGCTGAAGCTTGGCCGGTGACGGCGATGACCAGCGTGCAGACCTTTGACCAGACGCTCGGCCAGCTCGGCATCCGGCGCAGCGGCATTGCCGGCGCGCCCGAGGTCAGGACCGAGCTTGAGGCGAACAGCCTGGGCCAGGACGCGTTCCTGAAGCTGCTGACCGAACAGCTGCGCAACCAGGATCCGTTCGAACCGGTCAAGAACGAGAACATGGTCGCCCAGATGGCGCAGTTTTCAAGCGTCGCCGGCATTTCGGACATGAACGCGACGCTGCGGGCGATGTCGGGCCGGCTGGAAGCCGCCGGTTCGGCCCAGGCCATCGCCTATGTCGGCAAGACCGTGCTTGTCGAAGGCGACACCGCCTTTGCGCGCACCGACGGCACGCTCGACGCCGTGCTGCCGCTGGCTGAAAGCGCCGAGGATGCGACGGTGATGATCACCGACCAGAACGGCACGCTGTTGAAGACGATCAGCCTTGGCGCGCAGCGGCCCGGCGAGGTCGCGATCGGCTGGGACGGGCGCACCGACAGCGGCGCGCCCGCCGGCCCCGGCCCGTTCCGCATCACCGCCAGCGTCCTGCGCGGCGGGGCGCGCGTGGCGGCCCCGGTCAATGTCTGGGCGCCCGTCACCTCGATCAGCATGACCGGCACCCAGCCCATGCTCAACCTTGCCGGGCTTGGCCAGCGGCCGCTCACCGCCGTCCGCCAGGTCGCCTGACACCCCCGCCTTCCGCGTTTTTCACAGGAGCCACCCATGTCCTTCTACACCTCGCTGTCCGGCCTGCAGGGCGCCCAGACCGAGCTGTCGGCCATCTCGCACAATCTGGCCAATGTCGGCACCAACGGCTTCAAACGCAGCCGGGTCGAGTTTGGCGACGTGATCGCCTCGACCGCGACCAAGAGCCCGACCCAGATGATCGGCTCCGGCTCCTATGTGAAAGGCGTGCGCCAGCAATTCGCGCAGGGCGGGCTGCAGCAGTCCGGCTCCGCGCTCGACCTTGCGGTGTCGGGCGAGGGGTTTTTCGTCGTGAAGCCCAATCCCAACACCAGCGAGGTCGCCTTCACCCGCAACGGCGCGTTTTCGGTGTCGGCCGACCGGTTCGTCGTCGATGCGCAGGGCGCATCGGTGCAGGTCTATCCGGTCGATGGCAGCGGCACCGTGGTGTCGACCGGGCTGGATTCGACCGTGTCGCTGCGCCTGCCGCAGACCAACGGCACGCCGCGCCAGACCACCGAGGCGCGGGTGTCGGTCAACCTGTCGGCCAACTCGCCGGTGCCGTCCGCCGATCCGCGCTGGACGGCGGCCAGCCCCTATGCGTTCAGCCGCTTCGATCCCGACACCTATAACTTCTCCGCATCGACGGTGATCTATGATTCGGTCGGCAATCCGATGACGCTGACCAATTACTATGTCCGCGAAACCTCGCCGGGCGGGGCGGCGCCGACCAGCCAGTGGCGCGTCTACAGCTTTGTTGGCGACCAGCAGCTGTCGGCCGATCCGGCCCAGCCCAGCCCGCCCAGCCGCTGACGCTCAGCTTCGATGCCAATGGCAATCTGCTGACCCCCGCCGGGCCGACCAACTTTGCGACCTTCCAGCCGGTCGGTGCCGCGCCGCAGGACATGGTGATCGATTTTTCGGTCGCGACCACCCAGCGCCCCTCGGCCTCGACGATCGTCGCCCAGACGCAGAATGGCGAACCGATCGGCCAGCTCGAAGGCGTGACCGTGGATGCCAACGGGCTGGTCCGCGCCAGTTTCTCGAACGGCGCGGTCGAACCGCTCGGCAAGATGGTGATGGCGCGCTTCGCCAATCCGCAGGGGCTGCGCCAGCTGGGCAACAGCTATTGGTCGGCCTCGGGCCTGTCGGGGGAGCCGGATGTCGGCGAGGCCGGCCAGGGCGGGTTCGGCAGCCTGCTTGCCGGCGCGATCGAACGGTCGAATGTCGATATCACCGAGGAACTGGTCGGCCTGATCGCCGCCCAGCGCAACTTCCAGGCGAACGCCAAGGCGATCGATACCGCCTCGAACCTCGCCCAGACGATAATCAACATCCGCAACTGACGGGCCTGAGAAAGGACGCGGCCGATGGACCGGCTAGTCTACACCGCCTATTCGGGCCTGCGCGGCCGGATGGCCGCCCAGGCGGCGATCGCCAACAACATGGCGAACGCGACGACGACCGGCTTTCGCGCCGACAAGGTGCAGTTCGAACAGCTGACGCTGGCGGGCGCGGGCCTGGCGTCGCGCGCGCCGACCTCCGAAGAGGTGATCGACGCCGACCGGCGGCCGGGCGCGGTGGTGCAGACCGGGCGCGCGCTCGACATTGCCGTGTCGGGCGAGGCGTGGCTGGCCGTGCAGGCCGCCGATGGCAGCGAGGCCTATAGCCGGCGCGGCGACCTGACGATCGCCCCTCGGGCGCGCTCCAGAATGGCGAGGGCATGGTGGTGATGGGCAGCAACGGCCCGATCACCCTGCCCCCCGCCGCGCGCGTGTCGATCGCGGCCGACGGCACGGTGCTGATCGTGCCGCCCGGCGGCGAGGGCCAGCCGCCCCAGCCGGTCGACCGCCTGAAGCTGGTCGATCCGCGCGGCAGCGAGACGGTCAAGGGGCTGGACAATCTGCTGCACGTCAAGGGCGGCGGCACCCTGCCCCAGGATCTCGACGCGACGCTGATCGCCGGATCGCTTGAACAGTCGAACGTCAACCTGACCGACACGCTCGTGCAGATGATCGAGAACCAGCGCGCCTATGAGGTGCAGGCCAAGCTGCTGTCGAGCGCACGCGACATGGACGAAAGCGGCGCATCGCTGATGCGCCTGCCGCAATAAGGATCCCCCGGCATGACCAGCCCCGCCATGCACATCGCCCGTACGGGCCTCGACGCGCAGAACGAACGGATGCGCGTGATTTCGAACAACCTCGCCAATGTGAACACGACCGGGTTCAAGCGCGACCGCGCCCAGTTCGCCTCGCTTGCCTATCAGGTGGTGACACAGACCGGCGCGCCCTCGACCAGCGAGACCCGCTATGCGGTCGGCCTCAACCTTGGCACCGGCGTGCGCATCCAGGGCACGGCGCGGATCGAGACGCAGGGGGCGCTGGCGACGACCGGCAATGCGCTCGATCTCGCGCTCGACGGCGACGGCTATTTCCAGGTGGCGATGCCCGGCGGACAGATCGCCTATACCCGCGCCGGCAACCTGGCGCGGTCCGCCGAGGGCATATTGGTCACCGCCGAAGGCTATGCGGTGCAGCCGGCGATCACCATTCCCGAAGGGGCGGGATCGATCACCATCGGCGTCGACGGGACCGTATCGGCGCAGCTGCCCGGCCAGACCCAGGTCCAGCAGCTCGGCCAGATCCAGGTCGCGATCTTTCCCAACCCCGCCGGTCTGCAGCCGATGGGCGACAATTACCTGCTCGAAACCGCGGGCAGCGGGGCCGCCAATATCGGCGTCGCCGGGCAGCTTGGCCGCGGCACGATCCGCCAGGGGACGCTTGAGGGATCGAACGTCAATGTCGTCGAGGAGCTGGTCGACATGATCGAGACCCAGCGCGCCTATGAGGTCAACTCCAAGATGATCTCGGCCGCCGACCAGATGCTGCAATATGTCAACCAGAACCTCTGACATGCGCCGCCGCACCCCCCGCGCCGCCGTGCTGGTCACCGGGCTGCACCTGGCCGGGCTGCTGGCCGCGACCGTGCCGGCCCTGCCGGCATCGGCGGGCGGGCTGCCCTTTGGCCTTGGACGCAAGGGGCCGCCGGTCGATTATGCCGCCACGCCGCCCCTGCCCGCCGCACCGCCCGCCAATGGCGCGATCTTCCAGGCCGCCAACGGCTATGCCGGGCTGCACGAAGGCCCGCGCGCCCGCGCGGTCGGCGACATGCTGACCATCCTGCTCGTTGAACGCACGGTCGCGCAAAAGGCGGTCGAATCGCGCAGCGGCCGCGACGGGTCGCTGGGGCTGACCCCGCCGGCCTCCGGCCCGCTCGCGCTGTTCGCACCCGGCGAAGCGCGGGCCAGCGGCACCCAGGCGTTCGAGGGCCAGGGCAGCGCCGGCCAGTCCAACAGCCTGTTCGGCGATGTGAGCGTGACCGTGGCCGAAGTCTATCGCAACGGCACGATGCGCGTGCGCGGGCAGAAGCTGATGACGCTCAACCGCGGCGAGGAATGGGTGCAGATCGAAGGCATTGTCCGCGTGGCCGACATCGATCTCGACAACCGCGTGCTGTCCAGCCGCGTCGCCGATGCGCGCATCACCTATGCCGGGCGCGGCGACCTGCAGCGCCAGAGCCGGCCGGGATGGCTGCAACGTTTCTTCTCGCTGGTGAGCCCGTTCTGATGCGCCTCGTCCATCTCGTCCTGATCGCCATCGCCGCGTTCGCCGGCATCGTGGCGGCACCGCTCCGCGCCGAACGGATCAAGGATCTGGGCGGCTTTCAGGGGGTGCGCCCGAACCAGCTGGTCGGGTACGGCATCGTCGTCGGCCTGGCCGGCACGGGCGACGACAATCTGGAGTTCACCGTCCAGTCGATGAAGGGCGTCGCCGCCCGGTTCGGCCTCAACCTGCCGCCCCAGCTCAACCCCGCGCTCAAAAATGCGGCGGCGGTGATGATCACCGCCGAACTGCCGGCCTTTGCCAAGCCCGGGCAGCGCATCGACGTGACCGTGTCGGCGATCGGGCGTGCGAAATCGCTCCTCGGCGGGTCGCTGCTGATGGCGCCGCTGCTGGGTGCGGACGGGCAGATCTATGCGATGGCGCAGGGGTCGCTCGCGGTCGGCGGGCTGGGCGTGCAGGGCAATGACGGTTCGCGGGTGACAGTCAACGTCCCCTCCTCCGGCCGCATCCCTGACGGGGCGACGGTCGAGCGCGCGGTCGATACCGGCTTTGCGAGCGCCCCCGAGTTGGTGTTCAACCTGACCAAGGCCGATTTCACCACCTCCGAACGGGTGGCGCGGGCGATCAACGACCGGCTGGGCGCGGGCACCGCGCGCACCGTCGATGGCGTGTCGGTCGCGATCCGCGCGCCGCTGGGCGAGGATGTGCGCACCGCGCTGATGAGCGAGGTCGAGAATCTGACCGTGGTCGCCGCCGAACCGCGCGCGCGGGTGATCGTCAATGCGCGCACCGGCACCGTCGTCATCAACGCCGCGGTGCGCGTCGGCCCGGCGGCGGTCACCCATGGCCGGCTGACGGTCCGGATCGACGAAGCGCCGCGCATCGTGCAGCCCGAACCCTTTTCGCAGGGGCAGACCGCGCTTGAACCGTCGAGCAACGTGCAGGTGGCCGAGGACCGCAACCCGATGTTCCTGCTCGATCCCGGCCCCCGGCTGTCGGACATTGTGAAGGCGGTCAACGGCATCGGCGCGTCGCCCGCCGATCTGGTCGCGATCCTTGAAGCGCTGAAGGAAGCCGGCGCGCTCAAGGCGGAACTGATCGTGCTGTGACCGGCCTGGCCCCCCTTCCGTCCCCGCCGATCACGGGCGGCGCGACCCCGGCCGACGGCTCGCGGCTGGCGACGCGCGCCAATCTCGACCAGGCGGCCGCCCGGTTCGAGGCGCTGTTCATCGGCATGATGCTCAAGTCCGCGCGCGCGGCGAGCCTCGGCGACGGGCTGCTCGACAGCGAGGCGATGACTCAATTTCGCGACATGCAGGACGTTCATATGGCCGAGACCATGGCGAACCGCATGCCGATCGGCATCGGCCGCGCGCTCGCCGATTTTCTGGCGCAGCGCCGGCCCGATCTGGCCGAAAATGCCGGCGGTGACGGGGCGGGCGGGAAGGAGACGGGCGGATGAGCGACCTGCTGTCGATCGGCGCAAGCGGCGTGCGCGCCTATCAGGCCGCGCTCGACGTGACGGGTCAGAACATCGCCAATGCGGCGACCCCGGGCTATGCCCGGCGCGGCGTCCGGCTGAACGAAATCGGCGCGGGTCCGGGCCGGCAGCTGCTGTCGACCGCTACCCAGACCGGCAGCGGCGTGATCGTCGGCGGCATCACCCGGTCGGCCGATGCCTATCGGGCCGAGGCGGTGCGGACCGGCAGCAGCGAGGCCCGGCGCACCGATGCCGGCATTGCCTGGCTGGAGCGGATCGAACGGACGCTCAGCAACGCCGATATCGGCGGCGCGCTGACCCGCTTCTTCACCGCCGCCGAGGGCATCGCCGCCGATCCGACCGCGACCGCGCCGCGCACCGCGCTGATCGAGGCGGCGCGCGGCATCGCTTCGGCGATGGGGCTGGCCGAAACCGGGCTGGCCGCCGCCGCCGCCGACCTTGCCGACACCGCGGGGGCCGCGATTGCGGAGCTGGACGGGCTGGCCGCGGGCCTTGCCGGCACCAATGCCGGGCTGGCACGGGTGCGCGCCGGCAGCGCCGAACAGGCGCGGCTGATGGACGAACGCGACCGGCTGCTCGACCGGATGGCCGAACTCGGGTCGCTGCATGTGACGCTCGACGACCGGGGCGCGGCGACCGTGCGGATCAATCACGCGACCGGCCCGGTGCTCGTCACCGGCGCGGCGGCGGCGCGGCTGACCGGCGCGGTCAACGCCTCGGGCGATCTGGCGATCACGCTGCAGGGCAGCGGCGATCCCGAAGCCGTGCAGTTCCGCGCCGGGATGCTCGGCGGGCTGGGCGATGCCGGACTGCGCATCGCCGACCAGCGGGCCGCGATCACCGCGATGGCCGAACGGCTCAAGACCGATGTCAACCGCGTGCAGGCCGAGGGGCTGGGGCTGGACGGCCAGCCGGGGCGGAGCTGTTTTCGATCAGCGCGGGGCTGCTGACCGTCACCGCCATCACCCCGCGCCAGATTGCGGCGGCGCGGCCATGGACGATTGGTGCGGACAGCGGCAATGCCGGCACGGCCAGCCTGTCGGCCAGCGGTGCGGGATCGGGCCCTGCCGTCCACATCCGGATCACCGGCGGCACGCTGACCGCGCTCGACCCGGCAACCGGCACGGCGATGGCCAGCGCGCCTTATGTCGCCGGCCAGCCGGTGAGCCTTGCCGGCCTGTCGCTGACCGTGACCGGCACGCCGCGCGACGGCGACAGCTTTACCGTCACCGCGACGGGGCCGGGCAGCCGCGACAATGGCAATCTGGCCGGCTTTGCCGCGCTGCGCCGCACCGCCGGCCATGAACGCACCGCCGAGGAGATGGTGAGCGCCAATGCCGCCACGCTGGCCGCGCGGCGCGACATGGCGGCGGCGCAGCGCGCGATCCTCGACGGCGCGGTCGCCGCGCGCGACGCGGTGTCGGGCGTCAATCTCGATGCCGAGGCGGTCGAGCTGATCCGCTTCCAGCAAGCCTATCAGGCGTCGAGCCGCATCATCCAGGTCTCGCGCGACATTTTCCAGTCGCTGCTCGAGGCGGTCTGAGGGAGACGAGCATGCAGATCGGCACCGCCCAGCTGTTCGACCGGGGCAGCCGCCAGCTTGCCGCCCTGTCCACGGGCGCGGCGCGGCTGCAGGAGCAGATCGCGACCGGCAAGCGCATCCAGACCCCGTCCGACGACCCGGTGGCCGCCGCGCGGCTCGCCCGGCTGGCGCGCACCGATGCGGACGATGCCCGCTATCTCGACAATGTCAGCCTTGCCGGCAGCCTGCTCGGCCAGGCCGATGCGGCCCTCGCCTCGGTGCAGACCCAGGTTCAGCGCGCGCGCGAACTGGCGACCGGGGCCGCCAACGGCACGCTCTCCGCGCAGGACCGCGCGGCCATCGCCGCCGAACTGCGCGCGATCCGCGACGATCTGTTCCGGCTGGCGAACAGCAGCGACGCGCGCGGCACGCCGCTGTTCGCGGGATCGGCGGGCGGCCCGGCCTTTACCCAAGGTGCAGATGGCCGCATCGCTTATGCCGGCACGGGCGAACCGCCCGCCATTCCCATCGCCCCCGGCCAGACGATCGCGACCGGGGATGCCGGCGACCGGGTGTTCGGCAACATCATGGCGGGCGGGCAGGTGACCGACCTGTTCGCGGTCATCGACGATCTTGCCGCCGCGCTCGCCCCGGCGGGGGCGGCACCGCCGCCGATCTGCGCGCCCGCATCGACGCCGGGCTTGAGGGGCTGGGCGCGGCCGACCGGCAGATTGCCGGCGCGCGCGCATCGGTCGGCGCGCGCGGTGCCCGCGCCGAGCTGGAGCGCGAGCGGCTGACCCGCGCGCGGATCGACACGGACGTGCTGCGCGGGACGCTTGAAGGCGTGGATGTGCAGGCGGCGATCATCGACCTGCAAAAGACGATGGTGACGCTGCAGGCCGCCCAGGCGAGCTTCACCCGGCTCTCCCAGCTCAGCCTGTTCGATCTGCTGCGGTGAGGTGATTTTGTTTGTGGTGCGGCGCGGGGCTTTTTTGGTGCCGCGCCTCCCGGCGCGGGGGCGGCACCGGCCCGCTCCCCCACCCGGCCTCCCATAGCGTAACCTGCCGTTGGGAGGCCGGGTGGGGGAGCGGGCCGGTGCCGTTCTTCCTAATCGACAAACTCCCGGTGCCGCCGTCAGGCGCACCATCCTTCCCCTCCCGCCGCACCATTGCTTTAGGCTCTGATTAACCACCATTTTTCCTCAAGCCCCCGGCCGGTCGGCCGTTTGATCTGCCGGGGTCCGCACGGGGCGGCACCCCAGCGTGTGGAGGCGAAGAACCGATGATCCCGGCAATCGGCCTGGTGGTGCTGCTCGTCATGGTGTTCGGCGGTTTTGCGATCACCGGCGGGGCGCTCGGCCCGGTGCTGCACGCGCTGCCGCACGAAATGCTGATCATCGGCGGGGCCGCGGTGGGCGCGCTGATCATCGGCAATTCGATCAAGGATCTGAAGGCGCTCGGCATCGGCATCGCGCAGGTGTTTCGCGGCCCGACCTATGCCAAGGGCGATTTTCTCGACGTCATCTTCCTTGTCTCGCGGCTGATGCGGCTGCTGCGCACCGAAGGGCCGGTGGCGCTCGAGCCGCATGTCGAGGATCCGAAATCGAGCGCGATCTTCGCCGAATATCCCCGGTTGCTGAAGGACGAGGCGCTCGTCCATCTGATCGCCGACACGTTGCGGCTGGTCGTCGTCTCGTCGGGCACGCTCGACGTCCATGCGGTCGAGGATGTGGTCGACAATGCGATCCGCACCCATCACCATCAGGTCATGCAGCCGGTGACTGCGCTGCAATCGCTGTCCGATGCGCTGCCGGCACTCGGCATCGTCGCGGCGGTGCTGGGCGTGGTCAAGACGATGGGTTCGATCGACCAGCCGCCGGCGATCCTGGGCGGCATGATCGGATCGGCGCTTGTCGGCACCTTTCTGGGCGTGCTGCTCGCCTATGGCATTGTCGGCCCGCTCGCCAACCGGCTGCGCCAGCTGGTCGAGGCCGACACTGCCATCTACCAGACCGTCAAGCAGATCATCATCGCCTCGCTCCACGGCCATCCGCAGCCGCTGGTGATCGAAGCCGCGCGTTCGGGCATCAAGCACGAGCTGCAGCCGAGCTTTGCCGAGGTGTTCGACGGGCTGAGGGGCCGCTGAGGCGATGGCCGCGCGCCGCCTCATCCCCCCGCCCGCCGGCTCGAACGAGCCGCCGCGCATCATCGTCCGCAAGGTGATGGCCGAGGCGCATGACGGCCATCATGGCGGCGCGTGGAAGGTCGCCTATGCCGATTTCGTGACCGCGATGATGGCGTTTTTCCTGCTGCTCTGGCTGCTGGGCGCGACGACCGAAAAGCAGCGCAAGGCGCTTGCCGATTATTTCGCGCCGACTTTGGTCGAGACGCGGCAGAACAGCGCCGGATCGAACGGGCTGCTCGGCGGATCGTCGCTGGTCGACAAGGACAATTATCCGCACCGCGCCGCCCAGACCGGCACGCGCGCGATGACGGTGCCGCTGTCGGCGGCAGGCGGCGACCGCGAAGGGACGGGCGACAAGGGGTCGCTGCGCGCCGATGCGGCCTCGGCGATCCGGGCGGAGGACCAGAAGAACTTCACCCGCCTGCGCGAACAGCTGGCGCTCCGGCTGACCGGCGATCCCCGGTTCGCGCGGGTCAGGCGCAACATCCGCTTCGTGCCGACGCGCGACGGGCTGCGCGTCGACCTGATCGACAATGCCGATTATTCGATGTTCGCGCTCGGCACGACGGCGCTCAACCGCGAGGCGGCCGAACTGGTCGACACGGTCGCCCGCGCGGTCGCCCCGCTTGGCAACCGGATCACCATCCGCGGCCATACCGACAGCCTGGCCTATGGCGATCCGCGGCTGATGAACAACTGGATGCTGTCATCGGGCCGGGCCGAGGCGACCCGCCGCCGGCTGGCGCTGGGCGGCGTCACCGAAACGCGCTTTTCGCGCATCGAGGGGGTGGCGGACCGCGAACCCTATGTCACCGCCCGGCCGGGCGACCCGCGCAACCGGCGCGTGTCGGTGACGTTGCTTTACCGGGGCGGGTGAGGTGTTATCATGTGCTGCGCCTTCCGGCGCTGGGGCGGCACCGGGTTTACTGTGCTGCGCCTCGCGGCGCGGGGGCGGCACCGGCCCGCTCCCCCACCCGGCCTCCCAACGGCAGTATATTGTGGGAGGCCGGGTGGGGGAGCGGGCCGGTGCCGTTCTTCCCAATCAACAGACTCCCGGTCCCGCGCCACCAACCGACATCTCCCACCCGATTCCCCTGCGCGTGAAACCGCTCTAGGGGCGGGACGATGCGCCGCTTCGTCCTGTCGATCCTGCTCATGGCCTTTGGCACCGGCGGCAATAGCGGCGAGGCACCCCGCCCCCTGCTCCACGCGGGCGCGCGGATCACCGCGACGCCGGTGAGGCTCGACCCCGCCGATCCGCGCCGCACCCGGATCGGCCCGCTCACCTTTCTGGGCGGCTGGCAGCTGACCAGCACGGACCGCGCCTTTGGCGGCTGGTCGGCGATGATCGGGCGTGCCGGGCGGCTGCTGCTGGTCAGCGATGGCGGCGGCGTGTTCGGGCTGGCGGCGGCGGGCGGGCGGCTGGCCGATGCGCGGGTCGGCGATCTGCCGGCGGGGCCGGGCAGCGGCTATCTGAAGGCCGAACGCGATTCGGAGGCGATGGCCGTCGATCCCGCCACCGGCACGATCTGGGTGGCGTTCGAGCAGCAGCACGGCATCTGGCGCTATGCCCCCGGCCCCGGCGGCGGGCCGGGGCAGGCGACGGGCATGGTGCCGATCCGGCCGCGCCGGCCCTGGCCGGAAAATGGCGGCGTGGAGGCGATGACGCGGCTCGCCGACGGGCGCTTCCTGCTGTTTGCCGAAGGCGGGCTGACCCAATCGGGCGGGCGCGATGCGCTGCTTTATCCCGGCGATCCGGTGACGGGCGTGCCGCCGCTCGGCTTTTCCTATCGCCCCGCGCCCGGCCACCGGGTGACGGACGTCGCCCAGCTGCCCGATGGCCGCATCCTGATTCTCGAACGGCGGGTGAGCTGGCCGATGACGGCCCTGATCGCCATCGCCGATCCGGCGACGATTCGCGCGGGCGGGACGCTCAGGTCACGGGTAATCGCCCGGCTGGCACCGCCGCTGATCAGCGACAATTACGAGGCGCTCGCCATCACGCGCGAAGGAGATTCGACCATCCTCTGGGTCGCGAGCGACGACAATCATCTGCCCGTCCAGCGCAGCCTGTTGCTGCGCTTCCGCTGGGACGCAGGCGCGCGCTGACACCAGCACAAAACGCCGGCCGGGCGCGTGCCCGGCCGGCGACGTGACAATATTCAGTGCTGCGGCGCAGACGGCGCGGCTCAGGCCGCGGCCTGAACCTTCTTCAGCTCGCGCTTCAGCTTGCGGGCGGTCGGCCCGAGCTTGTCTTCGCTGGTCTTGATCAGCCAGTTGTCGAGACCGCCGACATGCTCGACCGAACGCAGGCCATGCGTCGAGACACGCAGCTTCACGCTGCGGCCAAGGGCGTCGGAGATCAGCGTGACATTCTGCAGATTCGGCAGGAACGTCCGCTTGGTCTTGTTGTTGGCGTGGGAGACATTGTGGCCCACCTGCCGGCCCTTGCCGGTCAGCTCGCAAATGCGCGACATGTGATCTTCATCCTGGAACGGGTTGCCCGGAAAGCGGCGCGCATAAACCCATCCCCGCCCGGCGTCAACCGCGCCACGGCGCAATGCCGGCATGGGGACGGGCACGGGGATCAGCGAAGATCGGCCGGCGGACAGGATTTGACAGCCGCCCGCCGCCCCCGGCATGGCCCGGCCATGGCCTTTCCGATGCCCGAGCCGATGCGCCGTGCGCTTGCCGCCGCGCGTGCCGCGGCCGAGGCGGGCGAGGTGCCGGTGGGCGCCGTGATCACCCGGGCCGGCCAGGTGCTGGCCGAGGCGGGCAACGAAACCCGCCGCCGCGCCGATCCGACCGCTCATGCCGAAATCGTGGCGATTCGCGCGGCGGCGGCGCTGCTGGGGCCGAGCGGCTGGGGGACTGCGATCTGTGGGTGACGCTGGAGCCGTGCGCGATGTGCGCCGGGGCGATCGCCCATGCGCGAATCGCGCGGCTTTATTACGCAGCCGCCGATCCCAAGGGCGGCGGCGTCGATCATGGCGCGCGGGTGTTTGCCCAGCCCACCTGCCATCACCGGCCCGAAATCTATGCCGGAATCGGCGAGGGCGAGGCGGCGATGATGCTGCGCGACTTCTTCGCGCAGCGGCGGTAGTTTTTTTCGGCGTCCCGGCCTAGACCGGCGCGCAAGGAGCAGAACCGATGAACGCCACATCCATCGCCCGGCTGCGCTGGGATGATCCGCTGCTGATCGAGGATCAGCTGACCGAGGAAGAACGCGCGATCCGCGACATGGCCCATGGCTATGCGCAGGACCGGCTGATGCCGCGCGTGGTCGCGGCGTTCCGCGACGAGGCGACCGACCGCGCGATCTTTGCCGAAATGGGCGAGCTGGGCCTGCTCGGCGTCACCCTGCCGGAAGATTATGGCTGCGCGGGCGCATCCTATGTCGCCTATGGCCTGGTCGCGCGCGAGGTGGAGCGGGTCGATTCGGGCTATCGCTCGATGATGAGCGTGCAGAGCTCGCTGGTCATGTATCCGATCCATGCGTTCGGCAGCGAGGAACAGCGCCGCCGCTATCTGCCCCGGCTGGCGCGCGGCGAATATGTCGGCTGTTTCGGCCTGACCGAGCCGGATGCGGGCTCGGATCCCGGCGGCATGCGCACCCGCGCTGAAAAGATCGACGGCGGTTACCGGCTGACCGGGTCCAAGACCTGGATCTCGAACGCTCCCTTTGCCGATGTGTTCGTGATCTGGGCCAAGTCCGACGCCCATGGCGGTGCCATTCGCGGCTTTGTGCTCGAAAAGGGCATGGCCGGGCTGACCGCGCCCAAGATCGAGGGCAAGCTCAGCCTGCGCGCCTCGACCACCGGCATGGTGATGATGGACGGGGTCGAGGTTGGCGAGGATGCGCTGCTGCCCGGCGTCGAAGGGCTGAAGGGCCCGTTCAGCTGCCTCAACCGCGCGCGCTACGGCATTTCCTGGGGCGCGATGGGCGCGGCCGAGGACTGCTGGCACCGCGCCCGCACCTATACGCTGGAGCGCAAGCAATTCGGCCGGCCGCTCGCCGCCACCCAGCTCATCCAGAAAAAGCTTGCCGACATGCAGACCGAAATCGCGCTCGGCCTGCAGGCCAGCCTGCGCGTCGGGCGGCTGTTCGACGAAGGCCGGGTGGCGCCCGAGATGATCAGCCTCGTCAAGCGCAACAATTGCGGCAAGGCGCTCGATGTCGCGCGGATGGCGCGCGACATGCACGGCGGCAACGGCATCGCCGAGGAATATCATGTGATGCGTCACCTGATGAACCTTGAGACGGTCAACACCTATGAGGGCACGCACGACGTCCATGCGCTGATCCTGGGGCGCGCGCAGACGGGGCTGAATGCCTTTTTCTGACGCTGACGAACCGGCCGCCCCCACCGCACCCCGGCCGCTCGCCGGGGTGAAGGTGCTCGAACTGGCGCGCATCCTGGCCGGTCCCTGGGCCGGCCAGATGCTCGCCGATCTGGGCGCAGACGTGATCAAGGTGGAGCGGCGCGGCGCGGGCGACGACACGCGCGGCTGGGGCCCGCCCTTCGTCACCGGCGCGGACGGCGCGCCGCTGTCGGCCGCCTATTTCCATGCCTGCAACCGCGGCAAAAGGTCGATCACCGCCGATTTCGACGACCCCGCCGATCGCGCGCGGCTGGCCGAGCTGGCGGCGGGCGCGGATGTCGTCATCGAGAATTTCAAGACCGGCGGACTGGTCCGCTACGGCCTTGATGCGGCAACGCTGACCGCCGCGCATCCCCGGCTGATCTATTGCTCGATCACCGGCTTCGGCCAGACCGGGCCTTATGCCGCGCGGCCGGGCTATGACTATCTGATCCAGGCGATGGGCGGGCTGATGAGCATCACCGGCGAGCCGGGGCGCGAGCCGCAGCGCGTCGGCGTCGCGGTCGTCGACCTGTTCACCGGCACCTATGCGGCAAGCGCGATCCTGGCCGCGCTCCACCGCCGCCACGACACCGGGCGCGGCGCGGTGATCGACATGGCGCTGTTCGACGTGCAGGCGGCGATGCTCGCCAATCAGGCGATGAACCATCTGGTCGGCGGCGAGGTGCCGGGGCTGATGGGCAATGCCCATCCCAATGTCGCCCCCTATCAGCCCTTTCCGACGCAGGACGGGCATGTGATCGTCGCGGTCGGCAATGACGGGCAATTTGCGCGCTTCGTGCGCGTGATCGGGCTGCCCGAGCTGGCCGATGATCCCGATTTCACCACCAATGCCGGGCGGATCGCCGGGCGCGCGCGGCTGGTGCCGCTGATCGCCGCGGCGACGGCGCGGATGACGCGCGCGGCGCTGCTCGCCGCCATGGCCGAGGCGGGGGTGCCCGGCGGCCCGATCAACGACATCGCCCAGGCGCTCGCCGATCCGCAGGCGGTGGCGCGCGGGCTGGTGCGCCCGCTTGCCGCGCCGCATGTCGCAGGCGGCACCCTGCCCCAGGTGCGCGGACCGATGGTGATCGACGGCGAAGCGATGATGGCCGACGCCGCGCCGCCGATGCTAGGCGCGGACGACGCCGACTGGCGCTGGCGCTAGAACCGGTTCATGCCGGGCGGGGTGGGGTCAGCCCCGCCGCCGCATCAGCCCTTCCTGCGTGACGCTGGCGATCAGCCGCCCGTCGCGCGCGAAGATCTTGCCCCGGTTGAAGCCGCGTCCGCGCCCGCCCCAGGGGCTGTCCATCGCATAGAGCAGCCAGTCATCGACGCGCACATCGTCATGGAACCACAGCGCATGATCGAGGCTGGCCGTCTGCACGCCCGGCTGCACCCAGCTGAGCCCATGCGGGCGCATGCCGGTGCCGAGGAGCATCATGTCGGATGCCCAGGCGAGCATCGCCCGGTGCATGTCCGGCCCGCCCTTGACCGGCGCCTGGGCGCGGAACCAGACATTCTGCACCGGCGGATGCGCCTCGCCCTCCAGCGGGGTCCAGGGGCTGGCATGGCGGATGTCGAACGGCCGCGGCCGGGTGAAGAAATCGCGCAGCCGCTCAGGCACCTGATCGGCGACCTTGAGACGCAGCTCCGCCTCCGGGGTCAGCGTCTCGGGCGGCGGCACGTCGGGCATCGCGTCCTGATGCGACAGCCCCTCCTCGCGCTTCTGGAACGAGGCCGCCATGTTCAGGATCGGCTCGCCCTTCTGGAAAGCGATGATCCGCCGGGTCGAAAAGCTGCCGCCGTCATAGTCGCGGTTGACGCGCAGGATGATCGGCAGTTCCTCGTCGCCGGGCCGCATGAAATAGGCATGCAGCGAATGCGGCACGCGGTCGGGATCGACCGCCTGCACACCGGCCATCAGCGCCTGGGCGATCACCTGACCGCCAAACACCCGGCCGCGCCCTTCGGGCTGGCGCCGGCCGCGATACAGATCGCGGTCCAGCTCCTCGACGGTCAGCAGGTCTTCCAGCTGGGCGATCATGCCGCTGGGATCGGTCGCGCGTTTCTCGTCCATCAATAGCCGCCCATCCGCGCCAGGCTGTCTGCCGCCCAATTGGCGTCGCCAAACGCCTCGGCCAGCACCCGGGCGCGCTTCATGAAAAAGCCGATGTCATATTCATCGGTCATGCCGATGCCGCCATGCATCTGCACGCCTTCCTGCACGGCAAGCGTGGTGGCAAGCCCGGTCATCGCCTTGGCGACCAGCGCCGCGCGCTCGGCCCCGGCATCGCCGGCGTCGAGCAGCTGCTGCGCCTTGAGCACGGCGGCGCGCGCCACCTCCATCTCGCAGTAAAGATGCGCGGCACGGTGCTGCAGCGCCTGGAAGCTGCCGATCGGCACGCCGAACTGCTTGCGGTCTTTCAGATAGGCGGTGGTCATGTCCATCGCGCCGCCGCCGACGCCGAGCAGCTCGGCCGAAGCGGCCGTGCGGGTGGCCGACAGCAGCGCCGACAGCACGGCCCAGCCCTGGCCGACCTCGCCGATCACCTGATCGGCGGTCAGCTCGACCCGGTCGAACTCGAGCGTCGCGGCCAGGCTGGCATCGGCCAGCCGTTCGGGCCGCGCCGACAGGCCGGCAGCCCCCTTATCGAGCGCGAACAGCGTGATGCCGTCGCGCGTGCCCGGCTGCCCTTCGGTACGCGCGGCCACGATGATCAGATCGGCGACATGGCCGTGCGTCACGAACCGCTTGGTGCCCGACAGCGCAAAGCCGTTGCCCGCCCGCACGGCGGTGAGCGCAATCTGTTCGGGCCGGTGCTTGGCCGATTCGTCGATGGCGAGCGCCGCCACCGCCTCACCCTGCGCGATGCGCCCGAACCAGTGCGAGCGCAGCCCCTGACCGGCATGGCGCAGCGCCGTCACCGCGCCCACCGCCGTCGACAGAAAGGGCGACGGCGTCAGGTTGCGGCCAATCTCCTCCAGCACCACGCCCGCCTCGACATGGCCGAGGCCCAGCCCGCCATCGGCTTCCGGGATCAGGATCGCGGCAAAGCCCATTTCGGCAAATTGTTTCCAGAGTGTCGGCGAAAAGCCGACCGGATCGGCGGCATCGCGCAGCCCCCGCAGATGCGCGACCGGCGCGGTGTCGCCCACGAACTGCCGCGCGCTGTCGCGCAGCATCGTCTGTTCTTCGGTCAGGAAAAGCGGCATCGCAGTCAGGCTCCGGGCAGGTTGAGGATGTGCTTGGCGACGATGTTGAGCTGGATCTCGCTCGTCCCGCCTTCGATCGAGTTGGCCTTGGTGCGCAGCCAGGCGCGCGCCTTGGCACCGCCATGGCTGGCCTCGCTCTCCCATTCGAGCGCGTCGGCCCCGCCCGCGGCCATCACCAGTTCGTACCGCGCCTTGTTCAGCTCGGTCCCGTAATATTTCATCATCGAGGGCTGGGCCGGATGGGCGCGGCCATGCTTCAGCTCGTCAATGAAGCGTTCCGACATCGCGCGGAAGGCGCGCTCGCGCACCTCGAACAGCGCGATCTGCGCGCGCAGCAGCGGATCGGCCAGCCGGCCATCGGCCTCGACGCCCGCCGCGCGCTTGGCCTCCTCGGCCAGCGCCGCCGGGCCGCCCGAGCCAAGCCCGCCGCCGCCCAGCCCCATGCCCGAGATCATCTCGCGCTCATGGCCGAGCAGATATTTGGCGACGTCCCAGCCCTTGTTGACCTGATGGACGAGCTGGTCCTTGGGCACCTTCACATTGTCGAAGAACGTTTCGCAGAACGGCGAATAGCCCGAAATCAGCAGGATCGGCTTGGTCGACACGCCCGGGCTGTCCATGTCGAACAGCAGGAAGCTGATGCCGCCCTGCTTGGCCTCGCGGCTGGTGCGCACGAGGCAGAAGATCCAGTCTGCCTTGTCGGCATAGGAGGTCCACACCTTCTGGCCGCTGACGACGAAATGATCGCCCCTGTCCTCGGCCCAGGTCTGCAGCCCGGCCAGATCCGACCCGGCATTGGGTTCCGAATAGCCCTGGCACCAGCGGATCTCGCCACGCGCGATTTCGGGCAGGAAGCGCAGCTTCTGCGCCTCATTGCCATATTTGAGCAGCGCCGGGCCGAGCATCGAGATGCCGAAGCTCTGCAGCGGGCTGCGGCATTTCAGCCGCGCCATTTCCTCGCGCAGGATCTTGGTCTGTTCGGGGCTGAGCCCGCCGCCCCCATAGGCGACCGGCCAGTCCGGCACCGTCCAGCCGCGCGCGGCCATGCGGTCGAGCCACAGCCGCTGGTCGGGCGTCAGCTTCGCCTTGCGCCCGCCCCAGACGACATCGTCTTCGGACGCGATGGGCTGACGCATCGCCGGCGGGCAGTTTTCCTCCAGCCAGGCGCGCGTTTCGGCGCGGAAGGTGTCGAGATCGGTCATGCGGATGCTCCGGATCGGGTGAGGGCGGAATAGATGAGGGCCCTGAGCTCGCGGCGCACGGGCCAGCTGCTCGACGGGCTGAGCTGGGTCATGAAGATGAAGATCAGCCGTTCGACGGGATCGATATGAAAGGCGGTCGAAAACATCCCGCCCCAGTAGAACTCGCCCGCCGAACCGGGCACCAGCGTCGGCGCGGGGTTGATCGTGACCGCAAAGCCGAGGCCGAAACCGACCCCGGCATTGGTCGCTTCGGAAAACAGCGACCGCGACATGCCGGCCAGATCGCCGCCGCCGGGCAGATGGTTCATCGTCATCAGGGCGACGGTCTTGGGCGACAGGATGCGCACGCCGTCAAGCGCGCCGCCATCCAGCAGCATCCGGCAGAACCGGTGATAATCGGCCGCGGTCGACACCAGCCCGCCGCCGCCCGAAAACTGGCGCGGCGCGCGCGCCCAGGCGCTTTCCTCCGCCCGGTCATGCAGCGTGACGCCCTTTTCGGGGTGCAGGGTGTAGCAATCGGCCAGCCGGTCGATCCGGTCGGCCGGCACTTGGAAAAATGTGTCGGCCATGCCCAGCGGGCCGAAGATGCGTTCGGCGAAAAAGGCATCGAGCCGCTGGCCCGACAGCCGTTCGATCACCAGCCCCAGAATGTCGGTCGCGACCGAATAGCACCACGCCTCGCCGGGCGAGAATTCGAGCGGGATGCCGGCAAGCGTCGCGGCCACCCCGTCCAGATCATGCGGCCCCCACCAGCCCTCGATCCGGGTCTGGCGATAGGCGGCGTCGATGTTGCTGCGGTTCTGAAAGCTGTAGGTCAGGCCGGCGGTGTGGCGCAGCAGGTCGATCATCCGCATCGGCGTGGCCGGCGGCCGGGTGACGAAGGGCACGCCCGCGCCACCGCCCTGATAGACGCCCAGATCGCGCCATTCCGGGATCACATTGTGCACCGGATCGTCCAGCATCACCCGGCCTTCCTCGACCAGCATCATGAACGCGACCGAGGTGACAGGCTTGGTCATCGAGGCGATGCGGAACAGCGTATCGGGCTGCATCGGCCGGCCATCGTCGCGCATCGTTCCGGCGCACGAAAAATGGACGGGCACCCCGTCGCGGCTGACCAGCAGCTGCGTGCCCTTGAACCGGCCGGTTTCCAGATAGCGTTCGGCAAGGAACGCATCGATCCGCTTCAGCCGGTCGGGATCGAATCCGTGGGTGCGCGCATCCGCGACCTGCATTGCATACCCTCCGATTTTTTTGCCGGGCTTATCGCCTTGAGCCGGGTCCAAATCAACAATATCCCGCGGAAAAGCGAGGGTTTCAAAGCCCCGGCGACAAAGGAGAGAGTGGGTGAGCGAGGCGAACGCTACGGCATGGCCGGTGATGTCGCTGGACCAGGTGCAGGCGCTGCTGTGCGCCCCCGGCCAGCGATTCGAGATCGAGGAGCGCGTGATTCGCGGCGTGACCACCCGGGTGTGGAAGCATGCGCCCGAAAATCTGCGCCTGCTCGTCCAGTTCGCACGCGGCCATGGCGGGCGGCTGGCGACCATCCACGAGGATGAACGCGTCACCTTCGAGGCGCAGCACCGGGCGATCGCGGCGCTGGCGGCGGCGCTCGCCGCGCGCGGCGTGGGCAAGGGCGACCGGGTGGCGATCTGCATGCGCAACCTGCCCGAATGGGTGGTCGCGTTCTTCGCAGTGGTCAGCCTGGGCGCGATCGCGGTGCCGCTCAACGCCTGGTGGACCGGGGCCGAACTGGCCTATGGGCTGGCGGATTCCGAGGCGCGGCTGCTGGTCGCCGATGCCGAACGCTGGCAGCGGATCGCGCCGCACCGGGCCGAGCTGGCGGGGCTGGAGACGGTGCTGGTCGCGCGTGCCGATGCCGCCCCAGCCGGCACCGAGCGGCTTGAGGATCTGATCGGCACGCCCGGCGACTGGGCGGGGCTGGCCGACACGCCGCTGCCCGACACGCCGGTTGCAGCCGATGACGATGCGACGATCTTCTACACCAGCGGGACGACCGGCCACCCCAAGGGGGCGCTTGGCACCCACCGCAACCTCGTCACCAACATCTTTTCGGGTGCCTATGCGGGCGCGCGCAGTTTCCTGCGCCGGGGCGAGGCGCCACCCGAACCGGCCCCCAAGGTCGGGCTGCTGGTCATTCCGCTGTTCCATGTCACCGCCTGTTCGGCCTCGCTGATGGGGGCGATGGCGGCCGGCAACACGACGATCTTCATGCGCCGCTGGGACGCGCTGGAGGCGATGCGGATCATCGAGCGCGAACGCGTCAATGTGACGGGCGGCGTGCCGACCATCGCCTGGCAGCTGATCGAACATCCGGAGCGCGGGCGGTTCGACCTGTCGAGCCTTGAGGCGATCTCCTATGGCGGCGCGCCGTCCGCGCCCGAGCTGGTGCGGCGCATTTTCGAGGAATTCGGCGCGCTGCCCGGCAATGGCTGGGGAATGACCGAGACGATGGCGACCGTGACCAGCCACATCGCCGAGGATTATCTGCACCGCCCCGACAGCGCCGGGCCGCCGGTGCCGGTCGCCGAGCTGCAGATCCGGGGTGCGGACGGCATCACCGTGCTGCCGCCGGGCGAGATTGGCGAGCTGTGGGCAAAGGGGCCGCAGATCGTCAAAGCCTATTGGCGCAAGCCCGAGGCGACGGCGGAGACCTTTGTCGATGGCTGGGTGCGCACCGGCGACCTTGCCCGGCTGGACGAGGAAGGCTTTCTGTTCATCGTCGACCGCGCCAAGGACATCATCATCCGCGGCGGCGAGAACATCTATTCGATCGAGGTCGAAAACGCCCTCTACGAGCATCCGGCGGTCACCGATGCTGCGCTGGTCGGCATCCCGCACCGCACGCTGGGCGAGGAGCCGGCGGCGGTCGTCCACCTCGCCCCCGGCACCAGCGCCGGCGAGGCCGAGCTGCAGGACTGGGTGCGCGCCCGGCTGGCGCCGTTCAAGGTGCCGGTCAGGATCGTGTTTTCAGGCGAAACGCTGCCGCGCAACGCCAATGGCAAGATCCTGAAACGCCACCTGAAGGCCCTGTTCGCCTGAAAACACGGTGCGCCCGGCCGGCCCGGCCATCCGGGCCGGCGGGCAGATCAGCCCGCCGCGATGCCCTTGCCCGGCCGGTCGAGTGCGCGGCTGCCCCAGATCAGCCAGCGCCCGACCGACAGGCGATAGCAGTCGCTGTCGCCGATCGCGCCGCTCGCGCCATTCGTATCACCGCGCGGATGCCGCACCGCGCCCTGCCCACGTCCGAACATTGCCAGCCCCCGGTCATTTGCCCCGGCCGCGCCATGCCGGCTGGCGATGACAGGGTGATGACGCGGGCCAGGGCCGGGCGGGGCTAAGCGGGAAACGATCAGCGCGGCAGCAGGAACGGCGCGAAGCGGGTGAGAAACGCCAGCCGCTTCGCCGTGCGGCCGACAACGACATGCCGGCGCTTGCCCGTCGCCGCCGCCCACACCGCCTCGGCCACGCGCTCGACGGGGGTGAACTCCAGCCCCATTGCCCTCACCGTTTCCCGACCGCTGCGGTTGGATCCGGCGGCGACCGCATCGAGGAGCGGCGTGTCGATGAAGCTTGGCATCACCGTGCGCACCCTGATGCCGTGCGCCGCCCCCCATTCGGCGTCGAGCGCATCGGTCAGGCCGCGCACCGCGAATTTGGTCGCCGCATAGACGGACATGCGCGGCGCGGCGAACAGCCCGGCTGCCGAACAGGTGTTGATCAGGCACGCGCCGGGCGTCGCCTTCAGATGCGGCAGCCCGGCTTCGGCGCCATAGATGACGCCGCGCAGATTGACGTCGACAACAAGGTCGCGGTCAGCGTCGCTCATCAGTTCGAACGGCCCGCCATTGCCGACCCCGGCATTGTTGAACAGCAGGTCGAGCCGACCGCCGCTGAGCGCAACAAAAGCCTCCAGCGCCGCGCGCCATTGGTCGCGGTCGCGCACGTCGAGCGGATGGGCGCTCATCGCCGCGCCGCCGGCAAGCGCGATGGTTTCGGCCATGCCCGCCGCGTTCACATCGCCCAGCCCGACACGCCAGCCGCGCGCGGCGAACAGCGCCGCCGTCGCCCGGCCGATGCCGGAGCCGCCGCCCGTGATGAAGATCGCCCGCTGCATCCCTTTTTCTCCCCGCCGGCCGCCCTTGGTGGCGGTCCGGTCAGGGTCCGGGCTAGAGCATTTTCAAGCCGGGTGGAATCGCACGGCAGCTCGGAAAATGCGGCAAACCAAAGACCCGGAGCGGGGCTGGGGGGCGGCAGGCAAGCCCGGGCGCGCCCCAGCCCCGCTCCGCTTGCGCCATCAGGCCGGGATCGCGGTGCCGGCTTCGGCCAATTCCCCGTCCGGGCGGCGGCGCACCGCCTTGCCGGTGTGCGGATCGACGACGACCAGATTGACCCAGCCCTTGCCGAACAGCTTTTGCAGGATCGGGTGAGCAGCGATGATCCGTTCGACCCGGTCGACCGGCGCATGCACGACGGTCAGCAGCCGCTGCGGCACATGATAGGGCACGCCGTCATCGCCGAACAGCGACTGGCGGGGCAGGCCGACGCGCAGGTCGCCGCCATTGCCCTGCACGACGCCGATGCCGCCCATGACATTGTGGACCGTCTTGTCGCCCGCCCCCCAGCGTTCATTGTCGAGGGTGGAGAACAGATACTGGCAGTTGATCCACTGCGCGACGACCATCGGCGCGGTCATGATCAGCGCCAGCGCGGACTCGTCGTCGTCGCTGCGCCAGTCATAGCTGTGCAGAAAGGCGCGGCCGCCCAGATCGATCTCGCGGGTCAGCGCGCGCGGGCCGATGATGAAGGCGGCATTGCGCGCCAGCCCCCATTCGGGCCGCACCTCGCCCCAATGGGCGGCGGCGGCGAACAGCGCGTCACCCTGGGTGCCGAGCGCGGGGGCGCGGACGGCGCGGTTGGCAGCCCCCGCCCGCTTCAGCGCGGCGGCAAAGGCCGCCGCCTCCGCCCGGTGGGTTTCGGGCAGCGCATCCAGATCGAACAGCGCGACCTCGTCGGTCGTGGTATTGTGTTCGCCGGCGATGAACAGCGTGTCGTCGGGGATCGCCTCGCCATCGCTGGCAAGGGCGGCGCGGACGTCGGCGTCGTTCAGCACCGCCGCCATCGCCCGCGCATTGACGCCGCCGGCATGGCCGCCACAGGCACCGCAGTCGAGCGCCGCCTTATAGGGGTTGTTGACCGCCTCGCCGCCATGGCCGGCGAGCAGCACCAGCCGCGCGGTGCGGCGGGGCATGCCGGTATAGGCGAAAAAGCCGCGCGCCGCGCCGATCCGCGCCTCGAGCGGCAGGCCCGTGCCCATCGGGTCGGTGGCAAGCACCGGGGCGAGCGCGCCGGCATCCTTGCGGCCAAGCCGCCGGGCGAGGCCGGGGGCAAGCGTGCGCGCCACCGCGATCAGCGCGGCGAACGGCCCCATCGCCTCGGCGGTCGAAAAGCTGGTCGCCGCCCCGGACTTGAGGCTTGAGATCAGCTCGCGGGTCGCGCCGGCGCGCCGCTCGGCCCCGTGCGCCGCCTCGCCTGCCGCCCCGGCAGGGGCAAGGTTCAGGTCATAAGCGGGCTGCAGCAGCACCGGCAGCAGCTTGCGGCGATGGCCGCAGGGCGGGCGCGCGGCGATCGGCAGGCCGAAAAACCCGGCATAGCCATAGGTTTCATAATCGCCCTCGGCCTCGACCGCGCGGCGGAACGGTTCCGACCGCACATCGATGCAGAACACCAGCTGCGCGGCGGGGCGCGTGTCGCCCGTCGGCAGCGTCGCGGCGGCGCGCTCGATCGCCGGCACCAGCCGGGCGCGATAGCCCTGTTCGGCCGCTTCCAGCCAGATCAGCCCCAGCGCTGCGTCGTCCATCGCGGCAATGTCGTGGATCTGGCGCGCGCCGGGCAGCGGCAGGCCGGTCACCTGGTCCGGGGTCAGCGCGAAATGCGCCGCCAGCCCGGCGATGATGCCCGGCACCGGATCCGCGACCGGGGCGCGGCCTTCTTCCGGCCATTCGCGCAGCGCGCAGGCGCGTTCGACCAGCAGCCACAGCGCCAGATAATCGGCCATGCCGGCGGGCGCGCCACGCGCCACATCGGGATCGGCCTGTTCGGTGCGCCAGCGGATATGCCCGGCCCAGCCCGGCAGCCGCGCGATCAGCGTGCGCAGCAGCGCCAGCCGGTTGTCGCCTTCCAGACCGAGCGCGATCAGGCTCTGTTCGATCGCGGCGAGCGGATCGGCGAGCGCCGAATCGATGATCGCCTGCGATTCCGAACCGCCGAAGCGGATGAAATCGGGGTCCTTCGCCACCAGCCGCAGCACGGCGGGATACAGGCCCATCGCCCGGTGCGGCATCGGCAGCGCGGCGACCGACTGGTCGAAGAACGCGCCGCACCATTTGGCGATGAAGGCGCGCGCATAGCCAAGCATCTCGATCCCGATCCGCTCGGTCGGTGCGATGATGTGCGGCCGTTCGGCGGGGCGGGCAAAGGCAGCGAAGCGGCGCGCGACCGCATCGCTGAGCGCGGCATCGGGAACGCGGCTCCCCAGCCCGCGCAGCCGCGCCATCAGCAGGTCAAACCGGCTGACATCGACGCCGACCAGCGCAAACGCCTGATCGAGACCGCCGAGCGCGGCGATCGCGGCATCGCGCAGCGCGGCTTCATCGACCATCTCGCGCGCCAGCAGCGCCCGCCACTGGTCGGCGGCCAGGGTCGGCCGGGCGCCGAACAGCGCCGCGCCCTGTTCGACCGCGCGGGCAAAGGGCAGGTCCTCGAACCCGGCGAGCGGGTTGACGGCGATCGCGCTTTCAAGCGGCCAGACCGGGGGCACGGCGGCCGCCGCCTCGGCAACCAGCCGGGCGATGGCGGCGTGGGCGGTGTCGCTGCGGTCAAGGGTGATGTTGGTGGCCATTGTCTGTCGTCCCTCAGCGGATCAACGCCGGTCCGCCGGTGTTGAGCATGCGGATGTACAAGGTGGTGGGCAGCGGCAGGCGCGCGGCCTGCCACGCCCAGGCGGCAATGAAGGGCAGCATCACGGCCAGCTGCAGACCAAGCGGCGGCAGCGCGCGCGCCGCCGGCAGGCCCGGCAGCGCCTCGACCAGATGGACGCCGCCCAGATAGGCGGCGACCAGCCCGGTCGACACGAGCGCGAGCATCGCCTGCGCGCCGATCCGGCCGGGGGCGCGCAGCAGCCCGGCAAAGCTGGCGAGCGCGGTCAGCAGCGCGAACAGCAGCGGCAGCGGCAGGGTCGCGGTCAGGCCGCGGCCGATCACCACTGCAGCGAGAGCCGCAGCGGCGATGGTGACAATGGCGGTATCGGCAACCGACAGCGGCGCCAGCTGGCTCGGCCGGGCGCGGCCGATGGTCGACCCCGCACCCAGGAACAGCCACGCCTTGAACAGGCCGTGCGCGATCAGATGCCACAGGGCGGCCGCATAGGCGCCGAGCCCGCAGGTCATGATCATGAAGCTCATCTGGGCAAGCGTCGATCCGCCGAGCGCACGCTTGACGTCGGGGCGGACGATCATGACGCCGGTGCCGAACAGCGCGCCGAGCGCCCCGATGGCAATCGCCGCCCATTGCACGACCGGCGCGGCATCAAGCAGCGGCGCGAAGCGGATGAGCAGGAAACCGCCGGCATTGACCAGCCCGGCATGCATCAGCGCGGAAACCGGCGTGGGCGCGGTCATCGACCCCATCAGCCATTTGTGGAACGGCGGCACCGCAGACCGCGCCATCGCCGCGACCAGCAGCAGCGCGGCCAGCGCCGCCTGCACACCTGCGGGCAGGCCGGGCACCGCCGCCAGCGCGCGGTCGAGCGACAGGCCGCCGGCGAACAGGCCGAGGATCGCGAGCGCGACGACCAGCGCGGCATCGCCCCAGGCAAAGGCGATGAGCGCGCGGCGACGCGCGGCCCCGGCCTCGACCCAGCCCGGCACATGGCCGATCAGCGCGGCGAGCAGCCAGCCGCTCGCCAGCCAGGCGAGCGCCAGGCTCAGCAGATCGCGGGCCGAGACGAAGATCAGCACCGAGGCGATCAGCAGGCCGATGCGGAAGACATAGAGATGCAGCCGGGGATCAGCCTTCATGTGCCGGCGCGAAAACCCGATCACGATCGCCCCGACGAACAGGGTGAGCACGGTGATCGCAAAGGCCAGCCAGTCGAGCGCGATCATCCCCGTGCCCGCCGCCAGCCCGAGGCCGGTTGCTGTCGCCATGCCGGCCCACAGCGCCCAGCCCATCACCGTCAGCGCCGGACGCCCCGCCGCCGGGCGCAGCAGCGCGCCCAGACCGGCCAGCAATGGCAGAAGCGAAATGGGAAGCAGCCAATTCATTACCATCTCCAATCTGACACCGGTTGTGCGCTGATGAACGCCATTTTGGAAACGAATAGATATTATCGGATGCATTGACACAGGGAATGTTTATCGGTTAAACGGATTCCATGAGCATTCGCAATCTCGATCTGGACCTGCTCCGGACCTTCGTCACCATCGCCGACACGGGCGGCTTCACCCGCGCCGGCGATCAGCTCGGCCGCACCCAGTCGGCGATCAGCCTGCAGGTGAAGCGGCTGGAGGAAATGCTCGGGCGCGCAGTGCTCGAGCGCTCGTCACGCACGCTCAGGATGACCGTCGACGGGGAAAAGCTGCTCAGCCATGCGCGCCAGCTTCTCCGCCTCAATGACGAGGCGCTCGCCGATCTGCTCGAACCCGATGTCGCGGGGCTGGTCCGGCTGGGCGTGCCGGAGGATTTCGCCACCGTGCATCTGCCGGTGGTCCTTGCCGCCTTCACCGAGGCGCATCCGCTCGTCGAGCTGGAGGTGACCTGCGATCTGACCCTCAATCTGCTCGAGCGGTTCCGCTCCGGCGATTTCGATCTGGTGCTGGTCAAGCGCGAACCGGCGACGCCGCTGCGCGGCGTGCGGGTGTGGCGCGAACCGCTGGTCTGGGTGGGCCGCGAGCGCACGACGCTGACCGACGAGCAGGCGGTGCCGCTGATCGTGTCGCCCCAGCCCTGCGTCTATCGCAAGCGCGCGATCGAGGCGCTGGAGGAAGCCGGTCGGCGCTGGCGCATCGCCTATACCTCGACCAGCCTCACCGGCGCGCAGGCGGCGGTGAAGGCAGGGCTGGGCGTCACCGTGCTGCCGCGCGAAATGGTGCCGACGCCGCTCCATGCACTGGGTCGCGATTCGGGGCTGCCGCCGCTCGACGAAACCGAAATCGCGCTGATCGAGGCGGCGGTGCCGTCGCCGACCGCGCGGCTGTTCGCCGAACATGTGATCCACGCGCTGGAGCGCCAGTCCGGCGAGGGCTGACGGAGGCGCGGCACCGGGGGTGTTGTTTATGGTGCGGCTGGCGCCGCACGGGCGGCACCGGCCCGCACCCCCACCCGGCCTCCCATAGCGTATCCTGCCGTTGGGAGGCCGGGTGGGGGTGCGGACCGGTGCCGCGACCAGACAAAGACGCACCCTTGCACCGCGAGGCGCGCGCGGAACACGCCCCGGCCCCGTCGCTCCCCCACCGGCTCCGGTCTTTCCGGGAGATTCCCCTTCCCCCGAAACCGCTCTATGCGCGTGCTCAAGGGAGGGCGAAGGCCTTGGGCGAAACGCATGATTTCGACGTTGTGATCCTGGGTTCGGGCGCTGCCGGGCTGACCGCGGCGCTCAACCTGGCCGACCGGTTCCGGGTGGTGGTGCTGGCCAAGGCCGGGCTGTCCGAAGGCTCGACCGCCTGGGCGCAAGGCGGCATCGCCGCCGTGCTCGACGAAGGCGACACGTTCGAAAAACATATCGAGGACACGATGATCGCGGGCGCGGGCCTCAATGACCGCGCGACCGTGGAGTTCGTGGTCGAAAACGCACCCGCCGCAATCGCCCGGCTGGCCGCACTCGGCGTGCCGTTCAACGAGGACGGCATGGGCTGGCACCTGACCCGCGAAGGCGGGCACAGCCATCGCCGCATCGTCCATGTCGATGATGCGACCGGCTGGGCCGTGCAGCAGGCGCTCGAACGCGCCGCCCATGCCCATCCCAACATCACGCTGGTGCCCGACCGGGTGTGCATCGATCTGGTCACCAGCCGGCACGGCCAGCGTTATTCGGGCGACGGCCATGTCTGGGGCGTCTATGCGATCAACCGCCAGACCGGGCGGGTCGAGCTGTTCACCGGCCGGGCGACGATCCTCGCCACCGGCGGGGCAGGCCGCACCTATCTCTATTCGACCGCGCCGCGCGGTGCGACCGGTGACGGCATCGCGATGGCGTGGCGCGCGGGCTGCCGCATCTCCAATATGGAGTTCATGCAGTTCCACCCGACCTGCCTCTACAATCTCGACGTCAAAAACTTCCTGATCACCGAGGCGGTGCGCGGCGAAGGCGGCATCCTGAAGCTGCCGACCGACGGCCACCGCTTCATGCCCGATTTCGATCCCCGCGCCGAACTGGCGCCGCGCGACATCGTCGCGCGCGCGATCGACCATGAGATCAAGCGGCTGGGCCTCGATTATGTCCATCTGGACATCAGCCACCAGCCGCCCGCGTTCGTGACCAGCCATTTCCCGACCATCCATGCCAAGCTGCTGGGGCTGGGCATCGACATCACCCGCGCGCCGATCCCGGTCGTGCCCGCGCAGCATTACACCTGTGGCGGGGTGATGGTGGACCGGGACGGGCGCACCGACCTGCCGGGCCTTTATGCGGCGGGCGAGGTCACCCAGTCGGGCCTGCACGGGGCGAACCGGCTGGCGTCGAACTCGCTGCTTGAATGTTTCGTGTTCGGCGCGGCGGCCGCCGCCCATATCGCGGCCCATTGGGACGATCTGCCCGCGCCGCCGCCGATCCGCCCGTGGGACGAAAGCCGCGTGTCGGATTCGGACGAAGAGGTCGTCGTCCAGCATAACTGGCGCGAGATCCGCCGCTTCATGTGGGATTTTGTCGGCATCGTGCGCACCACCAAGCGGCTGGAACGCGCCCAGCACCGGATCGCGCTGCTGCGCCGCGAGGTCGCCGATTATTACGGCAATTTTCGCGTGACCCCGGATCTGGTCGAGCTGCGCAATCTGGTCGAGGTCAGCGACCTGATCGTGCGCTCCGCCCTCGCCCGCAAGGAAAGCCGGGGGCTGCATTACACGCTCGATTATCCCGACACGCTGCCGGTGGCCGCCGACACGATCCTCGCGCCCTGACGCCCCTGTTCAGCGGGCCAGAAAGGCGCGCACCTCGGCGGCGAACCGGGCCGGCTGATCGAGCATCACCATATGCCCGCTCGGCCCGACGGGGATGATCCGGGCACCGGGCGCGGCGCGATAGGCGGTGCGATAGGCCGTCCTGACCGATGCCGCCGCCGCAGCATCGGCGGGCACCGCATGAACGATGGTGAGCGGCGCCGTGATGCGCGGCAAAAGCGGCGTCAGGTCGAGCGCCGCCAGCTCTCCGGTCGCGCGCGCCACGACATCGGGATCGCTGCCGTTCAGCCCCGCCCGTCCGCCGCCCAGATCGGTGACCAGCCCGGCCAGCGCCTGCCGCCCGTCGGGGCTGGCCTGCATCAGCTGCACCAGCCCGCGCGCGACCGGCCCCAGGCCGGGATCGATGCCCAGCGCGCGTGCCGGGGCCGGAACGATATCGACCGCCATCACCCGGCCGACCAGCGCCGGATGGCGGGCCGCCAGCATCAGCGCCAGCAGCCCGCCCATCGAATGGCCGATCACCGCCGGCGCGCGCAGCCGCGCGGCCCGGGCATGGCCGGCAAGTTCGGCCACCAGCCCGTCGAGCACCGGCCCGCGCGCATTGCCGCCCGCCGGCAACCCGGCAAAGCCCGCGACATGGACCAGATGGATGCGGTGGCCGGGCAGGGCGCGCACCAGCCCGGCCCAGACCGCCGGGCCGCTGGTCAGGCCGGGAATCAGGATCAGATCGGGACCGGTGCCGATCGTGCGGACATTGAGGCGCGGCTGGGCGCGGGATGCCGCGCGCGCAGGCACCGCCGGGAGCGGCCCGGCGGCGAGCGCGCCCAGGGCAGCGAATCCGGCATGCAGCAGCTGGCGGCGGTTCATCCCCGGCCGCGTGCCGCCACCGCGCTGAACCCGCGCTGACCGGCCAGCCAGCGCCCGGCCCAGCGCCGCGCCGGCTGCTCGACCAGATGATGGGCGATCGCGGCCACCGCGACGACGGCGGCAAGCATCGCCAGCGTCACCGCATCGGCCGCCCAGCCGGGCAGGACCAGCATCTGCGCGCCGGTGGCATCGGTTGCCGTCCAGCGCCCGCCGCCGATCAGATCCAGCAGGTCGTACACCCGCCCCTGCACCAGCGGATGGACCATGTAGATGCCGTAGGACAGCACACCCAGCCGGACGAAGCCCGGGTGCGTCAGCAGCGCGCTCACCCGGCCCTGCCCGCGCGCAAACACCAGGATCACCGGCACGAACACAAGCGGCGCGGCCAGCGTCAGCGGCCCCGCCCCGGCATGAATGACGAAGGCGGCGGCCAGCATGGTCACCGCAATCTCCGCCCCCGTGCCCCCCAGCCGCCAGCGGCCAAAGCCCATCCGCGCAAGCACCCCCAGCCCGAAGCCCGCCATCCCCCGGAACAGCCCGAAATCATTGCTGCTGTTGAGCCAGTGCGGTGCCGCGCGCGCGACGACCGCCAGCCCCGCCGCCGCCATCGCCGCAAACAGCCAGGGCGTGGCCCGGCCGCCGCGCGCGCAGATCAGCGCGAACAACAGGTAACACCACCATTCGGCTGCGATGCTCCATGACGGCAGGCTCCAGTGATTGGGGGCCGCGCCCGCACTGTGCAGCAGCGCCAGCGCCTCGACAAACTGGCCGGCGCTGCGCGGCGGCGCGAGCGTCTGGCCCGCCGCCAGCATTGCGGCCAGATAGGCGAACAGCACCACGGCATGCAGCGGATAGATGCGCGCCAGCCGCAGGGCGAGAAACCGGCCGATGCTGTCGCCCGCCGCCAGCCGCGCCGCATGGCCATGGGCGAGCACAAAGCCGCTGAGCACGAAGAACAGATCGACGAACAGCCAGCCATTGCGGACGATGGCGAGCGTGCCGAGCAAACCGGGCCCATGAAAATGGAACAGCACCACCAAAAGCGCGCTCAGCCCCCTCAGGCTGTCGAGCGCGGTGAATCTGATCCCGTCCGCACACCCCGTTCTCATGCCGCGCTTTTGCGGCACAATTCCCGGGTCATGCAATGGGATCGGGCAAGCGGATGGATCCGGATCGGTTGTGCCTGTCGTGGTGGGCGCGCCTTTGCCCCCCTTGCCGCGCGCGGGGCGGCGGGCCACAGCTTTCCCCATGAGCAACAGTCCCGTCGCCGCCCCTTCCCACGCCGCCGCCACAGCCGTCACCGACGCTGATCTGCGCCTTGCCCATCTGCTGGCCGATGCCGCGGGCGCGGCGATCCGGCCGCTGTTCCGCACCGCCTGCGCGGCGGAAAGCAAGGCCGATGCCTCGCCCGTCACCCAGGCCGATCGCGCCGCCGAACAGGCGATCCGCGCGCTGCTGGCCACGCATCGCCCCGGTGACGGCGTGGTGGGCGAGGAATATGGCGCCGACCGGCCCGATGCCGCGCGTGTCTGGGTGATCGACCCGATCGACGGCACCCGCGCCTTCATTTCGGGCCGCCCGATCTTTGGCACGCTGATCGCGCTCATCGAACAGGGCCGCCCGGTGCTGGGCGTGATCGACCAGCCGGTGACCGGCGAACGCTGGATCGGCGCGCATGGCCATCCGACGCTGTTCAACGGCCAGCCCGCGCGCACCCGGCCCTGCCCGACGCTTGACCGCGCGCTGTTCGCGACCACCGCCCCCTGGCTGTGCAGCGCGTTCGACCGGGTGCGCGCGGCCAGCGGCGACACGGTGCTGGGCGGGGACTGTTACAATTACGGGCTGGTCGCGTCCGGCCATGTCGATCTGGTGGTCGAGGACGGGCTGAAGCTGCACGATTTTGCCGCACTCGTGCCGGTGATCGAGGGTGCGGGCGGCCGGGTGACCGACTGGGCCGGCCGCCCGCTCGACGGGGCGAGCCGGGGGGATGTGCTGGCGGTCGGCGACGCCGCGCTGCTCGACCAGCTGGTGCCGCTGCTCGAAGCGGTGCAGCCGGGCTGAGCGGGCGGGCGGATGCGCGCCTTTGCCGATCTGCTCGAGCGGCTGGTCTATACCCGCTCGCGCAACGCCAAGCTGCGCATCCTTGGCGACTATCTGCGCACCACGCCCGATCCGGACCGGGGCTGGGCGATGGCGGCGCTGACCGGCGATCTCGACCTGCCGGCGATCAAGCCGGCGATGATCCGCGCGCTGATCATGGAACGGGTCGATCCGGTGCTGTTCGCGCTCAGCCGCGACTATGTCGGCGATACGGCGGAAACCGTCGCCCTGCTCTGGCCGCGCCCGCCGGTCGCGCCCGATTCGGTCGATCTGTCGCTCGGCACCGTCGTCGAACGGCTCGGCAGCGCCAGCCGGGCTGAGGCCCCCGCGCTGCTCGCCGGGCTGCTCGACCGGCTGGAGCCGGGCGAGCGGTTCGCGCTCCTGAAAATGGCGACCGGCGCGCTGCGCATCGGCGTGACCGCGCGGCTCGCCAAAACCGCGCTGGCCGAGGCGTTCGGGCTCGATCTCGACCGGGTCGAGGAGTTGTGGCACGGCCTTGCCCCGCCCTATGCGGCGCTGTTCGCCTGGGGCGAGGGCGCGGCCCCCGCGCCCGCCATGCAGGACATGCCGCTGTTCCGTCCGTTCATGCTCGCCCATCCGCTGGAGGACGGGCGGGTGGACATGGCAGATTACGCCGCCGAATGGAAATGGGACGGCATCCGCGTGCAGATCGTCCATGCCGGGGGCGAGACGCGGCTCTACAGCCGCGCGGGCGACGACATCACCCGCGCCTTTCCCGACATCGCCGCCGCCTTTTCCCAGCCCGGTGCGCTCGACGGCGAGCTGATGATCCGCGGGGCAGGCGGGGCGGAGGCGCTGAACGTGCAGGGCGGGGAGGCGCAGGGCGGCGCGGCGGCAAGCTTCAACGCGCTGCAGCAGCGGCTGAACCGCAAGACGGTCAGCGCCAGAATGCTGAGCGACTATCCGGCCTTTGTCCGGCTGTACGACATCCTGTTCGACGGCGACGAGGATCTGCGGCCGCTGCCCTGGACGGCGCGGCGGGTGCGGCTGGCGCAGCTGGCGGCGCGGCTGCCGGCGACACGCTTCGACCTGTCGGCCCTGATCGAGGCGGATGATTTCACCACGCTCGAGGCGATCCGCGCCGGCGCGCGCGATGCCGCGATCGAAGGGGTGATGCTCAAGCGCCGCGACAGCGCCTATGTCGGCGGCCGCAGGGTCGGGCTGTGGTACAAATGGAAACGCGATCCGCTGACCGCCGATTGCGTGCTGATGTATGCGCAGCGCGGCAGCGGCCGGCGGTCGTCCTTCTATTCCGACTATACGTTCGGCTGCTGGACCGAGGCTGGCGAGCTGGTGCCGGTCGGCAAGGCCTATTCGGGCATCACCGACCAGGAACTGCGCTGGCTCGACCGCTGGGTGCGCGGCCATACGACCGGCCGGTTCGGCCCGGTGCGCGAGGTCGAAAAGACGCTGGTGCTCGAAATCGCATTCGATTCGATCCATGCCTCGACCCGGCACAAATCGGGGCTGGCGATGCGCTTTCCCCGCATCGCCCGCATCCGCCAGGACAAGCCGGCGGCAGAGGCCGACCGGGTCGCAACGCTTGGCCGCCTGATCGCCTAAAGCGGCCGGGGCTTGAAAACGCTCTAACGGCGATCTGGCGGCAGCGTGGTCAGGCCATGGCTGTGAAATGGTCGAGCGCCGGCAAATGCATCCGGATCATCGCTTCCGCCAGGCCGTGCCCGGCCCCATGACCGGCATCACCAGCCGTGTCGGCATGACGCGCAACCGGCGATCCGGACAGGATGTCGTCAAGCGCGGGCAGCACGGCGCCGGGTGTGACGACCACTGCCGCCGCCTTGCCGGTGGTCACGCTGGTGCCGGTGTCGAGCGCCGATGACGTCTGCGCGGGCGACGGGCTTGGAGTCGGCGCGAGGTCGAGCAGATCGGCCTCCTTCACGAACGACAGGCCCCGGATGCGCCCCAAATGCCGCTGGATCGAGTTGCCGAGCTTGCGACCGACGGCCAGCGCCTCGGATGCGCTCGGCGATGGCGATGGCGTGGGTGCCGGCGCAGGCGCAGGCGCAGGAGCAGGAGCCGGCGTCGGGCTCGGCGTCGGATCCGGGGCAGGCGCGGGAGCGGGAGCCGGCGCAGGGGCCGGACTCGGCGTCGGTGCCGGCGTCGGGCTCGGCGTGGGATCCGGGGCAGGCGCCGGGGCCGGGCTCGGCGTCGGCGCAGGAGCGGGAGCCGGCGTCGGATCCGGGGCAGGCGAAGGAGCCGGCGCGGGGGCCGGGCTCGGCGTCGGTGCAGGCGTCGGGCTCGGCGTGGGATCCGGGGCAGGTGCCGGGGATGGCGCGGGGGCCGGAGCCGGAGCCGGAGCCGGAGCCGGAGCCGGAGCCGGAGCCGGGGCCGGGGCCGGGGCCGGGGCCGGGGCCGGGGCCGGGGCCGGGGCCGGGGCCGGGGCCGGGCCGGGGCGGTGACCGGCTGGAAGCCATAGCCGTCAACGACAAAGTCATCGACCAGCGCAACCGCACCGCCGTTCAGATTGCGCATCCGCGACGCCTGCGACGGATCGTCGAGGAAGACGATATTGTCGCGCGTCACGACGTTGGTGACCGAGCCGAGAATGATCTGGTCGGTCACGTTGCGCTCGATCACGACGTCATCGGCGACGTCGACGCGGATCCACAGCCGCTTGGAGTCGGTGGTCGGCGACACGATCGTGTTGTTGGCGATGCGCAGGCCGACAACGCCCTCGACCGAAATGCCTTCCCACTGATCGGCCGAGTAGATCAGGTTGTTTTCGATCGTGATGTTGGTGTGCGGGATGCCGCCGACCTCGTCACGGATGAAAAAGCCCTGGGTGCCCGTGCCCGGTCCCTGCAGCACGATATTGTCGCGGATGACGATGTTGTTCGACCCGCGCGTCTGGCCGTTGGTCCAGAACTGGATCGCATCGGGATGGTCGCCGGGATTGGGCGTGAAATTGGAATAGCGATTGCCCTGAATCAGCACATTGTCGACCGCCGCGAAATCGCCGCCGTCGCTGCGGATGCGGGTGATCTCGTTGAACTTGACCTCGATATCGGATGTGCGTTCAAAGATGAACGCGCGGACAAGCTCTTCGAAGCGCGAGTTCTGGATCTTGACGTTCGACGAGCTGTCGACGAGCAGACCCCACATGTCGTTGAGGGGTTATCATCAAGCGAGCCATGCATGAAGATGTTGTTGAACGTGATGTTCGACGAACCGGTCATGTAGGCAAGCTGAGTCCACTCGGCCTCGGAATCGAGCTTGGCGCGGCCGATCTCGATCCCGTCGAAGGTCAGGTTGCTGACATTGGCAATCGTGAAGCCGGTAAAGTCTGCGCCCCATGCCACGTCGGACTTCAGCGTCACATTCGACGCGAAGTTCCTGTTGGAGATAACGACATTGCCATAGTTTCCGGCAGCAAGAACGATCGTTTCGCCGCCGACTGCATTGGCGAGCGCTGCGGAAAGCTGGGCCGAGTTCGCAACCTGGATAACCGCCATCTGGACCCCCGGGGGTGGCGGAACACGACAATCGTGTCCGCGATCTCGGGGATCACTTTATGTAGGGCGGCTTATGCGGCAGTTTCGGTGGGTGGTTAAGACCCACTCACCCATGATTGTGCGGCGGCCCCCGGCGGACGCCGCCGGCCGGGCCCGCCGACTCAATAGGCGGTGCGCTGGAGCAGCAGCGTCGCGGCCGTGCGGGCCATGATGTAAAGGTCGAGAAACACCGACCAATTCTCGATATAATAGAGGTCGCACTCAAGCCGCTTGAGCAGCTTTTCCTCGGTGTCGGTCTCGCCGCGCCAGCCGAGCACCTGCGCCCAGCCGGTCATGCCGGGCTTGACCTTGTGCCGCGCGGCATAGTGCGAGACCACGTCGGAAAAGACGCGGTCGCCGGCCTTGGTCGACGGCGCATGCGGGCGCGGGCCGACCAGCGACATTTCGCCGCGCAGCACGTTGAACAGCTGCGGCAGCTCGTCGATGCTCGTCCGCCGGATGAAACGGCCGACCCGGGTGATACGGTCGTCCTGCTTGCGCGCCTGGGTGATGCCGTCGGCCTCGCAGCGCTCGGCCCGCATCGACCGGAACTTCCAGATCTTGAACCGGCGGTTGTTGAACCCTTCGCGGTCCTGGAGGAAAAACACCGGGCCGGGGCTGTCGAGCTTGATCGCAAGGATGACGACCAGGAACAGCGGCGACAACAGGATCAGCGCCAGCGTGCCGATCACCAGATCCTCGATGCGCTTGATGACCTGATCGAGGCCCGAGATCGGGCGCTCGAACAGCGTCATCACCGGCAGGTCGCCGAGCAGTACGACCGGGCGCTGCGAAAAGGCGAAGGTGGCCAGATCGGGCGCGAGGCGGATGCGGACCGGGGTGATCGCCAGCTCCGCGACCACTTCCTGCAGCCGCCGTTCCGCCGACCAGGGCAAGGCGACGATCACCTGATCGACCTCGCCGCGCCGGATATGGGCGATCAGATCAGTGAGCGCGCCATGCATCGGCAGGCCGACTTCGCGCGGGGGCAGACGCTCGGGCATGCGATCGTCGAAAAAGCCGACCAGATCGATGGTCAGCTTGTCATTGCCCAGAATATATTTGGCCAGCCGGTCGCCCTGAGACCCGGCGCCGAAAATGGCGACCCGGTGGTTGAGCACCCCGCGCTGTTTCAGCCGGCGCAGCCAGATCGTGCCAAGGCCGCGGGTGACGATCAGCGCGCCGCCGCCGCCCAGAAACCAGGTCAGCGCCCAGCCGCGCGAGAAATCCTCCGACACCTTGAGCATGAAGCCCATGGTCATCAGGAACATGCTGGTCGCGATCCAGGCGGTGACGACCCGGGTCCAGCCCTGGCGGACGGAGAAGCGCGCATCGATGTCATAGGCACCGGCGACTTCCGACAGCCCGGCATAGAGCAGCGCGCCGATGAGCGCGGCATTGCCATAGGAATCGACCATCGACGGCGGCACGAAATCGAGCGCGAGCGCCGTGGCGGCGAAGCAGGCGCAGGCGACGACGACCAGTTCGGCGACACGCAGCAGCAGCGTCACGATGTCGAGCATCACCGGCGAGCGCGTCTGGGTGTCCCCCAGCTCGAAGGGCTGGAGCTGCGGCGGGATCGGCGTCCCGCCAGGCTCAGCCGTGCCAGGCGATAGCGGCTGCAGCATCAGGCCTTCCCTCCGGCGAGTGCCCGCGCCTTGTCGGTGGTGATCAGCGCCGCGCGCGCCGCCGGGGCCATCGCCCCGATCAGATCGGCCGCGAAGCGACGGTTGTTGGCGAAGGCCTGTGTCGGATCGCCGCCCACGGTCGAGATGCGCACGAGAACGCCGTCGGGGATCTTGCCCTGAAAGGCGGTCTGCAGCTTCATCTGCCGCTGTTCGGCGTTGGACGTCGGCAGATATTCGCCGATCCGTGTCCAGTAGCTGACATATTCGTCGCGGCCCGGCGAGTTGGCGATCAGGTTGCGCCCGGGCACGGCGACGCCCGAGCCGATCGGGAAGGATGCGGGCGCATCGCCGCTGATCGCAAAGCCGAAGGCCGGATAGCAGACCTCGGGCCGGTGCAGCTGCAGCGTGTCGCTCTGCGTGTCGCCATAGGCGATCAGCAACATGACGATGCTGTTGTCGGGGCCGATATAGAGACGGCCGACCGACTGGCTGTAGAGCTTCGCCGCGAGGCTGTTCTCGCTGGTCGGCGTCACCAGCCCCTCGGCCTGGCGGTAGCGCCACGGGCCGAAGCTGCGCGGCACCACATCCTCCAGCTTGCGCGGCCCGAGCAGCGACATGCGTTCGCGCGGGCGCATCGCCTCGGCGGCGCCCGCGGCGGCCAGACAGCCCAGCCCGACCAGCAGATCACGGCGGTCGATCATCGTGCGCCTCCCGAAAGCAGCTTGCGCACCGGGCTCATCACGCTGTCGACCAGGAAAATGCCGATCAGGGCGGTGGCGAACATCACCAGCCCCGCCGTCGAATGCAGAAAGCCCTGCGCGGCCGCATTGCCGAAATGATAGGTGATCAGCACCAGAATGATCACCCGCACCAGATTGGCAAGCAGCGCCACCGGCACGATCCACAGCATCAGGAACAGCGCATAACGCCAGGACGCATTGTGCGAGATATAGATGTAGAACAGGCTGATCGCGGTCAGGCTGATCAGCGAGTTCAGCCCGGCGCACGCATCCTCGACCAGCAGCTGATACTGGGCGACATAAAGGGTCACCCCCTCGCGCACGATCGGATAGCCGGCATGGGTCAGCAGCCAGGTGGCGCTGACCGAGACATAGGATTTGAGCGGACCGGTGATCGAATCGATCACCCAGCCCGGGATCGGCACGACGAACAGCAGATAGACGAGCGGGAACCACATCCGCCGCGCCGCCTCCAGCCCGAAAAAGCCGTAGAACAGCCCGAGCAGGACGCCGCCCAGCGCCAGCACCTCGATCGCCAGAAAATCAAACGCCCGGCCAAAGGCATAGACGGCAAGTGCAGGCACGATCAGCGCGGCCATGCCGGCGGCGCTGCCGGGCCGGCGGATCGCGCGCAGCTCGGCCCAGCGGCGGGCGAACAGCCAGATGCCGGTCGCCAGCACGATCGGCCCATGCACGCCGGTCTCGCCGGTCCAGCTGTCGCGCGCCACGGCAACCATCGTCGGCACGAGCAGCGCGAGCACGCCGATCACCAGCGGCCAGTGCTGGCGCAGCAGCGCCGCCAGGCCGGGTGCGGGCCGCAGGGCTTGGGTCGACATGTCCATCAGAAGTCGTTCAGCACCGCGCCCACGACCACCGACTTGTCGGCGCGAAGCTGCTTGGCCAGCGTCTTCATGTCGTTGACATAGGTTTCATGCTTGCGCGCGACCAGCAGGCTGAAGCCCGCCATGGTTGCGACGCGCTGCCCGTCCGAACACAGATTGGCCGGCGCGGTGTCGAAGATCGTCAGTTCATATTCGCGCAGCAGCTGGTCGACCAGCCCGCGAAAGCGTGCGCCCGACAGCAGCTCCTGCGGATTGTCGGCAGGATCACCGGCACCCACAACGGCCAGATCGGGCATCAGCGCGGTGTCGACCACGTCGGGCAGCGCCAGCCGGTCACTGGCAAGGTAATCAGCGAGGCCCGGCATGTCGATCGGCAGGCCGCACAGATCGGCCAGCACCGGATCGCGCAGATTGGCATCGACCAGCACCGTGCGGATGCCCGCCTGGGCAGCGGCGACCGCCAGATTGAGCGCGATATAGCTGCACCCGCTGCCAGCGGCCGGCGAACAGATGGCGAGCGCGCGCCGCCCCTCGCGCAGATGCTGCGCGACCAGCCGGGTGCGCAGGCCGCGGATCGATTCGGCCTCGAGCGACTGGGGATCGGTGATCATCACCGATTCGATCGCCGGCGGCAGATCCGGATCGGGGCGGCCGAGCGTGCGCCCGCCACCGGGCGCGCCCATGTCGTGCAGCGCGAGTTTCATGCTCATGGTCAGCCCTCCGCCAAGGCGCGCCGGCGGTCGGCGCCCTTGCGATCGATGAAGTTGATCAGCCGCGCCGCCAGCCCGTCGGTCGCGCGCCGCGATCCGACAATGGCGAGCACCGGCACACCCGATGCATATTCCAGATCCTCATCGCTGCGCACGCGCCGCGCGAGCAGCTCGACGAGCAGCGCGAGCAGGATGCCGAGGACAAGGCCGAGCGCGACCGACCCGCCCATGATCAGCGGCTTGTTCGGCCAGGCCGGCTTGGCCGGCAGGCTGGTGTTGCCGAGCGGCTCCATGTTGCTGACGCTGAGCTTGGCCTGGCCGGCCAGTTCCTCGGCACGGGCAGCCAGCTTCACATAGGCCTCGCGGCGGACCAGGATGTCCTGCTGCATCTGGTTGAGCTTGTCGATCTTGTCGGCCTGGGCAAGCACGCGGGCCTTTTGCGTCTGATAGCTGGCCTCGATCTCGGCGCGGCTGGTGCCGCCGATCATGCCGCCGCCGCCGCGTGCGGCCTCGGCCTCGAGCGATTCCTTCTGCCGCAGCAGCGCCTGATAGGTCGGATGGTTGGGCCCGAGCGTCTGCTGCGCCTGGGCGATCTGCTGCTTCAGCCCTTCAAGCTGCATGCGTGCCGGCGACGGCGGGGCGGCCATCTGCGCGGCGACCGGCGCGGTGCTCTGCGCCGACAGAGCGGCGAGCTTGGCGCTTTCCAGATCGACATCGCCCGCCTGCAGGACGATGCCGTTTTCCTTGGCATAGGCGGTGCGCGCCTCTTCCGCCTCGCGCAGCTGGGCGAGCGCATTGCGCGCCTGCTCGGCATAGGTGGCGGCGCCGCGCTGGGCGTTGTTCTGGCGCGAATCGCGGTTCTGCTGGAGGAACGCCTCGCGGATCGCCTCGGCAATGCGCTGCGACGACACCGGATCGGCACCGCGGTAGCGGATCTCGATGATGTTCGACGTCTCGGCAAACCGCGCCTCGGTCTGGTCGATAATCTGTTCGGCCAGCCATTCGCGGATGTCGCCGCCCGGCGCGCCGGCGGCGTCGAACCGCGCCTGCACCGCCGGATCGGCGGCCCAGCCGAGCTTGTCGACCACCGGGCCGATGGTCTGGATGTCGGTGATCAGCTTGAGCTGGGTGGCGATGTAATTGCCGACCGCATTGGTCGCCAGCAGCTGGCCGGTCATCGGATCGGGCCGGGTGAGGTCGAACAGCACCCGGTTCTTCGCCTCGAAGCGCGGGGGCAGCAGGAAAGCCGCCGCCGTCGCCGTGAAGAAGCAGGCGATCAGCGTCGCCCAGATGATCGACCGCCGCGCGGCCAGCATGCGCAGGAACTGGATCAGGCTCATCGCCGCCGCTTCCCTTAAAAAGTCCGTTCGCCGACGACGACAACGTCGCCCGCGCGGATCACATCGTCGAGCTTGACCTTCAGCTCCTCGCCGTCGCGGAACAGCTTGATCTTGCCGGTCGAGCCGGACACGCCCAGCCCGCCGCCCCGCGCCAGCGCCTTGCGCACCGTCATCGGGCCGGCGCCCTTGATCGGATAGACGCCCGGCGCGTTGACCTGGCCGTAGATGTAGAACAGCTCGGCCGCCGGCACATAGATCTTGTCGCCCGCGCGCACGACCGGATCATCGTCGAGCGACCCCTTGGCGAGCTTTTCGAACGGCAGCTTCATCTCCTCGCCGGTCGCGCGGCGCAGGATGACGAAATCGGCACCGCTTTCGCGCAGCCCGCCCGCACGGGCGATGACTTCGGACACGCGGTAATCACGGTCGACCGGCTGCAGCCCCGACTGGCCGACCTCGCCGAGCACGACGACATAGCGGCTGGCAAAGGACACGATTTCGATCTGCACGACCGGCTTGGCGTAATAACCGCCGGCGCGCAGCTTGTCGGTGACGAGCGCGCCGAGGCTCAGCCCGGTCTGGCCGGACACGGTGATCTCGCCGATAAAGGGCAGCTGGATCGTGCCGTTGGCGCGCACCCGCGCCCGCGTCGTGAACTCGGGCTGGCCGAGCACCGACACCTCGACGACATCATCGGGGCCGAGCACATAGCCCGCCTGCAGATCCTTTTCGGCCTTTTCCGCGCTGGCGGCGGCCGGCGGCGGGGCGACCCCGGGAGGGATCTGGGCGGCAAGCGGCGCGGCCAGCAGGGCCGCGAACGCCGTCAGGGATGTGTGCACGCTGTTCATATCGCCTCGTTCCGGTGATCGGGTGTCACAGCAACAGGCTGATGCCTGCGGTGACGACACTGCTCTTGAAGTTGAAGATCGGGTTGTTCGAATCGCGCCGTTCCTGGACAAAGCCGGTCGTCAGCGTCAGCCGGCGCGTCAGATCATAGCTCAGCCCGATATTCCCGGTGATGACCTCGTCCTCCGGCAGCAGCAGGAACCCAGGCAGCCCCCCCAGCTGCGGCCCGGCGCGGAAATCGCGCTTCTGGTAGGACGACCCGAAGTTCATCCGCAGGCGCGGATTGAACTGGTATGTGCCAGTCAAACCATAAAGATCGGTTATCGAATAGCTTGCCGCGACGAAGTTCTGCACCTCGACATTGCGCGACGCGGTCAGGTTGACGGTGAAATCGTCATTGGGCCTGAGGTCGATCGCCGCGCGATAGGACACGCCGCGGAAATCGGGGGTGTCATCGAGCCGCGGATTGACCCAGGTATAGCCAAGCGCGATCGTGCCGGTGATGCGGCGGCCGATCTGGCGTTCAAAGCTGATGCCGGCGCTGTAATTCTCGACACCGTCGCGCACCAGGCCGGTCGGCGTCAGGAAACGCCGCTCGGGAAAGGCGCTGGTCGTGTAGGTGCCGTAGATCGACAGCACGCCGAAGGTCGGCCGCTGATAGCCGATCGAGGCGTTGAAGCTGTCGCTGTTGGTGTTGAGCGGACGGAACAGATCCGAGCTGTTGCGGCTCTCGTCATGGCGATAGCCAAAGCTCTGCGTCAGCCCGACCTGGCCGCCGCAGCTGGCCTGAACGTCGATCGAGCGGCGCTCGTCGGTGTTGGGCACGGCGAGCGTGGCAAAGACATCGGTAAAGTCGCTCTGCTGGCGGACATAGCCGCCCGTCACCGTCGCCGAGCAGCGCTGGCCGGCGCGCAGCTGCGCCCCGCCCGACAGCGCGATGCGTTCGCGGTCCAGCCGGCTGTTGCGGCGGTAGAAATCATAGCCGACATTGCCGTTGAGGAACACGGTCTGCCGCCCGACCGGCAGCGCGATGATCGCATCGACGGACGGCGTCACGCGCACATCGTCACGCGCCAGCCCGCCCAGATCAAAGCCCTGGCCGACCCGGTAGACGTTGGTGTCGTAAATGAGCTGCGCGCTCGGCCGGATCTCGACCCGCCGCTCATTCGGCCCGGCCGGTCCCTGGCCGCCCCCCATTCCGCCCCCATTCCGGGCGTCTGCGCAGCCGCGGCGCTGGCGGTGCCGGCAAGCAGCAGGCCGAGGCCATAGGCGATTTTCCCATAGCGAATAGTCAACGTCTCTGCCCCTTTTTGTCGCATCCGGCCCGTCCGGCGGCCAGCCTTGCGGCGGCACACCCCGTGGCGGGCGGCGTTTTCCCTGATGCCATGATTCGACGGCACTGGTTAGCGCATCCTTTACGAACTCTCAGCATTTTACGGCTTCGGCCCCGGCGCCTGTAACGCTTTTACCATCATTCAGGCGATAGGGACGGTTTTGTCTTGGGCGCAGAACAATGGTAGCGGTCCTGGCGCACTGGCGAAAAGGGCAAGCATGCAAACACCTTATGACTGGATCACGGTGGCCATCTTTGCCGGGCTGATCGTGATATTCCTGCAACGTTCGGTCGGGGAAGGCGAACCGCAGGATTCGATCCTCAGCTATCTGCCGCCCTCGGTCGGTTGCGCGGTGGCCAATTATGTCGGCAATGAAGGTTATGACCTGTTCGCGGTGATCGGGATCGTCGCGGTGCTGGCCTATAGCTATTTCGTGCTGAAGCCGTTCCAGCGCCAGGGCTGACCGGCCCCTTGGCGACGGATCATCGATCAAGCGAGGCGCAGGCTCTATGTTGCGTTTTCTGAGCAGGATTTTCTGGCCCTTTGGCCGCCGCACGGCCGCGCCGCCGGCCAATGCGCGGCCGGACCTGGAGGCGCTGCGCGAACGCAGGCGCGCGCGCGCCGAGGCGATGCGGGCGCAGGCCCCGGCAGAGGACAGCTCGGCCGGCGCGGCCGACACGGCGAGCTTTCCCAGCTTCCGGTCCTCGGCGATCGAGCGTGGCGGGCGCGGCGATGCGTCGCGGCTGTCGCGGGCGCGCACGACGCTGCGCGATGTCTTCACCCCGGCCCAGCCGGTCACCGAGCGCAGCCGGTTCGCCGGGCGTCTGGGCGTGCTGGCGCGGCTGATCGAGATTCTCGAGGAACAGCGCAGCCATGTCGTCATTTATGGCGAGCGCGGGATCGGCAAGACCTCGCTGGTCCATATCCTGGCCGAAATCGCGCGGGATTCGCGTTATCTGGTCATCTACGCCTCGTGCGGCGCCTATTCGAGCTTTGAAGACATTTTCCGCGCGGTGCTGCAGGACATCCCCCAGCTTTATCTGCGCGATGTCGATCCGAGCGCGATTTCGGGCATGGGCAATGGCAGCCTGGCGGACCGGCTGCCCGACAGTTTCGACGCGCGGCAGCTGGGCGAGCTGTGCGCCCAGATCACCGGCACGCGGGTGATCATCATCCTCGACGAATATGACCGCGCCGAAAGCGACCAGTTCCGCCTGTCGGTCGCCGAGCTGATCAAGAATCTGTCCGACCGCGCGGCGCGGGTGCAGCTGGTGCTCGCCGGTGTCGCGTCCAACCTGCAGGAACTGGTCGGCTATATCCCCTCCATTCGCCGCAACGTCATCGGCCTGCCGATGCCGCGCCTGTCGTCGGAGGAGGTGCGCGCGCTGCTCAAGATCGGCGAGGATGCCGCCGGCGTCAGCTTTGCCCCCGGCGCTGCCGCGGCGATCGAGGCGCTGTCCAACGGCTCGCCCTATCTGGTGCGGCTGATCAGCCACCATGCCTCGATGCTCGCGCTCGACGGCGACCGGCTGGCGATCGACGAGGCCGATGTCTGGGCCGCGCTCGACAAGATCGTCGATGAAAGCGCCGGGCGCATCGATCCGCGCCTGATCGCGGCGGTCGCGCCCTATCTGGCGGGAGCCGACGCCCCGCTGGTCAGCGCTGCGGCACGGGCGGCGAGCACGCCCGACGGCTGGTTCGCGCCCGAGGATGCGCTGTCGCTGATCACCCCCGAACGCAAGGACGCGCTCGCCGAACTGCTCGGCGCGCTTGCCGCAGCAGGGGTGATCGAACACAGCGCCGAGGCCGGCCGCTACCGCTTCCGCGAGGAACCGCTGCCCACTTATCTGTGGATGCGCACCGCCCGCGATGCGCACCGCGCCGAACGGGTCAGCGCGCCGCTTCCCAGCCGGTCAGCCGCTCTCTGAGATAATCGATCAGCGCTGCGGGATCGGTCGTCGCCATCACCGGCGGCCGGTCGCGCAGCCGGTCGATACAGTCGCCCAGCTCGCCGGCTTCCAGCGCGACCTCGATCATCCCGCGGCCCTTGAAGGCGGCGGTGATTTCTTCCTGATGATCGTCATAATGCTCGCCCAGGCTGAACCGGCGCGGCATCGCGACCGTGCGGCAGCCGGCGCGCAGCGCGGTGATCAGCGACCCCGTGCCGCCATGGCAGACGACGAACGCCGCCTCGGCCAGCAGCTCCTGCACCCGCCCGAACGGCAGGTCGCGGTGCACCTCGATACCCTCGGGCAGCACCGCCGGCATCGGCGTGTCGCCGACCTGCAGCACGACGCGTTCGGGCAGCCGCCCGCTCGCCTTGAGCGCGATCACCGCCTCGACCAGCCGGGGAAACCCCAGCGTCGCGCCGACCGTCGCGAACAGCACCGGCTGCTTGGCCGGCGGCGTGCCGTCGAGCATGCGCAGCGGATCGAACACCCGCGCATCGGGCCACAGCCGGCCGAGCGCGGCCGACTGGACGATCACCTCATTGGCAAAGGGCTTGATGCCGCGCGCGAACTTGGACGGCGCGTCGAACCGGGCGAATGAATCGATCAGCACCAGCCGCGCGCCCGCAAGCCGCGCCATCAGCGCGGTGCCGTACATCGCGCCCGCGCCGGTGGTGATGACGACATCGGGGCGTTCCTCGCGCACGATGCGCGCCGACTGGGCCATGTTGCGCAGCATGCCGCGCAGCATCACGCCCTTGCGGCCGATCCGCGCCTGGCCGAGCGCATAATGGTCGACAAAGCGCACCCGGTGGCTGTCGGCCAGGCTGCGGCCGAGCGCGGTATCCTCGGTCACGAACACATGCGGCCAGTCGCGCCACACCGGTTCGAGGTCGAGCAGCTGGCGGACATGCCCGCCGCCCGAGGCCGCGAGACACAATTTCAGCCTGTTGTCGGTCATGTTCAGCCCCCTTTCGCACCGCCCTTACCGGCCGTTCGCCACTGCCGATAGCCGGCGAGCCTTAACGTTCTTTTCGTTTTGCTCGTTTTAACCCTCACGCCTATATCCGTCTCGGGATGGGACGGATGCGCCGCGCTGAAACGGGGCGTCTCGCAGGGAGGTGATATGAAGAAACTGTATATGGGCGTGCTTCTTGTCGGCACGGCGCTGGTCGCCGGCTGCGGCAAGGGGAATGACGCCCAGCTCGAAAAGGGGCAGGTGGTCGCGACCGTCGGTGGCAAGGACGTGACGATCCACGAACTCAATGCCGAACTGCAGGGCGTGCAGCTGCCGGCCGGGGCCGACCGCAAGCAGACCGAGCAGGCGGTTCTGCAACAGGTCGTCCAGCGCAAGATCCTGGCCGATATCGCGCGCGAGCGCGGGCTGGACAAGACGCCGATGTTCCTGATCCAGCAGAAGCGCGCCGAGGAAACGCTGCTCGCCCAGCTGCTCCAGCGCCAGCTTGCCTCGTCGGTCAAGCAGCCGACCGCGCAGGAGGTGCAGACCTTCATCGCGCAGAACCCCGACCTGTTCGCCGAACGCAAGATCTTCAACATCGACCAGATCCAGTTCGAAACGCCCAAGGATCCGCGCGCCCTTCTCGCCTATCAGCCGTTCAAGACGATGGCCGAGGTCGAGGCGCAGCTGAAGAAGGACGGGCTGCGCTATCGCCGCGCGCCCGCCGTGCTCGACGTCGCGACCGCGAATCCGGAACTGGTGCAGCGGGTGCTGAAGCTGCCGGCCGGCGAAATCTTCATCATCCCGGGCGGCGGCGCGGTGATCGCCAACCAGATCATCGGCCAGCGGGTCGAACCGCTCGCCGGCGATCAGGCGAACCAGCTGGCGACCAGCCTGATCCAGCAGCGCAAATTCGCCGATCTGACGAAGCGCGACCTTGAACCCAAGGTCAAGAAGGCGCGGGACGAGGTGAAGTATCAGGGCGGCTATGCCCCGCCCAAGCCGGCGGGTGCGCCGGCCGCCGCACCGGCTGCCAAATAATCCCGGCCCGGCCGGGCGCGCACATGCGCCCGGCCGGCCGTTCTTGCCCAGCCATGGGCTTTTCGTCGGAGCAACGGGCCGATGGCCGATTTCGTCCATGTGGTCATGACGCGGTTCAACCTGGCAACGCCGGGACGCGAGGCCAGTTTCCGCACCCAGCCCGACTGGCTGGCCACCCGTTTCGACCTGTTCGAGCGCTATTGCCTGCCGGGCATGGCCGCGCAGACCGAACAGGATTTCGCGTGGATGATCTTCTTCGACGATCAGACGCCACAGGCGTTCAAGGACCGGATCGAAGAGCTGCGCCGCATCCGGCCGTTCATCCCCTTCTACACGCCGCTGTTTCCCGGCGATGGCTGGCGCGACGCGGTGTTCGCGCGCATCGAGGCGCGGCCACCCGCGCTGCTGACCACCAATCTCGACAATGACGATTCGCTGGCCGTCGATTTCGTCGCCCGGCTGCAGGCGGCGGCGCGCGCCCATCTGGGCGGCCCGGCCTGTGCGCTCAACTTCACCAACGGGTTCGTGCTGAGCGGGGAGCGGCTTTACGCCCATGCCCACCGGTCGAACGCCTTCACCAACCTGCTGGAACCGTTCGACACCACGGCGCGCACCGCCCCGGCGATCCCGCACATGGAACTGGCGCGGCATCTGCCCGTGCATCAGCTGGACGGGCCGGGGGCCTGGCTGCAGGTCGTGCATGGCGGCAATGTGTCGAACAAGATCCGCGGCCGGCGCATTTCCTGCGCCGAGGCCAATGGCCGGTTCGCGCCCGCCGCCATCGCGCAGATGCGCGATCCGGGGATGGCCGAGACCGTGGCCGAGCGGCTGGTGGGCGAACCGCTGCGCCAGGCGCGCGACGGCGCGATCGCCCTTGCCCGCCGGCTGCGCGGCCGCTGACGGGGATTGCGATGACCGACCATGGCGAGGACGCGCCCGATCTGTCCATATTGATGGTCAGCTGGAACACGCGCGAGATGACGCTGGCGGCGATCCGGTCCGTCTATGCCGAAACGCGCGACACACGCTTTGAGGTGATCCTGGTCGACAATGGCTCGGCCGACGGCACGGTCGATGCGGTGCGCGCGGCGTTTCCGCAGGTGCGGCTGCTGGCCGAGCGCGAGAATCACGGCTTTGCCAAGGGCAACAACATCGCCGCCCGCGCGGCGACCGGACGGCTGCTGCTGCTGCTCAACACCGACACATTGGTGCGCGACCGCGCGATCGACCGGCTGATGGCCTTTGCCGCCGCGCGGCCCGAGGCGCGCATCTGGGGCGGGCGGACGCTGTTTGGCGACGGGCGGCTCAACCCCAGCTCGGCCTGGAACCGCATCACCGCTTGGAGCGCCTTCTGCCTTGCCGTTGGCCTGACGACGCTCAACCCGCGCAGCCCGCGCCTCAACCCCGAACAGGTGGCGCTGTGGGGCGACGGACAGGAGCGCGCGGTCGATATCGTGTCGGGCTGCTTCTTCCTCGTCGAACGGAGCCTGTGGGAGCAGCTGGACGGGTTCGACACGACCTTTTTCATGTATGGCGAGGAAGCCGATTTCTGCGGCCGCGCCCGGCGCGCGGGCGCGCGCCCGCGCGTGACGCCAGAGGCGGAGATCGTGCATTTCGGCGGCGGCAGCGCGGTGCGGCCGACCAACACGCTCGTCTATCTGTTCGGCGCGCGCATCGGGCTGGCGCTGCGCCATCTGCCGCCGGCAAGCGCGCGGATCGCGCGGGCGATGACGATCTTCCAGGCATGGTGGCGGGCGCTACTCTACGGGCTGGCGGCGCGGCTGTCGCCCGGCCGCCGCGACGCGGCAAGCCAGTGGCGCGAAATGTGGCGTCGCCGCGCGGAATGGCGCGACGGCCCGGTGCGCGCGGCGCTCTGACCGCAGCACCGGCTGGCGAAAACTCAGTTGCCGTAAAGCGTGCGGGCGGCGGCGCGCCACATCAGCTTGCCGCGCCCGGCATCGGCGCGCGCCCGCGCTTCGAGCGCGCGCGGCGAGCCGATCGCGCTGAGGCCGAGCGCCAGCGCGCCGAACCCCGCCGCCTGCACCAGCCCGATCCCCATCCAGGGCAAGGCCCGCGCCCAGCCGGCCAGCCCGCCGCCACGATGGTTGAAGATCACCCGCTGCTGGCCATGGGCGAATTTGCGCGCCCGGACATAATCGAGCGTCATCCGCCCCGGCGGCACGATTTCGTCGACCAGCCCCTCGCGGTTCCAGATCAGCCGCACCCCGCGCGCCATCAGCCCGCGAATCATCCAGATGTCCTCGCCACCGCTCTGGTTGAAACGCAGGTCGAACGGCTCGGGGTCGGGAAAGCAGACCGCACGGTCGAACATCGCATTGCCGGTTCCGAGATAGGCCCAGCTGGCGGTGATGTCGGCACCGGTATCCGCATCGATCTCGCGGCTGAACAGCCCGGCCAGCATCCGCTCCAGCCCCGGCGGCGGCGGCGCGACGAAGCGCGGCGTGATGCGCCCGAAACAGGCGGTGGTGCCGGCGCGCGCCAGCGCGGCGAACGCGGCCAGCCAGCCCGGGCTCGGCACCTCGTCATCGTCGATGAACAGCACATGGCCGCCCCGCGCCTCGGCGACGCCGCGGTTGCGGGCATGGACGACGCCCGGCCGCGGTTCATGCACATAGCGCAGCCAGCCGTAACGCGCGGCGGTGTCGGCGGCGCTGCCCGCCGGATCATTGTCGATGACCAGCGCCTCGACCTCGGCCATCATCTGCGGCGCCAGCGCATCGAGCAGGCCGGACAGCATGTCCGCACGCCGATAGGTCGGGATCACGATCGAGATCAGCATAGGCGCTTTCGATTGGCTTAGCCGGCCGTTAAAGGAAGCTGTGCGAGGCGTCGAGCCTTGATCGGGGGTTGAACCATGTGCGGAGTTGCCGGCCTTACCACCAACGCCGGGCGCGACGCGGCCGGGCAGATGATCGACGCGATGACCCGCGCGATCGCCCATCGCGGCCCGGACGGGCGCAGTTTCGAACTGCTGGAGGGCGAGGGCGGTCGCACGGTGGCGCTCGGCCATGTCCGGCTGGCGATCATCGACCTTGCAACCGGGGATCAGCCCTTCCGCTCGGCCTGCGGGCGCTACACTCTGGTGTTCAACGGCGAGATCTATAACTATCTGGAAATCCGCGCCGAGCTTGAGGCTGCCGGCGTCGCCTTCCGCACCCGGTCGGACACCGAAGTGCTGCTGGAGGCATGGATCCGCTGGGGCGCGGCGGCGCTCGACCGCTTCCGGGGCATGTTCGCCTTTGCGATCTGGGATGCCGAGGCGCGCAGCCTGTTCCTCGCCCGCGACCCGTTCGGCAAGAAGCCGCTGCTCTATTTCATCAACGGCGGCGACCTGATCTTCGCCTCGGAGTTTGCAAGCCTTGCCGCGCATCCGGCCTTTGCCGCCGACATCGATGAACAGGCGCTCGCCCGCTACCTGATCTGGAAATATGCGCCGGGCCATGACACGCTGGTCAAGGGTGTGTCGCAGCTGCCGCCCGGCCATTATGCCGTCTGGCAGGGCGGCCAGCTGACCGCCGAGCGTTATTTCAGCCCGCCTCTGCCGCTGCCGGCGGCCGAACGCCGTCCGCTCGATGCGGCGGCGATCCGCGATTTCCGCGCCGAACTGGAAGATGCGGTGCGGCTGCGCATGCGGTCCGACGTGCCGCTGGGCGCGTTCCTGTCGGGCGGGCTCGATTCCTCGGCGATCGTGGCGCTCATGGCGGGCATGTCGCCACATCCGGTCAAGACCTTCTCGATCGGCTTCAAGGCCGACGGCTTTTCCGAACTCTGGGCCGCCCGTCAGGTCGCCGAGCGGTTCGGCACCGAACATCATGAGCTGGAGATCGAGCCCGATCATTTCCTCGACAGCCTGGCCGACGTCACCTGGCACCGGGGCGCGCCGCTGTCGGAAATGGCCGATGTGCCGCTTTATTATCTGAGCCATCTGGCCGCGCGGCATGTGAAGGTGGTGATGTCCGGCGAAGGCTCGGACGAGCTGCTGGCCGGCTATCCCAAGCATTGGGGCGATTTGTACCTCGCCCGCTATCAGGCGGTCGCGCCCGCGGCGCTCGATCCGCTGCTGCTCGACCTGCCCCGGCGGCTGCTGCCCTACAGCAAGCGCCGCGCGGCGATCCTGCTGCGCGCCGGGCGCGAGCGCGATTTCGTCGATCGCCAGGCGGCGTGGTTCGGGCTGATGCCGCATGCCGAGGCGGCGGCGCTCGCCCCGGCGCTGTTCGCCGGCTACCGCCCGTTCGAATGGGCGGAGGATCCGGGCGCGGGCGTCGGCCCGCTGCACCGGGCACTATATTTCGACAAGACGGTGTGGTTGCCGGGCACGTTGCTGGAGCGCGGCGACCGGATGACGATGGCGGCGTCGATCGAGGGGCGGATGCCGTTCATGGATCGCAAGCTCGCCGCCTTTGTCGCCACGCTTGGCGACGATGCGTTCCTGAATGGCCGCAGCGGCAAGACGATCCTGCGGCGCGCGATGCAGGCCGATCTGCCGCCCGACATCCTGTCGCGGCCCAAATCGGGCTTCCGCGTGCCGGTTGCCGAATGGCTGCGCGGGCGGCTGCGCGACTATGCCGAGGACATGCTGCTCAGCCCGCAGTCGCGCTTTGGCGGCTTTGCCGACCGCACCCGGCTGAAGGCGATGCTGGACGAGCATGTGAGCGGCCGGCGCAACCGGGAAAAGGAGCTGTGGTCGATCCTGTCGCTCGAGGTATTCCTGCGCGAACTGGAAAATCGCTCGGGCCGGACGCCGCGCGCGCTCGCTGCCTGACATAGCCCGGACCTGATGGTACCCGGGATCGGACGATCAGGCCGGGGCCGGCGCTGATTCGGCGTCCTGCCTCTTCGCCTTGAACGCGATCGCGCTCGCCAGCCCCAGCATCATGTAGACGAGCGGCGCATTGTCGTCCTGCGCGAACACCAGCCGCACGACCAGATAGGCAACGAGCGCCGCGCAGACCGGCATTGCGATGTCGATCTCCCGCCCGCGCGGCCTGAGCGAAATCCTGAGCATGGTTGCGACCGCCAGCCCGAAAATGCCGAGGAACAGGCAGAATCCGATCACGCCATAATCGAGCAGCAGCGTGACGATATAGGTATCGACGGTCACCTGCCCGCCCGGCGTGCGGAAGCCCAGCACCTCGCCGCTCTGCCCGGTTCCATAGCCGATCGGGTTGCGCAGCACGAGCGGCCAGGTGCCGTCCAGCTGTTCCCAGCGCGCCTGATCGCTGAACCCGGTCGATCCGCCGCCGATGGTGCGGAACCGGATCGCATCGACGGTGAACATCGCCACCCCGAACGCCAGCGCCAGCGCCGGAATGGCAAAGGCAAGCGCGGGGCCGAGCACGTCCGACTTGTCGGACCGCCAGCGGCGATACGCCCAGATGCAGCCCCAGACCATATGCGCCGCGAGCCAGCCGACAATGCCCAGCCGCGACCGGGTGAGGATGATGATGACCAGCAGCAGCACATTGATGCCGGCATAAAGCAACTTCGCGCCCAGCCCCGGGCGTTCGGCGATCTTCTGCAGCACGAACGGCGTCACCAGCGCCAGATATTCGGCCAGCGCGAGCGAGACGGTGTAGGTGCCGGTGACGCGGTAGGCGCCCTCGCGGAAATCGCCCGACAGCGTGCGCTGCACCGATTCGTCGGTCACCGCGAGGAAGGACGGGATGTGGCGCGCCCACAGAATCTGTTCGTTATAGGCCTCGGCCAGCCCCATCGCGCCCAGCACCAGCGCCATGCCGATCAGGTAATTGCCGAACTTCGCCGCCCGCCCGTCGCGCGCGCAGACCCAGGCGGCGGCATAAAAGGCACCGAACCACAGCACGAGATTGTTGAGGAAGATGTTGAGCGACCCGAAGGGCGCGCGGCTGGGCACGATGGTGACGATCTGGACGATGATGAAGGCCGCCATCATCTTCCACAGCCCCGGCATGCCGTTGAGCGCGGCCGCCAGTTCGGCGCGGAACCGGGCCGACACCGACAGGCAGATGAGCAGGATCAGCGCCATCGGGAACGCCGCCAGCCGGCGCAGCGACAGCCAGGGCAGGCCGGGCAGCTGGACAGCCAGATAGATCGGCCACAGCACGATGATGACCATATAGGCGAAGAACAGCCGTTCGAGCAGCCGGTCGGGCGCGCGCCCCTGGTCGGGCAGCGCCCAGATCACCACCAGTGCCAGCATGACGACCGGGATCGCCATATAGACCATGAACGACGGCGGAAACACCGCGAACACAAAGCCATAGACAAAGCCGAGCATCAGGCAGGCGAGGATGAACGCGCCGCGCGCCGCCGCCCGGCGCGCCGGCGCGCGCATCGGCAGGAACGGCGGCAGCACCTGCTGCGGCGGCATGAACCAGCTTTGCACCCGGGACGCGAGCGACATTCAGCGCCCCCCATTGCGCGACCGGCCGCAGGCTCCGCCGCCGGGGCGGGCGGACGATAGCCGCGCCCGGGGATGAGCAGGCGTTCCGCCTCGGGCCGCGCGCCGGGCTTCAGCCCGCCCAGCCGGCGCACCAGCGCCCGATCCTCGATCAGCACGCTGTTGTCGCGCACGACATGCGGCCCGCCGGCGGCCGGACCGACATAGCGCACGGTGACATTGCCGGTGACCGTGGCGCGGCCGACATTTTCAAGCCGGATCCACGCCTGTTTCTGCCGGTCGAGCGGGGACAGCACGCTGTTGCCGCTGACCTCGACATCTGCGGCCCCCTCGACCGAAATGCCTTCCCACTGATCCTCGGTGTAGATCAGATTGTTGCGGATGACGAGGTTGCGATACGGATAGCGCTTCTGCTCGTCGCGGATGAAAATGCCCTGCGGGCCGACGCCATCGCCCTGCATGATGACATTGTCCTCGATCAGAATGTCCGACGATCCGCGCTGCTGGCCATTTGTCCAGAACTGGATGGCGTCGGGGTGATCGTCCGCGCGCGGCATGAAATCGCGGTAGCTGTTGCCGCGCACCACCACCCGGTCGACCGCGGCGAAATCGCCGGCATCGCTGCGGATCAGGCGAAAGCTGTTGCCGATCACCGCAATGTCGCTGCTGCGATCGAAGATATAGGCGCGCATCAGCTCTTCGAAGCGCGAACCGGCAATCTCGATGCCGCTGCTGCCGACGACATACAGGCCCCAGGCGTCATTGGCGGGCGTGCCGTCGCGCGAACCGTGGAAGAAAATCCGGTCGAACCGCACCGCCCGGCTGTCGGTGACGGTGCTCAGCTGGGTGAAATCCGGCTCGCCGGGCGCGAGCGCGCGGCCGATGTCGAGCTGGCGGAACACGAGATTGGCCGAGGCGCTGACCGCGACCCCGTTGAGTCGCGCCGGCCGCGCGGCATCGCGCGACTGAAGCGTGACCGCCGCCGGAAAGACGCGGCCGGCAATCGCAATCTGGCCATAGGCACCCGGGGCAAGCCGCAGCGTCTCACCCCCGCGCGCGGCGGCAAGCGCTGCCACCAGCGCCGCCCGGTCGGCAATGTCGATCACCCGCGCCCCGGCCGCCGGCGCGCCTGCCGATGCGGCTCCGGCCCCGGCCAGCCCCGCCATGGCGGCAAGCGCCAGCATCCCGGCCGCGACGATCCTGCCCTCAAACCCCATTTTTTCGTCCCTGCCCGCCGCTGAGCGGCACCGCGCTATCGCAATGCCGGCAAGAAAGCAGTTTGTTTTTAAGGTTCGGTGAGCAAGGAGACAATCAAGCGCATATTCCGGCTGCCGCACATCCAGGGCGGCGATATGGATGGCGGCGGGACAGACGGGGGCAATATGAGCGGAGCCGACATGACCATGGCCGACGAGACCGTGACCGAGGATCTGACCTATTTTCAGAAGGTGCGGCGCGAGATCGAGCCGCTGCTGCCCGCCGCCCCGGCCCGGATCCTCGAAATCGGCTGCGGCGCGGGGGCGACGCTTGCCTGGCTCAAGCAGCGCTGGCCGCAGGCGGAAACCTTTGGGGTGGAGGGGCATCGCCCGCTCGAACCGCTGCTGCGCACGCGGCTCGACAATGTGCTGATCCATGATCTGGAACAGCCCTTGCCCGATCTGGGGAAGTTCGACCTGATCCTCGCGCTCGACGTGCTCGAACATCTGCGCGATCCCTGGGCAGTGCTGGGCACGCTGCGCCAGACGGTGCTCGCGCCCGGCGGCGTCGTCATCGTGTCGGTGCCCAATGTCGCCCATTACAGCGTCACCGTCCCGCTCGCCTTTGGCGGGCGGTTCACCTATGCCGAGGACGGGCTGCTTGATCGCACCCATCTGCGCTTTTTCGATGAAGACGGCGCGCGGGGCCTGATGGCGGCGGCCGGGCTGACGGTGACCGACGGCGTCGCGACCGGCTTTGCCGGGCTGCGCCAGACGCTCGCGCAGAAACTCAGCTTCGGGCTCCTGCAGCGCTACATCACCATGCAGTTCGTGATGCGCGGCGAGGCCGGGGGCAGCCCGATGCGCCGCTGGCGGATCTTCTGAGGTTTCGCCCCGGGGGGTGTTTATGTGCCGCGCCTTGTGGCGCGGGGGGCGGCACCGGCCCGCTCCCCCACCCGGCCACCCATATGATACTGCCGTTGGGTGGCCGGGTGGGGGAGCGGGCCGGTGCCGTTCTTCCCAATCAACAAACCCCCGGTGCCGCTCTTCCCAGTCTAAAAACTCTCCGCCTCAGATACGGCCAGCCTCTGCCGCATCCAGAAACGCCGCAATATCGCGGTCGAGCATCATCGGCACGGCGCGTGCCACCCGCTCGGCCGGCCAGTCCCACCAGCGGAGCGCGAGCAGCCGGGCGATGGTCGCGTCGTCGAAACGCTTGCGCACCACAACCCCCGGATTGCCGGCGACGATGGCGTAAGGCGGCACGTCGCGCGTGACGAGCGCGCGCGCGCCGACCACCGCGCCGTCGCCGATGGTGACGCCGGACAGGATCATCGCCTCGCGCCCCAGCCACACATCATTGCCGATCACGACATCGCCCTTGGTGCGCGGATGGCCGGGAATGGCGGCAAAGCGCGGATCCTTGGCGGGAAAGGGATAGGTGGTCACCCAGTCCGGCCGGTGTTCGCCGCCCAGCAGCACCTGCACCCCGGCCGCCACCGAGCAATAGGCCCCCATGCGCAGCCGCGCATCGCCCGGATAGGCGGGCAACTGCAGATCGCCATAGCTGAACGGGCCGATCTGCTGATCGGGATAGCGTTCGGCCAGCAGGTCGGGCGGCAGATTGGCACCGACCAGACGGTGCTTGATCGCGCGCAACAGGCGGTAGAGCTTGGTTTCGGGCATGATCTCTCGGGTGCTGGCCGGGCCGTTGGTCCCGCTATAGCGGGATGGCCGGGCGGGGGGAATCGAAACGCGGGCATGGCTGCCACGGGCGCGATCGGTCATCGTCGCGCTAGGCGTTCGGGTGGGCGCGCCAGCTCGATCAGGCCCAGCCGCAGGGCCAGCCGCTCCGGCCCGATCGCGATGGGTTCGGCCATGCAGTCGGTGCCGCCGCGCGCAAGACGCAGCCGGTACTGGCCGAACCGTACCCGCTCGAAGCTGAAAAAGCCGTCAAACTCGGTCCGCAGCCGGTGGACGGCCACGCCGTGCCGGTCGACCAGCTCCACCTCCTCGCCCGCCAGCGGCCGCCCGGCGCGCGCCAGCACGCCGTCGATCGTCGCCGTGCGCACAATGCCCAGCTCGACCGGCGTCACCAGCCCGGCGCGGGGCACGGCGGCGACCCCGGCATCGCCGGGCGCGTCGAACGGATCGGTCAGCCGCGCCGGATCGAGCGCCACCTGCACCGGGACGGCGGGGTCCAGCCCCTCGATCAGCCAGGGGCCGGGCGAATCGGCGCGGCTGGACGCGCCGGCGGGCGCTTCGGCGGGTGCACCATCCACGACAAGGCCGCCCAGCGGCGCGGGCGGCTCGCCGGGCTGGCGCAGGCCATCGCCGTTCAGATCGAAAAAGGCGCTGACCGCCAGCGCGCCGCTGGTCGCGCGGCTGCCCGAGCGGAAGCGGCCGAACCGGCCGGCACCGCCGGGGCCGAAGCTGAACTGCGCGGCCAGGCCGAGCGAAAAGCTGCCCCGGCTGTTGGCCTGGGCGTTGAAGCTGGCGGCGAACAGCCCGAAATCGCGCGTGTAATTCGCCCCCGCAAAGCCCGCGCGCTCGCGCCCGGCATAGCCGGTGGTCAGCTGCAGCTCATCGGCCGGGCCGATGGCCAGATTGGCGGTGGCAAGCGCGCTCACCAGTTCCGGGCGCGGGCGCACCGCCCATTCCATCTCGCCGCGCAGCCGCACCCGGCCCGTCCGGCCATTGACCAGCAGCCCCATCACCGCCTCGTCGCGCGCCGGCCCGCCGCGCGGCGCCGCGCGCCGCCAGCCGAGCGTGGCGCTGGCCGCGATGCGCCCGGCGATCAGCGACACGCGGCCGCGCGCCTCGGTCAGCCGTTCGGCGCGCGACAGGGTGGTGCGCAGATCAAAGCGCAGCGGCAGCACCAGCCCGGCCACCCTGACCGGCCGGTCGATGCCGATCGCGGTCACCGACCGCGCCGATGGATCGAGCCGCTCGCTGGTCAGCCCGCGGTTGCGGATCGCCTCCACTGAAATGTTGGTCCGCGCCAGATCGCCGATCACATTGACGCGCAGCGCCCGGCCGCCGTCGCGCGCGGCGGCCAGATTGACCTCGCCCAGCAGCCGCATGACCCCTGCGCGCAGCCCGGCCTCGACATAGCTCTGGGTGCCGGTCCGGACCGGCGCGCGGTGCACGGCCAGCGCCAGCGCCGTGCCATGGCCCAGCCCCTGTTCGACCGCGATGCCGCCGCGCCAGCCGGGCGGGGCGAGCGCGCGGTCGGGCCGCGCGCGCCAGCCGATCAGGTCGCGCCGGTCCTCGACCAGCACCGCCGACCACCAGCGTTCGCCCGCCCCGGCACCTGCGCGCCGATGTTGAGCGTGCGGCGCTGGCGGCGCACCTGACCCTGGGGGCCATATTGGACCAGTTCGAAATCATTGAGGCCGAGGCGCAGCTCGACATCGCGAAACTCGTAACGCCCGCTGGCTGCGCCGGTTTCGCTGCGCAGCAGCTCGCCATTGCGATAGAGTTCGACATCCCAGCCGACCGGCATGGGGCCGGCGAAATCGATCAGGTCGCGCCGCGCATTGAGGCCGAGTGGCCGGTTCGACAGGGCAATGCCCCGGCCCGGCGTCGCCTGCACGGTCAGCGGCGTCGACGGGCTCACGACATCGCCCAGCTCGATCTGGGTCGCGCGCAGCGGGCCGAGCAGCCGCCCGGCCGGATCGGCGCGGAACAGCCTGAGCCTGAGCGCCTGGGGCATCGCCTTCTGGTCCGAAATCAGCCGCATGTCGGCGGACATGCGCGCCACCTCGCCGGCGGCGAACAGTTCATACCGGCTTTGCCAGCCCATGCGCCCGGGCGCAGGGCGGTCGGCGGTGAAGCTGATATTGGCGTCGATCGCCGGCGTCCGCCACAGCCGGTAAGGCAGGGCGACCTGCCGTGCGGGGACAGCCGGGCCGGACGCGGTGGCGCGCAGCCGCTCCGCCCGCGCGGAGCGCTTGAGCGCCGCCTCGATCGGCAAACGGCCGGTCGTGCGCACGCCGATCACCGCCCCGGGCAGATCGACATCGAAGGCAAGGTCCAGCCAGCGTTCCAGATCGGCGGCGCGCACGCACCAGCCGCCGGGCGCATCCCAGATGGTGCGCGGATCGAGCCGCGCGGTGCCGCCGGCCAGCTGCACCGCGCCGGCCACGCGGTCGATGCGGATGCGGCGGCTTTCCTCGAACGCCCAGCCATCGACACTCTGGCCGTCGGCGGCGAATGTCAGCGCAATCTTCAGCCCGTCGATCAGATCGGGCAGGTTCAGGCACAATCCGGCAGCGGTGTCATATGCGCGCACGCCGCCACCCAGTTGCAGGCCTTGAATGCGCAGGTCGAACAGCAGCGCATCATCGGGGTCGACCGCCTGGGCAGGGGCTGCCGCCCGCACGGGAACCGCCGCGCCCGCAAGCGCGCAGGCGAGCAGGGCCGCGCACAGCCACAGGGCCGCGCGGCGCACCCGCCACAGCGCCGTTCGTGCCATCGGGGGCCTCGCCGCGCGGCCGCCGGATCCGTTACCTGACCGCCACCTCGCTGGTCGCGCCGCGCCCGGCCGGATCGGTTTCGGTGAAACGCACGGTCAGCCCCTGAACACCGGCCACCCGCTCGCGCAGGACCGGGATACGCACCTGGCGCGCGGCGATTTCGGGATAGGCGGACACGCCCTTGATCGTCGCCACCGGTTCCTTGCGGCCCGGTGCCAGCACGTCGAGCGTGCCATAGACCGACCGGTCGCCGCTGCGCGCCAGATCGACGGTGATCGCCGGATCGGCCCCGGGCTGGAGCCGCGCGGAGACCAGCCGCGCCGCACCGTCGACGGTGCCGATGCGCACGATCACCGGAATGGCCACACCGTAGATCGGCGTCAGCCGGATCGCCATGCCGGCATCGCCGCCCGGCGCGGGCGTTTCGGCGGCGGCATCGGGCGCGTCCGGAACCGCGCGGAACAGCAGATGCGCGCGATATTCGCCGGGCGCGAGATCGGGCGGCGGGCGCACGCCGATGCGGATCGTCTGCGACTGTTGCGGGGCGAGCGTGATGCGGCGCGGCGCATGGTTGATCATCTCGACCGCTGCGGTTTCCGCCGGCAGCGCCTGCCCGTCGGGCACCGCATGGATCTGGCCGGATGCGTCCATCCGCTTGACGACCAGCGAGATGCGGTAGGTGGTGGTGGCGGTGCCGGCATTGCTGACGATCACTTCGCCCCCCGACGCGCCCGACAGGACGAGCCGCGTCGGCGCGACGAGCAGATCGCCCTGGGCATTGGCAGGCGCGGACATGACGACAAGGCCGGCCGCGAGCGCAAGCGCCCCGGCCAAAAGGCGGGAAAACATGGGCGAATCCCTTTGGATTTGATCGTGTCGGATTGAGCAGGGTCGGCGTCCGGGCCGGTTGGCCCGGGCGGCGTCATTGATAATTGACGGACACCGAATATTGGCCGGAATAGACGCCGGGGGCTGGTTCGCCCCCACCGTCAGCACGCCGGCGATGCGCAGCTGGCCCTTGCCCTCGGCAAGCACCAGGCTCTGCACCGACGCCTGCAAAGCGACCACCATGGTGTCGGCGCCGTTCGACAGCTGGATGTTCGGGCTGTCGATGGCGACCACCACCGTCTCGCCGGCCGCACCCATGATCGTGAAGCCGCCGGGGCTGACCGCGCCCAGACATTGCAGGCCGCTGCCGCAGGCGCGGCTGCCATCGGCGGCAATGGCGACCGTCCCGGCGCTGCCGCCGGTCACGATCCTGCCGAAATCAAGGTCGCTGGTCTTGGTGACGCTGATCGCCTGCACGATGCGGACGCTCGCCGTCCCGGTCGCGGACTGCGCCCATGCGCCGGTCGCCGGCCACAGGCCGACAAAGGCCGCGGCCATGACGGCCGCGGCACGAGTTGAAACAAGCATGTTTAGACACCCCAACTGCCTAAAGCGGCCATGTTCTGGAGCGACGGGGCCGCGTGACTTGCCCCGTGCTGCGCCGCTGCGTCGGAGATACATCCGATATGGTTAGCATCCCGCTAACCGAAACGGGAGCGTTACAAATAATCGACGGTGATCAGATATTCGCCGCGATAGTCGCCCGGCGCCTGGCGCGCGCCGAGGCTGAGCGTGCCGCCCAGCCCGACACGGTTGCGCCGGTTGCCCGGCTGCAGGGTCAGGGTTTCGGCCGCGAGCACCGGCCGCACGCGGATCGCGTCGCCCTGCGCATTGACGAGCGTGGCAGGCGTCACGGCGATCGAGACCAGATAGGATTCCGCGCCGGTGATGGCGATTTCGCCGGGGCTGGCATTGCCGATGCACCGCATCGCCGGGCAGCTCAGCCCGCCCCTGGCGACAGGGTGACGACCAAAGGCTCGGCGCTGGCGATGATCGCGCCGAAGCTGAGTTCGCGGGCCGGCTCGACCCGGGCGGCGACAAACGCCCCCGGAGCCATCCGGTCGCGCGCGTCGGGCACAGGCTGGGCGGAAAGGGGCGCAGCGCCGCAGGCAAGCGCGGCAATCAGCGCACGGATCGGGATCGGGATCAGGGCAGGCGGGTGGCGCACCCGCACTTTATCGCCGGAAAATGGTGAACGCCGCGCTAAGCACGCGCGGGCGCGCCGGACCGGGCGCTGAAGATCCACCCGGCCTGAAATACGCTTGGGGCCGGGCGCCGCATCCGGCACCCGGCCCCAGCTGCCGCCGTCAGGCGGGGTAATACAAAGGTTCGCTGATGCGAACCCATGCACCTCCCGCCCCGCCTCCCCGCCCGGCCACCAATGATACCATCAGGCTATGGTGGTCGGGCGGGGAGGCGGGGTGGGAGGTCTGCGCCGCGCTTCGCGCGACCCGGGCTTACTGATAGTTGACCGACACCGAATACTGGCCGGTATAGGTGCCCTGCGCCTGGAACGCGCCGACGTTGAGCACGCCCGCAACGCGGAAGCTGCCCGCGCCGCCGGTCAGCGTCAGCGACGAGGCCGAGGCGGTCAGCGCGACGCTCATCGTATCCGACGCGCCATTGGCCAGCGTGATGGTCGGGTTGTCGAGCACGACCGAGACCGATTCGCCGGCCGAGCCGAGCACGTTGAACGCGCCCGCGGTGGTGGTGCCATAGCAGGTCAGGCCGGTGCCGCAGGTGCGGGTGCCGTCCTGCGCGACCGCAACGGTCGAGGCGGTGTTCGAGGCGGTGATCTTGCCGAAGTTGAGATCGGCGGTCTTGGTCACGGAAAGCGCCTGCAGCACGGTCACGGTCGCATCGCCGGTCGCGGACTGGGCAAAGGCGGGCGCGCTCGTCAGCGTGCCGGCAGCGGCGACCCCGGCGAACGCCAGAGCCTTGAGAATCATGGTCTTCATTTGGATGACACCCCCAATGCGTCATGCCGGTCCCCACGACCGGCCATCCCTGGGTAGGATCAAGGTATCGATCTGCGGTTAGCGCGCTTGGTTAAGACAGCCCATACCATGAAAGGGCCGCACGCCCGGTCGGGGCCCGCCAGCCTGCGCGCTTTCAGGCCGGCCCCGCCTGGTCCGGGGACACTTAGTCCGGCGAGGGGCCGGTCATCGCCTCGGGCCGCACCAGCCGGTCGAACGTCGCGGCATCGACCAGCCCGAGCGCCAGGCCCGCATCACGCAGGCTGAGGCCGCTGGCATGGGCATGTTTGGCGATCGCGGCGGCATTGTCATAGCCGATCGCAGGCGCAAGCGCGGTCACCAGCATCAGCGAGCGGTCGACCAGTTCGGCGATCCGCGCCCGCTCCGGCCTCAGCCCGACAAGCGCCCGCCGGGTAAAGCTGTCGACCCCGGTGGCGAGCAGCGTGATCGAGCGCAAGACATTCGCGCCGATCAGCGGCTTGAACACATTCAGTTCAAGATGCCCCTGCAACCCGCCGATCGTGGCCGCAACATGATTGCCCATCACCTGCGCCGCGACCATGGTGAGCATTTCCGCCTGGGTCGGGTTGACCTTGCCGGGCATGATCGAGCTGCCCGGTTCATTGGCCGGCAGCGCCAGTTCGCCCAGCCCGGCGCGCGGCCCCGAGCCGAGCAGACGGATATCGTTGGCGATCTTGGTCAGCGCGACGGCGAGCACGTTGAGCGCCCCCGACAGTTCGACCAAACTGTCGTGCGCGGCCAGTTCGGCGAACAGATTGGGCGCGGCAGCGAACGGCAGGCCGGTGAGCGCCGCCAGCTCGGCCGCCACGGCATCGGCAAAGCCCGGCGGGGCGTTCAGCCCGGTGCCGACCGCCGTGCCGCCCTGCGCGAGCAGATGCAGCCTGGGCCTGACCGATTCGAGGCGCGCGGCCGCCGCCTCGACCTGGGCGCGATAGCCGGAAAACTCCTGCCCCAGCGTCAGCGGCGTCGCATCCTGCAAATGGGTGCGGCCGATTTTGACGATATCGTCCCAGTCACGGGCATGGCCGTCCAGCACGGCTGCCATCCGCGTCAGCGCGGGCAGCAGATCGCCCGCCAGCGCGCGCGCGGCGGCGACATGCATGGCGGCGGGAAAGCTGTCGTTCGAGGACTGGCTGCGGTTGACATGGTCATTGGGGTGAACCGGCACCTTGCCGCCGCGCGTGCCGGCCAGCCGTTCATTGGCGATCCCGGCGATCACCTCGTTCACGTTCATGTTGGTCTGGGTGCCGGACCCGGTCTGCCAGATGACCAGCGGGAACTGGTCGTCGAACCGCCCGGCCGCCACATCGGCCGCCGCGGCCTCGATGGCATCGGCCAGATCCGGCGCAAGCCCGTGGCGGCGATTGACCCGCGCCGCCGCCTGTTTGACCAGCGCGAGCGCGTGAACAATGCCGATGGGCATCCGCTCGGCCGGGCCGAAGGGGAAATTGGCGATGGACCGTGCCGTCTGCGCGCCCCAATAGGCGCTGGCCGGCACCTCGACCGGGCCAAGGCTGTCGGTTTCAATCCGGATGGTCATCGCGCCTCCCGACCTGCGGCCCGCATGGCCGGGTGCCACCTGCCCCGGCTTATTTCTTGCGGCCGAAATCCACGGTCACGACATTCGACCCGTCTTCGGACGTGACGATGCCGGGCACATCATTTTCGGCATCGTCATGCTCGGGCGCGCCGGTGTCGCCCTGGGCCTGGAACTGCAAGGCGAAGTTCACCGCCGGATCGACGAACCCGGTGACCGCGGCGAAGGGAATGACCAGCCGGGCGGGAATCTGGTTGAAGCTCAAACCAACCTCGAACCGTTCCTCGAACACCTTCAGGTCCCAGAATTTGTTCTGAAGGACGATGGTCATCTCGTCCGGAAAGCGCTCGGTCAGGTGCTTGGGCAGATCGACCCCGGGGGCCGAGGTCTTGAACGTGATGTAGAAATGATGGTCGCCGGGCAGCCCGCCCGAGCGTTCCACCTCGCCCAGCACGCGCCCGACGACCGCGCGCAGGGCTTCCTGCACGATTTCGTCATAGGGAATCAGGCTGTCCGGCAAAGCATCGGTCATGCGCCGAATCGTGGACTTTGGCGGGCGGGCGGTCAAGACGCGTTGCATCCGCAACGGCAAGCGCGCATAGGCGCGGGCACGATGAGGCAGGCGACGATCACCCGCAACACCAGCGAAACCCGCATCGCGGTGTCGGTCAATCTGGACGGGACGGGCGAATACCGGGTGGCGACCGGGATCGGCTTTCTCGACCATATGCTCGAACAGCTGGCGCGCCATTCGCTGATCGACCTCGACGTCGCGGTCGAGGGCGATCTGCATATCGACCAGCATCACACGACCGAGGATTGCGCGCTGGCCATCGGCGAGGCGATCAGCCGCGCGCTCGGCGAACGCCGCGGCATCATGCGCTACGGCCATGCCTATGCGCCGATGGACGAGGCGCTGACCCGCGCGGCGATCGACATTTCGGGCCGGCCCTATCTGGTGTGGAAGCTCGATTTCACCCAGACCAAGCTGGGCGAATGGGACACCGAGCTGGTCGAACACTGGTTCCACAGCTTTGCGCAGACCGCGGGGCTGACCCTGCATGTCGAAAACCTTTATGGCCGCAACAACCATCATCTGGTCGAAAGCGCGTTCAAGGCGCTCGCCCGGGCGCTGCGCCAGGCGGTGACCATCGATCCGCGCAAGGCCGGGGACATTCCCTCGACCAAAGGGACGCTCGGTGGCTGAGACGGTCGCGCTGGTCGATTATGGCGCGGGCAACGTCCATTCGGTGCTGAATGCGCTCAGGGCAGCGGGGGCCGGGACGGTCGAACTGACCGCCGATCCGGACCGGCTGCGGCGCGCCGACCGCATCGTGCTGCCCGGCGTCGGCGCATTTGCGGCGGCGATGCGCGCGCTTGCGGCCGCACCCGGGCTGATCGACGCGCTCGACGCGCGGGTGCGCGGCCAGGGCATCCCGTTTCTGGGCATCTGTGTCGGCATGCAGCTGATGGCGACGACCGGCGAGGAACATGGCCGGACGGCGGGGCTGGGCTGGCTGGACGGCGTCGTCCGCGCGGTGCCGGCACAGGGCGTGAAGGTGCCCCATATGGGGTGGAACGATGTGACGCCGACCGCCGCTCACCCGCTGCTGCCCGCCGGCGAGGCCTATTTCCTGCACAGCTTTGCCTATCACGGCGAGGATGTGCTTGCGGTGACCGACCATGGCGGTCCGGTCACCGCCGCAATCGGGCGCGACAACATGGTCGGCGTCCAGTTCCATCCCGAAAAGAGCCAGCGCTACGGCCTGGCGCTGCTCCAGTCCTTTCTTGCGTGGCGTCCATGATCATTTTTCCCGCAATCGACCTCAAAGCCGGCCAGGTCGTCCGCCTTGCCGAAGGCGACATGGCCCGGGCGACCGTCTATTCGGACGATCCCGCCGCCCAGGCGGCGGCCTTTGGCGCGCAGGGGGCCGAATGGCTCCACATCGTCGATCTTGACGGCGCCTTTGCCGGCGAAAGCGTGAACGGCCAGGTGGTGCGGCGGATCGTCACCGGCTTTTCGGGCTGCATCCAGCTGGGCGGCGGCATCCGCACGCGCGCGGCGATCGAACGCTGGTTCGATTATGGCGTGGTGCGCGCGGTGATCGGCACGGCGGCGCTCACCGATCCCGATCTGGTGCGCGGCGCGGCGCGCGATTTTCCCGGCAAGATCGTCGTCGCCGTCGATGCGCGCGACGGCATGGTCGCCACCCAGGGCTGGGCCGATGTGTCGGACGTGCCGGTGATCGATCTGGCGCGGCGGTTCGAGGATGCGGGCGTCGCCGCGCTGCTGTTCACCGATATCGGCCGCGACGGGCTGCTCAAGGGCGTCAATGTCGAGGCGACGGTCGCGCTGGCCGAGGCGGTGTCGCTGCCGGTGATCGCGAGCGGCGGGGTTGCGGGGATCGAGGATGTCCGCGCGCTGCGCGGCAAGCCGGGGATCGAAGGCGTAATCTGCGGCCGGGCGATCTATGACGGCCGGCTGGACCTTGCCGCCGCGCTCACCGAGGCGCGGGCGTGATCATGGCCGGGCGGAAGCCGGGCCGGGACAGGCTGGGCCGGAACAGGTTGGGCCGATGAGCGTCAGGCTGCGCGTCATCCCCTGTCTGGACGTGGCCGGCGGCCGCGTGGTCAAGGGTGTCCAGTTCGTCGATCTGGTCGATGCCGGCGATCCGGTCGAACAGGCGCGCGCCTATGACGCCGCCGGTGCCGACGAGCTGTGTTTCCTCGACATCACCGCCAGCCACGAGGCGCGGGGGACGATGATCGACGTCGTGCGCCGCACGGCGGAGGTGTGTTTCATGCCGCTGACCGTCGGCGGCGGCGTGCGCAGCGTCGAGGATGCGCGCGCGCTGCTGCTCGCCGGGGCGGACAAGGTGGCGGTCAACTCCGCCGCCGTCGCGCGGCCGGAGCTGTGCGCGGAGCTGGCCGACCGGTTCGGCAGCCAGTGCGTCGTCGCCTCGGTCGACGCGCGGCGCGTGGACGGGGGCTGGGAGGTGTTCACCCATGGCGGGCGGCGGCCGACCGGCATCGACGCGATCGAACATGCCCACCGGCTGGCGGCGCTGGGCGCGGGCGAGCTGCTGGTCACGTCGATGGACCGCGACGGGACGCAGGGCGGCTATGATCTGGGCCTGGTGCGCGCCATCGCCGATTCGGTCGATGTGCCGGTGATCGCCAGCGGCGGCGTCGGCACGCTCGACGATCTGGTCGCCGGCGCGCGCGACGGCCATGCGAGCGCGGTGCTTGCCGCCTCGATCTTCCATTTCGGGCGGCACAGCATTGCCGAAGCGCATGCCGCGCTTGCCGCCGCCGGCTTTGCCGTGCGCCGGCACGACAGCGCCGCCTGAGGGTTTCGCCTGCGCGCCTGACGGCGCGGGGGTGGCGTATTTGCGGTGCGGCTTGCGCCGCACGGGGCGGCACCGGCCCGCACCCCCACCCGGCCTCCCATAGCGTAACCTGCCGTTGGGAGGCCGGGTGGGGGTGCGGGCCGGTGCCGTTCTTCCCAAACCAACACCTCCCGCTGCCGCGACGACCACGAACACCCCTGTCGGTCAGGCTGACACAGCGGGGGAGCCTTTCGACAGCGCTAACCTCGGCAGCGCGCCGGAGGCCGGGCTTAACCGAATCTGGCAGGGTTCTTGCGTAACTGTCCTGCCGAGGAGGTTCTGATCATGTCTGGTCTGCGACTGATGGGGAATATGGCGATGGCCGGCGTCATCATTCTGGCCGGGCCGTCGGCTTATGGCGAGCTGGCGCGGATGTTTCCGGCGCTGCGCCGCCTGTCGCTGCCGGCGATGCCCGATCTGGGCGCGCCGCACTGGGTGATGCTCGGCATGGCGGCGATCGGGCTGCTGCTGCTCGTCAAGGGCGGGGGATCGCAGCACCGCGCTTGACCGGGGCGGGCGCGCGCGCGACAGGCGGGTCATGGACCTGACCGCGCTCGAAGCCCTTGTCCGCGCCCGGCGCGATGCCGATCCCGACCAGTCCTATGTCGCGCGGCTGCGCGCGCGCGGCATCAGGCGGATTGCCCAGAAGGTCGGCGAGGAGGCGGTCGAAACCGCGATCGCAGCGGCGAGCGGCGACCGCGACGGCATGGTCGGCGAAGTCGCGGACCTGATTTTCCATCTCGCGGTGCTGCTTGACGCGCACGACCTGTCATTCAGCCAGGTGATGGACGAACTGGCCCGGCGCGAAGGCGTATCTGGGCTGGATGAAAAGGCGGCGCGCCGTTCATGAAGCCGAAAGCGCCGATGGTGCGTTATGCATGCGTAACGCCGCGCCGCACCGGCTGCGGGCTTCAAAATGGCGCGTGATCGGGAGCGACGCATGATCGGCAAGGTGATCGGGGCATTGGTGGGCCGGGAAATCGACCGGCGCGACGGCAAGGGCGGCCTGAAGGGCGCGGTGATCGGCGCGGTCGCGGTCAGCGCGCTGCGCCGCATGGGGCCGCTCGGTCTGGTGCTCGGCGGGGCCTATGTCGCCAAAAAGGCGCTCGACCGGCGGCGCGACACGCCCAAGGCGTGACCAGCGGGCCCGGCTGAGCCGAAGCGGGACGGCGGCACCCGCCGCCTGAGGCCGGGCCGGCATTGACGGCGGCGCATGGCCGCGCCACTAGCAGGGCCGTGTTCCGCCCCGCCCCATCCCCCACGCCCCGCGCCGATGATCCGCACAAATTCAAGCGGCGCGGCCTGTTGCTGATCCTGTCGTCGCCCAGCGGTGCCGGCAAATCGACGATCTCGCGCAAGCTGCTTGCCGCCGACGCCAATCTGGAAATGTCGGTGTCGGTGACGACGCGGCCGATCCGCCCTGGCGAGGTCGACGGGCGCGATTATCATTTCGTCGATCTGGCGCGGTTCAAGGACATGGTCGCGGCCGGCGAGTTCCTCGAATGGGCGCACGTCTTCGGCCAGCGTTACGGCACGCCGCGCGCGCCCGTGGAGGCCATGCTCGCCCAGGGCCGCGACGTGCTGTTCGATATCGACTGGCAGGGCGCGCAGCAGCTTTACCAGCTTGCCGGTGCCGATGTCGTGCGCGTGTTCATCCTGCCGCCGTCGATGGACGAGCTGGAACGCCGGCTGCGCGGGCGCGGCACCGACAGCGACGAGGTGATCGACGCGCGGATGAGCCGCGCCGCCGCCGAAATCGGCCATTGGGACGGCTATGACTATGTGCTCGTCAACGACGATGCCGAGGCCTGTTTCCAGAAGGTGCAGACGATCCTCAACGCCGAACGGCTGAAGCGCAGCCGCCAGGGCGGGCTGATCGGCTTTGTCCGCAACCTGACCCGCGCCAAGGATTGACCCCCGCCCCCGGCGGGCGCAGCCTCCCTGCCCGGAAGACTGGTCCCGGCAACCGGATCGGCGCGCTCAGCGTTGATCGCGCTGCCGGCCAGCGTTGCGGGAGGGGGAAGATGATCAGAATGGTGACGGGCGGTCTGCTGGGCGGACTGGTGCTGTTTGTGATCGGCGGGCTGTTCTGGGGATCGCCGCTGACCGCGCTTGCCTTTTCGCGCGGCGATGAAGCGCGGATGGCAGAGCTGCAGTCGCTGATGGCGGCGACGCTCGGCCCCGGCGGCACCGGCACCTATCTGGTCCCCGATCCGGCGACGCCGCAGGGCACCAGCCTGTATGGGCAAGGCCCGGTGGCGACGGTGATCTTCAACAGCGGCGGCTTTCCGGTGATGGATTCGGCATCGCTGGTTGCCGGGCTGGTGCTGGCGCTCGGCACCGGGCTGATGGTGGCGGTGGCGCTCGCTGCACTGCCGGTCCGGGGCTTTGCCGCGCTGTGGCGCACCGGGCTGGTGGTGACGGCGGCGGTGTGCGCGTGGATCCATCTCGGCCTGCCGGTGTTCATGCACGGGGCCTGGGGCTATGCGATCTATGCGCTGGTCGCGGACCTGGCGGGCTTTGCCGCCGCCACCGCGGTCATCGCCTGGATGCTCAGCCGGTCCGGCGCGTCATCCGCGCAGTAGCGTGAGGAACCGCACCGCCGCATCCCAGTCGGCGCGGCGCGCGGCGCGGGCGGCAAGCGCAAGATCGTCCGCGCCCCATTGTTCTTCCTGCCACAGCTCGTCGAGCATCACCGCATCCCAGAGCGCATCGGCACCGGCCGCGCCCTCGATCAGCGCCAGCGCCGCGATCAGCGACCCGCCGATGGTGACGACCGGGGACAGGCCGGCGAGCATGAACGGATCGAGCGCCGCGACCGCCGCACCCAGCCGGGTGACGCTTGCCTCTGGCTGGGGGCGGTGCATCACGCCTTCGACCAATGTGACCGTGACGTCATAGCGCCGCTCCGCCCAGCCGATCAGCGGATCCCACGCCGCCTGCTGGCGCGCGACCAGCGGCTCCGGATGGCCGGCGCGATAGGCGAGCAGATCGGTTTCGGCATAGCGCGCAAGGCCGGCGGCAAAGCGCGCGGGATCGGGCGTGACGATATCGATCGCCGCATTGGCCAGCCCGGTGAGCGGCATGGCGCGCGGATCGACCATCTCACCCACCGCCTGCCATTCGTCCGCAAGCGCTGCCGCCAGCGCGGGCTGCGGCACGGCCAGCGGCGCGCGACCGGGGGTGCGCACCGGCCGCCCGTCGAGCCGCACCTCGCCCCCACCGCCTCGGCATTGGACCAGAAACGCTTCACGGCTCCCCGCTCCGCCAGCGCCGGGCGAGCAGCCGGGGCAGCAGCGCAAACCCGAACGCGCCCGCCAGCACCAGCACGATGCCGGCCAAACGCGGCACCGCCTCGAAGCGGCCCGACGCCGCCGCCAGCCCGAGCATCAGCAGCACCGCGCCGCCCAGCCGGAGAAACGACAACATGAAAAAACGCGCGCGCGCAGGATCGTCGCTCATGCCATCTGCTCCAGCCAGCCGGGCAGATCGGCGGCGGTCACCGCCACCGCCCGCGCGCCCGCCGCCTTGAGTTCGGCGGCATCATGATAGCCCCAATCGACGCCCAGTGCATGGGCGCCGCCCGTCACCGCCATCGCCATGTCGAACACCGTGTCACCGATCATCACCGTGGTCGCAGGCCCCGACCCGGCCTCTGCCATCGCGGCGTGGAGCATCGACGGATCGGGCTTGGAGGGATGGCGGTCAGCGGTCTGCAGCGTGATGAAATGGCCGGCCAGGCCATGGCGTTCGAGGCACAGTTTCAGCCCGCGATCCGACTTGCCGGTCGCCACGCCGAGCAGCCAGCCCGAGGCCGCCAGCGCGTCGAGCGCCTCGGCAATCCCGTCGAACAGCGGCTCTTCGACCAGCCCGGCCCCGCGATGGCGCTGAAAGGCGAGCTTGTAGCTGTCGGTGAGCGCGCGGTGCAGCGCATGATCGCCACCCGGCACCAGCGCGCGCATCGCCTCCATCAGGCTCAGCCCGACGATGCGGCGCACCCGGTGCCGGTCGGGCGGCACCAGCCCCAGTTCGGCAAAGCAATCGTCCATCGCGCGACAGATCGCGGCCTGGCTGTCGACCAGCGTGCCGTCGCAATCGAACAGGGCAAGACGGTTCACAGCCGGTCAGCCCCGCCCGCGCCCGCGCCTTTCGCCGCGCCTTGCCCGGCGACGGTCGCGCGCGGCGGCAGTCGCCGCACGGCGGCGCGCATCCGGCGCATCGGCGGCGCGCGGCTCATCGAGCGGCAGGTCGCCATCGGCGGGATCAAAGCCCAAAGTCGCCAGGCTGGCGGCGAAATGATCGGGCAGCTCGGCGGTCACGTCGATACGCCCGCCATCGGGATGGTCGATGCGGATGCGCCGGGCGTGGAGATGCAGCTTGCGGCTGATCCCGCCGCTCAGAAACGCGTCCTGGCCGCCATATTTGCCATCGCCGATGATCGGATGGCCGATCGCCGCCATATGGACGCGCAGCTGATGGGTGCGGCCGGTATAGGGCTGCAGCTCGACCCAGGCGGCGCGGTTGCCCGCCCGGTCGATCACCCGGTAACGGGTGCGCGCCGGGCTGCCTTCCTTGTCATCGACATGCATCTTTTCGCCGCCGGTGCCCGGCTGCTTGGCGATCGGCAGTTCGATTATGCCGTCATCGATCGACGGCACGCCCGCGACGATCGCCCAATAGACCTTGCGCGCGGTGCGGCTGGAAAAGCTCTTGGCGAACCAGGCCGCCGAACGCGCGGTGCGCGCGATCAGCAACGCGCCCGACGTGTCCTTGTCGAGCCGGTGGACGAGCTTGGGCCGCCCCTCCGCCTCATATTGCAGCGCATCGAGCAGGCCATCGACATGCTCATGCGTCTTGGTGCCGCCCTGGGTGGCAAGGCCCGGCGGCTTGGCGATGACGATCGCCTGCGCGTCCTTGTGGATCACAAGGTCGCGGGCAAAGGCGATCTGATCGTCGCTGAGCGGCGGGCGCGCGCGCTTCGGGCGCAGCTTTTCGGGCTGGGGCGGCTCGGCCGGCGGGACGCGGATCGCCTGCCCCTGTTCGATCCGGTCGCCCGGCGTCGCCCGCTTGCCGTCGACGCGCAGCTGGCCGGTGCGCGCCCAGCGCGACACCTGCGCAAAGCTGACATCGGGCAGATGGCGCTTGAACCAGCGGTCGAGGCGGATGCCGTCGTCATCGGGCCCGACGGTGAAGCTTCTGACCTCGCCCGTCATGCCGGCTGTCCGAGACGCAGGCCAAGCCACAGCGCGGCGAGCGCACCGACCACCGATGCCGCGACATAGGCGGCGGCCCAGCCGAATGCGCCGCGTTCGATCAGCATGACCGTTTCAAGGCTGAACGCCGAAAAGGTGGTGAAGCCGCCGAGCAGCCCGACGCCGAGGAACAGCCGCCAACCTTCGCTCAGACCGCTCTCACCCAGCCCGCGCGCGGCGAGTGCTGCCACCAGCCCCATGGCGAGCGCGCCGGTGACGTTGACGATGAGCGTGCCCCAGGGCAGCCCGGACCAGAAAACGCGCGCCGCCCAGCCGCCCAGCTGGAAACGGGCGGCTGCGCCCAGCGCACCGCCGATCATGACGAGGAAGAGGGAGTTCATGCCCCGCCCTTAGCGCATGCGCCGGCAAAGGGGGAGAGGCGCAGGCGCGCCTCTCCGATGCGGGGCATTCGACCCGAGGCGCGATCAGGAAATGACCGCCTTCAGGATCTTGCCCGGCTGACGCGGCGGCTCGCCCTTGGGCAGCGCGTCGACATGTTCCATGCCTTCGATCACCTGGCCCCAGACCGTATATTGCCGGTCAAGGAAGGTCGCATCGTCAAAGCAGATGAAGAACTGGCTGTTGGCGCTGTGCGGATCGTTGGTGCGCGCCATCGAGCAGACGCCGCGAACATGCGGCTCGCCGTTGAACTCGGCCTTCAGGTTGGGCTTGTCCGATCCGCCCATGCCGGTGCCGCTCGGGTCGCCGCCCTGCGCCATGAAGCCCGGAATGACGCGGTGGAACACCACGCCGTCGTAAAAGCCTTCCTGCGCCAGTTCGGTGATGCGCGCGACATGGCCGGGTGCCAGGTCAGGGCGCAGCCGGATGACGACATCGCCGCCGGTATCGAGCGTGAAGGTGAGCGTGTCTCCGGCCATGGTAACTCCTCCAGATTGGCAGACCCCGCCCATATCGGGCGAAGGCCGGGCTGGAAAGCTTGCCTTTTCGCGGCCCTGCGCCTTAAGCCCCTCACGCCATCACGCGATCGGAGGGGCCGGCGATGAACGAGACCGAACTCGGCAGCATCGATGCGACCGGCCAGCTCGACGCCGATGACCGGCTGAAGCCCGAATTCGTCCGTTCGGTCATCGACCGGGTCGAGGCGGGCGATGCCGATGGCGCGCGCGCGCTGGTCCAGCCGCTGCACCCGGCCGATATCGCCGATCTGTTCGAACTGGCGCCGGCCGAATGGCGTCCGTCGCTTGCCGCCGCGATCACCGACCTGCTCGACGGCGACGTGTTCGCGGAAATGAACGACTATGTCCGCGAAGAGCTGATCGACGCGCTCGAGCCGGCACAGGTCGCCGACATCGCATCGGAACTCGATACCGACGATGCGGTCGCGATCATCGAGGACATGGAACCGGACGACCAGCGCGAAGTGCTGCGCGCGATGGAGCCGGACGACCGCGCGGCGATCGAGGAGGCGCTGTCCTACCCCGAGGAATCAGCCGGGCGGCTGATGCAGCGCGACCTGATCGCCGTGCCCGAACACTGGTCGGTCGGCGACGTCATCGACTATCTGCGCGGCAACGAGGATCTGACCACCGATTTCTGGGAAATCTTCGTCGTCGATCCGGCGCACCGGCCGGCGGGCACCTGCCAGCTCAGCTGGATCCTGCGCACGCCGCGCAACGTGGCGATCAGTGACGTCATGAAGCGCGAACAGACGCTGATCGCCGTCGACATGGATCAGGAGGAAGTGGCGCTGCGCTTCCAGAAATATGCGCTGATCTCCGCCGCCGTGGTCGATGGCGCGGGGCGGCTGGTGGGCATGATCACCGTCGACGACATCGTCCACATCATCCAGCAGGAAGCGGGCGAGGACATTCTGAAGCTGTCGGGCGCGGGCGAAGGCGACATCAACGAGCCGGTGGTCGAAAGCTATAAGAGCCGGGTGCGCTGGCTGATCGCCAATCTGGCGACCGCGCTGCTGGCCTCGACCGTCATCAGCCTGTTCGAAGGGACGATCGAGCGGATGGTCGCGCTCGCCACGCTGATGCCGATCGTCGCGGGCGTGGGCGGCAATGCCGGCACCCAGACCATGGCCGTCACCGTGCGCGCGCTGGCGACCAACCAGCTGACCCGGTCCAACACCTGGCGGTCGATCGCGCGCGAGATCCGGGTCGCGGTGCTCAATGGCGGCACCGTGGCGGCGGTGATCGGGCTGGGCGTGTCGCTGGTGTTCGCCAATCCGCAGCTGGGGCTGGTGATTGCAGCCGCGATGCTGACCAACATCATCGTCGCGGGCATGGCCGGCGTGCTGGTGCCGCTGACGCTCGACCGGCTGCAGCAGGATCCGGCGGTCGCATCGTCGGTATTCGTGACGATGCTGACCGATTCGATGGGCTTTTTCGCCTTTCTCGGGCTGGCGACGGCGGCGGGGCTGGCGGGCTGACGATGCTGCATCTGACCAAGGTCGCGGTCGGCGCGCCCTCGCTCGACGCGCTGTGCGCGGCGATGGCGGCGCGGACGATGGGGGGCGAGGTGTTCGTCACCACCCGCAACCGCCCGACCCGCCATGCCGAGCTGATCGGCGGGTCGATCTACTGGATCATCAAGCACCGGCTGGTCGCGCGCCAGACGATCATCGGCTTTGGCGACGATGCCGGGCGCTGCGCGATCCGGCTCGATCCGCGCGTCGTGCCGGTGCGCGCCCAGCCGCGCCGCGCGCATCAGGGCTGGCGCTATCTGGCCGCCGCCGACGCCCCGGCCGATTTCACCGGCGTCGACGCCGATGCCGCCCTGCCCGAAGCGCTGCTGCGCGAACTGGCCGAACTCGCGCTAATCTGATCCGCAGCGCACCGGCCCCGCGCCGGTCTGCGCAACGGTGCAGGCCGCCCCGCCGCCGATCTCCACCGGCCCCAGCCCCGATGCCGTCACCCGCGCGCTGCGCGTGGCCGACAGGGCGACGGCCCCGGCGCTCTGGCTGGTGACGACCAGATCGACGACCTGCAGCCCGGCGGCGCGGATGTCGGCGGCACCGCGCGCCAGCACATTTGCCATGCGCGCGCGCCCGGCGGCCTCGATCCGTCCCGCGCCGGAAATGCCCATCACGAGCGTGTCGGTCTCGAGCGTCCCGACGCTCAGCCCGCCACTGCCTTCGACCGTCAGCACCAGCCGCGCGCCGCGCATCCGGTCGATCGCCAGCCTGCCGCTGCCGAGCAGGATCGCGGTCGAGAGTTCGGGGGTGGTGAGGGTGAGCGCGATGGGCCCCGAATCGCCCCGCGGCGCGCCGCCCCAGGCCGGGCCGGCGCGGACCAGCAGGGTCCGCCCCTCGACGCGCAGCTGCACCCGGTCGAGCGCCTGCGGGCTGCCGGACGCCCGCGCCGATACCGGCCTGCCGGTTGCCAGCGTGATGGCGAACGGGCCTTCGACACGGATCCGGTCGAAACTGGTGATGCTGTAGCCGCGCTCGGCCGCAGCCGCGGGGCTGGCGGCGAAACACAGCAGCGCGGCAGGCAGCAAGGCCCGCACCGGTGACCGACACCGCGTGGCCAGATCGCCAATATGTCGCCGCAATCCGCCCGGCATCCGCCTCTCCCGCCCGGGAGCGGCTGTCGCCGCTCCAGCTTTTTTCCAGTCCCGCTGTCGGGACCGCATAGCCGGCGCAGCGGCGGCGCGACAGGCGGCACCGGATCATGCCGGGTCCGGACATGGAAAGGGCGGCCCTTCCAGCCGGAGGACCGCCCCTTGCATGCGAACCAAAAAGGACCGGCCGGGTTATTCGCCGGCGCTGTCCTTGGCCTTGTTGTAGATCGCCGCCGCCTTGTTCAGGATCTCGAGCAGCTTCTTCATCGCGCTCGGCTCGTCGGTCTGCTCCATCGCCGCGAGTTCGCGGGCGAGGCGGCTGGCCGCGGCTTCGAAAATCTGGCGCTCGGAATAGCTCTGCTCGGGCTGGTCGTCGGCGCGGAACAGGTCGCGCACCACCTCGGCGATCGACACCAGATCGCCCGAGTTGATCTTGGCTTCATATTCCTGGGCGCGGCGCGACCACATGGTGCGCTTGACCTTGGGCTTGCCCTTGAGCGTATCGAGCGCTTCGCGCAGCGTCTTGTCCGACGACAGCTTGCGCATGCCCACGCTCTCGGCCTTGTTGGTCGGCACGCGCAGGGTCATCCGCTCCTTTTCGAAGCGCAGCACGTAAAGTTCGAGGCTCGCCCCCGCGATTTCCTGCCGCTGCAGCTCGATCACCCGACCGACGCCATGCTTGGGATACACAACATAATCGCCAACATCGAAGCTGAGCGCCTTGGCAGCCATGCTATACCTTTCTGTCATCAATCGGGCCGCGCCGCTGGCCGGGAATGCGCCCGATCACAGGTTTCGGGCGCGGACAACCGGAGCAGCACGGACGTTCGGAGAGATAGGGTCCTTTCCGCAGTGCGCCGGGTTCAGCGCACGGAAGAATGACTCCGGCCCACAGCCGGCGGCATCCACTTAACAGATTCGCAATAAAATTGCCAGCCCGTCTCTCGGACACCGGGGTCAAGCGGATCAGGATCGGAAATGGCGGCGATCAGCGCGAATCGCCGCGCGTTCCGAACGGACCGCTCAGTCGCCCTGGCCGGGCTCCGGCGAGAAATACTTCTCATACTTGCCCTCGACGCCCTTGAACTCGTCGGCATCGTCCGGCGCGCCGCGGTTGCGGGTCACGTTCGGCCACTGGGCGGAGAAGGTGGCGTTCAGCTCCAGCCATTTTTCGAGGCCGTTTTCGGTGTCGGGCAGGATGGCCTCGGCAGGGCATTCGGGTTCGCACACGCCGCAGTCGATGCACTCGCTGGGATTGATCACCAGCATGTTCTCGCCTTCGTAGAAACAATCGACCGGGCAGACCTCGACGCAGTCCATATATTTGCAGCGAATGCAGGCGTCGGTGACGACGTAGGTCATAGAGCTCCCCTGATGCGGATTCGGCTCCCTGCGCTATGTCGGCGGCTCGCGTCCGTCAACCGCATCGCCGATCTCGACGTAGCAGAGCGCCGCCTCCGCCGCCGGCCCGCGGCGCGCGGGCAGCGCCAAGATACGGATCACCCGCACCCGCCCGTGCAGGGCAAAGGTCAGCACATCGCCGACGCGCACCGCCAGATGGGCACGGTCGACCAGGCGGCCGCCCAGCCGCATCCGCCCCTCGGCGCACAGCAGCTGCGCGGCCGCCCGCGTCTTGGTCAGCCGCGCAAACCACAGATATTTGTCGAGCCGGAGCGACTCCGCGCCCGGTGACGTCATGGCAGCAGGCCAGCCAGTGCCGCGAACGGGCTGTCGGGCCGCGCGGCGCGCGTGCCGGCCGCCGCGCGCCGCGGACGGCCCTGCCAGCGCCAGGCAGGCGGCGATTCGCCGCCCCCGGCTGCGGCGACCGGACGGAAACCGAGCTGGGTCATCAGCCGGGCAAACGCCGCCGGGACAAGGCCGAGCGACACGCCAAGCGCGGGATCGGGAACGACCGGCGCGCCCGGCCGGCGCGCATCATGGACAGTGCGGGCGATGCGTTCGGCCATGTCGACGCGCAGCGCCTGCGGGCCGAGCGCGCGGAAGCCCGGCGGCGGCGTGCCCCCTGACAAGGCGATCACGACCGCGCCCGGCGGGGCGAGCGCCGGCATCGGGGCCTGCTGCCTGACCGCGAGCAGTGCGGCGCACCAGCGTGCCGCCTCGGGCTTCAGCAGCGGGGCGACGAACAGGTCGAGCGCGCCGATGGTGACGCCCGCCGCGCGCAGCCGCGACCGCGCGCCCCGGTCAAGTGCGGCGATGACCGGATCGAGCGGCGCGCGTGCGCACAGTCCCCCCGCCTCCGCCAGCGGGGCGAGCAGCGCGCGCAGGCCAGCGGGGGTCGCCATGTCGGTCGCGGCGGCGGCGATCCGGCGCAGCGGCCCCAGATGCCGGGCGGTCTGCCCGTCCAGCCAGCGGTCGAGCCGGGCAAGGATCAGGTCGCGGCTGGCCGGATCGAGCGCGGCGGCCGCGCGGTCGAGCACCAGCCTCGGCCGCAACAGCTCGCGCGTCGCCGCCAGCCCGGCGACCGGACGCCCCTGCCAGCACAGCAGCGGCGCGGCCCCGGCTTCGGTCGCCAGCGCAAAATCGGCATCGGGGCTGTCGGCCAGCGCGCGGGCGCGGCGCGCCCGTTCCCCGGCCAGCCGCCGGTCCGCCGCCGCGATCAGGCGCCGGGCATCGGCATGGCGCGCGCCGGGCAGCGGGGTGAAGGTGAACCCGTCGAGCCGGCCGATCGGCTCGTCATCGACGCGCACCTCGCCATCATCGCCGATCCCGACCGGCAGCTCGGCCAGCCCGGCGCCGATTTCGCGCAACAGCACGCTGGTGCGCCGGTCGACGAAACGCTGGGTGAGCGCGGCGTGGAGCGCATCGGACAGGCGCTCCTCGATCGCCCGTGTGCGTTCGGCCCAGTGCAGCGGATCGGCCAGCCAGTCGGGCCGATGGGCGATATAGGCCCAGCTGCGGATCGCCGCGATCCGGTCGGCGAGTGCATCGACATCGCCGGCCACGCGGTCGAGCCGCGCGATTTCATCGGCGAACCATTGATGGGGCACATGCCCCTCGCTCAGATGGGCAAAGATGCGGCCGACGAACCGGGCATGATGCTCGGCCCCGGTCTTGCGGAAATCGGGCAGGCCGCAGGCGGCCCAGAGCCGCCGGACCATCGCCGGCGTGCGCACCCGCGCGCGCACCCAGTCCTCGCCCGCCAGCCGCCTGAGCACCGCCAGATCGACCGCCTCGGGCGCGGCGCGCAGCTGCGGCGCGGTCGGGCGCGCGTCGAGAGCGGCGAGCAGCGCATCAAGGCTCGACAGATCAGGCGCGCCGTCGCGCCAGTACAGGCTTTCGAGCGGGGGAAAGACATGCGCCTCGATCGCCTCGATCTCCTCGGGCGCAAACGCGCCCGGCCCGTCTTCGGCCCCCAGCGTCCCGAACGTGCCATCGCGCTGGTGGCGGCCCGCCCGGCCGGCGATCTGCGCCATTTCGGCGATGGTCAGCCGCCGCGCGCGCCGCCCGTCATATTTGCGCAGCGAGGCGAAGGCGACATGGGCGACATCCATGTTCAGCCCCATGCCGATCGCGTCGGTCGCGACCAGATAATCGACCTCGCCGGCCTGGAACATCGCCACCTGGGCGTTGCGCGTGCGCGGGCTGAGCGCGCCCATCACCACCGCCGCCCCGCCGCGCAGCCGCCGGATCGTCTCGGCGACCGCATAGACCTCCTCGGCCGAAAAGGCGACGATGGCCGAGCGGCGCGGCAGCCGGGTCAGTTTCTTCGCCCCGGCATAGCTGAGCGTCGAAAAGCGCGGCCGGCCGACAATCTCGGTATCGGGCAGCAGCGCGCGGATCATCGGCCGCAACGCCTCTGACCCCAGGATCAGCGTTTCCTCCCGCCCGCGCGCGCGCAGCAGCCGGTCGGTGAACACATGGCCGCGTTCGGGATCGGCACCCAGCTGCGCCTCGTCGAGCGCGACAAAGGCGACATCGCGGTCGAGCGGCATCGATTCGGCGGTGCACAGGAACCAGCGCGCGCCGGGCGGCACGATGCGTTCCTCGCCGGTGATCAGCGCGACCTGCTCCGCCCCCTTGATCGCGACCACCCGGTCATAGACCTCGCGCGCCAGCAGGCGGAGCGGAAAGCCGATCATCCCGCTTGAATGCGCGCACATGCGCTCGACCGCGAGGTGCGTCTTGCCGGTGTTGGTCGGACCGAGAATGGCGGCCACGGGCGAGGACGCGAAACGGCTCATGGGCTGACAGATCGGGGCTTTGGCGGCCAAAGGCAATGGCCCGCCGCCCCCCGTCCGCGGCTGCCGCGCCACCGTCCGCCGCCCCGGCCGGGCGGCTCGCCGCTTGCATGGTCTGCGGAGCGGCGCGTTAGTTTGACATTAACCCCCGGCTTTCACAGGGACGTAAGCGATGCCGCCGGCGCAATGCCGCGGCGCGCAGGGGGCGTGGATTTGTATCAACGCGGCGACCAGTTTGCGGGACCGGCCGGCGGCACGGCGGCGCTCGCGCTCGACGCGCCCGGCCTTGCCCGACCCACAGCGCATGGCGGCATTCCCCCGCGCAACACCGGACCGTTCACCGCCGCCCCGTTCACCGCCACCCGGCTGCGCGGGGCAGGACCGGGCGGGGCAGGACCAGGTGGGGCACAGGGCGCGTTCGACCGCTTTGGCGGGCGCTTTGCCGATCTCGACCTGGCCCCGGATCTGGGCGCGCGCATCGGCTCGGCCGAATGGTGGCGCGGGCTGGCGACGCTCGGCGCGCTGCTCGGCGCGGCATGGCTGCTGTCGCCCGGCGGGCTGCGTCCCCTGCCCGGCCCGGTGCCGGCACTGCCCGATGACGCGAGCCTGGCCGCCGGGCGCGCCCAGGCGATCGCGCCGCTCGCCTGGGGGGCGGACAGCGGCAGCCGGATGGCGGCGACCGATCTTGTCCGTCCACTCGCCGAAACCCCCGAACGCCCGGTCATCGAACTGACGGCAACCGTCGGCGCGGGCGACGGCTTTCGCCGCGCGCTCGCGCGCGCAGGCGTGGGGCGCGAGGATCTGGCGACCGTCACCCGGCTGATCGGCGACGCTGTGCCGGCGGGCGACATCCGCCCCGGCACGCGGATCGACATCCGGCTGGGGCGGCGGCCCGACAAAAGGGTGGCCCGCCCGCTGGACGCGCTGGCGTTCCGCGCCCGGTTCGACCTGCGGCTGGAAGTGACGCGCGGCGACACCGGCCTGACGCTCACCCGCGTGCCGATCGCGGTCGACCGCACGCCGCTGCGCATTACGGGCGTGGTCGGATCGAGCCTCTATCGCGCCGCGCGCGCGGCCGGCGCACCGGCGCGCGCGGTCGAGACCTATCTGCGCGCGGTGGCGACCAAGATGTCGGTCGGCGAAATCGGCAGCGATGCGCGGTTCGACCTGATCATCGCCCAGCAGCGCGCCGCGACCGGCGAGGTCGAGCTGGGCGAGCTGCTCTATGCCGGGCTGTCGCAGGGGCGGCGGCGCGTGCAGCTGCTCAAATGGACGGTCGATGGCCGCGACCAGTGGTTCGAGGCATCGGGCGTCGGCGAACGGCGCGGCGCGCTCGCGCGGCCGGTCAGCGGGCGGCAGACCTCGGGCTTCGGCATGCGGCTGCACCCGCTGCTCGGCTATAACCGCTTCCATCGCGGCATCGATTTCGGCGCGCCGCACGGTGCGCCCGTCTATGCGGTGACCGATGGCCGCGTCGCCTTTGCCGGGCGGTCGGGCGGGCATGGCAATCATGTCCGGCTGAACCATGATGGCGGGCTGGGCAGCGGCTATTCGCATCTGAGCCGCATCGCCGTGCGCCCGGGCCAGCCGGTGCGGCGCGGGCAGGTGATCGGCTATGTCGGCTCGACCGGCCTGTCGACCGGCCCGCATCTGCATTTCGAGGTCTATCGCCAGGGCCAGGCGATCGATCCGCGCAAGGTCAGCTTTACCAGCACCGCGCTGCTGGCGGGGGCGGAGCTGCGCGCCTTCCGCGCCCGGCTGGCGGGGCTGATGGCGGTGCGCCCCGGTGCGCCGCCGGCCTTTGCCAAAGCGCCTGCCGGATCGGGCGGCGGCAAGGCGGCCGAATAACCGCCATTTGATCATCGTCAATGCGCGCCGCACCCGGTGCGCGATGATCGGGGCCATCCGCCAGGGAGGCCCATCATGACCCATTTCATCGCCAGCCAGTTTCCCCTGATCGCCGCCGGCATCGCCGGGCTGTTCATGCTCGTGCTGATGGGCGCAAGCATCGAGGACGCGCTGTCGCGGCGGTGATGCCGGCCGGGCGGCGGCGAGTCGCCCGGCTCTGTCGGCCCCGCCGCCCGTCCCGATCACCCGTTTCCCAGCCCGGGATGCTTTGGCAATCACCCGGGCCGGCGGCGGACAGGATCGCGGCGGGTCGCGGGGCTTCCGGTGCGCGCGCGCGCCCTGTAAGGGTGGCCGCATGCCGGAGCCTTGCCTGTCATGACGGACCGCACGGCGCGGATCGCAGATGGCGTCGCCGCCATCGATCCCGATCAGTGGAATGGCTGTGCCGGGCCGGACAATCCGTTCGTCAGCCATGATTTCCTGTCGATTCTGGAAGAATCGGGCAGCGCGACGGCGCAGGCCGGCTGGCAGCCGGTGCCGATCCTGATCGACGGGGCGGACGGGCGGCTGGCCGGGGCTGCCCCCGCCTATCTGAAAAGCCACAGCCAGGGCGAATATGTGTTCGATCATGGCTGGGCCGATGCCTATCAGCGCGCCGGCGGCCGCTATTACCCGAAGCTGCAGATCGCCAGCCCCTTCTCGCCCGTGCCCGGCCCGCGGCTGCTGCTGCGCGACCCCGGTGTGGCCGCCGATCTGATCGCGGCGATCGAGGCGGTGACCGTGCAGAACGGCCTGTCCTCTGCCCATGCGACCTTCGTTGCGCCCGCACAGCTGCCGCTGTTCGAGGCGGCGGGCTGGCTGATCCGCACCGACAGCCAGTTCCACTGGCAGAATCAGGGCTATGCCGGGTTTGAGGATTTTCTGTCGGCACTCGCCGCGCGCAAGCGCAAGGCGATCCGCAAGGAACGCGCGGCGGCGGTCGCGGGGCTGGAGATCCGCCATCTGACCGGTGCGGAACTGACCGAGGCGGTGTGGGACGATTTCTGGGCCTTTTACCAGGACACCGGCGCACGCAAATGGGGCCGCCCCTATCTGACGCGGCGTTTCTTTTCCCTGCTGGGCGAGCGGATGGGCGACCGGGTGCTGCTGATCCTCGCGCTGCGCGGCGGGCGGCCGATTGCCGGCGCGCTCAACCTGATCGGCACGACGACGCTTTACGGCCGCTATTGGGGCGCGACCGAGGACGTGCCGTTCCTGCATTTCGAGCTGTGCTATTATCAGGCGATCGACGCCGCGATCGCGCGCGGGCTGGCGGTGGTCGAGGCCGGGGCGCAGGGCGCGCACAAGCTGGCGCGCGGCTATGTGCCGGTGCCGACCTATTCGGCGCATTTCATTCCCGATCGCGGCTTTCGCGCCGCGATTGCCGATTTCCTCGCCCGCGAACGCGCGGCGGTGGCCGAGGATATGGCGGCGATGGGCGAACTGGCGCCGTTCCGGCGCGACTGCTAGGCAGGCACAGATGCTCAACATCCTGTCCCTGTTCATCGGCTTTTTGGCGCTGGTGCCCGCGATCTTCGCGTTCGTGCCGTTCCTTGGCTGGGCCTATTGGATGATCCTGCCGGTCGCGGTGCTCGGGCTGGCGCTCGGCGTGGTGTCCAGCCGCAACGAGGGGCGCAACCTCAATCTGGTGGTGATCCTGGTCGGGCTGGCCCGGCTGGTCCTTGGCGGCGGCGTGATTTGAGCGGCGGTGCGGCGGCCCGGCGCGGCATCGCGCTGGGGCTGGGGGCCTATTTCTGGTGGGGATTCCTGCCGCTTTACTTCAAGCTGTTTCCCGGCGTCGATCCGGGGGAGATTGTCGCGCAGCGGATCATCTGGTCGGTGGTGCTGCTGGCGGCGATGATCGCGCTGCTCGGGCGCACGGCAAAGCTGCGCGCGGCGCTCGGCGATCCGCGCGCGCGGATCGTGCTGCTGGCAAGCGCGGCGCTGATCGCGCTCAACTGGCTGGTCTATGTCTGGGCGGTCAGCCGCGCCCATGTGCTGGAAACCAGCCTTGGCTATTTCCTCAACCCGCTGGTCAATGTCGTGCTGGGGATGGCGGTGCTCAAGGAAAGGCTGGGGCGCGCGCAGGGCATCGCCGTGCTGCTGGCGGCGGTCGGCGTCACCATCCTTGCCGCCAGCGCGGCGGCCGGGCTGTGGATCAGCCTGACGCTGGCGTTCAGCTTTTCGCTCTACGGGCTGCTGCGCAAGATCGCGCCGGTCGAATCGCTTGAAGGGCTGATGATCGAAACGCTGATCCTGTGCCCGGCGGCCTTTGCCTGGCTGGCGGTGCTGGATGCCGGCGGCGGCCTCGCCTTTGGGCGGGAGGTCGGCGAAAGCGTGCTGCTGGCGCTGGGCGGGCTGGTGACGGCGGCCCCGCTGCTGCTGTTCGCGGCGGCGGCACGGCTGCTGCCCTATTCGACGCTCGGCCTGCTGCAATATCTGGCCCCCACCATCCAGTTCCTGCTGGCGGTGCTGGTGTTCGGGGAGCCGCTGCGCCCGGCCCATATGCTGTGTTTCGGGCTGATCTGGACCGGGCTTGCGATCTTTGCCGCCGACGGGCTGCGGCGGTCGCGATCATGAAGCGGGCGCGGGTCAGCGTTTCACAAAGCTGATCTCGCCGCGGCTGCGCCCCGGCCCGGCATCGGCAAAGCGCATCTCCACCTGCTCGCCCTCCGGTCCCGTGCCGGCAAGCGTCATCGCCTCGCCGGCAAGGGCAAAGCCCGCCACCTTCCCCTGTTCGACGAACCAGCCACGCACGCGTGCCGCATCGGCGGGAGCGGTGAAGGCGATAATGGCGCGCTTTTCCCCCGATTCGGCCGGGGCCTTGCTGATGTCGATGCGTTCGACCTCGGTGCCGGGATAAGGCTTCATCCCCGCCAGATCGAGATCCTTGGCCTTCACCTTGAGCCCCGGCAGGTCGACATTGGCCTTGAACCCCGGCACGGCGATGGCAACGCCCCCGCCCTTGGCCGAGGTATCGGCCCTGGCCCCGCCGCCCGACACGGTGATCGCGGTGCCATTGCCCCCCTCAGCCCCCGAACCGCAGGCGGCAAGGACAGGCAGCAGCGCGACGAGCGCCCCGGCAGGCAGGAGGAAGGAAGGCACGCGGATCGCAGTCATCGTCTGGGCGTCCTTGGTGTGTTATTTGTCCAATACAGTGCCGCGGTCCCACCGGGCTGTCAATGCGGGGCGGCAGGACGCATCGCCGGGCCGGGCGGCGGCACGGGCACCAGCTCATAGACGTGCAGCGCGATCCCCGGCGCCGGATAGGGCATGGCAAGCCGCCAGCGGAACGGGCCAACCCGCTCGACCAGCCCGGCAAGATCGCCTGCGGGATTTTCGGCATAAGCGGGGGTTGCGACCGTGGCGGGGCCGGACCGGGCGACCGCCCCGAGGAAGACCAGCCGCGTCGGCCGGTCAGGCCAGAGCCGCCCGGCCGGGCGGCTGCTTCCGGTCTGCTTGACGAGGGTAAGCAGCTCCCCCTCCGCCTCGACATAACAGTCCCATGGCCGGAAGGCGGCGAAGCCCGGCTGGGGCCCTCGCGCCGCGCCGCCCGCCGCGCCGGCCGCAAGCGCGACGAGGCGACAGCGATAGGGCCCGGGTGGCGGATCGGGCCGGGGCAGGGCGGCGGCGGGATCGAGCAGCGCGCCTTCGGCGCGGATCGCGGCGGCAAAGCGCCGCCCGGCCACCGCCAGCCCGTCGGTCCAGGCGGCATCGATGCGGGCAAGGCGCAGCCGGTCGGCAGCGGTGATGACGACGCGCCAGTCGAGCGGAACCGGATCGTCGATCATCTGCACCAGCGGCGGGGTCTGCGTGGCCGGTGCCCCACGCCCGCCCGGACCGGGACGGGGTGCAGCACAGCCGGCGAACAGCGCGGCGATGAGCAGGACGGGGACGGGACGCGCCAAGTGCGCGGTCGGGGCATCGCCCGGCAAGGGTGCATCCGCTGATCGCAAATCCGGCCGCATCGACGCTTCCTCCGCGCGCAGGCCCCGCAGCAACGAGCGTCGCCGCACCTGCCTTGCCGAAAGGCTGACAGCGATGGTGAACCTGTCCTTAGAGCAGTTTCAGGCCGGGCGCGGTTGGCGGCGGGGGGCGGGGGGCGGGGCGGCCCCTCAGGCGAAGCTGTCGGTCGGTCCTGCGTCGTTAACGGCCATGCGGATCAGCCGTGACGTCATGACGGCGGCCTGGCGGTGGACGACGGCCAGGCGGTAGGCAGGGTCGGTCACCATGGCGAGAAAGGCCGATGCGGTCGGATAGCGGGCGATGAACGCGGCGTCCCAGCGTTCGTCCGCCGGGCCGATCAGCACCAGCTCGGGGCGGCCCGACCACAATATGGTGCCGCCGACGCCGCGAAACACCGGGCCGCTCTCTGCCCCGTAAAGACGATAGGCCTCCGCCCCCGACAGGGTGTCGCCGGCCCGCGCATGACCGGCCGGATATTCGGCCCGGTCGCGGAAGCGGAGCAGATTGAGCATCGCCACCGGCACATCGCGCGGCAAGGCCTTGAACGCCTCAAATGCTGCACGTTCGGGATCGACATGCGCATCCATCACGACCACCCCTGCCGTTGGTGACTGCCCCGCCTGCCCCATAAGGTCCGCGCGGCGCGCCCCTGATGGGGCAGGCACCGCGCGTTGCGCCTTACTCCGCCGCCACGCCGGCGCGGGCGAACATGTCCTCGCCGGCGGCGTCTTCATTGGCCGGCGCGGCGAGCTTTGCGGCCTTGCGGCGATCAAAGCTGTCCCAGACCTCGTTCCAGTTGCCGCGCGTCGCGGCCTTGGAATATTCGGTGGCGCGGGTTTCAAAGAAGTTCGCATGCTCGACGCCGTTCAGCAGCGGGGCGAGCCAGGGCAGCGGGTGTTCGTCGATCATGTAAACCGGCGCAAAGCCCAGCTGGCCCAGCCGCCAATCGGCGATGTAGCGGATATACTTCTTGATTTCCTTGGGCGTCATGCCGGGCACCGGGCCCATTTCGAACGCCAGATCGATGAACGCGTCTTCGAGCCGGACGGTCTTCTGGCACACGTCGATGATTTCTTCCTTCACCGACTTGGTCAGGCAGTCGCGTTCCTTCACAAAAGCGTGGAACAGGCGGACAATGCCTTCGCAGTGCAGGCTTTCGTCGCGCACCGACCAGCTGACGATCTGACCCATGCCCTTCATCTTGTTGAAGCGCGGGAAGTTCATCAACATGGCGAAGCTGGCGAACAGCTGCAGCCCTTCGGTGAAGCCGCCGAACATGGCGAGCGTCTTGGCGATATCCTCGTCGGTATCGACGCCGAAGGTCGACAGATAGTCATGCTTGTCCTTCATCTCCTTATACTGGAGGAAGGCGCTGTATTCGCTCTCCGGCATGCCGATGGTGTCGAGCAGGTGCGAATAGGCGGCGATGTGCACCGTTTCCATATTGGAAAAGGCGGTCAGCATCATCTTCACTTCGGTCGGCTTGAACACCCGGCCATATTTGTCGTGATAACAGTCCTGCACCTCAACATCCGCCTGGGTGAAGAAGCGGAAGATCTGGGTGAGCAGATTGCGTTCATGCTGGGTCAGCTTCTGCGCCCAGTCGCGGCAATCCTCGCCCAGCGGCACTTCCTCGGGCATCCAGTGGATCTGCTGCTGGCGCTTCCAATATTCGAACGCCCAGGGGTATTCGAACGGCTTGTAGGACTTGGAGGCGGAAAGAAGCGGCATCGCGGTTACTCCGAGGCAAAAAGGGTGGAAGGGGCAAAGGCCACGCGCATCACGCCGCCCGCCCCTGCATCTGAACAAATCCGACCGCCATCAGGCCCAGCCCGACAGCGAAAAGAAACAGCCCGAGGCCGCGCAGCAGCCCCTGGGCGCGCGCCATCGGCACCTCGATCCGCCCGAGCCGACGGGCGCGGGCAAGGTTGAGGCTGCCAAAGGCAAAGAAGATCGCGGCCAGCGCGAACCACATGCCGTTCACGTCACGCCCCCGGAACATCCCTTACCGACAGCGCGTTTGCGGCCGTTAGGCTCGCAGGCTGAGGAGGACGTGACATGAGCAAGCATCACGACATTCGCGAGGACATGGAAGTCATCAGCGCCGACGGCGCCCATGTCGGCACCGTGGACGAGATCAGCCATCACCGCATCAAGCTGAAAAAGCGCGATGGCGGGCATCCGGCAATCGGCGGCGGCAGCCATGACGGGCATCATCATTACCTGTCCCTCGGGCTGGTCGCCGAGGTCGAGGGCGACAGGGTGCGCCTGACCGTCAGCAGCGAGAATGTGTCGGGCTTTCTGGAAGAAAAGCACGAAGTCTGAACCGACTGGGCCTGAACCGACTGGGTCTGACCGGATTGGGCCCGAACGGGCCGCGACCGGACGGGGCGGCGGGGCATCAGTCCTGCCCCCCGTGCCTGGCCGAACGGCGCGAGCGGCTTCCGAACCATGAACCGCCGCCCAGCACGGTGATGCCGACGAAATAGCCGAAATCATACCAGCCGCCGCGGTTGGGCACGGCGTAGATGGCGACATCGGCATCGAACAGCGACACGATCCAGGCGAACGGAAAGATGAAGCCGTGCCACACCCCGGCGACAAAGCCGGGCGCGCCGGGCGCGGTCGCCGCCGGCACCGCGCGCGCACAGGCCGCAAGCCCCAGCGCCAGCCCGAAGGCCAGCGCTGCGCGCGCCGCGCCAGCCCCGTTTACTGGCAGGCCAGACATTCGTCATAATCCGTCGACGGGCCGAGATCGAATGTGGGTTTTTCGATCGTGTTGTCGGCCTCCACGCCGCCGGCAAAGCCCGCGCGCTGGACGGATTTGGAGCGCAGATAATAAAGCGATTTGATGCCCAGTTCCCACGCCCGGTAGTGGAGCATCAGCAGATCCCATTTCTCGACATCGGCCGGGATGAACAGGTTGAGCGAGGCCGACTGGTCGATATAGGGTGTGCGGTCCGCCGCCAGCTCGAGCAGCCAGCGCTGGTCGATCTCGAAGCTGGTCTTGTAGCAATCCTTTTCCTCCTGCGAGAGGAAATCGAGATGCTGGACCGAGCCGCCCTTTTCGAGGATCGAGTTCCAGACCGCGTCGGAGTTCTTCGACTTTTCGATCAGCAGCTTTTCCAGATAGGGATTGCGGACCACAAAGCTGCCCGACAGCGTCTTGTGGGTATAGATATTGGCCGGGATCGGCTCGATACAGGCCGAGGTGCCGCCGCAGATGATCGAGATCGACGCCGTGGGCGCGATCGCCATCTTGCACGAAAACCGCTCCATCACGCCGCGCTCGGCGGCATCCGGGCACGGGCCGCGCTCGGTCGCGAGCAGCATCGACGCCTCATCCGCCTTGGCGCGGATGTGCTTGAACATCTTGAGGTTCCAGCTCTTGGCCATCGCGCTTTCAAACGGGATGCCGCGCGCCTGCAGGAAGGAGTGGAAACCCATCACCCCAAGGCCCACCGAACGCTCGCGCCCGGCCGAATATTTCGCCCGCGCCATCTCGTCCGGCGCGCGCTCGATATAGTCGGTCAGCACATTGTCGAGGAAGCGCATCACATCCTCGATGAACTGCTTGTCGCCGTTCCATTCGTCCCAGGTTTCCAGGTTCAGCGACGACAGGCAGCACACCGCCGTGCGGTCATTGCCCAGATGGTCGCGCCCGGTGGGCAGGGTGATTTCCGAACACAGGTTCGACGTCGACACCTTGAGGCCCAGCTCGCGGTGGTGGCGCGGCATCGCCTGGTTCACATGGTCGGAGAAGACGATGTACGGCTCGCCGGTCGCCAGCCGGGTCTCGACCAGCTTCTGGAACAGGCTGCGCGCATCGACCTTGGCCCGCACCGACCCGTCCTTGGGGCTCTTCAGCTCCCATTCCGCGCCCTCGCGCACCGCGACCATGAACGCATCGGGGATCAGCACGCCGTGATGCAGGTTGAGCGCCTTGCGGTTGAAGTCGCCCGACGGCTTGCGGATCTCGAGGAACTCCTCGATCTCGGGGTGCGAGATGTCGAGATAGCAGGCAGCCGAGCCGCGGCGCAGCGACCCCTGGCTGATCGCCAGCGTCAGCGAATCCATCACGCGCACGAACGGGATGATGCCGCTGGTCTTGCCGTTGAGGCCGACCGGCTCGCCAATGCCGCGCACCGAACCCCAATAGGTGCCGATGCCGCCCCCGCGCGAGGCCAGCCAGACATTCTCGTTCCAGGTGTTGACGATGCCTTCCAGGCTGTCGTCGACCGAGTTCAGATAGCAGCTGATCGGCAGGCCGCGCCCCGTGCCGCCATTGGACAGCACCGGCGTCGCCGGCATGAACCACAGGCGCGAGATATAATCGTAGAGCCGCTGCGCATGGCCGGCATCATCGGCATAGGCCGAGGCGACACGCACGAACAGGTCCTGATAGCTTTCGCCCGGCAGCAGATAACGGTCGTTCAGCGTTTCCTTGCCGAAATCGGTGAGCAGTGCGTCGCGGCCATGATCGACCTCGACCGGAAAGGGCCGGGGGCGCACCTCATGGCTGCCGGACCCGTTTGCGACCATTGCGGGCGCCTCGATCGTCGTCGCGCTCACATCCGCCTCCTGCGTGTCCCTGAAATCCATCATCCGCGCCTTTTGTTCCTGATACGTTCGATTCGAACAAGTCACCTTGTGGTAACACCGGATGCCCGATCGCGGGTGCGGCTTTTTCAGCCTGTCCCCATGATCCACAGGGCGCGCGACATCCCGTGCACGAATTGGTCATTCGCGCCCGAAATACCAGTGCTTGTGCTTGCCCCCGCCGTTACCGCAACAGATTGTGCCATGCTGTGAGGCCGCGCAAGATGGTAATTGCGCAATCAAGCACACGGTTCGTCGCTCGCCGGATTCGTTTCGTCGCACCCGTCACGGAGCGTCCAGACGCACCGACAAACCCCGCGTCCAGCCCGCTGGACACCCGCCCGCCCCGCCCGTCACAATGGCTGCCGCAGATCAGCGCGCACCGCGCCGGGGTGGTTCCATCGCCCGGAAAATCCCTCTAGGCGGGCAGGACATTTTCCGTCTCCAGAGGATCCGCGTCCCATGACGACCATCATCCGCGAAGCCGACCTGATCGACAGCGTCGCCGATGCCCTGCAGTATATCTCCTACTATCACCCGATGGATTATATCCGCGCGCTCGGTGCCGCTTACGAGGCCGAACAGTCGCCGGCGGCCAAGGACGCGATCGCGCAGATCCTGACCAACAGCCGCATGTGCGCCGAGGGGCATCGCCCGATCTGCCAGGACACCGGCATCGTCACCGTGTTCGTCAAATGGGGCCAGAACTGCCGGCTGGAGTCGGACCGGTCGCTGCAGGAGGTGATCGACGAGGGCGTGCGCCGCGCCTATCTGCACCCGGAGAACCGGCTGCGCGCCTCGATCCTGCGCGATCCCGCCTTTTCCCGCGTCAACACGCGCGACAACACGCCGTCGGTGCTGCATGTCGAAATGGTGCCGGGCCATCATGTCCATGTGACGGTCGCGGCCAAGGGCGGCGGCTCGGAAAACAAGTCCAAGTTCAAGATGCTGAACCCGTCCGATTCGATCGTCGACTGGGTGCTCGAAATGGTGCCGCAGATGGGCGCGGGCTGGTGCCCGCCGGGGATGCTGGGGATCGGCATCGGCGGCACCGCCGAAAAGGCGATGCTGCTCGCCAAGGAATCGCTGATGGGCGATATCGACATGGCGCAGCTCAAGGCGCGCGGCCCGGCCAGCAAGCTGGAAGAACTGCGCATCGAGATCTTCGACAAGGTCAATGCGCTCGGCATCGGCGCGCAGGGCCTGGGCGGGCTGGCGACGATCCTCGATGTGAAGATCCTCGACTGGCCGACCCATGCCGCATCGAAGCCGGTGGCGATGATCCCCAACTGCGCCGCCACCCGCCACGCGCATTTTGCGCTCGACGGGTCCGGCCCCGCCTATCTCGACCCGCCGAGCCTCGATGAATGGCCCAAGGTCGAATGGACGCCCAGCAAGGAGGCGATCCGCGTCGACCTCGACACGCTGACGCCGGAGATCGTCGCCAGCTGGAAGCCGGGCGACCGGCTGCTGCTGAATGGCCGGATGCTCACCGGCCGCGATGCCGCGCACAAGCGCATCCAGGACATGCTGGCCAAGGGCGAGGAGCTGCCGGTCAGCTTCCGCGGGCGGGTCATTTATTATGTCGGTCCGGTCGATCCGGTCGGTGACGAGGTGGTCGGCCCGGCCGGCCCCACGACCGCGACGCGGATGGACAAATTCACCGGCATGATGCTCGATCAGGGGCTGCTCGCCATGGTCGGCAAGGCCGAGCGCGGCGCGGTGGCGATCGAGGCGATCAAGGGTGCCAAGGCCGCCTATCTGATGGCGGTCGGCGGGGCCGCCTATCTGGTCGCGCGCGCGATCAAGGGCGCGAAGGTCGTCGGCTTTGAAGATCTGGGCATGGAAGCGATCTACGAGTTCGACGTGAAGGACATGCCGGTCACCGTCGCCGTGGACGCGACCGGCGAAAGCGTCCACCACACCGCGCCGCTCGTCTGGCGGGAAAAGATCGCCCGCGAAGGCCTGCTCGCCGGGGCCTGAGCGGGCGGCACGCCCGGGGGATGGCGCAGCAGATCCGCCGCGCGCGGCGCGGGGACTGCGGCGTCAAACGCCCGGACGGGGCGTGCGATCCAGCCAGTCATTCACCTGCCCCGCCAGCCCGGCGAACAGCGTCGCCAGCGCATCGTCACCCGCCGCCGGGGGCTGGCCGGCGTCGGATGCGGTGCGGAGCGCGATGTCGAGCGGGATGCGCCCTAGAAAGCCGATGCCAAGCCGCGCCGCCGCCGCCTCGGCCCCGCCCTGGCCGAACGGGTCGCTGCCCTTGCCGCAATGCGGGCAGAGATAGCCGGCCATATTCTCGACCAGCCCGATCACCGGCACATTGGCCTGATTGAACAGATCGATCGCGCGGGTGGCGTCGATCAGCGCCAGATCCTGCGGCGTCGACACGATCACCGCGCCCGCCGGCCGCCATTTGCTGATCATCGACAGCTGCACATCGCCGGTGCCCGGCGGCAGATCGACGACCAGCAGCTCGACATCGCCCCAGGCGGAGTCGATCAGCTGGCCGAGCGCGCTTGCCGCCATCGGGCCGCGCCAGGCCAGCGCCTGGCCGGGGCGCACAAGCTGCCCCATCGACAGCACCGGGATCCCCGCCGGCGTCATCACCGGGATCAGCGTCTTGTCCTCAGCCTCGGGCCGCGTGCCTTCGACCGCCATCAGCCGGGGGACCGACGGACCATAGATATCGGCGTCAACCAGCCCGACCCGGCGGCCGGCGCGCGCCAGCGCGACCGCGAGATTGGCCGCCAGCGTCGATTTGCCGACCCCGCCCTTGCCGCTGCCGACGGCAATGATGCGGCGGTCGACCCGTTCGCTGGTCATCGCCACGCGCACCTCGGCGACGCCCGGCACCGCGCGCAGCGCAGCGGTCGCGGCCTCGGCCATACCGTCGCGGCCCGCCGCGCTCAGGCCGGTCACGTCGAGGATCAGGCTGACCCGCCCCTGATGAATGCGCGGGGCGGCGGCGCGGCTGCCGGTGATCGGGGCGATCGCGGCCAGCAACTGGTCGGGCGTGGGAGCGGGAATGTCCATGATCTGCCGATAAGCGACGGGGATGCGCCACGGAACACTGTTTTTCTGAAACCCGCTCCCTATAAAGGGTCACATGAGCAGGACGACGGGGTGGTTCAGGCCACGAGGCGCGATGTTGAACGATGCTGGCGGTCCCTGGGGCGGCGGGCAAGGCGGCAACAATAATGGCAGCGGCGGCAACGGGGGCGGTGACGGCGGCCCCCCGCGCAACCCGTGGAGCACGCCCCCGGGCGGTCGGCCCCGCGGACCCCGGCCCGGCGGACCCACTGCGCTGGACGAGCTGCTGCGCCGCGGGCGCGCGGGCTTTGGCCGCGGCGGGATGCCCGATTTCGGCGGACGGCCGATCTGGCTCTATGCGGTGCTCGCCCTTGCCGGGGCGTGGGTGCTGTTCACCAGCCTGCACCGCATCGGGCCGCAGGAACGCGGCGTGATCCTGAGGCTGGGCAGCTATGCCGGCACCATGGGTCCGGGCGTCAACATCAGTTTCCCGGCCCCCATCGACCGGGTGGTCAAGCAGGACATCGAGGCGATCCGCACCGTCGATATCGGCTCACCCTCCGCCGAATCGGAAAATCTGATGCTGACCGGCGACCAGAACATCGTCGATCTCGCCTATTCGGTGCGCTGGAACATCAGCGACCCGGCGCTGTTCCTGTTCCAGCTCGCAGAGCCCGAGGAAACCATCCGCGAGGTCGGCGAAAGCGCGATGCGCGCGGTGATCGGCACGGTCAATCTGAACGATGCGATCGGCTCCGGCCGCACCGCGATCGAGACCCAGGTCGCGCAGCGGATGCAGGAAATCCTGAACGATTATCGTGCCGGGGTGCGCATCCAGGGTGTCGCCATCCGCCAGGCCGATCCGCCCCAGGCGGTCAATGAAAGCTTCAAGCGCGTGTCCGCCTCGCAGCAGCAGGCGATCCGCTATCTGAACGATGCCCGCGCCTATGCGCAGCAGGTGACGGCCCGCGCCCAGGGCGAGGCGGCGTCGTTCGACAAGGTGTATGCCGAATACCGGCTGGCGCCCGACGTGACCCGCCGGCGCATGTATTACGAGACGATGGAGCAGGTTCTGTCCAAGGTCGACAAGACGATCGTCGAAGCACCGGGCGTCGTGCCCTATCTGCCGTTGCCCGAGGCCGCGCGCCGCGCCCGTCCGGTCGAGGAGCCGGCGCAGTGAACCCGGCCCTGAACTGGCGCAACCCGGCGGTGCTGGCGGTCGCGGCGATCGCCCTGCTCGTCATCCTCGCCTCGACGCTGGCCGTGGTTCCCGAAACGCGGCAGGCGGTGATCGTCCGCTTCGGCGAGCCGATCAGCATCGTCAACCGTTACCGCCCCGGCGAAAACTTCGGCACATCGGGTGCCGGCCTGATCGCGCGGCTGCCGTTCGTCGACCAGATCGTCTGGGTCGACAAGCGGGTGATGGATATCGAGATGGACCGGCAGCAGGTGCTGTCGACCGACCAGCTGCGGCTGAATGTCGATGCCTATGCGCGGTTCCGCATCATCGATCCGCTGCGCACCTACATCACTGCCGGCAATGAGCGCCGCGTCGCCGATCAGCTGCGCCCGATTCTCGGTTCGGCGCTGCGCAACGAACTGGGCAAGGTGCCGTTCGCGCGGCTGCTCAGCCCGGAACGCGGCCAGATCATGGACAATATCCAGGCCGGGCTGAACCGGGTCGCGCGCCAATATGGCGCGGAAATCGTCGATGTGCGGATCAAGCGCGCCGACCTGCCCGAGGGCACGCCGCTCGATTCGGCGTTCGAGCGGATGCGCTCGGCGCGCGAGCAGGAGGCGCTCACCATCGACGCCCAGGGCCGCAAACAGGCGCAGATCATCCGCGCCGAAGCCGATGCCGAAGCGGCACGCACCTATGCCGCCAGTTTCGGCAAGGATGCAGATTTCTATGAATTCTACCGGGCAATGCAGTCCTATCGCCAGACCTTCGGCGCCAATGGCCAGACCCCGGAAGCGGCGACAAACATCATCCTGTCGCCCGGCAATGCCTATCTGCGGGAGTTCAACGGGCGCGGCCGGTGACGTTCATGTCGATGACAAACGTCATTCAAAATCCGTTCAGCCGCCCTGTTCCACGGGGAAGAGGCTGCGGTTCCGGTCCGCACCGCTGTGACACGAGAGGATAAGATCACGTGCGCTACGCCTATGCCATCACTTCCGCGCTGCTGCTTGGCGGTGTCGCCTCTTCGCTGACGCTGCATCAGCCGCTGGGCGCCCAGCAGGCCCAGACGGCGGCTGCCGCGCCGCGCGGCGCGCCGCAGAGCTTTGCCGATCTCGCGGCGCGCCTGCAGCCTGCGGTCGTCAACATCTCGACCACCCAGCGGGTCCAGGTCCGCTCCGCCAATCCCTTTGCGGGCACGCCCTTTGCCGATCTGTTCGGCGGCGGCGAAGCCGGCCGGCCGGTCACCCGTCAGGCCCAGTCGCTCGGCTCCGGCTTCATCATTTCGGCCGACGGGTACATCGTCACCAACAATCACGTCGTCGCCCCGGGGCGTGAGGGCGCGGTGGTCGAAACCATCACCGTCACCCTGCCCGACCGGCGCGAGTTCAAGGCGCGGCTGATCGGCCGCGACCTCGCGTCGGACCTCGCGGTGCTCAAGATCGATGCGGCCAACATGCCGTTCGTCCAGTTCGGCGATTCGACGCGCACCCGCGTCGGCGACTGGGTGCTTGCGATCGGCAACCCGTTCGGCCTTGGCGGCACGGTGACCGCGGGCATCGTCTCGGCGCTGCATCGCAACACCGGCCAGGGCGGCGCCTATGACCGCTACATCCAGACCGATGCCTCGATCAATCAGGGCAATTCGGGCGGGCCGATGTTCGACCTCAATGGCAATGTCATCGGCATCAACACCGCGATCTTCTCGCCCTCCGGCGGCAATGTCGGCATCGGCTTTGCGATTCCCGCCGAACAGGCGAAGCCGGTGATCGACCAGCTGATGAAGGGCGGGCGCGTCAAGCGCGGCTATCTGGGCGTCCAGATCCAGCCGATCGACGAGACGATCGCGGAATCGCTCGGCCTTGAAAAGAACCGGGGCGAGCTGATCGCCGGCGTCGAGCCCGGCCAGGCCGCCGAACGCGCCGGCATCCGCCAGGGCGACGTCGTCGTGTCGGTCGGCGGCGAGCCGGTGACCCCGGACCAGACCCTGTCCTATCTCGTCTCGAACAGCGCCATCGGGGCCAAGGTGCCGATCGAGCTGCTCCGCGACGGCCGCCGCATGACGGTGACGGTCACGGTCGGCGAGCGTCCGCCCGAAGAGCAGCTGGCACAGCGCTTCGGCGGCGAAGACGGCCAGTTCGGCAATGAGGAGAATGACGAAGACACCCAGGCCGCCGCGCAGGCGGCGATCGGGCTTGCCGTGCAGCCGCTGACCCCGGCGATCGCGCGTCAGGTCGGCGCGCCGGCGAACACGCGCGGGTTGGTGATCGGCGGCATCGATCCGTCGAGCGATGCGGCGACCAAGGGGCTGCAGCGCGGCGACATCATCATCGCGATCAACCGCCGTCCGGCGGCGAGCCTGGACGATGTCCGGGCGGCCGTGGCCGAGGCCAAGGCCGCCGAGCGCGGCAGCGTGCTGCTGCTCGTCCAGCGCGGGGCCAATCCGCCGCGCTATATCGGCGTGCGCATCAAGAAGTAACGCCGCAATCCGGCACGAAAGCCCTCTCCCGCCCGGTGCGGGGGAGGGTTTTTCTTTGCCCCCGTCACCCCCCGGCGCTACCAAGAGAAGCTGGACGATTGCGGCCGGGCAAGGGGGAGCGAAGGGCGATGGCCGAAGACGGGATCTTCATCGGCGCAGCGATGGGCGCGACGGGTCTGGCCGACAGCCCGCAGCTGCTCAACTTCCGCCGCGCGAACCGCCACGGGCTGATCGCGGGGGCGACCGGAACCGGCAAGACCGTGACGCTGCAGGGGCTGGTCGAAGGGTTCAGCAGGGCGGGCGTTCCGTCCTTCGTCGCCGATGTGAAGGGCGATCTGGCCGGGCTGGCCATGCCGGGATCGCCACTCGCCAAGACCCATGCGATCTTCGCCGCGCGCGCCGCCGAGATCGGCATGACCGACTGGGCCTATGCCGACACGCCGGTGCAGTTCTGGGACCTGTTCGGCGAACAGGGGCATCCGGTGCGCGCCACCGTGTCGGACATGGGGCCGGTGCTGCTCGCCCGGCTGATGAACCTCAACGACACGCAGGAAGGCGTGCTGACCATCGCCTTTCACGTCGCCGATCAGGACGGGCTGCTGCTGCTCGACCTTGATGATCTGCAGGCGATGCTCGCCCATTGCGCGGAACGGGCGGCCGAGCTGACGACCAGCTTCGGCAATGTGTCGAAGCAGAGCGTGGGCGCCATCCAGCGCGCGCTGCTGCAGCTGCGCGCGCAGGGGGGCGACCATTTCTTCGGCGAACCGGCGCTCGACCTCGCCGATTTCCTGAAGACCGACGAGGCCGGGCGCGGTGTCGTCAATCTGCTCGCCGCCGACCGGCTGATGGCGAGCCCGCGCCTCTATTCGACCTTTTTGCTGTGGTTGCTGTCCGAACTGTTCGAGCGGCTGCCCGAAGTCGGCGATCCGGACCGGCCGAAGCTGGTGTTCTTTTTCGACGAGGCGCACCTGCTGTTCAACGAGGCCCCGCCTGCGCTGATCGAGAAGATCGAGCAGGTGGTGCGGCTGATCCGCTCCAAGGGCGTCGGCGTCTATTTCATCACCCAGAATCCCGTGGATATTCCCGACACCGTCGCCGGGCAGCTGGGCAACCGCGTCCAGCATGCGCTGCGCGCCTTCACCCCGCGCGACCAGAAGGCGATCCGCGCCGCCGCCGAGACGTTTCGCGCCAATCCCGGCGTCGATGTCGCAACCGCGATCACCGAGCTGAAGGTCGGGGAGGCGCTGGTGTCGCTGCTCCAGCCCGATGGCGCGCCGAGCCCGGTCGCGCGCACGCTGATCAAGCCGCCCGCCTCGCGCGTCGGCCCGCTGACGGCGGAGGAACGGGCGGCGGTGCGTGCCGCCGATGCGATTGGCGGGCGATATGCGACGCGCATCGACCGCGAATCGGCCGAGGAAATGCTGGCCGCCCGGGCCGAGGCGGCAGCGGCGCGGGCCGCGCAGACGAGGACGGCAAACGAGGAGCCGGACGATGCGCGCGGATCGGGTCAGGGCACGCTCGACATCGCGCTGCGCTCGGCGGCGCGCGCTGCATCCTCGTCGCTCGGCCGGCAGGTCGCGAACGAAATCGGCCGCGCCATGTTTGGCGGCGGTGGACGGCGACGGCGCAGCGAAGGCGGGCTGGCGGGCCAGCTGCTGCGCGGGATGCTGGGCACGCTGCTCAAATAGGACCGGGAGGCGATGACAACCGATATGGAGACCAAGGCGCGATGATGAGCGGCGTGCAGATCGGCGCGATGCTGGCAGTGCTTGCGGCTGCGCCGACGGAGGCGGCGGGGCCGGGCATCTATGTCGCCCACCAGCCCGAAATCGCCGCCCAGCTCGATCTGGGGGCCGATGGCCGGTTCCGCTTCGCGCTCAGCTATGGCGGGCTGGACGAGGCAGCGCGCGGGCGCTGGGCGGCGGCGGATGGCGGGATCGTGCTGACCACCGAGCCGGCGGTCAGGCCGCCGCGCTTTGCCGTGGTCAGCGACCTCGCCAGCACGGACGGTGCGCTGCATGTGTCGCTCAGCGACCCCGATCTGCTGCAGGGCGCGCCGCTGACGCTTGCCGTCACCTATGCCGATGCCCCGCGGCCGGTGTTCGTCGAGGCGGAGGAGGATGGCCGCGTGCCGCTCGATCCGGCGCGCCGGGTGGTGGCGATCGTCCCCGACCTGCCGGTCTTTCCGGTGCCGCTCGCCGCGCACCCCCTGGCCGGGCCGGCGCGGCGGATCCAGTTCCGGTTCGAACCCAATGACATGGGTGTCGCCGATTTCAGGGGCGAGAGACTGGCGGTGGAAGGCGGCGCGCTCGTCCTGACGCGCCATGGCCGGGCGATCCGGCTGGACCGCGAAGGCCGGTAACGCCGGTCAGGCGCGGTCGCCGACCTCTTCCATCCGCTGCATGAAGCGGGCGATCAGATCGGCGGCCAGCCGCACAGGACGCCGGGTGTTGACGTCGATGCAGCACCAGCTCGAGCGCACTTCGGCCAGCACCTCCTCGCCGCGCTTGATCAGCGTCTCGTAAAAGGCGCGCGCGCCTTCGACCTTTTCCAGCATCACCGTCGCGATCACCTGATCGTCGATGAAGGCGGGCTTGCGATAGGTGATCTCGTGCTTGAGCGCGACCCACAGCTTGGCCGCCACCTCGTCCGCCGGGGCGAAGCGCCGCCAATGGCTGACGACCGCATCCTGCACCCAGTTCAGATAACGGCTGTTGTTCACATGGCCCATGAAATCAATGTCGTCGGGCAGGATGCGAATCGGGTGCTCGTGCGGGGCGGCGGTCGTCATGTCCGGCAGCTTACACCATTGTCATTAACGGGTCATCACCCGCGGCCGCGATAGCCGGGCACGCCCTGATCGGGCAGCCACAGCCCTCGGGCGGCGGGCCGGACTGCCAGAACACGTCGATCGGAATGCCGCCGCGCGGATACCAATAGCCGCCGATGCGCAGCCAGAGCGGCTGCATTTCCGCCACCAGCCGCTCGGCGATGCCGACCGTGCAATCCTCGTGAAAGCCGGAATGGTTGCGGAACGCGCCCAGGAACAGCTTCAGCGACTTGGATTCGACGATCGTGGCGGCGGGCGCATAATCGATGACGATGTGCGCGAAATCCGGCTGGCCGGTGACCGGGCACAGCGAGGTGAACTCCGGCGCGGTGAAGCGCACCAGATAGGGGCGGCCCGGGCGCGGATTGGGCACGTAATCGAGCACCGCATCCTCGGGCCGGGCGGGCAGGGCGGAGGTCTGGCCAAGATGAAGGGGGGTCATGCCCGGCCCATAGCGGCTTTCGCGGCGTGCGCCAAACCTGCGCCGGACCCGGCAGGCGGCCTGCGGCTTGTGGTTCGTCGAAAATGGGCTTTTGCCCGCGCCCGGCCGATGACACATAGGCTGCGCGCCGCCGGGCCGATGCCGCGGCGAAAAGGGAGAGATGATGTTGCAGAACAGGATCGCCGCCTTGCTCGCCGCAAGCCTGCTGGCCACCCCGCTTGGTGCCCCGCTTGCCGCGCAGGACAAGCCCAAGGACGAAAGCCGCGCCGAAAAGTCCGCCGAACGCGCGCCCCAGATCGTGACCGTGCGCCGCACCGGCACCTTTGGCGGCCAGCGCATCAGCTATGCCGCGACCGCCGGCGAAATGTTCCTGAAGGACAATGACGGCACGCCCAAGGCGGCGATCAATTACTACAGCTATGTCAAGGAACCGCGCGACCCCAGCCGGCCCGTGACCTTCCTGTTCAACGGCGGCCCCGGCTCCGGCTCGGTCTGGCTGCACATGGGCGCGTTCGGCCCCAAGCGGGTCGCCATCCCGTCGGATGGCCGTGACGACGGCGCCCCGCCCTATCCGATCGTCGACAATCCGGATTCGCTGCTCGACGTCACCGACATCGTGTTCATCGATCCGGTCGGCACCGGCTTCAGCCATGCGCTCGGCAAGACCGACCCCAAGGAATATTGGGGCGTGACCAAGGACGCGAAAGCCGTCGCCCAGTTCATCCGCCTGTGGCTCAATGACAATGGCCGGTGGAACAGCCCGAAATTCCTCGGCGGCGAAAGCTATGGCACCACCCGTTCGGCCGCGGTCGCGAACGAGCTGGAGGGCCAGTATAACGATGTCGGGCTCAACGGGATCATCCTGATCTCGGCCATTCTCGATTTCGGCGCGCAGGCCGAGGTCGAGGGCAATGACATGCCCTATGTCATCGCCGTGCCGTCGATGGCGGCGGTCGCCTGGTATCACAACAAGGTCGCCGACCGGCCGGCGAGCCTTGCCGCGTTCGTTGCCGAGGCGCGCGCCTTTGCCACCGGCCCCTACGCCACCGCGCTGCTCAAGGGCGTGGCGCTGGCCGGCGAGGAACGCGCGGCGGTGCGTCGCCAGCTCGCCCGCTTCACCGGTCTGTCGGAAGAGTTTCTGGAACGCACCGATCTGCGGCCCGCGCCCGGCCGGTTCTGGAAGGAGCTGCTGCGCGACCGGGGGCTCGTCGTCGGGCGGCTCGACAGCCGCTATACCGGCCGCGACCGCGACAATGCCGGCGAGGGGTTCGACAATGACCCGAGCTTCTACGGCATCGATGCCGGCTATGCGGCGGCGATCAACGCCTATGTGCGCGACGATCTGGGGTTCAAGACCGACCGCCAATATGTGACCATCGGTTCGGTCCAGCCCTGGGACTGGGATCTGGGCCGGGGCGAGGACGTCTATTACAAGTCGGTCGCGCCCTATCTGGGCCGGTCGCTGCGCGAGAATAGCGGTCTCAGGATCTTCGTCGGCCAGGGCTATTATGACTTCGCCACCCCGTTCTTCGGGGCCGAATATGCCCTCAGCCGCACCGGCTTTCCGGCCGACCGGATCAAGTTCGAATATTATGAATCCGGCCACATGATGTATGTGCGCGACGAGGACCGGGCCAAGCTGACCCGCGACATCCGCGCCTTTATCCGCAGCCGTTGACGCTGACCGGGGTGCGGGAGGGCCTCCCGCACCCCGGCCATCCGACCGTTGCCGTAGCGTCAGACGTGATCCCGATCCCTCAGTGTGGCAAAAACGCCGCGCCGGGGCGGAATTTCATGCGCCCAGACGCTGACGGCGCTGGATATGGGAGACGACCGCCTCTAGGTTTTCTCCCCAAAGAACAAGAAATCCTATGGAGGGGTTGATGAAAAAAGCATCTTGGCTGATCTCTGCTGCCTGCCTGTTCACGGCCGCCCCGGCCTTTGCCCAGGAAGCCCAGACGGGCGCCGGGCAGGACCAGGCGGCGTCCGCACAGGATGATCGCGGGCTGAATGCCGGCGACATCGTCGTCACCGCCACCCGCCGCGCCGAGGCGCTGTCCGACATTCCGATCGCCGTGTCCGCCGTGACCGGGGAATCGCTGCGCAACTCGGGCGCGTTCGACATCCGCCAGCTCAACCAGATCGCTCCGTCGCTGCTCGTGTCGTCGACCGGCACCGAAGCGAACGGCTCGGCCCGTATCCGCGGCATCGGCACGGTCGGCGACAATCCCGGCCTTGAAAGCTCGGTCGCGGTGTTCATCGACGGGGTCTATCGCTCACGCTCTGGCATCGGTCTGAACGAACTCGGCGAGATCGAGCGGATCGAAGTGCTGCGCGGCCCGCAGGGCACGCTGTTCGGCCGCAACGCCTCGGCCGGTCTCATCCATGTCATCTCGAAAAAGCCGAGCTTCGATCTGGGCGGCTATGTCGAGGGCGAGTACGGCAATTATGATTACTACCGCCTGGCGGGCGCGATCACCGGCGGGCTGACCGACACCCTCGCGGCGCGGCTCGACGCGGTCTATTCGAAGCGCGACGGCTTTCTGCGCGACACGGTCAGCGGGCGCGATCTCAACAACCGCGACCGCCTGTTCCTGCGCGGCCAGCTGCTGTTCGAGCCGAGCGAGGACCTGACCGTCCGCCTGATCGGCGACTATACCGACCGCAACGAGGAATGCTGCGCCGCCGTCTATCTCGACCAGGCGACCGTGCCGCAGGTCGGCGGGCTGCTCAGCAACGCCAACTCGATCATTCCGGTGCTGACCGCGCTCGGCCAGCCGACCGCTCGGTTCAGCAATCCCTATTCGCGCGATATCGCCATCACCCCGGGCCGGTCCTATGCCGGCATCACCAAGGATTGGGGCCTGTCGGGCGAAGTGAACTGGAACCTCGGCAACACCACGCTGACCTCGATCACCGCCTATCGCAGCTATCGCACCAACCAGGCGGGCGATGTCGACTATGGCTTTGTCGACATTCTCTACCGCGCCCCGGGCAACAGCGCCCAGCAGCGCGAGTTCAAGACCTTCACCCAGGAACTGCGCCTCAACGGCTCGGCGTTCGACGACAAGCTGGACTGGCTCGTCGGCGGCTTTTTCTCGGATGAAGACCTGACGCTGACCGACAATCTGCGCTTCGGCGCGCAATATGGCCGGTTCGCCAGCTGCCGCTTCGTGAATGCGGCGCTGTCGCCCTTCTTCTCGCCGGGCAACACCGGCTGTCTGTCGCCGACCGGCCGTGCCGCGCTCAATGCGGGGCTGACATCGCTCGGCGCGGGCGGCGCGCTGGCGGTGGCCGGGCTCGACCGGCTCGACACGCTCAACGACCGGGGCACCATCCGCGACCGTTATTTCCAGAACAGCCGCAACTGGGCGCTGTTCACCCACAACATCTTCCACATCACCAGCAAGCTCGATCTGACGATCGGCCTGCGCTACACCAATGAACGCAAGCGGCTGAACGCCAGCTTCGCCAACGACAACACCGTCTGCACCCAGAACCAGGCGCTGCTCAGCGGCCTGCTGGCGACGCCGCTTGCCAGCGTGGCGAGCGGGATCCTCGGCCTGAGCTGCCAGGGCAACTCGACCGCCGAGCTGAATGGGGTGACGATCAACGATCGCCGCAACGAAAGCGAGTTCACCGGCACCGGCGTGCTGTCGTGGAAGCCGACCGACGACCTGCTCGTCTATGGCAGCTATTCGCGCGGCTATAAGGCGGGCGGCTTCAACCTCGACCGTTCGGGCCTGAAGGCGCCGGTCGCGACCTTTGCCAGCCTGGGCGGCGCGCAGGCGCTGGTCCGCAACCTGCAGTTCGACCAGGAAATCAACGACGCCTTCGAACTGGGCCTGAAATATTCCACCCGCACCTTCTCGCTCAACGCGGCGATCTTCCGGCAGGAATTCCAGAACTTCCAGCTCAACACGTTCAACGGCGCGTTCTTCATCGTCCAGAACATCAATGGCTGCGGCAGCGATCTGGGCGGCGCGGATCGTGACACGAGCGCGACCACCGGTCAGTGCGGTGCCAACGACATCGTTCCGGGCGTGCTCAGCCAGGGTGTCGAACTCGAAGCCTCGCTGCGGCCGACCCGCTATCTGTCGATCGGCCTTGGCTATACCTATGCCGACACCAAGTTCGAATCGAACCTTGTCGGCACCGACAATGGCGCTCCGCTCGATCCGGCGCTGCGCCTGCTGCCGGGTCAGCAGCTGTCGCTCGCGCCGCAGTCGGTCGCGACCGCCTCGCTCAGCTGGACGCCGCCGATCGGCAGCAACGGCATGTCGGGCCTCGTCTATTTCGACGCGCGCACGCAGAACGACTTCAACACCGGCTCCGACCTGTTCCCGCAAAAGGAACAGGATGGCTTCACGGTGGTGAATGCCCGTATCGGCCTGCGCGGCAAGGATGAGCTCTGGTCGCTCGAACTGTGGGCGCAGAACCTGTTCAACACCCGCTTCACCCAGGTGGCGTTCAACTCGCCCTTCCAGGCGGGCGGCACCAACCTGACCGCCTTCCCGGCGGCGCAGTTCCCCGGCGGCACGCAGATCTTCTCGGCGTTCCTCGGCGAACCGCGCACCTATGGCCTGACGCTGCGCAGCCGCTTCTGAGCGGCGCCGGCCCGACCGGCCGGAACGAAACAAGGGGGCGGCACCCGAGTGCCGCCCCCTTTTTCATGGCTCAACAAGCGTCGTCGCGGCGGTGCGACCGGATCGAAAGCCGTTCCTGCCCGTCAGGCTGCCGCGCGGTCGGGCGGTGCGCCCTCTGCAGCTTCGAGCAGCCGCCGCTCCAGCGCCTTCAGCCGCTGCGGCGCGCTGATCTTGTCGCCGATCAGATCGGTCAGATAGAAGGTATCGACCGCACGTTCGCCATAGGTGGCGATGTGCGCGGAATGGATCGTCACCTTCGACTGGAACAGCGCATAGGCGAGCGCGTTGAGCAGCGCCGGGCGGTCGCGGGCATTGACCTCGATCACCGTGAAGCGGTTCGACGCCTTGTTGTCGATCAGCACCACCGGTTCGATGCGGAAGGCATCGGCGCGCGGGCGCGGCAGCGGCTTGGCGGCCAGCCGGTCGGCCAGCCGGTTGCGGTTGGCGAGCGCATCCTCGATCGCCGCACGCAGCCGCGCCAGCCGGTCGTCTTCGTCAAACGGCCGTCCGAACGGATCCTGGACGAGAAAATTGTCGAGCGCCATGCCGTCGCGCGTGGTGTGGATGCGCGCATCGATGATGGTCGCGCCGGCCAGATGGATGGCACCGGCGATCCGGTAGAACAGCCCCGGATGGTCGGCGGCATAGACGGTGACCAAAGTCGCCCCGCGTTCGGGATAGACCTGCGCCGCGATCGACAGCGTGCCGTCGCCGGCATCGGCGACATGGCGGGCATTGCGTTCAAGGATGTCGGCCGGCTCCGCGATCCAGTAAGGCTCGGGCAGCCGGTCGGCAAAGGCGGCAAAGGCCGCAGCACTCCAGCCCAGCCGCTCCTTCAGCTCCGCCTGCTTGGCGGCGATCCGCTCGCGCCGCCCGGTCTGCTTGTGGCCGAGCCGCAGCACCTCCTCGGCGGCTTCGAACAGATCGGCGAGCAGCTGGCGCTTCCACCCGTTCCACACGCCGGGGCCGACGGCGCGGATGTCGACGATGGTCAGCAGCATCAGCAGCCGCAGCCGCTCCGGGCTCTGCACGGTTTCGGCGAAATCGAGGATGGTCTTGAAATCGGCCAGGTCGCGCTTGAACGCGGTGGCCGACATCAGCAGATGGTGGCGCACCAGCCAGGCGACCATTTCGGTTTCCGCCGGGCTCAGCCCCAGACGCGGGCACAGCCGCATCGCGACCTCGGCCCCCAGCACGCTGTGATCGCCCCCCCGGCCCTTGGCGATGTCGTGCAGCAGCACGGCGACATAGAGCACGCGGCGCGACACGATCTGGTGGATGATCTGGCTGGCGATCGGATGATCGGCCCTGAGCTGCCCGGCCTCGATCCGCGCCAACAGGCCGATCGCGCGGATCGAATGCTCGTCGACCGTATAATGATGATACATGTCGAACTGCATCTGCGCGACGACGCGGCCGAAATCGGGCACGAAGCGGCCGAACACCTCCGCCTCGTTCATCCAGCGCAGCACGGTTTCGGGATCGCGCGGGCTGGTCAGCACATCGAGGAACAGCGCATTGGCGCGCGCATCGGCGCGCACCCGCGCATCGATCAGCCGCGCATCGCGCCGCGCGGCGCGCATCGCCTGGGGATGGATTTCCAGCCCGTGCCGGTCGGCCAGCGCGAACAGCTCGACCAGACGCACCGGATCCTCGGCAAAGAAACCGTCATCGGGCAGCGCCAGCCGCCCGCGTTCGAGCCGGAAGCCGTTGAGCTTGCGCGGCCGGCGCGGGATCGCGGCTAGGGTGAACCGCCGGCCGGCACGCGCGAATTGCTCGTCCAGATGGGCCAGGAACACCCCGGTCAGGTCGCCCACCATCTTCGCCTGCAGGAAATAATGCTGCATGAACCGTTCGACTGGGGCACGGCCGGGGCGCTGCGCATAATGCATGCGCTCGGCAATCTCGCGCTGCAGATCGAAGGTCAGCCGCTCCTCGGCCCGGCGGGCGGCCAGATGCAGGTGACAGCGCACCGCCCACAGAAAGTTTTCCGCCCGCTGGAACTGGCGCAGCTCGGTCGGCGTCAGCAGCCCGGCATCGACCAGCCCTTCGACGCGGTCGAGCCGGTTCACATATTTGCCGATCCAGAACAGGGTATGCAGGTCGCGCAGCCCGCCCTTGCCCTCCTTGATGTTGGGTTCAACGACATAGCGGCTGTCGCCCATCCGCTTATGCCGCTCGTCACGCTCGGCGAGCTTGGCGGCGACAAAGGCGCGGTCGGTGCCGGCCACGACCTCGCGGCGGAACCGCGCCTGCGCCTCGTCGGCCAGCGCCTGATCGCCCCAGACATAACGGGATTCGAGCAGCGCGGTGCGGATTGTGAGGTCGGCGCGCGCCAGCCGCACCATATCGTCGAGCGACCGGCTGGAATGGCCGACCGTCAGCCCCAGATCCCAGAGCGTGTAGAGCATCGATTCGATCACCTGCTCGCTCCACCCGGTCTGCTTCCAGGGGGTGAGAAAGGCGATGTCGACGTCCGAATAGGGGGCCATTTCGCCCCGGCCATAGCCGCCGACCGCCAACAGGCAGAGCCGTTCCCCGGCGGTCGGGTTGCTGACCGGATAGAGCCGCTTGGTCGTGAGGTCGAAGACCAGCCGCAGCAGCTGGTCGATCAGAAATGCCTGGCCGGCTGCCGCCTCCAGCCCCTGCGAGGGCCGCGCCTCCAGCCGCCGGGCGATTTCCGCCCGCCCGGCCTCAAGCGCCTGTTTGAGCAGCGCGACCATCTGCGCCCTGAGCGCCGGGCCGTCGCCGTCAAGCGCCGCCAGCGCGTCGGACAAAGCACGCCGGTCGATGATCGCCCGGCGATTGGCGAGGGTTTCAAGACGCGCGGCCATGCCAGAGCTTTAGGCGCTTTGCCGGCAAAGCCCAACCGGCAGGGCCGGCTTTCGTGCCGGCCGGGCCAGTTCAGCCGTCCCGTGCCGCCGCGCGCGCCAGCCGTTTGAGCGCATAAAGCGCATCGAGCGCCTCGCGCGGCGTCATGGCGTCAGGATCAAGCGCGTCCAGCGCATCGGCCAGCGGATCGGCCGCCGGGGCCTCGGGCGGCGCGGCGGCGAACAACGGCAGATCATCGAGCCCGGCCGCAATCCCCCCGGTGCGCGCGCGCCCCGCCTCCAGCCGCCCCAGCACGTCGCGGGCGCGCGCCAGCACCGCCGGCGGCAACCCGGCAAGCTTGGCGACCGCGAGGCCATAGGAACGGTCGGCCGGCCCCGGCGCAACCTCGTGCAGCAGCACCAGATCGCCCTTCCATTCGCGCGCGCGGACATGGTGGAGCGACAGCGACTCAAGGCTGCCGGCGAGCCGCGTCAGCTCGTGATAATGGGTGGCGAACAGGCAGCGGCTGCGGTTGAGGCCGTGTACCGCCTCGACAACCGCCCAGGCGATCGCCAGCCCGTCATAGGTCGAGGTGCCGCGGCCGACCTCGTCCAGGATCACGAAGCTGTTCGGCGTCGCCTGCGCCAGGATGGCGGCGGTTTCGACCATTTCGACCATGAAGGTCGAACGCCCGCGCGCCAGATTGTCGGACGCGCCGACACGGCTGAACAGCCGGTCGACAATGCCCAGCCGCGCCGTTTCCGCCGGCACATGGCTGCCCGCCTGGGCGAGCAGCACGATCAGCGCATTCTGGCGCAGAAAGGTCGATTTGCCGCCCATGTTCGGCCCGGTGACCAGCCACAGCCGCGACTCGTCGCCAAGCGCGCAGTCATTGGCGACAAACCGGCCGCCGGTCGCCGCGACCGCCGCTTCGACCACCGGATGCCGGCCCCCGCCAATCTCCAGCACCGGCCGGTCGGCGAGCGCCGGGCGCGTCCAGCCGCCCTCGACCGCGCGTTCGGCAAGCCCCGCTGCGACATCGAGCCGCGCCAGCGCATCCGCCGCCGCCGCAATCGGCTCGCGCCGGCCGAGCGCCTCGGCGGTCAGCTCCTCCAGATGCGCGGCCTCGGCGGCGAGCGCATGCGCCCCGGCATGGGCGACCTTCTGCGCCTGATCGTGCAGCTCGGGCGCGTTGAAGCGGACGACCCCGGCCAGCGTCTGGCGATGGGTAAAGCCCGAATCGGCCGCCATCAGCCGGTCGGCATGCCGGGCCGGCACCTCGATATGATAGCCGAGCACCGCATTGTGGCGGATCTTGAGCGCGGCGATCCCCGTCTGGTCGCGGAAGCGCGCCTCCAGCGCGGCAATGGCCCGCCGCCCTTCCCCGCCAAGCCCGCGCAGCGCGTCGAGCGCGGCGTCATAGCCTTCGGCGATGTAACCGCCCTGCGCGGCATCGAGCGGCGGGCTGGGCACCAGCGCACGGCTCAGCAGATCGACAAAGGCGGCATGGCCGCCAAGCGCCGGCAGCAGCGCGGCAAGCAGCGCCGGCGGATCGGGCAGCCGGTCCAGCCGGTCGCGCAGCCGCCGCGCCTCGGCCAGCCCGTCGCGCAGCTGCGCCAGCTCGCGCGGGCCGCCGCGTCCCGCGACCAGCCGGCCCAGCGCGCGGCCCAGATCCGGCAGCGCGCGCAGCGTCGCGCGGACATCATGGCGCAGCGCGGGATCATGGAACAGGCCGACCAGATCGAGCCGCGCCTCGATCGCCCCCCGGTCGGTGAGCGGCGCGCCGAGATCGGCGGCGAGCAGCCGCGCCCCCGCCCCCGTCACCGTGCGATCGACGGCATCGAGCAGGCTGCCGGCGCGGCCGCCGCCCTGGGCCTGGACGATTTCCAGGCTGTCGCGCGTCGCCGCATCGATCAGCATGTGCTGCGCGACCATGCGCTGCTGCGGCCGCTGGAGAAACGGCAGCCGCCCGCGCCCGACATGGTCGAGATAGGCGATCAGCCCGCCCGCCGCCGCCAGCCCGGCGCGGCCAAAGCCGCCCAGCCCGTCGGGCGTCGCCACGCCGAACAGGTCGCACAGCCGCCTTTCCCCGGCCACGCTGTCGAAATCGGCGCGGGGACGCGGCTGCACGTCGCCGCGCGGCCAGCCCTCGGGCGCGATCAGCTCGGCGGCGGCATAATGGGCAAGTTCGGCGTCGAGCAGCTCGGGGGGCAGCTCGACAATCTCGAACCGGCCGGTCGAGATATCGGCCGCCGCCAGCCCGGTCTGCCCCCCCGCGTCGGCGAGCGCGACCAGCCAGTTGGCGCGCCGCGCGTCGAGCAGCGCATCCTCGGTCAGCGTGCCTGCGGTCACGAACCGCACGATCGCGCGTTCAACGAGCGCCTTGGATCCGCGCGCCCGCGCCTCGGCGGGGCTTTCGGTCTGCTCGGCGATGGCGACGCTGAACCCGGCCTTGATCAGCCGGGCGAGATAGGTCTCCGCAGCATGGACGGGGACGCCGCACATCGGCACCTTCTGCCCGTCATGCTCGCCGCGCGCGGTGAGCGCGATGTCGAGCGCCGCGGCGGCCCGGCGGGCATCGTCGAAGAACAGCTCGAAAAAATCGCCCATGCGGTAGAACAACAGGCAGTCGCCGGCTTCTGCCTTGAGCCGAAGATACTGGGCCATCATCGGCGTGGGGGCGCTCGTCATCCGCTGGCGATTAGCGCGGCGGACCCGGCTTTCCAACCGGTGCGTTGTCGGGCAGTGTAACACAGGTCAATCGGGACAGCGCCCTTGCCTGACGTCTATCTGAACGCGATCGGGACGGCGACGCCGGGCCATGACATCCACCGGGCATTTGTCGGCTGGGCATCGGCCCGCATCCCCGATCCGCGTGAACGCCGGCTGTTCGACCGGATGGCGGCCCGCGCCGGGATCGACCACCGTTTCTCGGTGCTGCCCATCGGCCCGGACGGCGCCAGCCCGGTTGCCCCCGGCGGTTTCTATGCCGATCCGGTGTTGCCGGGCACCGCCGCGCGCATGGCCGTTTACGCCGATGCCGCCCCGGCGCTGGCGCTCAGGGCCATTGCCGCTCTCGGCCCGGCGGTCAGCGCGGATCCGGGGGCGATCACCCATATTGTCGTTGCCAGCTGCACCGGCTTCACCGCCCCCGGCATCGACCAGATCATCGCGCGGGCGCTTGGCCTTGCGCCAACGGTCGAACGGCTGCTGATCGGCTTTATGGGCTGTTATGCGGCGGTGACGGCGCTGCGCAGCGCGCGCCACATCGTCCGGTCGGTGCCGGGGGCGCGCGTGCTGGTCGTCACGGTCGAGCTGTCCTCGCTGCATCTGCAGGACACGCCGGCGCTGGAACCGCTGCTGGCGATGCTGCAGTTCGGCGATGGCGCGGCTGCCGCGCTGGTGTCGGGCGAGGCGCGGGGGCTGCGGATCGATGCGCCCTTTGCCGCGACCCTGCCCGATTCGGCCGACCTCATTCGCTGGGACATTGGCGATCAGGGCTTTGCGATGCACCTGTCGGGCGAGGTGCCGGGCCGCATCGCCCGCGCACTCGCCGCCGCCGATCTGCGCGCCCTGCTGCTTGGGGAGGGACCAGATGGGAAGGGGGCAGATAGGGACGGGCCAGACGTGATCGAGGCCGTGCCGCCCGTCGACGGCTGGGCCGTCCATGCCGGTGGCCGGTCGATCCTCGATGCGGTGGAGGCCGCGCTCGGCCTGCCGGACGATGCGCTGGATGCCTCGCGTGCGGTGCTGCGCAGCCATGGCAACATGTCGTCGGCGACGCTGATGTTCGTCCTGGCCCGCATGATCGGCCAGCCGATCGCAAACGGCGTCGCCCTCGCCTTCGGGCCGGGGCTGGCCGCCGAAGGGTTCAGGTTCCGCGCGGCATGAGCGGGGCCGCACCTGTCCGCAGCCTCGCGGTGCGCAGCGAGGCGGAGGAGCAGATGGACGCCCCCGATCTGCCGGCCAGTGTCTATGCCGCCGTGCTCGCCGATCTGGCGCGGGTGAACCGGGTGACGCTGGCGGCGCGGCCGACGCTCGGCTTCGTGCGCCGGGTGAGCCGGGGGCGGCCATTCCGGCTGCTCGATGTCGGGTTCGGTCAGGGCGACATGCTGCGCGCCATCGCCCGCGATGCGGCGCGGCGCGGCCAGCCCTGCGAACTGGTGGGCGTCGATCTCAATCCGCGCAGCGCGCCGGCCGCGGCGGCCGCCACGCCCGCCGGGCTGCCGATCCGCTATCTAACCGGCGACTATGCCGATCTGGCCGGCGAGCCATGGGATATGGTCGTGTCGAGCCTGGTCGCCCATCACATGGATGCGGACCAGCTGCGCGCATTCCTGCGCTTCATGGACCGGCATGCGCGGATGGGGTGGCTGATCAACGATCTGCACCGGCACGGCTTTGCCTATCACGGCTATCCGCTGCTCGCCGCGCTGATGCGCTGGCACCCGATCGTCCGCGCCGACGGGCGGCTGTCGATTGCCCGCGCCTATCGCCCCGCCGAATGGCCGCCCATTCTGGCCGATGCCGGCGTGACCGCCCGGGTCATGCGCGTCTTCCCGTTCCGCCTGTGCGTCGCGGCGGAACGCTGATCCTGGGCGGCGGCCCGGCAGGGTCGGCCGCCGCGATCGCGCTGGTGCAGGGCGGCATCGACCCATCGGCGCGCCCGCTGCTGATCGAACGGCAGCGCGAGATGGGCGATGCGATCTGCGGCGGTTTTCTGTCGTGGCAGAGCCTGGCGGCGCTCGACCGGCTGGGGCTGACAAAGTTGCGCGGCGCGACTCTTGATCATCTGCGCCTGTTCACGCCGCGGGGCCGTGCCGATGCGCCGCTGCCGCGCCCGGCGCTGGGCGTGTCGCGCCGCCAGCTCGATTCGGCGCTGCTCGATCTGGCGACCAGCGCCGGGGCGGCGGTGGAACGCGGCGTCGCCGTCGCGCGGGCCGAGGGCCGGCAGCTCTGGCTGGCCGACGGGACCCAGCTTGCCGCCGACACGCTGCTGCTCGCGACCGGCAAGCATGATCTGCGCGGCCATGGCCGGCCGCGCGACGACGCCGACCCGTCGCTCGGCCTGCGCGTGCGGCTCGGCCCGGCAGCCGGGCTGTCGCGGCTGGTGGGCAGCGCAATCGAGCTGCATCTGTTCGACCGGGGCTATGCCGGGCTGTCGCTGCAGGAAGATGGCAGCGCCAATCTGTGCCTCGCGCTGCGCAAGTCGCGGCTGATCGAGACCGGCGGCCCGGCGGGGCTGCTGGCGGCGATCGGCCGGGAAAGCCCGGCGCTCGCCGACCGCATCGCCCATCTTGCCCCCGGCCAGCCGATCGATGCGATCGCCGCCGTCCCCTATGGCTGGCGGACAGGGCGCACGACGCCGGGCATTTTCCGGCTGGGCGATCAATGTGGCGTCATTCCGTCACTGGCCGGCGAGGGGATGGGCATTGCGCTGGCAAGCGGCATCGCCGCCGCCCGCGCGCTTACCGCCGGGCACGGCGCGGAACAGTTCCAGGCCGGGTTCGCCGCGCGCACCCGGCGCCCGATCCTGGTCGCGCGCACGGTGCTGATGGTCGCCGAACGCCCCTCCCTCGCCCCGGCGCTGCTGGCGCTGACCCGGCTGGCGCCGGGGCTGGCGGGGCTGGTCGCGCGGGCGACGCGGATCGGCGCGTGAACGGGCGTCTGCCGACAGCGCGCGGCCATTGAAGCCACAGGCAGACACGCCCACATTGCCGCCATGGACAAGGACGAGCTGCCCGAGTCGGCGTGGCGCGAAAAGCTGACGCCCGAGCAATATCATGTGCTGCGCGAGGCGGGGACCGAGCGCGCCTTTACCGGCGCCTATTGGGACCATCATGGCGATGGCACCTATCGCTGCGCCGGCTGCGGTGCCGACCTGTTCGACAGCAGCGCGAAATATGAATCCGGCTCGGGCTGGCCCAGCTTCACCCACCCCTTTGCGCCGGAGGCCGTGACCGGCCATGAAGACGTGTCACACGGCATGCGGCGGATCGAGGTGCGCTGCGCCGGCTGCGGCGGGCATCTGGGCCATGTGTTTCCCGACGGGCCGGAGCCGACGGGCCTGCGCTTCTGCATTAACAGCGCCGCGCTCAGCTTTGCACCGCATGAATGACGCACGCGGATAGGCGGCGGGCCCGCCGGCAGGCTCGCCGTCAGGCTCCGGGCCGCCCCGCACTTGTCGCCCGGCGGCTGACCCGCTAGCACCGGGATCACCCATGCCGGCCCAGCGTCCCCGCAGTCAGAAACCCCGCGCGCGGCGCGTGTTCGTCCGGTCGGTGCAGATCGGGCTGGGCCTCGCCCTTGCCGGCTTCATCGCGCTGGTCGTCGCCGTCTATCTGCAGGCCTCGACGCTGCCGAGCTTTTCGGAGCTCAAATCCTCGCCCAACGGGCAGATGATCCGCGTGCGCGCCGCCGATGGCACGGTGCTCGTTTCGCTGGGGCCAAGCTATGGCGAATGGCTGCCCTATGACCAGATTCCGCAGGTGATGAAGGATGCGATGGTGTCGGTCGAGGACCGGCGCTTCCGCTATCATCCCGGTGTCGATCCGATCGGCATCGCTCGGTCGGCGATGGTCCGGGTTCAGCGCGGCCGCTGGGTGCAGGGCGGGTCGACGATCACCCAGCAGCTTGCCCGCAACCTGTTCCTCAGCAACACCCGCACCTTCGGGCGCAAGGCGCGTGAATGGCTGCTGGCGCTGGCGATGGAGCGCAAATTCTCCAAGGACCAGATCCTCGAACTCTATCTGAACAAGGTTTATTTCGGCGGCGGGTCGTTCGGCATCGACGCGGCGGCGCGGCGCTTTTTCGGCCATCCCGGCAACCAGCTGTCGCTGGGCGAGGCGGCGGTGATCGCGGGGCTGGTCAAGGCGCCGTCGCGCTATTCGCCGACCGCCGATGCCGAAGCCGCGCTCGCCCGCGCCGAAATCGTGCTCAGCGAGATGCGCGAGGCGGGGGTGATCAGCGCGGCGGACATGCGCGCGGCCGATGCCGCCAATGTCCGGCTGAACGAGGATGCGAACCAGAACAGCGTCCGCTATTTCACCGACTGGGCGCTGCCCCAGCTCGAAGTGCTGATCGACGAGACGGTCGAGCCGCTCGACGTGTGGACAACGCTTGATCCCACGATGCAGAAAGCGGCCGATGCCGCGATCCGCGCCCATACGCCCGAGGCGGCGCAGGGCGCGCTGGTCGCGCTCGACCGCGACGGCGCGGTGCGGGCGATGATCGGCGGCAAGGATTATGTCACCTCGATCTACAACCGCGCCGCGCAGGCGACGCGCCAGCCGGGATCGGCGTTCAAGCTGTTCGTCTATCTGGCCGCGCTCGAGGCCGGGTATAAGCCCGAGGACCAGGTGGTCGACGAGCCGGTGACGATCGACGGCTGGAGCCCGCGCAACAACTCCGGCCGCTTCTCGGGGTCGATCTCGCTGCGCACCGCCTTCACCTATTCGATCAACACCGTGGCGGCGAAGATCGGCCAGGATGTCGGCACCGGCACGATCGCCGACATGGCGCGGCGGTTCGGCATTTCGACGCCGATCAATCTTGAACCCTCGATGGTGCTTGGCACGTCCGACGTGCGGCTGATCGACATGACGCGCGCCTATGCGGCAGTGGCGGCCAAGGGCGTTGCAGTTGCGCCCTATGGCATCACCAAGGTGACGACGACCGGCGGGCGCGTGCTCTACCGCCATCAGACGGACAGTTCGCGCGTGCTCGTCGCGCCCTGGGTGGCGGCCGGGATGACCGATCTGATGCAGAGCGCGGTCAGCGCCGGCACCGGGCGCGCGGCGCAGATCGGGCGGCCCGTTGCCGGCAAGACCGGCACCACCAGTTCCAACAAGGATGGCTGGTTCATGGGCTTTTCCTCGGGCCTGACCACGGGGGTGTGGATGGGCCGCGACGATGCCCGCCCGGTGCGCGGGTTGCAGGGCGGCACCGCCCCGGCGCGCGCCTTTGCCGATTTCATGCGCACCGCCGTCGCCCGCCGCCCGGTCGAACAGTTCGAAACCGAGGCGAAGCTGCCCGAATGGCAGCTGGAACCCGATGCCGAGGCCTATCTGGGCGAAGGCGATCCGCCGCTGGTGGACGAGGATGGCAACCCGGTGCAGCCCGAGGACGGGCCGGCGATCGAGGATCCGGCCGCCGGGTCACCCGAACGGCTCGACGAAAACTTCATCGACCGCGCGCTTGGCCGCGCCCCGCGCGACGCGCCGGTCGATCCCGCCCAGCCGCGCGACCGGCCACGGCCCGAGGCGGTGCTACGCCCGGCGGAGCGCGCCCCAGCGGTGCAACGCCGCCCCGTGCCGGCGGAGCCAGTCACGCCCCGCTGACAGGTCCGGGCCGGCCAGCCGCGCCTCGAGCGCGCGAAAGCCCGGCCCGTGATCCATGTGCAGCCGGTGGGCGACCTCATGCGCGACGACCGACCGGCGCACCGCATCGGGCGCAAGGATCAGCCGCCAGCTGTAACGGATGTCGCCATCGGCGCTGCAACTGCCCCAGCGCGTGCGCGGATCACCGACACCGACGCGCCCCACCGCGACGGGAATGCCCGCCGCCAGCAGGCGGGTTTCGGCATCGAGCAGGTTCAGCGCCTCGCGCCGCAGCCAGCGCATGACGGCGGCCGCGAACATGTCGTCCGGCCCGCCCAGCTCCAGCTGCGCCCCGCCAGGCTGATCGCCGACCGGATCGCCAGTCATCCGCGCGCCGCGCCGGCCCGGCACATGGACCAGCAACAGGCTGCCGCCGCGAAACGGGATCGTTGCACCGGGGACAAAGACGCAAGGCGCGGGGATGGCGGCCAGCTGCGCCTCGATCCAGTCCCGCTGGCTTTCGGCCCAGGCACAGGCGGCGCGGAGGCTGGCGCGCGCCGGCACGGTCAGGCGGATGCTGCCGTCGCGCGGATCGACCCTGAGCCTCAGCGCGCGGGCGCGGGCGTTGCGGACGATCCGCAGCGGCGTGTCCGCCGGCCCGAAGCGCGGCTCAGCCCGGGAGAATATGGTCTTCCAGCTCGCCGGCATCGTCTTCTGAGATCGTCCAGCCGCGCACCGACATGCCGGCGCGGTGCACCGCCTCACGGTCCCCGCACACCAGATAATGCCATTCGGGCAAAGGCTGGCCGGCGGCGCGCAGCCGATAGGCGCATGTCCCGGGCAGCCAGTCGAGCGTCCGCGCCAGCCGCGGGGTCAGCCGCACGCATTCGGGCACATAGGCGCGGCGATGGCGATAGTCGCGGCACTGGCCCTTGTGCCGGTCGAGCAGCTTGCACGCGACATTGGTCGCGAACATTTCGCCGGTCTCTTCGTCTTCCAGCTTGTGGACGCAGCATTTGCCGCAGCCATCGCACAGCGCCTCCCACTGGGCGCGGTCGAGCGCCTCGAGCGGCTGGTCTTCCCAGAAACGGCCGGCATCCGCCCCCAACTCAGCGCACCCATTGCTTGAGCTCGGCGGCGATCGCCTCCGGCTTGGCATCATGGGGCGCGAGCGCGATCGGCTTGCCGTCCGGGCCCATCAGATAGGCGATGCGGCTGTGGTTCATCAGATAATCGGCCGCCCCCGGCTTGCCCTCGCGCTGGTAGAAGACCGCATAATCCTTGGCGACGCGGGCGATTTCGGCGTCGGTGCCGGTCAGCCCGATCAGCCGGGGATGAAAAGCGCGGACATAGGTTTTGAGCTGGGCGGGCGTGTCACGCGCCGGATCGATGCTGACGAAGATCGGCTGGATGCGCGCGGCGACCGCCGGGTCGCTTTTCTCAAGCGCGGCAAAGCCGGCCATCAGATTCTGCAGATCGACCGGGCAGACATCGGGGCAATAGCTGTAGCCGAAATAGATCAGCCGGTATTTGCCGGCGAGATCGGCGTCGGTCAGCCTCTGGCCGTCCTGGGTGGTGAGCATGAGCGGCCCGCCGATGCGGGCATCGGCCAGCGGCGGCGCAGGTGCTGGGGCCGAGCAGGCGGCGATCATCAGCAGCGGCGCAAAAGCGGCGCAGGCGGCGCGGCGGAACAGGGGGAAGGTCATCGCGCCCGGACACATGCTGTGCTAGGCGCATGGTTTCAAGTGTAACCAGACGAGTAGGCCCGTGAACGCAGCACGTCTCATTCCCGCCGTCGCGGCACTGATCATCGCGGCGCCAGCGGTCGCGCAGTTTTCCGACAGCTACAACTTCCTGAAGGCGGTCCGCGACCGTGATGGCGGCAAGGCACAGGAATTGCTGGGCAACAACCCCTCGACGCTGATCGACACCCGCGATGTGTCGACCGGCGAACGCGCCGTGCATATCGTCACCCGCGCGCGCGACAGCAGCTGGCTGGCCTTTCTGCTGCAGAAAGGGGCGAACCCCAATGCCAAGGACGGGCGCGGCCAGACCCCGCTCAGCATCGCGGCCAGCATCGGCTATACCGAAGGGGCGGAACTGCTGATCCTGCGCGGCGCGCAGGTCGACCTGCCCAATGGTCAGGGCGAAACGCCGCTGATCCTTGCCGTGCAGCGGCGCGACATTGCGATGACCCGGCTGTTGCTGACCGAGGGCGCAAATCCGGCCAAGCGCGACACCGCGACGGGCATGTCGGCGCGCCAATATGCCGAACGCGACGGCCGGTCGCAGGTGATTTTGAAGCTGATGGACGACATCAAGCCCAAGACGAAAAAGCCCGCCGCCGGGCCGATGTGACCATATCCGGCAGCCGCCCGGCGGCCGGTCAGAACTGCGCGGCGTCGGGATCGAGATGGCCGATCAGCCGGTGCGCCGCCCGCCGGGCGAAACGCAGCGTTTCGGCCCGGCGACGCGCCGGGGGCATGGCCTGTACCCCGGCCTCGCGCCAATATTGCGCGTCATAGCGGTCAGCGACGATCAGCCCGGCCAGATCGGGCCTGAGGGCAGGCGCATCGAACGGATCGAGCGGGAAGCCGGCCGGCACCGCCCAGCAGAACCGGTCGCAATAATCGAGATATTCGGGCCATTTGCCGTCGCCGAGCAGATCGGCGCGCGACACCTTGATCTCGACGATCAGGATCTGGCCGCGGCTGTTGATCGCCATGATGTCGGCGCGGCGGCCATTGCCGAGCGGCACTTCGGTGAGCGCGGCATAATCATGCCGCAGCAACATCCGCGCAACGCCGCGCGCGACATCGGCCGCCGGGATCGCCGCACCGGCCGGGGCTGGCCGAAGATCGGCCACGACATGGCGTTCGGGATGGGCATCGACCATCCCAAAAGTCTAGAACATGTCAGGAACACTGAAAAGCCCGGCCGACACCCCAAGGCGCCGGCCGGTGCGGATCAGCGATAGAAATGATGGTTGCCGAGCGTCGCCACGCGCGTCTTGCGCCAGGACGGGCGGACATGGGCCGCGTGAAAGAACAGCGCGTCGGCCGCGCGCGATTCCCAGCGCTCGGCAATGGCGATCTGGGCGATGGCGACCGCGGTTTCCCATGCGGTGCTGGTCCGGTTGATCGGCGGAAAGCCGTTGCCGCGGACGAAGGAGAACTGGCTCGGCTGGAACACGACGCCGCAGATCGACGACGGGAAGCGTCCGCCGGAGTTGGCGCGGTTGAGCACCACTTCGGCAACCGCCAGCTGGCCTTCGAGCGGTTCGCTCTTTGATTCGAAATAGACGGAGGCCGCCAGACATTCGAGCTCGCGGTCGAGCCGCGCCGGAACCGGCTGGGCGGCGACCATCTCGGCAAGGCTCGCCGGCTGGGCGGCGGACGGAGAATCCTGAAGCGCGCTGGCGTCGACCGCCAGGCTGGGCACGATGCCGTCGGTCGAGACGGTCACATCGGCCGGAACCGACTGGCCCTGAAGCGATTGGCCCTGAAGGGTCTGGGCCGTCAGGGGGCCGACCTTCTGGTCGGCGGGAAGTGCCAGGCCCGGAGCCCCGGCGATTCCGAAAATGGTGGCGATCGTCATGGCCATGAGGCCGGCGATGCGCTGGGCGTTACTCATTCCGAATTCGTTCTGTGCGGTGGGTCGATCGACTGACAGGGCCGCGAGATACGGGCGGTGCCCTGCTGATCTTCCCCCCGACTACGCTATCGCTCCGGAACAGGCTGGTGTTCGGCGGGCGATCTGGCGCAATGCGGATGGCGCGCTTTCTGCCCAACCGGGCCGGGGGTCAATCCGTCGCGGTCATTTCAGCGGCGAACCGTTCGGCTTGTGCGACGTCCAGTTCGATTAACCAAAGGTCGGGATCGCGGGCGCGCCGGCGCGCCATATAGTCGGACAGCGCCTGCGCAGACGCCATATCCTGTGGTCCGCACGGGCTCCAGCGATAGGCGCCGGCCGGATCGAGCGCCCGTTCGAGCAGCTGGCGCACGACGCCGCGCTCGGCACAGGCGATCAGGATCGCCCCGGCCTGATCGTCACCACGGGCAAGCACGGTCGCAAACCCGCCCTCGGCCGCGACCCGGCGGCACAGCGCGTCGATCGTCATCCGGCTGGACAGCCGGGGCGTCATGCCCCGTCCGCATAGCCGGGCAGCGACGACAGCGCCATGCGCGAGCGCATGAACGTGCCGGTGCCGCGCGCCGCTTCCTCGCCGTCCGGCCCGATCAGCCGGGCATCGGCGACGAGCACGCGGCGGCGGCCGCTGACCCAGCGGCCTTCGGCAATCACCGGGCCGGCATGAAGCGGCCGGGTGAACAGCAGGTTGAAGGCGGTGGTGAGCAGAAACCGGTCGGTCACCAGGCTGTTCGCCGCGTAAAAGGCGGCATCGTCCAGCATCTTGAAATAGCTGGTGCCATGGGCGGCACCGGCGGCGTGATAGACGGTCTCGTCAATGTCGAAATGGATGCGCGCCACGCCCTCTTCGGGGATCTCGAGGCGCGAGCGGAACAGCCGGTTGATCGGCGCCGCGAGATACAGGCTTTCAAGCGCCCGGTAATGCGCCTCCGCGCCCCCGCCGCCACGCCCGCCGTCAGGCTGCATCGCGGGTTTCGGTCGCCGTGAACAGCGCATAGAGCGCATCGGGGGAGGCAGCACCGCGCAGCTTGGCAAGAAAGGCACGGTCGCGCATCCTGCGGCTGACCTGCGCCAGCGCCTTCAGATGGTCGGCCCCGGCATCGGCGGGCGACATCAGCATGAACACCATGTCGACCGGCAGATCGTCGATCGCACCATAATCAATCGGCCGTGCCAGCCGCACAAAGGCACCGCGCACCCGGTCCAGCCCCGGCATCCGGCCATGGGGAATGGCGACGCCGCCGCCGAAACCGGTGGTGCCAAGCCGCTCCCGCTCGTTCAGCCGGTCGAGCACCTGCTTGCCATCCAGGCCCATCACCCGTTCGGCAAGCGATGAAAGCGACTGGAACAGCGTTTTCTTATTGGCCGCCGCCAAGTCGGCCATGACCGCCTCATGGGGCAGGAACCGGCTGAAATCGTCCATCACACAACCCAAGCGCCCGAAACAGCCGGGCGCGCAAATGAGGAAACGCAATCGTTAAGATTGCGTCAGGGCCGGGATTGCGCCCGGCCCTCCGAATCAGGCCTGAACCGGCATCAGGCGGTGCGCTCTGGCTCCACCCAGCCGATCGTGCCGTCGCCGCGCCGATAGACCATATTCAATATGCCTGTCGCGCTGTTCTTGAACAAAAGCGCATTGGTGTTGCGCAGGTCCAGCATCAGCACGGCGTCGGACACGCTGGCATCGGGCACATCGACCCGGGTTTCGGCAATGATCGGCGCATTGTCGGCAAGCTGTTCATCCTCTTCCGGCTCAGGCAGGCTGAACACCGTATAGCCGGCATCGTCGAATGCTGCCTGAACCGCCGCGGCCTGGCCGGCGCGGTCCTTGATCCGGCGGTGATGCCGGCGCAGCTGCTTTTCGATCTTGGCGAGCGCTTCCTCGAACGCCGGCTGCGCCTCGTTCGCCCGCGTGCTGCCCTTCAGCACGACACCGCCGGGCACATAGATCACGATTTCGCAGTCGAACCGATGGTCATGCGGCCCCTTGCCGAACCGGACCTGGGCGGAAATCGCGCGGGCGAAGTACTTTTCGGCGATGCTGTGGACGCGCTCCTCGGCGTGCGAGCGCAGCGATTCTCCCACATCGACCTGATGGCCTGAGACGCGGACTTCCATCTTTCTCTCCTTCACCACGCCGGAACCGGGTGGCTGCCGGCGTCTTTCACTCAGGCGGCCGGGGCCGCCGCACCCTCCAGCCACAACGGATTGCTGATCTGCTGGAGAAAGGCCGCATGACGGGCAAGCTCGTCATGCGAAGCGGCGTGCGGCCGGGGCGGCCGCGCCGGGCGCGACGCCGGCTGCCCGGTTGCGGGCGCGGGCGCAGGCCCGGGGCCGGCCACGGCCTCGGCGCCGAGAGAAAGGCCGATCTGCCGGCCACCGGTCAGTTCGACATAGCATTGCGCAAGCAGCTGCGCGTCGAGCAGCGCGCCATGCTTGATCCGGTGGCTGCGATCGACGCCGTAGCGCGTGCACAGCGCATCAAGGCTGTGCTTGGCACCCGGATGCTTGGCGCGCGACAAGGCAAGCGTGTCGACCATCCGCGCGCGCGGGATGTGCAGCCGCCCGGCCACGCCCAGCTCATGGTTCAGAAAGGCGAAATCGAACGCCGCATTGTGCGCGACGAGCGGGCTGTCCTCCAGAAAGTCGAGCAGCTCCTCGCACAGCTCGACGAACAGCTTCTGACCCGACAGGAAGCTTTCCGACAGGCCGTGGACCGCCTGCGCCTCGGGCGGCATCGAGCGTTCGGGGTTGAAATAGGCATGGAACACCCGGCCGGTCTCGACTCGGTTGATCAGCTCGACGCACCCGATCTCGACCATCCGGTGCCCTTCTGAGACCTGGATGCCGGTGGTTTCGGTGTCGAAGACGATCTCGCGCATTGGCGGCAATATCGGACGCCGTGCGCGCGGAGGCAAGTGACGAGACGGTAAACATCGGCGCGCGTGCGATCGATCAGCCCGCCGGTGTCGATGACGAAATCCGCGCGGCGGCGTTTTTCGGCATCGGGCAGCTGGAGCGCGCGGACACGGGCGAGTTTGGCCGGGGTCATGCCCGGCCGCGCCAGCACCCGGCGGCGCTGCATCCAGGCCGGGGCGGACACCACGACCACGGCATCGACGGCGCGCCAGCCCTGTTTTTCATAGAGAAGCGGAATGTCGAGCACCGCCAGCCGCCGGGCCGCATGGCGGCGCAGGAACCGCGCCCGCGCCCGCGCGACCGCCGGGTGGATGAGCGATTCGAGGCGGTGAAGCGCGGCCTTGTCGTGCAGCACCACCCGGCCCAGCGCCTGACGGTCGACGCCAAGCGGACCCGTCGTCCCCGGAAAAAGCGCCTCGATCTCGGCGACCAGCGCCCCGCCCGGCCCCTGCAGCCGGTGCACCTCCTGATCGGCATCGAACACCGGCACGCCCAGCCGGCGGAACATCGCCGCGACCGTCGATTTGCCCATGCCGATGGAGCCGGTCAGCCCGAGCAGGATCATGCGCCGAGCAGATCCCGCAGCGCGTCGTCATGCTCGCGCGGGGCGGGCTGGCCGAACAGGATTTCAAACGCATAGGCCGCCTGGCCGATCAGCATCGCCAGCCCGTCGACAATGTCGAGCCCGCGTGCCGCCGCCGCGCGCAGCAGTGCCGTCTCGCGCGGGGCATAGACAATGTCATAGACGATGGCATCGCCGGGCAGCGGCGACAGATCGATGTCGAGCGGCGGCTGGCCGGTCATGCCGAGGGTGGAGGCGTTGACGAGCAGCCGCGCCGGCGGCAGCGGCGCGGACAATGGAAGGGCGCGGCCCTTCAGCCCGAAAGCGGCAAGCAGCGCGGCACCGCGCATCGGCGTGCGGTTGAGGATCGTGACCGGCCCCGCCCCCATCCGCGCGAGCGCGAACAGCACGGCGCGCGCCGCGCCACCCGCACCGATCACCGTCACCGGCTCACCGGTCAGGTCGAGCGCGGAAATCGGATCATAAAACCCCGCCGCATCGGTGTTCGCGCCGACGATCGCGCCGTCGCGGTCACGATAGGCAAGGTTGATCGCGCCGATCGTGCCGCGGACATCGCCGCGGTCGAGCACATGCGCCAGCGCCGCTTCCTTGTGCGGCACGGTGATGTTGCACCCGCGCCATGCGGGATCGGCAGCGCGCCCGGCGAAATAGCCGGCAAGGTCCTCGGGGCGGACATGGGCGGCGCGATAGGCACCGTCGAGGCCGAGCCGTTCGAGCCAGAAGCCATGGATCAGCGGCGATTTGGAATGGGCGATCGGATCCCCGATCACCTCGGCATAAGGCGTCATGACGTCAACAGTCCCCGGATGCGCAGATAATCGAGCAGCGGCAGCAGCGGCAGGCCCATGATGGTGAAATGGCTGCCGTCGATCCGCGTGAACAGCTGCGCCCCCGGCCCTTCGATCCGGTAGACGCCGACGCACCAGCGCACCGCTTCCCAGTCCTGATCGAGATAGTCCGCGATGAACGCGTCGGACAGCTTGCGCACATGCATCGCGGCGCGGTCGACGACCCGCCACACGGGACGGCCATTTTCGCAGATCACCGCCGCCGAATGCAGCTGATGGACGCGGCCCGACATGGCGCGCAGATGGGCGGCGGCCTCGGCCCGGTCGGCGGGCTTGTCGAGCACCGTGCCATCGTCGAGCGCGACCACCGAATCACAGCCGAGCACCAGCGCCCCCGGATGGCGCAGCGACAGGCGCATCGCCTTCAGCTCGGCCAGCGCATCGGCGAGCGCGCGGGGGTCCAGCCCCTCGGCGCGCAGCCCCTGCTTGGCGGCATCCTCATCGACCCCCGGGCTTTCGGCGGCAAACGCCACCCCGGCGGCGGTCAGCATCGCCCGCCGCGCGGCGCTTTGCGAGGCAAGGATCAGCATGGCCTGCGCTCATTGACGAAGTTGATGACCGCGGCTGCGGTTTCCTCGATCGAACGGCGGGTGACGTCGATCACCGGCCAGTCATGATCGGCGAAGATGCGCCGGGCGAACGCCAGCTCGGCGCGCACCGCATCCTGATCGACATAATCGGTCTCGGGCGTCTGATTGAGCGACAGCAGCCGGTTGCGGCGCACCGCGACCAGCCGCTCGACGCTGGTCGTCAGCCCGACGACCAGCGGGCGACGCAGCCGGTAAAGGCTGTCAGGCGGCGGCGATTCGACGACCAGCGGAATGTTCGCGACCTTATAACCCTTGTTGGCCAGATAGATGGACGTCGGCGTCTTCGACGTGCGCGAAATGCCGGCGAGCACGATATCGGCATCTTCCCAATCCTCGGCACCGATGCCGTCATCATGGGCGATGGTGAACTGGATCGCCTCGACCCGCGCGAAATAAGCAGCGTCGAGCGCATGCTGCCGCCCCGGCCGCGCCTTGGCCGCCTGCCCCAGCATCGACGACAGCGCATCGGTCACCGGATCGAGCGCGGCGACGATCGGCAGGCCGAGCGTGCGGCAGCGCGTCTCCAGCCGCTGCCGCGTTTCGGGATTGACCAGGGTGAACAGCACCAGCCCCGGATTCTGGCCGATTTCCTCGAGAATGCGCTCCAGATTGGCCTCGGAGCGGACCATCGGCCAGAAATGCCTGATCGTTTCCACCCCGTCGAACTGGGCAAGCGCCGCCTTGGCGATGGTCTCAAGCGTCTCGCCGGTCGAATCCGACAGCAGATGAAGGTGCAGGCGCGTGGTCACGGGGCATATCCCTGTGGAAAAGCCGCGTGACACGCAAGGGGAAGCATCGAACGGGCGATTCAGGCCCCGCTGTCCGGTGATTCGCACACCATGCCGTCCACAGCCCCGAATTTTCATCCAGACCATGTGGATAATGGGGAGGAGCGAAACGACTCGCGGCGCTTTTGCGGATTCCCACGCCGTCAAATTGTTGGCAGGATCAGGATGCGTCCTGAATTCCCATGACTCGCGCTCTAACATCATCAACCACCCGAACCTTAAGAAAAGGATAAGATGAAGAGCGATCGTCCCTTGCTTGCCGTCCTGCGGGGCGAGCGCCGTGATCCCCCGCCCGTCTGGCTCATGCGCCAGGCCGGCCGTTACCTTCCCGAATATCGCGCCTTGCGGGCGGAAAAGGGCGGTTTTCTCGAGCTTGTGCATGACAGCGCGGCGGCTGCCGAAGTCACGCTGCAGCCGCTGCGCCGGTTCGGATTCGACGGGGCGATCCTGTTTTCTGACATTCTCGTCATTCCCCATGCGCTGGGGCAGGATCTGCGCTTCCTGGCGGGCGAAGGGCCGCAGCTGAGCCCCAGGCTGGTCGACACCGCGCTTGAACAACTGGCCCCGGTGCCGGCGCGACTCGATCCGGTCTATGAAACGGTCCGGCTGGTCGCAGGCGCGCTCGATCCGGCGGTGACGTTTCTCGGCTTTGCCGGCAGCCCCTGGACGGTCGCGACCTATATGGTGGCGGGCGAGGGCAGCCGCGAACAGGCCGAGGCGCGGCGCATGGCGTATCGCGACCCTCAAGCCTTTGGCGCGATCATCACCGCGATCGAGCAGGCGACCATCGATTATCTCGACCGCCAGATTCAGGCGGGCGTCCATGCCGTGCAGCTGTTCGACAGCTGGGCCGGCAGCCTGTCGCCCGATCAGTATGAGACCTGGGTCATCGCGCCGACCGAACGGATCGTGAAGGCGCTGCGGGCGCGGCATCCCGACACGCCGATCATCGGCTTTCCCAAAGGGTCGGGGGGCAAGCTGCCCGCTTATGCGCGTGAAACCGGCGTCGATGCGGTCGGGCTGGACGAGACGGTCGATCCGGCCTGGGCGAACGCCAATCTGCCCGAAGGGTTGCCGGTGCAGGGCAATCTCGATCCGCTGGCGCTGATCGCAGGCGGCGCCCCGCTCGATGCGGCGATTGACCGGGTGCTGGATGCCTTTGCCGGTCGGCCGCATGTGTTCAACCTCGGGCACGGCATTCTGCTCGACACCCCGATCGAGCGTGTCGAACAATTGCTGGCCCGCGTGCGGAAAGGCGGCTGATGGCAGCCTGGCTTGCGCCCGCCTATGACTGGCTGAAGGCCGCGCACATCATCTTCGTGATTTTCTGGATGGCGGGGCTGTTCATTTTCCCCCGCTATCTGATCCATCATCAGGATGCGCTCAGCCGGCCGGACGAGGCGGCGCGCTGGGTGGAGCGCGAGGCGCGGCTGCGCCGGATCATCCTGACGCCGGCGCTGATCGCGGTCTGGCTGTTCGGGCTGCTGCTTGCCGCCGGGGGCCAGTGGTGGGCGTCGGGCTGGCTGCATGCCAAGATGGCGCTCGTTTTCGGGCTGAGCGGCTTTCATGGCTGGGCGGTCGGCTATGCGCGCAAGCTCAGTGAGGGGCGGGCGACGCTGCCGGATCGCCGGCTGCGGATGCTCAACGAGCTGCCCGCGCTGGGCGTCGTGCTGATCGTCTGGCTGGTGGTGCTGAAGCCGTTCTGACGCAGCGGCTTCTGCCTCCCCGTCAGGTGCTGGCCGGGGGCTCTGGCTGCCGGGGACGCCCCGGCTTGACTCGCCTTGGACCGCTGCCTAACTCGTTGGCATCTGCCTGCGGACGCGTCCTGCGCCGCACCGGGCATCGTCGATCCGCGTCTGTGTCGTTCGTCTGCTTGTGTCGTCGCCCGATGACCGGCTGTTGACCGGCTCCGGTCCGAGACGATCGCTCCACCCCCAAGCCCCTAGCCACCGGACTTTACATGCACCTCAAGGATCTGAAGAAAAAATCGCCGGCCGAATTGGTCGAAATGGCCGAGCGGCTGGGCGTCGAAGGGGCGTCGACGCTGCGCAAACAGGATCTGATGTTCGCCATCCTGAAGGCCGAGGCCGAAAATGGCGTCCAGATCATGGGCGAGGGCACGATCGAGGTGCTGCCCGACGGCTTCGGCTTTCTGCGCAGCCCGGAGGCCAACTACCTCGCCGGTCCCGACGACATTTATGTGTCGCCCAACCAGGTGCGCAAATACGGCCTGCGCACCGGTGACACGGTCGAGGGCGAGGTGCGCGGACCCAAGGATGGCGAGCGTTATTTCGCGCTCACCCGGCTGGTCGCGGTGAACTTCGACGATCCCGAGGTGGTGCGCCACCGGGTCAATTTCGACAATCTGACCCCGCTCTATCCCGAACAGAAGCTGAAGCTCGACCTGGGCGATCCGACGGTCAAGGATAAGTCGGCGCGGGTGATCGACATCATCGCGCCGCAGGGCAAGGGCCAGCGCGCGCTGATCGTCGCGCCGCCGCGCGTCGGCAAGACGGTGCTGCTCCAGAACATCGCCCGCTCGATCACCGCCAACCATCCCGAAGTGTTCCTGATCGTGCTGCTGATCGACGAGCGGCCCGAGGAAGTGACCGACATGCAGCGGTCGGTGAAGGGCGAGGTGATCAGCTCGACCTTCGACGAACCGGCGTCGCGCCATGTGCAGGTCGCCGAAATGGTGATCGAAAAGGCCAAGCGCCTGGTCGAGCACAAAAAGGACGTGGTGATCCTGCTCGATTCGATCACCCGTCTGGGCCGCGCCTACAACACTGTCGTGCCCAGCTCGGGCAAGGTGCTGACCGGCGGCGTCGATGCCAATGCGCTGCAGCGGCCGAAGCGTTTCTTCGGTGCGGCGCGCAACATCGAGGAAGGCGGGTCGCTGTCGATCATCGCCACCGCGCTGATCGATACCGGCAGCCGCATGGACGAGGTGATCTTCGAAGAGTTCAAGGGCACCGGCAACTCGGAAATCGTCCTTGACCGCAAGGTCGCCGACAAGCGCATCTTCCCGGCGATGGACGTCGGCAAATCCGGCACCCGCAAGGAAGAGCTGCTGGTCGACAAGTCGACGCTCAGCAAGATGTGGGTGCTGCGCCGCATCCTGATGCAGATGGGCACGGTCGACGCGATGGAGTTCCTGCTCGACAAGATGAAGGATTCGAAGACCAACGAGGATTTCTTCGATTCGATGAACCAGTAAGGATCCGCGGCACCGCCGCTCCGGAATGTCGGGGCGGCTGCCGACGGTTTCTGCAGCCCGGCTGCACAGCCTGTGGGGATCGACGGAAACAATGTTTGAAATGCTGATGATGACCGCTGCGACCGGCGGAATCTGGGCGCATGTGGTGGCCGATTTTTCCAATCTGGGCTCTCCCGCCGCGCTGGCGGCGTTCGGCCAGGTGCTGATGATCGACATCATGCTGGCCGGCGACAATGCGATCGTCGTCGGCTCGCTGGCCGCCGGCCTGCCTGCCGATCAGCGCCGCAAGGTGATCATGATCGGCATCATCGCGGCGCTGGTGCTGCGCATCGCCTTTGCACTGATCGTCACCCAGCTGATGCAGATTGTCGGCCTGATCTTTGCCGGCGGTCTGTTGCTGCTCTGGGTGTCGTGGAAGCTGTTCCGCGAGCTGCGTCCGGCAGGGCAGAGCGGTGATTCACCCGAAATCGCCGGTGACGAGGATTCGGGCGTTGCCCCGGCCAAGAGCTTTGCCGCCGCGGCCTGGGCGGTCGCGGTTGCCGATGTCAGCATGAGCCTCGACAATGTGCTGGCCGTCGCGGGCGCGGCGCGTGACCATCCGGGGATCCTGATTGTCGGCCTGCTGCTGTCGGTGGTGCTGATGGGCATCGCGGCGAATGTGATCGCCAAATATATCGAGCGGTATCGCTGGATCGCCTATATCGGCCTGGTCGTGATCCTCTATGTCGCGGGGACGATGGTCTATGAAGGCGTCGTCGATCCGAAGGTGGGCATCGGCACGCTGTTCGGCTGAGGTGAACGCCCCGAAATGACAACGGCCCCGGAGCAGGAGCTCCGGGGCCGTTTTCATGTCTCGGCCAGTCGTGTCAGCCCAGATGTTCGGCGAAAAAGGCTTCGGTGCGGCTGTCGGCCAGCCGGGCCGCCTCGTCATTGCGCCGCTGGCCCATTTCGGCGGCAAAGCCGTGGTCGAGCCCGACATAATCATGCAGCACGACGCGCGGATGATCATCCAGCGCGTCATGCATCGCCTGTTGCACCTCGGGGCCGACAAAATGGTCGGCAGTCGGGATGTGCAGCATCAGCGGGTTGGCGATCGCGTGGCGCTCATCCAGCAGATTGTCGATGCCGACGCCATAATAGCCGACACTGGCGTCGATATCGGTGCGCGCGGCCGCCATGAACGCCAGCCGCCCACCTAGGCAATAGCCGACACAGCCGGTCTTGGCCGCCCCCATCGCCCGCGCGGCGCGGATCGTCGCTTCGATATCGGCAACCCCGGCATTCTGGTCGAACTGCCCGAACAGGCCGAGGGCGCGCTGAAACTGGTCGGGCACATCGGGATCAAGCTCGATGCCCTTTTCCAGCCGCCAGAACAGGTCAGGTGCGATGGCCAGATAGCCAAGGCTTGCCCAATGGTCGCATTTGCGGCGGATGCCTTCGTTCACGCCGAAGATTTCCTGGATCACGATGATCGCCGCGCGCGGCGTGCCCGCCGGTTCGGCGGCATAGGCGCTGAAACTGCCGTCGCCGGCCAGGGTGTCGATGCTGATCATGCGGCCCATCCAATCTCTCCCTTGCTTGCGGATCGCGCGCCCCCGCGTCACTGTTTCGGCGTTAGCAGCGCGGCCCGGCGCGGCTCAAGCGGGAGGACAGGATGAAGTTCAATGTCGAGGTGGATTGCACGCCCGAAGAGGCGCGCCGCTTTCTGGGCCTGCCCGATCTGACGCCGGTGCACGAAGCCTATGTCGCCCAGCTGGTCGACACGGTGAAGAATGGCGTGAGCGGCGAGGCGGTGGAGGCGATGTTCAAAAGCTGGGGCCCGATGAGCGATGCCGGCTTTCGCATGTGGCAGCAGCTGCTTGACGGGATGAGCGGTCGCAAGCCGTGACGGACACGATCTTTGCGCTGTCGAGCGGTTCGCCGCCGTCAGCGATTGCGGTGATGCGGATCAGCGGCCCGGCGGCGCAGCAGGTGCTCGACCGGCTGGCCGGGGTGGTTCCCGAACCCCAGCGCCTGTCGCTGCGGACGCTGCGCGATGCAGCCGGAGAGGTGCTGGACCGGGCGCTGGTGGCGTTTTTCCCGGCAGCATCGTCGGTGACCGGTGAGGATCTGGTCGAGCTGCATCTGCATGGCGGGCGTGCGGTGGTGGCCGCTGTCGAACGCACGCTGGGCGCGATGCCTGGCGTGCGCGCGGCGCGCGCCGGTGAGTTCACATGGCGGGCGTTCGAGAATGGCCGCATGGATCTGGTGCAGGTCGAGGCGCTGTCCGATCTGCTGCGTGCCGAGACTGAGGGACAGAGGCGGGCCGCGTTGGCCGGCAACCGGCTGTCGGCGCAGGTCGAAGGCTGGCGCCAGCAGATCCTGATGCTGTCGGCGCTGGTCGAGGCGGCGCTCGACCAGTCGGACGAGGATGATGTTCCGGTCGAGGACGGGCGGATCGCCGCACTGGCGGCGGCGCTGGACGCGGACATGGCAGCGCTGCGCGCGAGGCCCGAGGCGGAACGGCTGCACGACGGGATCAGGGTCGTGTTCGCCGGACCGCCGAACGCCGGAAAATCAAGCTTGATCAACGCTCTGGCAGGCCGGGACGTGGCGATTACCTCGCCGGTGGCCGGCACCACCCGCGACGTGATCGAAGCGCCGGTGCGGATCGGCGGCGTCGCATTTGTGCTGACCGACACCGCCGGGCTGCGGGCCGAAGCCGGGGATGCGATCGAACGGATCGGGATCGAGCGCGCACGCGAGCGGCTGCGGGGTGCCGATATTCTGGTCTGGCTCGACGATGCCGAACCGGACCCGGAGACAGTGGGGGAAGACGGGCCTGATGCCGTCATTCTCGTTCATGCCCGGGCCGACATGGCCGGGCGGGAGACCCTGCCGGCAGGTCGGCTCGCGGTGTCGGCCATGACGGGGGAGGGGCTGGGCGCGCTGGCGGACCGGCTTGTCGCCACGGCACGGACATTGTTGCCGGTGGAAGGGGAGGCGGCGCTCAATCGGCGGCAGCGCGCGCTGGTTGCGGAATGTCACGAGTTGATCGTCGCCTTTCGGGGCGAGCCCGATGAGCTGATCCGGGCCGAATTGCTGCGACGGTGCCGGCAGGCCTTGGATGCGCTGACCGGAAGGGCCGGCACCGAGGACATGCTCGACGCGCTGTTCAGCACCTTTTGTGTCGGCAAATAGGCCGTTCCACGTGGAACATTTTTGACTTTTGGGTCCGTTCGGGGCTTTAGGGCGGCATGTTTGACGTGATCGTCATCGGCGGCGGCCATGCCGGCTGCGAGGCGGCAGCGGCCAGCGCGCGTGTCGGCGCGCCGACGGCGCTGGTCACATTTTCGCACGCAACCATCGGCGCGATGTCGTGCAACCCGGCAATCGGTGGCCTGGGCAAGGGCCATCTGGTGCGCGAGGTCGATGCGCTTGACGGCCTGATCGCCCGTGCCGCCGATGCAGCGGCCATCCACTACCGGATGCTCAATGCCTCGAAGGGCGCTGCCGTGCGCGGCCCCCGCGTGCAGGCTGACCGACGCCTGTACCGCGCGGCGATCCAGCAGATGCTGGCCGATCAGCCGGGGCTGGACATTGTCCAGGCCGAGGTCGCGTCGCTGCTCGTGGACGGCGGGCGGATCGCCGGTGTTCGCCTTGCCGATGGCCGTGATCTTGGTGCCGGGGCAGTGGTGATCGCGACCGGCACCTTCCTCAACGGCCGCATGTTCTGTGGTCGGGAAACCCAGACCGGCGGGCGCACCAGCGAGCCGGCAGCGCAATTGCTGGGTGATCAGCTGCGCGCGCTTGGCCTGCCGATCGCGCGGCTGAAGACGGGCACCCCACCGCGCCTTGATGGGCGGACCATTGACTGGGCAGCGCTGGACAGCCAGCCCTCCGACGCGCCGGGCTGGACGATGTCCGCGATGGTCGCTGACCGCCCCAATCCGGCCATTGCCTGCGGGATCACCCGCACCAATGCGGCGACGCATGATGTCATCCGCGCGGCCCTTGATGAATCGCCGCTGTTCAGCGGGGCGATTGAAGGGCAGGGCCCGCGATATTGCCCCTCGATCGAGGACAAGATCGTCCGCTTCGGCGACCGTGACGGCCATCAGATTTTTCTGGAGCCGGAGGGGCTGGACGACGCGACCGTCTATCCCAATGGCATTTCGACCTCGCTTTCGGCGGCCAGCCAGCTCGCCTTTGTCCGCACGATTGCCGGGCTGGAGCGCGCGGAGATCGTGCAGCCCGGATATGCGGTCGAATATGACCATATCGATCCACGTGCGTTGACCGCCGATCTGCAACTGCGCGCGCTCCCCGGGCTGTTCCTTGCCGGGCAGATCAATGGAACCACCGGCTATGAAGAGGCCGCAGCGCAGGGGCTGGTCGCGGGCCTCAACGCCGCGCGCCATGCCGGCGGCCAGGATCCATGCATATTCGACCGCGCCGAATCCTATATCGGCGTGATGATCGACGATCTGACCCTTCAGGGCGTGACCGAGCCTTACCGGATGCTGACCGCACGCGCCGAATACCGGCTGAGGCTGCGGGCGGACAATGCCATAGAGCGGCTGACCCCGATCGGTGTGGCGCTGGGCTGTGTGGGTGCGCCGCGCCGGGCCTTGTTCGATCAGCGCGCCGCTGCCCGCGCCGAAATCGCGATGGTGCTGGCGCGCAAGGTTCGCGCCGAGGTGCTTGGCGTGGCGGGTCTGCCCGCAGACGGCGCGCCGCGCCCGCTGGCGGAATGGGTGCGTCATGCCGGTGTCGATGCGCCTGCGCTGGTGCGGGCTGTGCCGGAACTGGAAAAGGTCGACCGCGCGATCGTTGATGGGGCGATCGAGGATGCCCGCTATGCGCCCTATCTCGAGCGCCAGGATGCAGAGGTCCGCGCGCTCCGCCAGGCCGGATCGGTGAGCCTGCCGGTGGATCTCGATTATCGGTCGATCCCTGGCCTGTCGAACGAGATGGTCGAGCGCCTGGAAGCCGCGCGTCCTGCCGATTTCGAGGCCGCCCGCCGCATCCGGGGGGTGACCCCGGCGGCGCTCGCCACGATTCTCGCGCATCGCCAGAAGCGCGCCGCGTGACCGAGGAGGAAGCGCGGGCGTGGCTCGCCGCCCGCTGGCCACAGGCCGCCTGTGCCCGGCTTGAGCTTTATGTCGATCTGCTGCTGGCCGAGAATGGCCGGCAGAATCTGATCGCGCGCGCCAGTGAGGCGGTGGTCTGGGGGCGGCATATCGTTGATTCGGCCCAGCTGCTCACCCATGCGCCCGACGCCGCCAGCTGGCTCGATATCGGGTCGGGGCCGGGGTTGCCGGGGCTGGTGCTCGCTATTCTGGCCGACCAGCCGATGACATTGGTCGAGCCGCGGGCGCGCCGGGTGACGTTTCTTCGCGATGCGACCGAGATGCTCGGGCTCGGTCATGTCAGCGTCCATCAGATGACGGTCGAGAAGCTTGTGCCCGGCCCGCACCGGGCGATCACCGCCCGCGCTTATGCGCCGCTGCCGCAGATCTTCGCATCGGCTGCCCATGTTGCGGACTTATCCACAGTCTGGATCCTGCCCAAGGGGCGCAGCGCGCAGTCTGAACTGGAAGCTGCGCGCGCGGCATGGCAGGGTGTGTTCCACGTGAAACAGAGCGTGACGGACGATCAGGCACAGATCGTTGTCGCGACCCAGGTCAGGCGGACGGCACGATGATCTGTATCGGCGTGGCAAATCAGAAGGGCGGGGTGGGCAAAACGACCACCGCGATCAACGTCGCCACCGCATTGGCCGCAACCGGCTGGCGCGTGCTGCTGGTCGATCTCGATCCGCAGGGCAATGCGTCCACCGGTCTTGGCGTCGGTCAGGCTCAGCGCAGCCATTCGAGCTATGATCTGCTGACGGCGCAGTGCAGCCTTGCCGATGCGGTGGTGCCGACCAAGGTGCCGCGCCTCGATCTGGTGCCGGCAACGGTCGATCTGTCGGGTGCCGAGATCGAGCTGGTCGAGATGGACCAGCGCACCCACCGGTTGCGCAATGCGCTTGCCGGCGCGCCGGGCCGTTGGGACATTTGCCTGATCGACTGCCCGCCTTCGCTGGGTTTGCTGACGATCAACGCGATGGTGGCGGCGGATTCGCTGCTCGTGCCGCTGCAATGCGAGTTTTTCGCGCTGGAGGGGCTGAGCCAGCTTCTTCAGACCATCGACCGCATCCGCGCGCGCTTCAATCCGGCGCTGGCGATCCTCGGCGTTGCGCTGACCATGTATGACCGGCGCAACAATTTGACCGAGCAGGTCGCCGAAGATGTCCGCACCTGTCTGGGCGGAGTGGTGTTCGACACCGTCATTCCGCGCAATGTCCGTCTGTCGGAAGCGCCAAGCCATGGGGTACCGGCGCTGATCTATGACCATCGCTGTCCGGGGTCCGAAGCCTATATCGCGCTGGCCCGCGAGCTGATCGGCCGGCTGCCGCCCAGCGCCCGCGCCGCATGACCGGGGCCAGAGTTTGACCGGGGCAGGCGCATGATCGGGGGAAGGGGATGAGCGAGGGCAATCGTAAACGGCCTGCCGGGCTTGGTCGCGGCCTGTCGGCTCTGCTGGGTGAGGCGGTGCGCGAGGAACCGGTCGCGCCCGCTGGCGAGCGGTCGCGCGGAATCCTCATGGTCCCGGTTGCGGAACTGCAGCCGCATCCGGAGCAGCCGCGCCGCCATTTTGACGAGGCGGCGCTCGACGAACTGGCCCGATCGATCGAATCGCGCGGCCTGATCCAGCCCATCGTCGCGCGCCCGTTTGGCGGCGGCTATCAGATCGTCGCCGGCGAACGCCGCTGGCGCGCGGCGCAGCGGGCACGGCTGCATCAGGTGCCGGTGATCGTCCGCGATTTCGACGAGGCCGAAACGCTCGAACTGGCGCTGGTCGAGAATATTCAGCGCGAGGATCTGAACGCCATCGAGGAAGCCGAGGCGTATAAGAAGCTGATCGTCCGTTTCGGCCACAGCCAGGAAGCGCTGGGGCGGATCGTCCACAAAAGCCGCAGCCATATCGCCAATCTGCTGCGCTTGCTCGATCTGCCCGCGCCGGTCCGGGCGGCCGTGGCCGATGGGCGGCTGTCCATGGGCCATGCGCGCGCGTTGATCACGGCCCGCGATCCGGAAAAGCTGGCGCAGATGGTGATCGACAAGGGGCTGTCGGTGCGGGAGACCGAGCGGCTGGCCCGCGATGTCCGCACCGGCGGCACGCCTGCCCAGAGCGCGGCGCCGCGCGTGCAGGCGGCCGATGCCGATATCGCCGCGCTCGAGCGGCAGCTGGGCGATCTGCTGGGCCTGAAGGTCAGGATCAGCCATAGCGGCACCGCCGGCAGCGTCACCCTTGGCTATTCAAGCCTCGATCAGCTCGATCTGATCTGCCAGCGCCTGTCCGGCGAGCGGATCTGACCGGTTAGAGCGGTTTCCAGTCAGGTGGACTCACCTGACGGTTCGGAAAACGCGGCAAACCGCTCTATCGCCGCCGTGCTGCTGCCCGGGCAATGGTCAGCAGCTGTTCGGCTGCGATCAGCCCGGCTGGGCTGCCTGGGGCCATCATCTGTGCGTGAGCGTCGGTCAGCCGGTCGATGATCGTCGCAAGGCCGGGTCCGTCCCACCGCCGCAATGCTGCCTCGATCACTGGTTTATCTTTCCAGAACAAAGACTTGCCAGCCGCCTCCAACGCCGCAGAGATGCTCTGCCGGTCATCCGCCTCAACCCTGAGTGCGGCAAGCTGCAAGACCCGCCGGAATGCCGCCCGGATCACCGCCACCGCCTCCGGCCCGGCGACTGCACCTTGCCGGATCTGATCGGCCACTTGCCGGGCCATGCCGGTCAGCACGGGATCGATGACGTCGAACGGATCAGCGTCCCGGTCATTGGCGATCACCGCCGCAATCGCTTCAGCAGAAACCGTGCGCGGCGTCTGCGCATCGGCGTCGAGATAATCGGCCAGCTTGTCCAGCTCCCGCTCCAGCACCGCCCGGTTGCCGCCGCTCGCCTCGACCAGCGCGCGCGCCCCTTCGCCCGACAGGGTCAGGCCCCTTGCCGCCGCCAGCCCCGTCGCCAGCCGCGCGGCGTCGCCGCCTTCGGGCACATAGCTGGCAAAGGCGAGGGCGTGCGGCGATGCCAGCGCGAGCTTGAGCAGTTTGGATGCAGGCTTGAGCGCACCGGCCAGGATCACCACCGGATTGCCCGCGCGCGGGGCTTCGAGCAGCGCCTCCGCGGCTGCCAGCACCTCATCACCGCTCGCGCGCACGCGGATCCAGCGCGGTCCGCCGAACAGCGACTGGGCGGCGGCCTCGTCGGCCAGCCAGGCCGGGTCGCGGGCCAGCTGCGCGCCATCGGCATCGATCCGGTCGGCATCCGCGCCCAGCCGCGCCCCAACCCGTTCGGCCAGCGCCGCCGATCCCGCCTCGTCAGGGCCGTGAAACAGGAACAGCCGGACCGACTCGTCCAGCCGCTCAATCGCCCGTTCGACATCGGGGCGCTTCGCGGCTTTCATCGCCCGACCATCAACGACGCACCGTCACGGCTTTGCCTGCCGCGACGCGAACAGGGCCACCCGGGCGACAATCTGGTCCGCCACCTCGCCCGCCAGCCGCTCGAGCGCGCTGTTCTCCGCCGCGATGGTCGCATATTCGGACCGGACCACGTCGATGCCGGCATCCGATCCCGCCGTGGCGTCGAGCACCACGGTGCCGCCGTCCAACTCGACCAGCTGGTAACGGGCGCGCAGCGTCCGCCGTTCACGCGTCACGGCATCGTCGGCGCGCACGCCAAAGCCCTCGATCTTGTCCTCAAGCGTCACGTCGAGCCGGTAGCGCGGCTGGGCGCTCGCCGCCCCCGGCAGCCGGTCCTGCAGCGCGCTGCGCACCAGCCAGCCATCGCGCCCCGCAATCGGGCCGATGCTGACATCACCCAGCGCCTGAACGACGCCCGACCCGCCACCCCCGCCATAAAGCGGCCGCAGCCCGCAGCCCGGCAGCAGCATGGCGAGCGCCGCGGCGGCGAAGAGCGCCCACCGGGTCATGCGACGAGATTGACCAGCCGGTCGGGCACGACGATCACCTTGCGCGGCGGCTTGCCGTCAAGAACGCGGGCGACATTGGGCGCGGCGAGCGCCAGCGCCTCGACCGCCTCGCGCGCCTGGCCGCGCGCCACGGTGAGCGTGTCGCGCAGCTTGCCATTGACCTGCACGGCAATGGTCACCTGATCGTCGACCAGCAGCGCCGGATCATGTGCCGGCCAGGCGGCATCGGCCACCAGCCCGTCTTCGCCCAGCAGCGCCCAGGCTTCTTCGGCCAGATGCGGCATCATCGGCGCGACGAGCAGGACGAGCGTGCGGATCGCCATGTTGCGTGCCGCCGACGGCGCGGCCTTTTCAACGGCCCCGGTGAACTCATACAACTTGGCGATCGCCTTGTTGAAGGCAAGCGCCTCGATATCGGCGGCGACGCCCGCGATCGTCTGGTTGCGCCGGCGTTCCAATGCCTCGTCGTCCCCCGTTGCCGCGTCCATCGCCGTCACCAGCCGCCAGACGCGATTGACGAAGCGCGATGCGCCCTCGATGCCGTTGACCGACCATTCAAGGTCACGCTCCGGCGGCGAATCCGACACGACGAACCAGCGCACCGCGTCTGCGCCATAGGCGTCGATGATGCCGGTCGGATCGATGACGTTCTTCTTGGATTTCGACATCTTCTCGACGCGGCCGACAGTTACCGGCTGGCCGTCACGCGTGACGAAGCCGCCGTCGCGTTTCTCGATATCGTCCGGGCTCAGCCATTTGCCGTCCGGGCCCTGATAGGTTTCGTGCGTCACCATGCCCTGGGTGAACAGGCCGGTGAACGGCTCCTTGACGTCAAGACGCCCGATCCGCGCCAGCGCCCGCGTCCAGAACCGGGCATAGAGCAGATGCAGGATCGCATGTTCGACCCCGCCGATATACTGGCCGACCGGCAGCCAGCTTTCGGCCACCGCCTTGTCGAACGGCCGGTCAGCGGGCTGGCTGGCGAAGCGGATGAAATACCAGGAGGAATCGACAAAGGTGTCGAGCGTGTCGGTTTCCCGCCGCGCCTTTGCACCGCATTTGGGGCAGTCGACATGCTTCCAGCTCGGATGGCGGTCGAGCGGATTGCCGGGGATGTCGAAGCTGACATCCTCGGGCAGCACCACGGGCAGCTGATCCTTGGGCACGGGCACCGCGCCGCAATGGTCGCAATGGATGATCGGGATCGGGGTGCCCCAGTAACGCTGGCGGCTGACCCCCCAGTCGCGCAGCCGGAACACGGTTGTTCCCTGTCCCCAGCCGCCGGCCTCTGCGCGTTCGATCACCAGCCGCTTGGCGGCCTCGACCTCCTGCCCGTCAAGGAAGCGCGAGTTTACCAGCCGCCCCGGCCCGGTATAGGCGGTGTCACCGACAAAGACCGGATCGGTCTCGTCCCCGTCCGCGACGACGCGGGTGACCGGCAGGCCGTATTTGCGCGCGAAATCCATGTCGCGCTGGTCGTGCGCCGGCACGCCGAACACCGCCCCGGTGCCGTAATCCATCAGCACGAAGTTCGCGATATGGACGGGCAGGCGCCATTCCGGATCGAACGGATGGGTGGCCGTCAGCCCGGTATCGAATCCCTTTTTCTCCGCTGTTTCCAGCTCGGCCGCGGTCGTGCCGCCGGCGCGGCATTCGGCGATGAAGGCGGCGGCCGCCGGGTTGGTTTCGGCCAGCGCGGCGGCGATCGGATGATCGGCGGCGACAGCGACAAAGCTGGCCCCGAAGATCGTGTCGGGCCGGGTGGTGAACACCTCGACCGTGCCGCCCGACGACAGGGCGAAGCGGAATTGCAGCCCCTGGCTGCGGCCGATCCAGTTTTCCTGCATCAGCCGGACCTTTTCGGGCCAATGTTCGAGCGTCTGCAGCCCGTCGATCAGCTCGTCGGCGAAATCGGTGATCTTCAGAAACCACTGGCTGAGCTTGCGCTTTTCGACGAGCGCGCCCGAGCGCCAGCCCCGACCGTCGATCACCTGTTCATTGGCGAGCACCGTCTGGTCGACCGGATCCCAGTTGACCGCCGATTCCTTGCGATAGACCAGCCCATGTTCGAACAGGTCGAGGAACAGCGCCTGTTCCTGGCCATAATATTCGGGCTCGCAGGTTGCGAGTTCGCGGCTCCAGTCGAGCGCGAAACCCAGCGATTTCAGCTGGTCGCGCATCGTGGCGATGTTCGCCCGCGTCCAGGTGCCGGGATGCACGCCCTTTTCCATCGCGGCATTTTCAGCCGGCATGCCAAAGGCGTCCCAGCCCATCGGATGCAGCACTTCCATGCCCTGCATCCGGCGGAACCGCGCCAGCACGTCGCCCATCGTATAGTTGCGGACATGGCCCATATGGATGCGCCCCGAGGGATAGGGGAACATCTCGAGCACATAGCTTTTGGGCTTCGGGCTGTCGTCCGACGCATGGAAGGTGCCGCGTTCGGCCCAGACCTTCTGCCAGCGTGCATCGGCCGCCCGCGGATTGAAGCGCGCGGTCATCGGGATTTACTCGGCAATGGTGGCGCGGCGCAGGTCGCGCGCCCGCGTCAGGATGATGTCTTCCAGCTTCTGCACGGTCGCCGCCTGCACGGGCGCATCGACCCATTGGCCGTTCTGCAGCGTCTGGCGCGATGCGGCGACGCGCAGCCCGTCGGCGCGCAGATCCTGGTCGAGAATGGTGACGGTCACCTTCATCCGCTCGCTCTGCGCGGCCGGGTTCACATACCAGTCGGTGACGATCACGCCGCCATTGGAATCGGTCTGCACCAGCGGCATGAACGACAGCGTCTCAAGCGCCGCGCGCCACAGATAGGCGTTGACGCCGATCGTCGTCACCTTGGATGCGGCGATGTCCGCCTCGCGGCTGCGGTCCTTCTTGCTGCCGCCGCCCAGGCCCTTGGACAGATCGTCCTTGATCCACTGGCATCCCGCCAGGCTCAGGGATGCGGTCAACAGCAACGCGGCGGCACGGCTCAAGCGCGGCATTCTTTTTCCTCAGGATCGGGGCTTATGGCGTTTGCGCCGTTATAGGCTCTGGCCCCGCCCCCGCAAGCGTCCCTGCCATGCCGGTGCTGTGGGCTTGCGGCCACACCTGCCGGGAAAGCGACTCCGGGCGGTGGCAAAGCCGAAAAACATCATATAGTTGAAAATATGAACCGGGAGCATTTGGACAGCTGATGGCAATGAGTCGGAACTGGTGGATTGCGGGGGGCGCGGCACTTGCCGTCGTCGGCGCCGCGATGTCGCCGGTTTTTGGCGCGCCCCATGCCGCTGCCGAACGTCCCGTCCGGCTGAGCGCCCGGGGCGGCATCGGCTCCTTCACGCCGGCCGCCGCCGATCCGCGCGTCGCCGCCGCGCTCGCCCGGGCCGGGCTCAGCCATAGCGGATTCCGCTTCACGCCGGCGGCGATCGGCACCGGCAACCGGTCGGTCACCGTCGCCGTCCGCGCCGCATCCAATGCCGGGCGCACCGACGGCACACGCACGGCCGGCACCGTCATCCTGACGCCTATCGCCTATAATCTGGGCGTGGCCGTGGGCTGGAAACGCTTTGCCCTGTCGGGTGATGTCGCCCGCATCGACACCGCCGGAATGCCCGGCAGCCGTGAGCGCGTCGATCTCGGCCTCAGCTACAACGCCCCGCGCTGGAGCGGCCGCATTCAGGTGGAGCGTGACCGGCCGATGGATCCGGTGTCGAAGCTGACCGGTGGCCAGTCGACCTCGTTCGATCTGGGCGGCTCCTATCGCATCGCGCGCAACATCGATGTGACGGCGGGCGTGCGCTACCGCGCCGAGGACCGCGACCGGCTGAAGCTGGTCGACGATCGCCGGCGTGACGCGCAGGCGGTCTATATCGGCACCGCGTTCAAGTTCTGATCCGCGCGGGTGTTCCGCGCCCGGCATTCAACGCGCTTGCGCGCCCCAGCCATCGATCCCGGCCCAGCCATGCGCGCCCAGGGCGGCCAGCCGCCGCGCCCGGTCTGACGTCATGCCGCCAAGTGCGATCACCGGCAGCCGCGCATGCCGGGCCAGCAGGCCGAAGCGCACCGGCCCCAGCGTCGCGGCACCAGGGTGGGAGCGGGTGGCAAAGACCGGCGACAGCAGCACCTGATCGGCCCCGCGCCGGGCTGCGGCCACCAGCTCCGCCCGGTCATGCGCGGTCGCCAGTTCGATCAGCTGCCGGTGCGCCCGCCGGGGATGCTGGTAGACACCGTCGAGCCGGAGGCGCACCGCGTCCTCTGCCGGCCCGGCCAGCACGACGGTCAGGCCGCGCCGCCGCGCAAGGGCGCGGATACGGGTGATCAGCGCGCCGCGCGCCCCGGCATCCAGCCCGTAATGGCGCACCACGACGCCCGCGCCGCGCTGCAGCCGCGCCAGCGCCGGCCACAGCGCCGCGCCCTGCCGTTCGTCGGTGAGCAGCCAGCAGCGCGGCAGGGGACGGGACCGGGGCAAAGGGCGGTGGCGTTCGGGCATGGGCCTATCCTATAGCAGCGGCCATGACCCTTGCCGCAACGCCCCCCGGCGACATGCCTCCAGCCCCGCCCTCAACCCCGCCCGCAACCTCGGCGGACAGCCCCGCCGCGCGGCTGGCCGCCGTGCAGCAGCGCATTGCCCGTGCCGCCAAAGTCGCGCGGCACGACTTGGCCGACATCGCGCTCATTGCCGTGTCCAAAACCCATGAGGCCGAGGCGATCCGCCCGCTGATCGCCGCCGGCCAGCGCCGGTTCGGCGAAAACCGCGTGCAGGAAGCGGCGGCGAAATGGCCGGCGCTGCGCGCCGAGCATGACGGGATCGAGCTGCATCTTGTCGGCCAGCTGCAATCGAACAAGGCCGACGAGGCGGTGGCGCTGTTCGACGCGATCCATGCGCTCGATCGCCCGTCGCTGGTGACCGCGCTGGCGCGCGCGATCGACCGGGCGGGGCGCGCGCCGACGCTGTTCGTGCAGGTCAATATCGGCGATGAGCCGCAAAAGGGCGGCTGTGCGGTCGCCGATCTGCCGGGCCTGCTCGGCGAGGCGCGGGGCGCGGGGCTGGCACCGGCCGGGCTGATGTGCGTGCCGCCGCTGGGCGTCGAGCCGGCACCTTATTTCGCGCTGCTCGCCAAAATCGCGCGCGACCATGGCCTGCCGCTGCTGAGCATGGGCATGTCGGACGATTTCGAGACCGCCGTGACGCTGGGCGCGACCCATGTCCGTGTTGGCTCCGCACTGTTCGGGCCGCGCGCATGAGGTTCGATGCGATCATCTTCGATTTCGACGGGGTGCTGATCGAAAGCGAATATGTCGGCAATGCCCATCTGGCCGGGCTGCTGACCGAACTTGGCCATCCGGTGTCGGTCGAGGATGCGCTGACGCGTTTTTCCGGCCTGTCGGGACAGGCATTTTACGACGCGATCGAGGCGCATATCGGCCACAGACTGCCCGAGGGGTTCCATCAGGGCCGTGCCGAGGAAGACGCCCGCGTGCTGCGCGAGGGGCTGGAGGCGGTGGCCGGGGCGGTCGATTTCGTCCGCGATCTTCCCACCGATCTGCCGCGCGCCATCGCATCGTCCAGCCGGGTCAACTGGATCGCCACCCATCTGGCGCATCTGGGGCTGGCCGATGCGTTCGGCGACCGGCTGTTCAGCGGGCGCGAACATGTCGCGCGCGGCAAGCCGGCCCCGGATATCTATCTGCACGCCGCCCGCGCGCTGGGCGTCGACATCGCCCGCACCGTCATCCTCGAGGATTCAGAGGTCGGCGCGACCGGCGCGGTCGCATCGGGCGCGCATGTGATCGGGCTGGCCGCCGGCAGCCACTGCCTTGACGGGCATGACGCGCGGCTGCGGGCGCGCGGCGTGCATGCGGTGGCCCATGATTTCCACGAGGTGCGCCGGCTGATCGGCATGATCTGATCCGACCGGGCTAATCGCGCCGCATTTTCCGAGCCGTCAGGTGATTCCACCTGACTGGAAACCGCTCTAGAGCTGGTGGCCGGTCCGGTCCCGCTTGGTGTCGAGATAGCGGGCATTGTGCGGATTGGGCGTCATCCGGTGGGGCACGCGCTCGACCACGTCGATGCCTGCCCGGCCCAGTTCGGCGACCTTGTCGGGATTGTTGGTCATCAGCCGCACCCGCGTCTGGCCGAGCAACGTCAGCATCCGCGCCGCGACGCGGAAATCGCGCGCATCGACGGCAAAGCCCAGCCGGACATTGGCATCGACCGTGTCGAAGCCCTGATCCTGCAGCGCATAGGCGCGCAGCTTGTTGACGATGCCGATACCGCGCCCTTCCTGGCGCAGATAGAGCAGGATGCCCCAGCCCGATCCGGCCATGGCCTGAAGTGCGGCCTGAAGCTGCGGCCCGCAATCGCATTTGAGCGATCCGAACACGTCGCCGGTCAGGCATTCGCTGTGCAGCCTCACGAGCGGTGGCGTGCCGTCGGGCTGGCCGATCACCAGCGCGACATGGACATCGCCGCCATCGGCCGAGCGGAAGGCGACGATTTCCGCCCCCTCCGCCGCCGATACGGGCAGCCGCGCCCGGGTGGCGATGTGCAGATTGGCGGCATCCTCGGCAGCGGCGATGTCCGCCGGGCTGAGCGCGTCGGCGCTGGCCTCCGCCTCCCTGACGAAAAATGCCGGCAGCAGCCCGGCGATCCGCGCCAGTTCGAGCGCCGCCGCCGCCAGTTGGGGCGACGTGACCGGGATCGCCCGGAACGGTCCCTTGAGCGGCGTCGACAGGTCGAGCGCCGGATCGGCAAGCGCCACCGCGACATCGAAATCGATCCAGGGCGCGCGCATCACCTGCACCGCCTGGCCGGGCGTGGCCGCCGCCGCCTGGTTGGCGAGCCTGAGCGTCGCCGCCCGGCTGGCCGACAGCAGCAGATCGGCCCGGTGATCGGGGTCGAACGCCGCCAGCCGCGTGGCATCGGCCGTTTCGACGGGCAGCAGCGCGATCGCCTGCCCGTCTGCGCCGATCACGACGGGCCAGCCCCGGCGCAGCCCGTCAATCGCCCGCGCCGCGGCGCTCAAAAGCGGAACTCCGTCACCAGCGGGACATGGTCGGAGGGCTTTTCCCAGCCCCGGCAGGGTTCGTGGACGCGGTGCGCAACCGCGGTCGCGGCCAGATCGGGGCTGGCCCACATGTGATCGAGCCGCCGGCCACGGTCGGACGCCGCCCAGTCGCGCGCGCGGTAGCTCCACCAGCTGTAATAACGCGCCGGGGCGGGGATGAACCGGCGGCCCAGATCCACCCAGCCATGCGCATCCTGCAGCCGCGTCAGCGCCTCGACCTCGATGGGCGTGTGGCTGACCACGTCGAGCAGCTGCTTGTGGCTCCACACATCGCTTTCCAGCGGCGCGATGTTGAAATCGCCGACCATGATCGTCGGCGCGTCGACCGTTTCCGACCAGCGCGTCATCCGCGCGATGAAATCCAGCTTCTGGCCGAATTTGGGGTTGAGCTCGCGGTCGGGAACGTCGCCCCCGGCGGGCACATAGACATTTTCCAGCCTGACGCCGTTGGGCAGGCGCACGCCCAGATGCCGGGCCTCGCCATTGTCCTGCCAGTCATGGCGCATGTCGGCGGTCAGCGGCACGCGGCTGATGATCGCGACGCCGTGATGCATCCGCTGGCCATTGAGCAGCACATGGGGATAGCCGAGCGCCGCGAACGCGGCGGCGGGAAAGCTGCTATCCTCGACCTTGGTTTCCTGCAGGCACAAGATGTCGGGCGATTCCTCGGCCAGGAAGCGTTCGACAATGGCCAGCCGGAAGCGGACCGAGTTGATGTTCCACGAGGCGAGTTTCAGGCTGTCCATCGCTGCCGAGCAATAAGGAGCCGGGCCGGGTTCGACAAGGAAAGACCCCCGCTCCGGGGGCGTGGAGCGGGGGCCGACCGAGCGTCATCACGCTGGCGGGTCAGAGGCTTGGGGCGGGGAACAGGGGGAAGTCCCGCCGGGCTCTTTGACCACGAAGCCAATCTAGCAGGCCAAGCTGTCGCTGCGATGAATGGGTGTTCAGCGCTGCCGGTCGCGGCGCGGATCGGTGAAACGGAACAGCGTGTCGCTGAGCGGCGGGTTGAGCCGCTGGTTGGCGAGCCGGACTGTCGTGCGGTTGTTCTGCGCGTCGAGCGCCACCCAGCCCTGCAGCAACAGCCCGCCGGGCGCGTCGCCGCGCTGGGTGAAGGCCAGGGTGATCGCGCCATATTCGGGATGCTTGGGGTCGCGGACCAGCACGTTCACCACATCGGACTGGCCGGACGGGACGATGCGCGCGACCCGCGACAGATCCTTGCGCGGATCGAGCAGCACGCCGAGCGGCGACCCGCCGATCGGCCAGCGCGACACCTGCCGCACCTGATAGTCGACAAAGCTGAGCGCGCGCCCGTCGCTGACGACGAGCAGCGGCACGCCCGGCGCATACTGGAACCGGATCTTGCCCGGCTGCTTGAGCGACAGCGTGCCGGTCAGCGTCTTGCCGGTGCGGTCGGTCTGGGTGAAATCGGCGGTCATCGCCGCCAGCCCGCGCAGATGCGCGCCGACCCGGGCAAGATCGCCGCCCGGCTGGGCAGGCGCCTGTGCTTGGGCAGCCGCCATAGCGGGAACCAGCAGGGCCGGCATGACGCCCGTCAGGGCAAGCCGCAGGGCCGGGCGCAGGCAATGGCGCAGAAACTGGCGGGGGCGCAGCGACATGATTTCTCCTGTAGCGGGGGGCGGGCCGACCCTGGCCCGGCACCGTTGAACCGGCGCTGAACCCCCCGCAAACGGCCTTATTTCAGCAGATTCTGATCCCAGAACATCAGCGTGGTCCACATCAGATAGTCCTGGTTCGCCTTTTTGGCGAAGCCATGGCCCTCGTCGGCGGCCAGCAGGTGCCAGGCGGTCCGGCCCTTGGCGCGCACCGCCTTGACGATCTGGTCCGCCTCCGACGCCGGGACGCGGGGATCATTACCGCCGGTCACGACCATCAGCGGGATGCGCAGCTCGTCCACCCGGGTCATCGGCGAGATCTCGATCAGCTTCTGCCGCTGCTTGGGGTCGCGTTCGTCGCCATATTCGACGCGGCGCAGATCGCGGCGATAGCCCTGGGTGTTTTCGAGGAAGGTGACGAAGTTCGAGATCGCGACCGTGCACTGGGCGGCCTTGAACCGGTCGCCGAAGCGGATCGCGCTCGCATAGCACATATAGCCGCCATAAGAGCCGCCCGACACGCCGAACCGCGCCGGATCGAGCCCGGCATCGCGGCCGAGCACGTCGAGGAATGCGCCGATGTCGCGCACCGAATCCTCGCGCTTGAACGGCCCGTTGTCGAGCGACACGAATGTCTTGCCGAAGCCGGTCGAGCCGCGGACATTGGGGAAGAATAGGGCGACGCCCAGTTCGTTGAGATAATAATTGTTCCGCCCCAGAAAACCGGGCTGGGACTGGCCTTCCGGCCCGCCATGGATCGAAAAGATCAGCGGCCGCCGCCCGGGGAAGCGCGCCGGATCGGGGCGGTAGAGAAAGCCCGACACCTCAAGCCCGTCAAAGCTCCTGACCGTCACCAGCTCCGCCGGGCGGTTGCGCGCCGGATCGAGTCCGCCGGTCTCGCTCTGCGTCCAGCGGGTGACGGCGAGCGTCGCGGGATCGACCGCATACATGTCGGCCGATGCGGTTGCGGAACTGAGCGTCAGGCCGATCATGCCCCAGGGCGCGATCTCGATGCCGCCCGCCACGCCCTGCGGCAGGGCGTCGACGGTGCGCACGGCGCGCGTCCGCGTGTCGAGGATGCGCAGCCGGCTGGCCCCCGCCTCGTTGACCAGATAGGCGATGAAGCTGCCATCGGCGGCAATGTCGAACCCGTCGACATCCCAGCGCGGTTCGGGCGACACCGGGGTGAACCGGCCGGTCGCGGGATCGAGCGTGCCGAGCCGCTGGAAATCCGATCCGTCGTCGGACGTCACCCACAACACCCCGTCGGGGGCGAATTTCGCGCCCGAATAGGCGATGTCGCGGCGATGATCGCCGATCGGCGTCATCGCCCCGCTGGCCAGATCCATGCGGAACAGGTTTGTCTTGGTGACCGACACATATTGGGCGACGATCGCGCTTTTCCCGTCGGGCGCGAAATCGGCGACCGCCCAGCCGCCGCCCTTGACCTGGGCGACCATGCGGTCGGTCGCCGGATCGCGCGGGTCCATCACATAGAGGTCCGAATCCGTGCCGTTCCGCCGTGTCGAGCTATAGGCGATCAGCCGCCCGTCATGGCTCCATGCGTTGAGCGAATTGCGGCTCTTGCCGTCGGTCAGCAGCTTCAGCCGTCCATCGGCGAGCGTATAGAGCTGCCAGAACTCGCTGCCGCCGACATCCTTCTGGACGACGGTGACATCGCCCCGCCCGCGCGCGACCGACACGCCGGCAATCGCATCGGCTTCAAAGCTGATCTGCGTGCGCGCGCCCATCGGCTGCGCCACTTCATGGATCTGCGGCACATTGCCGAACCGGGTGGTGATCAGCGCCGACCGCCGCGTCGGGTGCCACGCCCTAAACGCGCCCGAACGGACCTCCAGATAGGGGCGGGTCTGGTCGGCAAGCGCGGCGGGGACGGCGGGGATGCCATCGGCGGTCAGCGCCTCGGGCTTTGCCGCGGTTTGCGCGACGGCGGCGCTCGCGGTCAGCGCGGCGCAGCCAAGCAGCACGGTTTTGAACATGATCCCTCCCTTCTGTGTGTCTGAGTTCTGGTTCGGGCCAAGGCGTAGAATGTGGCGCTGCGGCTGTCGATGCGGCCCTCGTCGATGCATATTCTGCTCTTGCTAGCGGCAGCCAGCCGGCCGCCGCTCGGTCAGCCGCCATTCGGGCACTGCGGCAACGAGATACCAGTTCCTGGTGTCGTCGGTTGACCGCCCGCCCAGCGGTCCGCCGCCGGTCACTTTGAAGGACAGGCAGGTCTCGCCATGCCAGACCAGGTCTGCCGGCTCGCCATTGCCGGTCACGACCGCGCGGACCGGCAGGTCGCTGCCGACCGGCCACAGCCGCACCCAGCCGCCATTGCCGCCCGCATGGTCGATGAACGCGCTCGCGAAATAACGCCCCGAGGGCGCGAACACCGGCCGTTCGCCGGTCTGGATCCCCGCGCCGATCCTGTCGATGACCATGTAATCCATGCCCTCGTAGAAACTCAGCCGGATGCCGAACAGGCGCTCAGCCGCCCAGACCCGGTCGAGCGTATAGACCACGCAGCTGTCGGGCAGGGCCGCGCAATCGCTGCTTTCCAGCCTTTCCCACCCCGGTCGGTGCGCAGCTCGAGCACCGGCCCGGTGCGCCGGACCAGATCGGCATGGCGGGCGATCAGCGCCGCCTCATCCGCCGATGCTGCGCCCGGTTGCGGCTGGGGGCTGGCCGGAGCCGCTGTCGCCGGCTGGGCGGCGGCGGGTGCCGCGCCGAACGGGGCGCTCAGCGCCGCCGCAATCGCAATCAGATCAGACCGGATTGCCATCGGTGTCGATCAGCACTTCGCGGCGGCCGACATGGTCCGGCCGCCCGACCTTGCCCTCTTTTTCCATCCGCTCGATCAGCCGGGCGGCGCTGTTATAGCCGATGCGCAGCTGGCGCTGGACATAGGAGGTCGAGGCCTTCTGGCTTTCCGCCACGATCTGCACGGCGCGGCGATAGAGCTGGTCTTCCGGGCTGTCGTCGCCCGACGGCGCGCCATCGAGTTCGAAGCCGCCATCCTCCGGCTCCTCGGTGACGGCCTGGATGTAATCGGGCTTGCCCTGTGCACGCCAGTGATCGGCAATGGCGCGCACCTCGTCGTCCGACACGAACGGGCCATGGACGCGGGCGATCTGCTTGCCGCCGGGCATATAGAGCATGTCGCCCTTGCCGAGCAGCTGCTCGGCCCCCTGTTCGCCCAGGATGGTGCGCGAATCGATCTTGGAGGTGACCTGGAAGCTGATCCGCGTCGGCAGGTTCGCCTTGATGACCCCGGTGATGACATCGACCGAGGGGCGCTGCGTCGCCATGATCAGATGGATGCCCGCCGCGCGCGCCTTCTGCGCCAGCCGCTGGATCAGGAACTCCACTTCCTTGCCCGCGGTCATCATCAGGTCGGCTAGCTCGTCGACGATCACGACGATCTGCGGCAGCGGTTCATAGACCAGCTGCTCTTCCTCATAGAGCGGCTGGCCGGTCTCGGCGTCATAGCCGGTCTGCACGCGGCGGCCGAGCGGCTGGCCCTTGGCCTTGGCGAGCCGCACCTTCTCGTTGAAGCTGGCAAGCGAGCGCACCGAGACCGAGGCCATCATCCGGTAGCGTTCCTCCATCTGCTCGACCGCCCAGCGCAGCGCGCGGATCGCCTTGGGCGGTTCGGTGACCACCGGGGCGAGCAGATGGGGAATGTCGTCATAGATGCTGAGTTCGAGCATCTTGGGATCGATCATGATCATCCGGCACTGGTCCGGCGTCAGCCGGTAGAGCAGCGACAGGATCATCGCGTTCAGGCCGACCGACTTGCCCGACCCGGTGGTGCCCGCGACCAGCAAATGCGGCATCGGGGCCAGATCGGCGATCACCGGATCGCCGGCGATGTTCTTGCCCAGGATGATCGGCAGCGATCCCGCCTGGTCGGCAAAGGCGCTGCTGGCGACCAGTTCATGCAGCACCACCGCCTCGCGCTTCTGGTTGGGCAGCTCGATCCCGATTACCGTGCGGCCCGGGATCGTCGCGACGCGCGCCGACAGCGCCGACATGTTGCGGGCGATGTCGTCGGCCAGCTGGATCACGCGGCTAGCCTTGATGCCGGCGGCGGGCTCCAGCTCATACATGGTGACGACCGGGCCGGGCCGGACCTCGACGATCGAGCCCTTTACGTGGAAATCGTCGAGCACGCTTTCGAGCAGCCGGGCATTGCGTTCGAGCGCCGCGGTGTCGAGCGTGCCGCCGCTTGCCGGCGGGGCCGGGCGCAGCAGGTCGAGCGGGGGCAGGGCGTAACGGTCCTTGAGGTCAAGGCTTGCCTGGACCGGCGGCTGGGGGCGCGGGTCCTTGTCCTTTTTCTCAGGCACCGAGATCACCGGCGGCGGCCGGTGGTCCGCCTCGACCGGCCGGCGCTTTTCCGCCGGGGCGCGCGGGCGCTTGACCGGGGCGGGCGTGTCGTCGTGCCAGATCTCGTCATCCATTTCCGGCCGGGTGCGCCGCCGCAGCAGCCAGGCGCGCTCCATCTCGTCAAGCTCGAGGCACAGGGTCCAGACGATCAGCCCGGCCAGCCCGGTGACGGCGACCAGGCCTGCCCCGGTCCAGCCGCGCACCGCCGGGTCGGCAATCGCCGACAGGCCAAGCTGGCCAAGCTGCGCGCCGAGATGGCCGAGCACGCCGCCAACCCCCGCCGGCAGGCCCGGAATGGCCCCCGGGCGGATGCCGGTCGCCGCCGCGCCGATCAGCGCGATGCCGACCAGCGCGACCGGCAGGTTGCGCCGCCAGCGCCCGACCGCGCGGTCATGATAGAGGCGCAGCGCCATCAGGCCGAGCATCGGCAGCATCAGGCCGATCGCCGGGCCGAAGCCGGTCAGCAACAGGTCGGCGGCCCATGCGCCGGGGGTGCCGATCCAATTGCCGGGGGCCCCGCCGGCGGCGGTGTTGAGCGCCGCGTCACTGGGACGGTAGCTGATCAGCGCGAGCGCGAGCAGCAGCGCGAGCGCCGCCAGCGCCACCGCGCCGGCCACCGCCGCGCCGCGCTGCACGCCGCGCGCCACCGCCTGGCGCCAGCCGGGCATGTCCTCGTCCGCCACCTGTGTCGCCATCGCCCTCATCTCCCGCGTCCATCGCCCGCGCCGCGCCTGCGCGCCACCGAGACGATGGGGCGGCTTTGTGCGCGAAATGTTCCCGGCCCTGCCCATGTCGCCCAGCCGGACTCGGTCGTCAAGTTCGGGGGCGTGAGGCACCGGCGATCGCCGCTGGTGATGCGGTGTGCGAGGCGCTATCTGTCAGGCCATGGATAGCGACGTCATCATCCTCGGCGGCGGCCTTGTCGGCCTGACACTGGCGCTGGCGCTCGACGCGCACGGCCTGTCGTCGACGGTCATCGATCCGGCCGAGCCGGCCACGGTGCTTGCCCCGGCGTTTGACGGCCGGGCATCGGCCATCGCCTCGGCGAGCTGGCGGATGCTCGAGGCGATCGGTCTTGGCGCGCGGCTGGAGGGCAAGGGCTGCCCGATCGCCGCGATCCGGGTGTCGGACGGGCTGAAACCGGGCGCGCTGGATTTCGAGCCCGCGGCCGATGACGGCGCGCTGGGCATCATGTTCGAAAACCGGGCGCTGCGCCACGCGCTCCACGCTGCCGCCGCCGATGCCGCCAATGTCACGCTGCTGATGCCGGCCCGCCCGGTCGCGACCGAGCGCGGCGAACATGGCGTCATGGTGCGCCTGGCCGATGGCCGCGAGGTGCGCGCGCCGCTGCTGATCGCGGCCGAGGGGCGCCAGTCGCCGACGCGCGAGGCGGCGGGCATTCCCATCGCGCGCTGGCAATATGAGCATGTGGCGATCATCGCGGCGATCGAGCATGAACGCCCGCACGACAATATCGCCTATGAGATTTTCTATCCCGAAGGTCCGTTCGCGATCCTGCCGATGCTGCCGGGCAACCGTTCGGGGCTGGTCTGGTCGGTCACCCGCGACGATGCGCCGGGCTATCTGAAGCTTGGCCCGCGCGGCTTCGTCGCCGAACTGCACAAGAAGATGGGCGGGCTGCTCGGCGACATGAGGCTCGCCGCGCCGCTGTCCAGCTATCCGCTCGGGTTCCACCATGCCGCGCGCATCACCGATCAGCGGCTGGCGCTGGTCGGCGATGCGGCGCACGGCATTCACCCGATTGCCGGGCAGGGCCTCAATCTCGGCCTGCGCGACGCCGCCGCGCTCACCGAGGTGCTGGTCGATGGCGCGCGGCTGGGGCTTGATCTGGGTGATCAGCAGCTGATGGACCGGTATCGCCGCTGGCGCAGCCTCGACACCTTCCTTGTCGCGGCATCGACCGACGGGCTGGCGCGGCTGTTCGGCATTCGCGGCGAAGCGGCATCGGCGGTGCGCCGCTTCGGGCTGGGCGCGGTGCAGCGGGTGCGCCCGCTCAAGCAGCTGTTCATGGCCGAGGCGCGCGGCGAGGCGGGCGATCTGCCCCGGCTGCTTGCCGGGGCGATGGTCTGACGGTCAGGTCGCCTGCGGCAGGACCGTCACCGCTCCAGCTGTTTGTTTTGCCGCGTTTTCCGGGCCGTCAAGTGATTCCACCTGACTGGAAACCGCTCTAGCCTTCATCGCCATAGATGGCGACCTGGCGCGCCCCCGATGCATCGGCGCGGCCCCGGTACATGCCCCGGCTGTTGAACAGCCAGAAGCCTTCGCCCCCCGGCCCGGCGACGATCGTGCCGCCGGTGCCGCCCAGCGCCCCATATCGGCGATGGCGGCGGCGGCGGCGCTGCGCAGATCCTCCCCGCCAGCCGCACCCGCGCCGCGATCTCATGGCCGACCCCGGCGCGGATGAAGAACTCGCCCGCCCCGGTGCAAGACACCGCCCCGGCGCGATCATCGGCATAGGTGCCGGCCCCGATCAGCGGCGAATCGCCGATCCGCCCCCAGATCTTGCCCATCACCCCGCCGGTCGAGGTCGCGGCCGCGACATGGCCGTCGCCGTCGCACGCGACCGCGCCCACCGTGCCGTATTTCATCTCGATATCGAACGCGTCGCCGCCGCTGCTCAGCAGCTCGCCCAGCTGGCGGCGGCGTTCGGGCGTGGCGAACCAGTCCGGCCCCGCTTCGGGCAGGCCCTGTTCGCGGGCGAACAGATCGGCCCCCGAGCCCGACAGCAGCACATGCGGGCTTGCCTCCATCACCCGCCGCGCGAGCGTGACCGGGTTGCGGGTGGCGGTCACGCCGGTCACCGCGCCGGCGCGGCGGTCGCGCCCGTCCATCACCGCCGCGTCCAGCTCGATCCGGCCGTCACGGGTGAACACCGCGCCGCGCCCCGCATTGAAGGCGGGATCATCCTCCAGCACGCGCACCGCCGCCTCGGCGGCATCGAGCGCGGTCCCGCCCGCAGCCAGGATCGCCGTCCCGGCATCAAGCGCCGCCGCCAGCCCGGCGCGCGCCGCCCGGTCCTGTTCGGCAGACACGGTGTCGCGCGTCAATATCCCCGCGCCGCCATGGACGACCAGGCTCCACCGGCCCTGCGATCTTGCTTGTGCTTCGGTCATGCCGGGTGCCCTAGCGTCACTGCGTTTCCTGCGCCACCCGGCTGCCGGTTTGCGCCCGGCTTTGGCCATTGGCGCGCGGTTGCTTCCGGGGGCGGGCACAGCCTGCTATGACGCGCAGGGTCTTCCTTGCAGGTGAACGGGAACAGCATGTCCGTACGTCCCTGGCGCGATATTGCGCGCCGTCAGTGCCGCCAGATCATGGTCGGGAACGTGCCGGTCGGCGGCGACGCCCCGGTGACGGTCCAGACGATGACCAACACCCCGACATCCGATGTCAAGGCGACGATCGACCAGATCCGGCGCTGCGAGGAGGCGGGGGCCGACATCATCCGCGTGTCCTGCCCCGATGTCGAAAGCACGGCGGCGCTGAAGCAGATCGTGCGCGCGGCGCGCGTGCCGATCGTCGCCGACATCCATTTCCACTACCAGCGCGCGCTGGAGGCGGCGGATGCGGGGGCGGCGTGCCTGCGCATCAATCCGGGCAATATCGGCTCGGCCGACCGGGTGCGCGAGGTGGTCAATGCCGCCAAGGCCAATGGCTGCGCGATCCGCATCGGCGTCAATGCCGGCAGCCTGGAGCGCGATCTGCTGGAAAAATATGGCGAGCCCTGCCCCGAGGCGCTGGTCGAATCCGCGCTCGACCATATCCGCATCCTCGAGGATCATGATTTCCGCGAATACAAGGTGGCGGTGAAGGCGTCGGACGTGTTTCTGGCGGTCGCCGCCTATCAGCAGCTGGCCGAGGCGGTCGACTGTCCGCTGCATCTGGGCATCACCGAGGCGGGCGGGCTGATCGGCGGCACGGTCAAGTCGGCGATCGGGCTGGGATCGCTGCTGTGGTTCGGGATCGGCGACACGATCCGCGTCTCGCTGTCGGCCGAACCCGAGGAGGAAGTGCGCGTCGGCTTTGAAATCCTGAAGGCGCTCGGCATCCGCAATCGCGGCGTGCGCATCGTCTCCTGCCCCAGCTGCGCGCGCCAGGGGTTCGACGTGATCCGCACCGTGGAAACGCTCGAGGCGCGGCTGCAGCATATCCGCACGCCGCTGTCGCTGTCGGTGCTGGGCTGTGTCGTCAACGGCCCCGGCGAAGCGCGCGAGACCGATATCGGCCTGACTGGCGGCGGTGCCGGCAAGCACATGGTCTATCTGTCGGGCGTCACCGACCATCATGTGAACGATGCCGACATGATCGACCATATCGTCCGGCTGGTGGAGGCCAAGGCGGCCGAGATCGAGGCGGCGAATGCGGCGGCCGACGGCGTTGCCGCCCGGTCGCAGCGGTGAACGGCGCGGCGCAGGCTGCCGAATAACCCCCGGCCCCGTGCCGCCCGAACGGGGCCATGACGTCATGCCGGTGCCGCCGACCCTTGCCCTGCCGCTGGCCGCCGCCTGCGCCGGAATCGCGCTGTTCGCGCTGATGGACGCGGCGATGAAGGCGGCGGCGATCGCGATCGGGGCCTATAGCGCGATGCTGTGGCGCGCGCTGATCGGCACGGTGCCGACCGGGCTGGCGTTCTGGGCGGCGGGGATGCGCTGGCCGGGCGGTCATGCGCTGCGGCTGCACATGCTGCGCGGCGCGATCACGGCGGTGATGGCGGTGCTGTTTTTCTGGGGCATTGCGCGGATGCCGCTGGCCGAAGCGGTGGCGCTGACCTTCGTTGCGCCGCTCGCCGCGCTCTATCTCGCGGCCGTGCTGCTCGGGGAAAAGGTGCGGCCGGCGGCGATCCTCGGCTCGCTGCTCGGGCTGGCGGGCGTCGGCCTGATCCTGGTGGCGCGGGGACAGGCGGGCAGTGGCGGCGTCGGCTTTGCGGGGCCGGTCGCGATCATCTGCTCGGCGATGCTCTATGCGGTCAACCTCGTGCTGATGCGCAAACAGGCGCTGGTCGCCCGCCCGCTCGAAGTCGCGTTTTTCCAGAATCTGACCAGCTTTGCCGTGCTGATGCTGGCCGCGCCCTTTGCCGCGACATGGCCGTCGACGGCGGAAATCCCGCTGCTCGCGCTCAGTGCGCTGCTCGCCACCGTGTCGCTGCTGCTCACCTCCTGGGCCTATGCGCGGGCCGAGGCGCAGGCGCTGATCGCGGTCGAATATACCGCCTTTGGCTGGGCGGCGCTGATCGGCTGGCTGGCGTTCGGCGAACGGCTGGGCTGGCCGGTCATGGCCGGAACAGCGCTGATCATCGCCGGTTGCATCATCGCCGCGCGCGGCCAGCCAAAGGCGGCGGTCGGCGCGGCGCAAGGGGGACTGGATGACGGAGAATATCGCGATCCGGCTGGCGCGGCCGGGGGACGAGGGCGAGGTGCTGCGGCTGATCAAGGCGCTGGCCGTTTACGAACGCTGCCCCGATGCGGTGGCGGCGACGGCCGAATCGCTGCGCGCGACGCTGTTCGGCCCGGCCCCGCAGGTCTTCGCCTTTCTGGCCGGGCCGGAGGCGGCACCGGTCGGCCTTGCGCTCTGGTTCCAGACCTATTCGACCTGGACCGGGCGGCCGAGCCTGTATCTGGAAGATCTGTTCGTCGATGATTCGGCGCGCGGCCAGGGGGTGGCGCGGGCGCTGCTCCGCCGGCTGGCGCAGGAGGCGCTGGCGCGCGACTGTGCGCGGATCGACTGGGCGGTGCTCGACTGGAACACCGAAGCGATGGCCTTTTACCGGCGGATCGGCGCGCGGGCGCAAAGCGGCTGGCAGCCCTGGCGGATCGAGGGCGCGGCGCTCAGCGCGCTGGCGGCGGGCTGATGGCCTGGCTGCTGCTGATCCTGGGCGGGCTGTTCGAGGTCGGCTTCACCACCTGCCTGCGATTCGTCGACGGGTTTCGCAACATTCCCTGGACGCTCGGCTTCCTCGGCTCGGTGACCCTGTCGATGAGCCTGCTCGAACTGGCGGCGCGGCAGATCCCGCTCGGCACCGCCTATGCGGTGTGGACCGGGATCGGCGCGATCGGCACGGTCATGATCGGCGTCCTGTTTTTCGGTGAGGCGGCAACACCGCTCCGGCTGGTGCTGCTGACCGCCATCGTCCTGTGCATCGCCGGGCTGAAGCTCATCGGCTGACAGGCCGACAGGCCCGCGCGGCATGGCCGTGCGCTGCCGGTGGATTTCGATGCTGTCTGGAAAACTGGAGCGGGCGAAGGGATTCGAACCCTCGACCCCAACCTTGGCAAGGTTGTGCTCTACCCCTGAGCTACGCCCGCTCTGGCGCCGTTGCCCCGGCGGACCGGGGCGGGTGAGGTGGCGGGCATTAGCGCCTGATTCGGATGTGCGCAAGTCCCTTGGCATATGCCGGCTTTGCCCCACATAAGGGGGCACACAACGGAGCGTGAAAGTGGCCAGTTTGGGATTGAGCCCCGCCGAGCGCGAGGCGATCGAGACGTTCAAGCGCGAGGTCATCGAACCATCGATGACGTCGCTGGTGATTCTCGATTTCTGGGCGCAGTGGTGCGGCCCGTGCAAGGCGCTGGCGCCGATCCTTGAAAAGGTCGCGGCCGATTATGCCGACAAGGGCGTCCTGCTCCGCAAGATCGACGTCGATGCGAATCAGCTGATCGCCGCGCAGTTCCGTGTCCAGTCGATCCCGACGGTCTATGCCGTCCATCAGGGGCAGCTGGTCGCCGACCTGACCCCGGCGCGCACCGAGCGCCAGCTGGCCCAGGCGCTCGACCAGATCCTGAAGCAGCTGAACATCACCGGCGCCGCCCAGGCCCGCGAGGCCGAACTGGAACCGCTGGTCGCGATGGGGGAACAGGTGCTGGCCGAAGGCGATGGCCCGCGTGCCGTCGGCATTTTCCGGCAGCTGGCCGACATGGCACCCGAGGAGCCGGCGGTCGTCTCCGGCCTTGCCCGTGCGCTGGTCGCGGCTGGCGAGGTCGAGGAGGCGTCCACGCTCCTCGCCGGGCAGAGCGAGGCGGTGCGCAAGGATCCGGCCGTCGCCCGGGCCGAATCGGCGGTTGCGCTGGCGCGCGAGGCACCGGCGGTTGCCGATCTGGCCGGTCTGCGTGCGCGGGTGGCGGCGAATCCCGGCGATCTGGCCGGGCGTTATGACCTGGCCGGCGGGCTGATGGCGGCGGGCGACCGCGACGGGGCAGCCGATGAGCTGCTGGCGATCATCGCTGCCGAGCGCGACTGGAATGACGGCGCGGCGCGCACCCGGCTGCTGCGCCTGATGGAGGTTGTCGGGCTGGAGGACCCCTGGGCGGCGGCCACGCGGCGGCGGCTTTCGGCGGCGCTGTTCACCTGATGGCCGAGGGCGCCACCCGGCTGTCGGTGTTTCCCCTGGGCGGGGCGCTGCTGTTTCCGCGCATGCAGCTGCCGCTGCACATTTTCGAGCCGCGCTACCGGGCGCTGGTCAGCGATGCGATGGCGCGCGACCGGCGCATCGGCATGGTGCAGCCGCGCGGCCCCGGCGATCCGCCGCCTTTGTTCGAAATCGGCTGTGTCGGCCGCATCGCGCATGTCGAGGCGCTCGACGATGGCCGCTACAACATCATCCTCGAAGGGCTGGCGCGGTTCCGCATCCTGTCCGAACTGCGCGTGGCGACGCCGTTCCGCCAGGTCGAGGCGCAGCTGATCGACGATGCGCCCGAAGATCCGCTGCCGCTGGCGCAGCGCGCGGCGCTGGAGACCGAATCGCGCCGCTTCGCCGAGGCGCAGGGCTATGCGGTCGACTGGAACGCGGTCAGCCGGCTCGACGACGAATCGCTGGTCAATGGCATCGCCCAGATCGCGCCGTTCGACACCGCCGCCAAACAGGCGCTGCTCGAGGCACCTGACCTTGCCGACCGGGCCGAGCTGATCATCCAGCTGATGCAGTTTTTCGGCCGGCATGGCGGCGAGCGCGACGATCCGGTGACGCTTCAATGAGCGGGGCCGACGACTCGCCTGCGCCCGCCGCGCTCGACCCCCGGCTGCTTGCCGTGCTGGTCTGTCCGCTCACCCGCACGCCGCTGCGCTATGACGCGGCGGCCGGGGAGCTGATTTCCGATGCCGCCGGCCTTGCCTATCCGGTGCGCGGCGGCGTGCCGGTGATGCTGGTCGAGGAAGCCCGGCAGATCGGCGACCGCGCGCCGGCCTGACCGTGTTCAGCCGCGTGGCGGTCGGCCGCGCCGGGCCGGTGCCGGCGCAGCGACCTGGATACCGCGCCGCGCCAGCGCCTCGCGCAGCAGCGCCTCGATCTCGGCATTGACCGAGCGCAGTTCCGCCGCCGCGCAGCGCTCGATCGCGGCGTGCAGGGCCGGATCGAGACGCAGCGCAAAGGGCTTGCGCCCCGGCGGTGGGGAATCGGCGGGCGGTGCCGCCATCGTCACTGATACAAGGTGCCGGTGTTGACGACCGGCTGGGTGTCGCGTTCGCCGCACAGCACGACCATCAGGTTCGACACCATCGCCGCGCGGCGTTCATCGTCCAGTTCGACGACATTCTTCTGCGACAGCAGCTCGAGCGCCATTTCGACCATGCCGACCGCCCCTTCGACCAGCGTCTGGCGCGCGGCGACGACCGCCTGGGCCTGTTGCCGGCGCAGCATCGCCCCGGCGATTTCGGGCGCATAGGCCAGATGGGTGAAGCCGCATTCATCGACCGCGATGCCTGCGGTCGCCAGCCGCTTCATCAGCTCCTGGCGCAGTTCCTCGCCCACCTCGTCATGATTGCCGCGCAGCGTGACCTCGGCATGGGTGAAATCGTCATAGGGATAGCGCGATCCGATGGCGCGCACCCCGGCCTCGATCTGCACATCGGCAAACGCCTTGTAATCATCGACGTCGAACAGCGCCTGGGCGGTGTCGGTGACCCGCCACACCACCTGTGCGGCGATCTCGATCGGGTTGCCGCGCAGATCGTTGACCTTCAGGATCTCGCTGACCAGGTTATTGGCGCGCACCGACACTTTTTTGCGGACCAGCCACGGCCAGGTCCAGCGCAGGCCGGTGCCGCGATCGGTGCCCAGATAGGCCCCGAACAGGATGATCGCCGCCGCCTGATTGGGCTGCAGCATGTAAAAGCCCGGCGTGATGACCAGCAGCGCGATGGCCGCCGCGACCAGCAGCGGGCCGTTCTGCGTCGCCGCCGCCAGCCCGATGACGCCGACCGCGCCAAGCAGCAGCAACAGCATCACATAGCCATTGACCGCCTGGGTCGAGCGTTCGCGGCTGACGTTCAGCGCCTGATGGGGTGTCTCGCTAGTCATGGTGCCTCCCGAAAATATGATATCATATTAATATCATTTTCCGGGAGGCGCAAGCTGATCCGGGGACCCGTCGTTACTGGACCGTCACGGTGACGGCGCGGCGGTTCTGCGCCCAGGCGGCCTCGTCCGATCCGGTCGCTTCGGGGCGTTCCTTGCCATAGCTGAGCACGCTGATCCGCGCCGCATCGATGCCGAGCGAGGCGAGATAATTCTTCGCCGCATTCGCCCGGCGTTCGCCCAGCGCGAGATTATATTCGCGGGTGCCGCGTTCATCGGCATGGCCCTCGATGGTCACGCGCACCTGCGGATATTGGCGCAGATAGGCGGCCTGGCTGTCGAGCACCGCCCGGTCGGTCGCGTCGACATCCGACTGGTCGGTGTCGAAATAGATGCGGTCCGACTGCACGGCGGCGCGGAAATGCTCCTGGCTGCCCGGCTGCGGGCCGGCATCGGGCGTCGGCGTCGCCGCCTGGCTCTGTTCAACCGGCGGCGGCGGCAGGTCTTCGGCCTTGGGCGTCTTGGCGCAGCCCGCAAGCGCGATCAGCGCGGCCGAGGCCAAAAGGGCGGGGGAAAGGCGGATCATCTGGGTTCTCCTTTTTGGCAAACAGGGGCGTCAGGGGAGCAACGGCCCCCAGGTGGGATCGGAGCCGTCGACCGGAGTCGGGATCCGGCGCAGGTTGCGGCCGGTCAGATCGACCTGCCACACCGTCGAGCGGCCCGACCGGCCGGGGCTGGTGCGGAAAAACTGGATCACCCGGCCATTGGGCGACCAGGTCGGCGCTTCATCCTGCCAGTCATCGGTCAGCAGCCGCTCATTGCCGCCCGAAGGCGCCATGACGCCAATGCGGAAGCCGCCGGCGATCCGCGTATAGGCGATCAGGTCGCCGCGCGGGCTCCATTCCGGGGTCGCATAGGCACCGCCGCCAAAGCTGATCCGGCGCTGGTCCGATCCGTCGGCGTTCATCACGTAAAGCTGCTGCTTGCCCGACCGGTCGCTCTCGAACACGATCCGGCTGCCGTCGGGGGAAAAGCTGCCGCCAACGTCGATCGCCGGCGACGTCGTCAGCCGCACGGGCGTGCCGCCGGTCGCGGGCATCTTGTAGATGTCGGTGTTGCCGCCGACGCTCATCGAGAACAGCAATGTCCGCCCGTCGGGCGAGAAACGCGGTGCGATGATCTGGTTGGCGGTGTCGAGCACCAGCCGCTGGCCGCCGGTGCCGACATCATAGACATAGATTCGCGGCCGCCGCCCCTGATAGCTGACATAGACGATCGACTTGTAATCGGGCGAGAAACGCGGGGTGAGGACCAGATTCTGGCCATTGGTCAGGAACCGGTGATTGGCCCCGTCCGAATCCATGATCGCCAGCCGCTTGACGCGCGCATCCTTCGGCCCGGTTTCGGCGATATAGGCGATGCGGCTGTCGAAGAACGGGCTTTCGCCCGACAGGCGCGAATAGACCATGTCGGCGCATTTGTGCGCGGCGCGCCGCCAGTCGCGCGGCGCGACGACAAAGCCGGCGCGCTTCAGCTCGGTCTGCAGCGTCACGTCATAGAGATAGCAGCCGATGGTCAGCTGCCCCTGATCGGCGCGGACATAGCCCTGGACCAGCGCCTCGGCCCCATGCCGCGCCACACGCCATAGCCTGGGGCGTTGATCTGGCCGAAATCGGGCGTCGGCAGCCCGCCCGGCCCCACCGGCACGAACAGCCCCGATCCGCGCAGATCGGTCGCGATCACATCGGCGATCTGCCGCCCGAGCGTGTCGGTCGCCCCCGCCTCGGTCTGCTGCGCGGCGGGCGTCGCGAGCGCGGGCACGGCGATCTTCAGATCATCGCCGCTCGCCGCCGTCACATCGACGCTCAGGCCCGCGGGCGGCGCGGTGTCCGCCGCGCCGCCTGCGGTCTGCGCTGCCGCGGCACCTGCGCCAAGCGCTGTCAGCACCGCCGCCAGCCGGACCATCCTGTTCATCCCTGCCACCACCCTGTCCTGTCCTTCCATCCGTCCCGCGCGGCGGTCACAGCCCTTCGTAAAGCTGCGGCCGGATCACCCGCCACGCCGCATAATATTGTTTCGGCAGCCGATAGGGGGCCGCCCGTCTGACCGCCGCCAGCGCCCGTTCGACAAACACATCGGCCTGGGCACGGTTGCTTGCCGTCACGCCGCTCGGGCCGATCACGCGCAGTTCGCCGACGATCGCGCCGTCTTCCGACAGGTTGGCGACGATCGTCACCCGCAGCCGGTCGACATCGGCACCGCTTGGCGGCTTCCAGTGCGGCTTGAGCTGGCGGATCAGCTCCGCGGCCAGCGCGCCCTGTTCCTTCGGGCCGATGGGCGCGTCGGTTGCGGTGCTGCGGCTGGCCGATGCCTTTTCGGCAATGCCCTTCAGAAAATCGGGGCCGAGCCGCGCGCCTTTGGGTGGTGCTGCTGCGCTGGCCTCGGCGGGCTTGCGCGGCGGCTTGGCAGTTTCGGTCGCGGCTTTGGCCGGGGCCGGCTTGTCGGCAGCGCGCGGGCGCGGCGCGGGTGCATCGGGCCGGGGCGCGGGGGCGGCGACGGGTTCGGCTGCCGGTTCGGGCTGACCGAGTTCGGGTGCGATGCTCGTCGCCGGCTGTGTCTTTGCAGGATCGGGCGTCGCGGCCTCCAGCCCGACATCCTCGACGAACTGGACTTCGACCGGCGGCCGGTCGGCGGTCAGCGGCAGCGGGGCGGCGAAAAAGCCGATCGACAGCAGGCCGATCGCGAGCACATGGCCGCCCGCCGCGATTCCCAGCCCCAGCCGCTCGGCCCGGTCCATGTCAGCGCCGCTCCTCGCCGGTGCTGACCAGCGCCACCTTGTTGAGCCCCGCCCGGTTGAGTTCGCCCAGCACGCGCATCACCCGCCCGTAATCGAGCGTGCGGTCGGCGCGCAGATGGATTTGCGGCTTTTCCCCCCGCCCGGCAATCGCGCGCAGCCGGTCGGGCAGATCGTCGGCGGTCACCGGATCCTCGCCGATCGCGATGACGCCGTCGGCGGCGATGGCAATCACCACCGGCTCGTCGGGCTGGTCGAGCGCGCCGGCGCGGCTTTCGGGCAGGTCGACGGGCACCCCGGTGGTCAGCAGCGGCGCCGTCACCATGAAGATGATCAGCAGCACCAGCATCACATCGACGAGCGGCGTGACGTTGATGTCGGCCATCGGCGCGCGCCCGCGCCCCCGCCGGCCCGAGGGAAGCTGCGCCCCCATCAGCGGTCGGCGTCCAGTTCGCGCGACAGGGTGGCGTGGAAGGCATCGGCAAAGCGCAGCAGCCGCGCCTCCAGCCGGTCGATGCCGTGGCTCAGCCGGTTATAGGCGATGACCGCGGGGATGGCCGCGAACAGACCGATCGCGGTCGCAAACAGCGCCTCGGCAATGCCGGGTGCGACGACGGCAAGGCTGGTATTCTGCGCCGATGCGATGGCGGTGAAGCTGCGCATGATGCCCCACACCGTTCCGAACAGGCCGACAAAGGGCGCGACGCTGCCGATGGTCGCCAGCACGTTCAGGCGCGCCGACAGCCGGTCGATTTCGGCCGCGCAGGCGCTGTTCATCAGCGTCGCCAGCCGGGCGCGCACGCCCTCGCGGTCGATCACCGGGCCGGCGGTCGAGCGCCGCCATTCGCGGATGCCGGCGGCCAGGATGCGGGCGGCGGGGATTTCGGCCTCGCCGTGCCGGTCGAAAAACCGGTCAATGTCCTGGGCTTTCCAGAACTCCCGCTCTAGCCGGTCGCTTTCGCCGCCCGCGCGGCGCAGCTTCGCACCGGCGGCAAGGATGATCGCCCAGCTCCAGATGCTCGCGGCGAGCAGGCCGATCATCACCGCCTTCACGACCAGATCGGCCTGCTGGAACAGGGCGATGGGCGACAGGCTGGCGGGATCGCCGGGCAACAGGGTCGGGTCCAAGGTCAGGCTTCCTCCAACAATTCGGCGAACCGGTCGATCCAGGCGCGGGGCTGGCGCCGGGGCCGCCCCTCGGGGCTGACGAACGCCGCCAGCACCTCTGCCTCGGTCAGCATTTCGTCGCCGCGCATGACTGTCTGATGAATATGAACGGCAGGTGCCGTGATCCGGGTCAGCCGGGTCACGACCAGCAGATCGTCGTCGAGCCGCGCCGGGCGGCGATAGCGGATCCTGAGGTCGGCGACCGCATAGACGCCGTCGCCCGCCTCATGCGTGGCGCGCTGGTCGATCCCGGCAACGCGCAGCATGTCCGACCGCGCCCGTTCCATGTAGCGCAGATAATTGGCGTGATAGACGATGCCCGACAGGTCGGTGTCCTCGAAATAGACGCGCACCGGGAACCGGTGCGTGCGCCCGACAAAGCGGCCCGAGGCAGGAAGATCGCGGCTGTCCATCGCGCCCGCCTTAACCCATTGCGACTCGGGCGACCAACCCCCCTTTGGGGACAGGTTGGGGGGCGGGCCGGTCAGTCGAACAGCCCGCCCGGATCGCCGCCCGGCACCTCAAGCCCCAGATGCGTCCAGCCCGGCCCGTTCAGGCAGCGCCCGCGCGCCGTGCGGGCGACGAGGCCGAGCTGGATCAGATAGGGTTCGATCACATCCTCGATCGTGTCGCGCGGTTCCGACAGGCCGGCGGCGAGCGTTTCCACGCCCACCGGGCCGCCGCGATAAATGTCGGCGATCATCGTCAGATAGCGGCGGTCCATCGCGTCGAGGCCGAGCGAATCGACCTCCAGCCGGGTGAGCGCGGCATCGGCGATCGCGCGCGTGACCACGCTTGCCCCGGCCACCTGGGCAAAGTCGCGCACCCGGCGCAGCAGCCGCCCCGCGACCCGCGGCGTGCCGCGCGCGCGCCGTGCGATCTCGCTCGCGCCATCGGGATCGATGCCCATGCCGAGCAGCCGTGCCCCGCGCGTCACCACCCGTTCCAGCTCGGCCACCGTGTAGAAATTGAGCCGGACCGGAATGCCGAACCGGTCGCGCAGCGGCGTGGCGAGCAGCCCCTGCCGCGTCGTCGCGCCGACCAGCGTGAACGGCGGCAGATCGATCCGCACCGACCGCGCCGACGGCCCCTCGCCGATCATCAGGTCGAGCGCGCGATCCTCCATCGCCGGATAGAGCACCTCCTCGACCGCCGGGTTCAGCCGGTGAATCTCGTCGATGAACAGCACATCGCCCGCTTCAAGGTTGGTCAGCAGCGCCGCCAGGTCGCCGGCCTTGGCGATCACCGGCCCCGATGTGGCGCGAAAGCTGACCCCCATTTCGCGCGCCATGATCTGGGCGAGCGTCGTCTTGCCAAGGCCCGGCGGGCCGAAGAACAGCACATGGTCGAGCGCCTCGCCGCGCAGCCGGGCGCTGTCGATGAACACGCGCAGATTGGCGCGCGCCGCTTCCTGGCCGACAAACTCCTCAAGCGTCTTGGGCCTGAGTGCGGCATCGGGATCATCGTCCTGCCGGGCGGGCGACAGCAGCGGCGCGGTCATGCGGTCGCCAGCCGCAGCGCGGTGCGCACCAGCGCGTCAAGCCCGGCATCGGCGCCCAGCTCGTCGGCCGCGCGCGCCACCGCGCTGGCGGCGACCGCCGGTTTGAAGCCCAGATTCTGCAGCGCCGAGACGGCATCGGCTGCAGCCCCTGCCGGGGGTGACGTCATGCCGTCAGCCAGCGCGGTGCCGGGAATGCCGGTGATGCCCATGGCTCCGGCCTTGTCCTTCAGCTCGTTGACGATGCGCGTCGCCAGCCGGGGGCCGACGCCATTGGCGCGCGCGACCATCGCCTGGTCGCCCGCCGCGCAGGCGCGGGCCAGTTCCTCGGCCGACAGCGCCGACAGGATGGCGAGCGCGACCTTGCTGCCCACGCCCTGAACCGCGGTCAGCAGGCGGAACCAGTGGCGTTCCTCGGCGCTGGCAAAGCCGATCAGGCGCATGTCGCTGTCGCTGACCTGCATTTCGGTGTGGATGGTGACGCGCGCGCCTTCGCCGCCCAGCCGGTCGCGCGTGCGTGCGCTGCACTGGACCAGATAGCCGACGCCCTGAACGTCGATCACCGCCCAGTCGGGGCCGGTTGCATCCAGAAGGCCGGTCAGCTTTGCGATCATGCTTTGTTCTAGGCCGGGGGCGGCCCGGCGGTCAACGATGGCTGCCGAGCAGATGGGCGTGGGTGATCGCCACCGCCAGCGCATCGGCGGCGTCCGGCCCGGCCAGCCTGACGCCGGGCAGCAGCACGCCCAGCATCGCCTGAATCTGCTTCTTGTCCGCGCCGCCGGTGCCGACCAGCGCCTTCTTGACCAGCTTGGTCGCATATTCGGCGACCGGCAGGCCGGCACGGGCGAGCGCGAGCAGCGCGACGCCGCGCGCATGGCCAAGCTTCAGCGTCGACTGCGGATTGACGTTGACGAACACCTCCTCGACCGCGCCGGCATCGGGCCGGTGGCGGGCGATCACCTCGGCCAGCGCGGCATCGAGCGCGGCGAGCCGGTCGGGCAGCGGCAGCGCGGCATCGGTGCGCACCTGCCCGTTCGCGACATGCGACAGGCGGCTGCCGGCCTTGGCGATCACGCCCCAGCCGGTCGCCGTCAGCCCCGGATCAAGGCCGATGATGATCATCGCCGGCCAGGCTGGCGGTGCCGGTTCAGCCCAGCCGCTCCATCACCGCGTCGGGGATGTCGTAATTGCCCCACACGGTCTGGACGTCATCGTCATCGTCGAGCGCGTCGATGAGCTTGAGCAGCAGCCGGGCATCGTCCTCGCCCACTTCGGCGCGCATGTTGGGCCGCCAGGCGAGCTTCACCCCGTCGGCCGCGCCCAGCGTCTGTTCGAGCGCGCGGGCGACCTCGTGCAGCGAATCGACGCTGGTCCACACCGCATGGCTGTCGCCATCGCTCTCGACATCGTCGGCACCGGCCTCGATCGCGGCTTCCAGCACCTTGTCCTCGTCGCCGACATGGCCCGGATATTCGATCAGCCCCAGCCGTTCGAACCCGTGGCTGACCGAACCCGACGCGCCCATATTGCCGCCATTCTTGGTGATGGCGGTGCGGACATTGGTCGCGGTGCGGTTGCGGTTGTCGGTCAGCGCCTCGACGATCAGCGCGACGCCGCCGGGACCGAAGCCCTCATAGCGGACTTCTTCATAATTCTCGCCTTCGCCCTTCGACGCCTTGTCGATCGCCCGCTGAATATTGTCCTTGGGCATCGACTGCGCCTTGGCGGCGTTGATCGCCGCGCGCAGCCGCGGGTTCATGTCCGGGTCGGGCAGGCCCATCTTGGCCGCGACGGTGATTTCGCGGCTGAGCTTGGAAAACATCGCCGAGCGCTTTTTGTCCTGCGCGCCCTTGCGGTGCATGATGTTCTTGAATTTGGAATGGCCGGCCATCGTCCCTGACCCTTTGCTGGCAGCCCGCGCTCAGTCGAGGCCGAGTGCGTTGCGATAGGTTTCGAGAAGGGCGTCGGCTTCCTGCCGCGCATTCTTTTCCATGCGGCGCAGGCGCACGATCGCCCGCATCGTCTTCACGTCATAGCCATTGGCCTTGGCCTCGGCATAGACGTCGCGGATATCGTCGGCGATGCCCTTTTTCTCTTCTTCCAGCCGTTCAATCCGCTCGATGAACAGGCGCAATTGCTCGGCTGCGACCGCGTCACTCATATCAACCCCGCTCAAATGAAGGCGTGCGCTTTACGCGCTCGGCGGCGATAGGGCAACGCCCTGCGCCGCCAGGGGCCTGCGCGACCGGGCCTCAGCGCGCCGGGAAGGTCTGGCGCGCCCCGCCCAGCTTGTGGACGACGCCGCGCCGCATCACGAACTCGACCTTTTCCAGCCGCCGCACATCGTCGATCGGATTGCCCTCGACCGCGATCAGATCGGCGTCCTTGCCGGGGGCGATCGATCCGATCCGGTCGGCACGGCCAAGCAGCGTCGCCGCCTCGACCGTCGCGGCGCGGATCGCATCGACCGGCGTGATGCCGACCGCGGTCATCAGCGCGAACTCCTCGCCATTGATGCCGTGCACGCCGACGCCCGAATCGGTGCCGAAGGCGATGCGCACCCCGCCCCTGGCGGCGCGGGCATGGCTTTGCTTCACGACCTTCGCCACTTCCTCGGCCTTGGCGACCGAGGCGGCGGGCCGCTCGCCGGCGCGGCCCTGGCGCAGCACGCTTTCAAAGGCGAGCATCGTCGGCACCAGATAGGCACCGGTCTTGCGGAACAGGGCGATCGTCTCGTCATCGATGAACGAGCCATGCTCGATCGAATCGACGCCCGCGCGCAGCGCGGCGTCGATCCCTTCCTTGCCATGGGCATGGGCGGTCGCCTTGCGGCCAAAGGCATGGGCGGTGTCGATGATCGCCTTCATCTCTTCGTCGGTCATCTGCTTGCCGAGACCGCCTGCGATATTGCTGCCGACCCCGCCCGAGGCGGCGAACTTGATCACCTCGGCGCCCTGGAAGATCTGGTCGCGCGTCGCCCGGCGGCAATCATCGGCACCGTTGCACAGGGCGGTCGAGCCATGGCGCTCGGCCTCGGCAAACTCGGCCTTCAGGCCATTGGCATCGCCATGCCCGGCGGTGACCGAGATCATCTCGCCGGCATTGACGATCGTCGGCCCTTCGACATCGCCGCGCGCAATCGCGTCGCGCAGCGCGCGGATGCCGCGCGGCTGGCCGCCCAGGTCGCGCACCGTGGTGAAGCCCGCCGCCAGCGTCTTGCGCGCCGCGACCAGCGCGTCGACAAACCCGTCCTCATCGTCCTTGATCGCAAAATCGAGCCGGGCGCGCAGCGGCTCGCCGGTCGAATAGAAATGGACGTGCATGTCGATCAGGCCCGGCAGCACATGGCGCGTACGCAGGTCGATCAGCTCGGCCCCCGGCTCGGGGGTCACAAAGCCGTCGCGCAGCTCGGCGATCGTGCCGCCGCGCACGATGATCGTCGTCGGCCCGCGCGTGACGCGGCCGGGTTCGGCCAGCACCGCCCCGGCCTGGATGTAGCGGACAGGTGCTGCCGCCGGCGCGGTCTGGGCTGCCGCAGGCCCGGTCTGGGCGACCGCCGGCATTGTCTGGGCCAACGCGGCGCCGGCCATCAGCCATGCGCCGAGTGCCAATCTGCTGATCCTCATCCCTGTTCTCCCTGTTCGCGGTTGCGGGCGATGCTCTGTTCCATCCGCGCGAGCTGTTCGGCGGTCGCGGGCTGCTGATGGGCGGCTTTCCACTGCGCATAGGGCATGCCGTAAACCGCCTCGCGCCCCTGGTCGCGGTCAAGCGCGCCACCGCTCGCCTCGGCCAGCCAGTCGCCCAGGCAATTGCGGCAAAAACCGGCGAGCCCCATCAGGTCGACATTCTGCGCATCGGTGCGGTGCTGCAGATGGGCGACGAGGCGGCGGAACGCGGCGGCGGCCGCGGCGTCGGAATATTGTATCATGCGCCCTTCCCCCGGGTTGATCGCCCCCGATTAGACGCTAGACCCATCAAATCCAACGGCAATGGCGAGAGTGATGGCGAATAGCGTGGAGGCGCGGTCGCGCCGGGTGCGGGTCCTGGCGACATTGGGACCGGCCAGCCGCAGTCCCGAAATGATCGAGAAACTGTTCCGGGCCGGGGCGGACGCATTCCGCGTCAACATGAGCCATGGCGCACAGGCCGATCATGCGCAGACCATCGCCCATATCCGGGCGCTCGAAAAGCAGCTCGGCCGCCCGACCACCATCCTTGTCGACCTGCAAGGGCCAAAGCTGCGCGTCGGCAGCTTTGCCGAGGGCATGGTGCTGCTCAAGACCGGCCAGACCTTCGTGCTCGACCGCGACACCACGCCCGGCGACCAGAGCCGCGTCTGCCTGCCGCACCGCGAGCTGTTCGTGGCGCTGGAGGAGGGCGCGCGGCTGCTGCTCGACGATGGCAAGCTGGTGCTGCGCGTCGTCGCCCACAGCCATGACCGGATCGAGACGGTGGTCGAGGTCGGCGGCGCCTTGTCGAACAACAAGGGGCTGAACGTCCCCGATGTCGTCGTGCCGCTGGCCGCGCTCACCGAAAAGGACCGTTCGGATCTGGCCTTTGCGCTCGATCAGGGGGTGGACTGGGTCGCGCTCAGCTTCGTCCAGCGGCCCGAGGATGTCGCCGAAGCGCGGCGGATGATCGGCGGGCGCGCGGCGCTGCTGGCCAAGATCGAGAAGCCGGCGGCGCTCGAACGGCTCGATGCGATCATCGAACTGGCCGATGCGGTGATGGTCGCGCGCGGCGATCTGGGCGTGGAGCTGCCGCCCCAGGCGGTGCCGCCGATGCAGAAGCGGATCGTCGAGGCGGCGCGGCGCATGGGCCGGCCGGTGGTCGTCGCCACCCAGATGCTCGAATCGATGATCAAGGCCCCGACGCCGACCCGGGCCGAAGTGTCCGACGTCGCGACCGCCATCTATGACGGCGCCGATGCGGTCATGCTGTCGGCCGAAAGCGCGGCGGGCGACTGGCCGGTCGAATCGGTGGCGATGATGAACGCCATTGCCGAGGCGGTGGAGCGCGATCCCGGCTATGCCGCGCGCGTCCATTTCACCGAAACGCGGCCCGATCCGACCACCGCCGATGCGCTGGCCGAAGCATCCGGCGAGATCGCCCGGACGATCGGCGCGGCGGCGATCATCTGCTTCACCACCTCCGGCTCCACGGCCCGGCGCGTGGCGCGCGAGCGGCCCTCGGCGCCGTTGCTCGTCCTCACCCCCCGGATGGAAACCGCGCGCCGGCTCGGCCTGCTCTGGGGCGCGCATGCGGTGCGCACGCGCGACGTGTCGTCGTTCGAGGAAATGATCGGCAAGTCGAAGCGCATGGCCCTGCGCCATGGTCTCGCCAAGGCGGGCGACCGGGTGATCATCATGGCCGGGGTGCCGTTCGGGACGCCGGGGTCGACCAATGTCGTCCATGTCGCGCGCATCAGCGGCGACGAGCTGCGCGGCCACCGCACCGACTGACGCTGCGCCCGGCGCCGCCGGCATCGCGGCTGGCGGCGCAGCAGGCGGGGCTCAGGGGCGCGTGGCGCCCTGGGGCCGGTGCCGGGCGGCGAGCGCGGCGACGCAGCTTGCCCGGTCGATGTCGCGGCCGTCGGGCTGGCGGGCATCGACATAGGTGACGACCGGTTCGCCGCGCGCGCGGGTGCGGTAGAGATAGGCGTCGAGCACGCAGATCGGCCCGGCGAATTGCAGCTTCACCGCCTGATCCTCGCGGATGTCGAGCTCGGGCGGGCCGAACAGCGCCACCAGCCCGGCCGCGGTCGCGCCGAGCACCCGTTCCAGCCCGGAGACGCTCAGCACCGGCGGCGTCACCGGCAGCGCGCGCGGTAGGGGCGCGGGCCGCGCGGTACAGCCGCCGACCAGCGCCAGGCCCGCCATCGCCGCCATCGTTGCGCCTTTCGCCCGCAGGCACGCCATGTTCTGCAGTCCGCTCCGCCCGATCATCGCCGTCATGCCCGCTGACAAACATGGCCGCCGCCGCCCGGCAAGCGGCGGCTGATCCGGCTGCGCCAGCCCGGTTGTGGGCAAAGGCGGCCCGTGTCCGCCTGCCCAGCCTGCCAGCCTTGGCCGCCGCCCGCGCTTTGGCCGGAGTTGACGGCGCTCCGATCCGCTCTATGGCCCGCGCGATCCCCCGGGCTGCGGCGTGCGCCGCGCGCCCCCGCCCTTTGAAGGAGAAGAATGTGTCCGATGCCCGTTACGATATCGTCGCGATCGGCAATGCGATCGTCGACGTGATCGCCCGCGCCGACGAAGGCTTCATCACCGACAATGGCCTGCGCAAGGGCTCGATGCAGCTGCTGTTCTCGACCGATGAGGCCGAGACGCTCTATGCCAAGATGGGGCCGGGCGTGGAAACCAGCGGCGGGTCGGCGGCGAACACGCTTGCCGGGCTGGCGGCGCTCGGGCTGCGCTGCGGCTTTATCGGCCAGGTTGCCGACGATCAGCTCGGCCGCGTCTTCGCGCACGACATGCGCGCCCAGGGCGTGCGCTTCGACACCGCGCCGCGCGCCGGCGAACCGGCGACCGCGCGCTGCCTGATCGTCGTCACCCCCGACGGGCAGCGGACGATGAACACCTTTCTCGGCGCGTCGCAGTTCCTGCCCGCGACCGCGCTCGACCGGGAGATGATCGCGGCGGCGGAGATCCTCTATCTCGAAGGCTATCTCTGGGATCCGGAAGAACCGCGCGCGGCGATGCGCGACGCCATCGCAGTCGCGCGCGCCGCCGGCCGCCGTGTCGCCTTCACCCTGTCGGACGTGTTCTGCATCGAACGCCACCGTGACAGCTTCCGCCAGCTGCTGGCCGACGGGCTGGTCGACATCCTGTTCGCCAATGAAAACGAACTGCTGTCGCTCGAGGAAAGCGACGATTTCGAAGCCGCGCTCGCCGCGGTCGCCGCGCGGGTGCCGACGCTGGTCGTCACCCGCAGCGAACAGGGCGCGATCGCCGTGCAGAATGGTGAGCGCGCGGCGGTTGCCGCCGAACCGGTGACCCAGGTGGTCGACACCACCGGAGCGGGTGACCTGTTCGCCGCCGGTTTCCTGGCCGGTCAGGCGGAAGGCCGCAGCCTGGGCGACAGCCTGGTGATGGGCGCCGTCTGCGCCGCCGAAGTGATCAGCCATGTCGGCCCGCGCCCGCAGGCCGACATCAAGGCGATGGTCGCCGCCCGGCTGGGCTAAACGAAAACGGCCGGCCCGTCCCCGACGGGGGCGGGCCGGCCGGTTCGGGGTGCCGGGCTGAAGCGTCAGCCCGGCAAAACGCGATTACAGTCCGGTGGGCAGCGGCGGCACCGGGCCGGGCGGCACATCGCCATCGGTTTCCGGCACATCGACGATGCCGCGCCCGACATGGCTGCGGCTGCGGCTGTAGAGGAAATAGACGACCAGCCCGATCGCCGCCCACACGAAGAACAGCAGCTTGCTCTTCTCGTCCAGGCTCCAGAACAGATAGGCGCAGCCGGCAACCGCGATCGGCGCGGTCAGATAGAGCGCCGGCGTGCGGAACGGCCGCTTCCGCGTCGGCTCGGTCTGGCGCAGGATCATCACCGCGATCGACACCGCCGCAAAGGCGAACAGCGTGCCCGAGTTCGAGATGTTGGCCAGCTGCCCGACCGGGAAGAAGGCGGCGAACAGCGCCACCGCGATGCCGGTGATCACGGTGATCACGTGCGGCGTGTTGTAGCGCGGGTGGATCTTCGAAAACGCCTGGGGCAGCAGCCCGTCGCGGCTCATCACGAAGAAGATGCGGGTCTGGCCGAACATCATCATCAGGATGACCGATGGCAGGGCAAGGCCCGCCGCCAGCCCGATCAGGTTGCCGATCTGCGGCCAGCCGATCTGGCGCAGCGTCCAGGCCAGAGCTTCCTTCGAACAGGTGACGGCATTGTCGCTGATCAGCGCGCACTGGGCAGCCAGTTCGCGGCTGCCGGGTTCGAGCGCCTCGCCGCCCGGGCCGAGCACCGGCTGCCCGCCGACCGTGCCGATCACCCCGGCTGCGACGAGCAGGTAGAAGATCGTGCAGATGGCAAGCGAGCCGATCAGGCCGATCGGCATGTTGCGCTGCGGGTTCTTGGTCTCTTCGGCCGCGGTCGAGACGGCGTCGAAGCCGACATAGGCGAAGAAGATCGACGCCGCCGCCGCCGACACGCCGCCAAAGCCGAGCGGCATGAACGGCGTGAACTTTTCCATGTTCATCACCGGCACGGCGAGAACGATGAACAGGCAGAGCGCCGCAACCTTGATCGCAACGAGGACGGCGTTGACCGTCGCGCTTTCCTTGGTCCCCAGCACCAGCAGCCAGGTGACCAGCCCGGCAATCGCCATCGCCGGCAGGTTGATCATCCCGCCATCGAACGGCCCGAGCACCAGAGTGTCGGGAATGTCGATGGCAAAGGCATGTTCGATCAGCCCGACGACATAGCCGGACCAGCCGACTGAGACGGCCCCCGCCGCCACCGCATATTCAAGGATCAGCGCCCAGCCGACCATCCAGGCCAAAAGCTCGCCCATCACCGCATAGCTGTAGGTGTAGGCGGAGCCCGAAACCGGCACCATCGCCGCCATTTCGGCATAGCAGAGTGCCGCGACCGCGCAGACCAGCCCGGCGATCACGAACGAGATCATCATGCCCGGTCCGGCCTTTTGCGCGGCCTCCGCCGTCAGCACGAAAATGCCCGTGCCGATGACCGCGCCGATGCCGAGCATCGTCAGCTGGAACGCCCCCAGCGTGCGGTGCAGCGATTTTTTCTCCGCCGTGGCGAGAATGGCGTCGAGAGGCTTTTTACGCCCGAAAAACATGCCTGTCTGATCCCCGATTGTCATGCGCGGTCGGCCGCGTCGCTCTGGGGCGGAAACCCTAGAGGCTAATCACGGCCGTGCAACATTATTATCATGAACGGCCCCCTGCGCGCCGCCGGGCCGGCCCAATCCCCGCCCGATGCGCGGTCAGGCGTCGCCTGGCCGGGCGAGCATCGGACCGAGCGGCCGCCCGGCCAGGATATGGACGTGCAGGTGCGGCACCTCCTGATGGGCGTCATGGCCGATATTGGCGAGCAGCCGGTAACCCGGCTCGACCAGCCCCGCCGCGCGCGCAACCAGCCCGACCGCGCGGACAAAGCCGGCAATCTCGGCATCGCTCGCCCGGGCCGAGAAGTCGTCCCACGACACATAGGCCCCTTTGGGGATCACCAGCACATGGTGCGGCGCCTGCGGGTTGATGTCGGCAAAGGCGAGCGTCCATTCGTCTTCATGCACGCGCGTGCACGGCAGCTCACCGCGCAGGATGCGCGCGAACACATTGCCGTCGTCATAGGGCAAGGTGGCGTCGGTCGGCATGGGTCCTCCCTGTGGTCGGCCATGGCCGATAGGGCGAAACCGGCGCGTCTGGCAACGTGGCGCGTTTGATGGGAAGAACGGCACCGGGCGTCGTTAGCTGGGAAGAACGGCACCGGCCCGCTCCCCCACCCGGCCTCCCATAGCGTAACCTGCCGTTGGGAGGCCGGGTGGGGGAGCGGGCCGGTGCCGCCCCTGCGCCGGAAGGCGCAGCACAAACATCCCCTGCTCAGCGCCCCTGGGAGCGCCAGCGCTTGATCACGCGGCCGAGCATCTCGTCCTCGCCGCCGGTCTGTTTCCAGAGTTCTGAGAATAGCGGGTCGCCCGAGGCGGGACGGCGATGTTCCTCCAGCGTGTCGAGCGACACGCGGATCGGGATCGACACGCCTTCGCCGCAGATGATCGCCTCGCGGTTGCGAAGCGCCGGCACCGAATCGAGGAAGCCGCGAGAGCCTTCGGGCATCGCCGCTTTCACGAACGCCTGGTCGCGTTCGTTGTTGAGGCGCATCGAGATGATCGTGCCGCACTGCGACAGAACGCCTTCGGCCAGATCGGACGGACGCTGGGTGATCAGGCCCAGCGACACGCCATATTTGCGCCCTTCCTTGGCGATGCGGCTGAGGATGCGGCCGACCGACGAGCCATCGGCATTGCGTTCATTGGGCACGTAGCGATGCGCTTCCTCGCAGACGAGCAGCACCGGCCGCTGGCGCTCGCCGCGCGCCCAGATCGCGAAGTCGAACACCATGCGCGACAGCACGGCGACGACGACCGAGGTGATTTCCGACGGCACGCCCGACACGTCGATGATCGAGATCGGCTTGCCGTCGCCGGGCAGGCGGAAGACCCGCGCGATGAAATCGCTCATCGTGTCGGCGACCAGCATGCCTGAGAACATGAAGCTGTAGCGCGGATCGGCCTTGATCTCGTCGATCTTGGTCTTGAGCCGCATATAGGGCGCGCTGTCGCCGGCCTTGTCCAGCTTGCCCATTTCCAGCTGGATCAGGTTGGTCAGATCCGACAGCAGATAGGGGATGGGCGCATCGACGGTTAGCTTGGACACGCTTTCGGCCAGCCGGTTCTTGGCCTTGGCGGCGAGCAGGCATTTGGCGAGAATGTCGGCGTCCATCTGCCGGTTCGACCCGGTCGAGGTCAGGAACACCTCGCAATGTTCCTCGAAGTTCATCAGCCAATAGGGCATGGCCAGGTTCGACACGTCATAGATCGCGCCATTGCCCTTGAACGCGGCGGCATATTCGCCGTGCGGGTCGATCATCACGATATGGCCTTCGGGCGCCATGTCGCAGATGCGGTGCAGGATCAGCGCGGCCGAGGTCGATTTGCCGGTGCCGGTCGATCCGAGCAGCGCGAAATGCTTGCCGAGCAGCGCATCGATGAACAGCGCGCCGCGGATGTTGCGCGTCGGATAGACGGTGCCGATCTCGATCGAGGGGCGGCCATCGGCGGCATAGATTTCCTTCATGTCGGCGCTGGTCACCGGATGTACCGGCGTGCCCGGCGTCGGATAGCGGGTGACGCCGCGGCGAAAGTTGTAGATCCGCCCGGTCAGCCGTTCCTCATCGCCCTCGCCAAGGAAATCGATATGGGCGCGCACGCCGCTGCCGTCGCCGTCGAGGCACAGCGAGCGGACATTGGCGACCAGCCAGACGCTGCCGACCTTGATCTTGACCTGCGATCCGACCTGGCCGGCCATGGCGACGCTGGGATCGGCGTCCTGGCCCAGCAGATCGATCTGCGCCCGTTCGAGCCAGAGCTGCGAGTTCGAACCCGCAATCTCGATCACCGCGCCCAGTGCGGGCAGCGCCGCATGGCCGGTCGCGGCCTTGGTGTCGGCCGGCTGGAACGCCCCGGCATGATTGGCGAGATCCATGGTCCCTCCCAGGAAAACTCAGTCGGCAGGGGGTGATAACGGGGCGGGGTAAAGAAAGTCAGAAGCGGCGGAACGCCATGCCCGCGCCCCAGCCTAGCCCCAGCGACAGCAGCACCGCGACGATGCCATAAGCCAGGCCATGGCTTTCGGCGGTGGCGGCGACATAGCGTTCAAAGCCGCTTTTCGCGATGTCGATGTCGCGCACCGCCCCGGCGATCACCTTGCCGTCGCTGATCAGGAAGGTTTCGGCGGTGTAGGCGCCGACCGGCACCCGCGCGGGGATGCGGATGCGCGCGCGGTAGAGCACGCCGTCGGTGATTTCGACCGCGCCCGGCTGTTCGACGAACAGGCCGCTGCGCTGGCGCAGGTCGATCAGCCCGCGTTCGAACCGGCGCGCCTTGTCCGGCGACCCGGCATCGGCGGGCGACAGCTGGAGATTCTGGATGCCGAGTTCATAGATCGCCGCCGTCCGCTCATCGACCAGATCGCCGATCGGGCGCGAGGTCGCGACCGCGTAAAAGGCGGGGGCGGAACGGAAACGGCTGCTTTCGGCATTGAGCCAGATGCCGGCGACCTTGCGCTTCTCGCGCACCAGGATCGATTCGGACGGGCCTTTCACCACCACCGCGATGTCGGCCGGGCGGCGCGGCACCCGGCCGCCGGGGTAGAGGATCGCGCCGAACAGCAGCAGTTCGGCCCCGGTGAAGCTGTAGATGATCTCGATCCGCCGCTGCGACACGTCGGGGACCAGCACCGGCTTGGTCGCGCCGGACAGCAGCGGCAGCGCGGCGAGCGCGGCAAGGATGCGGCGCCCCCTCATGCCAGCTCGATCGAATAGATTTCATCGGGCCGCCAGCCCAGGCCGAGCGCCATGCGCATCGCGACCGTGAGCACAAGGATGGCGAGCGCGAGCCGCAGGATGTCGGGGCGAATGCGCTGCGCCAGCCGTGCACCCAGCTGCGCGCCCACCACCCCGCCGACCAGCAGCAGCGCCGCCAGCACGATATCGACCGCGCGCGTCGTCGTGGCGTGGATGAGCGTGGTCGCCGCCGTCACGAACAGGATCTGGAACAGCGATGTGCCGACCACCACCCGCGTGCTCATGCCCAGCAGATAGATCATCGCCGGCACCATGATGAAGCCGCCGCCGACGCCGAGGATCATCGTCAATATCCCCGTCGTCATGCCGAGCAGGAACGGCGCGAGCGGCGAGATGTAGAGGCCAGAGGCATAGAAGCGCCAGCGCAGCGGCAGGGCGGCGACCAGCGGATGGTGCCGCCTTGTGCGCGCGGGCGGCACCACGCCGCGCCGGGCGGCGCCGAGCGCAGCCAGTGCGTCGCGCATCATCAGCCCGCCGATGCTGCCCAGGAGCAGCAGATAGAGGATGCTGATCGCGGTATCGATCTGGCCCAGCCCCTGCAGCAGGCGGAACAGCCACGCCCCGATGAGCGCGCCCAATATGCCGCCGGCGACCATCACCAGCCCCATATGCACATCGACGCCGCCGCGCCGGAAATGCGCGAACACGCCCGACACGCTCGATCCGGTCACCTGGCTGGCGGCAGACGCGGCAGCGACCGTCGGCGGGATGCCGTAGAAGATCAGGAAGGGCGTCACCAGAAAGCCGCCGCCGACGCCGAACATGCCCGACAGCACGCCCACGCCAAGGCCGAGCGCGGTGATGACGAGCGCGTTGACCGACAGATTGGCGATGGGCAGGTAAAGGTCCACGCTTGCTCCCCGTGTCCTGCCCCACCCCTATCGGCGCGGGCGGCGCGGGGGCAAGCTCAGAAATCAGCGCCGAGGCTGAGCGCGGGGCCGGAGCCGGGGCGGGCGCGGCCGGCGATGCGCTGCCGCCATTCGGCCGCGATCCGCATCCGGCCGAGGCGCAGCGCCAGTTGCGGCCCGGCATCGAGCCGCGCTGCGCCCGGCTGTGCCCCGCCCCACAGCGCCGCGCCCAGCCGCAGCCGCGCGCCCAGCGGCCGTTCGACCCTGACCAGCGCATCGACAAACGCATCGCGCCGCTTCAGCCCGACCAGCCCCGCCTGCCCATAGCCCGACAGGCGCAGCCCATGTGGCAGCATGACGTCATCGACCCCGCCGAACAGCGTCAGCGCGACCGCGTTGCGCCCGCCGCGCTCGATCGCCACGCGCCGCTCGACCGCGAGCGTCAGGCCTGCGGGTGCGCGCGGCAGGCTGACATCGAGGCCGAGCGCGGCCTCTGCCCCCGCTGGCCGAGCGGACGGGACAGGCGGCCGGTTACGGCGATGCCAGGGTGCAGGGGCCGCGTGACGCGCAGCCCCGCCTGCGCCGCCGCCAGCTGCCCCCCGGCGCGAGCGCCGCTGCGGGGCCGCTGTCGGGCCGGGCGAGCACCCACAGGCTGATGGCTGCCGCCCGCCGCCGGCCCTGACGGTCGGGAGGGGCGATCCGCTGAGCGGTCGCAGCCGCACCGCCAGACGCCTGCTGCGTCGGCTCTGGCTGCCGTGCCTGTGGCGGAACCGGAACGGGCGCGGCCGGTTCGCGCGCCGCAACCGGCGGTTCCGCTGCCCGCTCCGGGGCGAGGGCGGCAATATGTGGCGGGACCGGCCCGGGCGGATCGACTGGCATAAATGCGGTCCGCGCGGGCGCGCTCGCCGGTTCGGGGGGCGGCGCGTCCGGCCGGATCGCCGCCGCCCAGCGCCAGGCCGGGCGCGGCGGCGGTGGATCGGCCGGCCACAGGATCATCAGCCGCACCGCCACCCAGGCCAGCACCGTGCCGGCCAGGAAGCGCAGCGGCCCGCCTTTCATTCGGCGGGCTGCACCGATGGGAAACGATGTTCGGTCTTGTCCCACACCACCGGGCCGCCGCGCGCCTCGCGGACATAGCGGTTGATGGCGGCGCGCGAGGCGGCGATGGCGATGATGTTGGCAATCACCGACCGGGGGATGGAGGCCAGCCCTTCGCGCCAGCCATAGGCGCGCCCGACAAACCAGGCCCGCATCGCCAGCCGCCACATCAGCAGTGCCGCGCCCGCTGCGAACAATGGGGCCTCGCCGGGTGCGGGCTGCGGCGCGCGCCCGGCCAGCGCCAGCAGCGCCCAGCCGATCATCGCCAGATAGGCGGCAAAGACGATCAGCGCCGCCAGCACCGCCCGCCGGTCGCGCAGCCGCATCCAGCGTTCGGCCAGCCCGCCGCGCCAGCCCAGCCGCCGCCAGCCGGACAGCGAGATCCCCGCCAGCCAGCGCGCCTTTTGCCGCACCGCCGCCGTCACCGCGTCGGGGAAATGCGCGCGCACCGCGACCGCCTGGCCCCCCGCGCGGCCGGGCAGGCGCACGAACACCCCCGGCCCCGGCCTCGGCGATGCGCAGCCCCAGCTCATAATCCTCGGTCACGCTCGCCTCGTCGAACGGCGCGCCGTGCAGCCGTGCGATCCGCATCAGCGCCGCGCGCGAAAACGCGCAGCCGACGCCGGCCGAGGGCATGGCCGCGCCCACCGCCTCGCGCACCACCAGCTGCTTCATGTGCGATTCGGCAAACTCGTCCGCATAGGTGGACGACACCGCCCGCGCCCAGAATCCGCGCCCCTGCTCGATCAGCGGCAGCACCGGCAGCTGGACGAGATCGAAGCGTTCGGACAGTGCGTCGAACACCCGGATTTCGGCCGAATGGACGACATCTTCGGCATCGTGCAGCACCACCGCCTTGGCCGCGATCCCGTCGGCCTGTTCGTCGGCCAGCAGCGCCGCCCACAGCGCGTTCAGATTGTCGGCCTTGGTCGTCGGGCCGGGGCGGGGATTGACGACCAGCCGGATGCGGCGGTCGGCGGCGGCCAGCGGGGCGACCGCGGCGGTCGTCGCCGGATCATTGGCATAGCAGCCGACATAGATGCGGAAATCCGCCCCGTCCCAGCGCCTGACCGCAGTTGCCAGCATCGGCGCGATCACCGGGGATTCCTGCCATGCCGGCACGAACACGGCGATCCTGCCCGGACGGCTGGCGGTCAGCGTCGCGGCATCGGCGGGGGGAAAGCGGGTATAGACGGCAAAGCGGCGCCAGCCCGCGCGCGCCAGCCAGATCAGGTCGATCGCCAGATCGTCGATCCCGCCGACCAGAATGCCGATCGCGGCAAACAGCGCCAGTTCATGCGTGGCGCGTTCGAGCGTCCACAGCAGCACGTCTGAGGTCCCCACGACTCCCCCCGTTTCGGACCGGCTTTGGTCCGAAACGGGCAAATCGCATGATCACCGCGCAGCCGTGAGCGGAGAATGATCCGAACCGGGCGCAAAGCGGGGCTGGTGCAAAAGCGGGACAGTGGAACAGCGGATCAGCGGCCCCGGGCGAGCGCCTCTTCGGTGGCGCTGAAGGCGGAGCGGCCGCGCGGCGCGTCGTCGGGAACGGCGGTGATGAAATAGACGATGCCGGTCCCCGCTGCCGGATCGAGCCACAGGCCCGAGCGCAGGCCATAAGCCTCGCCGGCATGGCCGATCCGCGCCCGCCCGTCGCCGAACAGATTGTCCGCACAGCCGGGCGTCCCGCTCTCCAGCCAGTGGACGGCCAGGCCATAGCGGCAGAACAGCCCGGCGCTGCCGCCATGTTCGTCGCCGCCATCGCCCGGATCGGGCGGATGCGTCCAGACCGGGCCGGTCAGCGTCGCGATCGATCCGGGCGACAGAAAGCCTTCGCCGCCGCGCAGCAGCATCTGCCCGATCCGCGCCAGCCCGGCGGCCGAAATGCGCGCGCCACCCTGGGGGCTGAACAGCGCGCCGTTGCGTCCCGGCCGATAATCCTCGAGCGCGCACGGCGTGCCGGGCGCGCGCCGCACCGGGCAGTCGGGCCGCCGCCCGCCCAGCTGATCGGCGCGGCCGCTGCCATCCGCCCCGATCAGCGGCACGGCGCGCGCGATCATGTCGTCCGAACAGGTCGTCCAGTTGAAACAGGCCTCGACCCCCAGCGGTGCGAACACCAGCCGCGCCATCAGCCGGTCGAACCGTTCCCCGGTCGCCGCCTCCATCACCCCGGCGATCACCGGAAAGTTGAGATTGGCATAGCGGAACCAGCTGCCCGGCCCATGATCCGGATCCCATGCCGCCGGATCCGCCAGCGCGTCCTTCAGGCTGTGGCCGAGCGGCAGCGCATAATCGATCCCGTCCGCCAGCCCGGCGCGGTGCGACAGCAACAGCCTGAGCGTGACCGGGCGGCCCGGAAAGCGCGGATGCCGGACCGCAAAGCCGAGCAGTGCTGAAACATCGGCATCAAGGTCGAGCCGCCCCTGTTCGACGAGGCGCATCACGCCGAGCGCGGTCAGCAGCTTTGAAATCGACGCGATGCGCACCGGATCGTGGATCGTCGCCCCGGCTTCATGCGCCGCGCCCAGGCCGTTCCGGTCGAATGCCAGCCTGACGGTGACGCGGTGGGCGGCCGGTGCCGTCTGCGCGACCGCCTTGCCTGACGGCAGCACCGCGTGCAGGGCGATGAGGGCGGCGATCAGCAGGCGGGGCGGTTGCGGCATCCGGGCAGGCTGGCCGGTCGGTGCCGTTCATGCAAGGATCGACCCGCCCGCCGCGCGGCTGGGCGAGGAGACGGTGATGCCCGCACCCGTTCGGCTGGTCTTTGTCTACAACGCCCGGGCGGGGCTGGTCGCCGGCGCGCTCGACAGCCTGCACAAGTTGGTCAGCCCGGCCACCTATCCGTGCAGCCTGTGCGCGGTGACCTATGGCCTGGTGCGGATCGATCCGCGCTGGCGCGCCTGGCTGGCGACCACAGCGTATGACACGGTGTTTCACCACCGCCCCGATTTCCGCGCCGCCTATCCGGCCTTTGCCGATCTGCCGCTGCCCGCCGTGCTCGCCGATCGCGGCGACGGGCCGGCGGTGCTGCTGTCCGCCGATGATCTGGCCGCGATCACCACGCCCGAGGCGCTGATCGCGGCCATTGAGGCCCGGCTGGGCTGATCTCCCCAAGCATTTCCGCGCCGGGCCTGAAACCGCTTCAGCGCGGCTGGAGCAGGTCGAGCGCGGCGATGGTCATCGCCTCCGCGCCCAGCCGCACCGACGGTTCGGGATCGATGCGGAACAGCGGCGAATGGTGCGACGGCACCGGCGCGCCGCCCCTGGCTTCGGCCTCGATCGCCGCCGGGGGCGTGCCGCCGACCGCGAAATAATAGCCCTTCACCCCGTGCTTCGCCTCGACCAGATAGGCGAAATCCTCCGCCCCCATGCCGGTCTGTTCGAACGGCACCACCGCCGCATCGCCAAGCGCGGTGCGGAACCGGGCGTTGAGCCGCCGGGCGAGCGCCGCATCGTTGATCGTCGTCGGCGTGCCTTCGATCACCTTGACCTCGGGCAGCTTGTCTTCGGGCAGGCCATTGGCGCGGCCAATGCCTTCGGCGACCCGGCGGATGCCCGCGATCAGCTGGGCGCGCGTTTCCTCGTCATTGGCGCGCACGGTGATCTGCAGATCGGCCCGGTCGGAAATGATGTTGTGCTTCAGCCCGGCATGAAAGGCGCCGACGGTGATCACCCCGGGGCGCAGCGGCGGCCGGTCGCGGCTGATCACGCCCTGCAAAGCGGTCACGATCTGCGCGCCGATATAGACCGGATCCTTGCCCTGATGCGGGCTTGCGCCATGCGCGCCGATGCCGTGCACGGTCACGTTGACGCTGTCGGACGAGGAATATTGGATCCCCTCGGCCGCGCTGACCGTGCCGGTCGGCAGCTGGGCCGCGACATGGAAGGCGAGCGCATAATCGGGCTTGGGAAAGCGGGTGTAGAGCCCGTCGTCGATCATCGCCTTGGCACCGCCCACCCGCTCTTCGGCCGGCTGGACGATGAAGATCGCGGTGCCGCGCCACTCGCCGCGCCGGGCGGCAAGCTGGCGGGCGGTGCCGACCATCGCGGTGATGTGCACATCATGGCCGCAGGCATGCATGACCGGCGCCTCGACGCCGTCCACGCCCACCTGCCGCGCCTTGCTGGCATTGGGCAGGCCCGATTTTTCCTCGACCGGCAGCCCGTCCATGTCGGCGCGCAGCAGCACGACCGGGCCGTCGCCATTTTTGAGCACGCCGACCACGCCGGTGCCGCCGACCTTCTCGGTCACCACCATCCCCGGCACGGCGCGCAGTTCCTTTGCCATGCGCGCGGCGGTGTTGACCTCGCGGAACGACAGTTCGGGATTGCGGTGGAACCAGTCCCACAGCGCGCCGAGCGAGGCGTCATAATCCACCTTCACCGCCGCGCGGATCGCGCCCGGGCCGGCATTGCTCTGGGCGGCCGCGGGGGCGGCGGGCAGCACGGCGATGGCGGCGGCCGCCAGCAACAGGTCACGCATGGTCATTTTCCTTCCCCAACTCCCTTGGTGTCTTGCCCGGCGGGCGCGGCGGCGGCCTTGCATTCGCCGATCCGCGTGCCGACCGCCTCGGTTGCAAGCGTCATCACCTCGGTCTTGCCGCCCGCGACCGAGCGTGCCTCGACCGCCGTCTTCACCTGATAGGCCTCGGGCGAATAGGTGCCGCCGATCCGCGTCACGACGCTGCCGCCGCGCGGATCGGCGCAGCGCAGCACGGCATTGATCTTGCCGTCGCCCAGCGCGAACCGGTCATAGCTGCAATTGTTGCCGGTCTTGCCGGTGAACAGCTCGCCCGACGGCTTGGCCGCTTCTTCGGGCGTCACGCAATATTCGACCTTCACCGTCTGCTGCATCGCCGTCCTGACCTGGGCGGCGACCTGTTCGGGCACGCCCTCCAGCTTCACATCGCTGACCGTCGAGCTGATCTGCCAGCGCCCGGGCGCGATGCGCGCTTCCTCGGCCAGGCCCGTTTCCGCCATGCGGTTGGTGACCTCGGCAAAGCTCGCATTCTCCGCCTTCACCTCCGGCTCGCTGCTGCACGCGGCGAGCGCCAGCGGGGTCAGAGCGAGGCAGAGCAGGGCGGGCGTTGATCGATTCATCGGCATTTCTCCCCTTGCCGCCGGCCGGCGTTGCGGCGGGTGGCGGGCGCGACCATATCGGCTTGTGATGGCGATTCAAATCCGCACCACGCTCGACGAGCCCGAGACCGGCCAGGCCTTTGTCCCGCACCGCCCGGCGCGGCCGGAAAAATCCGAAGGCGGCCGCCCGTTCCGGCTGGTGTCGGACTATGCGCCGGCCGGCGACCAGCCCCAGGCGATTGCCGAGCTGGTGGCGGCGGCAGAGGCGCGCGAACGCGATCAGGTGCTGCTGGGCGTCACCGGATCGGGCAAGACGTTCACCATGGCCAAGGTGGTTGAACAGCTGCAGCGCCCGGCGCTGGTGCTGGCGCCCAACAAGATCCTTGCCGCGCAGCTTTACGGCGAGTTCAAGTCGTTCTTTCCCGAAAACGCCGTCGAATATTTCGTCAGCTATTACGACTATTATCAGCCCGAGGCCTATGTGCCGCGGACCGATACCTATATCGAGAAGGAAAGCTCGATCAACGAGGCGATCGACCGGATGCGTCATTCGGCCACCCGGGCGCTTTTGGAACGCGACGATGTGCTGATCGTCGCGTCGGTGTCGTGTCTCTACGGCATCGGCTCGGTCGAAACCTATTCGGCGATGACCTTTGCGCTGCGCAAGGGGCAGGGGGCCGACCAGGCCGAGATCGTCCGCAAGCTCGTCGCGCTGCAGTACAAGCGCAACGACGCCGCCTTTGCGCGCGGCGCGTTCCGTGTGCGCGGCGACACGGTCGAGCTGTTTCCCTCGCATTATGAAGACACGGCCTGGCGCATCACCTTTTTCGGCGATGAGATCGAGGAGATTGTCGAGTTCGATCCGCTGACCGGCAAGAAGGTCGCCGCGCTCGATTATGTGAAGATCTACGCCAACTCGCATTACGTCACCCCCGGCCCGACGCTCAAACAGGCGACCGAGGCGATCCGCCACGAACTGGCCGAGCGGCTGAAGGAGCTGGTCGCCGAGGGCAAGCTGCTCGAGGCGCAGCGGCTGGAGCAGCGCACCAATTTCGATCTGGAGATGATCGCCGCCACCGGATCCTGTGCGGGGATCGAGAATTACAGCCGCTTCCTGACCGGCCGTCTGCCCGGCGAACCGCCGCCGACCCTGTTCGAATATCTGCCTGAAAACGCGCTGCTGTTCGTCGATGAAAGCCATGTCACCATCGGCCAGATCAACGGGATGAGCCGGGGCGACCATCGCCGCAAGCTGACGCTGGCCGAATATGGCTTCCGCCTGCCCTCGGCGATCGACAACCGGCCGCTGCGCTTCAACGAATGGGAGGCGATGCGGCCGCAGACCGTCTATGTGTCGGCCACGCCCGGCGGCTGGGAAATGGAACAGACCGGCGGCGCGTTCGTCGAACAGGTGATCCGCCCGACCGGGCTGATCGACCCGCCGGTCGAGATCCGGCCGGTCGAGGATCAGGTCGACGATCTGGTCAATGAATGCCGGATCGTCGCGCAGCAGGGCTATCGCGCGCTGGTGACGACGCTCACCAAGCGGATGGCCGAGGATCTGACCGAATATCTGCACGAAGCGGGGCTGAAGGTCCGCTACATGCATTCCGACGTCGAGACGCTGGAGCGCATCGAGCTGATCCGCGACCTGAGGCTCGGCGTCTATGACGTGCTGGTCGGCATCAACCTGCTGCGCGAGGGGCTGGACATCCCCGAATGCGGGCTGGTCGCGATCCTCGATGCGGACAAGGAAGGGTTTCTGCGCTCCGAAACCTCGCTGATCCAGACGATCGGCCGCGCCGCGCGCAATGCCGAGGGGCGGGTGATCCTTTATGCCGACAGCATCACCGGATCGATGGAGCGGGCGATGCGCGAGACCGAGCGCCGCCGCGCCAAGCAGATCGCCTATAACGAAGCGCATGGCATCACGCCGCAGACGGTGCGGCGCAACATCGGCGATGTGATCGCCCATATCGCCGCCAAGGATTCGGTGCTGGTCGAGATCGGCGACGAGGATGCGCCCCGCCATCTCGTCGGCCACAATCTGCGCGCCTATATCGAAGAGCTTGAAAAGAAGATGCGCGACGCCGCGGCCAATCTCGAGTTCGAGGAGGCCGCGCGCATCCGCGACGAGATCCGCCAGCTCGAACAGGCCGAACTGGGCCTGCCGGCCGACGAGCATAAGGCGCCGGTCATGGGCCGCTCGAACGAGGGCAAGCCGGGGACGCGCAAGACCCGGTTCGGCAACCAGCAACAGGCGCGCGCCGCCCGCCGCACCCGCCGCTGATGCGCCCCGGTTCGTCGCCCGGCGCGGTTGTCATCGCCGCGCCATGCCGCCATGCCGGGGCCATGCAGCGCTGCACGGGAGAAAATCGGGTGTGTCGTTCCGGTCTGGCCGCGATCCTGACCGGGGGGCGGTCCTTGCCCTGTCCGCCTGTGTCGCGCCGCCCAAGCCTGCCCCCACCGCCCCGCCGGTGATTGTCCAGCCGGTCGCGCCGCCAGCGGCTATTCCGCCGCGCAGTGCCGACTGGCGCGACTGGCCGGCGACGCCGGGCGACTGGCGCTATCGCCGCCTGAGCGGGGCCACCGCGGCCGAATATGGCGATGCGCGCGCCGTTCATGCGGCGCTGCGCTGCGAGGGCGGGCGGCTGCGCCTTGTGTGGCCCGCCGCCCGGCCCGGCCCGGTGCGGATCATCACCACATCGGCCGAGACCAGCCGGCCCGGCATGGCCGCGCCCGAAGGCGGGCTGCAGATCCTGTTCGAGGCGCGCGATCCGCTGCTCGACGCGATGGCGTTCAGCCGCGGGCGGTTCGTGCTGCAGGGGGCGGGGCGGAACTGGTGCTGCCGGCCTGGCCCGAACTGTCGCGCGCAATCGAGGATTGCCGGCCCGGCAGCGGGGGATGAACAATCATCCCATAAATATTTTTGCGCAAGTCTTGATCGCTGCGACTCGGGCCACCTAGATTCAGGGTGCGAGCCAGCCGGTTCGCTATGGCTTCAACAAGCGAAAGGAGGTGATCCGATGTCTCATGGTTCAGCAGAGAGGTCGGTCAAGTCCGTTCGGGAGCTGCGCGCCTGATCAAAGGCTGCAGCCTTAAGGCTTCCGGAGGCGGCACTTCCGGCCGCTGACCATGTAGGAAGAGCCGTCGGGCCCATGCCCGGCGGCTCTTTTTCGTTGCGATGCGGTTGTTTGTTGCGCGCCTCGCGGCGCAGGGGCGGCACCGGATGCTTTCGTTTGGGAAGAACGGCACCGGCCCGCTCCCCCACCCGGCCTCCCAACGGCAGGATACGCTATGGGAGGCCGGGTGGGGGTGCGGGCCGGTGCCGCCCCCGCGCCGCAAGGCGCAGCACAAATAACCCGCACCACAAACAACCGCCCCTCAGCGCCGTTTGCCGGCGCGATCGCGTTCCAGCAATTCCTCGCGCACGCGCAGCCCGCGGATCGCCAGGTTGATCTCGATCAGGAACAGCACCAGCCCGGTGACGAGCAGCGCCATCGCCAGGATGAACGACAGCGCGACCGCGACGCGGTAGGCGAGCCCCGCCAGCTGGGTGACGAACAGCAGCGCGACCAGCAGGCAGATGGCGATCGCGCTGGCGACGTTGAACGAGATGGCGGCGTTGACCAGCGCGATCCGCCGGTCGATCAGCCGCAGCTCCTCGACATGGCGGTCATGTTCGTCGCCGGTGGTCGCGCCGTGCAGATCGGCAAGCAGGCGCGACCGGTCGACGATCCGCGCCAGCCGCCCGGTCAGCACGTTCAGGAACGCGCCGATGCCCGCCAGCAGAAAAACCGGCGCGATGGCCAGCTGGATCGTCTGGGCGATGTTGGAGATGGCCGGCAGATGCATCATCACCGCCAAGGCATCGCCCGCTTCGCTGCCATGGGTCAAGCGCGGGGACCGACGGGATCGGCCAACGCGCGGGCCGGGCGGTCGGGCCTGTCGGCCATTCAGGCTGGAACGGGCGTCTCGAACGCCGCGATCCGGGCCTTGAACGCCTCGGGGATCGGCTGCGACCGGCCGCTTGCCAGATCGACGCACACATAGACCAGCTCGATCTCGGCGCGCAGATCGTCGCCGCCCGGGCCATGGAGCGCGATCAGGTTGGTCATGCTCGCGGTGCCGAAGCGCGACACCCGCACCCAGGCGTCGATTTCCTCATCGACGCGGATCGGCTGACGATAGGTGACGAGCGCCCGGCCGACATGAAACTCCGGCGTTGCGCCGTCGCCGGGCTTCAGCCCCAGCGCGCGCCAATATTCGACGATCGCCATGTCGGCATAATCGAGATAGCGGGCGTTGAACACGACCGCCTGCGGATCGACCTCCGAATAGCGGACGCGGAACCGGTGCGCGAAGCGGAACCCCTCCGGCATAATCTCAGCCGCGCCCGCCCGGGCCGGGCACGTTCATCCCCACCGACCGGAAATAGGCGCGGATCTGCCGCGCCGCCTGGCGGATGCGCTGCTCATTCTCCACCATGGCGATGCGCACAAAGCCTTCGCCCTCCTCGCCATAGCCGACGCCGGCCGCCACTGCGACGCCGGCATGGGTCAGCAGCTGCTTGGAAAACTCCAGACTGCCCATATGGGCAAGCGCGGGCGGCAGCGGTGCCCAGGCGAACATGCTCGCCTTGGGCACCGGAATGTCCCAGCCCGCGCGGCCGAAGCTTTCGACCAGCACGTCGCGGCGCTTGCGGTAAAGCTGCCGGTTCTGCTCGATAATGTCCTGCGGCCCGTTGAGCGCCGCGACCGCCGCCGCCTGGATCGGCGTGAACGCGCCATAATCGAGATAGGATTTGACGCGGGTGAGCGCGGCGATCAGCACCGGATTGCCGACCGCAAAGCCGATGCGCCAGCCGGCCATCGAATAGGTCTTGGACATGGACGTGAACTCGACCGCCACGTCCTTCGCGCCCTTGACCTGCAGGATCGACGGGGTCGGCTTGTCATCGTCGAAATAGATTTCGGAATAAGCGAGATCCGACAGGATCCACAGCCGGTGTTCGCGCGCAAAGGCCACGACACGTTCGTAAAAGGCGAGATCGACCGTCTCGGCGGTCGGGTTGGACGGATAGCCCATGACCAGCACCGACGGCTTGGGCACGGTGAACTTCACCGCGCGCTCCAGCGCCTCGAAATAGCGTTCGTCGGGCGTCGTCGGCACCGAACGGATCGTCGCCCCGGCGATGATGAAGCCGAAAGTGTGGATCGGATAGGACGGGTTGGGCGCCAGCACGACATCGCCGGGCGCGGTGATCGCCTGGGCCAGGTTGGCCAGCCCTTCCTTGGACCCGAGGGTCACGACCACCTCGCGCTCCGGATCCAGATCGACGCCGAACCGCCGGCCATAATAGGCGGCATGGGCGCGCCGCAGCCCCGGAATGCCCTTCGACGCCGAATAGCCATGGGCGTCGGGCTTGCGCGCCACCTCGCACAGCTTTTCGATCACATGCGGCGGGGGCGGCAGATCGGGATTGCCCATCCCCAGATCGATGATGTCTTCTCCCGCCGCACGTGCGGCCGCACGCATCGCATTGACTTCGGCGATGACATAGGGCGGCAGCCGCTTGATGCGGTAGAAGTCGTTGTCCATGTCGACCGTGTATCGGCAGCAGCGGCGCGGGTGAAGCCCCCGCTCTCTGCGTCGCCGCAGGCGCGCGATAACCGGGCTTGAGCGCGGCCTGACGGCTTTCTACCAAGGGGCATGACCGCTCCCGTCCCGCCCGCACCCGGTGAACTGCCGCCGCTTGCCCGCCTGCTCGGGCTGTCCGGGCTGCTGCCGCAATTGTTCGCGGTGGCGGCGCTGCTGGTCGGCGGGCTGGACTGGCGCTTCACCGCGCTGGCTCTCGCCTACGCCTATGCAGCGCTCATTCTCAGTTTTCTGGGCGGTTTGTGGTGGGGGCTCGGTGCGCGCGCGCCCGCCGGTGCGCCGCCATGGCTGTGGATCGCCGCTGTCGCGCCTTCGCTGATCGCGCTCGCCAGCGCCATTCCCTGGTCGATCGGCGCGCGCTGGCCGGGACCGTCGCTGGTGCTGATCGGCGGATCGTTGATCGCCGCCCTTGCCGTCGACCTGCGGCTGGTCGCGCGCGGCATCGCCCCGGCGGGCTGGCTCGCGCTCCGGGTGCCGCTGTCGCTTGGCCTGGGAACGCTGACCCTGATCGCCGCGATGCTGTGAGGTTTGTGGCGCGGGGTTGATCGGGAAGGACGGCACCGGGGGTTTTTGTCTGTCGCGGCACCGGCCCGCACCCCCACCCCGCCCAAATCGCGCATGACCTTTGCCGATGCCGGGGCTAGACTGGCCCGCGACCCGCAGCGAGCACAGGAAGGTCCATGGCCAGCCAGACGCACGATTCCGCCGCCCCGACGCTCGAGGAGCTGCAGCGCTGGACCTGGGTGATCGGCCGTGCCCAGCAGCTGATGCTCGAACATGGCGTCGAGACGATGCTGAAGGTGGCCGAGACCCCGCCGCCGGGGGGCGCGCTGGCCGCCGCCTCTCTGGCTCCCGTGCCGCTCGCCATGCCGGGGCTGGGCGGCATGGGCGATGCCGCCGCGCTGGCCCGCGCGGCCGGGGATTTCTGGATGGACGCGCTCAAGCTGTGGACCTGTGCGCTGGGCGGCGGGCTGGCGGGTGAGGCGGGCGGCGCGCCACCGGCGCGGGCCGACCGGCGGTTCGATGCGCCCGAATGGCGCGACCATCCGACCTATGACCTGATCCGGCAAATGTATCTGCTGATCGGCGACCATCTGTTGCGCGGGGTCGATCTGATCGAGGGAGTCGAGCCGCAGGAGCGCGAAAAGCTGCGCTTTGCGACGCGCACGATGATGGATGCGCTCAGCCCGTCCAACTTCGTTTTCACCAACCCGCTGGTGATGAAGAAGACGCTGGAGACCGGGGGCGAGAATCTGCTGCGCGGGCTGGAGCATCTGCTCAAGGATCTGCGTCAGGGCCAGCTCAGCCATGTCGCCCCGGGCGCGTTCGAGCTGGGGAAGAACCTTGCCACCACGCCCGGCAAGGTCGTCAAGCGCACGCGGCTCTACGAACTGATCCAATATGCGCCGACGACGACCGAGGTGCTGGAAACGCCGCTGGTCATCTTTCCGCCTTGGATCAACCGCTTCTACATTCTCGACCTCAGCCCGAAGAAAAGCTTCATCCGCTGGGCGGTCGATCAGGGGCTGACGGTGTTCGTCGTCAGCTGGAAATCGGCCGATGCGTCGATGCGCGACGTGACCTGGGACGATTATGTCGCCGCGCAGATCGACGCCGTCGACACGATCCGCGACCTGCTGGGCGTGCGCGGCGTGCACACGATCGGCTATTGCGTCGCCGGCACCACGCTTGCCGCGACGCTGGCGGTGCTTGCCGCGCGCGGCGAGGCCGACAAGGTGGCCTCGGCGACCTTCTTCACCGCCCAGGTCGATTTCAGCCGCGCCGGGGACCTGAAGCTGTTCGTCGATGATGACCAGCTGAAGATGCTCGAGGGGCTGGCCCCCGAGGGCTATTTCGACGGCCGCTACATGGCCGCGACCTTCAACCTGCTGCGCGGCCGCGACCTGATCTGGAACTATGTCGTCAACAACTATCTGCTGGGCGAGGATTATCCCCAGTTCGATCTGCTGCACTGGAACGGCGACACCACCAACCTGCCGGCGGCGTGGCACCGCGCCTATCTGGCCGACCTGTACCGCGACAACAAGCTGGTGGTGCCCAAGGCGCTGACCGTGCTCGGCCAGCCGGTCGATCTGCGGCAGGTGCAGACCCCGGCCTATGTGCAGGCGGGGCGCGAGGACCATATCGCCCCGCCCGAATCGGTGTGGAAGATCACCGATCATTTCGCAGGGCCGCTGCGCTTCGTGCTTGCCGGGTCGGGCCATATCGCCGGGGTGGTGAACCCGCCGTCCGCCGGCAAATATCAATATTGGACCAATGCGAACAAGGCCGGATCGCTGGCCGAGTTCGTGGCCGGCGCGACCGAGACGCCGGGCAGCTGGTGGCCGGACTGGATCGGCTGGATCGAGGACCGGTCGCGCGACAAGGTGAGCGCCAAGCGCGCGCGCATCCCCGGCAAGGGCGCATTGCCGGCGCTTGCCGATGCGCCGGGAGACTATGTCCGCCAGCGCTGACCGTTTCTTGTGCAATGCACAAAAAACAGCTTGAACCGGAGCCGCGCAAGCATTATTGTGCAATGCAGCAAAACGCTCCGGTCCGGGTTGTCCGGCCCGGCATCGTTCGGGACAGACTGCGATGAGCGCACGGACCAACAAGCCCGGCAGCAAGGCCGGCACGCCCAAGGCGGCCAAGGCCGCTCCGACGGCGGCGGTTGCCGAAAAGCCGGTCGCCAAGGTTGCCGCCCCCAAGCCGGCTGCACCGGCTCAGCCAATCCCGGCAGCGCCGGTCAAGGCGGCCTCTGCCAAGACCGCGCCTGCTAAGGCCGAACCTGTCAAGGCCGAACCTGTCAAGGCTCAGGTGATCAAGGCCGAACCGGCTGCACCCGTCACGGCTGTGGCCGATCCTGTTCCGGCTCCGGCCGTGCCTGCTGCCGCTGCCCCGACCGATCAAACCCTCCCCGCTGCGGGCGTTGCCCCGGCGCCGACCGAAGGACCGAAGATGACCGACACCGTCCACACCGCCGCCGAAACCGCCACCGGCTTTGCCGCCGACGCCCAGGCTCGCGCCCAGGCGATGTTCGCCGAAATGAACGACCGCGCCAAGGCGGCGATGGAGCGTTCGGCCAAGATGCTCGAAGAGCTGGGCGATCTGAACAAGGGCAATATCGAAGCCGTGGTCGAAAGCTCGCGCGTCGCCGCCAAGGCTGCCGAAACGCTTGGCCAGCACGCTGCCGAAACCGCGCGCAAGGGCTTTGAACAGGCGACCGCGGCGTTCAAGGGCTTCGCTTCGGCCAAGACCCCGACCGAGCTGTTCCAGATGCAGAGCGATTTCATGCGCAAGAGCTTTGATGACATGATCGCCGATGCCGCCAAGACCAGCGAAACCGTGCTGAAGCTGGCCGGTGACGTCATGCAGCCGCTGTCGAACCGCGTCGCGGTGGCGGCGGAGAAGATCAAGACCGTCGCCTGATCGCGCCGGACCCTGTTCCAGACGGGCCGTTCCCCGGCAAAGCCCGGGGAGCGGCCCGTTCCCGTTTTTGCCCGGCCCTTGCAGCCGGGCGGGGCGATGCCATATTCTGATCCGGCCATGATTCAGCACCCGCGCGACATTTGCCCTGAAGCGCCGCTTATGGCGGGCGACGAGGATGATGCCGGAACCGGCCCTGGCACCGGCGTCGGCGTGGCGACGCGCACCCGCGCGAAGCCCAAAAAGCCGTCGCTCTACAAGGTGCTGATGCTCAACGACGATTATACGCCGATGGAGTTCGTCGTCCTTGTGCTGCAGCGGTTTTTCCGCATGGGCATCGAGGATGCGACGCGGGTGATGCTGCACGTCCACCAGAAGGGCGTCGGCGTCTGCGGCATTTTTTCCTATGAGGTGGCCGAGAGCAAGGTGTCGCAGGTCATGGACTTTGCGCGCCAGCACCAGCACCCGCTGCAGTGCACGCTCGAGAAAGCGTGACGCTGCCACCGGCCGCCACTTGCGCGCGCCCCTGCACGCGTTAAGCACCCGACATGGACCGTATCGTCATTCGTGGCGGCCGCCCGCTTGAGGGCCGCCTGCCGATCTCGGGCGCGAAGAACTCGGCGCTCACCCTGCTGCCCTGCGCGCTGCTGACCGATGAGCCGCTGACGCTCCGCAACCTGCCGCGGCTCGCCGATGTCGACAGTTTCGGCCATCTGCTCAACCAGCTGGGCGTGTCGACGACCACCGAAGGCACAAGGCCGGAGGATTTCGGCCGCGTGATGACGATGCGCGCGACCAGCCTGACCGCGACGATGGCCCCTATGACATCGTCCGCAAGATGCGCGCCTCGATCCTGGTGCTCGGCCCGATTCTCGCCCGCGCCGGGGAAGCGACCGTCTCGCTGCCCGGCGGCTGCGCGATCGGCAACCGGCCGATCGACCTGCATCTGAAAGCGCTCGAGGCGATGGGCGCGAAGATCGAACTGGCAAGCGGCTATGTCCGCGCCTCCGCCCCTGGCGGGCGGCTGCCCGGCGGCATTGTCGATTTTCCGATCGTGTCGGTCGGCGCGACCGAAAATGCGCTGATGGCCGCCGTCACCGCCTCCGGCCGCACGGTGCTCAACAATGCCGCGCGCGAGCCGGAGATTGTCGATCTCTGCCGCTGCCTGATCGCGATGGGCGCGCGGATCGACGGCGTGGGCACCGAAACGCTGACCATCGACGGGGTGCGCGCGCTGCACGGCGCGACCTATGCCGTCATGCCCGACCGGATCGAAGCGGGCAGCTATGCCTGTGCCGTCGCCATCACCGGCGGCAAGCTCGATCTGGTCGGCGCGCGCGCGAGCGAAATGCGCGCCACCATTGCCGGGCTGAGCGAGGCGGGGGTCGAGGTCGAGGAACTGGCCGATGGTCTCAGGATCACCGCATCGGGGCGGCTCAAGGCGCTGTCGGTGTCGACCGCGCCCTATCCGGGCTTTGCCACCGACATGCAGGCCCAGTTCATGGCCATGCTGACCCTCGCCGAAGGGTCGAGCGTGCTGACCGAGACGATTTTTGAAAACCGCTATATGCACGTGCCCGAGCTGTCGCGCATGGGCGCCGACATTCAGGTGCGCGGCCGCTCTGCGGTGGTCCATGGCGTGGCCGGGCTGACCGGGGCGCCGGTGATGGCGACCGATCTGCGCGCGTCGATGAGCCTGATCATCGCCGGGCTGGCGGCCAAAGGCGAGACGCAGGTGCGGCGCGTCTATCACCTCGACCGCGGCTATGAACGGCTGGAGGAAAAGCTGAGCGCGGTCGGCGCGGACATCGAGCGCGACAGCGAGGGCTGATCCGCGCCTGGCCGTCAGAGCCAGACTGACAGGCCGTGCAGGGCAAGGCCGACCAGCCCGCCCACCAGCGTGCCGTTGATGCGGATATATTGCAGGTCGCGGCCGACGGCATCTTCGACCCGCCGGGTCACGGTCTGGCTGTCCCAGCTGCGGATCGTGTCGCTGACCAGCCTGACCAGCGGATCGCCATAGCGGGCCGCAAAGCCGGTCGCGGTGCGCCGCGCAAAGCGGTTGAGCGCGCGCTGCAACCGCGGATCGGCGGTCAGCGCAGTCCCCAGCTGGCTGAGCACCGCGCCCAGCCGGCCCGACGCGGCCGCGCCCGGGTCACGCGCGGCGCGCAGCAATGCGGCCCGCGCCTGTTCCCACAGCCCGTCGATCCAGGCGCGCATCGCCGGATTGTCGAGCAGCTCGTCACGCAGCCGGGCGACCCGTCGTCCCATCGCCGGATCATGTTCCAGATCATGGGCAAGGTCGGCCAGCCCCTGGTCGATCCGCATGCGCAGCGGATGGCCGGGATCGGCGGCGACGTCGTCGATCAGCCGCAACAGCCCGTCGATCAGCTTGTCGGCCAGCGTCTCGTCCAGCCCGGTCCAGCGCAGGATCGATCCGGCGCGCTCATGCACCATCTGGCGGATGACATGCTCGTTCGCCTCCAGCGCCCGGCTGGTCCAGCGCAGCAGCCCGTCGATCAGCGGCAGGTGCCGGTCCTTGGCCAGCGCCGCGCCGAGCGCCTGGCCGAGCAGCGGGGCCGCATCCAGCCGGCGCAGCCGCGTGTCGATGGCCTCGCGCGCCATGCCGCCCAGGCTTGCGGGATCGAGCGCCTCCAGCAGATCGGCGGCCAGCCGCGTCGCGCCGTCGCGCACCCGGCCATCGCCCAGTGTCGGCAGGGTCAGGAAGCGGACGGCCGCGCCGGCCACGTCGACCCGCCGCATCCGCCGGGCGACCACCGCCGGGATCAGGAAATGGGTGCGCAGGAACCGGGCGAGCGTGTCGCCGATCCGGTCCTTGTTGCGCGGAATGATCGCCGTGTGCGGGATCGGCAGGCCGAGCGGATGCCGGAACAGCGCGGTGACCGCGAACCAGTCGGCCAGCCCGCCGACCATCGCCGCTTCGGCAAAGGCGCGCACGAACCCGAGCGCCGGGGCAAGGGCCGGATCGGCGGGCTCAAGCAGCCGTGCGCCGATGAAGATCGCCGCCATCAGGATCAGCAGCCCGGTCGCCACCAGCCGCATCCGCCTGAGGCCCGCCACGCCGTCCGCCGCGCCGTCGCGCGGGCCGGCCAGCAGGCGCGGGGGGAGAGACGGGACCGGGGGCGGCGGCAGGGAGGGGGCACGCTCATGACCGAGACAAAGCGCGACCCCCGTTCGGGTTCAACCCCTTATTCCGCCGGCTGCGCCGCGCGCCGGCCATCATCGCCGGGCCGGAAGGTGAGCAGCCGCGACAGCAGCCGGCCCAGCCGCCGTTCCAGATCGTCGGCCAGGCTGAAACCCGCCGGCACGATGATCAGGGTCAGCAGCGTCGACAGGATCAGCCCGCCGATCACCGTCACGCCCATCGGCGCGCGCCACGCACCATCGCCGGTCAGCGACAGCGCGGTCGGGATCATGCCGGCGACCATCGCCACCGTGGTCATCACGATCGGCTGGGCGCGCTTGTGCCCGGCATCGAGGATCGCCTCGTCCTTCGGCACGCCCTTGCCGATTTCCTCCAGCGCGAAATCGACGAGCAGGATCGAGTTCTTGGCAACGATGCCGAGCAGCATCAGCAGGCCGATGAACACCGGCATCGACACCGGCTGGCCGGCGATGTGGAGCGCGATCGCCGCGCCCAGCGGGGCGAGCAGCAGCGAGCCCATGTTGACGAAGGGCGGCATCACCCGGCGGTAGAGCAGCACCAGCACCGCGAACACCAGTAGCACGCCCGAGATAACGGCGATGACAAAGTTCTGGACCAGCTCGGCCTGCCATTTGGCGTCGCCCTGCGTCACCCGCCGGATGCCCTGGGGCAGGTTGGCATAGCTGGGCAGCTTGTTGATCTTGTCCATCGCCTGGCTGTTGATCACGCCGGGCGCGAGATCGGCGCCGATGACCACGCGGCGGATCTGGTTGTAGCGGCGGATCTCGGTTGGCCCCGCGCCGAAGCTGATTTCCGCCACCGCCTTCAGCGGCACCGAACCGCCGGTCGCCGTCGGCACCGGCAGGTTCTCGATCGTCGACAGGTTGGTCCGCGCCTGTTCGGGCAGCATCACCCGGATCGGGATCTGCCGGTCGGACAGCGAGAATTTGGCGACATTCTGGTCGATGTCGCCCAGCGTCGCGATGCGGATCGCCTGGCTGAGCGCGCTTGTCGTCACGCCCAGATCGGCAGCCAGATCGAGCCGCGGCTTGATCAGGATTTCCGGCCGGCTCATGTCGCCCTCGATGCGCGCGGCGCGCACTTCGGACAGCTGGCCCATTTCGCGCACGATCTTGAGCGCCTGGGCGTTGAGCGCGACCGGATCGTCGCCGCCGATTACGATCGTGATGTCGCGGCCCGAAAACCCGCCCGACTGGGACTGGAAGCTGACCCGCGCATCGGCGATCGCCGCCAGCTGCGGCTGGAGCGCGCGTTCGAACTCGACGCTCGACCGTTCCCGGCCTTTCTTGAGGGTGATGAAGATGTCGCCATTGCCGACATTCACATCGGCAAAGGCCGCGGCGACCTCGGGCTGGCGGCTGAGCAGATCGGCTGCCCGGTCGGTCACCCGCTCGGTCTGCGCAAGCGTCGAGCCGGGGGGCAGCTCGATCTTCACCTGGCTGAAATCGCTGTCGACGGTCGGCTGGAACTGCATCGGCAGCGTCGCGAAAGCGACGATGGTCGCGGCAAAGGACGCGACCGCGAGGCCGACCGTCCACCAGCGATGGCCAAGCGACCAGCGCAGGATCGCCATGTAACGGTCCATCAGCCAGCCGCCGCCATGTTCGACCTCGCCATGCGCCTTCAGGAAATAGGCGGCGATCATCGGCGTGATCATGCGCGCGACGCCCAGCGACATCAGCACCGCGACGACGACGGTCATGCCGAACTGGATGAAGAACTGGCCCGAAATCCCCGGCATCAGCGCGACGGGCAGGAACACCGCGACGATCGCCATGGTGGTGGCGAGCACGGCGAGGCCGATCTCGTCGGCGGCGTCGATCGATGCCTGATAGGCGCTTTTACCCATCCGCATGTGCCGGACGATGTTCTCGATCTCCACGATCGCGTCGTCGACGAGCACGCCCGACACCAGGCTCAGCGCCAACAGGCTGAGATTGTTGAGCGTGAAGCCCATCAGGTCCATGAACCAGAAGGCCGGGATCGCCGACAGCGGGATGGCGAGCGCCGAGATGATGGTCGCCCGGAAATCGCGCAGGAACAGGAACACGACGACGACGGCGAGCACCGCGCCCTCGACCATCGACCAGATCGACGATTTATACTGTTCCTTCACATAGTCGGTGCGCGTGAACAGGATGCTGAACCTGACCTTGGGGTTGGCCTTTTCCAGCTCGCGCAGCACCTTTTCGGCTTCGTCATGGATGGTCACGTCGGACGCACCCTTGGCCTTGGCGATCGAGAAGCTGAGCACCTGCCGCCCGTTCATCTTCGCAAGGCTGCGCTGTTCGGCATAGCTGTCGCGCACGGTGGCGATGTCGGCCAGGCGCACGCGCCGGCCTCCACCGACCGAGATTTCGGTCTGGCCGAGCTGATAGGCGGTCGCCGCATTGCCGAGCACGCGCACCGCCTGTTCGGATCCGGCGATCTGGGCGCGCCCGCCCGCGGCGTTGAGGTTGATCTGGCGCAGCTGCAGATTGACCTGCGCGGCGGTCAGCCCCTGGGCCTGCATGCGGGCGGGATCGAGGATCACGCGGATCTCGCGGTTCACCCCGCCCGAACGGCGCACCTGAGCCATGCCGCCAATGCCCAGCAGCTGCTTGGCAACCGTGTTGTCGACATACCAGGACAGCTCTTCGAGCGTCATGTCGACCGCTTCGGCCGAATAATAGGTCACCGGGCCGCCCGCGATGTCGATGCGTGCGACCTGCGGTTCCAGAATGCCTTCGGGCAGATCGCCGCGGATGTTCGAGACCGCCTGGTTCACGTCGTTGAACGCGCGGTCGACGGGGGTGCCGATCGCGAACTGCACCATCGTGCGGCTGTTGCCTTCGCTGACATAGGACGAGATTTCATCGACGCCCGAAATGCCGCGCACCGCCGCCTCGACGCGCTGGGTGACCTGGGTTTCCAGCTCTGTCGGCGCGGCACCGGGCTGGGCGACCACGACCTGCACGGCCGGGAAGCTGATGTCCGGATTCTCGTTGACGTCCATCCGCCAGAAGGCGACCAGCCCGGCCAGCGTCAGCGCGACGAAAAGGACGATGGGCGGCACCGGGTTGCGGATCGACCAGGCCGAGATGTTGCGAAAGCTCATCGCGCTTATTCCCTCAGCTATGCTCAGCGCCGCGCCGGGTTGACGCGCTCGGGCACCACCGTCTCGCCCGGATTGATGAACGCGCCCGCCGACAGCACGACCCGTTCGGTCCCGTTCAGGCCGTCGATGATCGCGATGCCATTGTCGCCGACCTGGCCGGTGCGCACGGCGCGGCGGGCCACCTTGTTCGCCCCGTCGACGATATAGACGAAGTTGCCGCTATTGTCGCTCAGCACCGCCGATTCGGGCAGCACCGGCGCCTCGATATTGCCGGTGAGGACATCGGTCTGCGCAAAGCCGCCCGGACGCAGCGCCGGATCATAGGCGAGCGCGATGCGCGCCGTGCCCTGACGGGTGTTGGGATCGATGATCGGCGACACCTGCCACACCTCGCCGGTGAACGACCGGGTCGATCCGACCGGCGTCACCGTCGCGCGGACGCCGGGGCGCAGCCCCGCCAGATCGGATTCGGCCAGCTGCGCGCGCAGCTCCATCTGGCCGCCCGCGGCGATGCGGAACAGCACGCCGCTGCCCGCGCCGACCACCTGGCCCGGCTCGACCGCGCGGGTCAGCACCAGCCCGGCTGCCGGCGCACGAATGTCCAGCCGCCCGGTGCGCGCCCGCGCTTCGGCCAGCTGGGCGCGCGCCACGCGCACGCGGGCCAGCGCCGCATCGCGCGTCGCGGTGCGGCGGTCGACATCGGCCTGCGAAATGAACCCGCGCGCGACCAGCTGGCGGGCGCGTTCCAGTTCGTTATCGGCCAGCCGGGCATCGGCCTCGGCCACGCCGACCTGCGCGGCGAGCGATTCGTTCTGCTGCGCCTGCACGGCGCGCTCGATCACCGCGAGCACCGCCCCTGCGGCCACCCAGTCGCCCGGTTCGACCAGAACGCGCTGCACCATGCCGCCTTCGCCCACCACGCCGACCGGCATTTCGCGCCGCGCCGCCAGCTGACCGGTGGCCGAGACGGTGCGCGCCACCGGCTGGCGCGCCGGCACGATCACCGAGACGTGCGGCGCCTCCGCCTTGCCGCCCTTGGCCGGGGCGGAGGCCGTGTCGCCGCCGCGCCCGAACAGCAGATAGGCACCGATGACCGCGACCAGCACGACGGCGATCCCGACGATCAGCGCGCGCCGGCGCCGCGCGCCCGTATCAATCAACTGCTGGCCCACATCCTGCGACAGGACGTTCGTTTCGTAGTTCATCAGCTCAACCTTCCGCAGCGGCGGTCCTGGAAAACACCCGCTGTATTATCCTAATAAGTCACCTGTCTCAAGTGCCGAATCCGCCGCCACGGAAGGCGCTCCGGCCCAGCTACGTCGCCCGGCGACGCCCGGACGCCTCCGGCGCCGCCGCCCGCGCGAAAATTGCGCCGGGCAGGTCGGGCGGTTCGCCGCATCCGGGCTTGCCTTTGCCGCTACGGCGGCTGAACTGTGCACGCTGCCCTTCGCGGGCGGCGCGTCAGGAAAGGGCTGCGTTGGAACGGGATCTGTTTTTGTGGATTGCGGTCGGGCTGGTGTCAGGCCTTGCCGTGACGCTGATCCTGCGGCGCCGCGATCCCGGCGGCTTCGTCGTCGCGCTGCTGCTCGGCATTGCCGGGGCGGTGGGCAGCGGGGCGCTGGTGCTGTCGATCCTCGGCCCGGCGCTCACCCCGCTTGCCAGCGGGGCCTGTGCCGCCTGTGGCGCGCTGGCGCTGGTCATCGGTTACCGGCTGGTGCTGCGCCTGCGCGCGCCCTGATCTGCCGTTCAGCCCCGGTTTAGCGCGCCGGCGTCACTGCTGGGCTCACCCGCAACCGGAGACCTGCATGCGCCTGTTCCACCCCCTTGTCGCGCTGCCGCTGCTGGCGGCCCCGCCCGTCCTCCAGCCGCTGCTGGCGCAGCCCGCCATGCCCGCATCCGCCCCGGTGACGGGGACGGTGCTCGACATCGAATCGCGCGGCGAGGTGCAGGTGCGCCCCGATCTGGCGGTGATCGGCGCAGGGGTGGTGACCGAGGCCGCCGATGCGCGGACCGCGCTTGCCGACAACAGCCGGCGGATGGCGGCGGTGATCGCCGCGCTCGCCCGCGCCGGCGTGGCGGAGGCGGATATCCGCACCGAGCAGGTTTCGCTGCAGCCGCAATATCGCCATGCCGAAAACCGGCCGCCGGTGATCACCGGCTACCGCGCGGTCAACAACCTGTCGGTGCGGCTGCGCGATATCGGCCGCGCCGGGGCGGTGCTCGACACGCTGGTCGCAAATGGCATCAACCAGATCAACGGTCCCGACCTGACGGTGGCCGATCCCGCCGCCGCGCTCGATGCGGCGCGGCGCGAGGCGGTGGCGACGGCGCGGGCGCGCGCCCGCCTTTATGCCGAGGCCGCCGGGCTGACCGTCCACCGCATCGTCGCGATCCGCGAGGGCGACGACACCGGACGGCCGATCCCGGTCGCGATGCTCCGCATGGAAGCGACCGCCGCCGACACCAAGATCATGCCGGGCGAACAGACGCTGGGCGTGACCTTGCAGGTCAGGTTCGAGCTGCGCTGACCGGTCCCCTCAGCGCACGCTGCCGTGCCGCACGAGGTTGACGATCGCCAGCAGCGCCACCGCGCCCAGGAACGACACGATCAGCGAGCTGAGCGAGAAATCATTGCTGTTGATCGTGCCGCCGGCCACCACCAGCCCGGCGATGAACGCGCCGACGATGCCGACGACGATGTTGAGCAATATGCCCTGCTGGGCGTCGGTGCGCATGACGATGCTCGCCAGCCAGCCGATGACCCCGCCGATGACGAGCCACAGGATAAGGTTCATGCCCGGTCCTCCCTTTGCTGGCGGCCTGAGGGTCGGGGCCGCCGGTCCTCAGGTTCAGGACTCGCGAATGCGGCCAAGGGTTCCGTTCCCGGATCCGTTGAAGGCCGGCGCGCTTCCGTGCGATACTCAGGGGGGACAGACAAAGGAGAGGCAGGATGGCAACGGCGATCAAGACGCGTCCGGACATGAGCGCGGCGGAATGGGAAGCGCGGCAGGAGCTGGCCGCCTGCTACCGGGTCTTCGCGATGCTCGGCTGGGACGAGATGATCTACAACCACATCACGGTGAAGCTGCCGGATGAGGACGGGGCGTTTCTGATCAACCCGTTCGGCCTGCATTTCAGCGAGGTGAAGGCGTCGAACCTCGTCAAGATCGACATTGACGGCAACAAGCTCGACGACAATCCCTATCCGGTCAATCTTGCCGGCTTTACCCAGCACAGCGTGTTTCACCGGCACCTGCATGATGCGCATTGCATCATCCACACCCACACGACCGCCGGTATGGCGGTGAGCGCGCTCGAAGGCGGGCTGCAGCCGGTCAACTTCTACGCCTGCAACTTTATCGGCCAGATCGCCTATCACCCGTTCGAAGGCGTGACGGTGCGCGGCGAAGAGGGCGAAAGGCTGATCCGCAACCTTGGCGACAAGCGGGTGATGTTCCTTGAAAATCACGGCATTCTGGTGATGGGCCGCACGCTGCCCGAAGCGTTCATCAAGCATTGGTCGCTGCAGCGCGCCTGCGAGATCCAGCTGGCGACGCTGTCGATGGGCCAGGCCGTCCGCATCCCCGACGAGGTGGTGGCCGTCCATCAGCGCGATCTGTCCAAGGTCCAGATCCCTGGCGGGCCGGGCAAGGCCGATTTCGCCGCGATGGTCCGGCTGGTCGATCGCATCGACACCAGCTGGCGCGAGTGACGGGGTGACCCGCTTCACGGTCAACAACCAGCCGGTCAGCTATGCGCTCGATCCGCAGACGCCGCTGCTCTGGGCGCTGCGCGACGCATCGAACCTGACCGGCACCAAGTTCGGCTGCGGCACCGGCGAATGTGGGGCGTGCATCGTCGATATCGACGGCGCGGCGGTGCCCAGCTGCCGCGTGTCGATCGCCGCGTGCGAGGGGCGGTTCGTCACCACCATCGAGGGGCTGTCGCGCGACCGCAGCCATCCGGTGCAGCAGGCCTTTGCCGCGCTGGGCGTCAGCCAGTGCGGGTTCTGCATCCCGGGCATGGTGATGGCGGCGGCCGCGCTGATTCGCCGCAATCCGTCGCCCGCCGATGCCGAGATCGATGCGGCGATCACCAATATCTGCCGGTGCGGCATCTATCCGCGGCTGCGCGAGGCGATCCGGCTGGCCGGGCGGATCGCGACCGGGGCGGAGACGGTGTCGGCGCTGCCGCCGCCGGGCATCGATCCGGGCGATGCCGCCGCCGCCGTGCCCGCGCTCACGCCGCTCCGGTCGCCGGGCGCGGCTGCGCCTGACGCCCGCTGAACTGCCCAAAGCTGAACGGGCGGCGGGGCCGCGCTTCACCTTGCCTTCATCGGCGATCGACCAGTCTGTGCCAGCGATGATGCCCGCACCGGCGGGCGGATGAAGGAGAATGTCGATGCGCGTGCCGCTGATCGCGATGGCCGGAATGGCGCTGCTGCCGGTTCCCGTCGCCGCGCAGGACCAGTCGGCCCCGGCGACGATGGACGTCGGCGTCATCGAACGCGCGCCCGATTCGACCAATGCGCCCGATCGCCTCGGCCGTGACTGGCAGCGTTATCGCGGCGATCGCGGGCGGGCAGGGGAGCGGACCAGCCCCGGCTGGCGGGAACCCGAGCGTGGCACGGACGACCGCCGGGGCGCACCCGGCAGGCGTGACGGGACCGATGATCGCGACCGGCAGGATCGCACCCCCGGGGACTGGCGCAGCGACCGGCGCGATGACCGGCGAGACGAGGACTGGCGCGATGATGGCCGGCGCGATGGACGCTGGCGCGCCGGCGGCGCGCCGGAACAGGGCTGGGATGACGACCGCTCACAGCGCGATCGCCGGGGCTGGGGCCGCGACGGCGGGCGCGACTGGGATCCTGGCTGGCGGCAGGACCGGCGTTATGACTGGCAGGGCTGGCGCGCGCGCCATGGCGGCGTCCGCCCGCCGCGCTACGTCCCGCCGCCGGGCTGGGCGCATGGCTATCGCCGCTTCCGCCCCGGACTGATCATCGCGCCGCCGATCTTCGGGCGCGGCTACTGGCTTGCCGATCCGTTCGCCTATCGCCTGCCGCCGGCCTGGGGCGCCTATCGCTGGATCCGCTATTATGACGATGTGCTGCTGGTCGACATCCGCTCCGGGCGGGTGGTCGACATGGTGATCGGCTTTTTCCGCTGGTGATGCGAAAAGGGCCGGGGCATCGCTGCCCCGGCCCGATCCGGTCGGTTGCCGATCCCGTGAGCGGGATCAGGCGGCGACGCGCGCGCCTTCGGGCAGCGCCGCCTTCACCTGCGCGACGATCGCGCTGAACGCGTCACCTTCGTGCATCGCGATATCGGCCAGAACCTTCCGGTCCAGTTCGATATTCGCAAGCTTCAGGCCGTGCATGAACACGCCATAGGTCAGGCCTTCGGCGCGGACCGCCGCGTTGATGCGCTGGATCCAGAGCGCGCGGAAGCTGCGCTTCTTCACCTTGCGGTCGCGATAGGCGTACTGGCCGGCCTTTTCGACGGCCTGGCGGGCGATGCGGATCGTATTCTTGCGACGGCCATAATAGCCCTTCGCCTGATCAAGAATCCGCTTGTGCTTCAGCTTGGTGGTCGTGCCACGCTTCACTCGTGCCATGTCGGGTCCTCCTTACTTCAGGCCGTAGGGCGCCCAAGCCTTGACGGTCTTGGTGTCGGCGTCCGACAGCACCGAGGTGCCGCGATTCTGGCGGATATACTTGGCGTTGTGGCTGATCAGCCGGTGGCGCTTGCCGGCCACGCCGTGCTTGATCAGGCCGGTCGCGGTGAGCTTGAAGCGCTTCTTCACACCGCTCTTGGTCTTGAGCTTGGGCATTTTCGTCCTTTCTACGTTATTCGACGATTGCGGACGGCCGCGGCAGCCCATTCCGGCCGGGCAGTCCCTTCGATCGCGAAGCGCGGGCGCATAACCGAGGCGGGCGCGAAATGCAACCGCGGCCCGCCCGGCACACGCGCTTCTTCCGGGTCAGCCGCCCCGGCCGGTTTCGAACAGGAACCAGGCGCGCTTTTCGGCCTGGTCGATCCAGTCATCGGCCATGCTGCTGGTCGCGGTGTCGCCGGCGGTCTCGGCGGCCTCGCGCGCGGCGCGGATCTGCTGCACCAGCTTCAGATTGTCGTCGCGCAGCTCGGCCAGCATGTCCTGCGGCGTGACGAAATCGGCGTCATTGTCGGCAATCGTCTGGCGACGGGCGATGTCGCCGATCGACCGCAGCGTCGTGTTGCCGATCTTGCGCACCCGCTCGGCAATGTCGTCGGTCACCGCCAGGATCTCCGATGCCTGCTGGTCCATCAGCTCGTGATAGTCGCGGAAATGCGGCCCCGAGACGTGCCAGTGGAAGTTCTTGGTCTTGAGATAGAGCGCAAAGGCGTCGGCCAGCACGCTGTTGAGCGCGTCGGCCACGCTCTTCGTCGCGTTGCTCGCCAGATCGGTCGGGGTCTTCAGGTCGCCAGCCACTTTCGCCATCGATGCCTCCTCATTGCGGTCAGGACATGATGGCTGGAGAACGAGGCGGCAAGGCAAAGGTGGCGGGCCGGGCCAAAAAAACGGCCGGCACCGGGGCAGGCCGGCGGGTTCAGTTCAGCCGCACCTGGGCAGCCGCCAGATAGATCTGGCTTGCTTCCCGGTCGGTGCGCCCGCACCGTGCCGCCTCGCGCATCAGGTCCAGATAGCTGCCCACCAGGCCCCGCGCGCCCCCGGCTGCCATGGCGCTTTCAAGCGCATGGGCAAGATCCGCAACCGGATGCAGGCCGTAATCACGTGCCGTGCGGCGGATGCCGTCGATTCGCGCGCACAGCAGCGCCGGCGCCACCCGCCCGGCGATGCCCGCCAGTCCGTCAATCTCTGCGCAGATGCGCGCGCAGGCCTGATCCAGTCCGCTCATCCCTGTCCCATCCTCTCCCCGGCCCGCGCCTGTGCGAGTCTCCCGCGCGGTGCCCGCAGCCCAAACCCTCGCGCGCGAGCGTGAAGGAGGCGTTAAGCCCGGGAGCCCGGAGATACCCGGATGCTCAAATCCGCAGGCCTTGACTCACAGGCCGGCCTCGCGCATGAGCGCCCACCGATGGGAGCGGCGGCGACGCCGCTTTTCTTTTTCCAGTTCATGAAGGTTCACCGGTCATGGCCAAGCCGACCACCGTCAAGATCAAGCTCGTCAGCACCGCCGACACCGGCTTCTTCTATGTGACCAAGAAGAATCCGCGCACCCAGACGGAGAAGCTGAGCTTCCGCAAATATGACCCCGTCGTGCGCAAGCATGTCGAGTTCAAGGAAGCCAAGATCAAGTAATCCGGCACCGGGCGGCGGATCGCCGCCCGCATCTGCGTTGTCCGGGTGCTTCGGATCCCGGGCGCAGATTTTGTGCTGCCTCTGGGCCCTGCGCTGCGCCGGCACCTTGCCCTGGCGCGCGCCGCCCCGTCCGAACCATTTCCGGAATCGCCGGCCTTTCGTCCGGATGCGTTGTGCCGGACGCCCCGGTCAGACGAGCGCGCCCACGCTTTCGACAAAGCGAATCACCGAAATCGGTTTCGACACATAGGCTTCCGCCCCCGCCGCGCGGATGCGTTCCTCGTCGCCCTTGGCCGCATAGGCGGTGACCGCCATGATCGGGATCGGCCGCAGCTGTTCGTCGGCCTTCAGCGTCGCGATCAGTTCCAGCCCGCTGACATGCGGCAGCTGAATGTCCATGATCACCAGATCCGGCGCGAAATCCCGCGCCCGCGCAACCGCTTCCCGGCCGTCCCGCACCGCTTCGGCAACATAGTCATGTGCCCTGAGCAGATCGCAGAACAGCTTGAGATTGAGCTCGTTGTCCTCGACAACAAGGACTTTCTTCGGCACCAGTGCCCCGCTTTCTTCTCGCCCCCGCTAAGGCTCATAGACGATGCAACCGGTTGAAACAAATCGCGATGCGCAGACGCTTGGTCTGACCGCGCTGGTCTGGGTGCTGGAGGATGGCGACCGGGCCGAACGGTTGCTCGCCCTGACCGGCCTGTCGCCCGCCGATCTGCGCGCCCGGCTGGCCGACCGGACATGTCTGGCGGCGGCGCTCGCCTTTCTGGAAGCGCATGAGCCGGATCTGCTTGGCTGTGCGGCGGCGCTCGGTGTCGATCCCGCCGATCTGGTTGCCGCGCGGCGGGAGCTTGAACGATGAGCCGGCCGCTGCTGATCACCGACTGCGACGAGGTGCTGCTCCACATGGTCCGCCATTTCGGCGACTGGCTGGGCGAGGCGCATGACATTGATTTCGCACTGGGCAGCGAGTTTGCCCGCGCGCTGACGCGCCGCGCCTGCGGCAGCCCGGTCGCGCCGGCTGAGATCTGGCCGCTGCTCGACGGCTTTTTCGTCACCGAAATGCACCGCCAGACGCCGGTGCCCCATGCGCGCGAGACGCTGGCGGCGATCGCCGAGCACGCCGACATTGTCGTGCTGACCAATCTGGGCGATCACCATCAGGACGGCCGGGCGCGCCAGCTTGAGGCGATCGGCATCCGCCACCGCGTGGTGTGCAACCAGGGCGGCAAGGGCGCGCCGGTGGCGCGGCTGCTCGATGAATATGGGCCAGGCGCGGCGGTGTTCGTCGACGATCTGGCCGTGCATCACGAATCGGTCGCGCAGCACGCGCCGGATGTGCAGCGGCTGCACATGGTCGCCGAACCGGCGCTCGCCCCGATGCTGCCGCCCGCGCCCCATGCCCATGCGCGCATCGATTGCTGGCGCGAGGCCGGGCCGTGGATCGCCGCGCGGCTGGGCATCGCGCAACCGGGTCTCACGCTGCCCGCCACCCCCGATTTTCCCGACCAGATGATGGAGCCCCATGCATGAGCATCGATGATCGCCTGAAGGAACTGGGTCTGAAGCTGCCGGTTCCGGCCGCCCGGTGGCCGCCTATGTGCCAACGGTCGAGGCGGGCGGTTTCCTTTATGTGTCGGGCCAGCTGCCGTTTCGCGGCGGCGAGGTGGTGACCGGGCGGCTGGGCGAGGATCTGGACGTCGAGCGCGGCCGCGAGGCGGCGCGGCTGTGCGGCATCATGCTGCTCGCCCAGATCGCCAAGGCGCTGGGTTCGCTCGACCGGGTCGAGCGGATCGTGAAGCTGGGCGTGTTCGTGACCTCCGACCCGCGCTTTACCGACCAGCCCAAGGTCGCCGACGGGGCCTCGACGCTGATGGCCGATGTGTTCGGCGAGGCGGGCCGCCATGCGCGCAGCGCCGTCGGCGTGCCCGCGCTGCCGCTGGGTGCGGCGGTCGAAATCGACGCGATCGTCGCCGTGCGCCCCGCCTGACGCCGCCGGGGCCGGCCTTATTTGGGCTGCGGCTTGCGGTAACGGTCGTGGCAGGATCCGCAGGCCTTGCCGGTTTCGGCAAGCGCGGCGCGGAAGCCGGCGACATCGCCCGCCTTGGCCGCGCTTTCCAGCCGCGCGGTCGCCGTCTGATAGGCGGCGGCCGCGGCGGCAAACCCGGCCTGATCGGACCAGATCAGCGGCAGCGCGTCGCTGCCTGCCCCGTCCGATCCGGCGGGGAAGCTGCCCGGCAATGCCTTTGCCCAGAGCGCAAGCCCGCTGGCCGGAAAGGCGGCGCGGCTGATGTCGCCGCTTTCGCCCATCGCCCGCAGCGCGCCGAAGGTGACGGCCGACATGCGGAACCCCGCGCGCCGCGCGGTCAGCGCCTGGCCGGTCCCGTCGCCCGCCGGCGCGGCGGCCGCCAACGCTCCGGCGCACAGGCCCGCAAGCCCGCCGCCCACGCCCAGAAGCACCCCGATGCGCATGGCCTGTTCCCCTCTTTATCCGAAGCGCGCAGCCTAGCGCGCCCGCACCCCCGCGACAATCGCCCGGCCGGGCCATTTTGCTTCCGTTCGGGGCCCCGATTCCCTATATCCTCGTCATGGCAACGACCCCCAATGACAACAGCTACGGCGCGGACTCGATCAAGGTGCTCAAGGGCCTGGACGCGGTCCGCAAGCGCCCGGGAATGTATATCGGCGACACCGACGACGGCTCGGGCCTTCACCACATGGTGTTCGAGGTGTCGGACAATGCGATTGACGAGGCGCTGGCCGGGCATTGCGACCTGATCCTGATCCAGCTCAATCCCGACGGCTCGGTGTCGGTCGAGGATAATGGCCGCGGCATTCCGACCGACATTCACCCCGAAGAGGGCGTGTCCGCGGCCGAGGTGATCATGACCCAGCTGCACGCCGGGGGAAAGTTCGAGAACACGTCGGACGACAATGCCTATAAGGTCTCGGGCGGCCTGCACGGCGTCGGCGTGTCGGTGGTCAATGCGCTCAGCGAATGGCTGGACCTGACGATCTGGCGCGACGGGCGCGAGCATTTCATGCGGTTCCGCCACGGCGATGCCGAGGCGCCGCTCAAGGTGGTCGGCGATGCGCCCGCCGGCAAGCGCGGCACCCGCGTCACCTTCCTGCCGTCGCCGGCGACGTTCAAGATCACCGAGTTCGATTTCGACAAGCTCGAGCATCGCTACCGCGAACTCGCCTTTTTGAACTCGGGCGTCCGGCTGAAGCTGGTCGATGCCCGCCATGCCGAACGGGTGGAGCATGAGCTGTATTACGAGGGCGGCATCGCCGCGTTCGTCAAATGGCTCGACCGCGCCAAGACGCCGCTGTTTCCGGACCCGATCGCCATTTCCGGCCAGCGCGATGCCATCGGCATCGACATCGCGCTCGAATGGAATGACAGCTATTACGAGAATGTCCTCGCCTTCACGAACAACATCCCGCAGCGCGACGGCGGCACCCATATGGCGGCGTTCCGCGCCGCGCTGACGCGCACGCTCAACGGCTATGCCGAACGCTCGGGCCTGCTCAAGAAGGAAAAGGTCAGCCTGACCGGCGACGACATGCGCGAAGGGCTGACCGCGATCGTGTCGGTCAAGCTGCCGGACCCGAAGTTCAGCTCGCAGACCAAGGACAAGCTGGTCAGTTCCGAGGTGCGCCAGCCGATGGAACAGCTGATGGCCGACAAGCTCGACGAATGGCTGGAGGAAAACCCCCAGCATGCGCGGTCGATCGTCCAGAAGGTGATCGACGCCGCCGCCGCGCGCGAGGCGGCGCGCCGCGCGCGCGAGCTGACGCGGCGCAAGGGGGTGATGGACATCGCCTCGCTGCCCGGCAAGCTTGCCGACTGCCAGGAACGCGATCCCGCCAAGTCGGAACTGTTCCTCGTCGAAGGTGACAGCGCCGGCGGCTCGGCCAAGCAGGGCCGCGACCGCCATTATCAGGCGATCCTGCCCCTCAAGGGCAAGATCCTGAACGTCGAGCGCGCGCGGTTCGACCGGATGCTGTCGTCCAAGGAAATCGGCACGATGATCCAGGCGCTCGGCACCGGCATCGGGCGCGACGATTTCAAGATCGACAAGCTGCGCTATCACAAGATCATCATCATGACCGACGCCGATGTCGACGGCGCCCATATCCGCACGCTGCTGCTGACCTTCTTCTACCGCCAGATGCCCGAGATCATCGCCGGCGGGCATCTCTACATCGCCCAGCCGCCGCTCTACAAAGTCGCGCGCGGCCGGTCCGAGACCTATGTGAAGGACAATGCCGCGCTCGACGATTATCTGATCGACAATGGCATCGAGGCGATGCGCCTCGACACCGTCGACGGCGCGCGGGCGGGGGCCGATCTGCGCCAGCTCGTCGAACATGCGCGGCGGATGCGGATGCTGATGGCCTATGCGCCGCGCCGTTACGATCCGGCGATCATCGAGGCGCTGGCCCTTGGCGGCGCGCTTGCCCCCGATCTGGTCGACCGGGGCGGGGCGATTGCCCGCGTCGCCGCCTGGCTCGACCGCGGCGATCCCGAGGCGCGGTGGACCGGCCGGGTGGCGGCCGAGGGCGGCTATCATCTCGAACGGCTGTGGCGCGGGGTGACCGACCATCATCTGATCGAACAGGCCTTTCTGGGCTCGGCGGAGGCGCGCAAGCTCCATGCCCTCGCGCTCGAACAGGCCGACAGCTATCGCGAGCCGTCGCGGCTCGTCTCGGTCCGCGCCGCAGCCGCTGAAGAGGGGGAGGAGGGCGCACCCGCCGACGGCCGCGGCATCGCTGTCACCCGCCCGTCCGAACTGCTCGAGGCCGTGCTCGCCGCCGGGCGCAAGGGCCTGTCGGTCCAGCGTTACAAGGGGCTGGGCGAGATGAATGCCGAGCAGCTGTGGGAAACGACCCTCGATCCGGAAAACCGCTCGCTGCTCAAGGTCGAGATCGCCCAGGCCGATCTGGCCGACGAGATCTTCACCCGGCTGATGGGCGATGTCGTCGAGCCGCGCCGCGAGTTCATCCAGCAAAATGCGCTGAGCGTCGCCAATCTGGACGTTTGATTAGGGAAGAACGGCTTAGCTGTGAAGAACGGCACCGGCCCGCTCCCCCACCCGGCCTCCCAACGGCAGGTTACGCTATGGGAGGCCGGGTGGGGGAGCGGGCCGGTGCCGCCCCCGCGCCGCGAGGCGCGCAACAAACAACCCGCCGTGCGGCGTGAGCCGAACCACAAACAACCGCCCCCGCGCCGCTAGGCGCGCAAAAATCCCCGCCCGGTCGCCGGGTCAGCCGACAAAGGCGCGTTCGATCACATAGTCGCCGGGCGCGGCGTTCGAGCCCTCGACAAAGCCGAGCGCGTCGAACCGGGCGGCGAACTCCTTGATCATCTCCATGCTGCCGCACAGCATCACCCGGTCGGTCGCCGGATCGAATGCTGCCGGGCCGTTCAGGCCCTCAAAGATCGCGCCATTGTCGATCAGTGCGCCGATGCGCCCGCTGGTGCGGAACGCCTCGCGCGTCACCGTCGGCAGATAATGGAACTGCGCGCGGGCCTGATCCTCGACCAGCGGATCGCCGGTCAGCTTGCTCTCCAGCAGGTCGAAATAGGCCAGCTCCGACACCTTGCGCACCGAATGGGCGACGAGGATCTGGTCATAAAGCTCATAGACGTCGGGATCGCGGATCAGGCTCATGAACGGCGCGAGACCCGTGCCCGTCGACAGCAGGAACAGCCTTTTGCCGGGCTTGAGCGCATCGGTCACCAGCGTGCCCGTCGGCTTGCGGCCCAGATAGATCTGGTCGCCGGGCTGGATATGCTGGAGCCGCGAGGTCAGCGGGCCGTTCTCGACCTTGATCGACAGGAACTCCAGCTCCTCGTCCCAGGCGGGGCTGGCGACCGAATAGGCGCGCAGCAGCGGCTTGCCATTGTCGCCGGGCAGGCCGATCATCACGAACTCGCCCGAGCGGAACCGGAACGAGGCCGGGCGGGTGATGCGGAAGCTGAACAGCCGGTCGTCCCAGTGATGGACGGTCTGCACGGTCTCGACGCTGAGCGCGCCGGTCGGCTCGAGCGGGGTGGGCACGGGCGCGGCGGCGGTTCCGGTGTGGGCGCTCATGCCGCGCGCTCCGCCAGGGCGGCACCGGGCCGCGCCGCAAGACCCAGATCGGCACGCATCACGTTCTTCTCCCGCTGACAGGCCGGGCATCTGCCCGCAAAGATTCTGCCCTCTAGCTAGGAACGCGTTTCACGAACAAGGGGATTCGCGCTTGGGGCGGCCCGGCAAAGCCTGTCTTGACGTGGCCTTCCGGGCATCCGGGGCGGCGGGGTGTGGCCGCCGGCCATGGCCGGGTTGCGGGTGACGCGGACCTTGGCGACGGCGATCAGCGCACGCATCTTCTCGACCAGCAGGTCGAGTGCGTGATCGGCAATCGGGTCCAGCTGCACATCCATCTGCACCATGTCGCCCAGGCAGGCCATCGTCACCGCCCTGGGCAGGATCGCGCGCTGGGCAAGCTGGTCGAGCACGCGCGCCGGCGTGCCGGGATCGGCGGTGGCCAGGATGCTGATCCGCGCCGAGGCCGCTTTCATGCCGCCAGCCCGGTTCTGCCCAGCCCCGCCCGGCCTTCGGCCATGATCGCTTCGGCCATCGCATCGGCGACCGCCGCCGGGGTTTCGCCGCATTCGCCCGCACGCACCAGGATCAGCGCCATGCGCGGGCCGATCGCCCGCACCCGCGCCTCGACCGCATCGGCTGCCTCGCCCAGATATTCGGCGGCGACGTTGATGATCCCCCCGGCATTGGCGACATAATCGGGCGCATAAAGGATGCCGCGCTCCGCCAGCCGCGCGCCATCTTCGGGTGTCGCCAGCTGGTTGTTGGCCGCGCCGCACACCAGCCGGGCGCGCAGCGCCGCGATGGTCTGCCGGTCGAGCGCCCCGCCCAGCGCGCAGGGCGCAAAGATATCGGCATCGGCGGCAATGATCGCCCCCGGCGACACCATGTCGGCGCCGAACCGCGCGGCGACCGCCGCCGCCCGCGCCGCATCGGCATCGGCCACGACCAGCCGTGCCCCGGCCTCGTGCAGCAATGTGCACAGCGCCGCGCCGACCTGGCCGACGCCCTGCACCGCCACCCGCAGGCCGGACAGGCCGGTCCCCAGGCTGCGCGCCGCCGCCTCCATCGCCACGAACACGCCCAGCGCCGTCCACGGGCTGGGATCGCCGCCGGCCTGGCCGGGGCGGGCGGGCAGCCCGGCGACGAATCGGGTCTTTGCGCGCACCTCCGCCATGTCGGCGGTGGTCGTGCCCACATCCTCGGCGGTGACATAAGCACCGCCCAGCCCCGCGACCGCGCGCCCGAAGGCGGCGAACAGCCGCGCGCGGCTGGGCAGCGTGGCGGGCATGCGGATCACCGCCTTGCCGCCGCCAAAGGGCAGGCCGGCGAGCGCATTCTTGTAGCTCATGCCCCGCGCCAGCCGCAGCGCGTCGGCGAGCATCGCGGCATCATCGTCATACTGCCACAGCCGGCATCCGCCCGCCGCCGGGCCGAGTGCGGTCGAATGAATGGCGATCACCCCGTGCAGGCCGGTCTCGGGATCCTCGATCAGATGCACGGCTTCGTGCGGGGCGGGGGTGGGCAGATGGGCCATGACGGTCTCTCTCGCTTGTGGCGCGGCAGGCAAATCATGACGCAGTCTGGCGGGTGATTCTTGCCTATCTTGTGGGGTTCGGGCCATATTGCGCAAAAATATGCCGACTGGTGGACATAATGAGCAAAACCATGCCGGAGCTTGACCCGTTCGACCGCAAGATCCTGCGCGAGCTGCAACAGGATGCCGGCCTGTCGATGGCCGAGCTGGCCGAGCGTGTCGGCCTGTCCACCTCGCCCTGCTGGCGGCGTGTCCAGCGGCTGACCGAGGACGGGCTGATCCGCCGCCGCGTCGCGCTGCTCGACCGCCAGGCGCTGGGGCTGAAGGCGCAGATCTTTGCGCAGGTGAAGCTCAACTCGCACGGCCGCGCCAATCTGGAGGAGTTCAGCGCGGCGATCCGCGACTATCCCGAAGTGCTCGAATGCTATGTGCTGATGGGGACGGTCGATTTCCTGCTCAAGATCGTCGTCGAGGATGTCGATGCCTATGAACGCTTCTTTTTCGACCGGCTGAGCCGGGTGCCGGGAGTGCAGGAAATCAACTCGGTCGTCGCGCTGTCGGAGATCAAGGCGACGACCGCGCTGCCGGTGTGACGGGCGGCGGCCCGCTTTCCCGTCAGAACTCGCGCGACAGCGCGAACTCGACCCGGGTGCGGCTGAAATCGAAGATCGGAATGGTCGAGCTGCTCGACGTGCGGGTGATGCGGATCAGCGGCGCGAGCCCGTGCAGCGTGAAGCGGCGCAGGATCAGCCCGGCGGTCAGGTCGACCCGCGTGTCGCGCCGCACCGCGCCGAACAGCGGGTCGCGGGCATCGCCCTGCAGCCGGCTGCCCACCGCCTGCAGGAACAGCAGCTGTTTGCCAAAGGCGCGCGAGGCGAGCAGGTCGAATGCCACCGTGCGGTTGGCGAGGAACGCTTCGCGGGCATCCTGCCGCGTGATCCGCGCGCCCACCCGCCCGCTGAAGCGCGGGGAGAAGGCGCGGTCATAGGCGATGTTGAGATCGGCGAGCACCCCGTCCTGCGCCGGAATCGCCGGAAAGCGGCTGTCGAGCAGGGTCAGCTCGGCCTCGATCTGGCTGGTCCGGTCGAGCGGGCGCAACAGGTTGAACGATCCGCCGACCGCATCGGAAAAGCGCACGCCGCCGAACCAGCGGCGGGTGCCGACCAGTGCCGGGCGCAGCCGCGTGCCGCCGGCGCGCAGCTCAGGCCCGGTCGCGAGCGTGAGCACGACATCGTTGAACTGAGACCGGCCATAAAGATCCGCGCGCGCCGACACGCGGCTCAGCCATTCGATCCTGTCCGACAGGGCGGCGCGGGCAAAGCCCTGCCCCGACAGCGACACGCCGATGCCCGAGCGCGCGCGCGCATCGGGGCTGAGCACCAGCGGGGCGACGACCGTATCGACGCTTTGCAGGCTGGTGGCGCGGTTGATGTTCGAATCCGGGGCGAGCGCCAGCTCGAACGCCCCGCCGATCGGGCGGCTCGACCGCAGCGCGAGCGCGAACCGGTCGACGACCCGCGCCACATCTTCGGGCAGCCCGGCGGCCCCGGCGCGGCGCAGCTCGCGGCGCGCGCCTGCTTCGTCGCCCGCGAGAGCGAGCAGCCGCGCCAGTTCAAGCCGCGGGCGCGGCGCGCCGGGCTTTTCGTCGATCAGCTCCTTGAGCCAGGCGATGGCCGCCGCCCGGTCCCCGCGCGCCTCGGCCAGCACCGACAGGCGGAAGCGCGCTTCGGCGCGAATATCACCATTCGGGTCGCGGGTCAGGCCGCGGAGCAGCGTTTCGGCAGCCGCGATCCGGCCGGCTGCGGCCTGGGCCTCGGCCACCGCGAACACCTGTGCGGCGCTCAGCCCCGAGGCGCAGACGCGCGCCTGTTCGCAGGGCGTCTGGCCCGGCGAAGCCGGGGCGGGCGGCGGTGCGGCGGACTGGGCAGCAGCTGGCAGGGCCGGCACGGCGAGGGTGAGCAAGGTGAGGGCGAGCAGCATCGCGCGCCGCGCGGCGACCGCCATTCTCCCCTCCCAGTCCGCCCGGACCCTGTCCGCGCTCAGTTGCCCCGGCCGACCACGGCGCCCACCGCCGTCCCGCCGGTGCCGGTCAGGCGGAAGCTATAGCCGACTTCCTGACCCTGCGGGCCGAAAAATGCGCCGGTAAAGCCGCCGCTATAGGTGTTGCCGCCGGCATCGGTGCCCGATTGGGTGAAGCTGCCGGTAAAGCCCCCGCCCAGCGCCGCGATGGTGCCGGTGCCGTTGAACGTGCCCAGGCTGCGCGTCGTCGAACTGTCGGTGGCCAGCGTTCCCGTGAGGTTCAGCTGGGTCGACACCGTCATCGCCGAGAAATTGGCGGTGAAGCTGCTGGTGCCGGACAGCGAATAGACGCCGTTCGGCGTCACCCACAGCCCGTCGGGCTTGGTCGTGTAGCTGGCTGACCCGGTGCTTGGCTGGGTCGGCGACTGGCGGATGCCGAACACGAAATACTGGGTCGCCAGCGTCGAGGTCGCGCCATTGTCGGTCAGCGCCTGCCATGCGCCATAGCTGACATAGGTCAGCGCCAGCTGGGTGTTGCCGCTGCCGGGGTTGAACAGGATCAGCTCGTCGTCGCGGTTGCCGCTGGACTTGGCATAGACGGTCGCGACCGCATCCGACCGGCCGGGCGCGGTATTGGCCTCGCGGTTCGCCGGCAGGAAGCTGGTGCTCGCGCCGGTCGCGTCGCGGATCGTATAGCCCCCGGTCGCCGCGTCATAGGCAAGGCTGACGCCGCTGCCGGCATCGGACAGCGTGCCGGTCACGCCGCTATTGCCCGATGCGCCGAGCGTCGCCTGGATGCGGCCACCGGGGCGGCGAAGGTCTCGCTGACCTGAAGATTGGTGAGCGTGGTGTTTGTCGTCGGCGCGGGCGCAGGCGCAGGCGCGGGCGCAGGCGCAGGCGCAGGCGCAGGCGCAGGCGCAGGCGCAGGGCTTGGCGCGGGTGCCGGGGCAGGGCTGGGTGCCGGGGCGGGAGCAGGTGCCGGGCTGGGTGCTGGTGCCGGTGCTGGCGCAGGTGCCGGAGCCGGGCTGGGTGCTGGCGCCGGCGCAGGCGCCGGAGGGGCCGAGCCGGCGGAGCCGACGCCGCCGCCCCCACCGCCGCCACAGGCGGCCAGCGTCAGGGCAAGGGTCAGGAAGCTGCAGTTGCGGCTGAACTTGGTCATCATGGCCGGTCCCCAGATTAGGCGCGGCCGATCATGCCCCCGTTAATCCTTCAACCTGGTAAACCCGCCCCTCAGGCGGCGCGCATGCCAAGCGCCTTTTGTCGCCGGCGCTGCACGGATGATCCGATTCCCATCGCCTCGCGATATTTGGCGACGGTGCGCCTGGCGATGTCGAACCCGCGTTCGCGCAGCATGTCGACCAGCGTATCGTCGGACAGGATCGCATCCGGCTGTTCGGCGGCGATCAGCGTGCGGATCGCGGTCTTGACCGCCTCGGCCGACACCGCTTCGCCGCCATCGGCGGCCTGGATCGCACTGGTGAAGAAATATTTCAGCTCGAACAGTCCGCGCGCGCAGCTCAGATATTTGTTGGAGGTCACGCGGCTGACCGTCGATTCGTGCAGCCCGACCGCCTCGGCGACCTGACGCAGCGTCAGCGGGCGCAGATGGGCGACGCCCTTCTGGAAAAACCCCTCCTGGCGGCGCACGATCTCGGTCGCGACCTTGATGATCGTGCGCTGGCGCTGGTCGAGCGCCTTGACCAGCCAGTTGGCGGTTTGCAGCTGCTCGCCCAGCCAGGCCCGCGATGCCTTGTTCGCACCCGCGCACAGCTCGGCATAATAATGCCGGTCGACGAGCAGCCGGGGCAGCGTCGCGCCGTTGATCTCGATCGCCCAGCCGTCGCCGCGCCGGGTGACGAACAGATCGGGGCTGACCGCCTCCACCCGCGCGCCGTCGAACCTCAGCCCCGGCTTCGGGTCATAGCCGCGCAGTTCGCGGATCATGTCGGCCAGATCTTCCTCGTCCACGCCGCAGATGCGCCTGAGCTGGGCGAGCTTGCCGGCCGCGAGCAGGTCGAGATTGTCGATCATCCGCGCCATGGCCGGATCGTAACGGTCGGCCTCGCGCGCCTGCAACGCCAGACATTCGGCCAGGCTGCGCGCGCCGACCCCGGTCGGGTCGAAGCCGTGGATGACGCCCAGCACCCGCTCGACCGTCGCCAGCGGCACGCCCAGCCGCTGCGCCACGTCGAGCAGCGCGGCGCGCAGATAGCCGGCCTCGTCGATCAGATCGATCAGATGGGTGGCGATCGCCAGATCGGGGCCGGACAGGCACTGGCCGGCCTGGGCGAGCAGATGATCGCCAAGCGATGCGGCGGGCGCGGCAAAGCTGTCGAAATCCGGCCCATCGGCGCTGGCGGCGGACCCGCCGTCCGATCCGCCGCCCAGCGACGGTTCCCAGTCCTGCGTGCCGCCGCCCGTCCTGTCGCCGGAATTGTCCCCGGCCACGCCTGCCCCGCCATGGTCGGGCGCGGCATCGGCGGGACCGTCATGGTGAAAGGTCTCGGCCACCAGATCGACGTCGAGCGGGGTGTCGGCAAGGCCGTCGCCATGTGCGATCAGCCGGTCGGCGGTGACCGGATCGCCCGGCGCGTCGCGGTCGCCCCAGACTTCGCCCCAGCCATCGCCTTCTCCCTCACCATCGGCTCCGCCATCGCCGTCCGCGCCGGGTGCTGCGCTGCGTCCCTGTTCCTCGGTGCCGAGCAGCGGGTTGCGTTCCAGCTCGCCGGCGATGAAGCTTTCGATCTCGAGATTGGACAGCGTCAGCAGCTTGATCGCCTGCTGGAGCTGGGGCGTCATCACCAGCGATTGCGACTGGCGCAGGTCGAGGCGAGGGGAGAGCGCCATGCCAGCCGCTACAGCGCGAAGCCCTCGCCCAGATACAGGCGGCGGACATTGGCGTCGGCGACCAGCGCCTCGGGGCTGCCCGCGAACAGCACCCGGCCGTCATAGATGATGCAGGCGCGGTCGACGATGTCGAGCGTCTCGCGCACATTGTGATCGGTGATCAGCACCCCGATGCCACGCTGTTTCAGCTGCTTGACCAGATCGCGAATGTCGGAGATCGAAATCGGGTCGATGCCCGCAAACGGCTCGTCGAGCAGGATGATCGACGGATCGGCCGCCAGCGCGCGCGCAATCTCGCAGCGCCGCCTTTCCCCGCCCGACAGCGCCATGGCCGGCGATCCGCGCAGCCGTGCCAGCCCGAATTCGTCGAGCAGCGTTTCAAGCCGTGCGGCACGGGCATCCTTATCCGGCTCGGCCAGTTCGAGCACGGCCGAGATATTCTGTTCAACGCTGAGCCCGCGAAAGATCGAGGTTTCCTGCGGCAGATAGCCCAGCCCGAGGATCGCCCGGCGATACATCGGCAGGCCGGTAATGTCCTGCCCGTCGAGCAGGATGCGCCCCGAATCGGGCTTCACCAGCCCCATGATCGAATAAAAGCAGGTCGTCTTGCCCGCGCCATTGGGGCCGAGCAGGCCGACCACCTCGCCGCGCGCGACCGACAGCGACACATCGGACAGCACGGTGCGCCGGTCATAGGCCTTGGCGATCGACACCACCGCCAGCCCGCCCGCCGGGGCCGCATCCGCCGATTGCGCCGGGCCGGCTTCGGGTCGGGCGGCTTCGGATCGGGCCGCTTCGGGCCGGTCCGCTTCGGGATGGACGAGTTCGGTCATGCCGGCTCCGGTGGATCGCAGGTCGCGGTTGATGATTGGTGAAGACGCGCCGATTGGCAAGCTTTGTGCATGGCAGGTTCGGGGCGATTGCGCGTGCCGCCGATCGCGCCCGGCCGCCGCGCGGCGTCAGCGCCGCTCGCCGGTGCCGTCCTGCCGCTGCGGCACGGTGAACCTGCCGGTGACGCGGCCGCCCCGGCCCGTCGTCGTGCCGGGTGCAGCGGCGCCGTCCATGCTCGCCCGGCCGCTGTTGAGGTCTATCACCAGCCGTCCGCCCCGGATCACGTTCGCCCCCTGGTTGAGCGTGACGCCGCCGACCATGGTGATCTGGCGCCGATTGAGATCGTAGATTGCATATTGGCCGCGCGCCGTCTCGCTCGGGCTGCGCAAGGTGACGCCCCCGGCGGCATCGAGCCGCTCGATCTGCAGCCCGTCGCCGCCCTGACGGTCATAGGCAATGGTCAGCCGTGCGGCATCAAGCGCCAGGTCGCCCTGGCGCACGCGCACATTGCCGGCAAAGACCGCCCGGTCGGCCCGGTCCTGCACCTCGATCCGGTCGGCCTCGACATCGACCGGGGCAGCGGTGTTGTGGCCGCGCAGCGCCTGGGCAGCGGCGGGGCCGGCCAGCGCCAGCATCGCCGCCAGCGCCGGCATCGCGCGGATACGGGCAAACATCGTCATCGCGTTCCTCTGGCCTTACCCTGGGTGATGCGCAAGCGCGCCCCGCCTTCCAGCCGCACGACGCGGGCGTTCAGATCGGCGCTCAGCCGCTGCGCGCCGAACGTGCCGATCGGCATCCGCCCGTCAACCGCCCCCCGGCTGGCAATCGTGCGGCCCTTCAGATCGACATCGACATCGCGTGTCGCCAGCCGGTAGCCATCGGCCGACTGGAACGTTACCGGCCCTTCGACGGCGACCGTTTCTTTCTGCATGTCATAGCGCGCCCGCCCCGCCTCGAGCACCGCCGGCCCGTCGCGCATCAGCAGCCGCGCCGACAGGTCGCTCAGCCGCACGATCGGTTCGCGCGAGGTGGCCTGCACGGCCGATCCGGCGCGCAGCGAAAAGGGCTGACCCTTGCTGTCCTCGCCGCGGTAGAGTGCCTCGGTGGCGCGCATCCGTTCGCGCGCGACCTCGACCCGGTTCTTGTCGAGCACGAAGCTCAGCTCGTTGCTGTCGGTCAGCGGGGCAATGGACAGCACGGCGACCAGCGCGCCGATCAGCACCGGCAGCCCGCCCTGGAGCAGTCGCACCAGCCGGTCATGGCTGCTGCCGGGCAGCGCCCACAGGCGGCGCGCGTCGCGCGACCGGTCGGCGGCCTCAGACACGTGCCGCGTCGCCTGGCTGCTGACCGGGCCGGGGGAAGCCGGGCTGTCGCCGATCAGACATGCGCGAAAATGTCGATTTCCGGCCAGCCCGCCAGATCGAGCGCGGCGCGGTGCGGCAGGAAATCGAAACAGGCCTGAGCGAGCTCGGCCCGCCCCTCGCGCGCCAGCCGGCGGTCAAGCTCCTCGCGCAGCGCGTGAAGATAGCGCACGTCGGACGCCGCATAGTCGCACTGCGCCTCGCTCAGCACCGGGCCGCCCCAGTCCGAGCTTTGCTGCTGCTTGGAAATGTCCTGGCCCAGCAGCTCGCGCACCAGCTCCTTCAGCCCGTGCCTGTCGGTGTAGGTCCGCACCAGTCGCGATGCGGTCTTGGTGCAATAGACCGGGGCGGCGACGACGCCCAGATAATGCCGGATCGCGGCCAGGTCGAACCGCGCGAAATGATAGAGCTTGAGCCGCGCCGGATCGGCGAGCACCGCCCGCAACACCGGGGCCGCATAGTCCGAGCCGGGCCCGAAGCGGACCAGATGTTCGTCGCCGCGCCCGTCGCTGATCTGGACGACGCACAGCCGGTCGCGGGGCGTGACCAGCCCCATGGTCTCGGTGTCGACGGCAATCGGTCCGTCGGCGAGCACGCCGGCCGGCAGGTCTTCTTCATGGAAATGAACGGTCATGCCCTGCGCATAGGCCTGTCGGGGCCGCCGCTCAATGGCCGATGGCCGCCGGGGGCCGGCCTGCCCGCCGGGCCGCAGGCGATTCGGTGGCGGCGATGTCGCGTCCGCGCGGCGGATTCGGTTGGTCTTTGCCGGACGATCAGCGGGATCGGCACGGCCCGGTTGCGGCGACCTGTCATGCGGTCAATCGCGGTCCTTTGTCTCGACGGCGATGATTTTCGGCAACAGATGAACGCGTCGCGACGATCGCCATTGCGGGCTGTGGATATTTTGTTCGCGATGGGCGCGATTCTCGGCTATAGCGAAACTTGGGCGCATCTATGGCTTTGCGTCTTGGGAACGAGCGGCCATCGTCCGGTGCGCCTGTTCTGACGGGTTTTGGTGGGCGAACCGGGAAAGATTTGAACGGCATGGGTTTCGACAGAGGGCGGCGCGGTCAGCGCGGTGGCAGGGACAAGCGGGACGGTTTCGGCGACGAAGGCTTTGACAGCTTTGGCGACCGTGGCGGCTTTGGCGATCGCGGCTTCGGCGGCGGCGGCGGCTTTGGTGGTGGCGGCGGCGGCTTCGGCGGCCCGCGCGGCGGCTTTGGTGGCGGCGGCGGTTTTGGTGGCGGTGGTGGCGGCTTCGGCGGTGGCGGCCGGGGCGGCATGCCCGCCCAGGTGATCGGCGAAGGCACCGGCGTCGTGAAGTTCTTCAACGGCCAGAAGGGCTTCGGCTTCATCGTGCGCGACGATGGCGGCGAAGATGTGTTCGTGCACATCTCGGCGGTCGAACGCGCCGGCCTGACCGGCCTGGCCGAAGGTCAGCCGCTGGGCTTCACGCTGGTCGACCGTGGCGGGCGCGTCTCGGCGACCGACCTCAAGATTGAAGGCGAGCCGCTGCCCGTCACCGACCGCGGTCCCCCGCGCGACGCCGCGCCGCGCGGCGCCGGCGGGCCGCAGCGTCAGCTGACCGGCGAAAAGGCGAGCGGGACGGTCAAGTTCTTCAACGCCATGAAGGGCTTCGGCTTCATCCAGCGCGATGACGGCCAGCCCGATGCCTTTGTGCATATCTCGGCGGTCGAGCGTGCCGGCATGCCGGGCCTGAACGAAGGCGATCGGCTGGAGTTCGAACTGGAGGTTGATCGCCGTGGCAAATATGCTGCGGTCAATCTGACGCCGCTTCAGTCCTGATCCGGCCTTTGGCTGACAGACAGAAAGGCGGGCCTTCTCGGCCCGCCTTTTTTGTGTCCGGCGGTCCAGGCTGGGGGGTGATCCCGCCCGGCCCGACCATGCATCAGCCCGGCTGCCGGGCCTTCAGCCGTGCCGCCGCCGCCAGATAACGCTGCGGCCGGTCGGGCGCCGTCCGGTCGACGAGCGCGCGGTAGCGGGCGACGGTATCGGGCGCGGCGCGTTCGGGGGTGCCGGCGTCAAAGGGCGGTGCCGGATCATATTCGAGCGCCAGCTGCACGAATCGGGCATGATCGTCGCCGGCGATGCGCGCAATCAGCGCAAAGGCAAAGTCGATGCCCGCGGTCACGCCGCCGCCGGTCACGCGGTTGCGGTCGAAAACCACCCGTTCGCGCACCGGGATCGCGCCAAACGCCGCCAGATAGTCATGGCTCGCCCAGTGGCAGGTCGCGCGGTAGCCGGTCAGCAGCCCGGCGGCCCCCAGCATCAGCGATCCGACGCACACGCTCGTCACCCATTGCGCGCCCGGTGCGGCGCGGATCAGCCAGTCGAGCGCCGCTTCATCCTCCATCGCGCCGGTGATGCCGAAACCGCCGGGCACGCAGACAATGTCGGGCTGGGCGGCGGTCGCAAATGTTGCCGAGGGCAGCAGCGCAAAGCCCGAATCGGTCGCCACAGGGTCCAGTGAGGCGGCCACCAGCTCGATCCGCGCCCCGGGCAGGCGCGACAACACCTGCGCCGGTCCGGTCAGGTCGAGCTGGGTGACATTGGGGTAAAGCAGGAAGGCGATGGTCGGGCCGGTCACGGCAGTTCCTTTCGGGTGGGGCGAACGAATCGCGGGGCGGATTATTGCGCGGCGAGCAGGGCCTCGGCCGCGCCCAGATCGACCGACACCAGCCGGCTGACGCCGCGTTCGACCATGGTGACGCCGAACAGCCTGTGCATCCGGCTCATCGTCACCGCATTGTGGGTGACGATCAGATAGCGGGTCGCCGTATCGGTCGCCATCGCATCGAGCAGGTCGCAAAAGCGTTCGACATTGGCGTCGTCGAGCGGCGCATCGACCTCGTCCAGCACGCACACCGGGCGGGGTTGGTCAGGAACAGGCCGAAGATCAGCGCCACTGCGGTCAGCGCCTGTTCGCCGCCCGACAACAGGGTCAGGCTGGCCAGCTTCTTGCCCGGCGGCTGGGCCATGATCTCCAGCCCCGCTTCCAGCGGATCGTCCGAATCGACCAGCTGCAAATAGGCCTCGCCGCCCCCGAACAGCTGGGTGAACAGCCGCCGGAAATGCCCGTCCACGGCGGCAAAGGCCTGCAGCAGCCGCGCCCGCCCCTCGCGGTTGAGGCTGCCGATCGAGCCGCGCAGCCGGTTGACCGCCTCGGTCAGCTCGTCCCGCTCGCCGGTCATGCGCTCAAGCGCGGCGCTCAGCTCGGCCAGTTCTTGCTCGGCGACCAGATTGACCGGGCCGATCCGTTCGCGGTCGCGCAGCAGCTGGTCGTGGCGCGCCGATTCGGCCTCGGGCGTGCCGACATCGGCCGATGCAAAGCCGACCCGTTCGGGCAGCACCGGCGGCGGGCAGGAAAAACGCTCGCCCGATACCCGGCCCATCTCCACCCGCCTCAGGTCGCTCGCCTCGGCCCGCGCCGCCGCGCCCGCCCGCGCCTCGCGCGCCGCCGCCAGCGCCTCGCCTGCCTCGGCGAGCTGCGCCTCGACCGCGCGGGCGCGCGCCTCGGCGGCGGTCAGTGCGGCCATCGCCGCGCCGGTCGCCGCTTCCGCCTCCTTGCGGGCCGCGCCCAGCCGGTCGATCTCGGCCTCGAGCAGGGCGGGACGGGGGCCGAGCGCCGCCAGCTCCTCCGCCAGCTCGTCATCGCGCCGCGCCATGTCGGCGATCCGCCGCGCGGCGTCGCCGGCGCGGCTGCGCCAGCTGCGCGCCTCGGCCTGTGCCGCCTGGTGCCGGTCGCGGTCACCGGCCAGCGCCCGCTCGCGCGTCGCCGCCAGCGCCTTGCGGTCGGCAACCAGCGCGCGTGCCGCCGCACTGTCCGCCTGCAGCGCCGCGACCTCGCCCGCAATGCCGCTGCCATCGGGCAGGGCGGCGAGCGCCGCCTCGGCGGCCCGCGTTTCCGCCTCGGCCTCGTCGCGCTCCGCTGCGGCGCGGGCCTGCCGGTCGGTCAGTTCGCGCAGCCTTGTGCCGTGCCGCTCCAGCGCAGCCTCGGCCGCGTCCTCGGCGCGCCGTCCGGCGCGGATGCGGGCATCGGCTTCGGCACGCGCGTGGCGCGCCTGTTCAGCCGCGCTCCGCGCTTCGGCCAACTGCCGGGCGGTATCGGCCATGTCGGCTTCGGCCCGGTCATGCGCCGCCCGCGCCTCGGGCAGCGCGGCATCAAGTGCGTCGAGCCGGTTGGCGCGGATCAGCCGTTCGGCGGCCGCCGCCCCGCCTTCCTCGGTCTCCAGCCCGTCCCAGCGCCGCATCCGCCCGTCGGGCGTCACCAGCGCCTGCCCGGCGGCCAGCGGCAGGCCCGGATCCGCCGGCACCAGCGCGATCTGGGCGAGCCGCCGGGCGAGCGCTGCCGGCGCGGTGACATGATCGGCCAGCCGCGCCGCCCCCGGCGGCAGGGCCGGGTCGCCGCCGTCGCCGCCGTCGCCGGCTGCGAGGGCGCGCCAGCCGCTGACCGGCAGGTCCAGCTCGTCGCCAAAGGCGGCGGCCAGTGCGCGTTCATGGCCGGGTGCGGCCCGGACATGATCGATCAGCCGGTCGCCGCTGCGCCCGGACAGCGTCTTGGCGAGTGCCGTCCGCTCGGCTTCGAGCGCGCCCAGCGCGGCGCGGGCGGCGGCGCGCGCTGTCTCGGCCGCGTCGCGCGCGGCGGCGGCCACGGCGCGCGCGGCCTCCGCCGCCTCGATCGCCCGCCCGGCCTCCGCCGCTGCCTGTTCGGCGGCGATGCGTTCGGTGGTGGCGGCGGTGCGCGCGGCGGTCAGCGCGGCATCGTCGCCAAGCGCCGAAATCTGGGCATCGACCTGCGCCAGCTCGCGCGCCGCCCGGTCGCGCCGTCCCCGCGCCGCCGCCACCGCTGAACGGGCGATCTGCGCATCCGCCTGTTCGCGCGCCTGGCGCGATAGCGCCTGGGCCAGCGCCACCTCGGCATCGCGGGCGGCGCTTTCGGCCCCGGCGAGTGCCGCGGCCAGGGCCGGGGCCTCGGCCTCGCTTTCGGCGATGCGGGCGGCGAGCATCCGCACCTCATCGCCCAGCCGGGCGATCGCCTCGGCTGCGTCATGCGCCAGTGCGCCCTCGCGCGCCCGGTCCGCGTCCAGCCGCGCCCGCGCATGGCCCAGATCGGCGAGCCGGGTCCGCGCCGCGTCACGCTCCGCGCTCAAGCCCGCGAGGCGGCGGGCCAGCTCGGCGGCCTGGTCGCGCGCCTGTTCGACCGCGCTGCGCGCCTCGGCCAGCTGACGGGCGGCGGCCCCGCTCAGGGCGGCGGCGTCGCGCTGCGCCTCGCCAAGCGTCGCCACCCGGTCCTCGGCGGCAGCCGCCTCGGCCCGTGCCGCCTCCGCCGCTGCCGCTGCATCGCGCCAGCGGGCATAGATCATCCGCGCTTCGGCGCGGGTGATATCGGCCGAAATCGCGCGGTAGCGTTCGGCGGTGCGCGCCTGACGCCGCAGCTGCCCGGCGCGCGCGTCCATATCGGCGATCATTTCACCGAGCCGCGCCAGATTGGCCTCGGTCGCGCGCAGCCTTTGTTCGGCATCCTTGCGCCGGACGTGCAGCCCGGCAATGCCCGCCGCCTCTTCCAGCATCGCCCGGCGCTCGACCGGGCGCGCGGCGATCACCGCGCCGATCCGCCCCTGGCTGACCAGCGCCGGCGAATGCGCCCCGGTCGCGGCATCGGCAAGCAGCAGCGCCACGTCGCGCGCGCGCACGTCGCGCCCGTTCAGCCGATAGGCGGAACCGGCCCCGCGCTCGATCCGGCGGACGATCTCGATCTCGTCATCCTCGCCCCCCGGCCCGCCGCGCGCGAACAATTGCACCTCGGCAAAGTCGCGCGCCGGGCGCTGCTGGGTGCCGGCGAAGATGACATCGTCCATCCCGCCGCCGCGCAGCGACCGGGCCGATCCTTCGCCCATCACCCAGCGCAGCGCCTCGAGCAGGTTCGATTTGCCGCAGCCATTGGGGCCGACAATGCCGGTCAGCCCCGGCTCGATCCTGAGTTCGGCGGGTTCGACAAAGCTTTTGAAGCCGACAAGCTTCAGGCCGGTGAAGCGCATTCCCGCTCTCCCCGCCCCGGTCGTCTGCGCCACCCCGGCCCGGCGGGCCGTGCCGGAGGGGCGATGCTCAGGCCCCGGCGGCCTTCAGCTTGGGTTCCAGCTGTTCCCAGGTGCCGGTCGCCTCGAGCAGCTGGCCATTGAGGAAGAAGGCCGGGGTGCCCGGGATCTTCAGCTCGTCATTGGCGGTCTTCTGCATGGCGATCAGCTGGTCGGTCATCGCCTTGTCGGCGAGGCACTGGTCCAGCCGCGCCTCGGCGATGCCGCGCTGGCGGGCAAAGGCGTCGAAGCCGAGCAGCCGGGCGAGGCCCTGGAACTGCTGGGCCGGGGCCTGGGACTGGAGCGCCTGCACGGCGGCCTGATCGGCCTTTTGCGCGCGGTCGAAAATCTCGTTCTGCGTCGCCAGCGCCTGTTCGGTCATCGCGAAATACGGCTCCGGCCCGCCGCAGCGCGACACGAGCGTCAGCGTCATGTCGATCGGGTCGCGCACATAGTTACGCACCTCAAGGCTGACCGTGCCCTTTTTCACATATTGGTCGCGCAGCTTTTCAAAGCCTTCGCGCGCAAACTCGGCGCAGTGCGGGCAGGTGAGCGACAGATATTCAACCAGCTTCACCGGCGCGTCGGGATTGCCCATGCGCATCCCGCCTTCGGGGAGGGCGGTGACGACATCGCTCCATTCCTTGCCGGCCGGCGGCGGGATCGCCGCGCCGCCGGTCGCCGGGGCGGCGGCGGTGCCATTTGCCGGGGCCGATCCGTTATCGGCGCTCTGGCTGCAGGCAGACAGCGCCAGCGCAGCCGCGCCGAGCATCAGGGCAAAACGCATCGTCAGTCTCTCCGTCACTTGGTCACAAGGGGGCGAGGCCCGGCCAGTCATTGGCCGCAACCGGCGTCCCGTTGAGGATGAAATGGGGCGTGCCCGGAATCCGCCTTTCGCTCCAGGCCTCATTGGCCTGGTCGATCAGCGTCTTTTGCTGCGCCGGATCGGCCAGACAGGCATTGGCGCGTTCGGCCGACACGCCGAAGCGGGCGACGATCGCGGTCAGCCCCGATGCGCGGGCGGTCATCCGGATGCGCTCGACCGGGCTGGCGGCCTCAAGCGCCGCCCGCTCGGCCTGTTCATAGGCAATGGTGCGGTCGATCCATGCCTTTTGCTCGGCAAAGATCGCCTCGCTCGCGGCAAAGAAGCGCGCCGGGCCGGCGCAGCGGGCGAGCAGGGCCGCGGTCAGGTCCAGCCGGTCGCGCAGCGCGTGGCGGAACTCGATGCTGACCTTGCCGCCGGCAATGGCGCGGGCAAGCGGTGTCGCCGCCTCGGCCGAGAAATGCGCGCAATGGTCGCAGGTGTAGCTTGCATATTCGACCAGCTTGCGCGGCGCGTCGGGATTGCCGCGCACATAGCTGCCTGCCGGGGTGACGGCGACGCGCCCGGCCCAGTCGGTGCGGGCGGCCTCGGTGCGGGCGGCAGTGGTGGGGGCGGCGACCATCAGGGCCGTGCCGATCAGCGCCATGAAACGGACCATCGTCATGCCTTTACCTTGCCGGCCACGGCCAGCTTTTCGCCGGTCGCGATGCCGCGCGCCAGCTGTTCAAGGACCGCGCGCAGTTCGGGATCGCCGACCGCGCGCAGGCTGTCGCCCAGATCGACGGGGATCTCGACCGGCGGTTCGGCAGTGGCGGCCGGGGCCGGCGTGCGGCGCGGGCGCGGCGTCAGTCCCTGGCGCAGCATCACCCGGTCGATCGCCGGATAGCCGAAGAAACGGTTCACCCGCGAAATGATCTCGGGGATCACGTGCTGGAGCATCGGCGCATGGGCGCTTGCCACCTGCAGCGTCAGCGCCCCGCCCGCGCGCTGCCCGGCGGGAAAGCGGATCGATTCGGGGGCCGAGACATCGGCATAGCGCGGCCCGACAATCTCCGCCCAGCGGCTGACGACCGCGTGCTGGACAAAGCCGAAGCGGCGGAATGACGCGCGGCCGATCGCGGGCAGCATTTCGGCCACCGCGCGCGGACGCCCGCCGCGTGCGGGTTCATGCCCCCGCCCGGCTTGCTGTCCGCCATCCTGTCTGGGCTTGCGACCGCTCATCGCCGATCCTTGCCACAGCTTTCCCGCGAGCGTCCACCCGCCTAAAGCCGGGGGCGTGATCGCGCCCGACCTTCTTGACTGGTATGACCGGCATGCCCGCCGCCTGCCCTGGCGCAGCCCGCCCGGCACGCCGCCGCCCGATCCCTACCGGGTGTGGCTGTCCGAAATCATGCTGCAGCAGACGACGGTGGCCGCCGCCGCGCCCTATTTCGCGCGGTTCACCGCCCGCTGGCCGACCGTCGCCGATCTGGCCGCTACCGAGGACGCCGAGCTGATGGCCGCATGGGCGGGGCTTGGCTATTATGCGCGGGCGCGCAACCTGCTTGCCTGCGCGCGGGCGGTGATGGCCGATCATGGCGGCGTGTTCCCCGCGACCGAACAGGGGCTGCGCGCGCTGCCGGGGATCGGGCCTTATACGGCGGCGGCGATCGCCGCGATCGCGTTCGGGCAGGCCGCGACCGTTGTCGACGGCAATGTCGAACGGGTGATCGCGCGGCTGTTCGCGCTCGACCGGCCGATCGCCCAGGCCAAGCCCGAGATCCGCGATCACGCCGCGCGCCTGACCCCGGCGGTGCGGCCGGGCGATTATGCGCAGGCGATGATGGATCTGGGGGCCACCATCTGCACGCCGCGCAACCCGGCCTGTGCGATCTGCCCGGTGCGTCGGGCCTGCGCCGCTGCGGCGACGGGCGATCCGGCCCGCTATCCGGTGCGCGCGGCAAAGCCGGTGCGGCCGCACCGCCACGGCATCGGGTTTTTCGCCGTGGCGGAGGATCATCTGCTGCTGGTGCGGCGGCCGCCAAAGGGGCTGCTGGCGGGCATGCGCGCGCTGCCGGTCAGCGACTGGGGCGATCCGGCGGATGCCGGTGCGCGGCTGGCCCAGGCGCCGCTCACCGCGCGCTGGACGCTGCGCGCGCCGCCGGTGCGCCATGTCTTCACGCATTTCTCGCTCGACCTCGATGTGGCGGTGGCGCGGCTCGACAGGCGTTGCGCGCTGCCGCCGGGCGGGGAATGGTGGCCGCTGGCCGAACTGGACCGAGCGGGCCTGCCCAGCCTGTTTGCCAAGGCGGCGCGGCTGGCTGTCACGGGGCTGGCGGTTACCGGGAAGGACGAAGGGGATGATGATGGCGAACAGGCCTGACCTGTCGGGGTTTGACCGGCGCGGCTTTCTGGGCGGCGCGGCGCGGCTGGGGGCCGGGGCGGTGGCGGCCGGGCTGGCGGGGCCGGCCTTTGCGGCAGTCGAGCCGGTTCCCGCCGTCTGGCGCGGCGTCCATGCGCTCATCGGCCGCTATGTCGGGCAGAAGACGCTGCCCGGCGCCGCCGCCGCGGTCGCGCGCGGCACCGGGGCCGCCTATTTCCTGAGCGCGGGGACGCTGGCGCGCGGGTCGGCGGCGGATGTCGGCCCGGACACGCTTTACCGCATCTATTCGATGACCAAGCCCGTGACCGGGATCGCGGCGATGATGCTGGTCGAGGACGGGCGGCTGGGGCTTGATCAGAACATCGCCGATTTCATTCCGGGCTTTGCCAGCCCGCGCGTGCTGGTCGATCCGGCAGCCGGGCTGGACAGCCGCCCGGCGCAGGGGCCGATCACCGTCCGCCATCTGCTGACCCACACGGCGGGCCTTGGCTATACCATCGTCACCAAGGGGCCGCTGCGCGACGCCTATTTCCGGCTCGGCCTGACGCCGTTTGCCGTCAGCCGGCTGAAGCTGCCCGACCAGCCCGAAGCCGTGCCCGCGCCCAGCCTGGCCGAGTTTGCCGACCGGCTGGCGACGCTGCCGCTGATCGCCGATCCGGGCACGCGGTGGAGCTATTCGGTGTCGCTCGACCTGCTCGGCCGGGTGATCGAGCTGGCCTCGGGCATGGCGTTCGACGCGTTTCTGGACGCGCGGCTGTTCCGCCCGCTTGGCATGTCGAGCAGCTTTTTCACCGTTCCCGCAGCCGAGCTGCCGCGGCTGGTGACCAATTACTATCTGACCGATCGGGCCGAGCTGCCGATCGATGGCGGGCGGAGCAGCGTGTTTGCCGACAAGCCGGCCTTTCCCTTTGGCGGATCCGGGCTGGTCACCAGCCCGCGCGACTATGACCGGTTCCTGCAGATGCTGGCGGGTGAGGGCGCGATCGGCGATGTGCGGGTGATGCGCCCGGAAACCGCGCGGCTCGCCATGTCGAACCTGCTGCCCGACGGCGCATCGACCGCCGGCACCAATGTCGCGGGCCAGGGGTTTGGCGCGGGCGGGCGGGTGACGCTGGCGGCGACGCCGGCGGCAGCCGGCCTGGGTTCGGGGCCTGGGACGTTCGGCTGGGGCGGCGCTGCGGCGACCGTCGCCTTTGTCGACCGGGCGCGCGGCGTGCGCGCCAGCGGCTTTGCCCAATATATGCCCGACACCCGGCACCGCTTCACGCGCGAGTTCATCGCCGCCGTCTATGAAGGACTGTGATGTCCATGCTTGCTGATCATCAGCCCGGTTTCACCGGCTCCCCGCTCGACCGGGCGGACCGGCTGCGCGCCGATGCCGAGGCGCTGGCCGCGGCGATGGCCGACTGGCGGGCGCGGCTGCTGCGCCTCGACGGGATCGATCCGGTGCTGTCCCCCGACGGGCTGCTCGACTGGGGCAGCCTGGCCGAAGCCGATGAGACGGCGGAGCTGCTGCTGCTTGGCCTGATCGATGGCCGGCCCCATTTCGTCGCGCTCGATTACGCGCTGCCCGAGGCGGCGACCCGGTCGCCGGCGATTTTCCGCATGCTCGACCTGCTGCCCGCCAGCGAGGCGGCGACCTATGCAGCCGCGCGCAGCCTGATCGACTGGCATCTGCGCCACCGGTTCTGCGCGCGCTGCGGCAGCGGCGACAGCCGGATCGTGCGCGCCGGCTGGGGGCGCAAATGCGATGCCTGCGGCACCGAAAGCTATCCGCGCGTCGATCCGGTGGTCATCATGCTCGCCGAACATGACGGGCGGGTGCTGGTCGGCCGCCAGCCGCGCTACCCCAAGGGCCGTTATTCGGCGCTGGCGGGCTTTGTCGAACCCGGCGAGAGCATCGAGGAGGCGGTGGCCCGCGAGCTGTGGGAGGAAGCCGGGCTGCGGGTGCGCGACGTCCGCTATGTGACCAGCCAGCCCTGGCCGTTCCCCTCGTCGCTGATGATCGCCTGTGTCGCCACCGCCGATTCGCCCGAGCTGGTGCTCGACACCGAGGAGCTGGAAGATGCTTTCTGGGTCGACCGGGCGGGCGTCGCGGCGGCGATGAACGCAGGTGTCGGGGCTGGGCGGGCGGCATCCGATGCGCCGTTCATCGCCCCGCCGCCCTATGCGATCGCCCACAGCCTGTTCCGCTGGTGGCTGGACCGGGGCGGCTGACGCGGCAGACCGGCCGGCGGGTCTTGCCGGGGCGGGCCCGGCGACCCATGTTTGTGTTGCATAAATACAACATCATTTTATCTGATGTGCTGAAGGACAACGGACAAGCAGATGGCGGGTGATCCCTATTCGGTGCTGGGCGTGGCGCGCGGCGCGAGCGAGGCCGAGATCAAAAAGGCCTATCGCACGCTGGCCAAGGAGCTGCATCCCGACCGCAACAGCGATAATCCCAAGGCGGCCGAGCGGTTCGCGCAGGTGACGGCCGCCTATGACCTGCTGGGCGACAAGGACAAGCGCGCCCGCTTCGACCGGGGCGAGATCGATCCCGACGGCAATCCGACCCAGCCGTTCGGCTATGGCGCGGGACGCGGCGGGTTCCGCCCGGGCAATGGCCAGGCCGGGTTCGGCGGCGACAATGGCGATTTCGGCGACATCTTCGAAGGGCTGTTCGGCCGCATGGGCGGCGGCTTCACGCGCGGCTTTGGCGGGCGCGCGGCCCCGCCGGCCAAGGGCGCCGACATGACCTACCGGCTGCAGGTGCCGTTCGAGGATGCCGCGATCCTGAAGCCGCAGCGGATCACGCTTGGCGACGGCAAGACCATCGACCTGAAGCTGCCGGCCGGCGTCGAGACCGGCACCCAGATGCGCCTGGCCGGCAAGGGCGAGCCGGGGCCGGGCGGGCCGGGCGATGCGATGGTGACGGTCGAGATCCAGCCGCACCGTTTTTTCACGCGCGACGGCGACAATATCCGGCTCGACCTGCCGGTGACGCTGACCGAGGCGGTCGAGGGGGCCAAGGTCAAGGTGCCGACCGCCGATGGCGCGGTGATGCTGGCCATTCCGCCCGGCTCCAGCTCGGGCCGGGTGCTGCGCCTGAAAGGCAAGGGCTTCCACAAAAAGGGCGGCGAGCGCGGTGACCAGCTGGTCACGCTGATGATCCAGCTGCCGGCCGAGGATGCCGAGCTCAAGGCCTTTGTCGCCGGCTGGGAACCGGGGCGGCGCAACCCGCGCAGCGCGCTGGGCGTCTAGCCTCTGATGGACGCGGGGGCGGAGATCGAGCGTGCCGAGGCACCGGCCCCGCAAACGCCCGAGGCGCGCCGCCGCCGGCTGGTGCGCGCCGGCCAGCGGGTGGACCGCACGCTCGCCCGGCTCGGCCCCGGATCGCGGGTCCGCATCGTGCTGGCGCGGGCGGCATCGGGCATCTGGAACGATGGTTTCATCCATGCCGGCAACATCGCCTATCTGACGCTGCTGACGCTGTTTCCCTTTTTCATCATGCTGGCCGCCATCGGCGAGGCGCTGGGCCGCGACGCCGCCACCCGGGCGGCGGTCGTCCAGTTTCTGGGCCAGGTGCCGCCGGCGGTCGCCGCGACGCTGCGCCAGCCGATCGCCGAAGTGCTGGGCGCGCGCAGCGGCGGGCTGCTGTGGATCGGCGCGCTCGCCGGGCTGTGGAGCGTCGGCGGCTTCATCGCGACGCTCAAGGACATTCTCTACCGTGCTTACGGCGTGCGTTCGGCCGCGACCTTCTGGATGGCGCGGCTGCGATATACGGCGATCACGCTCGCCTCGGTGCTGCTGGTTCTGGTCTCGTTCCTGCTGCAGGCGGCGCTGACTGCGGCTGAACAGCTGATCATGCGCTGGCTGCCCTTTGCCGATCAGGGGCTGGTCTGGCTGCTCAGCGCGTCGCGCGCGGTGCCGGGGCTGGTGATCTTTGCCGCTTTCTATCTGCTTTTCTACGTGATGACGCCCGGTGCCTTCCGCACCGGTTCCCCCAAATGGCCGGGACCGGCCTTCATCGCCATCTGGTGGCTGGCGGTCACCGCGCTGCTGCCGCGCGTGCTCGGTCTGCTCGGCGGCTATGACCTGACCTATGGCAGCCTGGCCGGGGTGATCATCGCGCTGATCTATTTCTTCACCCTCGGCCTTGGCGTGGTGTTCGCCGCCCATCTGAACGCCGCACTGGCGGAAGTTCCGCAAGACGCGCTAAGGGGAGCCGCTTTGACGCAGCCAAAGGACGATATGTGACTGGTCTGATGCATGGCAAACGCGGGCTCATCATGGGCCTGGCCAATGACCGTTCGCTGGCATGGGGCATTGCCCGCAAGCTGAGCGAAGCCGGCGCCGAGCTGGCCTTTTCCTATCAGGGCGAGGCGCTGGAGAAGCGCGTCCGCCCGCTGGCCGAGCAGCTGGGCTCCGATTTCCTGATCGACTGCGACGTGTCGGACATGGCCGCGCTCGACCAGGCGTTCGACACGCTGGCCGCGCGCTGGCCGACGATCGATTTCGTCGTCCATGCGATCGGCTTTTCCGACAAGAACGAGCTGCGCGGCAAGTTCGTCGACACCAGCCTCGACAACTTCCTGCTGACGATGAACATCAGCGCCTACAGCTTCGTCGCGGTGGCGCGGCGCGCGCGCGCGATGATGCCCGAAGGCGGGTCGCTGCTGACGCTCAGCTATTATGGCGCGGAAAAGGTCATCCCGCATTACAATGTCATGGGCGTGGCCAAGGCGGCGCTCGAGACCAGCGTCAAATATCTGGCGATGGACCTGGGACCGGAGAATATCCGCGTCAACGCCATCTCGGCCGGGCCGATCAAGACGCTCGCCGCGTCGGGCATCGGCGATTTCCGCTACATCATGAAGTGGAACGAGCTGAACGCGCCGCTGCGCCGCAACGTGACCATCGAGGATGTCGGCGGCGCGGGGCTGTATCTGCTCAGCGACCTGGCCTCGGGCGTCACCGGCGAGACGCATCATGTCGATGCCGGCTATAACGTCATCGGCATGAAGGCCGAGGACGCGCCCGACATCGCGCTGGCCTGAGCGGCGGCGGGCCGGGGGGATGAGCGTCAACAGCTTCGGGCGGATGTTCCGCTTCACCAGCTGGGGTGAATCGCACGGCCCGGCGCTGGGCGCGGTGGTCGATGGCTGCCCGCCGGGGCTGGCGCTGGCCGAGGCCGACATCCAGCCCTGGCTCGACCGGCGGCGGCCCGGCCAGTCGCGCTTCACCACCCAGCGGCAGGAGCCGGATGCGGTGCGCATCCTGTCGGGCGTCTATGAAGGGCGGACGACCGGCACCCCGATCAGCCTGATGATCGACAATGTCGACCAGCGCTCGCGCGATTATGCCGAGGTCGCCCGCGCCTATCGCCCCGGCCATGCCGATTACGCCTATGACGCCAAATATGGCCTGCGCGATCCGCGCGGCGGCGGCCGGTCCTCGGCGCGCGAGACGGCGGCGCGGGTGGCGGCGGGCGCGGTGGCGCGGCTCGTCATTCCCGAAGTCCGCATCCGCGCTTGGGTGAGTGAGCTGGGCGGCGATGCGGCGACGGCGTTCGACGATGCCGAGATCGACGCCAATCCGTTTTTCTGCCCCGACGCCGCGGCGGCGGCGCGCTGGGAAGCGATGGTCGATGCCGCGCGCAAGGCGGGATCGTCGCTGGGCGCGGTCGTGACGTGCGAGGCGGTGGGCGTGCCCGCCGGCTGGGGCGCGCCGCTTTATGCCAAGCTGGATGCCGAGCTCGCCGGGGCGATGATGTCGATCAATGCGGTCAAGGGCGTCGAGATCGGCGACGGCTTTGCCGCCGCGCGGCTGAGCGGCGAGAGCAATGCCGATGCGATGCGCCCCGGGCCGGACGGGCAGCCCGTCTTTGCCAGCAACCATGCCGGCGGGATTGCCGGCGGCATAGCCACCGGCCAGCCGGTCAGGCTGCGCGTCGCGTTCAAGCCCACCAGTTCGATCCTGACGCCGGTCGATACGGTGACCCCGGCGGGCGACGCCACGCAGATCGCGACGCGCGGCCGCCATGATCCGTGCGTCGGCATCCGCGGCGTGCCGGTCGTCGAAGCGATGATGGCACTGGTGCTTGCCGACCAGAAGCTGCTGCACCGCGCCCAGACGGGACGCTGATATCAGGGTTCGCTGATGCGAACCCATGCACCTCCCGCCCGGCTTCACCGGCGATCAGCAGTCGCCGCGCCACCAGTTGCAGACAAACTCCCAGCCTTCCTCGGCGGTTTCCACATAGTGGAACAGCTTCAGGTCCTTGTGGGCAATCACGCCTTCATCGGCGAGCGCTTCGAAGTTAATCACCTTGTCCCAGAATTCGCGGCCATAGAGCAGCACCGGAATCGGCTGCACCTTGCCCGTCTGCATCAGCGTCAGCAGCTCGAAGAATTCGTCGAACGTGCCGAAGCCGCCGGGGAACACCGCGACCGCGCGGGCGCGCAGCAGGAAATGCATCTTGCGCAGCGCGAAATAGTGGAACTGGAAGCTCAGCCCCGGCGTCACATAGGGGTTGGGCGTCTGTTCGTGCGGCAGCACGATGTTGAGGCCGACCGATTCCCGCCCGACATCCTGCGCGCCGCGATTGGCCGCTTCCATGATCGACGGGCCGCCGCCCGAACACACGACGAACTGGTGCCGCCCGGCCGTGTCGGCGGGGGTGCCGCTGGCCAGCTGCGCCAGCTGGCGCGCGACATCGTAATAGCGCGACTTGGCGGCCAGCCGTTCGGCAATGGCGCGGCTGCGCGCATCGGTGGCCTTGTCGACCATGGCCTGGGCCTTGTCCGGCTCGGGGATGCGGGCCGAGCCGTAGAACACGAAGGTCGAGCCGATGCCGGCCTCGTCGAGCAGCAGCTCGGGCTTCAGCAGTTCGAGCTGGAACCGCACCGGACGCAGATCCTCGCGCAGCAGGAACTCATGGTCCTGGAACGCCAGCCGATAGGCCGGGTGCGCGGTCTGCGGGGTCTGGGTGAAGTGGCGGGCGGCTTCTGCCTCTTCGGAGGCCGGCGGGAAGACGCGGGATGGAACGCGAGTGTCTGTCATCCGGGGCATGTAGCGACCCTGGGGGACAAAGGCAAAGGCGGGCATGCGCAGCGCCCGGCGCGGTCAGCGGCAGAACGGACCCCGGCCCATGTCGAGATGCAGATGATCGGCGTGAAGCGCGTTATATTCGGGGCTGAGGACGGTCGCGAAACGCTTGCAGGCCGAGGCATGGATCGCGGCCAGAAAGGCGCGCACCTGCGGGTCGCGCGACCGCCAGTCGGCCTTGATGCTGATCCGGCGGCCATCGGCGAGCACAAAGGCGGCGATGTCGACCGCATTGGCCTGGGCATGTTCGGAGCGCCGCCCGGCCTGTGCGCCGTTGATGTTGCGGCAGGCATAGCTGCCATAGCTTTCGACCCGTGCCAGTTCGGTGCCGAAATAGACGCGCGCCGCCGCGCCGACGCCGTGGCGCAGCCAGCCGGCAAAGGCGCGGGCGAGCGGGCAGCGCATCGGGCCGAGATTGGACACCGGCACGCTCGCTTGGTCGAGCCGGACGCTGCCATAGGCCGAACAGCCCTGGCCATGATCGCGGTCGGGCAGTGGCGTCACCCGCGCGCCGATGGTCGCCAGATCGGCCAGGCATTGGCGGATCTCGGGCGAATCGATGCCCGACGGGCGCGCGGGTGCCGCCGGTTCCCGGCGGGGCGTGCGGTCACCGCCCGCGCAGCCGACGACCGCCGCGCAGAGCAATGCCACGCCCAGCCGTTTCGATACCCCGCGCATTGGCCCGCCCATGGCGCTGATTATCGGCCCGAAAGCCGCCCGCGCCAAGCGCCGTCGCCGCGCCCGGCCGCAGATCTGCGCCGGCACGGCCCGGCCGCGCGCGGGGCATCGCCGGATTGACTTCCCCCGTTTCGTCCCTAAACCCAGCGGCGGGCCACGCCGTCCCAACGCGGCGCGTGCTCTCTGCGAGGAGAGTTTATGACTGTGACCGATACTGCCCCGACACCCGGAATCCGTCCCGCCGCTGCCGACAAGCCCGCGGAACGCCCGGCCCGCCCGTTTTTCTCGTCCGGACCCTGCGCAAAGCCCCCCGGCTGGTCGACTGATCGGCTGGCGACCGAGGTGCTCGGCCGTTCGCACCGCTCGAAGCTGGGCAAGGCGCGGCTGGCGCATGCGATCGACCTGACCCGCCACATCCTGCGCGTTCCCGACACCCACCGCATCGGCATCGTTCCGGCTTCGGATACCGGCGCGGTCGAAATGGCGATGTGGTCGCTGCTCGGCGCGCGGCCGGTGACGCTGCTGGCCTGGGAAAGCTTTGGCGAGGGCTGGGTGACCGATGCGGTCAAGCAGCTGCGCCTCGACCCGACCGTCCACAAGGCACCGTATGGTGCGCTGCCCGATCTGGGCGCGGTCGATTTCAGCCATGACGTCATCTTCACCTGGAACGGCACGACCTCGGGCGTGCGGGTTCCGGACGGCGACTGGATTCCGGCCGACCGCCAGGGCCTGACCATCGCCGATTCGACCAGCGCGGTGTTCGCCATGGACCTGCCCTGGGACAAGATCGACGTCTGCACCTATAGCTGGCAGAAGGTGCTGGGCGGCGAGGGCGGGCACGGCGTGCTGATCCTCGGCCCGCGCGCGGTCGAACGGCTGGAAAGCCATGTCCCGGCCTGGCCGCTGCCCAAGATCTTCCGCATGACCAAGGGCGGCAAGCTGATCGAGGGCATCTTCACCGGCGAGACGATCAACACCCCGTCGATGCTGGCGGTCGAGGATTATATCTTCGCGCTCGAATGGGCCGATGGTCTGGGCGGGCTGGATGCGCTGATCGCGCGCACCAACGCCAATGCCGCCGCGCTCGACGCCATCGTCGCCGCGCGGCCATGGCTCGATCATCTGGCGGTCGATCCGGCCACCCGCTCGACCACCTCGGTGTGCCTGAAGTTCGCCGATTCAGCGGTCGCCGGGTTGGACGAGGCCGGGCAGGCGGCTCTGGTCAAGAAACTGGCCGGGCTGCTCGAGGCCGAAGGTGCGGCCTATGACATTGCCGGCTATCGCGACGCGCCGCCGGGCCTGCGCATCTGGTGCGGGGCGACCGTCGACACCGCCGACATCGTCGCGCTCGGCCCCTGGCTCGACTGGGCCTGGGCGCAGCTTCGCCCCTGACCGGCAGGCGCGGCGACGGGCCGCGCCTCCCCCTCCTGTTCGCCGCGTTTCCCCTTGGCATCCCCTGCAAAGGCCATGACCCATGCCCAAAGTCCTGATTTCCGACAAAATGGATCCCCGCGCCGCCGCGATCTTCCGTGAACGCGGCATCACCGTCGATGAACGCCCCGGCCTCAGCCGCGACGAACTGATCGCGATCATCGGCGATTATGACGGCCTTGCCATCCGCTCGGCCACCAAGGTGACCAAGGACGTGCTCGCCGCCGCCACCCAGATGAAGGTGGTCGGCCGCGCCGGCATCGGCGTCGACAATGTCGACATCCCCGCCGCCTCGGCGCGCGGCGTCGTCGTCATGAACACGCCGTTCGGCAACTCGATCACCACGGCGGAACATGCGATCGCGCTGATGTTCGCGCTCGCCCGCCAGCTGCCCGAGGCCGATGCCTCCACCCAGGCCGGCAAATGGGAAAAGAACCGGTTCATGGGGGTCGAGCTGACCGCCAAGACCCTTGGCCTGATCGGCTGCGGCAATATCGGCTCGATCGTCGCGGATCGCGCCATCGGCCTCAAGATGAAGGTCATCGCCTTCGATCCGTTCCTGTCGGTCGAGCGCGCGCGCGAGCTGGGCGTGGAAAAGGTGACGCTCGACGAGCTGCTGGCGCGCGCCGATTTCATCACCCTGCACACCCCGCTGACCGACCAGACGCGCAACATCCTGTCGCGCGACAATCTGGCGCGCACCAAGAAGGGCGTGCGCATCGTCAACTGCGCGCGGGGCGGGCTGATCGACGAGGCCGCGCTCAAGGACGCGCTCGATTCGGGCCATGTCGCGGGGGCCGCGCTCGACGTGTTCGTCGAGGAACCGGCCACCGCCTCGCCGCTGTTCGGCACGCCGGGCTTTGTCTCGACGCCGCATCTGGGCGCGTCGACCAGCGAGGCGCAGATCAATGTCGCGATCCAGGTCGCCGAGCAGATGGCGGACTATCTGCTGACCGGCGCGGTCACCAACGCGCTCAACATGCCCTCCGTCTCGGCCGAGGATGCGCCCCGGCTGCGGCCCTATATGGCGCTGGCTGAAAAGCTGGGCAGCCTGGTCGGCCAGCTGGCGCATGATGCGCTGTCGGGCATTTCGATCGAGGTCGAGGGCGCGGCTGCCGACCTCAATCAGAAGCCGATCACCGGGGCGGTGCTGGCCGGGCTGATGCGCGTCTATTCGGACACGGTGAACATGGTGAACGCGCCGTTCCTGGCCAAGGAACGCGGCCTCGACGTGCGCGAGATCCGCCATGACCGGGAGGGCGATTATCACACGCTGCTGCGCGTGTCGGTGCGCACCAGCGAGGGAGAAAAATCGGTCGCCGGCACGCTGTTTGGCGACAGCAACCCCCGGCTGGTCGAGCTGTTCGGCATCAAGGTCGAGGCCGATCTGGCCGGCCATATGCTCTATGTCGTCAACGAGGACGCGCCGGGGTTCATCGGCCGCATCGGCACCGCGCTTGGCGATGCCGGGGTCAACATCGGCACCTTCCATCTCGGCCGCCGCGCGGCGGGGGGCGAGGCGGTGCTGCTGCTGTCGCTCGACAGCGGCGTTGACGAGACGCTGCTCGCGGCGCTGCGCGGCCTGCCCGGCGTGCGCAAGGTGATGGCGCTGCATTTCGGCTGATCCCGGCTGACGGGCGGCATGCGGGCGGGGGCGGCGGCTTGTCGAACCCCGCCCGCCACACTAGAGCGGCGGGCATTCCGGCCGCCGGGCCTGACCGCATCCGGCGCGCCCGCCCTGCCGAGACCGACCGACATGACCCACGCTCTTCTTCCCGAAGGTCTGCGCGACCGCCTGCCGCCCGAAGCCGAAGCTGCCGCCGCGATCCTGCGCGCCGCGCTCGATGCAGTGGCCGGCCATGGCTATGAACGGGTCGCGCCGCCGCTGGCCGAGTTCGAGGAATCGCTGGTCGGCCGGCTGAAATCGGCATCTGCCCGCGATCTGCTGCGCGTCGTCGACCCCGTGTCGCAGCGCACGCTGGCGCTGCGCCCCGACATCACCACCCAGGTCGGCCGCATCGCCACCACGCGCATGGCGCACCGCGCCCGGCCGCTGCGGCTGAGCTATGGCGGGCCGGTGATGAAGCTGCGCGCGACCCAGCTGCGCCCCGAACGCGAAATGACCCAGCTGGGTGCCGAGCTGATCGGCCGCGATTCGGCGGCGGCGGCGGCGGAAATCGCGGTGGTCGCCATCGAGGCGCTGGCCGCCGCGGGCGCGCCGCGCATCACCATCGATCTGACCTTGCCCGATCTGGTCGATGTGCTGGCCGCCGGGCCGCTGCCGCTTGCCCCGGTCGATATCGCGCGGGTGCGCTGCCTGCTCGATGCCAAGGATGCCGGCGGGCTGGTGGCGGCCGGTGCCCATGCCTATCTGCCGCTGATCGAGGCGGCCGGGCCTTTTGCCGAGGCGGTGACGCGGCTGCGCGCGATCGATGCCGACGGCGCGCTGGCCACGCGGCTGGCCGCGCTCGAACAGATTGCCGCGCGCATCGGCGATGCCGCGCAGATCACCCTCGACCCGACCGAGCGGCACGGCTTTGAATATCAGAGCTGGCTGGGCTTTTCGCTGTTCGTCGACGGGCTGGCCGGCGAAATCGGGCGCGGCGGCACCTATACGATCCTGAGCGATACCGGGTGCGAGGAGCCGGCGGTCGGCTTTTCCATCTATCCCGATCCGCTGATCGAGCGGGTGGCGCGCACTGCGGCCGATCACCGGCTGTTCCTGCCGCTCGGCCATGATCAGGCGGCGGCGGAGGCGATGCGCGCCCAGGGCTGGTCGACGGTCGCCGCGCTCGATGCACGCTGCGACGCGCGGGCGCTTGGCTGTTCGCACGTGCTGGACGGCGCGGCGGCGGTGCCGCTCGGCTGACCCGCCGGGTCGTTCAGCCGCTGAGCAGCTGATCCAGAAACGCATCGATCTGCGCGGTCGCGGGATCGAGCGGCTTGCCGATGTCGTCGTTCAGCCGGACATGGCTGGTCCCGGCCACCGGCTGGACATAGACCGGGCCTGCCCCGGCGCGCACCAGATCGCGCGCCAGCGCGCGACATTGCCAGCCGCTGCCCGGATTGGCGACATCGTGCAGCATCAGCCACCCCGCCGCATTGGGCGCGCCGGCATGGGCAAGCGGCGACAGCGCCCATTGCCGGGCCGGATCGTCGCCGAATGCCGGGCGGAAAAACGCGTCGATCGCGCCGCCGCGCGCGCCGGTCCCCAGCACTGCGGTGACGTCGAGCGCCGCCGGATCGAGGAGGATGACGCCGCGCACCGCGCCGAGCGGAACGCCCGCCCCTTCGAGCCATGCGGGGTCGGCACCCAGCATCGCCGCCAGATGGCCGCCCGAACTGTGGCCGATCAGCACGATGCGGTTGCCATCGATGCCCGGCATCCGCGCCAGCCGCGCGACCGCGCCCGCAATCTCGGCCAGCTGGTCCTCGACCCGCACCGTGCCGACAAAGCGGTAGCCGATGGTCGCATAGGCATGGCCGGTGCGGGTGAAATGTTCGGCCTGGCTGCCTTCGCCCGCCGCCGGGGTGCCGGCGCTCCACCCGCCGCCATGCAGATAGACGATCAGCGGCCGTTTCGCAGCGCCGCGCCGGAACAGGCCGATGGTCTGGCGCGGATCGGGGCCATAGGAGATGCGCGTGAGCGTCAGCGGGGCTGCGACCAGCCGGGGCGCGCCCGTCCGGTCAGCGATGTTGGGCGTCGCCCCCAGCAGCAGCCCCGCCGCCACGATCAGGCCGATCCAGTCCATCCGCCGTGCCATCGCCCCCGTGCCATCGTCCCCGTGCTACTGGCGGTCGTCATGCGCCCCGGGCCGCCGCGCCGCCATTTGCCCAGGATAGCGCGGGGCGGGGCGCTGTCGCCCATCGTGCTGCCGGGCCCAAAGAGGCTGGACCCGGCGGGCCGGCTTCTCTACGCGACGCCGGGTCTGCTGGAGGATGAGACGTGGCGAATGTGGCGGTGATCGGCGCTCAATGGGGCGACGAGGGCAAGGGCAAGATCGTCGACTGGCTTGCCGAGCGCGCCGATCTGGTCGTGCGGTTCCAGGGCGGCCACAATGCCGGCCACACGCTCGTCATCGGCGAGAATGTCTACAAGCTGTCGCTGCTCCCCTCGGGCATCGTGCGCGGCACGCCGTCGGTGATCGGCAATGGCGTCGTGCTCGATCCCTGGGCGCTGCGGGCCGAGGTCGACAAGCTGCGCGGCCAGGGTGTCGCGGTCACGCCCGACACGCTGATGATCGCCGATAACTGCGCGCTGATCCTGCCCTTTCACCGCGATCTCGATGCGCTGCGCGAGGATGCGAGCGGGGCGGGCAAGATCGGCACGACGCGGCGCGGCATCGGCCCGGCCTATGAGGACAAGGTCGGCCGGCGCGCGATCCGGGTGTGCGATCTGGCGCATCTCGACGATCTCGGCCCGCAGCTCGACCGGCTGACCGCGCATCATGATGCGCTGCGCGCCGGGTTCGGCGAACCGCCGATCGACCGCGCGGCGCTGCTCGATGAGCTGCGCGGCATTGCCGATTTCGTGCTCGCCTTTGCCCGCCCGGTCTGGCTGACGCTCAACGAGGCGCGGCGGCGCGGGCGGCGGATCCTGTTCGAAGGCGCGCAGGGCGTGCTGCTCGACGTCGATCACGGCACCTATCCGTTCGTCACCAGCTCCAACACCATTGCCGGCACCGCTGCCGGCGGATCGGGGCTGGGGCCGTCTGCGGTCGGCTTCGTGCTCGGCATCGCCAAGGCCTATACGACGCGGGTCGGCTCCGGCCCGTTCCCGACCGAGCTGCAGGACGAAATCGGCCAGCGGCTGGGCGAGCGCGGGCATGAGTTCGGCACCGTCACCGGCCGCAAGCGCCGCTGCGGCTGGTTCGACTCGGTGCTCGTCCGCCAGTCGGTCGCGGTGTCGGGCGTCACCGGCATCGCGCTCACCAAGCTTGACGTGCTCGACGGGCTGGAGACGATCCGCATCTGCACCGGCTACCGGCTGGGCGGGCGCGTGCTCGACCATTTCCCCGCCCATGCCGCCGATCAGGCGGCGGTCGAGCCGATCTATGAAGACATTCCCGGCTGGTCCGAATCGACGGCGGGGGCGCGCAGCTGGGCGCAGCTGCCGGCGCAGGCGATCAAATATATCCGCCGGATCGAGGAGCTGATCCAGTGCCCGGTCGCGCTGGTGTCGACCAGCCCGGAGCGCGAGGACACGATCCTCGTCCGCGATCCGTTCGCCGACTGATCGTCACGAGACTGGTCGCCGGCGCCGGGCAAAGAAAAGGGCGGCACCCGGATCAGCCCGGGTGCCGCCCTTTTTCGTGCCATCAGATGGTGGCGGGCTTATTCGCCTGCCGCCGGAGCCTCGGCCGCATTGAGTTCGGCAGGCGCTTCGGCTGCCGCCTCCTCGCTTGCCGCATCGGGCGCGGCTTCCGCCGGGGCGGCGGGCAGCGGCTTGGGTGCATCGCTCTGCGTGTTCAGATAGGCGATCAGATTGGCGCGATCCTGCGCATCGCTCAGCCCGGCAAAGGTCATCTTGGTGCCTTCGGCATATTTGCGCGGGCTCTTCAGCCAGGCGTCAAGGCTCGCCCAGTCCCACGGCCCGGACTTGCCCTTCAGCGCGTCCGAATAGGCAAAGCCCGCGACATGGGCGTGGTTGCTGCCGACCGTACCCCACAGATTGGGGCCGACACCGTTCGCGCCGCCCTTGTTGATCGAATGGCAGGCGGCGCATTTGGCAAAGGTCTTTTCGCCCGCCGCCGGGTCGGCCGCGGCGAGCCGCGCCTCGATCGGCTCCTCGGCAGCCGCCGCGCCGCCGCCCGTCTCGACAACGCCGGCGATCGGATAGCCCATCTTCTCGGGCCGTTCGGCCTTGAACAGCTCGCTCGAGACAATGCCGGCGCCCAGCGCCACGATACCGGCACCCAGCACCCAGCCGGCGATCGTGTTGTTGCGGTCGTCCATGTTGCTCCTGATCCTCTAAAAAGCCGCGGTTCCTTTAAGAATAGACGCGCCGGCCCGCAAGCGGGCGTCTGGGTTCACAAAAGCGGCAAAACTGCCTAACCCCCGGCCCGTGCAGAGCTATCCCGAACCCGCCCGCCGCCTTGTCGCCGAAATGGCCGCCGCCGCCGCTGCCGATCCCGCGCGCGCGGTCGCGTTTCAGGGCGCGCCGGGCGCCAACTCGCACCTGGCCGCGCTCGGCCATTTTCCCGACGGGCTGCCCTTGCCCTGTTTCAGCTTTGAAGACGCGCTGGAGGCGGTGCGCGAGGGGCGGGCCGGCCATGCGATCATCCCGATCGAGAATTCGCTGCACGGCCGGGTGGCGGACATTCATTTCCTGCTGCCCGAATCCGGGCTGGCGATCGTTGACGAGCATTTCCTGCCGATCGAGCCATGTCTGCTCGGCCGTGCCGGGGTGCCGGTGACGCAGGCGATCAGCCATCCCCAGGCGCTGGGGCAGAGCCGGCAATGGCTGCGCGCGCGCGGCATCCGCCCGGTGCCCTATGCCGACACCGCCGCCGCCGCCGCGTTGATCGCGGAGCAGGGCGAGGCGGGAGCCGCCGCCATCGCCCCGCGCTTTGCCGCCGGACTTTACGGGCTCGACGTGCTGGCCGAATCGATCGCCGATGCGCCCCACAACATGACCCGCTTCACCATCTTGGCGCGCGAGGCGCGGGTGCCGGCGGCGGGCGTGCCGGTGATGACCAGCCTGACCTTTGAGGTGAAGAACATCCCCGCCGCGCTCTACAAGGCGCTGGGCGGCTTTGCGACCAACGGCGTCAACATGACGAAGCTGGAAAGCTATCAGCGCGGCGGCAGCTTTGCCGCGACCGAGTTCTACGCCGATATCGAGGGCATGCCCGGCGATCCGGCGGTCGACCGCGCGATCGACGAGCTGCGCTTCCACACCAAATGGGTGCGGCTGCTCGGCAGCTACCCACAGGCGCGCAAGCGCGGGCTCTGATCCGGCCCGGCGCTGGCATTTCGGCCGTGGCGGGCGTAGAGCCCGCGGTTATGGCCAGCCCGTTTGAAACCCTTACCGATCCCTTCGCCCTGTTCGACATCTGGTATCAGGAAGCGCGGGCGAGCGAGATCAACGATTCCAACGCCATGGCGCTTGCCACCGCCGATGCGGCGGGCCGCCCCGCCGTGCGCATGGTGCTCTTGAAAGGGCATGGGCCGGACGGGTTCGTGTTCTACACCAACCGCGAGGGGCGCAAGGCCGGTGATCTGGCCGTCAATGCGCAGGCGGCGTTGCTGTTCCACTGGAAGTCGCTGCGCCGTCAGATCCGCATCGAAGGGCCGGTGTCGATGGTGGATGACGCGCAGTCCGACGCCTATTTCGCCTCGCGCTCGCGCGATTCGCAGCTGGGGGCATGGGCGTCCGACCAGTCGCGCCCGCTGCCCGACCGGGCGACGTTCGAGGCGCGCTATGAAGACGCGCGGGCGCGGTTCGACGGGCAGGATGTTCCCCGGCCGCCGCATTGGGGCGGCTATCTTGTCACCCCGCTCAGGATCGAGTTCTGGCTCGACCGCGCCCACCGGCTGCACGAGCGCCGCCTGTTCGAGCGCGACGGCGATGGCTGGCGGACCTCGCTGCTCTATCCATGACCGAATCCGACCGGCATGCCGCTCCCTATGCGCGGCTGACCCGCCTTGCGGCGCTGGCCAGCGTGTCGGCGGCGCTGCTGCTGCTCGCGCTCAAGGGCTTTGCCGCGTGGCGCACTGGGTCGGTCGCCATGCTTGGGTCGCTCGCCGATACCGGGTTCGATCTTGCGGCCTCGCTGATCACGCTCTGGGCGGTGCAGCTGGCGGCGCTGCCGGCCGATCATGACCACCGGTTCGGCCATGGCAAGGCGGAGGCGCTCGCCGCGCTCGCCCAGGTCGGGCTGATCGCGGTGTCCGCCGCCGGCATCGGCTGGCGCGCGGTCGACCGGCTGGTCGCGGGCGCCGCGCCCGCCAATCCCGAATGGGGCATCGGCGTGTCGCTGGCCGCCATTGCCGTCACGGCGGTGCTGCTGACCGTACAGCGGCGGGTGATCCGGCGCACCGGATCGGTCGCGATCGCCGCCGACAATCTGCATTACCAGTCGGACCTGATGCTCAATCTGGGCGTCATCGCCGCACTCGCGCTTGAGGCATGGGCCGGGCTGGGCGGTGCCGATGCGCTGGGCGGGATCGCGATCGCGCTGTGGCTGCTGCGCGGCGCGTGGCAGGCGGCGCGGGCGGCGGTCGATCAGCTGATGGACCGCGAATGGCCCGAGCCGAAACGGCGCGCCTTCATCGCCATCGCCAACGATCATCCGGCGTTCCGGGGCATTCACGATCTGCGCACCCGCACCAGCGGCATCCATGATTTCGCCCAGTTCCATGTCTGGGTCGATCCGGCCATGACCATTGCCGAGGCGCATGATGTGGTCGAAGAGATGGAGGCGCGGCTCGCCCGGGCCTTTCCCGATACCGAGGTGCTGATCCATCTCGATCCCGAAGGAAAGATCGACCGCGCCGGGCGGGCCGACGAACATTTGCGGGAGATGCCGGAGCGATGACGCGAACGAAGCTGGCTTTCACCCAGGTCGATGCCTTTGCCGACCGGCCCTTTGCCGGCAATCAGGCGGCGGTGATGCCGCTCGACACCTGGCTGCCCGACGCCGTGCTGGCGGCGATCGCCAATGAAAACAATCTGGCCGAAACCGCCTTCACCATCCCCGCCACCGGCGATGCCGATTTTGAGCTGCGCTGGTTCACCCCGGCGGTCGAGGTGGCGATGTGCGGCCATGCGACGCTGGCGGCGGGCCATGTGCTGATGGCCGGGCGCGATGCCGTCCGTTTCCGCACGCGCAAGGCCGGGGTGCTGACCGTGGCGCGCGACGGTGACCGTTACCGGCTCGACCTGCCGGCGGTGCCGGTCGTCGCGCAAGACCGCGCCGATGTCGCCGCGGCACTTGGAGTCCCAGGTGCGGCGACCTTCCAGTCCGCAAGTGCGGCGGCCGAACCGGCGGTGATCGTGCTGCTGCCCGATGAAGCGGCGGTGCGCGCGCTCCGCCCCGATTTCCGCGCGCTTGCCGCGACCGGGGTGATGGCGATCGCGACCGCGCCCGGCGATGCGACCGACATCGTCAGCCGGGTGTTCGTGCCGGTGTGCGGGATCGACGAGGATCCTGTCACCGGGGCCGCCCATGCCGCACTCACCCCCTTCTGGGCCGCACGGCTGGGCCGGGATGCGTTCAGCGCCTTTCAGGCCAGCGCGCGGGGCGGCCATGTCGACTGCCGGCTGGCGGGCGACCGGGTGCTGCTGGGCGGCGGCTGCGTGACGGTGATCGAGGGGCTGTTCGCGCTTTGAGTGCTGCCGGCCCGGCCGCCGACGGCGCGCTGCGGCGCGACATCGGCCTTGTCGGCTCGGCCTTTCTGGCGTTCAACGGGCTGGTCGGGGCGGGGATTTTCGTCCTGCCGGGGACGCTTGCCGAACGGTTCGGCGCGTTCAGCCCGCTTGCCTTTCCGCTGTTCGGGCTGCTCGCGCTGCTGATCGCGCTGCCCTTTGCGCGGATCGCCAGCCATCATCCGCTGTCGGGCGGGCCGGTCGTCTATGCCGCGTCATTCGGGCCGTTTGTCGCCTTTCAGGCCGGCTGGCTCTATTATGTCGCGCGGGCAACCGCGCTCGCCGCCAATCTCAACGTGCTCGTCGCCTATGCTGCCGGGCTGTGGCCGCTGCTCGGCACCGGCCCGGCGCGGGCGGCGCTGATCCTGATGGTCATCGCGCTGGTCTGTGCGGTCAATGTCGCCGGGGTGCGGCGGGCGGTGCGGCTGGTCGATGCGATGACGCTGCTCAAGGCCGCGCCGCTCGTCATGCTCGCGGTCGCCGCATTGGTGATGGCCGCCCCGGCGCTCGGCCCGTCGGGCCTTGCGCTCCCGGCGTTCGCGCTGCCGCCGGTGCCGCCGCTCACTGAGCTGAACGCGGCGGCGCTGCTGACGCTTTATGCCTTTGTCGGGTTCGAAAACAGCGTGGTCGCCGCCGGGGAAACGCGCCGCCCCGCCGATACGCTGCCGCGCGCGCTGATCGGCACGGTGGTGCTGACCGCTTTGGTCTATACGCTCATTCAGGCCGCCTATCTGGCGGTGATGGGCGCGGCTCCCGCCGGCGCGGCCGGGGGCGATGCGCCGATGATCGCGTTTGGCCGCGCGGTATGGGGCGATGCCGGCGCGCTGCTGCTGACCATCGCCGCCATCGCCTCGGTCACCGGCAATGTCGCCGCGGGCGTCACCGGCAGCGCGCGCACCACCTATGCGATGGGCCGGGACGGGCTGCTGCCGCGCTGGTTCGCCGCCACCGATGCGCGCTTCGCCACCCCCGCCCGGTCGATCTGGTTCATGGGCGCGTTCATCGCCGCGCTGGCGCTGACCGGCGGTTTTGCCTGGCTGGCGGTGGCGAGCGTGCTCGCCCGGATGATCATCTATGCGCTGAGCATCGCCGCTCTGCCCCGGGCGGAGCCGGGCCGCGCCGGCATCTGGGCGATGACCCTGGCCGGCCTCGCCACCTGTGTCTGGGTCGCCGCCCAGTCGGGCGCAGGCAGCTGGCAGGTGCTGGCGGTGCTCGGCGGGGCGGGGGTGGTGCTCTATCTCGCCGCGCGCCGCGAACGGCGCTGATGCATTTTCAGGCCGGCGGGGCGCACCCCCTCGAAAATGCGTTCCGCTCGCCGCTCAGGCGGCAGCGGCAAAGGCGCTTTCGGTCTCCGCGATCCAGCCGCCGCCCAGCACGCGCTCGCCGGCGTAAAGCACCGCTGCCTGGCCGGGCGACACGCCATATTCGGGCGCGTCGAACACCAGCCGGTCGCCGTCGAGCCGCGCCGGGGCGGGCTTGGCCATCGAACGGACCTTGGCATGGACCGGCCCCCCATAGCCGCCGCCCAGCCAGTTGATCTCGCTCAGCCGCGCAGCCGCCACCGCCAGCGCGCGGCGCGGCCCGACGATCACCCGCCGCGCGGCGGCATCGAGCCGGACGACGTAGAGCGGCTCCGCCTGCCCGCCAATCTCCAGCCCGCGCCGCTGCCCGACCGTGTAATGGATAAGGCCGGGGTGGCGGCCGAGCACCCGGCCTTCCAGATCGACAATCTCGCCCGCCGTATCGGCATCGGGCCGCAGCTTGCGCACCAGCCCGGCATAATCGCCATCGGGGACGAAGCAGATGTCCTGGCTGTCGGGCTTCATCGCGACGCCAAGGCCAAGTTCGGCGGCGATCGCGCGCACCTCCGGCTTGGGCAGGCCGCCCAGCGGAAAGCGCAGATAATCGAGCTGCTCGGCCGTTGTCGCAAACAGGAAATAGCTCTGGTCGCGCGCCGGATCGAGCGCGCGGTGCAGCTCTGCACCCTCCGGCCCGACGACGCGGCGGACATAATGGCCGGTCGCCAGACAGTCTGCGCCCAGCTGCCGCGCCAGGCCGAACAGATCGGTGAACTTCACCCCCATGTTGCAGCGCACGCACGGAATCGGCGTGCGCCCGGCCAGATATTCGTCGGCGAACTGGTCGATCACGCTGTCGCGGAACCGGCTTTCGTGATCGAACACATAATGGGCGATGCCCAGCCGGTCGCAGACGGCGCGGGCGTCGCGAATGTCCTGCCCGGCGCAGCAGCTGCCGGTGCGGCCGACCGCCGCGCCATGATCGTAAAGCTGCAGTGTGACGCCGATCGTCTCGGCCCCCGACCGCGCGGCCAGCGCGGCCACGACCGAACTGTCGACGCCGCCCGACATGGCGACGACGATGCGCTTGCCGCGCAAATCCGGCCCGAGCTGGAAATCTGCACCCTCAGTCATCGCCGGGGCATATAGGCGCTCAGGGCGCGTTTGAGAATGCGGGGGTGTTGTTTGCTTGGGAAGACCGGCACCGGGTGTTTGTTGATCTGGAAGAACGGCACCGGCCCGCTCCCCCACCCGGCCTCCCATAGCGTAACCTGCCGTTGGGAGGCCGGGTGGGGGAGCGGGCCGGTGCCGCCCCAGCGCCGTGAGGCGCGCAGCAAACACCCGCCGGTGCCGCCCCCGCGCCGCGAGGCGCGCAACAAGCAACCGCCAGCGGGCCGATTCAGCGACAACCCAGCCACTCCCGGCGCCAGGCGGCAAAGCCTTGCCATATTGTGGTTTTACGGACGCACCGGGCTTTACCTCCCTTTAGCCCTGACCGGTTTATGCAGCTGCCTGTCGAACAGAAAAACAGGACGGGCGCAGTGGAAATCGATCTTGGGCTTGCACGGCGGGCACGGCGGGCGACGCAGCCGGACTATGCGACTTTGGTCGCGGTCGCGGTCGCGCGTCAGTCAGCCAGCCGCACGGCCCAGATCGTCGCCGCCGCCCAGGGCGACGGCGATGCCGGCGCGCGTCTTGTTCATCTGTTTGGCACTGGCCGGTCGAATGGCGCAGGCGCGACCGGTTGTTTCAACAGCGATGTGGCTGCTCTGCTCCGCGTGGAGGCCCGATCATGACCAGGCGGTTTACCTTTCGGTTTCAGCGTTCCTGAACCCTGTTGGACCTATGTCCGGCAAGCGTTGCGTATCGAGGCGAGAACCGCCCTGTTTGAGGTAGAAATGATCGAGAACCAGAGAATCCGCCCCGCCCAGGTGATCGGCCCGCTCGGGGAGTCGCTCACCCTCGACAGCCTGCCGCCGCCCAACACCAGCCGTTGGGTGGTGCGTCGCAAGGCCGAGGTCGTGGCTGCCGTCAATGGCGGCCTGCTGACCGTCGACGAGGCCTGCGAGCGCTATGGTCTCACCGTCGAGGAATTCGCTGCCTGGCAGCGTGCCGTCGACCGGTCGGGGATGCCCGGACTGCGCGTCACCCGTATCCAGCATTATAAGTCCCTTTACGAACGGCAGCAGAAATACTGAGATTTTTTTGCCCGTCGGGACAAAAGGCCCCGCCGCCCCAACCGGGCGTGCGGGGCCTTTCGATTCTGCGGCCCCCGCCCGGGTGATGACCGGCCGCGCGCAAATGCTTGTCGAATCGCGATCCGGCTGCTAGGGCGGCGCGAACGGCGCAAACCCGGTTTGCGACGAACCTTCTATTATGCTTTGCGGGTGAGAGGCCGGCTGTCGGCCTTGCATCCGTTTTCGGGAAACGGAGTCTGACGGCGTTATGCAAATCCTCGTCCGCGACAACAATGTTGACCAGGCGCTGCGCGCGCTCAAGAAGAAGCTGCAGCGCGAGGGCGTCTATCGCGAGATGAAGCTGCGCCGCCATTACGAAAAGCCGTCGGAAAAGCGCGCCCGTGAGCGTGCCGCCGCGATTCGTCGCGCCCGCAAGCTCGAGCGCAAGCGCGCCGAGCGCGACGGCGTCAAGTAAGACGCTATCGGGGGCGGTTCGTCCGCCCCCTGCGCCCCCTCGACGGGGGCGTTCCGGCATGGTGGCCGCGCCTTGTGCGGGGCGTCATCATCGCCGGGTGCCTTTCGCCTTTTGCGCCAATACCCTGGCTTTCCGGCTTTCCCCGGACGGCCGGCTGTGGTTTAGCTGCCGGCCGTTATCGCCCGACTGACCGGGCCTGACCACCGGAGTTGACCCATGTCCGTGACCGCCGTTCCGCTTCGTCCCGTTTCCCGGCGGGTGCTGTCGATGTTGTGGGGCGGCCTTGGCGTCGCGGCGGTGGCCGCGTTCGGGCTTGCCTGGGTCGGCACCGGCCCAGTGATCGCGCAGACCGGCTCTGCCGCGCAGTTCCTGTCCTGGAATGCCGGCCAGCCGGGCGTGACCCAGACCGCATCGGGCCTGCAATATCAGATGCTCAAGGCCGGTGAGGGCGACAGCCCCGCCGATACTGACGTCGTGCTCGTCAAGTACAAGGGCATGCTGCGCGACGGCACGGTGTTCGACCAGAATGAACGCGCCCCGATGGAAGTCGCGCAGGTCATTCCCGGCTTTTCGGAAGGCCTGAAGCTGCTGAAGCGCGGCGGCCAGGCGCGGTTCTGGATCAAGCCGGAACTGGGCTATGGCGAGCGCGAAGTCGGCGGCGGCAAGATCCCGGCCAACTCGCTGCTGATCTTCGAGGTCGAGCTGATCGACTTCATCCCGGCGGCCGTGCTGCAGCAGATGCAGCAGCAGCAGCAGGGTGCCGGCGTTCCCGGTGGCATGCCCGGCGGCATTCCCGGCGCGCGCTGAGCGGCGCCGCTTTCCCGACAGAATCAGACAGTCATGATCCGGGCGCTGCGGCAGAGGGCCGCGCGGCCGGACGTGCGTTTGCAGAAGGGGGCGTCCGGCCCCGGATTACCGGCGTAACGGGCTTAAAGGCCGGGCACGATTGGCATGCGCGCGCCAGTGCCATTTAAACCACCATGCCTTTCAACCTGCGCGATAAGGGGACGCCATGGCGCGTTCGCTGCTGACGGACCGGCCCGGCCTTTGCGGGCCGGGCGCATCGTTCAGCGTTCGGCGCGCGCCGGGTGGAGCGAGCTGCCCGCCCGCCCGCCGCGCAGCGCCTGCACCCAGCTGATCGGGTTGTACCATTCCGCCGTGCCGTCGAGCGAGAAGGTGATGAACTCCGCCCGGCCGCCCAGATTTTCCCACGGCACCGGACCGCCCAGCCCGCCCTGGTCAAGCGGAACGCGGCTGTCCGCCGAACGGTCGCGATTGTCGCCGACCAGGAAGACATGCCCCTCGGGCACCGTCAGTGGCGGGAAATCGTCGGTCGAGCTGGCCCCCAGATCGATGGTGTCGAAGCTGCGCCCATTGGGCAGCGTTTCGCGCACAATCGGCAGCGCGCAATAGGGCTTGCCGTCCGGCCCGGTGACGAGCCGGCCCGGAAACTGGTCGTCCCGGCACGGCGCATTGGCATCGACCGGGATCAGCCGCGGTGCCGGCAGCGACCGGCTGACCGGCACGCCGTTCAGCACCAGCGTGCCGCCGCGCATCTCGATCCGGTCGCCGGGCAGGCCGATCACCCGCTTGATATAGTCCTGCCGCACCCCCGGCGGCGATGCGATCACCACATCGCCGCGCTCGGGCAGCCGCCCGAACAGCCGGCCCGGCATGAACGGCAGGATGTGGAAGGTCGGCGAGACATAGGACCAGCCATAGGGATATTTGGACACCACCAGCCGGTCGCCGACCAGCAGGCCCGGCATCATCGATTCGGACGGGATATAGAATGGCTTGGCGATGAAGCTGTGAAAGCCGAGCACGGCGAGCAGCAGCCAGAAAATGCCGCGCGCTTCGGCCAGCCAGTCGGTCTTGTCTTTCGGCCCTGCCATCGTCGCGCCCTGCTCCATTCCGCTCGTCCCGTTCACCCGATCATGCTCCCGGCCTTCTGCCGATCATCTATCCGTGCTGCGCCTGTGCCTGTGCTGAACGGCCCAGGGCGATGACATCGCGGCCGTGCCGTCATTCCGGCACCGCCTCGATGATGACGAAGGCCTGCGCCCAGGGATGGTCGTCGGTCAACGTCAAATGTATCCGCGCGACATGGCCGGCGGGAATGAGCGCGTCGAGCGCCGCACGCGCACCGCCGTCCAGCGCCAGCGTCGGCGCGCCCGAGGGCAGGTTGACGACACCGATGTCCCGCATGAACACGCCGCGGCGAAAGCCGGTGCCGACCGCCTTGGAAAACGCCTCTTTGGCGGCGAAGCGCTTGGCGAGCGTGCCCGCCTTGGTCAGCGGCCGCCGCGCGGCGCGGGCGCGCTCGGCATCGGTGAACACGCGCTGTTCGAACCGGTCGCCGAACCGGGCGAGCGAGGCCGCGATCCGCTCGATGTTGCACAGATCGGAGCCGAGGCCGACGATCATGGCGTGCGGCGCGCACCCGTGACGCCGCGCGCCTCGTCCATCAGCGCGCGCATCTGCCTGATGCTTTGGTCGAGGCCGATGAAGATCGCCTCGCCGATCAGATAATGGCCGATGTTCAGCTCCGCGATCTGCGGGATGGCGGCGATCGGCACGACATTGGCAAAGGTCAGGCCGTGGCCGGCATGCGATTCGATGCCGTTCTTGGCCGCGAGCGCGGCAGCGTCGGCGATCCGGGCCAGCTCCGCGGTTGCCGCCGGCTGATCGCCCGCCAGCAGCAGATGCGCATAGCGCCCGGTGTGAAACTCGACCACCGGCGCGCCCAGCCGCATCGCCGCCTCGATCTGGCGGGGATCGGGCTCGATGAACAGGCTGACACGGATGCCCGCATCGCCCAGCCGGGCAACCAGAGGGGCCAGCTGGTTGTGCAGCCCGGCGGCGTCGAGCCCGCCCTCGGTCGTCCGCTCCTCACGCTTTTCGGGGACGATGCAGGCGGCATGCGGCCGGTGGCGCAGCGCGATCGCCAGCATTTCCTCGGTCGCCGCCATCTCCAGATTGAGCGGCAGATCGGTCGCCGCCATGATCCGTTCCAGATCGGCGTCGCGGATATGCCGCCGGTCCTCGCGCAGATGGGCGGTAATGCCGTCCGCGCCGCACGCCGCGACGATTTCCGCCGCGCGCACCGGATCGGGATGATCGCCGCCGCGCGCGTTGCGGATCGTGGCGACATGATCGATATTGACCCCCAGGCGCAGGGTCATGCCGCGCGGCTTCCGGGCTTGATCGCCGGGATCGCCGCCAGTTCGGGCGGCAGCGCATCGGGCGCATAGCTCGGCACGTCGAGCCGGATCAGCGGGAAGAACGGCACCCCCAGATCGACACTGCCGTTCGACCGGTCGACGAGCGCGGCGGCGGCGATAACCTCTCCGCCCGCCGCGCGGATCGCGGCGATCGCCTCGCGCGAGGACAGGCCGGTCGTCACCACATCCTCCATCATCAGCACCTTCTGTCCCGGCGCGAGCGCAAAGCCGCGGCGCAGATGGAACACCCCGTCGGGCCGCTCGAGGAACATCGCATCGACGCCGAGCGCGCGGCCCATTTCATGACCCGCGATCACGCCGCCCATGGCCGGGGACACGACCGCGCTGATCGCCGCGCGCACATCATCGGGCAGCCGCGCGGCCAGCGTCGTGGCGAGTCGGGCCCCGCGTGCCGGGTTCATCAGCACGCGCGCGCATTGCAGATAGCGCGGGCTGCGCAGCCCCGATGACAGGATGAAATGCCCGTCGAGCAGCGCGCCGGCGGACCGGAATTCGTCCAGAATCTGGGCATCGGACAGGGTGGGGGAAGCAGCGCCGGTCATGGCCGGTGCGATACGCGCTTGCCACCGGGCGTGCAATGCCGCGCCCGTCTTCTATAATATATGTTAGCGGACATAACCGATCTTGAGGCAGCCCCGAACCATGCCTATAAGCCGCCCGATTTCGTTGTCAGGACCGCCTGTTGCCGGCGTCCGCCAGCAACAACAGATGGAAGAAAACGGGACGCCTATGAAGCTCGCCAAAACCCTCTTGCTCGCAATCGGCCTTGCATGTGCGCCGGCCATTGCCCAGGCGCAGGACGCGCCCCAACAAGCAGCGACGGTTGCGGCTGAGGCTAAACCCGTGGCCGCGGCTCCGGCCGCGGCCGACGAGGTGCTTGCCCCCAAGGCCGGCATCGGCATGCCCACCGACCGGGTGATCGGCCTGCAGGCGCAGTTCTCGCCCAATGGCCGCCGCGCGCTGTGGATGCATGACGCCGTGCTGATGCCGATCATGGTCGCGATCTGCGTGCTCGTGCTCGGCCTGCTGCTGTGGTGCATCGTGCGCTTCCGCCGCTCGGCCAATCCGGTGCCGTCCAAGACGTCGCACAACACCGCGATCGAGGTGATCTGGACGCTGGTGCCGGTGCTGATCCTTGTCGGCATCGCCATCCCCTCGATCAGCCTGCTCGCCGCCCAGTTCAAGCCGGCCGGCAAGGACGCGGTCACCGTCAAGGCGATCGGCAACCAGTGGTACTGGACCTATCAATATCCGGACCATGGCGGGTTCGAGGTCGTGTCGAACATGCTTGAGGACCAGCCCAAGGCGGGTGCCAAGCAGCGTACCGACGCCGATGGCCCGCGCCTGCTCGCCGTTGACAACCGCATGGTCATTCCGGTTGGCCAGGAAATCCGGCTGCTCACCACGTCCAATGACGTGATCCACAGCTTCGCGATGCCGTCCTTCTGGGTGAAGCTCGACGCCATTCCCGGCCGCGTGAACGAGCTTGCGTTCAAGGCGGAAAAGGAAGGCGTCTATTTCGGCCAGTGTTCCGAACTGTGCGGCGCGCGCCACGCCTATATGCCGATCGCGATCGAAGTCGTGTCGGCTGAAAAGTTCAAGGCCTGGGTCGCGGCCAAGGGCGGCAAGATGCCGGGGCGGCAGACGCCGCACCGGCCGCGGCCGCCGCTCCCGCTCCCGCCGCCGAGACTGCCAGCGTTTCTGCCGCCGCCGGCGGCGAACCCAGCCAGGGTACCAACTGATGACTGAGATTGCTGCAACCCCGTCCGCCTTTGTTGCGGACCATGGGCACCACGCGCACGACGCCGACCACAAGCCCGGCTTTTTCGCGCGCTGGTTCCTGTCGACCAACCACAAGGATATCGGCACGCTCTATCTGATCTTCGCGATCATCGCGGGGATCGTCGGCGGCGCCATTTCCGGCCTGATGCGCATGGAACTGGCCGCCCCCGGCGTCCAGTATCTGCAGGGCTGGGCCAGCATCGTCGAAGGCTCGGCCGCGTCGATGGACCAGGCCTATCACCTGTGGAACGCGCTCATCACCGCGCACGGCCTGATCATGGTGTTCTTCATGGTCATGCCGGCGATGATCGGCGGCTTTGGCAACTGGTTCGTGCCGATCATGATCGGCGCGCCCGACATGGCCTTTCCGCGCATGAACAACATCAGCTTCTGGCTGACGGTTCCCGCCTTCCTGCTGCTGCTCGGCTCGGCCTTTGTGCCCGGCGGCACCGGCAATGGCGCGGGCACGGGCTGGACCGTCTATCCGCCGCTGTCGACCAGCGGCTCGGCGGGGCCGGCGGTCGACATGGCGATCCTGTCGCTGCATCTTGCCGGCGCGGCGTCGATCCTGGGCGCGATCAACTTCATCACCACCATCTTCAACATGCGCGCGCCGGGCATGACCCTGCACAAGATGCCGCTGTTCGTGTGGTCGGTGCTGGTCACCGCCTTCCTGCTGCTGCTTGCGCTGCCGGTGCTCGCGGCGGCGATCACGATGCTGCTCACCGACCGCAACTTCGGCACCGCATTCTATGATGCGGCCGGCGGCGGCGATCCGGTGCTCTACCAGCATCTGTTCTGGTTCTTCGGCCACCCCGAAGTGTACATCATGATCCTGCCGGGCTTCGGCATCGTCAGCCAGATCATCGCGACGTTCAGCCGCAAGCCGGTGTTCGGCTATCTCGGCATGGCCTATGCGATGGTGGCGATCGGCGTGATCGGTTTCGTCGTGTGGGCGCACCACATGTTCACGACCGGCATGAGCGTCAATGTGAAGATGTACTTCACCGCGGCGACGATGGTGATCGCGGTGCCGACCGGCATCAAGATCTTCTCGTGGATCGCGACCATGTGGGGCGGCTCGATCACCTTCAAGACGCCGATGCTGTGGGCGCTCGGGTTCATCTTCATGTTCACCGTCGGTGGCGTGACCGGCGTCGTGCTCGCCAATGGCGGCGTCGACGACAATCTGCACGACACCTATTATGTCGTCGCCCACTTCCACTATGTGCTGTCGCTGGGTGCGGTGTTCGCGCTGTTCGCCGGCTTCTATTACTGGTTCGCGAAGATGAGCGGCCGCCAGTATAACGAGCTGCTCGGCCAGCTGCATTTCTGGGTGTTCTTCGTCGGCGTGAACGTGCTGTTCTTCCCGATGCACTTCCTGGGCACCCAGGGCATGCCGCGCCGCTATCCGGATTATCCGGACGCCTATGCCGCCTATAACCACCTGGCGAGCGTCGGTTATGGCATCATGGCGCTCGGCATGGCGATCTTCTTCGTCAACGTGATCGTCTCGCTGCTCGCCGGCCGCAAGGCTGCCGACAATCCCTGGGGCGAAGGTGCGACGACGCTGGAATGGACCCTGTCCAGCCCGCCGCCGTTCCACCAGTTCGAAACCCTGCCGAAGATCGACTGATCCCGGCATCTGGCCCGCTGCCGGTTCCGGCGGCGGGCCAACGGCCCCGCCCTGTCGGCGGGACGTGCGGCACCAGGCGCGGGGGCACGGCCTTCCGCGCCGGCTGCACAACAAGAGTGCCACGCGATGAACAGCACCACGCTCGACGCGTCCGTCCCGATGCCCGCCGACTGGCGGGATTTCCTCGCGCTGACCAAGCCGCGGGTGATGACGCTTGTCGTGTTCACCGCCCTGTGCGGGCTGCTGGCGGCACCGGGCGGGATCGATCCGGTGATCGGCTTTACCGCCATTCTGTGCATCGCGGTCGCCGCCGGGGCCGCCGGGGCGCTCAACCAATGGTATGAAGCCGATATCGACGCCAAGATGAAGCGCACCGCGCGCCGGCCGCTGCCGGCCGGGCGGATGGCGCCCGAATCGGCGCTGCATTTCGGCATGGCGCTGTCGGGTTTTTCGGTGGTGATCATGGGGCTGGCGACCAACTGGCTCGCCGCCGCGATCCTGGCCTTCTCGATCTTTTTCTATGCCGTCATCTACACGATGTGGCTGAAGCCGCGCACGCCGCAGAACATCGTCATCGGCGGTGCCGCCGGCGCGTTCCCCCCGCTGATCGGCTGGGCCGCCGTCACCGGCGACGTCACGCTGATGCCGGTGCTGCTGTTCATGATCATCTTCCTGTGGACGCCGCCGCATTTCTGGGCGCTCGCGCTGTTCGTGCGCATGGATTACGCCAATGCCGGCGTGCCGATGCTGCCGGTGGTCGCCGGGGAACAGGCGACGCGGCGGCAGATCTTCCTCTACACGTTGCCGATGGTGGCGGCGGCGGTGGCGCCCTGGCCGCTGGGGCTTGCCGGCCCGGTCTATGGCGTGGCGGCGGCGGTGCTCAGCGCCGTGTTCCTTGTGCTGGCCGTCCGTGTCGGCTTCCCCCCGCCCAGCCGGCTGAAGGGATGAAGGCGGAGAAAAAGCTGTTCGCATTCTCGATCCTTTATCTGTTCATCCTGTTCGGTGCGCTGGTTGCCGACATTGTCGCGATGAGGCTGGCATGACCGATCCGACCGAACAGATCCGCGCCCGTCAGCGCGCCCGGTCGCGCGTGATGGCGCTGGTGCTGGCCGGCATGGCGATCCTGTTCTTCTTCCTGACCTTTGCGAAGATCGGGCAGCCGGGCGTATGACCGACCTCGCGCTCCGCAACCGCCGCAGCGCCGCGCTCGCCGCGCTGATGGCGCTCGCGATGGTCGGCCTGGGCTTTGCCGCCGTGCCGCTTTACCGGCTGTTCTGCCAGGTCACCGGCTTTGGCGGCACGACGATGCGCGCCACCGAGGCCGATCTGCCGACCCGCGCCAGCAGCGTGCAGGTGGCGGTGCGCTTCGACGCCAACACCGCATCGGGGCTGCCCTGGCGCTTCGGGCCCGAGCGGCCGGTGCAGCGCGTCGCGGTGGGCGCGCGCGACATGGCGTTTTATTACGCCCAGAACCTGACCGACCGGTCGGTGACCGGCCGTGCGGTGTTCAATGTCTCGCCCGATCAGGCGGGCAAATATTTCAACAAGATCGAGTGTTTCTGCTTCACCGAGCAGACCCTCAAGCCCGGCGAGCGCGTGCGCATGCCGGTCACCTTCTTCGTCGATCCGGCGATCCTTGATGATCCCGACACGAAGGATATCCAGCAAATCACCCTCAGCTACACCTTCTACCCGGTGGATTCCGCCGGGCAGGGCAGCTAGGGCTTTTCGACCAACGGAGCAGGGACGCATCATGGCCGGCGCCAAGAACCACGATTATCATATTCTGCCCCCAGCCCCTGGCCTCTCCTGGGCTCGTTCTCGGCGCTGACCATGGCGGTCGGCGGCGTGATGTGGATGCACCAGGCGGCCTATGGCGGCTATGTGTTCCTGCTCGGCCTCGCCGGCGTGCTCTACACCATGTATGGCTGGTGGTCGGACGTGGTCCGCGAAGCGAATGGCGGCGATCACACCCCGGTGGTGCAGCTGCACCTGCGCTACGGCATGATCCTGTTCATCGCCTCCGAAGTGATGTTCTTCGTCGGCTGGTTCTGGGCGTGGTTCGACTTCTCGCTCTTCCCGGTGCCGCTCGAAATCACCGACGGTTCGGTGCAGATCGCCGAAATCGCCGCCCAGTGGCCGCCCAAGGGGCTGGAAGTGATCGATCCGTTCGCCTTCCCGCTGCTCAACACGCTGATCCTGCTCTGCTCGGGCACCACCGTCACCTGGGCGCATCATTCGCTGATCAACGGCGATCGTGAGGGGTTCAAGAAGGGCCTGTGGCTGACGATCGGCCTTGGCCTGCTGTTCTCGGCCATCCAGGCTTATGAATATCTGCACTCGCCGATCCCGTTCAAAGGCCTGAACTACGGCGCCGCCTTCTACATGGCGACCGGCTTTCACGGCTTCCACGTGCTCGTCGGCACGATCTTCCTGATCGTCTGCCTGGTGCGCGGCTATCGCGGTGATTTCACCCCGCGCCAGCATTTCGGCTTCGAAGCGGCGGCCTGGTACTGGCATTTCGTCGACGTCGTGTGGCTGTTCCTGTTCGTCGCCATCTATGTGTGGGGCAGCTGGGGCGCGCCGGTGCACGGCTGATCGCCGGATGGGCCGCGCCCATCATCGCACAGCGGCGCCGGGGCGGATCGTCCCGGCGCCGTTTTGCTGTCCGGCACCATGCCGCCGCAACCCGGGAGGGCCGGTCGCATGACGCCGCCCGATCTCGTCGCGGCCAGCCTGCGCGGCCTGTGCCCGGCCTGCGGCGCGCGGACGCTGTTCGACGGCCCGGTCCGCTTCGCGCCGCAATGCCGGGCCTGCGGGCTTGATTTCGGGCGGTTCAATGTCGGCGACGGTCCCGCCGCCTTTCTGACGCTCGGCATCGGCGCGGTGGTGACCATTGCCGCCGTGCTGGTCGAGCTGCGCTTTTCTCCGCCGGCCCTGGTCCATCTGCTGCTGTGGGTGCCGTTGACGCTGGGGCTGACGCTCATCAGCCTGCGCGCGGCCAAGGCGGCGCTGATCTTCCTCGAACATCGCAACCAGGCCCGCGAAGGCCGGATCGAGCCCTGATGACAACGTCCCGCACCCCGCTGCGCCTGCCGCTTTTTCCCACCATCATCGTTGCCGGTGCGGTCATGGTGATGATCGCGCTCGGCGTCTGGCAGCTGGCGCGCTCGGCCGAGAAAAAGGCGCTGATCGCCCGCTATGCCGCCGCGCGCGGTCTGCCCGAAATCGCGCTGCCGGCGGTGCCCGATCCGCGCGATCCGCCGCTGTTCCGCCGCGCCGCCGCCTATTGCCTGAGCGTCACCGGATGGAGCGCCCAGGCCGGGCGCAACCTGAAGGGCGATACCGGCTGGGTGCATGTCGCCGCCTGCGCGCGCGGGGCCGAGGGTCCGGGCTTTCAGGCGGTGCTGGGCTGGTCGCCGACGCCCGCGCCGCCGCGCTGGGCGGGCGGGCAGGTCAGCGGCGTCATCGCGCCCGACAAGGCGCATGTGTGGCGGCTGGTCGCGACCAGCCCGGCGCCCGGCCTGCTGCCCGCCCGGCCGCCCAGCCTTGCCGATGTGCCCGACAATCACATCGCCTATGCGCTGCAATGGTTCTTCTTCGCCGGGGCAGCGGCGGTGATCTACCTGCTCGCGCTGCGCCGCCGCGCGCGCGGCTGATCGCTTTCTTGCCCCGGCCCGCCCTGACGGTTAAGCCGGCCCGTCATGGACTATATCAGCACGCGCGGCGCGTCGCCGACGCTCGATTTCGAGGCCGTGACACTGGCCGGCCTCGCCGGTGACGGGGGGCTTTATGTGCCCAGCGTCTGGCCGCGGCTCGACCGGGCGGAGATCGCCGCGCTTGCCGGGCTCGATTATGTCGATACCGCCGTCGCGGTCATGCGCCCCTTTGTCGGCGGCGCGATCGGCGATGACGAGCTGAAGGCGCTGTGCGCCCAGGCCTATGGCCGCTTTGCCCATGCCGGCGTCACGCCGCTCGTCCAGCTCGACCGCCGGCATTGGCTGCTCGAGTTGTTCCACGGCCCGACGCTTGCCTTCAAGGATGTGGCGCTGCAGCTGCTCGGCCTGCTGTTCGAACGCTTCCTGTCGCGCCGCGACACGCATCTGACGGTGATCGGCGCGACCTCGGGCGACACCGGTTCGGCGGCGATCGACGCGCTGGCCGGGCGGGCCAAGGTCGACATCTTCATGCTGCATCCGCATGGCCGCGTGTCCGATGTCCAGCGGCGGCAGATGACGACCGTGCTCGCGCCCAATGTCCACAACATCGCCATCGAGGGCAGTTTCGACGACGCCCAGGCGATGGTGAAGGCGATGTTCGCCCGCCCCGATTTCGCCGGGCGCTTCGCCCTGTCGGCGGTGAACTCGATCAACTGGGCGCGGCTGATGGCCCAGATCGTCTATTATTTCTATGCCGCCGTCAGGCTGGGCGCGCCCGACCGGCCGGTCGCCTTTGCCGTGCCGACGGGCAATTTCGGTGACGTGTTCGCCGGCTATGTCGCCGCGCGCATGGGGCTGCCGGTCGCGCGGCTGATCGTCGCCACCAATGTGAACGACATTCTGCACCGTGCGCTGTCGACCGGCGATTATGCGGCGGGGCCGGTCACGCCCACCGCCACGCCGTCGATGGACATCCAGGTCAGCTCGAACTTTGAACGGCTGCTCCATGATCTCGATGCCGCGGCCGTGCCCGGCCAGATGGCGGCCTTTGCCGCCAACCGGGCGATGCGGCTGACCGATGCGCAGCTGACGGGCGCGCGGCCGCTGTTTTCGAGCGCGCGGATCGATGCCGATGAAATGTCGCTGGCCATGCGCTGGGCGTCCGAGCGGGCGGGGCAGGTGATCGATCCGCACAGCGCGATCGCGCTGGCCGCCGCGCGCGCGGCGGACCTGCCGGGCGATGTGCCGGTGGTGACGCTGGCGACCGCGCATCCGGCCAAGTTCCGCGACGCCGTCGAACGCGCCACCGGCATCCGCCCGTCGCTTCCCGCGCGGGTCGGCAAGCTGTTCGAGCGCGAGGAACGGTTCAGCCTGCTGCCCAATGATCTGGATGCGGTCATCGCCCATATCGCCGCGCGCGCGACGCCCGCTCACGGGACCAGCGCCTGAATGGACGCGCCCCGGCTGCTCATCGGTGATGGCTGGGCCGATTACGGCCTGATCGACAGCGGCCATGGCCGCAAGCTCGAACGCTATGGCCGTTACCGGTTCATCCGCCCGGAACCTCAGGCGATGTGGGCACCCGCCAGCGCCGACTGGCAGGCGGATGGCGAGTTCGTGCCCGGATCGGACGAGGATGGCGGCGGGCGCTGGCGGTTCGACCGGCCAGTCCCCCGCGAAGGCTGGCCGCTCGCCTGGAACGAGGCGCGCTTCACCGCCGCCTGCACGCCGTTCCGGCATCTGGGCTTTTTCCCCGACATGGCACCGGTGTGGGACTGGATGCGGGGGCTGAAGCCCAGCACCGCGCTCAACCTGTTCGGCTATACCGGCGTCGGCACGCTGGCGCTCGCGGCGACAGGGGCTGAGATGGTGCATGTCGACGCCTCCAAGAAATCGGTCGAGGCGGCGCGCGCCAATGCCCGGCTGTCGGGAATGGACGACCGGCCGGTGCGCTGGATTGTCGACGATGCCGCCAAGTTCGTCGCGCGCGAGGTGCGGCGCGGCCGGCGCTATGACGGGATCATCCTCGATCCGCCCAAATATGGCCGCGGCCCCGATGGTGAGGTGTGGAAGCTCGAAGAGCATCTGGCCCCGCTGGTCGCCGATTGCCGCCGGCTGCTCGATGCCGAGTCGCGGTTCCTGTTCCTGACCGTCTATGCGGTGCGGCTGTCGGCACTGGCGATCGGCGAGTTGGTTGCCCAGGCCTTTGCCGAGCTGCCCGGCCGCGTCGAATGCGGCGAGCTGGGCGTGCGCGAGGAAGCGCGCGGCCTGATCCTGCCGACCGCGATCTGGGCGCGCTGGCAGCGGGATTGAGTTTGTCGCTCAGGTTATTCCCGCGCCGCGCGCAGCGCCGCGCCGGCGGCAAAGGGCGCGCCTGCCGTCAGCAGCAGTGACACCGCGCCGAGCAGCCTGAGCGCCGAGCCAGAGCCGTCGGCCACCGCTCCGGCGCCGAAGATCAGCACCGGCACGGCCAGCGGCAGCATCAGCAGCCCGCCCAGCGCCCCGGTGCCGCGCAGCCCGGCGGTCAGCGCCGCGACCGTCAGGCCGAGTGCCGCCAGCGCAGGCGTGCCGAGCGCCAGTGCCAGTTCGAGCCGCAGCAGCGCCGCTGCGTCGATCGACAGCAACGCCGCCGCCGGCAGCAGGGCGAGCATCAGCGGCGGGCCGAAGCTCAGCCAATGGGCAATCAGCTTGGCCGCCGCCACCGCTTCGTCGGCATGGCCGCGCAGCGCCAGCTGGTCGAGCACGCCGCCCAGCCGGTCGGGCTCGATCAGCCGGTCGAGCGGCAGCAGCGCGGCAAGCAATGCCGCCAGCCAGGCCAGCCCCGGACCGGTACGCGCCAGCAGCGCCGCATCGGGCCCGATGGCAAAGGCGAACAGCGTCGCGCTCAGCAGAAAAAATGCCAGGGGCAGCCCGGCCCCGCCGCTGCGCCATGCCAGGCCGAGATCGCGGCGGATGATCTCAATCATCGTCATCCTCCGCCATCGTCCGCGCGCGCGCCGCATCGGCGAACGGGGTGAGGTCGAGCGTCGCCGCCCCCGGCAGCGCCAGCGGCTGGTGCGTGGCGGCGACGATCAGCCCGCCCGCCTCCAGATGCGACGCACACGCCCGTTCGAGCAGCGCGATCGCGTCCGCGTCCAGCCCGTTGGTCGGCTCGTCGAGCAGCCAGATGGGCGCGGCGCTCAGCACCGCACGCGCGAGCACGGCGCGCTTGCGCTGCCCGGTCGACAGCATCCGGACCGGGACCGGGGCCAGCGCCTCCAGCCCCAGCGCCGCGAGCGCAGGGGCAAGCCGCGACGCCCGCCCGTCGAGCCGCGCCCAGAAGCCGAGCGCGTCGGCCAGCGGCAGATCGCGGTCGAGCGCCAGCCCTTCATCGGCAAGCGCCGTGCGGCCTTCGCGCACCACCGTCCCGCCAAAGGGCGCGAGCAGGCCGGCGGCCACCCGCAACAGGCTGGATTTGCCGGTGCCGTTCGCGCCGGTGATGCGGATCGCCTGCCCCGCGCGCAGATCGAGCGACAGGCCGGTGAACAGCAGCCGTCCGCCCCGGCGGCAGGCCAGCCGGTCAAGGGTGAGCGCGGTCAGGCTCCATCCTCCGGTTCGGCGTCTTCGAGCGCGGCCATGTCGGCATCCGACAGGCCGAAATGATGGCCGATCTCGTGGATCGTCACATGGGCGACGAGATGTTCGAGCGCGACGCCAGTTTCCGCCCATTCGAACAGGATCGGCATCCGGAACAGCTGGATCATGTCGGGCAGGGCGGCAATCGCGCCATTATGCTTGTCGCCGACCGGCTGGCCCAGATAGACGCCGGTCAGGTCGAGCGGATCGTCAATCTCCATCTCGGCAAGCAGCGCCTCGTCTGCCCAGTCATGCACCTGCACGACCACCGCGCCCAGATGCGCGCGGAAGGTGGCGGGCAGATCGGCCAACGTTGCGCGCGCCAGCGCCTCGATCGTCGCAGCGTCGGGCGCATGTGTTTGTGGCCGTTGACGTGGCGATCCCATGAAGGCGACATAGGGGAAACAGGCATGAAGGGACAAGCAATGGTCGAACAGCTCGATGAAGCGCAGCGCGCCGCCGCGCTCGACCGGCTGGGCGAGTGGGATTATGACGAAGCCCGCGATGCGCTGACGCGGCGGTTCCTGTTCGCCGATTTCTCCGAAGCCTTTGCCTTCATGACCCGCGTGGCGCTGGCCGCAGAAAAGGCCGACCATCATCCCGAATGGTCGAATGTGTGGAACCGGGTCGATATCCTGCTGACCACCCATGATGCCGGCGGCCTGTCGCAGCGCGATGTGGATCTGGCGCGGACGATCGACGCACTGGCTTGATCGCAGGCAGGCCCAACATCCGGCGGGAAATCCTGCCGATTTGGCGGTTTTTGCGAGATGATTGACGCAGGCTGAAGAAAAAAGCGCTGTTTGCCGGGCTTTTTTCGACTTGGCACGGCCCATGCATACTCTCTGGTGTCGCCGGCGGGATGGTCCCGCCGGCATCGCCAGGGAGAATGATCATGTCGGGTTTTTCGTCTGTCCGTGAATCGCTGCTGTCGGTCGTCGGTGCGCTGGCGGTTGCCGCTTTCTTCGTCGTCGCCGCGGTCGGCCCGGCCAATGTCGCGTTCGTCGCCTGATCGCCGGCCCGTCAGTCTTAAGGAACCGACCATGTCCGCTTTCCGTCTCGACCGCGTCAATGCCAAGATGATGGGCGTGTGCGGCGGCCTGGCCCGCGCGACCGGCATCGATCCGGTCTTCGTGCGCATCGCCGCGGTGATCATGCTGCTGACGCTGGGTGTCGAAATCGCCGTGCTTTACCTCATCATCGGCTGGGTGGCGCGCTGATGCTGGCGTCGGGCTGACGGGGCGCTTAAGGAAAGGGCGCCCCGCAATCCCGAGGAGACGCCCGATGTTCCGTCCCAGTGCCGTCAAACTGCGCGCTGCCCGCCTGCTGACCGGCCGTTTCGCCGCTCCGTTGCTTGGCGCCGCCCTGATCCTGTCTGCCGCCCCCGCGAGTGCGGCACTTGCCCCGGGCGCCCGCGCGCCGGATTTCTCCGCCCAGGGCGCGCTTGCCGGCAAGGCCTTTTCGTTCGCGCTCGGCAATGCGCTGAAGAAGGGCCCGGTGGTGCTTTATTTCTATCCCAAGGCGTTCACCTCGGGCTGCACGATCGAGGCGCATGAGTTTGCCGAGGCGACGCCCGAGTTTGCCAAGCTCGGCGCGACGGTGATCGGCATGTCGGCCGATGATATCGACACGCTCAAGCGCTTCTCGGTCGAGGAATGCCGCAACAAATTCGCCGTCGCCAGCGCGAGCCCGGCGGTCATCAAAAGCTATGACGTGGCGCTCGCGCCCGGCGTGGCGATGAGCAACCGCACCTCCTATGTGATCGCGCCCGATGGCCGCATCCTGTTCGCCTATACGGCGGCGGAACCGCTCGGCCATATCAAGGGTGCGCTGCAGGCCGTGCGCGCGTGGAAGGCCGGCCGGAAATAAGCCTGCCTATCGGCGGCGAGACGGCGCGCCGCGCCTGAAGTCGCGGCGGTCCTCCCGCCTGTCCTGCCGATATTCGGCGCGGTCGCGCCAGCGTTCCGCGCGGTATTCGCGCCGGTCCTGCCGGCGGTCGGCGCGATAGTCCGCGCGTGGAACCGTGCCGTCGCGATAGGCGCGGCGGTCGGCGCGCCGCTCCGCGCGATAATCGCGCCGGTCATTGTTGCGGTCGGCGCGGAACTCCCGCCGGTCGAGCCGCCGCTCCTGCAGATAGGCGCGCTCGCGCGGCGTCCGGTAACGGCGGCGGATATCATTGTCGAACAGCCAGGGGGCTGCACCGGGAGCGCCCCAGCCGCCCCATCCGCCACTGTTCCAGCCCGGCCCGCCACCCCAGGCCCCATTTCCCCAGGCGCCGTTCCTCCAGGCCCCGCCCCATCGACCATCCCAGCCGCCGCCCCAGTTGCCGCCGGGTGCGCCGAACCATGGCGCCCCCCAGGCGACCGGGCCGGGGGCATAGCCGGCCGGGCCCCATTCGGTGCCGATATAGCCGCCCCCGCCCAGCGTGGTGCAGCCGCCCAGCCCGATCAGCGCGGCGAGGGCAAGGCTCAGTCCGGAAAAACGCATCATGCTGTGGCTCCTGCCGGTTCAGATGCCCGTTGTGCGGCCGAATCGATGATCCCCGGCTGAACGGCGTTGAGCGCCGGTCGGTGCCCCGCCAAAGTGGCGGCCGTGACCGACCGGCGCACAGCACAGGACGGGCAGCTGCCCGGCGTCGCGGATCCCGTCCGGGTCCGCGCGCTGCTGGTCGCGGCGGCGCGGGCACGGTCTGCGGTCAGCTATGCGGGGCTGCTCGGCCAGCTCGGCCACCGCTTCACCCGCCCGCTGATGCGCAGCCTCTGCCGCACGCTCGACGCGATCGATGCCGAGGCGGCGGGGCGCGGCGAGCCCGAACTGGCCGTGCTCGTGGTGCGCGAATCGGATGGCCTGCCCGGCCAGGGCTGGTGGGCAGGGGGACGCGCGCTGATGATGGGGCATGACGGGCCATGGACAGGACCGGCGGCGCGGGCGCTGGTCGCCCGGCTGCAGGCCGAGGCCTTTGATTATTGGGCGGCGCACCTCGAGAGCTGACGCGCCAGGCGGGGGTGGAATTTATCTGCTAATGCGACTTGATCGCAATAAAACGGCATGACATGTTCCCGCCATGCTCGACCAACGCCTCCAGCTCGCCCTTCCCCGCCTCGATCAGCTGACGCCCGCCCAGGCCGCAATTGCCGGCGCGGTGCGCCGCTGGGTGCTGGCGCGCCATATGCGGCGATGTCCGCTGCAGGTCGCGCATGAACGGCTTGGCTGCGTCCAGGCCGCGCGGGCGCTGCACCTGTTGCTGGAAACGGTGCGCGGCTGCTGGCCGGAGCCGTTCGCGATCTCGCCGCCCTGCTGTTCGGTGCTGTCGCATGACGAGGCGACGCTGCTGGTGATGATCGACACGGCGGGCGAGCGGCGGCGGCTCGCCTTTGACGGGCTGCTCTGCGAAATGCTCGGGCCGGATGTGCGCGACCGGCTGTTCGCGGCCTGCGCGACGCTGGCGCGGACGCTGGAGGGCTGATGATCGCCCCGGTCGATGACTGTGACGCGCGATCCTGATTGGAGATTATTGCGAATCGATCTTAACTGGACGTCCTGGACAAGGACCGCTGCCATGTCGCTCGATCTGATCAAGACCCTGACCTATCTCGCGCTCCATCTCTCGATCGGCTTTACGGTCGCCTATCTGCTGACCGGGTCGGTCGAGATCGCCGGCGGCATCGCGCTGATCGAACCATGCGTGAACGCGGTCGCCTTCTTCTTCCACGAACAGATGTGGAAGGCGCGCACCCGGCAGGGCGAGCCCCGGCTGATCGTCGCCGGGTGATCCCGCCCGGCTCGAAAACGCTCTAATCCTCGGCAAGAAAGTCGAGCAGCGCCTGTTCGAGCGGGTCGAGGCGGCCGTCCGCCTCCATGCGCGTGCGCAGCCACTGCGCCTCGGCCGCGGTCACGACAGCGGCGGCAGCAGCCTCGACGGCGCGATCATCGGCTGACATCGCGGCGGGTGCCGCTCCAGGGCGTTCGACCAGCGCGCGGGCCATGCGGCCCAGAAAGCCGCCAATGCCCGGCCGGTTGTCGGCCATGAAGGCGTCGAGCCGCGCGGCATCGGCGCGGGTGACGTTGCCGCGCCCGCCATGGCCGGTCAGGTGACGCGCCACCGCCTGCACGAACAGCGTCCGCCAGCCCGGCGCATTGGCCGCGTCCAGCGTCGCGTCCTTGAGCGCCCACAGCATCTCGGCCTCGTCGCGGCTGATCATCGTGGCTTCGGCGCTGCCCCCGGCATAGAGCAGACGGCGCAGCAGCGCGACCTCGGTGTCGGTGATCAGGCCCGGCCTGAGGGTGCCGCCGCGCCGGGTCGGGCCTTCGCCGGTCAGCACTTCGCGCTCGATCTGGGCGAGGGCGAATGTCCTGAGCGCATCGGGCGCGGTTTCGGCCTTTTCGAGCACGCGGACCAGCAGTTCCATCTCGGCATGGCTCTCGACCCGGCCGTCGCGGCTGACATGGTCGATCAGCCAGCGGGCGTTTTCGTCGCTGACATGGCCGCGCGGCGCGACGCCATTGACCAGATATTCGGTCAGCGCCTCGACGAAGAAATCGGTCCAGTCTGCGGTCGGCCGCGCGACCAGATGGTTGAGCTCGAAAATCGTGTCCGCTTCGTCGGGGGTGATCACCCCGTCAGCCCAGGCCCAGCGGCGTGCCGCCAGCACCTGTTCGACGCTGACTTCGCCCTCCGCCCTGACGGCACTGGCGAAATCGGAAAAGCTGAACGTCATGCGGCGCCCCTTGGCCGATGAAGGGAACGCCAGCCTAGCGCGAAAGGCTTAAGCGGACATTGCCGCAGGGCCAGGGCGCAACCGGAGGGCAGGCGGCGGGGGGGGGCAGGCGGCTGTCCGGGCCGCCCGCCCCCTCAGGCCGTCATTCCGCAGGAACGTAAAGGTCGCCGCCCTCGCGGTAGCGGGCGCTCATTTCCTGCATGCCCGCCTCGGCTGCCGCCGGGTCGGCGGCGGCTTCGGTCGCGGCCAGAAAGGCATCGGCCTGCTGGTTCTGCCGCCCGGCAAACTCGCGCACTTCCTGGGTGATCTTCATCGAACAGAATTTGGGCCCGCACATCGAACAGAAATGCGCGGTCTTGGCCCCTTCGGCGGGCAGGGTCTGGTCGTGATATTGTTCGGCCGTGTCGGGATCGAGCGACAGGTTGAACTGGTCGCGCCAGCGGAACTCGAACCGCGCCCGGCTGAGCGCATCGTCACGCAGCTTGGCGGCGGGATGGCCCTTGGCCAGATCGGCGGCATGGGCGGCGAGCTTGTAGGTCACCACGCCCACCTTCACATCGTCGCGGTCGGGCAGGCCCAGATGCTCCTTGGGCGTGACGTAGCAGAGCATTGCCGTGCCGAACCAGCCGATCATCGCCGCGCCGATCGCGCTGGTGATATGGTCATAGCCGGGCGCAATGTCGGTGGTGAGCGGCCCGAGCGTGTAGAAGGGGGCTTCGCCGCACGCTTCGAGCTGCTTGTCCATGTTCGCCTTGACCTTGTGCATCGGCACATGGCCCGGCCCCTCGATCATCACCTGGCAGTCATGCGCCCAGGCGCGCTTGGTCAGCTCGCCCAGCGTATAGAGTTCGGCGAACTGCGCCTCGTCATTGGCATCGGCGATCGACCCCGGCCGCAGCCCGTCGCCCAGCGAGAAGCTGACGTCATAGGCCTTCATGATCTCGCAAATCTCGTCGAACCGTTCGTAGAGGAAGGATTCGCGGTGATGGGCGAGGCACCATTTGGCCATGATCGAGCCGCCGCGCGACACGATGCCGGTCACGCGCTTCGCGGTCATCGGGATATAGGGCAGGCGCACCCCGGCATGGATGGTGAAATAGTCGACGCCCTGTTCGGCCTGTTCGATCAGCGTGTCGCGGAAAATCTCCCAGGTCAGGTCCTCGGCGATGCCGCCCACTTTTTCCAGCGCCTGATAGATGGGCACGGTGCCGATCGGCACCGGCGCGTTGCGCAGGATCCATTCGCGCGTGTCGTGGATGTTGCGCCCGGTCGACAGGTCCATCACCGTGTCCGCGCCCCAGCGGATCGCCCACACCATCTTGTCGACCTCGCTCGCCACGTCCGACGCGACGGCGGAGTTGCCGATATTGGCGTTGATCTTGACCAGGAAATTGCGGCCGATCGCCATCGGCTCGATTTCGGGATGGTTGATGTTGGCCGGGATGATCGCCCGCCCGCGTGCCACTTCGTCGCGGACGAACTCGGGCGTCACGAAATCGGGAATGGCGGCACCGAAATCCTCGCCGTCGCGCGCCAGCTGCTCCTTCAGCCGCGCGCGGCCGAGATTTTCGCGCTCGGCGACATATTCCATTTCGGGCGTGATGATGCCCTTTCGGGCATAATGCATCTGGGTGACATTGTGGCCGGGCCGCGCGCGCAGCACGTGCTTGCGGACATGGGGGAAGGGGGCGACGCCGCCCGACCGGTCGGGGCCGAGCTGGCCATTGTCTTCCGGCCGCACCTCGCGCTGCGGCACCTCCTCGACGTCGCCGCGCCCGCGGATCCAGTCGCGCCGCAGTTCGGGCAGGCCGGCCATGATGTCGATGCGCGCATCGGGATCGGTGTATGGGCCCGACGTGTCATAGACGCGCAGCGGCGGCTCGCCCGACGACGGTTCGAGCGTGATTTCGCGCATCGCGACCTTGAGCGGGCCGACATGGATCTTGCGGCTGCCCCGGATGGGGCCGGTCGTGACCTTCAGTTCGGTGCGGGCGGGAATGTCAGCCATGATGCGCTCTTTCGTCCTCGAAAAACGGGGAAGGCGGAGCGGCTGGCGCCCGTGCCGGCGCCCGGTCACTCCCTCCCTCCGCCGGTGTCAGCCGGATCAGGTTCAGCGGGTCGCGGGCTCGTGCCCGCCTCTCAAACGCCGGTGCAGCGTTCCCCCGGGGATGCCCCAAGCTTAGGGGCTTTGCCGGCAATATGCCAGTGGGGTCCGGCCCCGCGCAGCGCGGGGCCGAAACCGGTCAGAAGCTGTAGGCGACGCCAAGTGCCGCCGCAAAGGTGTTGGGATTGCCCGCCACCCGGACGACCGGGCTGTCGGCGAAATCGCCGAGCACGCGGGCATAGCTTGCCTGGCCGAACACCGACCAGCCCTTGAGCAGCGTGCCGGTCAGCGCATGGCTGATCCCGACGCCGATGTTGACATCCTTGAGCCCGCCATCGAGCCGGTAGGCGGCAAGGCCGCTCGCCGCCGCGCCGGCTGCGTCGATGCCGAAATAGGTGCGCGCATAGCCGCTGCCGACAATCTCGCCGCCCGCGGTCACGCGCAGCGCGGTCTTGAGGTTGAGCGGCCGGATATAGGCGATCTGCGGCCGGATCACATGGCTGTCATGGGTGTCGGAAATGTCCTTCTGATAGGACAGTGTCAGGCTGAGCGAATCAAACGGCGTCGCCAACCCCGTCTTGGTCACGCCGATATAGCCGCCGGCCTCGATCGCGAGATCGAGTTCGCCCAGCGCCTCGACCCGGCGGTCGCCGATCTGGCCGGTGCGGTTGGGATTGACGCCGATCACCGGCCCGATCTGGAAATCGACCTTGCCCTGCCCGTCGCGCCAGGCATCGACATAAAGATGCGTGCGCACGGTGTTGAAGCCGAAGCCGGCCACGCGGCCGCGCAGCACCGGGGCCGGAATCAGCCGGTAATCATTCGACCCTTCATAAGACGGGATCGCGCCCGCGCCGATGCCGATCGTCAGCGCATTGCGGTCATTGCCGAGCTGTGCGGCAGCCGGGCTGGCCGCCGCAAATATTACACAAGTAAATAGCGACCATTTATACATCATGTGCTCCGCGCATGTCTTGACGCGCGGATGTAGAGCGTTCGTTTCGCCGCAACAAGCATCGTCCTGCCGGAAAGCGCAGGATCAGAAACTATAGGCAAGGCCCATGGCGCTGAAGAACTGGTTGGGACTGCCGGCGTCGCGCACGACCGGCGAGCGCGCGAAATCGCCGAGGATGCGGGAAAAGCCGGCAATTCCGAACAGCGCCCAGCCCCGCCGCACGTCGCGCCCCAGGCTGCGCACGCCGATCAGGTTGAGCCCGACATCCTGCACGCCGCCGCCCAAATCATAGGCGGCAAGGCCGCTTGCCGCCGCACCCTGCGGCGTGACGCCGAAATAGGTGCGGGCAAAGCCGTTGCCCACGATCGCCGCATCGACCGACAGCGCCACCAGCGTGCGCCGGTCGAGCGGGGTGGCATAGGTGATCCGGGGTTCGATGACATGACTGTCATGCGTGCCGGTCACGTCGCGCCGCATGGCGACCGTCATCGTCAGGCTGTCATAGGCGCTGGTGATGATGCCGGTCTTGGACAGGCCCAGAAAGCCGCCGACCTCGACCGCCAGATCCAGTTCGCCAAGGGCGGCCACGCGGCGGTCCTGGATGCGGTTCACGCGGTTGGGGTTGAGCGCCACCACCGGCCCCGCCTGCACGTCGAGCGTGCCCGATCCGTCGCGGATCAGGTCGACCAGCAGGCCCAGCCCCTGGGTCTGGAACGCAAAGCCCGCGACGCGGCCGCGGATGATGCCGCCGGGATTGACCTGATAATTGTTCGATCCGGCATAGCTTGGGTTGACCGCCGCGCCGAGGCCGAAGGTCAGCGCATAATCGTCGCGCGGCGGGGCGGCGCTGGCGGGCGGTCCGCTGTCCTGCGCGGCAACAGCGGGGGAGGTGGCGGCGAGCACGGCCGCGAGCAGCGCGGATCCGGCGCGCATGGCGATGCGGGGCGAGGCAGGGTTCGGTTTAGCCGGGAAGGGGGCTGGCATGGATCATCCCTGAACATTGGTCTGCCGGCAACGCCGCGCCCCCATCGCGGGTTGCCAGGGCTGGCGGGATCGTATCCCGCTGTCCGTCATTTTGGCGCTGCGGCCCCGCGATACAAGGTTCGGCATGCGGGCCCGGTATGCAGGCCCGCCTCCTGCCCCTTATCGGCCGCCTTCGATCCGCTGCGTCAGAGCAGATAGCGCATCCGGAGCGTCTGTTGGGCCTCCCCGCTCACCGGAAAGCGCGCGGCGTCGAAGCGCGGCGCGCCGAAGCCGAGCGGCGGGTTGCGCGAAAAGGCAAAGCCCTCGCGCGGGATCCCGGCAAAGGTGTCGAGCTTGCGATTGTCGTTTTCGTCATGGATCAGCGCGACCGCCCAGTCCCCGGTCGCCATCCCGGTCAGCGTCAGGTGCGGCGCATTTGCCGGCACGTTGCGGGTGATCGCGCGCTGATCGTCGACGCAGCGCGGAAAGTTCGCCGGATCGCGGGTGATGCACAGGCGCAGCGTTCCCTTGGCCGAACGCACGCCGCTGACCGTCAGGTCAAGCGTGCCCGGGCTTGCCGCCCCGACCAGCAGCCCGGCGCTCAGCCCGAGCGCGAGCCGACGCGTCCAGATCCCCAAGCCCCTGGTCGGTTCCGCACAGCCGGTCCCAGACGCGAAAATAAAGCCCATAATTGCACCTGTACTGCTCGTGATGCCGCTGATGATGGCTGGCCGTGATCAGCCAGCGCCCGGCCGGCCCATGCACAAGGGCGCGGGGAAAAATCTCCCACCCCATGTGATTGGTCACGCCCATCAGCGTCATGATGCCGAGCACCACGCCCAGCATCGACACATGGATGGGGATAATGAACACCAGTGAAGGAATGACGACCGCGCCGGTCAGCGCCTCCACGGGGTGAAAGCTCATCGCCGCCCAGGCGGTGGGCGGGCGGCTGTCATGATGCACGGCATGGGCGATGCGGAACCAGCGCGGCCGGTGCATCAGCCGGTGGGTCCAGTAGAACCAGCTGTCATGGGCGAACAGATAGGCGAGCACCGACAGCGGCAGCCACCACAGCGGATAGGCGTCGATGTCGGTATAGATGCGCGTCCAGCCAAGCGTCTGCCACGACCAGGCCATCAGCCCGGCGGGCACGCCATAGATTGCCGCCGACAGCAGCGACCAGGTGATTTCGCGGCGGATCTGCGGATCGAGCCCGGCATAAAGGCCGGGGCGGACGCGGCGGGTGATGAGCGCGAACGCCCCGCTCACGGCCAGATAGCGCAGGCCGACGATCAGCGTCATCATCAGGGCGGCAAGCAGAAGGGCGGTCATCGCGGGCGGCCTATAGCGCAGCCTGTGCCGGCGGTCATGCAGATTGATGCAGGTTGGATTAGTGCGTGCCCGGCCATTTCATTCGTCCCCCGATCCGCGCTAAGGGGGGCTGTGCCGCATGCCCAGCCCATGATCAAAGCGTCCCGCGCAGGGGGTGGCCGTGCCTGCCGGGTCAGGTCGCACCATGACGCAGCCGATCACCATTCTGGGCGGCGGGCTGGCCGGCGGGCTGATCGCCTATGCGCTCAGCCAGAAGCGGCCCGAGGTGCCGTTCCTGCTGCACGAACGCGCCGAGGTGCTGGGCGGCAACCATGTCTGGTCGTTTTTCGACGGCGATGTCGCGGCCGAGGATCGCTGGCTGGTCGAACCTTTCATTTCGCACAGCTGGCAGGGCTATGACGTCCGCTTCCCCGAGCTCAGCCGGACGCTCGCCAGCCGCTACAACTCGATCGAATCCGAACAATTCGACGCCGTGCTGCGCCGCGCGCTGCCGGCGGAGCGGCTGCGCCTCGGCTCGGCGGTGGCGGCGGCCGCGGAGGCAAGCGGGGGCGGGGCGGTCATCGACACGCGCGGCCCCGGCGATCTCGCCACGCTCGATGCCGGGTGGCAGAAATTCGTCGGCCTCGAACTCCACACGGCCGAGCCGCACGGGCTGACGCGGCCGATCGTCATGGATGCGACGGTCGAGCAGATCGACGGCTACCGCTTCGTCTATGTGCTGCCCTTCGGCCCGCAGACGCTGTTCATCGAGGACACTTATTATTCCGACGGTCCCGAACTGGACGTCGAGGCGGTGAAGGCGCGGATCCTTGATTATGCGCGGGCCAAGGGCTGGGCGGTCACCCCCGCCAACCGGCAGGAGGCCGGCGTGCTGCCGGTCGTGGTGCGCGGCGATTTCGACGCCTATTGGGCGTCGACCGGCACCGGCATCGCCAAGGCCGGGATGCGCGCCGGGCTATTCCATGCAACGACCGGCTATTCGCTGCCCGATGCGGTGCGGCTGGCGGCGCGGATTGCGCGCGCGCCCGATCTGTCGGCGGCGGCGCTTGAACGGCTGACGCACGGCCATGCCGCGCGGGCATGGCGGCGGCGCGGCTTTTACCGGCTGCTCGACACGATGCTGTTCCGCGCCGCGCGCCCCGACGAGCGCTACCGGGTGATGCAGCGTTTCTACGGCCTGCCCGAACCGCTGATCCAGCGATTCTACGCTGCCGAGACATCCGTTTTCGACAAGCTGCGTATCTTGACGGGGAATCCCCCCATTCCCATTCCCCGCGCGATCGGGGCCATCATAAGGAACAGGGCGTGAAAAAGGCGGTGGTGATCGGATCGGGCTTTGGCGGTCTTGCGCTGGCCATCCGGCTGCAATCGGCGGGCATCGATACGGTGATCGTCGAGGCGCGCGACAAGCCGGGCGGGCGCGGCTATTTCTGGGACCGGCAGGGCTTCATCTTCGATGGCGGGCCGACCGTCATCACCGATCCCGACTCGCTTGCCGAGCTGTGGCAGCTGAGCGGCAATGAAATGGCCCAGGACGTGACGCTGGTGCCAGTGTTTCCATTCTACCGGCTCAACTGGCCCGACGGGACCAACTTTGATTATTCGAACGACGAGCCGAAGCTGAGCGCGGAGATCGCCAAGCTCGATCCCGCCGATGTCGCCGGCTATCAGCGGTTCCTCGACTATTCGGCCGGCGTCTACCGCGAGGGCTATCTGAAGCTGGGCGCGGTGCCGTTCCTCGACTTCCGCTCGATGCTCAAGGCCGCGCCGGCGCTCGCCCGCTATCAGGCGTGGCGCTCGGTCTATTCGATCGTGTCGAGCTATGTCCGCAATGAAAAGCTGCGCGAGGCGCTGTCGTTCCACACCCTGCTGGTCGGCGGCAATCCGATGGCGACGAGCGGCGTCTATGCGCTGATCCACAAGCTGGAAAAGGATGGCGGCGTCTGGTTCGCGATGGGCGGCACCAACCGGCTGGTCGCGGGCATGGTGCGGCTGTTCGAACGGCTGGGCGGCGAGGTGCGGCTGGGCGATCCTGTGGTCGAGATCGAAACCAAGGGCAGCCGCGCGACCGGCGTGCGCACCAGGAGCGGCTGGCGCACCGATGCCGATGCGGTCGCGTCCAACGCCGATCTCGTCCACAGCTATGGCGACCTGCTCAAGAACAGCCCGCGCGGCCCGCAGGCGGCGCGGCGGCTGCGCCGCAAGCGTTTCTCGCCCTCGCTGTTCGTCGTCCATTTCGGGCTGCGCGGCCGCTTTCCGCAGGTGCCGCACCATTCGATCCTGTTCGGGCCGCGCTACAAGGGGCTGCTCGACGACATTTATTCGAACGGCCGGCTGGCGCCTGATTTCTCGCTCTATCTGCACCATCCGACCGCGACCGATCCGTCGATGGCCCCGGATGGCTGCTCGACCTTCTATGTGCTGGCGCCCGTGCCGCACATGGGCAAGCTCGACATTGACTGGGACGTCGAAGGCCCGCGTTTTGCCGACCGCATCCTCGACGAGGTCGCGCGCCGGCTCGACATTCCCGATCTGAAGGACCGGATCGTCGAGCGCTTCCATTATGCGCCGACCGATTTCCAGGCCGATCTCGCCGCCCATCTGGGCAGCGCCTTCAGCCTGGAGCCGATCCTGATGCAGTCGGCCTATTTCCGCGCCCACAACCGCGACGATCAGATCCCCAACCTGTATTTCGTCGGCGCGGGCACCCATCCGGGTGCGGGCATTCCGGGCGTCGTTGGCAGCGCCAAGGCGACCGCCGGGCTGATGCTCGACGATCTGGGCGCGTAACCACCCGCTGGTGAAAGGACCCGTGTTGAAGCGTCTTGCCGTTTATTGCGGGTCGGCTACCCCGGCCGACCCATTCTATCTCGAACTTGCCCGCCAGGTCGGCCGGGCGCTTGCCGCGCGGGGCATCGGCCTTGTCTATGGCGGCGGGCGGCTGGGGCTGATGGGGCGGTCGCCGATGCGGCGCTGGGCGAGGGCGGCGAGGTGATCGGCGTGATCCCCGAGGCGCTGACCCGCGCCGAAGTCGCGCATCGCAGCCTGACCGAGCTGCATGTCGTGAAGACGATGCACGAGCGCAAGGCGCTGTTCACCGATCTGGCCGACGGGTTCGTGACGCTGCCCGGCGGCGTCGGCACGCAGGACGAGCTGTGGGAAGCGGTCAGCTGGGCGCAGCTCGGCTATCATGAAAAGCCGGTCGGGCTGCTCAACGCGCGCGGCTTTTACGATCATCTGATCGCGTTCAACGCCCATATGGCGGAGGTCGGCTTTGTCCGTCCGCAGCATCGCGGCATCCTGATCGTCGAGGCCGAACTCGATTCGCTGCTCGACCGGATGGCGGCCTATCAGCCGCACCAGACCATTTTCCGCATGACCCGGGATGAGCTCTGAAGCGCCCGCCCGCGATGCACTGGTCGCGCTCGCGGGCGCGAGCATCGCGCGCGGCTCGCGCTCCTTCGCGCTCGCCAGCCGGCTGTTCGACCGGCCGACGCGCGACCGGGCCTGGCTGCTCTATGCCTGGTGCCGGGCGTGCGACGATCTGGCCGATGGTCAGGACCACGGCTTTGAACTGCGCGCGGTCGATGATCCCGCCGCGCGGCTGGCGCGGCTGACGGCGCTGACCGAGGATGCGCTTGCCGGCCGCACGACCGGCGAGCCGGCCTTTGACGGGCTGGCCGCGCTGATGGCCGAAGTCGCGATTCCGCGCGCCTATATCGACGAACATGTCGCCGGCTTTGCCCTCGATGCCGAGGGATGGCGTCCGCGCACCGAGGCCGATCTCATCCGTTATTGCGATCATGTCGCGGGTGCTGTCGGCTGCATGATGGCGGTGGTGATGGGCGTCCACCCCGACGACGCGCCGACGCTGGCGCGCGCCCGCGACCTTGGCCGCGCCTTCCAGCTTGCCAACATCGCCCGCGACGTGCGCGAGGACATGGCGGGCGGGCGCTGCTATCTGCCGCAGGACTGGCTGGACGAGGTGGGGCTGGCCGCCGACCAGCTGCTCGACCGCCCCGACGAGACCGCGCGGCTGACGCTGCGGCTGACCGCGCTCGCCGAACGCTATGAGGCGAGCGCCCGGGTCGGCGCGCGGCGGCTGGCGTTTCGCAGCCGCTGGGCGGTGCTGGCGGCGGCGGGCATTTACGGCGACATTGCCCGCAAGGTGCGCGCGCGCGGGGCCGATGCGCTCGACCGCCGGGTCGTGACGCGCAAGCGCGCCAAGCTTGCCTGGGTGGCGCGGGCGCTGTGGCAGGCGCGCGAGGCCGAACGGTGAACGACCGGCGGCTGCGCGCCTGGCTGCGCTGGAGCCATTTGACGCTGGGGCTGTCGCTGCTCGTCTATCTGTTCACCGATCTGCGGCTCGACGAGACGGTGACCAACCTGTTCCGGCTGCTGGTGGTGCCGGTGCTCGGTGTGACCGGGCTGTGGATGTGGTCGCAGCTGTCAACCGCCCGGTTCAGCGACCGCGACGATTAGCTTTTCGGGGGCGTCAGCCTCTCGGCAGGGCGTCGCGCCCGGATAGTGGTCAGCCGCGCGCTTCGCCCAGTGCCGGGGCGCGCACGCCGGCGCGGCCGCGCCGGGCCAGTTCGGCCTTCAGATCCTCAGGCTTGGGCGCGACCAGAAAGCCGAAGCTGACCGTGCCCTCCTTGGTCTCGACCGCATGGTGCAGCCGGTGGGCCTGGATGATCCGCTTCATGTAATCGGATTTGGGGATGTAGCGGTGATTGAGCCGGCGATGCACGATGATGTCGTGAAAGCCGAGATAGATGGCACCATAGCCGGCGATCCCCGCGCCGACCCACCCGGCCCATGCGCCCCAGCCGATCGACGCGCCGACCAGCAGGGTGATCGACGGCGCGGCGAAGATCACGAAATACAGATCGTTCAGTTCCCAGAAGCCGGTGCGCGGCCGGTGATGGCTTTTGTGCAGGAACCAGCCGGGGCCATGCATGATCCAGCGATGGGCGACATAGGCGACGCCCTCCATCGCGGCGACGGTCAGGATGAACAGCAAAGGGCCGACCAGGAACGACATAGCGCCCATATAGGCGCGGGGACGGGCGATGCCAATCTATGTGAGTTTCCGGGTTGCGGGCGCTGCGTCGCGCCGGATGCGGGCCGGTGACGGCGGCCCCGCTGCCGCGCTATAATCACGGTCATGATCGTGTCTGCTGTCTGTCCCCGGCTGTCCGCCCCGCTGCGGCGCGCGGCCACAATGCTCGCGCTTGGCGCGGCGTTGCTCGCCTCCGGCTGTGCCGGCCCCGAATCGCAGCTGTCATCGGCGCTCGCCTCGGCGGGGCTGCCGCCCTCGGTTTCGACCTGCATGGCCAGGCGGATGGTCGATCAGCTGTCGATCGGCCAGCTGCTCAAGCTCAGGTCGCTTGGCGGGCTGGCGGACCGGCCGGTCGCCGATCTTTCCGCTAGGGAATTCCTGCGCCGGGTGCGCGCGCTCAAGGACCCCGAAATCCTTGCCGTGACCGGATCGGCGCTCGCCCGCTGCGGCCTTGGTGTCTGACGGGGTTGGCAAAGCCCCTTCGGTCATGCTTTAGCGCCGGGCGAACCAAGAGGGTGCGCAGATGAACATCCACGAATACCAAGCCAAGGAACTGCTCGCAAAGTTCGGTGTGCCGGTGCCCGCCGGTCACGCGGCCATGTCGGTCGACGAGGCGGTGGCCGCCGCCGGTCGCCTTCCCGGCCCGCTTTACGTCGTCAAGGCGCAGATCCATGCCGGCGGCCGCGGCAAGGGCAAGTTCAAGGAACTCGGCCCGGACGCCAAGGGCGGCGTGCGGCTGGCAAAGACGCTCGATGAAGTGCGCGCCCATGCGGCCGAGATGCTCGGCAACACGCTCGTCACCGTGCAGACCGGCGAAGCCGGCAAGCAGGTCAACCGCCTGTACGTGACCGACGGCGTTGATATCGCGAAGGAATTCTATCTCGCGCTGCTCGTCGACCGGGGCACTGGCCGGGTGGCCATCGTCGCGTCGACCGAAGGCGGGATGGACATCGAAACCGTCGCCCATGACACGCCGGAAAAGATCACCACCATCGCGATCGACCCCGCGACCGGGCTGATGCCGCACCATGGCCGTGCGGTCGCCAAGGCGCTGGGCCTGACCGGCGATCTCGCCAAGCAGGCGCAGAACGTCACCGCGCGGATCTATGACGCGTTCCTCGGCACCGATGCCTCGCAGATCGAGATCAACCCGCTTGCGGTGACCGAACAGGGCCAGCTGATGGTCCTCGATGCCAAGGTCGGCTTCGATTCGAACGCCATGTTCCGCCACAAGGACCTGGCCGAGCTGCGCGACCTGACCGAGGAAGATCCGATGGAGATCGAGGCGTCGAAATACGACCTCGCCTACATCAAGCTCGACGGCAATATCGGCTGCATGGTCAATGGCGCGGGCCTCGCCATGGCGACGATGGACATCATCAAGCTGAACGGTGCCTTCCCGGCCAACTTCCTCGACGTCGGCGGCGGTGCCAGCAAGGAAAAGGTCACCGCGGCGTTCAAGATCATCCTGAGCGACCCGGCGGTGAAGGGCATCCTCGTCAACATCTTCGGCGGGATCATGCGCTGCGACATCATCGCCGAGGGCATCATCGCCGCGGCGAAGGAAGTCGATCTGAAGGTGCCGCTGGTCGTGCGCCTCGAAGGCACCAATGTTGCCGAGGGCAAGCGCATCCTGGCCGAAAGCGGCCTGGCCATCGTCCCGGCCAATGATCTGGGCGATGCGGCGCGCAAGATCGTCGCCGAGGTCGAAAAGGCGGCCTGACCGGAATGAGGCCGCCCCGGCCCGGCGGGCACGGGGCGGCCAATGGAGAGAGGGTAGAACCATGAAGATCCTCGTCCCCGTCAAGCGGGTGATCGATTACAATGTGAAGCCGCGGGTGAAGCCCGACGGCTCGGGCGTCGACCTTGCCAATGTGAAGATGTCGATGAACCCGTTCGACGAAATCGCCGTCGAGGAAGCGATCCGCCTGAAGGAAAAGGGCGCCGCGACCGAGATCGTCGTGGTGTCGATCGGCCCGGCCAAGGCGCAGGAAACGCTGCGCACCGCGCTTGCCATGGGTGCCGACCGCGCGATCCTGATCCAGACCGATGACGAGGTCGAGCCGCTGGCCGTCGCCAAGCTGCTCGCCAAGGTCGCCGCCGAAGAGACGCCGGGCCTGATCATCCTCGGCAAGCAGGCGATCGACGACGATTCCAACCAGACCGGCCAGATGCTGGCCGCGCTGCTCGGCCGGCCGCAGGGCACGTTCGCCTCGAAGGTCGAGATTGCCGGCGACCGCGTGCATGTCACCCGCGAAGTCGATGGCGGTCTGGAAACGGTGTCGCTCGCGACCCCGGCGATCATCACCACCGACCTGCGGCTGAACGAGCCGCGCTATGCCTCGCTGCCCAACATCATGAAGGCCAAGGCCAAGCCGCTCGCCACCAAGGCGCCCGGCGATTACGGCATCGACGTCGCCCAGCGTCTCAAGACGCTGAGCGTCGCTGAACCGGCGAAGCGCCAGGCGGGTGCCAAGGTCGCCGATGTCGATGAACTGGTCGGCAAGCTGAAGAACCTGGGAGTTGTCGCATGAAGACGCTTGTTCTTGCAGATCACGACAATCAGTCGCTGAAGGACGCGACCCTCGCCGTCGTCACCGCCGCCGCCAAGCTTGGCGAGGTGCATGTGCTCGTCGCCGGTCAGGGTTGCGAAGCGGTCGCCAACCAGGCCGCGCAGGTGGCCGGCGTCGCCCAGGTGCTGCTGGCCGATGATGCCGCCTATGCGCATCAGCTGGCCGAAAACATCGCGCCGCTGGTCGTCGAGCTGATGGCCGATCGTGACGCGTTTCTCGCCCCCGCCACGTCGGTGGGCAAGAACATCGCGCCGCGCGTTGCTGCCCTGCTCGACGTGATGCAGATCTCCGACATCCTGTCGGTCGAAAGCGCCGACACCTTCACCCGGCCGATCTATGCCGGCAACGCCATCGCGACCGTCCAGTCGGCGGATGCCAAGAAGGTGATCACCGTGCGCGGCACCGCCTTTGCCAAGGCGGAGCGCAGCGGCGGCAGCGCGTCGGTCGAACGCGTCGGCGGCCCCGGCGATGCCGGCCTGTCGCAGTTCGTCTCGGCCGAGCTGTCCAAGTCGGAGCGGCCGGAGCTGACCAGCGCCAAGATCATCGTGTCGGGCGGCCGCGCGCTGCAGAATGGCGAGAACTTCAAGACCGTGATCGAGCCGCTGGCCGACAAGCTCGGCGCCGCCGTCGGTGCGAGCCGCGCCGCCGTCGATGCCGGCTATGTCCCCAACGACTATCAGGTCGGCCAGACCGGCAAGATCGTCGCCCCTGAGGTCTATATCGCGGTCGGCATTTCGGGCGCGATCCAGCATCTGGCGGGGATGAAGGATTCCAAGACCATCATCGCCATCAACAAGGACGAGGACGCGCCGATCTTCCAAGTCGCGGACATCGGCCTGGTCGGCGATCTGTTCAAGGTCGTGCCGGAACTGACCGAAAAGCTGCCGGGCTGAACCCGGGCTTTCCGGCAATCCGAAAGGGGGCGGTCCGGCCGGGCCGCCCCTTTTTTCATGGCTGGCCGCTGTCGGCGATGCGGTTCGTGGCCGCCGTGCAGCTGGCGAGGATCTGCGGAAAGTCGATGTCGCTGTGCGCGATCAGCTGCGCCTCGGCGGCCGCATGGCACGCCGCCATCGACACATAGCGGGCCTCGACCAGCCGGACCTGGCGGCAATCCAGCCCGTCATCGGTGCAGCCGATGATCGCCATCACATAGAGGAACGGACCCATCGTCGCTCTCCTTCATGTGTCAAACGAAGTCCGCCGCGGCGCAGTTGCATTGGTTTCAGCGCGGCCTCGCCCTACATGGGCGGGATGACGCCGAACCCTGCCGGTCGCACTCCGGATTCTCCCTTAGGCTGGGGCGCCTTCCGCCGTTTCCTGCCCTATCTGTGGCCCGCCGATCAGCCGGCGCTGCGCCGCCGTGTCGTCATCGCGCTCGTGCTCGTCCTGGTGTCCAAGGGCGTGCAGATCTCGATGGGCTTTCTCTATGGCGGGGCGATCGACCGGATGCAGCCCGGTGCGGGCACGGACGCAGCCGGGGCCGCCGCGACGCTCGCGATGGCACTGGTCATCGCCTATGCGGGCGCGCGGCTGGGCGGCGTGGTGTTCGACAATGTCCGCAACACGGTGTTCGAGCGGGTCGGCCAGGATGCGACCCGGCATCTGGCCGAACATGTGTTTTCCCATCTCCACCGCCTGTCGCTGCGCTTCCATCTGAGCCGGCGGACAGGGGCGGTCACCAAGGTCATCGAGCGCGGGACCAAGAGCATCGACACGATGCTCTATTTCCTGCTGTTCAACATCGCGCCGACGATCGTCGAGCTGCTGGCGGTCACGATCATCTTCTGGACGCGCTTCGGCCCCGGGCTGGTGGCGGCGACGCTGACGATGGTCGTCGCCTATATCCTGTTCACCCGCAAGGTGACCGACTGGCGCAACAAGCTGCGCGAGGAGATGAACGAGCTCGATACCGCGACGGTCGCCCGTTCGGTCGATTCGCTCCTCAACTATGAAACGGTCAAATATTTCGGGGCCGAGGGGCGCGAGGCGGCTTATTATGCGCGGGTCGCGCGCCGCTATGCCGATGCCGCGGTCAAGAGCGAGAATTCGCTGGCGCTGCTCAACATCGGCCAGTCGCTGATCACCAATGCGATGCTGGGCGGGGCGATGGCCTGGTCGGTCTATGGCTGGTCGCGCGGCTGGTTCTCGGTCGGCGATGTGGTGCTGGTCAACACGCTGCTCGCCCAGCTGTTCCGCCCGCTCGACCTGCTCGGCATGGTCTATCGCACGATCCGCCAGGGGCTGATCGACATGGAAGCGATGTTCGCGCTGATCGACACCCCGCCCGAGGTTGTCGATGCGCCCCAGGCCCCGCCGCTCGCCATTGCCGAGGCGCGGGTGAAGTTCGATTCGGTGCGCTTTGCCTATGATCCCGACCGCCCGATCCTGAAGGGCGTCAGCTTCCTGATCCCGCCGGGCAAGACGCTGGCCATTGTCGGGCCGTCCGGGGCCGGCAAGTCGACGATCGCGCGGCTGCTGTTCCGCTTCTACGATGTGAGCGGCGGCAGCATCCAGATTGATGGGCAGGACATTGCCCGCGTCACCCAGGCGTCGCTGCGCGCCGCGATCGGCATCGTCCCGCAGGATACGGTGCTGTTCAACGACACGATCGGCTACAATATCGGCTATGGCCGCGAGGGCGCGACCCAGGCCGAGATCGAGGCGGCGGCGCGCGCGGCGCGCATCCATGATTTCATCATGGCGCTGCCCGATGGCTATCAGTCTATGGTCGGCGAGCGCGGGCTGAAGCTGTCGGGCGGCGAAAAGCAGCGCGTGGCCATCGCGCGCACGCTGCTCAAGGACCCGCCGATCCTGATCCTCGACGAAGCGACGAGCGCGCTCGACAGCCGCACCGAGGCCGAGATCCAGCGCACGCTGCGCGAGGTATCGGCGCGGCGCACCACCGTCATCATCGCCCACCGTCTGTCGACCATCGTCGATGCCGACGAGATCATCGTGCTCGATCAGGGCCGGGTGGCGGAACGCGGCACCCATGGCCAGCTGCTGGCGATGGGCGGCCTTTATGCCGAAATGTGGGCGCGCCAGGCGAGCGAGCGGGAGATGGAGGAGGCCTGAGGGGGCGGCTCCCGGCAAGGCCTCAGGGCTGGTCGAACAGCCCGGCAAGCTGTTCGACCATCGTGCCGCCCAGCTGTTCGGCATCCATGATCGTCACCGCCCGGCTGTAATAGCGGGTGACGTCATGGCCGATGCCGATCGCCACCAGCTCGACCGGCGAGCGGCCCTCGATCCAGCCGATCACCTGACGCAGATGGCGCTCCAGATAGGCGCCATTGTTGACCGACAGCGTGGAGTCGTCGACCGGCGCGCCGTCGGAAATCACCATCAGGATCTTGCGTTCCTCGGGCCGGGCGATGATCCGGCTGTGCGCCCACATCAGCGCCTCGCCGTCGATATTCTCCTTGAGCAGCCCCTCGCGCATCATCAGGCCAAGGTTCCGCCGCGCCCGCCGCCACGGCATGTCGGCGGGCTTGTAGACGATGTGGCGCAGATCGTTGAGCCGGCCGGGCAAGGCCGGGCGGCCCGCGGCCAGCCAGTCCTCGCGCGACTGGCCGCCCTTCCAGGCGCGGGTGGTGAAGCCCAGAATCTCGGTCTTCACGCCCACACGTTCGAGCGTGCGGGCCAGAATGTCGGCGCTGATCGCGGCGATCGAGATCGGCCGGCCGCGCATCGAGCCCGAATTGTCGATCAGCAGCGTGACGACGGTGTCGCGGAAATCGGTGTCGCGCTCGATCTTGTAGCTGAGGCTGTGGGCGGGATTGACCACGACCCGCGCCAGCCGCGCGGCATCGAGCATCCCCTCTTCCTGGTCGAAATCCCAGCTGCGGTTCTGCTGCGCCATCAGCCGCCGCTGCAGCCGGTTGGCAAGCTTTGCCACCGCGCCCTGCAGATGGACGAGCTGCTGATCGAGATAGGCGCGCAGCCGCCCCAGCTCATCCTCGTCGCACAGCTCGCCGGCCTCGATCACCTCGTCGAACCGGCTGGTCCACACCTTGTAATCGAACTGGGGCGGCAGATCGGCGGGCGGCCGGTTGGGGCGCACGGGCATCATCCCGTCCTCGCCATCCTCGGCGGTCTCGGCCTCGCCATCGGCGTCATAGTCGGGCTCGCCCTCATCGGGTTCGCTCTCGCCGTCATCGCCCTCGGCGGGTTCGGTGCGCGCCTCCATCTGGCCTTCATTGCCGGCCTCGCCCTCATCGGCCTCGTCGGTGGTCTCGGCCTCGTCGGGTTCGTCGCGTCCTTCGCTGTCGCTGTCGTCGGCGCTTTCGTTCGCCTCCGCCTCGGCGTCGACCAGCTCGAGATCGCGCAGCAGCTTGGTGGTCAGCTTCTGGAACTGCGCCTGATCGTCGAGCGCGAGCGCCAGCGCGTCGAGATCGTCCCCGGCGCGGTTTTCGATCCAGTCGCGCACCAGCGCCAGCCCCGGTTCCGCCGCCGCCGGGCTGGGGCGGCCGGTCAGCCGTTCGCGCACCATCAGCTGCACGGCGCTCGACAGCGGCACCTCGTCGCGCGTCCGCGCGCGGCTGATCGGATCGGAGCGCAGCCGCATGGTGAGCGCCGCATCGAGATTGTCGGCGACCCCCGCCAGCCCGCGCGCGCCCAGCGCCTCGACCCGCGCGGTTTCCGCCGCGTCGAACACCGCGCGCGCGACCGCATCCACCGGCGCGCCGCGCGCATGCAGCGCAGTGTCGTGATGGCGCAGCCTGAGCGCGAACGAATCGGCAAAGCCGCGCGCCTCGGCCACCTGTTCGGGCGGCAGGCTGCGCGACGGCATCGGCACGCGCAGGTTGCGCCCGGCCTGGCCGGGGGCATCGGCGGTGAACGCCAGCTCCACGTCCGGTTCGCGCGCAAGCGCCCGCGCGGTGCCGGTCAGCACCTGGCGGAACAGATCAAGGGGGGTCTGACTGGCCACGGATCGGATCTAGAGCGCATGCTGGCTGTTCACAACCATCGTCCGGCACCGTGGAGCACCGCCCGGCCAACCCGGCCGGAACGATCGGCGCGGTGTGCGCCGACCGGACCCGGTTATTTCGCTCAGGCCTTGCGCGCCACGCTTTCGGGCAGGTCCTTGCCGAACACGCGCTGATAATATTCGGCAACCAGCGCGCGTTCCGCCTCGTCGCACTTGTTGAGGAACGACAGGCGGAAGGCGAAGCCGACATCCTTGAAGATCAGCGTGTTCTGCGCCCAGCTGATCACCGTGCGGGGGCTCATCACCGTCGAGATGTCGCCGGCGATGAAGCCCTGGCGGGTGAGTTCGGCCACCCGCACCATCTGTTCGACCTGTTTCTTGCCGTCCGCGCTGTCATATTCGCCGGACTTGGCCATCACGATCTGCGCCTCGACGGCGGCGGGCAGATAATTGAGCGTGACGACCAGATTCCACCGGTCCATCTGGCCCTGGTTGATCTGCTGCGTGCCGTGATACAGCCCGGTCGTGTCGCCCAGCCCGACGGTGTTCGCGGTTGCAAACAGGCGGAACCAGGGGTTGGGGCGGATCACCCGGTTCTGGTCGAGCAGCGTCAGCTTGCCCTCGGTCTCCAGCACGCGCTGGATCACGAACATCACGTCCGGGCGGCCGGCATCATATTCGTCGAACACCAGGGCGGTCGGCGTCTGCAGCGCCCAGGGCAGCAGCCCTTCGCGAAACTCGGTCACCTGCCGTCCGTCGCGCAGCACGATCGCGTCGCGGCCGATCAGATCGATGCGGCTGATATGCGCATCAAGGTTGATGCGGATGCACGGCCAGTTCAGCCGCGCCGCGACCTGTTCGATATGGGTCGATTTGCCGGTGCCGTGATAGCCCTGGACCATCACGCGCCGGTTGTGGGCAAAGCCGGCCAGGATCGCGAGCGTCGTGTCGGGATCGAACACATAGGCCGGATCAAGATCGGGCACCCGCTCATCGGCCGCGCTGAAGGCCGGGCATTCCATGTCGATGTCGATGCCGAACAGCTCGCGCACGCTCACCTTTTTGTCGGGCGCGGCGAGCAGCGTGGTCGAACGGGAATCGGGCACGGTGTTGGGCAGGTCGGTCATCGCAGATCCTGAAAAGGGCAAAGGCGTGCGGCACAGGCGGTAATCGCGATGGCCGGGCTTGCCAAGCGGGGAACGGTCCGCGCCCCGCCGCCGCCATGGTTGCACGTCTGCTGCGGAGCGGCAATGAACGCGCGATGCAGACACCGGTGTTCATCAACTTTCCCGTCGCCGATCTGGGTCGCGCGACGCATTTTTATGCGGCAATCGGCTTTGGCGCGGTGCCGGCGCTCACCACGCGCAGCATGGCGTGCCTGATCGGGCCGGCGGGGCTGGGGCTGATGCTGCTGACGCCCAAGGCCTGGGCGCGCTTCACCCCGCGACCGCCAAGCCCCGCCGGCACGTCGGAGACGATGATCGCCCTGCCCTGTGCCAGCCGGGCCGAGGTCGACCGGCTGACCGGACTGGCGGTGGCGGCGGGCGGTGTCGCCGATCCCAACCCGGTCCAGGATCTGCCGGTCATGTATTCGCGCAGCTTTGCCGATCCCGACGGGCATATCTGGGAGACGATGTGGCTCGATCCGGCGGTGCTTGCCGGCTGAGGCCGTCCGATCGGGCTGGCGGTCAGGCGAAGGCGGGGGCGGATTTCAGCCTGGTATAGGCCCCGATCACGCCCTGCAGCTTCGCCTCATGGCTGCGGTCGCCGCCATTGCGGTCGGGGTGATAGAGCCTGACCAGTTCCGAATAACGCTGGCGCAGCGCCTTGCGGTCGGCGTCGATGTCGAGGCCGAGCGTGGCAAGGTCGCGGCGATTCTCGCCCGACAGGGGCCGCCCGTCCTGCCGCCCGCGCGCGGTCGCCATGCCCTGCCGGAACCGCGCGCCGATCGCGTCCAGCGGGTCGCCGAAATCGGCCCAGCGCGGCGGCCGGTCGGCCCCTGTATGGGCAAAGGCGCGGGTTTCGCGTTCCCAGCCGGCATATGGGCGCTGCGCCGCCTCGATCTCGTCCGCGCTCATGCCGGAGAAATAGTTGTAACCGGCGTTGAACGCGCGGACATGGTCCAGGCACAGCCAGCGCCATTCGGGCGGCTGGTCGGCCCGCTGCCCGCCGGGGTGGCGCGGGGCGCGGAACTCGCCCGCTTCCGTGCAGCCGGGATGTTCGCATGCGCGGTCGCCATCGCCGACCCGGCCGTGAAACCGGCTGCGGGGGCTGGTCCGCTGCGGGCCGTCTTCCGGCCGGGGGCTGTCGTTCCGCGTCGCCATTCTGTCCGTCACAAAAACGCGTATATAGGGGCGATGGATCATCCTGCCACGCCCAACACCACCGCCGCCCCCATCCCGGCGCCCGGTCCGGTCGCCGCCGAAATCATCCGCCGGCTGACCGATGCGCTCGCCCCGGTCGCGCTCGAGGTCGTCGACGACAGCGACCGGCACCGCGGCCATGCCGGGCATGACGGGCGCGGCGAAAGCCATTTTTCGGTCCGCATCGTCAGCGCCGCATTCACGGGGCAGAACCGGGTCGCGCGCCAGCGCATGGTCAACCATGCGCTCGCCGAATTGCTCGTCGAGCGGGTCCATGCGCTCGCGATCCGCGCCGAGGCGCCGTCGGAGGCGGCGTGACCGTCCGGCTCAAGCGCCCGGCGGCGCGCATCCTGCTGCTCGATTCCGCCGGGCGCGTGCTGCTGTTCCGCTTCGTCGCTGACGACCGGCCGCCTTTCTGGGCGACGCCGGGCGGCGCGCTGGAGCCGGGCGAGGCCTATGCCGCCGCCGCGCGGCGCGAGCTGTTCGAGGAAACGGGCATCGTCGCCGATCCCGGCCCGGAGCGGTTCCGGCGCGAGGTGGTGTTCCGGACGCTGGAGGGGGCCGATGTCGCCGCCGACGAACGGTTTTTCGTCATCCGCTGTGCAAACCCCGAAATCCGCGCCGACGGCCATACCGATCTGGAACGGCGGGTGATGCAGGACTGGCGCTGGTTCACGCGCGGTGAACTGGCCGGCTGGCCCGAGACGATCTGGCCGGCGGACCTGGCCGAGATGCTCGACGAGATTGCGGAGGCCGCCTGATGTCCGATCCGTTCATGCTGACGATCACGCCCAGCACCCATGATCTGGGCGGTTTTTCGGTGCGCCGCACCTTGCCGTCGCGGCCGCGCACGATGGTCGGCCCGTTCATCTTCGTCGACCAGTTCGGCCCGGCCCAGCTCGCCCCCGGCGCGGGGATGGATGTGCGCCCGCATCCGCACATCAACCTGTCGACCGTCACCTATCTGTTCGGCGGGGCGATCGACCACCGCGATTCGCTCGGCACCTTTGCCCGGATCGAGCCGGGGGCGGTCAATCTGATGACGGCGGGGTCGGGCATCGTCCATTCCGAACGCTCCCCGGCCGATGAGCGCGCGGCCGGGGCGTTGATGTCGGGGATGCAGACCTGGCTCGCTTTGCCCGAGGCGCTTGAGGAAATGGACCCGGCGTTCGAGCATGTGGCGGCGGCCGATCTGCCGCTGATCGACGGCGAGGGCGTGACCGCGCGGATCATCATGGGCGCGCTGTGGGGCAGGCGCGCGCCCACCACCTGCCATGCCGACACCATCTATGCCGACATCCAGCTCGCGCCCGGCGCGGCGGTGCCGATCGATGCGGCAGCCGATGAGCGCGCGGTGGTGGTGGCGCTTGGCGATGCCAGCCTCGATGGTCAGCCGCTTGAGCCGCACAGCCTTTACCTGCTCAAGCCGGGCGTGCCGATGACGCTGCGCAGCACCGGCGGCGGGCGGATCATGCTGCTGGGCGGGGAGGCCTTTGCCAGCCCCCGCCATGTCTGGTGGAACTTCGTCTCGTCGCGGCGCGACCGGATCAACCAGGCCAAGCATGACTGGAAAGAGGGGCGGTTCCCGATCGTCCCGGCCGATGCCGATGAACATATTCCGCTGCCCGAAGTGCCACTGACCGTCTCTCACCCTTAGAGCGGTTTCCGATCTGGCTGCGCCAGATCAACCGCTCTAATGTGTTGGTTTGCCGCGTTTTCCGAACCGTCAGGTGAGTCCACCTGACTGGAAACCGCTCTGAGGGCTCGATGCTCGACACCGGCGCGGCGCGGCGGATAGGCTCGCCCCGAACCCGCAGACGGGAACAGGGGATGACGGCATGACGATCGAACAGCAGCGTTTCCATCTGCCGACCGGGGTCGATCTCGACGTGACCCTGGCCGGCCCGCGCGACGCGCCGGCGATCATCTTCCTGCACGGCTTTCCCGAATCGCACCGCACCTGGCGGCACCAGATCGCCGCCCTGTCCGACCGTTATTTCGTCATCGCCCCCGATCAGCGCGGCTATGCCGGATCGTCCAAGCCCGACCGGGTCGAGGATTATGCCCCCGACCGCCCGGTCGCCGATCTGATCGCGCTGGCCGATGCGCTCGGCCTGCCCGGCTTCACGCTGGTCGGGCATGACTGGGGCGGGGCGATCGCCTGGACGGCGGCGCTCAATCATCCGGACCGCATCACCCGGCTGGTGATCTGCAACGCGCCGCATCCCTTCATCTTCCAGAAAAGCCTGTTCGACGATCCCGCACAGCGCGCCGCCAGCCAGTATATCCGCGACTTCCGCGATCCGGGCTTCGAGGCGCGGCTGGGCGCGCTGGGGCTGGAGCGGTTTTTCGACACCAGCTTCCTGAAGGAAGCCGATCCGGTGCGGCTGGGGGCAGAGGAACGCGCCATCTATCTCGAGCAGTGGCGGACGCCCGGCGCGTTCACCGCGATGCTCAACTGGTACCGGGCGACGACGCTGATCGTGCCGGCGGTGGACGAAGCGCCGCAGCGCCCGGCGTTTCTGGACGGGCCGTTCCCGGCGATCCCGATGCCGACTTTGGTCATCTGGGGGATGAAGGATACGGCGTTGCTGCCCGTCCAGCTCGACGGGCTGGCGGCCTATGTCGATCATCTGCGCGTCGTCGAGGTGCCGGACGCCGGCCATTTCATCCCCTGGGAAGCGCCAGAGGCGGTGACGGCGGCGATTGCGGGGTTTGTCGGCGCGGGGTGAGTGTCGTTGTCGCGGCACCGGGAGTTGTTTGTGGTGCGGCTCTCGCCGCACGGGCGGCACCGGCCCGCTCCCCCACCCGGCCTCCCAAATGATGCTGGCGCTGGGCGACCGGGTGGGGGAGCGGGCCGATGCCGCGACAGGCAACAGTCAACCACAGCCCGCACCGCCCCCCATGTTGCCCTTGCCCCCGCCTGCGCGTAAAGCCGCGCGGCCATGGCCGATCCCATCATCATCGCCGTGCCCAAGGGCCGGATTCTGGACGAGGCGCTGCCGCTGCTCGCGCGCGCCGGCATCGTTCCCGAACCGGCATTTGGCGACAAGAACAGCCGCGCGCTGCGCTTTGCGACCAACCTGCCCGACGTCTCGCTGATCCGCGTGCGCGCGTTCGACGTCGCGACCTTTGTCGCGCATGGCGCGGCGCAGCTGGGGATTGTCGGGTCCGACGTGCTGATGGAGTTCGACTATTCCGAACTCTACGCGCCCGTCGATCTGGGCATCGGCCATTGCCGGGTGTCGGTCGCCGAACCCGCCGAAATGGCCGCGGGCGATGATCCGCGCGCCTGGAGCCATGTCCGCGTCGCGACCAAATATCCGGCACTGACCCGCCGCCATTTCGAGGCGCGCGGCGTGCAGGCCGAATGCGTGAAGCTCAGCGGCGCGATGGAGCTGGCCCCGCTGCTCGGCCTGTCGAGCCGCATCGTCGACCTCGTGTCCTCCGGGCGCACGCTCAAGGAAAACGGGCTGGTCGAGGTTGAGGTGATTGCCGAGGTCAGCGCCCGCCTGATCGTTAACCGGGCGGCGTTCAAGATGCGTGCCGCCGCGATCGCCCCGATCGTGGATGCGGTGCGCCGCGCCGCCAGCCTGTCGGAAGCCGCTGCATGATCCGCCTGTCCCTTGCCGACCCCGCTTTCGCCGCCCGTTTCGACGCGCTGGTCGGCGCGCGCCGCGAAAGCGCCGACGATGTGTCGCGCGACGTGGCGGCGATCCTTGCCCGTGTGCGCGACGAGGGCGATGCCGCGCTCATCGACCTGACCGGCCGGTTCGACCGGCATGATCTGGACGCCGGCGGCTGGCGGATCGATCCCGCCGATTGCCGGGCGGCGCTTGACGGGCTGGACCGCGAGCTGCGCCGCGCGCTCGAACTCGCGCATGCCCGCATCACCGCCTATCATGAAAAACAGCGCCCCGCCGACCGGGACGAGGTCGATGCGATGGGCGTGCGCATCGGCGCGCGCTGGCGGCCGGTCGATGCCGCCGGGCTTTACGTGCCGGGCGGGCGCGCCGCCTATCCCAGTTCGCTGCTGATGAACGCGGTGCCGGCGCGCGTCGCCGGCGTCGGCCGGCTGGCGATGGTGACCCCGACGCCGGACGGCGTCGTCAACCCGCTGGTGCTCGCCGCCGCCGCGCTGGTCGGCATCGAGGAGATCTGGCGCGTCGGCGGCGCGCAGGGCGTGGCCGCCCTTGCCTATGGCACCGGCCGGATCGCGCCCGTCGATGTCATCGTCGGCCCCGGCAATGCCTGGGTCGCCGAGGCCAAGCGCCAGCTTTACGGCGTCGTCGGCATCGACATGGTCGCCGGTCCGTCCGAAATCCTGGTCGTCGCCGACAGCGGCAACGACCCTGACTGGATCGCCGCCGACCTGCTCAGCCAGGCCGAACATGATCCGACCAGCCAGTCGATCCTGATCACCGACGATGCCGGCTTTGCCGACCGGGTGGCGGCTGCGGTCGACGCGCAGATCCCCCTGCTCGCCACCGCCGCCACCGCGCGCGAAAGCTGGGACCGCAACGGTGCGATCATTGTCGTCCCCGATCTGATGGCGGCGGTGCCGCTGATCGACCGGCTGGCAGCCGAGCATCTCGAACTTGCCGTCGCGGATCCCGAGCCGCTGTTCGCGGCCGTGCGCCATGCCGGCTCGATCTTTCTTGGCCGCCACACGCCCGAGGCGATCGGCGATTATCTGGGCGGCCCCAACCATGTGCTGCCGACCGGCCGCCGGGCGCGTTTCGCCTCGGGCCTGTCGGTGCTCGATTTCATGAAGCGGACGAGCTTTCTCGGCTGCTCCCCCGGCGCGCTGGCGGCGCTCGGCCCCGCGGCCGTGGCGCTTGCCGATGCCGAGGGGCTGCCCGCCCATGGCCGCTCGGTCGCGTTGAGACTGGACAGATGACCAAGAACGAAAGAGCCCGTTCCCGTTCCGCCGCCCGGCTTGCCGCCGTGCAGGCGCTTTACCAGCTGGAGATGGAGCAGACCCCGCTGCCGCAGCTGATCGCCGAGTTTCACCAGCACCGGCTGGGCGCGACGATCGAGGGCGACGAATATGCCGATGCCGAAACCGGCTTTTTCGACGATGTCGTCAAGGGCGTCGCGGCGCGGCGGGCCGAAATCGACACGCTGATCGCCGCCCGGTTGGCCCAGGGCTGGAACCTCGACCGGCTCGACCGGCCCATGCGCCAGATCCTGCGCGCCGGCACCTATGAGCTGATCGCGCGCGCCGATGTGCCGGTCGGCTCGGTGATCAGCGAATATGTCGACGTCGCCCATGCCTTTTACGACCGCAAGGAAACCGCGTTCGTGAACGGCCTGCTCGATGCGGTCGCCAAGGATGTGCGCCGCTGAGCGGGGCAGGGCCGGTTCTGGACGAAGCCGGCTTCATCGCCGCGCTGCGCGGCCTCGCGACCGATCCCGCCGCGCGCGGCCTTGCCGATGATGCGGCCGTGCTCGGCGATCTGGTGTTCACCCATGACATGATCGTCGAGGGCGTGCATTTCCTGCCCGGCGATCCGCCCGGCGATGTCGCGTGGAAGCTGCTGGCGGTCAATCTGTCGGATCTTGCCGCCAAGGGCGCGACGCCGATCGGCTGCCTGATCGGCTATCCGCTCGGCGACGGCGCGTGGGACCATGGCTTTGTCGCCGGGCTGGGGGAGGCGCTGGCCGCGTTCGGCGTGGCGCTGCTGGGCGGCGACACGGTCCGCCATCAAGGGCCGCGCAGCCTGGGGCTGACGGCGATCGGTCGCGCGCCCATCGCCCCGTCGCGCAGCGGCGCGCAGCCGGGGGACCGGCTGTGGGTGACCGGGCGGATCGGTGCCGCCGGGATCGGGCTGGAGCTTGCGCGCACGGGCCGGGACGGGCCGGAACTTGCCGCCTATCGCCGGCCGCAGCCGCGGCTGGCCGAGGGGCGGCTGCTCGCGCCCATTGTCCATGCGATGATGGACGTGTCGGACGGGCTGCTGATCGATGCCGCGCGCATGGCGGCTGCAAGCGGGCTGGGCGTGGCCATCGCGCTCGACCTCGTGCCGGTGTGCGGCGATCCGCTCGGCGCGGTGACGGCGGGCGATGATTATGAACTGCTGTTCGCGCTGCCCGACGGCATCGACCCGCCGGTCGCGGCGACGGCGATCGGCCGGTTCGCGGCGGGCGCGGGGCTGACGCTCAGCGATCATGGCCGCGCCGTGCCGCTGCCCGACCGGCTCGGCTGGAGCCACTGAACGGGCTGTTGGCTGGGAAGAACGGCACTGGGTGTTTTCGTTTGAGAAGAACGGCACCGGCCCGCTCCCCCACCCGGCCTCCCATAGCGTAATCTGCCGTTGGGAGGCCGGGTGGGGGAGCGGGCCGGTGCCGCCCACGCGCCGTAAGGCGCGCAACAAACAACAAGGAGCGGGCCGGTGCCGCCCGTGCGGCGTGAGCCGCACCACAAACAACTTCCGGTGCCGCCCCCGCGGCGTCAGCCGCACCATAAACAACCCCGCTCCCCACCCCCCGCCATTCGCGGCTTGCCGCCTGCGGTTTCGCCTCTCATACCTTTGTCCAGAACAAGCGGCCGCCAAAGAGCCGCCAACAGGGAAGGGATGGCATGAACGTGATTTTGATCGCGATAGGCTGCGGCGTCCTTGCAGTCTTGTATGGCTTGATCACCAGTCGCCAGATTCTGGCACAGCCTGCGGGCAATGCCCGGATGCAGGAGATTGCGGGCGCGATCCAGGAAGGCGCAAAGGCCTATCTGGGGCGGCAATACCGGACCATTGCCATTGTCGGTATTGTCGTGGCGGTGCTCGTGGCGGTGTTTCTGGGGCGGATCTCGGCGCTCGGCTTCGTCGTCGGGGCGCTGCTGTCGGGGGTGGCCGGCTATATCGGCATGAACATTTCGGTGCGCGCCAATGTCCGCACGGCCGAAGCGGCGCGGACCAGTCTGCAGGCTGGGCTGACCGTCGCCTTTCGTTCGGGCGCGGTCACCGGCATGCTGGTCGCCGGGCTGGGGCTGCTGGCGATTGCCGGGTTTTTCTATGGGCTGACCGACATTCAGGGGCTGGCCCCCGGTGACCGGCAGGTCATCGACGCGCTGGTCGCGCTGTCGTTCGGCGCGTCGCTGATCTCGATCTTCGCGCGTCTGGGCGGCGGCATCTTCACCAAAGCGGCCGATGTCGGCGCCGATCTGGTCGGCAAGGTCGAGGCGGGCATTCCCGAGGACGATCCCCGCAACCCGGCGGTGATCGCCGACAATGTCGGCGACAATGTCGGCGACTGTGCCGGCATGGCTGCCGACCTGTTTGAAACCTATGTCGTGACGCTGGGCGTGACGATGGTGTCGGTCGCGCTGCTGGTGCGGGCCGAGGCGCCCGATCTGATGAAGCTGATGGCGCTGCCGCTGGTTGCCGGCGGCGTGTGCATCATCGCGTCGATCATCGGCACCTATCTGGTCCGCCTGGGCGGCAGCCAGTCGATCATGGGGGCGCTCTACAAGGGCTTCTGGGGCACCGCCCTGCTGTCGATCCCGCTGCTCTATGGCGCGACCCAGCTAACGCTTGGCGATATGAACACGGTGATCGGCGGCGCGGGCTTTGCCGGTGACGAGCCGTTCATCGCCGGGGCCGACGCCGCCGGGCCGAGCTTTACCGGCTGGCAGCTGTTCTGGTGCATGCTGATCGGGCTGGCCGTGACCGGGCTGATCGTGTGGATCACCGAGTATTACACCGGCACCGGCTATCGCCCGGTCAAGTCGATCGCCAAGGCGTCGGAAACCGGCCATGGCACCAATGTGATCCAGGGGCTGGCGATCAGCCTTGAATCGACCGCGCTGCCGACCCTGGTCATCGTCGTCGCGGTCGTCGCCACCTATCAGATCGCGGGCATCATCGGCATCGCCTTTGCCGCGACCGCGATGCTGGCGCTCGCGGGCATGGTCGTGGCACTCGACGCCTATGGGCCGGTGACCGACAATGCCGGCGGCATCGCCGAAATGGCGGGGCTGGAGGGCGAGGTGCGCAACCGCACCGATGCGCTCGACGCGGTCGGTAACACGACCAAGGCGGTCACCAAGGGCTATGCGATCGGCTCGGCCGGGCTGGCGGCCCTGGTGCTGTTCGGCGCCTACACGACCGATCTCAGCGCGTTCTTTCCCGGGCTGACCGTCGATTTCTCGCTCAGCAACCCCTATGTCATCGTCGGGCTGCTGCTCGGCGCGCTGCTGCCCTATCTGTTCGGGGCGATGGGGATGACCGCTGTCGGCCGCGCCGCCGGGGCGGTGGTCGAGGAGGTCCGCGCCCAGTTCCGCGACAACAAGGGGATCATGGCGGGCACGTCCAAGCCCGATTATGCGCGCACCGTCGATCTGGTGACCAAGGCGGCGATCAAGGAAATGATCGTGCCCAGCCTGTTGCCGGTGCTCGCCCCGATCGCCGTCTATTTCATCATCACTCAGGTGGCGGGCCAGGCCAATGGCTTTGCCGCTCTGGGTGCGCTGCTGCTGGGCGTGATCGTGTCCGGCCTGTTCGTCGCGATCTCGATGACATCGGGCGGCGGCGCGTGGGACAATGCCAAGAAATATATCGAGGACGGCCATCATGGCGGCAAGGGATCCGAGGCGCACAAGGCCGCGGTGACCGGCGACACGGTCGGCGATCCCTACAAGGACACCGCCGGCCCGGCGGTCAATCCGATGATCAAGATCACCAACATCGTCGCGCTGCTGCTGCTGGCGGCGCTGGCGGGCGGGGTCCATTGATCCGGCGCGCAGCCTGACGGGCTGAACCTTCGCCCGCCCGGTCCTGCCGCCCCGTGCGGCCGGACCGGGCGGGTTTTTCATGCCCCAAAAATGTCACACCGGCGCGGCATCTGCGCCGGATGACCGACCCGTTTTCGTCTCGTGCTCTCGCCCGCCGGTTCCGCCGGCTGGCGGCCCTGTTCGCGCTGCCGCTCTCGCTTGCCTGCGCCCAGCCGGCTTTTGCCTGGGGGCAGACCGGCCACCGCGTCACCGGCGCGATCGCCGAACGTCATCTGGGCGGGCTGGCGCGGGCGCAGATCCGGCTGATCCTGGGCGATGAAAGCCTGGCCGAAGCCGCGACCTGGGCCGATGAGATGCGGTCGGACCCGTCGGAGTTCTGGCAGAAGACCGCCAATCCCTGGCATTATGTGACGGTGCCGCCCGGCAAGGCGCACGGCCCCGACACCACCCCGCCCGAAGGCGATGCGGCAAGCGCGCTGGCGCGTTTTTCAGCGACGCTGCGCAACCCCGCCGCCAGCCGCGCCGACCGGCAGCTGGCGCTGCGCTTCATCGTCCATATCGTCGGCGATCTTCACCAGCCCTTTCATGTCGGCAATGGCCGCGACAAGGGCGGCAATGATGTCGCGATCAGCTTTTTCGGCGAGCCGACCAACCTGCATGCGCTGTGGGACAGCGGCCTGATCGCGCGCAACGGCCTGAGTTTTTCCGAATATGCCGACTGGCTCGACCGCCGCATCGCCCCGGCCGATATGGTCGCGTGGTGGTCAGCCGATCCGGCGGTGTGGATCGCCGAGAGCGCCGCGCTGCGCGACGGCCTGTATCCGGCCCGGCCCGATCTGTCCTTTGCCTATGCCTTTGCCCAGCAGCCGGTCGTCGACCGGCGTCTGCAACAGGCCGGCATCCGCATCGCCGCCTATCTCGACCGGCTGTTCGCCAGATAGCGGTGTTCGCTGTTTAGCGAAGACCGGCACCGGGAGTCTTTGCTGTCGCGGCACCGGCCCGCTCCGCCACCCGGCCTCCCACATGATACTGCCGTTGGGAGGCCGGGTGGGGGAGCGGGCCGGTGCCGCGACCGCGCCGTGAGGCGCGCAACAATCATCACCCCGTTCAGGTGAACAGCGCGACCATCTGCCGGGCAACGGCAAGCGGGCGGCGGTCCGCGTCCCACAGCGTCATCGCCTGCGCCGAATAGCCATGGCCTGCCTGTTCGCTCACCGAATGCAGCAGCCGCCACACCCCCGGATCATCGCCCGGATCGCCGAGCAGATCGAGCGTCCAGGTCATGGTGCTGATCGGCGCGGGGGCGGGAAAGCCGACCATGGCGGCGGGCGGCGGCGAATCGGCGAGCGCGACAAGGGCGGTCAGCGGATCGGCCCCGTCCGGCGCGCGGTGGCGCACCCACAGCCAGAAGGCGGGATCGCCGCCCGCCAGCGGCCGGTTGCCGGCGGCAAGGCGCATCTCCATGTTCGCGGCAAAGCGCGGGCCGCCGCCTGAGGGGAAAAAGGCCGGGCAGTCATCCGGCCCGGCCACGTCCGGTGCGGCCAGGCTGTCATGACCGACCCGGCTGTCGCGCGCGGCGCCATAGGTCAGCAGCGCGCGCACCGCCGGTCCCTGATCGCCGTCGAGCGCCACGGCCATGGTGGCGGCCGAGCGGCCGCGCCGCACCAGCTCCGGCCGGATGTCCAGCCGCCCGGCGGCTGGCCCTGCAAAGGCGAACTGGCCGGAGCGCAGCGGCGGCAGATCCGCGGCCATGCGCCGCGCGGCTTCCACGCACAAGGCGGCCGACAGCCCGCCATAAGCGGTGCGCCCCTGCGTCCAGTTTTCGGGCAATTCGGTCGTCAGTCCGGCTGTGCTGCCGTCGGCCCGGTCAAGCGGGGTCAGCGCCGCGATCAGCGCGCCGAATCCGGTCGGCTGGCTGGTCCCGTCCGCGCCCTGCGCTGCGCCGATGGCCGGTGCGGTGCTCATTTGAACGCCTCGGCCAGAAATGCCTGCGCGCGCGCCCAGCTGTCGGTGCGGGCGGCATGATTGCCCTCGGCGGTGCCGCCAAGGCTGGCAAGCTGGCCAAAGCCTGGCGATTTGGGATCGATCGGCAGGCCGAACGCCAGATGCCCGGCATCGGCATAGGCGCGGACTTCGGCCCGCTTGCCCGCCCGCGCCGCCGCTTCCCGCGCCATCGGGCAGCCGGGCCACAGGCTGTCGGCCTCGCCGCACACCAGCAGGATGCGGGCGCGCGCGCGCTCCAGCGGGATGACCGCCCCGGATGGTCAGCCAGCGCTTTCAGCCCATTTTCATAGACCGACCGGATGCCGCCCGCCCCGTCAAACGCGCCATAGGGCACGACCGGCACCGGCTGTCCGCCTACCGACCAGGATGGCTTGGGCGGTGTGCCCCATGCGCCGTCCCAGACCACGCCCGGCCAGGCGACATGGGACGGCACCGCCGCGATGACCGCGCGCAGCCTTGTGTTGCGGCTGGCGATGAGCAGCGCCGCTTCGCCGCCCTTGGAGATACCGATCACGCCCAGGCGGCGGCGGTCGATGCCGGGCTGCTGACCGATCCAGCCAAGCGCGCGGTCGAACATCTCAAGCGGCACCAGCTCCAGCGAGGCCGACTGGCCGGGCGCGCGGAAATAGGACAGCTGCAGCACGCCGTAACCGAGCGCACTTAGCGCCCGCGCCATGCGCACGCCCGATGCCGAAAGCGCGCCTTCCGACCCGCCGAGCAGCAGGATCGCCGGCCGGCGCGCGGCGGGCGTTGCGACTGCCGGCCCGGCGGGCGGAAACCAGTTGCCGATCAGCCCGTCGGCTTCGATTCGCCGGCCGGCATCGCCGGGCTCGGCCATCTGCACGGGCGGCACGGCAAAACCCTGCGCCGTCGCCGCACCCGGCAGGGCCGCACCGCCCGCCATGATCAGCGCCAGCGCGCCTGCAGCAAAGCTGCGCATCCACCCCTTCCTTTCCCGGCTTGTGTCGCCGCGCATCATCCCCGCGCCGGGCGCGGCGTCAACCGGCTTGGGGACGGACGGATCGGGGAACGGATGCCTTCCCCCCGGCGGCCTTTGCCTTTTCGGCCCCGCTCCGCTATGGCGGCGCGATTTTCAAACACCCTCAAAACCCAGGAAAGCTGCTCATTGGCTAAGGAAGAACTTCTCGAGATGCGCGGGCAGGTTGTCGAACTGCTGCCCAATGCGATGTTCCGCGTGCGCCTGGAAAATGATCATGAGATCCTCGGCCATACCGCCGGCAAGATGCGCAAGAACCGCATCCGCGTGCTGGTCGGCGACGAGGTGCTCGTCGAACTGACGCCTTATGATCTGACCAAGGGCCGGATCACCTACCGGTTCAAGTGAGCGCCGCGCCCGCTGCGCGCGCGCCGCTGATCCTCGCTTCGGCCAGCCCGCGCCGTCTCGACCTGCTGGCGCGCATCGGGGTCGTTCCCGATGCGGTCGATCCCGCCGATCTCGACGAAACGCCGCTCGCTGGCGAGCTGCCGGCGCGCTATGCCGCGCGCCTTGCGGCGGCCAAGGCGGCGCTGGTCGCCGCCCGTCATCCAGGCGCGCTCGTGCTCGGGGCCGATACGGTGGTGGCGGTCGGCCGGCGCATCCTGCCCAAGGCCGAGACCGAGGCCGAGGCGCGCCACTGTCTCGAACTGCTGTCCGGCCGCCGCCACCGCGTGCTGAGCGCGGTGACGCTGATCGACGGGGCCGGCACCGCCCGGCACCGGCTGTCGACCAGCATCCTCAGTTTCAAGCGGCTGACCGGCAGCGAGATCGCCGCCTATCTCGCCGGCGGCGAGTGGCGGGGCAAGGCCGGCGGCTATGCGGTGCAGGGCGCCGCCGAAGCCTTTGTCCGCCATCTGGCCGGCAGCCATTCGGGCGTCGTCGGCCTGCCGCTGTTTGAAACCCGCGCGCTGCTGGTCGCGGCCGGGCGGCTGGATGGGTGAATGGGTCTTTGAACAGGGGATTGGCGAGGCGCGCGCCGCGCTGATCCAGGGCGACGCGATCGTCGAGGCGCGGATCGAGCGGCCGGGCCTGAGGCTGGGCACCATCGCGCCTGCACGGCTGATCGAACGGCGCGGCACCCGCGCGCTGGTGCGGCTGACCGGTGCCGCTGACGGCGGCGAGGCGCTGCTCCAGCCGGTGCCCGCCGGGCTGAGCGAGGGGGCGGCCCTGGTCGTCGAGATCGTGCGCGAGGCGATCCCCGAGCGCGGCAATCCCAAGCTGCCGCTGGCGGTTGCATGTGCGGCCGATCCTGCGCCCGATCCCGCCCCGGCCCGTCGCTCTGCGCGGCGATCGGCCCGGCGCATCTGCTGCGCGCGCATGAACCCGATCGGCTCGAACAGGCCGGCTGGTCCGAACTGGTCGAACAGGCGGCGACCGGGCTGGTGCCCTTTGTCGGCGGCCTGCTGCGCATCTCGGTCACCCCGGCGATGACGCTGATCGACATTGACGGCGATCTGCCGCCCGCCGACCTCGCCCGGCGCGGGGCGGCGGCGGCGGGGGCGGCGATCCGCCGCTTCGACATTGGCGGATCGATCGGCCTTGATCTGCCGACCCTGCCCGACAAGGCGGCGCGCCAGGCGGCTGCGCAGGCGCTTGATTCGGCACTGCCCGCGCCGTTTGAACGCACCGCGGTCAACGGGTTCGGCTTTCTGCAGATCATCCGCCGCCGCCTGCGCCCGTCGCTCCCCGAACTGGTGCAGGCCGATCCGGTGCGGACGGCGTCGCTCGCCCTGCTGCGCCGCGTCGAACATGGCCGTCCGCCGCCCGGGCCGCTCACGCTCGTCGCCGCGCCGCCGGTGATCGACCTGATCGGCGCCGAGCCGGGCTGGACCGACGAACTCAGCCGGCGGCTGGGCGCGCGCATCGGCTTGCGCGCCGATGCGTCGCAGACCATCTGGGGCGGACATGCCGAACCCGACCGCTGACCGCTGCCCGCTTTGCGCCCGTCCGACCGCGCCGGACCATGCCCCGTTCTGCTCGCGCGGGTGCCGCGACCGCGACCTGCTCAACTGGCTGGGCGACGGCTATCGCCTGCCCGGCCCGCCGGCTGAAAATCCTCTGGACAGAGGCGAGGAGCCGCCGCTATAGCGCCGCCTCCACAGCGTTCGCCGCTGTGCGCCCAGGTAGCTCAGTTGGTAGAGCATGCGACTGAAAATCGCAGTGTCGGCGGTTCGATCCCGTCCCTGGGCACCATAATCCCCCGCTGAACAGCTTCGTTTCAAGGCGTCTTGCGCGGCGCATCTTGGCCGGCGTCGGGAGACGCATTTTCCTCCGCTTTGGCCGTGAAAGGCGGCAATCCTCTGTCAGAGCGGACCGGGATCGGCTGGCCGCATGGGCGCGCTTCGCCCAGTCTGCTCCCGCTTGCCCGGCCGGCCCGCCCCGCGTTCCCCGCGTCGCCGGCCGGGCGGCGCGACCAGAGCCTGACAGGGGGGAGAATGACCGCACCGCCCATCGCCGCTGTCCGCGCGGCCAGTCCCGCTGGCCCTGCTCGCGCTCCGGACCCCGCCCGCCCGGACCCTGCCCGCGACGCGGTGTTCGACATGGTGGCGATTCCGGGCGGCGATGCGCCGATCGGATCGACCATGGCGGAAATGGCCGCCTGCATCGCCGACTGGCGCGACCGGCTGGTCGATCCGCGCTACCGCGCCGCCTTTGGCGACTGGATTGCCAAGGAATATCCGCGCCACAGCGTGCGTATCGCGCCCTTTGCCATCGGCCGTTTCCCGGTCACCAACGACCAGTATCTGCCCTTCCTTGCCGCGACCGGCCGGCCGGCCCCCGAATCGATCCGCATCGGCGCGCCGGGCGATCACCCGGTCTGGGGGGTCGAGGCGATAGATGCCGATGATTTCGCAGCCTGGGCATCGGCCATGACCGGCCGGCGCTTTGCCGTGCCGAGCGAGGCGCAATGGGAATGGGCGGCGCGCGGGCCGGACGCGCTGATCTATCCCTATGGCGACCGGTTCGATGCCACGCGCTGCAACACGCGCGAGGCGGGGATCGGCACCACCACCCCGGTCACTGCCTATCCGGGCGGTGTCTCGCCGTTCGGCGTGTGGGACATGGCGGGCAATGTCGAGGAATGGGTTGCCGATCTTTATGCCCCTATCCCGGCGGGCGCTGGATCGACGATGATCTGACCGCCCTGTCGGGCGGGCATTACCGGGTGCTGCGCGGCGGCTGTTTCGCGCTGGGCGGCGATCTGGCGCGCGGCGCGCGCCGCCACGGGCCGCATCCGGCGGCGCCCTTTCGCCATCGCGGGTTCCGGCTGGCATGCCTGTGATTGATCTCGCCCAGCCGGTCAGCGCGGCCGCTGCCATCGCCCACCGGTCGCCGATCAGCGGCATCGACTGGGACGGCGGCGGCCATGTCGCGACCGCCGGCTATGACAGCCGGCTGATCCTGTGGGATGCTGAACGCCGCGCCCCGCTGCACGTTGCCCGGCACGACCATCTGGTCAACCAGTGCCGGTTCAGCCCCGACCAAAGGCTGATCGTGAGCGCGAGCAGCGACCATCTGGCGCGCATCTGGTCGGCGGGCGACCTTGCCCCGGTCGCGGTGCTCGCCGGCCACCGCGACGATGTCGAAATGGCCAGCTGGAGCCGGTGCGGGCGGTTTGTCGCCACCGCTTCGCGCGACCGGATGATCCGGCTGTTCGACCGCACGGGCGCGCTGCTCCGCACGCTTCAGGGGCATGAGGTCGATGTGCTGTCGGTCGAATGGCTGGCCGGCGGCACCGAGCTGGCCTCGTCGAGCGACGATGGCACGATCCGCCGCTGGCGGGCGGACAGCGGCGCGGAAATCGCCTGCCACCGGCCGGGGGTCGAGACCGACACCATCGCCATCGCCCCCGATGGCCGGATCTTTGCCGGCAATGACGCGGGCGAGATCCTGGTGATCGGCCCCGGCGGCGCGGAGCGGGTGCCCGCCCATGCGGCGGGGATCAAGCGGCTGGCGCTCGACCCGACCGGCCGGCGGCTGGCGAGCGCCAGCTATGACCGCACGGTCAGGCTGTGGACGGTCGGCGGCGATGGCCGGCTCTGTCCTGAACAGACGACGGAGGCACCGCCGGTCGTCTGGCTGCGCGCGGCCTGTTTCGCCGGGCCCGACCGGCTGGTGTTCGGATCGTTCGGCAGCGCCTATGCCGAATATGACGCGGCGGCGCGGCGCTGGCGCACCGATCATATCGGCGACACGCCGGGCCTCAATGCCTGTTGCCTGATGGACGGCGCGGTGTTCGCGATCGGCGATGCCGGCGTCGTGCGCCGCGACGGCGTGCCGGTGCGCGCGCTCGGCAGCCTGTGCAACTTCCTGCACCCCTGGGGCGCGATGCTGGTGACCGGCGGCCAGCTGGGGCTGGTGTTCGACGCGCTGACCGGCCGGATTCTCCACCGCCATCACGCGCCTCTCAACTGCGCGGCCAGCTGGGGAACGGGTGAAGATGCGCGGCTGGTGATCGGCACCTATACGGGCGAGGGGCTGGTCTTCGCCCCCGGGCCGGACGGGCCGGTTCTGCTGGGCACGGCCCGGCTGCACGACAATGCGGTCAAGGGGCTTGCAGCCGGGGGCGGGCAGCTGTTCAGCGTCTGCGCGACCGGCGCGGCCGCGGTGCATGCGACCGCCGATCTCGCCCCGCTGGCCCTGATCGCCGGCGCGCATGACAAAATCGCCAATGGCGTCGCCGCGCTGCCCGACGGGCGCTTCGCCAGCGTCAGCCGCGACCTGACCCTCAGGCTGTGGCGGGACGGCGTGGCCGAGATCGTCGCGACCCCGCACGATCATTCGATCAAGTGCCTGGCGGTGCTGCCGGGCGCGCGCGCCATCGCCACGGGATCCTATGACGGCCGCATCGCCATTTATGACTGGGGGAGCGGGCGCTGGCCGGTCATCCGCCAGATCAGCCGCTTCGGCGTGTCGTCGCTGGTCGCCGATCACGACGCCGGGGTGTTCATCGCCAGCTGCTATGGCGGGCGCACCTATCGCGTTCCGCCGAGGATATGATCGGGCCGCCAAGGATATGACCGGGCCGCCGCAGGCGCTGCCCGGCTACATGCCGTAAGGCAGGATGTCGAACCGCCTGACCCCGCTCGCCCGGACGGCGCGCAGTGCCAGCGCATATTCGCCGAGCACCGCCAGCGCGTAATCGATGCGGAAGCGGATATAGGCATCGTCCTCCGACGCCGGCTCCGCGCCGTTCAGCACCTCGGTCACGCGGCGGACGATCACCTGTTCGGGGGTGTAGCAGATCTGGGTGTCGCGCGTGCTGCTCATCCGCAGCTCGGCCGCAGGCGCGGAGCCGCCATTGCCCGACGACACGGCAACGATCATCGCCGGCCGGTCGGCCAGTTCATGGCCGGTGCAATAGAGGAAAAAGTTCTTGAGCGCGGGCGGCACCATGCCGTTCCATTCGGGCGTCACCAGCACCAGCGCATCGGCGGCCTCGATCGTCGCGCGCAGCGGTGCCCAGGCCGCATCCTGCGCGGGCAGGGCGACGGGATCGTCGGTCCACAGCGGCAGCGGCTGGTGTTCAAGGCTGATCGTCTCGGCCGCCATGCCGCGCGCGGCGGCTGCCTGCGCGATGAACGCCGCGACCTTGCCCGACTGGGCGTTGGGCCGCTGGCTGCCGGCGATGATGGCGGTGCGGATCATGGCATGTCCCTCAGCAATGCGGGCGCGACCGGGCCAAGCGCCAGCAGCCGTTCATTGTGGATGCGGAAACGGTGGGCGGTGCCGCTGCGCCCATAGGTGATGAACTCGAGCGGATAGGCGGCGGGATCGCCGGGCCGGTCGAGCCAGGCCAGCCCCTTCGAAAAATCCGCCTGATCGGGGACGACCGACAGCTTGGCCCCGGTTGCAAAATCGCACAGCACCAGCTCGGTCCGGTAATTGACCAGCACCAGATAGCGCTGGGCGGCGTCCCAGATGAAATCCTCGATCGTATTGCCGCATTCGCCGACATAGGGATCGGACCGGCCGGTGCGCGGATCGAACCGCAACAGCTCGCCGGTCTGGACATGGATCAGCCGGTCGCCGCACCATTTCATCCGTTTCGGGCGCGACGTCCGGCCCCAGCGCATCACCGGGCTGAGCGTGTCGGCCTCGGCGATCACCAGCTCGCCGCGCCGCTCGGCAAAGGCGACCAGGCCCAGCCCCGGATGATGCGCGAGCGACCAGATCGGCTCGCGCAGCGCATTGGCATAGGCGGCCTCGATCGTCCCCTGATGCGTGTCGATCCGGTAGACCCGGCCCGCCTCGGTGCAGACCAGCGCCTGATCGCCGCCGGGCATCACCGCCAGGTCGCGCAGCTCCTCGTCCAGCGTCATCACCGTCCGCGCCCGCGCATTCGGCGTCCCCGGGGCCGGCAGGGCGAGCAGCGCGCCGTTTTTCTGGGCGAGCAGCAGCTCGGGCTGCCCGTCCGGGCCGGTGGCCATGGCGATGCGCTTGGCAAAGCTCGCCCCGTGCCCGGGCGGCTTGGCGCATAGCCGGTCGGGGACGAGCGGCACCGCGCCGGTCACCGGATCCGCCGGGCCGAGCGTCATCCGCCGCACGCCCGACCCTTCGCCGGCGAACCACAACGAATCGCCGTGCCGCACGCTCGACCACACCGTGTCGGGCGTGTCCTTCAGCACCGCAGCCGTTGCGCCGGTCGCAAGATCGACCTTGTAGAGCCCGCCGTTGAAACAGTGCGCGATCAGCGTGTCGGGCGCGCGTTCGAGCGTCCTGATCCAGCGCATCTTGTAGGGCGCGCGCCATGCATGGCCGCGCCAGTCGCCGGTCGCCGGATCGATTTCATAGACCTGCCCGTCAAAGCCCGCGGCAAAGGCGCGCCCGGACACCGGGTTGAACGTCACATGTTCCAGATCGTCGCGCGTCAGCCGGTGGCCGCGCAGCGGCGGCCGCCGCCCTTTCAGATCGAGACGGATCACATACAGCTCGTCGCAGGCGACCAGATATTCCTCGTCGCCCAGCGGCTCGAACCAGTGCAGGTTGAAATCGCCGAGCGTCCAGGATTTGAGCTCGACCCCGTCGCGCGACAGCACCGCATGGCCGCCCGCCGCGCTCAGCAGCGCCGCCCCGTCCTCGACATAGCGCAGCGTGACCAGATCGATATCGCCGTGAAAGCGGGTGCAGTGGCGCACGCCCAGCCGGCCGGCGGCGAAATCCATCTCCAGCACGCCCGACGCGCCCGAGCGGACGGCGAGCCTTGGTTCATAAGGGTGGAAGGTGAGCGCCTGGCTGAGCGACTGGGTGGGCGGCACCGGCACCGGATCGTTGCGGCACGGCGTGTCGCGGAACGAGAAACGGTCGACCAGCCGCAACCGCCCGTCGGTGCCGCGTTCGATCAGGCTGACCTGGCGGTCCATGCCCATCGCGGCCCAGAAGGGCAGCCGGGGATGGGCCGCGACCGCCTCGATCGCGCCCAGATGCGGGCGCAGCCGGTCCGATATGGTGAAATCGTCGATCGCGACCGACAGGATTTCCCCGCCCATCGTCCCCGCCAGCAGATGAACCTCGCCGGGGGCGACGGCGAAACAGCCGATCTTTGCGGACGTCTGCATCAGGAAGGATCCGTGTCCAGAAAGGGGCTGTTTCGCCGCCGCTGCGGCTGGCCGTCAGATGACCTGGCGGATGGTGAAGCCATGGCCGAGCAGAGTGGGCGGGGGGCCTTGCGCGCTTCCTCGGCGGGGACGGTGACGACCTGTTCGTTGAACAGCGTCTGCATCACATAGCGGAACTCGGCATCGTTGAGTTCGGTGCCCAGCCCGGCCCGGAATGTCTTGAGCGCCGCGTGCAGGCCGTCAAGATTCTTTTCGCCGGCACTGGTTTTCAGGCTGTTGAGCGCCTTGGATGATTTGTCGAGATCGAGAATCATGTCCGTTCTCCTCCCTTGAAGCGGCGGGTTTCGTCACTGTGCCGCGCCGTGATTGCTAGTTTTCCGGTGTCCGGCCGGTCAACGGGATGGCCGCCAAAACGGAGTCAGTTGCCGTTCAACCGGTTGGCCGGAGCGCGATAGGATTGGCGCATGGCCCGAACCGCCGGATATTTACTTGCGCAGCAGCCCGAACGTCTGCCGGCCATGCCGGATGGCCCGGCGGCGGCAGCCGCGCCGGCGGGGGTGGCGGCGCGGGCTGTTGCGGGGTCTGTTCCGGGGGCGGTGCTTGCCGATCTGGCCGGGCGGCACGCTTTATCGGGGCTGGTGTTCGCGATGGTCGATGCCGGGCTGGATGCGGCGCTGGCCGCTGGGCCGCGGTCGCTCGCGGTGCTCGTCCACGCGACCGGGATCGGGCCGGAGGCGCTGCGCCTGTTGCTGCGGGCGCTGGCGGGGCAGGGGCTGGTCGAGCCGGTGGACGGCCGGTGGCGGCTGGCCCGTCACCTGGCCGGGGCCGTGCCGGCCGCGCATTGGGCCGAACTGGCTGCCCACCGCGCGGAGAACCGGGTCTGGCTCGATATCGCGGCAATCCTGACCGCGCGGATACCGGCCCCCGACAGCTATCGCCGCGAATTGCTCGACGGCCGCATTGCCGGCCGTCCGGGGCTGCGGGCGATGAACCGTGCGTTTGCCGGCCAGCTGGTCGACCGGCTCTGCGGCTGCGCCGCGCCGGCGCGGGTCCTCGATCTGGGCGGCGGCGATGGTGACATGGCCGCCGCGCTGCTCGCCCGCGATCCGGGGCTGCGCGTCGATATTCTCGATCTTGCATCGGGCTTTGCGCCCTCGGCCGCGCTCGCCCGGCGGGTCGGGGCGCGGCTTGGCCGCATCACCGGCGATGCGCGCACCACCCGCCTGCCCGCACGCTATGACCTGGTGATCGTCAATGAGCTGCTGGAGCTGTTCGGGGCCGCCGACAAGCGGGCGATCCTGGGCTGTGGGGTGGCGGCGCTGGCCCCAGGTGGGCGGATCGCGGTCGTCAAATTCACGCTTGATCGCATGCGCACCGATCCGCCGTCGGGGGCGCTGTTTTCCCTGCGCATGCGGCTGAAGACCGGCGATGGCTATCTGGAGAGCGACGATGAGGTTGAAGACATGCTGCGCGCGCTGGGCTGCGCGCGGATCGGCCGGATCGATCTTGACGGGATCAAGACGGTGATCGTCGCCGATGCCCCGGCGCCCGCCGCGTCCCCCGCGCCGCGCGCCGCATCCGGCCCATCGCCCGCGCCCGCAGCTGTAACGGCTGTATCGGGCGATCCGGCGGCGCTGCCATGGGGCGAGCTGGTCTCGCTTGCCACCGCGTTTCGCCTGTCATGCGTGATGCAGGCCGCGCTCGATCTCGACCTGTTCGCCCTGATCGGCCCCGCCGGCGCGCGGGCCGATACGGTCGCAGCGGCGGCGGGGATGGACCCGGTGGCTGCGCGCGTGCTGCTCGACGGGTTGGTCGCGATCGGCCTGCTGGCGCGCGACGGCGCGGATTATCTCGTTCCCGCCGGGCTGGAGCGGCTGGCCGGCGACTCGCCCGGATCGATCCGTGGTGCGCTGCGCGCGTTCCGCACCGAAAACCGCGTCTGGCTGGAGCTGGCCGACATGCTGCGCGCGCCGGGCGAACGGCCGCGCGCCGCCCGGATCATGGAGGCGGCGGGCCTGCCCGATTATCTGGCGGCGGTCGGCCAGGCCAATCAGGCCGAGGCGGCGGCGCTGGTCGCGGCGCTGGCCGACGCTCTGCCTCCGGGCGTGCCAGGGCCGCGCCGCGCGCTCGATCTGGGCGGCGGCACGGGCCTGTTCGCCGAGGCGCTGTGCGCCCGCTGGCCCGATCTGCGCGTCACGCTGCTCGACCGGGACGAGGTGATCGCGCGCCACCGTGCCGCGCCGCCGCCCGGGCCGCTCTGGACGCGGATCGATCCGGTCGTCGGCGATGCCCGCGATCCCGCCGCCGCGCCGGGGCTGGTGCCGGGGTTCGACCTCGTGCTGCTGAGCGACCTGCTCCACTATTTCGCGCGCGACGAAAAGGCGCAGATCCTGGCGCGTGCAGCCGCGCTGCTGGCCCCTGGCGGGCGCATCGCGATCGGCAAATTCGCGCTTGATGCGGATGGCGTGACGCCCGGCTCTGCGGCCTTGCTGTCGTTGCGCCTGCATGTGCAGCGGCCAGGGGCCTATCTGGAAACCGATGCCGAGGCCGAGGCGCTGCTCACCGCGGCCGGATTGGCGGGCGCGCGGACGATCAGGCTCGGCGCGCACAAAAGCCTTGTGACCGGACAGCGGCCATGACCGCCTATCTGGAACATGTGCAATATGTCGCGCCCGATCTGGATGCGCTGATCGGCTTCTACACGCGGCTGTTCGACTGGCGGCTGCGCGGGCGCGGGCATGAACGCGCCGCCGACCGCAGCTATGACTGGGTCCATATCGGCGACGATCAGAGCTATCTCGCCTTTCGTTCGCCCTATGACGGGGCCGACTATGGCCCGGACCTGGCGCTGCGCCAGACGCATATCGGCGTCGTCGTCCTCGATCTGGCGGCGGTGATCGACCGGGCGCGGGCCGAGGGGGCGCAGGTGACGCTGAAGCCGCCGCATCCGTCGCGGCTGCGCGCCTATCTGCGCGATCCGGCGGGCCATGAGATCGAACTGGTCCAGTATCTGACCGCCGATCCGCGCGCGCGCCACGCCTATGACGACTGAGGCGGCACCGGCCCCGCCGGACGATCCCGACGATCTGGGGGCGGCGCTCGACCGGCTGCTCGCCGATGCCGATATCTGGCGGTCGCGCGCGCTGATCAGCGCGGCGGAGCTTGACCTGTTCACCGCGCTCGGCCGCCACGGCCCGGCACCGGCGGCAACGCTTGCCCAGGCAATCGGCTGCGATGCCCCGGCGCTTGCCCGGCTGCTCGCCGCGCTTGACGAGATGGGCTATGTCGCCCGGCACGGTGACGCCTATGTCAACCGGCCGGTCGCTGCCGCCTTTCTCGACCGCGCCGGGCCTTATCATATCGGCTCATGGCTGCGCCTGCACGGAGCGGACTGGGCAGCCTGGGGCGAGCTGACGACGATCCTGCGCACCGGCCAGCCGCCCCGCACCGGCAGCCTGTTCGACGATCCCGGCCGGCTGGCGGTGCTGCTCCACGCCGCGCATGAACGGGCGATGCTGTTCCACGTCCCCGGCGCGGTGGCGGCGATCGATCCGGCGCGGTCGCGGCGGCTGATCGATGTCGGCGGCGGTGCGGGCAGCTATGCGCTGGGCCTGTGCGCGGCCAATCCGGCGCTTGATGCCGTGCTGTTCGATCTGCCCGCCGCCATCGCCGTCGCGCGCGACACGCTTGCCGGCGATCCCGCCGCCGCGCGCATCGCCTTTCTGCCTGGCGATTTCCACCACGACCCGCTGGGCGGGCCTTATGATCTGGCGCTCATCAGCAACGTCCTGCACGGCGAGCCGCCCGAGGCGGCGGCGGCGCTGATCGGCCGGGTGGCGGCTGCGCTGGAGCCGGGCGGGCGGATCGCGATCCGCGACAATTTCCTCGACGATGACGGGACGAGTTCTGCCGGCGGGGCGCTGTTCGCGCTGGTGCTGATGGTCGAAACCCGTGCCGGGCGCCCTTACCGCGCGGGCGAGGTGGCGGCGATGCTCTGCGCCGCCGGGTGCGCGACCATCGACCGTCCCGCGCCTGCCGTCATGATCGGCACGCTGCCCGCCTGACCGGGGGCGGGCCGGGCCGGGTCAGACCCCGCCCCCGCCCGACAGCGCCGCCCAGTGCGGATCGACATGGCCGGTATCGACGCCGATATGCGAATAGACCTCGATGATATGGCCGGTCGGATCGGCGAAATAGAGCACGGTGCGGAGGCCGTCGGGCGTCACATAGGTTTCGGGCAGGCCCGTGGGCTGCGGCCCCACCACCTGGGGAATGCCGGCGCTGGCGAGCCGCGCTTCCCAGTCGCGCACCCCGTCCGTCGTTGTTTCAATCCCGAAATGGAAGCGCGGATGCGCCGCCATGTCGGGCGCCGCTTCGATGAAAAAGGCAAAGCCCGCCCAGTCGAGGATCACCTTGCCCGGCCGCAGATGGCGGACATAGCCAAGCCCCAGCCGCCGGACATAGAAATCGAGCGATTCGTCGAAATCGCGCACCGGCAGGTTGAGATGGCTGATCCGCCCCATGGCGAGCATCGCATGTCCTCCCCGGCAACCGGCTGTCGTCGTGGGGGCAAGATTAGGGGGCAGCTAGCCCGATGCGAAGCCGGGCTTGCGCCGATTCGGTGCGATCTCCGGTGGCAGTGCAGCTTTACCGGGCGGGCGTCAGCCCTCGCGGACGCGCCCGCTCAGCCGGGCGACCAGCCCCTGCCACTTCACGCGGCGCGAGCGGCGCTGGCGGACGGCGATGCCGATCGCCCCGAAGCCGGCGATCAGCTGCGCCCACATCGCCAGTTCGGGCACGGCGGCGAGGTTGGTGACGCTCAGATTGCCCATCTCGATCTCGCTGGTGATCGCGGTTGCCGGATCGAACGTCCCGCGAAAGCCGGGGCCTTCGTAAAGATCATAGCCGAAATGGCTGATGGTGAAGCTGTTGCGCCGGATGCGCAGGTCGCCCCCGGCATTTTCCATCGTCGAGAAATAGTCGCTGAGCGGATCCGCGCCGGTCGTCAGCCGGGGCGGGGCGAGCGCGCCCAGCTGATCGGCGTCCGAGGTCCAGCTGATGCCGGCGAGCCGGAAGGTCGCCTGATTGCCATTGAACATGGCAACCGTCTGCCCCGCGCTCGAACCCGTCGGCAGCGTGTAGCGGAACGTCGCCACGATCTCGTCGCCGACGCGGATCGGGCTGGTCGCGCCCGGCCGGGTCAGCGGCGTGACGAACTCTTCCGTCACGATGCCGCGCACGGTGGTGATGAACGTCGCGGCCTGTGCGGCCGCACCGATCAGCATCGCGGCCGCGAGGCCCAACCCCTTTGCTGCGATCCCCGTCACGATCCGCATCTTCGCACCCCTGTTCAACATTGCCCGGCGGCCGGACACGTCGGTCCGGCCCGGGCCTGAAGGCCTGTCTGCCGTGCAAACTAGCGCGTTCCAAGCAAATGCGGGGTTAACACGGGCGTGCCGCCGCTTTGCGCCGAAACGAGACAGGGTTGCGGGGAACCGGGCAGCGGGGACGGGTGTTGCGGGCAGAACCGGTCATCCCTGTCAGGTCCGTTGCCGCGCGTTCAGCCATGGGCTGCGATGATCGCCCCATGCCCGGTTACAGGGCGATATGATCTTTGAGTGCAACATCAGGAGTTGAACATGCGTGTCCTGACCCTTTCCCTCGGTGCCGCGATGCTGGCCGTGCCGGCGGCGGTCCTGCCCCTCGACAGCGCCGAGGCGCAGGCTCGCGAATGGCGGGGCCGCGACGGGCGGATTTATTGCCGCCGCCCCAACGGCACCACCGGGCTGATCATCGGCGGCGCGGCGGGCGCGCTTATCGGCCGTGCGGTCGATGGCGGGCGCGACCGGACGCTGGGCACCGTGGTGGGTGCGGCGGGCGGTGCGCTGCTCGGGCGCGAGATCGACCGCGGCGGCAAGCGCCGCTGCGCGCCGCTCAGGCGCTGATCCGTCTGTCAGGTCAGGGGCGCGGCCGCGTCCCCGGTCAGGCGGGATGGAACAGCCGGCCGCGCTCGACCATGGCGATGATGGCGAGCGCGGCCACACCCGCGATCACCGCGCCAGCAAAAAGCGGCCGGGTCGTGCCGTCAAATGCCTGGCCGATCATGATGCCGATGCCCGCCCCGGCGAGGATCTGGATCAGCCCCTGAACGCTGGAGGCCATGCCGGCGATCCGCCCCATCGGCTCCATCGCGATCGCGGTCATGTTGGCCGTGGCCAGCCCGAAACAGGCAAGCGCCGCCGCCTGCAGCACGGCAAAGCTCAGCAGCGTTTCCCAGCCCGCCAGGCTGATCCCAAGGTGGACGAGCGCGAGCACGACATAGGCGGCAAGCGCCCGGTGCGACACATGGCGCGGGCCAAGCCGGGTCACGATCCGCGAATTCAGATAGGCGGCGACCCCCATTGCCGCGGCGCTCGCGGCAAACACCGCCGGGAACAGCGCGGGGGCGTGGAAAATCGTCTCGAAAATCTGCTGGACCGACAGGATATAGCCGTAAAGCGCACCGAGCAGCAGCGTGCCGGCGAGTGTGTAGCCGATGGCGATCCGGTTGCCGATCACCGCCGCAAATCCCCGGCCGAGCGCGGCGAGGCTGAACGGCACCCGGCGGTCGCGCGGCAGGGTTTCGGGCAGGCGGATCGCCGCCCACACCATCACCGCCAGCCCGGCGGCCGCCAGCACGGCGAAGATCGCGCGCCAGGGGGCGACCAGCAGGATCAGCTGGCCGATGCTGGGCGCGAGGATCGGCGCGGCGAGGAAGACGATCGTCGCCAGGCTCATCACCCGCGCCATTTCCGCCCCCGCAAACCGGTCGCGCACGATCGACACCGCAAGCACGCGCGACGAGGCGGTCACCAGCCCGCTGGCCGCGCGCGCGGCGACGAGCAGCGCAAAGCCGCCCGCGCTCGCCGCCACCAGATTGCAGATCAGGCCGAGCGCAAGGCTGCCCAGCAGCACCGGCCGGCGGCCGAACCGGTCGGACAGCGGGCCATGGACGATCTGGCCCAGCCCCATGCCGAGCACGAAGGCCGAGACCACCCATTGCCGGTCATTGGCCGCACCGACGCCCAGATCGGTGCCGATCGCGGGCAGGGCCGGCAGCATCGAATCGATCGCCAGCGCCGTCATCGCCATCAGCGCGGCGATCAGCGTGACGAACTCGCCAAAGCCCGGCTGGCGCAGGCGGGATGGAGATTGCGGCCGGGCAGGCGGAGCGGGGGGATTCGGGCGGGGCACGGCGTCCGCCATGGCCCGGCAGGGGCGGGCGCGAAAGGGGGCGCGCTGAAAAAGCCGGGGCGGCAAAAACGCGGGTCGGGGCAAAAACGGATATTCAAAGCCCGGCTTTGCCGCTTAGGAAGGTCGCATGATCGATACAGACACAAGCACGATCCCGCCGCTGTCGCTGGCCGAACAGGACCAGGACCCGGCGGGCTTTGCCGCCCGGCTGGGCGGTTCCTTCGAACGTTTCGGCTTCGCGGTCGTGTGCGACCATGGCATCGACGCGGCGCTGATCGACCGGGCCTGGGCGCTGACCCGGGAGTTTTTCGCGCTGCCGGCGGCGGTCAAGGACCGCTACCACATTGCCGGCATGGCCGGTCAGCGCGGCTACACGCCGTTCGGCATCGAAACCGCCAAGGGCGCGACCGAAACCGACCTGAAGGAGTTCTGGCATGTCGGGCGCGACCTGCCGGCCGGTCACCGCTTTGCCGCCGATATGCCCGCCAACCTCTGGCCCGAAGAGCTGCCCGCGTTCCGGGATGTGTTCCAGGCGCTGTTCGCCCAGTTCGACCGGGCGGGGGCGCGGCTGCTGGCGGCGATCGCCCGCCATCTGGGGCTTGCCGATGACTGGTTCGTGCCCGCGGTCGCCGACGGCAACAGCGTGATGAGGCTGCTGCATTACCCGCCGGTGTCGCCCGAGGCGCCGGGCGTCCGCGCCGGCGCGCATGAGGATATCAACCTGATCACGCTGCTGCTTGGCGCCGAGGAAGCCGGGCTGCAGCTGCTCGACCGCGACGGCCAGTGGCTGGCCATCGACCCGCCCGAAGGGGCGCTGGTCGTCAATGTCGGCGACATGCTGCAGCGGCTGACCAACCATGTGCTGCCCTCGACCACCCACCGGGTCGTCAATCCGCCGCCCGAACGGCGGGGCGTGCCGCGTTATTCGATGCCCTTCTTCCTGCACCCGGCCCCGGATTTCGTCATCGAGACGCTGCCCGGCTGCATCACGCCGGACCGGCCGAATCGCTATCCCGAGCCGATTTCGGCGCAGGGCTATCTCAATCAGCGGCTGCGCACGCTCGGCTTGCTGAAGGATGACGGGGTCGCGGGCTGAGGCCCGGCCCCGAACCCCACCCCGGGCAAATGCGGAGGTGGCGCGCCGGGCGTTGACAGACCGGCGCGGCCCTCCTATTTCGCCGCCTCGCCATTGCCCCGTCGTCTAATGGTAAGACTACGGACTCTGACTCCGTCTATCGAGGTTCGAATCCTCGCGGGGCATCCAGGCATTCTGATCGGGCGCGCGTCGCCCCGACCGCCGGGGCAGGAGCCAGCCGGTCATGCATAAGAAACCCCATCTGCCCGAAAAAATGTGCCCGGTGTGCCAGCGCCCGTTCGCGTGGCGCAAGAAATGGGCGCGCGACTGGGATCAGGTCAAATATTGTTCGGAGCGCTGCCGGCGCACTGGGAGTGGTTAGCTGGGAAGAACGGCACCGGGCGCTTGTTGAGTGGGAAGAACGGCACCGGCCCTCACCCCCACCCGGCCTCCCATAGCATATCCTGTCGATGGGAGGCCGGGTGGGGTGAGGGCCGGTGCCGCCCGTGCGGCGTAAGCCGCACCGCAAACAACTCCGCCCCCCGCGCCGTGAGGCGCGCGACAAAAAACCGGAAGCCCCCGGCCGCTCAGCCGGAAAAACGCCCGGCGACGATCAGATGGCCGGGGCCGAGCCGCGCCATCACTTCCGCCAGATCGGCGCTGCTGAACGCGAGACACCCCTCGCTGCGGCCAAGCTTGCCATGCTGGGCGACCATGTCCGGCCCGACATACCAGGCCGAATGGATGACGATCGCCCGCGCCTCGGCCATGTCGTTGGTGGGGTCGAGCCCGGTCAGCCGGCGGGAGCGGCCATGCTGGCCCTGATATTCGGCACCGGTCAGATAGACGCCCTCAGATGTCGCGGCGGAGCCGGGGCGGTTGGAAAACACCTCCAGCCAGCCGCGATGCGCGGGGTCCGATCCCCGGCCATGGGCGACCAGATGGCTGGACGCGCGCCCGGCGGCGAAATCGATCAGGAAGAAGCGCGGCGTGCGCGACGGCAGCGCGAAATCGACGACGCCGATCCGGTTGCGGTCAGCAGCCAGATGGCCGTGCCGGGCGAGCGCCGCCCGCGCGGCGGCGAGCAGCGGATCGCTGCCCCCGCGCAGCACGCCGCTGCCGGGGGGAGCCAACGCTGAGGTGGCCAGCGCGGAGGTGGCAAGCGCAGGGGTGGCCAGCGTGCCGCCGCCGATCAGGGCAGCCTTGAGCAGGTCGCGGCGGGCAATCGTCATGCCCGCCTAGCTAGGAACGCGCCGCCCCCGGCGCAATGACCTGGGTCAATCTGCCCACCCCCGCCCCCGCCCCCGCTCTCCCTGGCGATTGCGCAGGCCGCTCCGCCGTTCTAGCCGGGGGAAAAAGGGAGGGACGCGGAATGGATTATGACGCAGTGGTGCTCGGCCGGCGCAGCATCCGGGGCTATCGCCCCGATCCGGTGCCGCGCGCGCTGATCGAGGAAATCCTGACGCTGGCGATGCGCGCGCCCTCGTCGATGAACAGCCAGCCCTGGAACTTCCACGTGATCGGCGGCGAGGTGCTCGACCGCATCCGCGCCGGCAACACCGAACGCATGCTGGCGGGCGTGCCCGAAAGCCGCGAGTTTCGCACCGGTCGGCCCTTTGCCGGCAAGCACCGCGACCGGCAGGTCGGCGTCGCCAAGCAATTGTTCGCCGCCATGGGCATTGCCCGCGAGGATCAGGCGCGGCGGCAGGACTGGGTGCTGCGCGGCTTTCGCCAGTTCGATGCGCCGGTGTGCATCATCATCACCTATGATCGCGACCTTGACGGCAGCGACGACACGCCGTTCGATTGCGGGGCGGTGGCGAACGGCATCGTCAACGCCGCCTGGTCGCGCGGGCTGGGCGCGGTCATCAACAGCCAGGGCATCATGCAGTCGCCTGTGGTGCGCGCCCATGCCGGCATCCCCGAGGATCAGGTGATCATGAAGAGCATCGCGCTCGGCTGGCCCGACCATGATTTTCCGGCCAACGCCGTGGTGTCGGAGCGCAAGTCGGTCGCCGAGGCGGCGGTGTTTGTCGGCTTTCCCGAGTCGTGAGCAGGGGACTGGCGGGGTTCCCGCCAGTCATTCTTTGCCGGTCAAGCGCCGCCGGTCACGCGCTGCCGGTCAGTCAGCGGTCGGGTCGCCGCGATATTTGAGTTCCAGATATTTTCCCTGGGTGGCGAGCTTGTCCAGATCGCCGCTCGCCAGCTGTTCGGTCATCCGGCCGATCTCGGTCTCGACAAGGCGCAGCCCCTCGACCAGCTGGGCGTCCGGTCCCTGGCGGCGCAGCGGGGCGGGGACGCGCTGATAGCCCTTGACCAGTTCGGGCAGCTCCTCGCCGATCAGGCGGCGGACCTCGGCGGCGGCAGGCTCGCGCTCGTCCAGCCCGGCAAGGCTGGGGGCCAGCCCTTCGAGGCGCACGCCGATCTGGTCGATCAGCCGGTGGGCGGGCGCGGGCAGCGCCGGGCGCTGCGCGTCCAGCCAGGCTTCGGTGCGCTGGGGCAGCGCGGCGAGCGCGACCTGGGGCAGTTCCTCGGCCCGGGCGGCGGGTTCGGCGGAAAACAGGATCACCCCGACCCAGGCGAGGATCAGGCCGAGCGCGACCGCCATCACCCCGCCAAAGCCGAGCGGTGCGATCAGGCTGCCCCAGGCGATCGCGCCGATCAGGATCGCGAGCGTCGCCAGGAACATGCGCCGCGCCATCGCCACGAAGCGCTGCTTGCGCCGTTCCCAGCGCCGGCGCGCGCGCGCGCGGCCTTCGGGCGAGGTGCGGGCAAGCAGCGCCTGGGCGGCGGACAGGATCTCGTCGCTGCCCGCCATCAGCCCTCCAGCGCCTGGAACGGCGAGGCCTGGGCCTGTTCGGCCCCCTCGGCGCGGGCGATATAGCCGCGCGACTTCTCGACCTCGTTCGACAGCGCATTGACCGTCGTCTTCATCGAATCGAGCGCCTTCAGCTTGAAGGTGTCGATCGAATCCATCGTGTCATAGATGTTCTGGAACGCGCGGCTGAGCACTTCGAGCGGGATGGTCGACGATGCCGCCTGTTCATGGATCTGCGCGGTCTGCGTCTTCAGGAGCTTGCCCGTCGAATCGATGATGTTGGCGGTCGTCGTGTTGAGCGCGGTGATCTGTTCAAGGACCAGCTTCTGGTTGGTCAGCGCCTGCGCGACCGTGACCGCCGTGCGCAGCGCCGACACCGTCGTCGTCGATGCGCGGTCGACGCCCTTGATCAGCTCGACATTGTTCTTCTTGACCAGATCGAGCGCCAGATAGCCCTGCACGGTCACCGCCATCTGGGTCAGCAGGTCCTGCGTGCGCTGGCGGACATAGAACAGCGCGGTCTCGCGGATCGCCTTGGCCTTGGTCGGATCGGTCGCGTCCAGCTCGGCGGCCTTGTCCTCCAGCTTCTGGTCGAGCGTCTTCGACATGTGGATCATCTGCTCGAGCCGGCCCATCGCCGCCCACAGCTTCTGCCGCTCGACCGCGATGGCGGCATTGTCCATCAGCAGCTCGTCCTTGCCCTTGGCCAGCCGGGCGAGGATCGCGGCGATATGGCTCTGCGCCGAGGTGTAGCTGTCGAAATAGTCGCGCAGCTTGTTGCCGAACGGGATGATGCCGAACAGCTTCTTCTTCGTGAACAGATCGCCGCGCGTTGACGGATCGAGATCCTCGATCGTGCGCCGCAGCTGGGCCAGATCCGCGCCCACGCCCGATTCCTGGTCCATCGCGCGCACCGGCCGGTCGAGGAAGCGGTTGCTCTCCCCGGCGGCGGCGCGGATTTCCTTCTGGCCGAGCGCGGTGATCGAATCGACGCGCTTGCCGAATTCGGGCGAATTGACGTCCTGCGCGATCAGCTCGGCAACGAACTGGTCGACCCGGGCATCAAGCTCGGTCTTCTGCTTGTCCTCGATCGGCACCAGCCCGGCGGCCTTTTCCGGCGCGACGACGGGCACCGGGTCCGGCGGGGTCAGGACAAGGCCCGTATCCTCGATCGTGGTGGTGCTCGTTGCCATAACCTGTCGTCTCCCGCCCTTGAGGCCGGGAAAGATTAGGCCCTGCCGGTCGCCGTTCAAGCGACTTTCGCCGAACGCCGTCGTGCGTTGATCGGTGCCGGGGCTGTCCCGGCCCGGTTCAGGGGGTGGCGAGAGCGGTGAGCATCCAGCCCGCAATCAGCCCGGCGAGCGCGGCCGAAAAGCCGAACAGCGCCCAGCCGGTCATCACCGCGACCGCGCCGGAGGGGCGCGCCGCCCGCCGGTCGCGGCCGAGACGCGACAGGACGATGCTGGCGACAAGACCGTAAGTGAAGGCGGCGAATTCGACCATCGGAGTCCCCCAGGCAATCGGTCTGCCCGTGGCTCCGCTCTGGCCCCCGGCGGCTTTCCGGTGCATCTCCGCGCGCATCCGGGCTGTTGCGTAAGGGAGGGCGGGGATGAAGGCGGAGGTGCTGGCGGTCGTGCTCGGCCTCGTCTCCGCGGTCACCCTCGCACTCGTCAACACGGCGGTGAAGATCGCCGGCGACATTCTGGTCGCCCGGTCGGTGCTGTCGGTGACGGCGGCACTGGTCACGCTGCCGGGGCTGCTGCTGGTCGGCGCGCCCGATCCCGGCACCGTCGCCGCTCTGGTCTGGGCGATCCCGGCGCATCTTTTCTATCAGTTCTGCCTCGTGCGCGCGATGACGCACGGCGATCTGTCGCTGGTGTTTCCGGTGATGCGCGGCCTTGCCCCGCTGTTGACCGCGATCAGCGCCTGGGGGCTGCTCGGCGAACGGCTGAACCCGGCGGGCTGGGCGGCGCTGCTGGTCGCGACCGCCGCGATCATCGTCTTTGCGCTGCCGCCGCGCGGGGTTTCGCTGCGCCGTCACCCGGATGCGCGGGCGCTGCTCTGGGCCGGGGGGACGGCCATCGGCGTCGCGCTCTACAGCGCCACCGACGCACGCGGCGTCCGCGCCGGGTCCGATCCGCTCGATTACATCGTCTGGCTGTTCCTGCTCGACTGGGTGGGCATCACGCTGGTGGCGCTGACGCTCAGGCGGCGCGCCTATCTGGCGGCGGCGGTCATGCAGTGGCGGACGGCGGTGACCGCCGGGCTGTTGTCGGTCGCCTCGTTCGGGGCCGCGCTCTTTGCGATGACGCTGGTTGAGGTGGCGAAAGTCTCGGCGCTGCGCGAAACGGCGGTGGTGTTTGCCGCGCTGATGGGGGCGCTGTTGCTGAAGGAAGGCTTTGGCGGGCGGCGCATCGCGGCAGCGGCGGTGCTCGCAGCAGCCCTTATCGCGCTGCAATTCGCGGGCTAAGGATCAGCCATGCGCCCCGTCCGCCTGATCGGCCTGCCGACCGACATCAACTCCAGCTTCCTGCGCGGCGCGGCTGCTGCGCCGCCGCTGATCCGCGCCGCGCTCCTGTCCGACATGGGCAATCCGGCTGCCGAATGCGGGCTGGAACTGGGCCGCGACATCCCGTTTGAGGATCTGGGCGACCTGCCGCTGACCGAGGATTGCGCGGCCGATGACGCGCGGATCGTGGCGGCGGTGCGCGACGCCTGTGCAGGCGGCGGCGTGCCGATCTGCCTGGGCGGCGACCATGCCGTCACCTATCCGGTGCTGCGCGGGATCGCCGCCGTGCACGGGCTGGTCGCGATCCTGCATATCGACGCGCATTCGGACTGTTATGACGAACTGGGCGGCAATCGCCGCTCGCACGCCTCGCCGTTCGCGCGGATCATGGAGGACGGGCTGGCGACCCGGCTGGTCCAGGTCGGCATCCGCACGCTCAATGCCCATCAGGCGGCGCAGGTCGCGCGGTTCGGGATCGAGGTGGTGCCGATGCGCGATTTCACGCCCGCCGGCGTGCCGGTGCCCGCCGGGCCGCTTTACCTGTCGGTCGATCTGGACGGGCTGGACCCCGCCTTTGCCCCCGGGGTCGCGCATCATGAACCGGGCGGCCTGTCGACGCGCCAGCTGCTCGACCTCATCGCCCGCATCCCCGGACCGCTGGTCGGCGCGGACATTGTCGAGCTCAATCCGGCGCGCGACCTCAATGGCATGACCGCGACGGTTGCGGCCAAGCTGGTCAAGGAAATCGCCGCGCTGGCGCAGCGGACGGGCTGAAGCCGGGGTGCGCTGCGCGGCCGGGCTTTGCGCGCCGCAGCATTTGCGCTAAGGGCGCGGCCAATCTCCGCTCGAACCAGGATTTCCCATGAGCCTCCGCAACGTGGCCATCATCGCGCATGTCGATCATGGCAAGACCACGCTCGTCGACCAGTTGTTCCGCCAGTCGGGGACGTTCCGCGACAATCAGCGCGTCGAGGAACGCGCGATGGATTCGAACGATCTGGAAAAGGAACGCGGGATCACCATCCTGGCCAAGTGCACCTCGGTGGACTGGAAGGGCACGCGCATCAACATCGTCGACACGCCCGGCCACGCCGATTTCGGCGGCGAGGTGGAGCGCATCCTGTCGATGGTCGACGGCGTCATCCTGCTCGTCGATTCGTCCGAAGGCGCGATGCCGCAGACCAAGTTCGTGACCGGCAAGGCGCTGGCGCTCGGCCTCCGGCCGATCGTGGTCGTCAACAAGATCGACCGGCCGGATTCGCGCGTCGAGGAGGTGCTGAACGAGGTGTTCGACCTGTTCGTGACGCTTGAGGCGACCGACGAACAGCTTGATTTCCCGGTGCTCTATGCCTCGGGCCGCAACGGCTATGCGTCCGAGGATGCCGAGGCGCGCGAAGGCACGCTCGCCCCGCTGTTCGACAAGATCATCGATCATGTGCCTGAGCCGCAGGTCGATGCCGAGGCGCCGTTCAGCTTCCTCGTCACGCTGCTCGACCGCGATAACTTCCTTGGCCGCATCCTGACCGGCCGGGTCGAAACCGGCACCGTGCGGCTCAACCAGCCGATCCATGCGCTCGATTCCGACGGGCAGGTGATCGAAACCGGCCGTGCGACCAAGATCATGGCGTTTCGCGGGCTGGAGCGCGTGCCGGTCGAGGAGGCGCGCGCCGGGGACATCATCAGCCTGGCCGGGCTGACGGTCGCGACCGTCGCCAACACCATCGCCGACACCTCGGTCAGCGTGCCGCTCAAGGCGCAGCCGATCGATCCGCCGACGCTGTCGATGCGCTTTGCCGTCAACGACTCGCCGATGGCGGGCCGTGAGGGCAGCAAGGTCACCAGCCGCATGATCCGCGACCGGCTGATGCGCGAGGCCGAATCGAACGTCGCCATCCGCGTGACCGAGAGCGAGGACAAGGACAGTTTCGAAGTCGCCGGGCGCGGCGAACTCCAGCTCGGCGTGCTGATCGAGACGATGCGCCGCGAAGGCTTTGAACTGGGGATCAGCCGCCCGCGCGTGCTGTTCCGCGACGGGCCGGGTGGGCGCGAAGAGCCTTATGAAACCGTCGTCATCGACGTGGACGAGGAATATTCGGGCACGGTCGTCGACAAGATGAACCAGCGCAAGGCCGAGATGACCGACATGCGCCCCTCGGGCGGCGGCAAGACGCGCATCACCTTCTCCGCGCCGTCGCGCGGCCTGATCGGCTATCATGGCGAGTTCCTGTCCGACACGCGCGGCACCGGGATCATGAACCGCATCTTCGAACGCTATGGCCCGCACAAGGGCGCGATCGAGGGCCGCAAGAACGGCGTGCTGATCTCCAACGGATCGGGCGAGGCCAATGCCTATGCGCTCAACGCGCTCGAGGACCGCGGCGTGCTGATGGTCGGCCCGGGCGAGCCGCTTTATGAAGGCATGATCATCGGCGAAAACGCCAAGCCGGATGACCTTGAAGTCAACCCGATGAAGGCGAAGCAGCTGACCAACTTCCGTGCGTCGGGCGGCAAGGACGACGCCATCCGGCTGACCCCGCCCCGGCGGCTGACGCTCGAACAGGCGATCGCCTATATCGACGATGACGAGATGGTCGAGGTGACGCCCAAGAGCATCCGGCTGCGCAAGCGCCATCTCGACCCGCATGAGCGCAAGCGCGCGTCGCGCGCCAAGGCGGCCTGATCGGGGAACGCCCGCGCGTTTTTTAATTGGTCGCGGCACCGGCCCGCTCCCCCACCCGGCCACCCATATGATACTGCCGTTGGGTGGCCGGGTGGGGGAGCGGGCCGGTGCCGCCCCCGCGCCGCGAGGCGCGCAACAAAAACCCCGGTGCCGCCCCTGCGACGCACGCCGCACCGCAGACAACGGCCCCCTGTTTCCGCCTTACCCCCGCAGCTTTTCGGCCGCGATCCAGGCGTCGATCTGCGTCTCCAGCAGGTCGAGCGGCACCGGCCCTTCGACCAGCACGGCATCGTGGAACCGCTTGACGTCGAAGCGCGGGCCGAGCGCGGCTTCGGCGCGGGCGCGTAGTTCCCGGATGCGGATCTCGCCCATCTTGTAGCCGAGCGCCTGGCCCGGCCAGCTGATATAGCGGTTGACCTCGGCATCGATATTGGCGTCGGTTAGCGCGCTGTTGTCCTTCATGAACGCGACGGCCTGCGCCTTGGTCCAGCCTTTGGCATGGATGCCGGTGTCGACGACCAGCCGGCACGCCCGCCACATTTCATAGGACAGGCGCCCCATCTGCTTTTCGGGCGTGTCATACAGCCCCATCTCGATGCCCAGCCGCTCGGTATAGAGCGCCCAGCCCTCGACAAAGGCGGTGAAGCCGGCCTGGTGGCGGCGAAACTCGGGCAGCTCCAGTTCCTGTTGCAGCGCGACCTGGAAGTGATGGCCCGGCACCGACTCATGCGCGGTCAGCGCTGGCAGTTCCCAGAGCGGCCGCTGCGCCAGCTTGGATGTGTTGACGAAATAGGTGCCGGAAATCCCCGCCGCCGGGGATCCCGGATTGTAATAGGCGGTGGTCGTCCCCTCGGCGATTTCGGCCGGGATCGGCTTGATGCCATAGCTGAGGCGCGGCAGCCGGCCGAAATAGCGCGGCAGCAGCCCGTCGATGCGCTTGGCCTCGACCGCGGCGGCGGCGAGCAGCGCCTCGGGCGTCGTCGCATAATGGCGCGGATTGGTGCGCAGATCGGCGATGAACGCCTCGCGGCTGGCAAAGCCGGCGGCGCGGGCGACGGTTTCCATCTCCGCGCGGATGCGCGCGACCTCGGCCAGGCCGATCCGGTGGATCTCATCGGGGGTCTTGTCGGTCGTCGTCGATTGCCGGGCGCGGAACGCATACCAGTCCGCCCCGCCGGGCATCGCCGACGCGCCCACGGTCGCGCGGCAGCGCGGCAGATAGTCGCGGACGAAATAATCGTGGAAGCGGCGATATTCCGGCTCGACCACGGTGGTGATCAGCCGCTTCGCCTCGTCCTGCATCTTCGCCCATTCGGCCTCCGACAGGTCGCGCGGCCGGGCGCGGGTGAAGGGCTGGTAGAAGCGCGACTGGTCGGGCGAGGGGGCGATGACCCCGATGATCGTCTTTTCATAGCCGCGCAGCGCGTCGCAGGGCTGAACGAACCCCTGCGCGACCGCCGCCCGGGTGACCGCCAGCGCATCGCTGTTCAGCTTCGGATATTGGCCGAGCCGCGTCAGATAGCTGCGGTAATCGGCGGCGGCGGCAAAGGGCAGATTGTCGGCCATGCCGGCAAAGCCCTGATGCCAGCCATAATAGCTGGTGAACAGCATCTGCCGCTGGCCGTAGCGATTGCCCTCGACCTGTTCGGCGAGCAGCCGGGCCAGGATGCGCTTGTTCACCCGCTCGGCCGGCGACAGGCCGGTGTCGGGAATGGCCGCCAGCTGCGCGCCGAAACGCTGCGCGGTCGCCGCATCGGCATCGGCGGCGGCCAGGCTGACGTCCGACAGCCGGTCGTCATGATCGCGCACGCCAAGCGCGGTCGCCTGTTCGGGGTTGCGGGACAGATACCAGGCCCAGTGCGCGTCGATCACCGCCTTCAGCCGGGCAGAGGGCGTGGCCCCGTCCTGCGTCTGTGCGGATGCCGTCACGGGGGCCAGAGCTGGCGCGGCGAGAATCAGGGCGGCGGCAGCGCGCAGGGCGCGGCGGGCGGGCGGCGGTGACGGACGGCGCATGGTCAGGCTATTCTCCCCTTGTCCCGGCGCGGGGCCGGGCGCACAGGTCTAGAGCATTTTCCAGCCGCGCCCAATCATCCGGCGATCCGGAAAATGCGGGAAAACAGCAGCCTGGAGTGGCCGATCCGATATAATGGGATCGCAAACCGCTCCGGGCACCGGCCAGCCCGGAGCAAGGGGCTGGGCGCAGCGGGCGAGGAGAGCGGAGTGATGCGGGTTCACGAACGGGCGCGGATGCTGGTCATTCTGATGCTGCCCGCGATGCTGGGCGGGTGTCTCGCCCGGGCGGCGATCGATGCGGCGACCCTGCCGGTCAAGGCGGTGAGCAAGACCGTCGATGTGCTGACCACCAGCCAGGACGAGGCCGACCGCAATCGCGGCCGGGCGATTCGCAAGGAGGAGGAGCAGATCGCCAAGGAGCGCCGCCGTGCCGAGCGCGAACGCGCCCGTGAGGAGGCGGAAGAGGCGGCGGAGGAGGCCCGGCGCGCCCCGCCGCGCGACGATTGACGTTTCCGTAAGCTTCCTCTTGACGAAAACGTCAACTTTGGCCGAGCCTTGCGGCCATGAACGGAGAGGATAACCAGCCGCAAAGCGGCGATCGCCCCGGCACCCCCGAACGGGCCGCCGGTTCCCCACAGCAGAATGCCGGACGCTCCGGCCCGCTCAGCGGCGTCCGCATCGTCGAGTTCGAGGGCATCGGGCCGGTGCCGCTCGCCGCGATGATCCTTGCCGACATGGGCGCGGACATCGTCCAGCTTGGCCGGCCGGGCAGCCAGGATCCGGGCGCGCCGGTGCTCGATCGCGGGCGGACGATCGTGGGCGTCGACCTGAAATCCGATGCCGGGCGGGGCGCGGCGCTTGATCTGCTCGCCCGCGCCGATGCGCTGCTCGAGGGGTTTCGTCCGGGCGTGATGGAGCGGCTGGGCCTGGGTCCGGAGGCGGTGCACGCGGTCAATCCGCGCCTCGTCTATGGCCGCATGACCGGCTGGGGGCAGCATGGGCCGATGGCCCCGCGCGCTGGCCATGATCTCAATTATATCTCGCTCACCGGGGCGCTGCACGCGATCGGCCGCGCCGGCGAGGTGCCGCCGCCGCCCCTCAACCTGATCGGCGATTATGGCGGCGGGGCGATGTTCCTGGTCGCGGGCGTGCTCGCCGGGCTGGTGCGCGCGCGCACCACGGGGGCCGGGGACGTCGTCGATGCGGCGATGACCGACGGGACGATCAACCTGCTGGCGATGTTCCACGCCTTTCTGGCGAGCGGCCGCTGGCAGGATCGCCGCCAGGCCAATCTGCTCGACGGGGCGACGCCGTTTTACCGCTGCTATGAATGTGCCGATGGCCGCTATGTCGCGGTCGGCTGTCTGGAGCCGCAATTCTATGCCGCCCTGCTCGCCGGGCTGGCGCTTGATCCCGCCGCCTGGCCGCAGTTCGACCTCAAGAGCTGGCCGGCGATGACCGAGACCTTCGCCGCCTGTTTCAAGGCCAGGGACCGCGACCATTGGGCGGCGCATTTCGCCGATACCGACGCCTGTGTGACGCCGGTGCTGAGCTTTGCCGAAGCCCCCGACCATCCGCACAACCGCGCCCGGCAAAGCTATGTCGAGCTGGGTGGCGTCACCCAGCCGGCCCCCGCGCCGCGCTTCCGCGACGCGCCATCGGCTGCGCGCCCGGCCGAACGGATCGCATTGGAGGAGGCGCTTGCCCGCTGGGGGTGAGGGGGTGTTTGCGGTGGTCGCGGTGCCGGGCGTTGTTTGTTCGGAAGAACGGCACCGGGAGTTTGTTGATTGGGAAGAACGGCACCGGCCCGCTCCCCACCCGGCCTCCCATAGCGTATCCTGCCGTTGGGAGGCCGGGTGGGGGAGCGGGCCGGTGCCGCCCCCGCGCCGCAAGGCGCGCAGCAAACAACTCGCCGCGTACCACGCCCCCGCCCCGCTCAGGCGGTGCGGATGATCCCGTCCGCCACCGTGACCAGCCAGGGCGTCAGGCCCTGGCCCGCGCACGGCCCGGCGACGCACGCGCCGTCATCGGGGCGGAACAGCGCCCCGTGCCAGCTGCACGCGACCAGGTCGCCCGCCGGGGTCAGATACTGATCGAGCTGCTGGGCGAGCGGCAGCCCCATATGCGGGCAGCGGTCGACAAAGCCGCTCACCGCCCCGCCGCGGCGGACCAGAAAACCGTGAAAGCGCCGCGCGCCGATTTCGATGACGATCGCGCGCGCGCCCGGATCGGCCAGATCACCCAGCGCGGCGACCGCGATGCCGGGCGGCGTCGCGGTCAGCCGCTCCGGTCGGGCGGGCTGGTCGCCGGGCGGCGTCCCGTCCGTCACACCGCCACCACGGTCTGTTCGATCGCGCCGAAGATGCTGTGGTGGCGCGCGTCATGGCAGTCGATGCGCACGACATCGCCGGCCTTGAGGAACGGGGTGCGCGGCGCGCCGGAGGCGATCGTCTCGATCATGCGGATCTCGGCGATGCAGCTATAGCCCAGCCCGCCTTCGGCGACCGGCCGTCCCGGCCCGCCCGCCGCGTCGCGGTTGGACACGGTGCCCGACCCGATGATCGTGCCGGCCGACAGCGCGCGGGTGCGCGCGGCATGGGCGATCAGCGTGCCGAAATCGAATGTCATGTCGACACCGGCATCGGCGCGGCCAAAGGGCGCGCCATTGAGGTCGACGAGCAGCGGCCGGTGCAGCCGGCCATCAGCCCAGGCATCGCCCAGCGCATCGGGCGTCACCAGCACCGGCGACAGCGCCGATGCCGGCTTGGACTGGAAGAAGCCGAACCCCTTGGCCAGTTCGCCGGGAATAAGGTTGCGCAGCGACACGTCATTGACCAGCCCGACCAGCCGGATCGCGGCGAGCGCGGTCGCCCGGTCCGCGCCCATCGGCACATCGCCGGTCACGACGCAGATCTCGCCTTCCATGTCGCAGCCCCAGGCCTCGTCGGCCAGCGGGATCGGGTCGCGCGGGGCAAGGAAGCCGTCCGATCCACCCTGATACATCAGCGGGTCGGTCCAGAAGCTCTCCGGCATTTCGGCGCCGCGCGCCTTCCGCACCAGTTCGACATGGTTCACATAGGCCGAGCCGTCCGCCCATTGATAGGCGCGGGGCAGGGGCGCCGCGGCGTCGCGTTCGTGAAACCGCTCGCGCGGGATCGCCTCATGGGCCAGATCCTGCGCCAGCAGCATGAGGCGCGGCGCGACCTCGTCCCACTGGTCGAGCGCGGCCTGCATGGTCGGCGCGATCTGGTCGGCCGGCGCATACCAGGCGAGATCGTCCGACACGACGACGAGGCGGCCGTCGCGACCCCCTTTGAGCGATGCAAGCTTCATTGTTTCTGGTTCCTAGCCCTGAATGTGTCCGGCGTGCCGGTCAGCCGAGTCGTGCCTTGGGAAAGCCCGTCCAGCAGCCGTCATAGTCGGTCTGGAGCAGGGCCGAGTCCATCGCCCAGCGCGTCGGCCGGATGACGCCCCGGCTTTCGAACATGAAGGCAAGGGTGTTGTCGATCCGCGCCGGCGCAAGCTCGGCATGGGTCGCCTTGTCCCATGACGCGGCATCGGGGCCGTGCGCCGACATGCAGTTGTGCAGGCTCGCCCCGCCGGGCGCGAAGCCGCCTTCCTTGGCGTCATAGCTGCCGGTGACCAGCCCCATGAACTCGCTCATCACATTGCGGTGGAACCAGGGCGGGCGGAACGTGTCCTCGGCCACCATCCAGCGCGGCGGGAAGATGACGAAATCGCAATTGGCGGTGCCGGCGGTGTCGCTGGGCGCGGTCAGCACGGTGAAGATCGACGGATCGGGATGGTCGAAACTGACCGTGTTGATCGTGTTGAACCGCGCCAGATCGTAGCGATAGGGCGCAAGATTGCCGTGCCATGCGACAACGTCGAGCGGGCTGTGATCGAGCCGCGCCGACCAGAGCCCGCCCATGAATTTCTGGATCACCTCGGTGGGCTGGTCGACATCCTCGAACCAGGCCGGCGGCGTCTCGAAGTCGCGCGGATTGGCAAGCCCGTTGGCGCCGATCGGGCCGAGATCGGGCAGGCGGAACAGCGCGCCGTAATTCTCGCAGACATAGCCGCGCGCCGTGCCGTCGGGCAGCGCGGCGCGGAACCGCACGCCGCGCGGCACCACGCCGATCATGCCCGGAGCCAGATCGAGCACGCCCATTTCGGTCATGAGCGTCAGCCGCCCGGCCTGCGGCACGATCAGCAGCTCGCCGTCCGCCGAATAGAATACCCGGCCCGTCATCGGCGCATTGGCGGCATAGAGATGGATGCCGATCCCCGTGCCCGCCGCCGGATCGCCATTGCCGGCATAGCTGACCAGCCCGTCGACGAAATCGGTCGGCACCTCGGGCAGGGGCAGCGGGTCCCAGCGCAGCCGGTTGGGGCTGGGCGGCACCTCGTCGAACGGCCCGGTGCGCAGCAGCCTTGCCCCCGGATAGGGGGTAAAGGCCGGGTGCATCGCGCTCGGCCGCAGCCGGTAGAGCCAGCTGCGCCGGTTTTCGCTGCGCGGCGCGGTGAATGCCGTGCCCGACAGCTGTTCGGCATAAAGGCCGAAGGCCGGGCGCTGCGGCGAATTGCGGCCGACCGGCAGCGCGCCGGCGACCGCTTCGGTCGAGACATGATTGCCAAAGCCCGGAATCATGCCGGATGCGGGATGCTCGCCCATGATCGCCTGTCCTTGCCGGAATGGAGGGGAAGGGGCCGGGCGGCTCAGTTCGCCGCCTCGACCTTGATCACGCCGCGCCGGATCTGGTCCAGCTCGATCGATTCGAACAGCGCCTGGAAATTGCCGTTGCCGAAGCCCTCATTGCCCTTGCGCTGGATGATCTCGAAAAAGATCGGGCCGAACATGTTCTCGGTGAAGATCTGCAGCAAAATGCCTTCGTCGCCGCCGCCGTCGATCAGGATGCGGTTGCGGCGCAGCCGCTCCAGATCCTCGCCATGATCGGGGACGCGCTTGTCGACCAGCTCGTAATAGGTCTCGATCGTGTCCTGCAGCCGCACGCCGCGCGCGCGCAGCTTTTCGACGGTTTCGTAGATGTTGGCGGTAGTGAGCGCGAGATGCTGGATGCCCTCGCCATTATACTGGCGGATGAACTCCTCGATCTGGCTGTGCTCGTCCTGGCTTTCGTTGAGCGGGATGCGGATCTGCTGGTCGGGCGCGATCATCGCCTGGCTGAACAGCCCGGTCGCCTGGCCCTTGATGTCGAAATATTTCTGCTCTTCGAACCCGAACACCTGGGCGTAGAAGCTGGACCAGGTCCGCATTTCGCCGCGGCGGACATTGTGGGTCAGATGGTCGAGCAGGTCGAGCCCGACCGCGTTCTGCGCTTCGGCCTCGGCCGCGCCGGGGATCGCGTCCCAGCTGTCATAGGGGGCCGAATCGACCAGATAGAGCAGCGAACCGCCAATGCCCTGGAGCACGAACGCGCCCTCGCCCAGCGCGCTGGTCGCGGCGTCGGCCGCGCGCGCACCGCGCGCGATCGCATCGGCATAGGCCTTTGCGGCATCGGCGACGCGGAACGCCATGCCATTGGCCGACGGGCCGTGCGCGGCGCGGAAATCGGCGGCCTGGCCGGTCGCCTCGCGGTTGATCAGCAGGTTGATCCGCCCCTGTTTGAACCGGGTGATGTCGCGGGTCGGATGGCGGTGCGCGGCGACGAAGCCGAACCGTTCGAGCAGTGCCGCCATCGCATCGGGATCGGGCCCGGTGAACTCGACAAACTCAAAGCCGTTAAGGCCCAGCGGATTTTCTGCCGACATGACTCGCCTTCTCCAGAAGCGGGAAAGCAAAATCGTAACATCTGTTACCAGTCAGCGCAATGCCTCGGCCGCCTGTTTGAGCCGGGCGAGCGCCGCGCGCAGCGCCGCGATCTCGCCTGCGCCAAAGCCCGTCATCAGCTCCGCCTCAAGCGCCAGCGCCCGCGGCGCGATCTCGCCGTAAAGCGTCCGCCCGGCGGGGCTGAGCGTGAGCATCCGGCTGCGCCGGTCGCGCCCGTCCGGCGCCCGTTCCACCAGCCCACGCCCGGCCAGCGCCTGGGCGGCGCGGCTGACCGTCATCTTGTCCATCTCGGTGCGCTGGACGATCTGCTGCTGGGTCAGGCCGTCGGTTTCCGCGAGCACGGCGATCAGCCGCCATTCGGGCACTTTCAGCCCGAACAGGCTTTCATAGCTGCGCGCGATCGCGCCCGAGACGGCGTTGGATGCGATCGACAGCTGATAGGGCAGGAACGCATCGAGCCGCAGCAGCGGTTCGCCGTCCGCCGCCCGGCCCTCAGGCGGCATCCGGACGCCCGCGCTCGCGGACATGGATTTCCCAGACCGACAGGAACAGCGCCGCCGCTGCCGGGCCGAGGATGAAGCCGTTGAAGCCGAACAGCTGCAGCCCGCCCAGCGTCGACAGGAACACCAGATAATCGGGCATCCGCGCCTCGCGCCCCACCAGCACCGGGCGCAGCAGATTGTCGACCATCCCGATCACGAACAGCCCGCAGAACACGACGAACGCGCCCTGCCACATCGCCCCGGTCGCCAGCAGATAGATGGCGACCGGCACCCAGACGATGCCGGTGCCGACCGCGGGTAGCAGCGACATGAAGCCCATCGCCACGCCCCACAGCAGCGAGGGTTCGACGCCCACGAACCAGAACACCGCGCCCCCCATCGTCCCCTGCACGATGGCGACGATCAGGCTGCCCTTGATGGTCGCGCGCACGACCGACAGGAAGCGGGCGAACACCTCGCGCCCCTGATCGAGCCGCAGTGGCATGGCGGTTTCGACCATCGCCATGATCCGCCGCCCGTCGGACAGCATGAAGAAGCACAGATAGAGCATGACGCCGAGGCTGACGACATAGCCAAAGGCGCTGGTGCCGAAATCGAGCACCCGCGTCGCGATCGCCTGGGCGCTGCTGGCAAAGTTCGATGCCAGCCACTGTTGAGCGGCGCGCGCATTGGTGAGCGAATCGATGTCCACCGCGCGGCGCACCCAGGAGGGCTGGGCGGCGTAGAAGCGCTGGAACGCCCCGATCGGATCGAAGCCGCCGCTGCGCACCTCCTCAACCAGCGCGATCAGCTCGTTGGTGATCGCAAAGCCGAGCAGCGCTGCCGGCACGATCACCGTCGCGACGATCGCGAGCAGCGTGATCCCCGCAGCCGCGCCCGCCCGCCCGCCCAGCGCGCGGGTCAGCGCGTCCTGCAGCGGCTGAAACATCATCGTGGCGACCAGTGCCCAGAGAATCGCCCCTGAAAATGGCAGGACGATTGCAAGAAACAGCAGCGAGGCGATGATCAGCAGCCCGAAAAAACCTTTTTCCTCAAGGGCTGGCATAGCATCCTCTCCATCTGCCGGCGGCAATGCCTGTTACCGCGGCTATCGGCTGCCGGCCATAGCGCGCCCCTGGTGCGGCGCGAAGCCCGGCTGCGCGCCGGGCCCGACCGCAGCCTCGCCCCATGGTCAGGCCGCGCTGTCGGCGAGCGCGTCGACCAGCAGCTGGCGGATGCGCTTCAGCTCGGCCAGCGGCAATGCGATCGGAGGCGCAGGGGGCGGCGACGCGGCGGGCTTTGCGTCCCCTTCGGCGAGCAGTTTCTGCACGCCCTTGATCGTATAGCCTTCCTCGTTCAGCAGCCGGTGGATCCGGCGGGCGAGGGCGACATCGGCGGGCCGGTAATAGCGGCGATTGCCCGCCCGCTGCAGCGGGCGCAGCTGCGGGAAGCGCGTTTCCCAATAGCGCAGGATATGCTGGGGCAGGCCGAGTTCCTCGGCCAGCTCCCCGATCGTGCGGAAGGCGTCGTCGGACTTCATTGCGCGCGCGCGGATCAGCCCGCGCGGACGATCCGGTCGCGCAGCATCTGGCTGGCGCGGAAGGTCAGCACGCGGCGGGGCGCGATCGGCACCTCGACCCCGGTCTTGGGATTGCGGCCGATCCGCTCGCCCTTGTCGCGCAGTACGAAGCTGCCGAAGCCCGAGATCTTGACGTTCTGGCCGTTCGCCAGCGCCTCGCACATATGGCCGAGAATGCCCTCGACGATGTTGGCGGATTCGGCGCGGGACAGGCCGATCTCGCGGTGCAGCGATTCGGCCAGATCGGCGCGGGTCAGCGTGCCGGCCTGGACCCCGTTGCTACGTTGGTCGTTGCGTTCCATGTCCGCCATCGACTCCCCCCTTATCTAAGCCGGTCATAGTAACGGGCGGAATCGTAACGTCAAACCGGGGTGGCGCGCGTCAGAAACGCAGCACCGCAGCGCCCCAGGTAAAGCCGCCGCCCATCGCCTCCAGCACCACCAGATCGCCGCGCTTGATCCGCCCGTCGCGCACGGCCGTGTCGAGCGCCAGCGGCACCGAGGCGGCCGAGGTGTTGGCATGCTGGTCGACCGTCACCACCACCTTGCCGGGCGCAAGGCCGAGCTTCTTGGCGGTCGCATCGAGGATGCGGGCATTGGCCTGGTGCGGCACCACCCAGTCGACATCGGCCGGGGTCAGGCCGGCGGCGCCGAGCGCTTCGTCCATCACCGTGGCAAGGTTGACCACTGCATGGCGGAACACCTCACGGCCCTTCATCCGGACCTTGCCGACCGTGCCGGTGGTGGACGGGCCGCCATCGACATAGAGCAGGTCATTGTGCCGGCCATCGGCGTGGAGCCGGGTGGCGAGAATGCCGCGCGGCGCGGCGTCGTCCTCGTCTTGCCCTGTCGTCGCGCCGAGCACGATCGCCCCTGCGCCGTCGCCGAACAGCACGCAGGTCGTGCGGTCTTCCCAGTCGAGAATGCGGCTGAAGGTTTCGGCCCCGATCACCAGCGCATGGCGGGCAGAGCCGGCGCGGATCATCGCATCGGCAACCGACACGGCATAAAGAAAGCCGGAACAGACGGCGGCAACGTCGAAGGCGACGCAGTCATTGATGCCGAGCGCCGCCTGCACGCGCGTGGCGCTGGCCGGAAAGGTCTGGTCGGGGGTCGCCGTCGCCAGCACGATCAGGTCGATCTGATCAGCCGCGATCCCCGCCGCATCCAGCGCTGCGCGTGCCGCGTCGGTGGCGAGCGTCGATGTCGTCTCGCCCTCACCGGCGATATGGCGGAACCGGATGCCGGTGCGCTCGACGATCCATTCGTCCGACGTGTCGACGCGCGCGGCAAGATCGGCATTGGCGACACGCTGGCGCGGCAGCGCCGAGCCGGTGCCGAGAATCGCGGCCCTGACCGTCATTTCGCCGCCACCGCCGTGCGCGGACCGGCACGGAAATGCGCGAGATCATCGGCGATGCGGCGCGCAATGTCGGCGCGGACAAGCTTGGCGGCAACGCCGATGGCATTGGCCACGCCCCCGGCATCAGCCCCGCCATGGCTTTTCACGACGACACCGTTGAGGCCGAGGAACACCGCGCCATTGTGATTGTTGGGATCCAGATGGGTCTTGAGCATGTGAAACGCCGGGCGCGACAGCACGAAGCCCGCCTTGGAGCGCAGCGAGGAGGTGAAGGCGCGGCGCAGCAGATCGGTAATGAAGCGGGCCGTGCCCTCGACCGATTTGAGCGCGATGTTGCCGGTGAACCCGTCGGAGACGATCACATCGGCCTCGCCCCGGCCCAGCCGGTCGGCCTCGATAAAGCCGTCGAAGCGCAGCGGCAGATCGGTCGCGCCGCGCAGCAGGGCGGCGGCGTCGCGCACCTCGTCGGTGCCCTTCAGCTCTTCGACGCCGATGTTGAGCAGGCGCACGCGCGGCGCGGCCAACCCCATCACGGCGCGGGCATAGGCGGCACCCATCACCGCGAACTCGACCAGATTGTTGGCATCGCACTCGGTATTCGCGCCGAGGTCGAGCATCACCAGATCATTGTCGCCAAGCGTGGGCAGCAGCGCGGCAAGCGCCGGGCGGTCGATGCCCGACATCGTCCTGAGCGCGAGCTTGGCCATCGCCATCAGCGCGCCGGTGTTTCCGCCCGAGACGGCGGCATCGGCGGCACCGCCTTTGACCGCGTCGATCGCGAGGCCCATCGAGCTGGTGCGGGCGCGGCGGATGGCCTGGCTGGGCTTGTCGCTGCCCGCGATGACATCGGCGGCCGCGCGGATTTCCGTCGCGGCGGCGAGCGCGGGGCGCGCGGAAAGAGCCGCGGCCAGCGCGGCTTCATCCCCAACGAGCAGGAAGCGGAGGGCGGGGTCCTCGCCGAGCGCGCGGGCCGCCCCCTCGATCATGACCGGGAGCCCGTCATCGCCGCCCATCGCGTCGATTGCGATCCGCGGCGCGACGGTCACAGGCTAAACCCCTCCCCCGGACGGCAAATGGGCGCGATCAGGCGTCGACCGTGATGATCTGGCGACCATTATAATGGCCGCACGCGCCGCACACATTGTGCGGCAGCTTCAGTTCGCCGCAGTTCGGGCATTCCTGGAACGCAGTCGCACGCAGCGCATCATGGCTGCGGCGCATGTTGCGCTTGGAAGGCGAGGTTTTTCTCTTCGGCACTGCCATGACGGCACCTGTTCCAATCCAATGTGACCAAGATGCGACCCGGGTCCCGACAATGCCGGATACGGCACGGGGGCCGCCATCCAGAGCGGCCGGACTGGTCGCAAGCGAGGGTGGGCCTATAGCGATTTCGCGCGCCGTTGCAAGCGCTGCCGGGCCGTGCGAGCGTCACCGGGCAATAAGAGTGCCGTTTGCAAAGGGGTATGGGAATGATTTTGCCGATCACGCTGACCATGGCGGGGGCCGCCGCGCTGATCGCGGTGTGGCTGAGCGCGCGGGTGATCGCCAAGCGCGTGGCCGGCAAGGTGTCGATCGGCGATGGCGGCGATCCTGCCCTGCTCGCGCGCATGCGCGCGCACGCAAACTATACGGAGACCACGCCCTTCGTGCTGATCCTGATCGGGGTGGTCGAACTCGCCACCGGCACCCAGCTCTGGCTGTGGGCGGTGGGCGGCGTGTTTCTGCTGGCGCGCATCGCCCATGCGCTCGGGATGGATCGCCCGGCCCCCAACCCGTTTCGGATGATCGGCATGCTCGTCACGCTGACGGTGATGATCGGACTGGGCGGCTATGCGGCGGCGATTCCCTATCTCGCGCCGGCGGCGCTCGATTCGGGTGCCCAGGTGATCGATGTTGGGTGATCAGGCTGGGCCGGATCGCCCGGCCGCTTGAGCCAATGCTGCCCGCGCGCGACCGGCGAATCGCCTCCGGCCTCAGTCCGGCCAGGCGATCGGGCGCGGCCGCTGGTCTGCGTCCAGCGCGACAAAGGTGAACAGGCCCTCGGTTACCTTCACCTGTTCAGCCCCGCGCGCGCGGTCGGCAATCACCTCGATGCGGATGCCCATCGACGTGCGCCCGCGCCGTTCGACATGGGCATAGACCGAGATGATGTCCTGAAGCAGCACCGGG